>CAWAID010000006.1:610000-920547 GCA_963782125.1 uncultured Bacteroidota bacterium
CCGGCAAGGACAAATGCGTCGCCGGGTTTTAGGCGAGAGATAAAATTCTCCTCAATAGTGCCTACATAGCCGCCGGTCACAAACTTCACGCGCATAGAGGCATCGCTCACAATGGTGCCGATATTCATGCGGTGGCGAAGGGCCACCTGACGGCTGGGAACGCGGTACACGCCGTCTTCTCCGCGCACCACTTTATGGTATTCTTCATAGCCGCTAAGCACGGCGCCGCCTTGCGTGACGAAGAGCAGCAGCCATTCCCATTCGTCCCACGTCACATCTGCGTAAGAGTGCGTGGATATCACTTCCGCATACAGTTCTTCACTGCGAAAGCCATCGCCGATGGCGCGCGTGACCAAATATTGAACTAGTACATCCCAGGCCATCAGCACTGGCTTTCTTTCTTCAATAAGCCCTGCTTCGTAGCCTTTTTGCAGCGCAATCGCTTCCATAATTTCCAGCGAGTGCGTTGGCACAAACCAAATGGTACTGACCTCGCCTGGCTGGTGACCGCTGCGGCCCGCGCGCTGCAGGAATCGGGCAACACCTTTCGGAGAGCCGACCTGAATCACATTATCCACTGGCCGGAAGTCTACGCCGAGGTCAAGCGATGCCGTACATACCACACATTTTAGCGTCCCCTCATGAAGCTGCTCTTCTACCCAGGTGCGTGTTTCACCGTCAATTGCACTATGGTGAAGGGCGATTTGTCCGGCAAGGCCAGGGTCTGCTTCAAGAAGGGCCTGATACCACCGCTCAGATTGGGAACGGACGTTGGTGAAGAGGAGTGTAGTTCCGGCGTTATGGATGATGGGCAGTACATCATTTACCATCTTCAAACCAAGATGTCCTGCCCATGGAAAGCGCTCTACAGACTCCGGCAGCAACGTACGGATCGCGATTTCCTTATGCAGCTTTGCGCGGACAATAGTGCCGCCTTCCCAATCTCCCAGCAACACTTGGCAGGCTTCCTCCAGATTGCCTATCGTGGCTGAGATTGACCAAATACGCAGCTGTGATGAAGTATTCTGACAAATTCGCTTCAGGTGCGACACGCCGAGTTCCACCTGCACCCCGCGCTTGCTCCCCAGCAACTCGTGCCATTCATCTACTGCTATTCCTTTTAGGTTTTGGAAAATGCTTTCATGGTTCTTAGCTGCTAAAAGAAGATGCAGGCTTTCCGGCGTGATGATGAGAATTTCCGGCGCATTCTTCGCCTGCTTTCCTCTTTCCGATACGCTCGTGTCCCCGTTTCGGACGCCCACGCGCCAGGGGATTTCCAGTTCCGCCAGCGCAATGTCCATCGCGCGGTGGATGTCTTTGGCGAGGGCACGAAGCGGAGATACCCAGAGCAATTGCAGGCCGGAGCCTTTCAGCTTTTTATAGTCCTGCGGATGCTGGTTTATCCAGTCAATGACGGCGGCAAGAAAGATGGAAAAGGTCTTGCCGAAGCCCGTCGGGGCGTTTACAAGGCCGCTTTCTCCCCTATCCCAAGCCGCCCAGGCTTCTTCCTGAAATGGAAAGGGACGCAGGCCTTTGGCGGCCAGCCAGTCGCGGATAATACTATAGCCGTCCCTTTTTTTGCGGCCTTTTGCCATGTTGTACGTTGAAGATACGGCTGTAAAGAGCCGTGCCAGTTCTTTAAATGGCTACTGGCGCACAAAGGAGCGCCACTTAAAAGAGCAGCCTATCTGCTGCCGCCGGATGAGATGCCACTAATGGTGAACGGGCATCCATCATTAGTAGAACGCCAAATAGTAATTCTGTTGCTTAAACGGTGCCATCGCCACTGTAGCAACATAGTAGCGGATAGCTTAACCCAATAAAAATCACATGGCCGCTTCTGCCATCGCAGGAACGGAGCTGCTATCGCTAAAGGAGATTTTGCGCGTGCGACTCTTAAGGAAGACAATCACCTCGGCGTCATTCGCGTAGCGGTCGCCTATGTTGACAAAATGCTTTGCCAGCAAATCGTAGCGCCGGCGCATAAGCCAGATATAAACGTGCAGGAAGTGAATGCCGTCAAAGACGATGGCCTCGTTCGCAATGTAACGCGGCAGATTTTTCTGGAAGTGGATGGGATGCTCCGTATAGTGCATCGTCTGCTTCTCGTGGTGAGAAATGTGATAGCCATCGTTCCAGCACTTCACGTTGTACTTCGTGTTGATGCAGGTAATGGAGTTTTTGTAGGCATTGCCGGGGTCGGAGGCGTCAATGAAGGCGTGCTGCGCCCAGTTTCCCATCATCGCTACGAGGCGATAGAGGAAGAATGGAATGATGAAAACAATGAGCGTAGCGGGCCAGTTGACAAAGCACAAAGCGGCGCAAAAGGCCATAAAAATTAGCTCACCGCGCACAGAGCGCATCAGCAGTCGTTGGCGCTTTTTGCGGAAGAAGTAAGCTGCAAGGTGATAAATACCGGTAAAGAGAAACTTGCCAAAGTAATGCGCCCATCCCGCGAAGGAATCGCGTTGGTAAGGCATAGTCGTACTCTCATCAGCCTCCAGATTATTCTCGGCGTGGTGCATCCCGATGTGGTGGGTATAATACGTCTCCGGACTGTGGCCGAAGAGAGGGGCAAGCACCCAGGGGATGTAATGATTCAGGCCTTCATACTCCTTCTTAAACAGCTTGCGGTGGCTGGTGCAATGCAGCATCAGCCCAAAGGGGCCTTTGTAAGCGAAGTTGTTGAAGTAATGATAGGCCACAGCAGCCAGCGCAAACCACCAGCCATTGACAAACGGCAGGTAGCAGATGACGGCGAGCGGCAGTAGTGTGAGGCTAATACGCACCGCGAGCTTCACAAACGGCAGGTCGCGCTCGTCGCGAATGAAGCGTAGGTAGAAGCGTTCAAGGGAACTGTACGCGGCAGGCTTCACAAATACGGGGTCGGTAATGGCGTTCAGCGTTTTCATTCAAAAAAGAAGATGCTGCAAGATACGAATGCGGTATTTCCGGTTTAGCCGTTTCCGAATTAGGTTTGCGGCAATAAACGCCTCACATGAATCAATCCGTCTTTGAACTGATGCAGAGCATGGGCCACGAGCAGGTTGTGTTTTGCCACGACCCACACTCTGGTCTCAATGCCATTATAGCTATTCACAACACCACCCTCGGCCCCGCCCTCGGCGGCACCCGCCTTTGGCCTTATAAGAGCAACGACGAGGCAGTGGTAGATGCCCTACGCCTCTCACGCGGTATGACGTTCAAAGCCGCCATCTCCGACCTCAACCTCGGTGGCGGCAAGGCCGTCATTATGGCCGACCCGAAGCAGAAGAGCGAAGCTCTATGGCGTCGCTACGGCAAGTTTGTAGACAGCCTGAACGGCAAATACATCACTGCCGAAGACGTGAACACCGCCGCGCGTGATATGGAATATATCAGGCTGGAAACAAAGAGCGTAACCGGCGTGCCCGAGTACATGGGCGGCTCCGGCGACCCTTCACCGTTTACGGCCTACGGCGTGTTTGTAGGCATGAAGGCTGCCGCGAAGAAGGCCTGGGGCAGTGATAGCCTTTCGGGAAAGAAAGTGCTGGTACAAGGTGTGGGGCACGTGGGCCAGTACCTCGTAGGGCATCTGATAGGCGCCGGCGCGAAGGTTTATATATCCGATATCAACGCCGAGAAGATTAAAGAAACCGTGGCGAAGCATCGCGGTGTAGAAGTAATAGATGGCGCAGACATCTTCAATCTGGACATGGATATCTACGCTCCCTGCGCGCTCGGCGCAACGGTGAATGATGATAGCATTTCCAAGATGAAGGCAAAGGTCATTGCCGGCGCAGCGAACAACCAGCTCGCGGATGAGAACGTCCACGGCCCGAAACTGATTGAAAAAGGTATTCTCTACGCGCCGGACTTCCTGATTAATGCCGGTGGCCTTATCAACGTAGCTGCTGAGTTGGAAACATACAATGCAGACCGCGTGAAAGGTAATGTGGAAAAGATTTACAACCGTACGCTGGAGATATTTGACCTTTCCGAGCGCGAAGGCATCCATACACAGGCAGCGGCTATGAAGATTGCCGAGAAGCGGCTGGCGGATATTGCGGCGGTAAAGGCGCGGCTTTAGCGGTTTGCGATTTCAGATTTATTATTGAAGGCGGCTCGGATGAGTCGCCTTTATTTTTTTGTTTGTCTTGCTATGCGTTGTAACTGCTCAATGTCTGCTTTATCCTTCAGCCTTCCATTCGCTATTTTAGAAAGGACAAGATGCTGCAAATGGATAATGGGCAACGCAAGACCTTCCACATTTGCAATGTGTACTTCCGGTTTTGCTTCGCTGTAATTGATTCCCGAAATGTGGGTAATGAAATCAATTTTCAGCGGCTCATCGCCGATGCTGAAAACGTAGTGTGCTTCAAAATTTTGCTGGCGGAGATAATCAAGGCCCTCATCATCAAAGTCCAATTCCCGAAGCGCATCCAATAGCACAAGCTTATTTTCATTGTCCGCCCTCAACCAAATGTCCATGTCACCGGTTGTGCGCTCATAGCCATGTGCAATGACAGCATAACCGCCAACCAGTATAAAATCAACTCCTTTTTCAAGAAGCTTTTTTAGCACCACTTGGTGCTCATCATACAGAACATTAATCATGAGCGGGGAAAGTAATGACACGCTTCATTTTCGCATCAAGTGGCACACCATACACTCTTGAAATAAGCGCAACGGTGTCTTTCAGCCGTTGGACAGGCGTACGAAGCGCGTTGATTCGGTCTTCATATTCGGCAGCCTCCTCAAAAGAATGGAATATGCGTATCGTTTTTTTCTTCGGCTGTTCCATTTCCCAAAAATAAGCCTTTCCCACACCGCCTATATTTGCGTCCCAAATCCTTCACGATGCTTCACTTTACCAACCAGACCAACTTTTACCGCGGCAAAGTCCGCGACGTTTATACCATCAACGACAAGTATCTCGCGATGATTGTCTCCGACCGTATTTCGGCCTTTGACGTAGTGCTGCCCTACCCCATTCCATATAAGGGCGCAGTGTTGAACCAGATTGCCGCCATTATGCTGCGCGCCACGGAAGACATCCTGCCAAACTGGGTCATCAACGTACCGCTGCCTAACGCAACTATTGGCTACAAGTGCGAGACTTATCCGGTAGAAATGATTGCACGCGGCTACATCGCCGGCAGCATGTGGCGTGCCTATAAATCAGGTAAGCGCGAGATGTGCGGCGTTCCCCTGCCGGACGGCCTGAAGGAAAATGATAAGCTGCCCCACCCAATCGTAACGCCGACTACAAAGGCGACCGAGGGGCATGACGAGGATATTTCCCGCGAAGAAATCATCAGCAGTGGTCTGATACCGGAGGCGGAATATGACCAGTTAGAGAAATACACCTTAGCGCTGTTTGCGCGGGGAACAGAGATTGCCGCCGCGCAAGGACTTATTCTCGTGGACACGAAGTATGAATTCGGCAAGCGCGATGGCGTGATTACGCTCATTGACGAGATTCATACGCCGGACTCATCCCGCTTTTTCTACAGGGAAGGCTATGCCGACCGTCAGCAAAGCGGCGAGCCACAGAAGCAGCTTTCCAAGGAATTTGTCCGCGAATGGCTGATGGCGAATGGCTTCCAAGGTGCGGAAGGCCAGCAGGTTCCGGAGATGGATAAGGAAGTCATCACGCAGATTTCAGAGCGCTACATGGAGCTTTTTGAAAAGGTAATTGGTGAGCCGTTTAACCGCGAGCAGGCTGATGAGCAGCATACGCAGGCGAGTCTGGAAGCGGCACTGGCTAAACTGGATTGAGCCGCCTTTTGAATCCTGAAACGAGTTCAGGACAAGTTTTTGCATTTTAAATTTTGAATTGACCCATGGCCGGCATCGTAGAAACCAACCGCATCATCCGCTCCCCGCGCGGCAATAAGCTGACCTGTAAGAACTGGCCAACGGAAGCTGCCTTCCGAATGCTTCAAAACAATCTTGACCCTGAGGTTGCAGAGCGGCCGGAAGACCTGGTGGTGTATGGCGGCATCGGCAAGGCTGCCCGCAACTGGCAGAGCTTTGATAAAATTCTGAATTGCCTCAAAGAGTTGGAAGAAGACCAGACGTTGATGGTGCAAAGCGGCAAACCGGTCGGCATACTGCGCTCGCACAAAGACGCGCCGCGCGTGCTTATCGCCAATTCCAATCTTGTAGGTAAATGGGCGAATTGGGAGACCTTCCGTGAGCTGGATGCGAAGGGGCTGATAATGTACGGGCAGATGACGGCGGGAAGCTGGATTTACATTGGCTCTCAAGGCATCGTTCAGGGCACATACGAAACCTATCTCTCGCTGGCTCAGCAGCACTTCAACGGCACGCTGCGCGGTAAGCTCAATGTTACCGCAGGCCTCGGCGGTATGGGCGGCGCGCAGCCGCTCGCCATTACAATGAATGGAAGGGGTTTGCCTCGCGGCAGAGATGGAGGAATGGCGGATTAAGAAGCGTATTGAGACGCGCTACTTAGATAAATGGACATTTGACCTAGACGAGGCAATTGACTGGAGCGTAGAAGCAAAGAATAATAAGGAAGCTATTTCTATCGGTTATTGCGGAAACGCTATTGACCTGCTGCAACGACTGCTTGACCGGAACATCATCCCTGACACGCTTACCGACCAAACCAGCGCACACGATGAGTTGATTGGTTACTTCCCGGAAGAGCTTAGTGTCGTAGAAGCAAATAAACTGCGTGGCGAGGCACCCGAAGAATACAGCAAGCGTTCTTTAGACAGCATGGCGCATCACGTCCGCCTGATGCTGGAACTGCAAAAGCGCGGCGCCATCACTTTTGACTATGGCAATAACCTGCGCGGACAGGCAAAGGACAAGCGAGGAGTAGAAAATGCATTTGACTTTCCCGGCTTCGTGCCGGCTTACATCCGCCCGCTTTTCTGCGAAGGCAAAGGGCCGTTTCGCTGGGTAGCGCTGAGCGGCGACCCGGAAGATATTTACACGACCGACAAGGCACTGATGAAGCTCTTCCCCAAAAACGAAGGCCTGCACCGCTGGCTGAAGATGGCGCGGGAGAAAATTGCTTTTCAAGGCCTTCCTGCCCGCATTTGTTGGCTGGGCATGGGTGAGCGCGAAGAAGCGGGTCTAATGTTCAATGACCTTGTGAAGAAAGGGAAGGTCAAAGCGCCAATCGTCATCGGCCGCGACCACTTAGACTGTGGCTCGGTTGCATCTCCTAACCGCGAGACAGAAGCCATGAAAGATGGCTCAGATGCTATTGCAGACTGGCCCATTCTCAACGCACTCATCAACACTGCCGGCGGCGCGAGCTGGGTATCATTTCACCACGGTGGTGGCGTAGGCATGGGCTATTCCCTGCATGCGGGGATGGTGATTGTGGCCGACGGCACAAAAGACGCAAAGAAGCGCCTGAAGCGTGTGCTGCACAATGACCCGGCGATGGGTGTGCTGCGGCATATGGATGCTGGTTATGAAAAGGCGCAGGAATATGCGGAGCAATTTGGGTTGAATATCTGGTAGGATAAATCAGCGTTAGCTTTGTAAGCATGGGGCTCGTCAATGCACAAATAACGCTGTCAAATCCAATTGAGGTGGAGCTTCAGCCTATTACTACTAATTCACTTGTTGATACGGGCGCAAACTATTTGTGCATTCCACAGCATATAGCTAACCAGTTAAAGCTAAAAACACTGGAAGAGCGTGAAGTCACGGTGGCCGATGGCTCAAAGAAGATTTGTCCATACGTCGGGCCTGTGAAAGTGGCTTTTGCCAATCGCCAGTGCTTTGTGGGTGCCCTTGTGCTCGGCCAAACTGTGCTGCTCGGAGCCATTCCGATAGAAGACATGGACTTAATCATTCACCCTGCGCTGCTAAAGTTGACAGTCAATCCCGAGAATCCCAATATTGCCGGCGCAATGGCGATGGGATTGCAATAAATAAAACTTCTAATGTCATATAGAATCGGCCAGGGCATAGATTTCCACCAACTGGCAGAAGGCCGCGAGCTTTGGCTGGGTGGCGTGCACATTCCCCACCACAAAGGCTGCGTTGCCCATTCCGATGGCGATGTGCTGCTCCATGCAATCTGTGATGCAATGCTGGGTGCAGTGAGTCTCGGAGACATCGGCATGCACTTCCCAGATACCGATCCAACCTTTAAAAACGCTGATAGTAAGGTACTGCTGCGCCGCTGCTACTCACTGGTGCGCGAGAAAGGCTACTGGCTGGTGAATATTGACAGCACCCTTTTACTTCAGGCACCGAAAATCCGGCCTTACGTTGAAAAGATGCAGCAAACCATTGCCCATACGCTGCATATTTCTGCAGATGACGTCTCCATTAAAGCAACTACTACGGAAAGCCTGTCGTTTATTGGGCGGGAGGAAGGCGTAGTAGCTACCGCATCGGTCATGCTTCAGAAATATTAAAACCCCGGTATTGAAAAAGCTCCTTTTTGGGTTTGGGTTCCTCTTGCTGTCAGCTACATCGTGCAAGAAATCCGACCCGCAGACAGATCCGGTATTCCCGGCCAGCCGATTCTCTGCTACCTTGAATGGGAAGACCTTCATTGGGTCGCTAAACAATGCCTATGTCGGTGGTGGCCATGCTTCCGTGTCCGGGACGCGCAACGAAGGCACCAGCAAGTCAGAAACAATCAGCCTGAATATCCGCAACTATGTCACGCTGGCCTCTTATCCAATAGATTCAAGTACAGATGCTGCATATGATGGACCTTCCGGATCCTTTCAGGCTAAAAGCGGCGCCATTTCCATATCAACGGTCAATGACACACACGTCGCCGGCACCTTTGCCTTTGAAGCTATGACTTCCGGCGGCGCTGTTGCTTCCGTTACCAACGGCAGTTTTGATATTTACTATTGAATAAAAAAACCGGGCTTACGGGCCCGGTTTCATCATACAGATTTTTGATTAGATAGCAGTGCCGGTCATACCGCCACTGCGGCTGTCCGTGCTTCCGCCCCCGCGTGAGCTTCCAGCATCGGAGCTGCCTTCGTCCAGAATAGTACGGATGCGGCTGCGCACATCGTCACTCAGTCCTTCTACCTCATTTTCCAGCATAGACTTAAGATCGTCCACACGGGCGCCTGCACGGCCGGCCAGGCGGTTTAGCTTATCGCGCCATTCACCGGCAGTTTCGGCAAGTGATTCGCGGGTTTCTGAGCCTTTTTCGGGGGCGAGTAGTACGCCGAGGCCTACTCCCATTAGCAGGCCGGTCATGAAACGTGACATAGTTTTCGGGTTGTTTTGATTATGGTTGAAGATGTTGCAGACAATTGCCCTTTATTACTTGCGGCCGCCAAAAAGTTTTGCCAGCAGAAAGATGACCAATCCTACCACCACAACTACTAAAATCACGCCCGACCAAACTCCGGCCTTGAAGATTCCGCCAATAATCTCGCAGGAGCTCAGGCTAAGCAATAGTGCGAATAAAGGCAGCAGACTGTACTTTTTCATGGGACGCTTGTTTTTGCGGAAAGGACATTCTTTCTTGCCGAGGCTGAAAAAAAATCCATGCCACATAAGCGAACCGCTACTCTTCTTCCGGGTGAAAGTGCTTCCACACAATCCAGGCTTTACTCTGGCCGATGGCACCTGTCAGCTCCCGCTCCGTAAGCTGACTGATGTTTTTTACCGAGCGAAAGCGTTGCAATAGTTCGGTTGCCGTTTTCTGACCAATACCGGCAATGTCCTCCAGCTCATTCTTAAATGTGCCCTTGCTGCGTAGCTTCCGGTGAAAGGTTACGCCATGATTGTGTACCTCGTCGCGGATGCGGCGGATGAGCAGGTGGGCCTGCGAATCGTAGGGCAGGTTCAGCGGCTCGGTGTCTCCGGGAAAGAAGATGCTTTCCTCTTTTTTGGCGAGGCCTACCACGGTCATTTGTCCGCGCAGGTTTAGCTTGTCAATGCTTTCCATGGCCGCACTTAGCTGGCCTTTGCCACCGTCTATAATTACAAGCTGCGGAAGAGACTTTTTTTCGCGTAGCAGCCGGCTATACCTGCGGTAAACAACCTCGGCCATGGACGCAAAGTCATTAATACCTTCTACCGTCTTTACATGATAATGGCGGTATTCGTCTTTTGCAGGCATCCCGTCGCGAAAGCAAACCATTGCGGACACAGGATAGGACCCCTGAAAGTTGGAATTGTCAAAGCACTCAATATGCACCGGCAGTTGAGGCAACGAAAGCGCTTCCTGCATTTGTACCAGTACCTCGTTCTTAGTAGCCTTTTTGGTGGCTTCGCCAATAAGCAGTCGGTTGCGCTTCTGCAGGTCTTCCCGAAAAAACTCTGCGTTTTTCAGGCTTAGATCCAGCAGCTTCTTTTTGTCGCCGGCCTTCGGGATGATTGCCTTCAGGCCTTCCTCTGCCACATCAATCTCAAAAGGCACAATGACCTCAGTAGCCACGCTTTGGTACATCTCCCGGAACCGGGCTACAGCCAGTGAGAGGACATCTGCTGCTTCCTCATCCATTTTGCGCTCAATATCCATGGTGCGGGCGTAGATAATGGCGCCATTACTCACCATCATATAGTTGACAAATGCATGCCCATCTTCGGTAAGTATGGTCGCAACGTCCAGATTGCCGAGCGTGGCATTCACCACCGTACTCTTTGCCTGAAACTGCGACAGCGCGTCAATCTTCTGCTTTAGCACTTCTGCCTTTTCAAATTCCAGCTCCGCCGCCCATTCTCCCATCTGTGCTTTTAGGTCGCGGATCACGTCCGCTGTGTTCCCCTTCAGAATGTGGCGCACCCACTGAAGATTTTGCCGGTAATCATCCTCGCTCTGATGCCCTTCACAAGGCCCTTTGCAGTTGCCAAGGTGGTACTCCAGACACACTTTGTACTTCCCCTTTGCCACTTGCGACGGCGCCAGATTCAGATTACAGGTACGCAGTGGGATATTTTGCTTGATGATGTCTAACAATTCCCGCACCCGCCAAACGCCTGTGAAGGGCCCCAGATATTCTGAGCCATCGCGGATAACGCGGCGGGTGAGAAAGACACGCGGGAAATGCTCCTTTTTAATGACGATATAGGGATAAGTCTTATCGTCTTTTAAATCAATATTAAAACGGGGCTGATAGTGCTTGATAAGTGAGTTTTCAAGCAAAAACGCGTCGTGCTCTGTGTTGGTTACTGTAAACTCAATATGGTCAATGAGTTCAACGAGGCGCCGTGTCTTATAGTTGTGGTCTCCCTTTGTAAAATAGGAAGAAACCCGCTTGCGTAAGTCTTTGGCTTTTCCAACATAAAGCAGCTCATTAGCCGCACTGTAGTATTTGTAACATCCCGGCTCATGCGGCACAGACTGTGCTATTTCACTAAACTTCTCTTTAGTCATGCTATAATTCCCTCCTTATGCCCGTAAAAAAACAGCACCGCAAATCAGTAACAAAGCTTTGAAAACCTTTAAGCATCATCCCCATCTTCACTGCCAAGAAAGCGATACTCTACCCGCATTGAATGGCCATTTTCAAGCTTCCCGGATTGAAATTCCTGGATCTGAATAATGCGCATAGGTATATACAGGAATTTCTGCTTGTTAGTCCCAAAGAAGTCTTGTTTCGCGGTTTCTATATAAATGGACGTAATGCGATTGTTACTTGGGTCGGTGGCTATTTGTAAAGCTCTTGTAAACAGCTTCGGCTCTTTTGCGGTATAGATGAAGTTTCGGGTGGCCGTCAGGTCGTCTTCATACTGCGCAAAATCATATTTTCCTATAAATTTCTTATTGGATATGTCCGTCGCGATGAACATATTGAAGACCGGCGACCAATCCATATTCATAAAGTTAACCAGTGTAGAGTCCACATGACCATTTAAATACGTCACTTTATAGAGGCTCAGAGGCTGCCCTTTATATAAATCAATCTGGTCGGCCACAAACTGTTTAATTGAAAAATATGTGTCATTTTCGTTAACAATCTCGTTACGAGCCGCATATCTTTGACATGACAAGAGGGTTAACAAGGGCACAACCTTTATAAGTAAGTAGAGACGCCGCTTTGTTATCATTAAGACGAAAATAAACATTGTCGGCGAGGCTTAAACCTAAATAATGAGTTCTATGCGCACCATTTACAGCTTTGCAGCGGCATTTGTTATCAGCTTGTTTACCACTGTTGTTAATGCACAGGTGCAGTCTATCGCCGACGCTCCATTTAAAAATGCCTCTTATACGTCACTTTATAAAATGCTGGAAGATGGCAAGCCGGTAGTAATGGCCATTGGCGACGCGCACGCACAGTCATCAGAGCGCCTCCTGGCTTCCGGTACGTTACAAAAGCTGGTGAGAGAACATGGCGCTAACTATGGCGATGCTATCTCTTCTAAAGACATCCGCGTAGTTTTTGTCAATGTGCAGGTGATGGCTAATGAGTCTGATAATAACCTGCCGGCAGGCCTCCAGTTTATTCATATGACAGAAGGCGACGAGGTGTTAAACGGACGCGGATGGCAAGAGCTGTATTCTGTTACGGGCACCCGTCTTTTCCTCGTAACACCAGACCGTCTTGTTCGCCCATTACATGGCGCCACTGCTGAGGAAATCTATGCTGAAATATCCTTCTTTAATACCAAGCTACGCCCGGCGGCTACACCAGATGTTCGCCTGCTGGACGCTACGGTAAGCAACGGAAATAAGGCTCAAATCCGGGTTCAGAATTTCAGCACTGTTCCCGTTCATCATATTCAGATCAGCGTTTTAAAGGAAGGTCAGGAAATTTCACAAGTCACTTATAATACGGCCATTGCTTCACTGGACGATGCGGTAATTCCTCTTAGCCTGCCAGAAGGTCTAGATGGCAGCTTTACCGTTATTGCCAAGGCAGACGGTGATACCAACCCATTGAATAACCGCTGGACAGGCGCGCTGCGCAATGTGTCTGATGCGGCAATGTTTGCGGGAACGTTTGGCAAGTAATTATTTGGCAGCCTTCATGATAAAGCCCCGGCGTCTGCCGGGGCTTTGTTTTATCTGCCTGCGAACCACAGTATTGCCTTCTCTATTTGATTCAAAAGAACTTAGATTTGAGCTACAAATATTTTATTGCGAAGCTTATGAAGCAAACAGTACACGCAACCCTTGCCGAGCAGCAAGCAATACCTGCCCCCCCCCCCCGCGGCAGAAACATTTTTACAGCTACAAGACGTGTTATTGTACTGAGTTTGCTCTTCTTCTGTCTACTGTATTCCGCCTTTGCACAAACTCCGCAATACAAATGCACTAAATATTCTGGAAGTGGCCCCTCACCTATTAGTTTAGGCTTTACTGGTATTCAGGTCAAGTACCAATGTATTTTTATCCCTCTGATTTCTTGGGTATGCCTTCCGGTCAGATATCTGCAATATACCTTAGGGTTGGAGATACATTTGGCTTCCCTGCACCTGCGGTCTACAATAATCTGACTATAAAAATTGGGTACACTACAGATAGCTTTTTTAAAACCGGCAGCACTATCTATGATACTTTTAAGACAGGGCTGGCTACGATCCTAAATGCCGCTTCCTTTACGGTACAAGGCAGTGATACCGTTGGTAAATGGATAAAAATCCCCGTTGATGCTCAATTAGGCAATTTCGTTTATGACCCGAAGAAAATGTTTGTAGTTGAGGTAGCTATGGGCCCCAAACCAAACAATACAGGTTTTCACTTGATGGCGACAAATCTTCCGGTAAGCGGCACCAAGCCACGAACGCTTGGAGGAAATCGCGATTCTTTGCGGAGCAAAGGAAATAGCACCTATGGGAATTACCTTGACCTAGGTATAGACCTCAGTACTAAAGCAGGAGTTGGTACTTTAAGCAACTTGCAGACAGACTTATCACCTAATCCTACAAAGGGTCTGACCAATATATCGCTCAGCACCCGCGAGGGCATAAAAGAATTAAGCATTACTGTTTATGCCGCTAACGGTGCTAAGGTAATTCGCCGCAGCTATGGCCCACAGGGTACAGAGTTTCATACAGCTCTGGATGTAAGCAATCTCCCGCCCGGTATATACGGAGTGATTATCAAGGCAGACGGAGCAACCGCCTGGCGTAGGTTACTAATACAGTAGCGCACAGGACAAAGCACTAACACCACACAGCCAGCCTTTTAGGGGCTGGCTGTGTTTTTTATCATTATCAGCGTCAAATGGCCTTACGCTTAGCTCTTTAATTCAACTGCGGGTTAATCGGCAGCAAATTCAGATAGGCAAATTCCGGCCCGAGCGATTCAATGGCTTTACGCCACAACACATCCGGGTCGGTTTCAAAAATCAGCTCGGAAGACACATTAGCCACAATCCAGGACCTTCCTCCAGCTCCTTCTCCAACTGCCCGGCGCCCCAGCCGGAATAGCCAACAAACAGCCGCAGGTCAATGGGCTGATAGCTGTTGTGCATCACGCTCTCCTGCAGCGCCTCATAAGACCCGCCCCAGTAAACGCCATCCGCCACCTCCGTGCCGCCAAATGCGAGCGGTGTCCGGTGCAGCATATGCAATGTATCCAGCTGAACCGGCCCGCCCTGGAATACGGGCAGCAGCGGCGTATAAAGCTCCGGCAGCAAGTCGCCCAGCGTATGCTCGGTAGGCCGATTGAGCGAAAAGCCAACCGAGCCATCAGGGCCATGCTCGCAGAGCAGCACGACGCTACGCGAAAAAGAAGGGTCGCCAAGCATAGGCTCGGCAATGAGCAGCCTGCCGGTGGCGGGTAGGATGCCGCTTGATTTATGTGGATTCAGGAATTCCATATTGAGGCTCATTATGGGAGGCTTAGTATGCCCATGGTGGAAAAATCCATGCCGTAGCATTTAAAGGCTGTCAGGTGAAGGTTGTGATAATCCTAAATTGCGGCCTCGCCCTTATGCATTTACTGCCCGATCTGATTCTGTTTATCGTCACCCTTGCCGGTAGTGCATTGCCCTTGCTCACCGGCCCGCCTGACGAGCGTAGAATGCACCTGCTGCTGGCTTTCTCGGGCTCATTTCTCCTTGGCATCACCTGCCTGCACTTATTGCCCGAGACCTTTCAGGACTTGCCACAGCGCGCAGGACAATACCTGCTTGCCGGTTTTTTCCTGCAACTGCTCATCCAGCGCGCTACGCACGGTGTGGAGCATGGCCACACCCATATACATGCTCATGAGCACGGACATGGAATTCCGGTGATGGGAATTCTCGCAGGCCTTTCAATCCATGCCTTCATGGAAGGCCTGCCCCTTGGATTCAACTACCGGAGCGCCGCGACAAATCCGTCGTTGTACCTTGCCGTAGGTGCGCATAAGCTTCCTGAAGCGATGTTGTTGTGTATTCTGCTGCAGTCCGTTTTCAGTCGTGGCCAGACGTTTGCCTGCCTGGTAATCTTCTCGCTCATAACCCCTTGCTCGGCACTGTTGGCATCCCGGTTTGGCATGCATTATGGCTTCATGGCGCGCACGGTTACAGCGCTCATTCCAGTAGTAGCAGGTGCATTCATTCACATTGCCACTACCATTTTCTTTGAAAGCGGCACCCAGCAGCACCTGCTTACCCGCCGCAAGGTTGCCGCAATGATTGCCGGCGTATTGCTGGCAGGACTCACCCTCCTTTTTGAATAAGATTATGAGACATTTTTCCGCGCTTCTGATTGCCACGCTCCTGCTCGGTTCCTGCAGGGCTGCGCAGCCGGATGATGCCAAATCATTGCTGTGGAAGGTTTCCGGTAAGGCCCTTTCCAAGCCCTCCTTTCTCTTCGGCACTATTCACATGCTATGCCCGGAAGACTATGTCTGGACAGATGCAATGAAGCGCAGCCTTGCCGATTGCCGGCAGGTGTGCTTTGAGCTGGATATGAACGACCCGGGAATGCTGATGGAGGCGAGCAGCGGATTTATGAGTGTGGATGGCAAAAAGCTTCAGGATTATTTTACGCCCGACCAGTGGACCCGATTGAGTCATTTTATGAAGGATTCCGCCGGCGCGGATCTGAGCCAGATGCAGATGATGAAGCCAATGGTGCTGGAAAGCCTTCTTGCCGCAAAATGCGTCAATTGTGCATTTCCGGTTTCTTACGAAGCTAATATCATGGAGCAGGCGCAGAAGGCTAAACAGGAAATCAAAGGCCTGGAAGATGTAAAAGAGCAGGTGGACGTATTCAATACCCTGCCTGACGACAGCGTTGTAGCAATGCTCATGCAGACGGTTGATTCCTTTGCGAAGACAAAGTCGGAGTATACGCGGATGCTTGCCGCCTACAAATCACAAGACTTGCCGCAACTCTATCAATTGGTAAATGACTCGAAAGAGCTGGGCGAAGACCTTGGCGCGTTCCTGGATGACCGCAACCAAAAGTGGATTCCGCGTATGGAAAAGATGGCCCGGGAACAGCCTACTTTTTTTGCCGTCGGCGCGGGGCACCTTTGGGGTGAAAAGGGCGTGATCACGCTCCTACGCAAAGCCGGATATACCGTTACGCCGGTGCGCTGACGCTATTTTTTACCTGTTGAAAAAATAAAACCGGCGATGGTCGGGCGCCACCTCTTGCTTCAGTGCGAAATTCGGCTCCATATAGGTGAGCTGGTTGTTCGCGATATCGCTATCTACCTCTTTCATAACGTGATTCATTTTCTGGATGATCACAAGCTTTGCGCCAGGCTTTGCCGCTGCCAGCAAATGCGCCTGCATAGTGTCTACCTGAATATCCGTAGTGCCTTGTATGATTAGTACGGGCATATTCAGCCTGGCAATTTCCTGTGCCGGGTCGTACTTCATCCAGGAGCTGACATATTGCTGCACGCTCTTGCGCAGTAATGCCTGATAAAAACCGGGTGGAATGGAATCAATCTGCTGCCCGCGGCGCATCATGCCAAAAAACATCCGCATGCTGTCCACCATTGTTTTAGGAATATTTGGCGACGCGGCAAGCTGGCGGAGTATAACGGAATCAGCGGGGGTGCCGGCACCGGCAATGGATATGAACCCTGCAACAGGCGCCTGTTGCGCGGCTACCATCCCTATGAGCGAGCCTTCGCTATGGCCACAAATAAAAATCTTAGAGAATCGTTTATCGCCGGAAAATTTTCGTACCCACGCTGCAGCGTCCTCAATGTAATTCCCAAAGCGAAGACTCGCTTCATCCGGGGCCGCCATTTTACTGGCAGCGATACCGCGCTTATCGTAACGCAGTGTAGCGATGCCGAGTTTGGCTAACGAGTCGCCAAGATAGAGCAGTGAATTATTGCGCATACGCATCCCCTGATTTCCATTCCGGTCTGTTGGACCCGAGCCGGCGATAACGATGACTAGCGGTACAGGCACCTTGGCGGCAGGCATCGTTAATGTGCCGTACAGATTGCCTTTGGGCGTCGACAATACAACACTGCTATCCTTTACGATTGCAAAAAGAGTAAGTGGAACAAGCAGCAGAATAACAAGAAGGGTAAATCGCATGGCCGAAAGTAAGTGCGTTTGTAAAAAGAGCAATTAATGCAGCCTATAGTTTACTCAGCGATGAGGCAGTCAGTTCATCGGCAATCATGCGGCTCCAGCGTTGTTGCTCCCGCGCTACCGTACCGTGCTGGGTCTCCTGCTCATATTGCTCCTGCCTAGCTGTGTACTCGTTGCTGACATCATCGTAAATGCGGGATACTGCGCTTTGAAGGTTTGCACCTGTTATATGCGCCGCATCAAAACGTGCACGCATGTGCCGGGTGTACAGTTCGCAAATGTCCCAATGTCCCTGTTCGTGCTGCAATACTTCCGGCAATTGGAAGCCCTCGCGCACCCAAGATTTCTGCTTGTCAAACGTATTAAAGACGTAAACTTTCGCCGCTTCGCCATTACCTACGAGGCTGGTCTCAATGGCAATCCCGCAGGAAGTCTCGGCCGCAATATAATCTCCGGCTCCTCGGCGGACCGGACCGCGAAAATCGTCCCAGCTTAACGGGTGCGTGCTGTCCCAGCAGAAAGTTTGCTCTGGCCCCCTTGGGTTTCCCAGCTCGTAAAACGACACCGCAATGCCATCACAACGCCGCGTTCTGGAATGCTCCGTGCGGGAAGTAACCTGCAGAACGTTCGCCCCATTGGAGGCGGCATAGCGCTCCGCGTCTAGCAATAGCTCGTAATAAGCGCAACTGCCGTCGGTACTTGTCCCGGTAAAAAAACGCTCCGCGATCATTCGGGCGCCAGCCGGAGTTCCATCTTCCGGCTGGAGGATGGCAATTGGCCCACGATTGCTTTCAGCCTGTGCACGCACAAGCCCCGCACCAAGCGAGCAGCATAGCATGATTAACATGCCTATTATAATTCGGACGCTTCTAGTATTTTGTCCCTTCTTCCTCATGCTCATAAATTTACGCAGCCTTACACAGCAACAACGGGGCCGTAGACACAATAGTCTATAAAGCGCCCGTTAATCAACATCTTATTCGCTACCGCCTCTAATGATTCATCCGCCCCGCAGCATTCTTATCAGCCGAGTAGACTCGATTGGGGATGTAATGCTGACACTGCCGCTTGCCACCCTGCTGCGGCAGCGCTTTCCCGAGGCGCATATAGGCTTTATGGGCAAACAGTACACACGGGCTGTTATTGAGTGCTGCAGCGCAGTTGATGAGTTTGTCGACATGGACGATTTCCTGAAATCAAAGCGCCCTGCTGCCAAATGGGGCGCTATTATCCATGTCTTCCCGCGACAGGCCATTGCTATGCACGCCTGGCGCGGCGGTATCCGGCAGCGCATAGGCACCTCCAGCCGTCCCTACCACTGGATGACGTGCAATAAACTGGTCACGCTTTCGCGCCGCCACTCTCCCCTGCACGAAGCCCAACTCAATGCCGAGCTGCTTTCACCGCTTGGCATTGAGCCGCCGGGTAGTCAGGCAGCGCTGGGGGGGCTCTATTCCTTTGACCGCCTGCCGCCCCTGCCGCCGGAATTTGGTGCGCTGCTGCAGCCTGGCAAACGTCATGTTATTCTGCATCCGTACAGTCAGGGCAGCGCTCGGGAATGGGGATTAGCACGCTTTGAAGAGCTTGTCCGCCTGCTTCCTGCAGACAAGTTTCAGATTTTCATTTCCGGCACGTCAGCCGACGCATCTGCGCTTCAGCCGTTGCTGCAGAAGGTTGGCAATGCCGTAACGAATATTGCGGGCAGGATGGACCTGCGCTCCTTCATCGCTTTCATAGCCTCCTGCGATGCTTTGGTGGCCGCCAGTACTGGGCCATTACATATGGCAGCGGCACTCGGCAAGCAGGCTATCGGCATTTATCCATCAATCCGGCCCATGCATGCAGGCCGGTGGGGGCCTTTAGGCCCAAATGCTGTTGCGCTTTACTTTAAGGCCGATTGTACCGACTGCCGGGAGCAGCCTGATGCTTGCTATTGCATCAAAAGAGTTGAGGCGGCGCAGGTGGCGGCATTATTGGATGCGAAGTAGCGGATTCGGTTATCGCGTCAATTCCTCAAAGCTCATTACGGCATATGGGCGCGTAGTGTCAATAGCGAAGTACCGGGGATTAAGCACGCTTGTCGGCTTACAATCAAAATTCCACACCATTTCCTTATTGCCTTTCGGGAAACGCTCCGGCTGGTGCGGCCACAGCGCGCAAGCTGTACGTTGCGGATAATCGCCTTGAAGCGCGGACAGCGTGGTGCTCTCGGTAGCAAGGCCCCATTCCATAAACAAAACCGGCTCCGGCCAGCTTTCTGTGGCTTTTACGACAACTTTGGTAAGCCCCTTTTCACGCATTTTTTCCAGCAACATACTGATGTGCTCCATGCGACGGGTATAAATGGGCGCCACATGGACAATAGCGGCAATCCGCATTATACACACAATGCTTATCAATATTGCTGCCGCCGTCCCGCCCAAGCGTGGCAATAAACAGAGCGCTACCGGCGCCATAATGATTATACCGAGCGACTGCCACTCGCCCTCCAGATAATACAGGTAGTAACCTTGTGGAAAGGAAAGGCAAACCATGAGTATGAGCACACAGGCCGTGCCCAACACGAGCGCGCAGGACAGGAATTTTTTATTCAATAGCAGTATTGTGATGCCTGCAAACAGGAGCACATCGCCCGCCCAATATGTGCTCAGACATTGTGCAGCAAACAGGCGTATGTTGGGACCATGCAATACGTCTGGCAGGTCTCGGATGTGCAAATGCAGCAGGTTGTACATCCGCCGGCCGTCATAATCCTGGCCGCTGCTCAATAACAGCTTTATCGAAGCGAACATAAGGAGCGTCAGCGTGCCAATAATGGCCGTCCGCCCGCGAATGGGCGTACGACCATCCAGCCAGAAGAAAACGTAAAGGAAGAACAGCGGCACCACGACGAGCGGGTGTGTGATTATTGCAAATGCCTGCAGGGCCAGAAAAGCGGTCAGATGCTTTGTCTTAGGGGCCTCTGCGCCCCGCATCAGGCACCCAAAGCCCAGGAACATCCACACCACAGACTGGTGAATCTCATTGTTGGTCCAGAAAAACGACTGACTGACGTAAAGCAGATAGTACGCCGCCATAATAATACACAGCGCCCATTGGCGCCAGCGTAGCAGTATGGTGGCTACACCAAACACAAGCACGCTGAACGATAAGGAATAGGCGATGAGTATAAGGCGCAGCGGCACATGCAGCCAGGAAAGTACGAGCGGCACCCCTTCAGTAACGTAGGCTCCATAACGCCGTTGTGAGCTTTCCAGGTCTTGTATATTGACGCGCCGGAAGAACTTCAACGAGGCATCCGAGAAAATCATCCGCTCTTTATAATACCACAGCGCCAGCAGCATCAGGACAGCCAGCGCGGCGATGGAGGCTATGGCTGCCTTGCGCAGATGGGGCGCTTCGTAGCGCGGAACGTGCTGCATGACGGACAAATGTAGTGGCGTAGGTGCCTCCGTCCTTCGGCTTTCGCCTAATTTGCGAAGCATGGTTACTGGCAACCGCCGCTCCACTTACAACACCATCGCGCGGTGGTTATGCCTTGCCATGATGTTGTTCACTGTCGCTTTTGGCGCTGCGCTGGTGCTGAACGAATGGAAGCCTTTTTGGGTGGACGAGTGGCGCATCATATTCAACCTAAAATTCCGCTCCGTACCCCGGTTGTGGGCGCAATTGGACTACATGCAGCAGTTTCCCCGCGTGTATCTGAGCATCATCAAAGGCTTCACGGCTCCCCTTGACTACAGTTACAGCGCGCTGAGGCTGCCGTCTTTTATTATTGGCACCGGCCTCATACTGTGCACATGGCGATTGATGAACAGGATTTATCCGGATGTAGCGCCACTGAAGTATCTGTTTGTACTGCTGCCCGTCTGCTCACTTACTTTCTCGGGCTACTATGTGCAGATCAAGCAGTACACGATGGATATGCTGATGAGTTTTTTAGCCATGTGGCAGCTGCTTCAACTGATTCGGTTAGCGAGTGGTGAGCTGAGCCGCCGTGGATATGTGCTACAGTGCTTTATGTGCTTTCTAATGCCGTTCTTCAGCTATACATACCCGGTTGTGATTGTGCCGGCATATGCATTGGTAATGATGCGGGCATTCCGTCAGAACGCGGAAAACAGTCGGCAAAATATGGCACGCTTTGCGTTACCTCTGGTGGCAGCCATGATTGGCAACGGCATTTTTTACCTTGTGGATGTGCGCCAACTGATGGCTGATGGCGGTATGAAGATGTTCTGGGGCCACCTGATGCTGCGGGACGGCTATTCCTGGAAGGCCCTGAGCGTTGCGCCGGACCTTTTTACCAAAATTCTGGAGCTTTCCGTCTTTAATACCATTCTTGGCTATCTGGCGTTAATTGCTTTTCTGATGCGGCTTGGCCTGCTGCTATTTGGCCGGCAAGGCTGGGACGATGCTCCTAAGGCCATTGTAGCGTATTACAGCGTGCTGTTGATAAGCGAGATGCTTATCCTATTTCTCGCCGGCAAGCTGCCACTCGGTGAGTCACGCCTTAATGCCTTTGCAATACCGGCCATAAGCATTCTGTTCATTTGGCTTCTGGACGCGGGATATAACAGGTGTCGGAAATGGCCGGCTGATATTGCTACGTGCTTATTGCTGGGCGGCGTGATATACGCGGGTATCCATGCGCAGCTTGCACCTTTTCAAGAAGAGCGTTATGAACGAAAACTCGCTGTTTATCGTGCCACAGAAACCGCTTTACGGGAGGCGGATGCTAAGCACTTACCTATTCTGATCACTCCTGAGGTAGCCTACCCATGGCATCAAAGCCGCAATTTTCCGTTCTATGATGCTATTCCTGGCGACTGGGTACTGAAGACCTTGCCCGGCTACCACATGCGCACCGGATTGCCAGTCATCAACATATCAGATATGGGAGTGGCCGACAGCGTCTTTGCCACGTTGCCATATGGAGCAGCAATAGCTGGCGATGGCTTGCAATATAGAATGCTCCGGAAGCGATAAGCATCTTTGGCGCATTGGGGTAGTCTACTGGGTGCGCAATGCGGACAACTTGTCGTCGCGGCACCCTTCAAAGTATCTTCGTGATCAATCATTGAAAATGGCAGCCGCAAAACAGCTCTTGGGATGGATATTGCTGTCTGTGAGCCTTGCCAGCACAGCGGCGGCACAGGAGGATGGCGGTGTGCGAGAGGTGATTAATTTAACCACTAGCGCTACACCTGTCTCTGCAATTGCAGAGCTGACACCGATCATTCAGACCAGTATCGCAGCTGTCCTGAAGTTCCCGCATGGGCGATGTGGCAGATAGCCTGCGATTTTTTACGGGTGAGGTGATTTACTCCAATAGCGTTAAAGCTTTTGCTTTGGAGCAGGATTCAGGACGTTCCGTACCGATGTATGACCTTCGTTTTCAATTGAGCGATGCAGCACTGGGCGTTGAGCTGTATGAGCTGGAACTGCGCGTAGATCACAAAGGACGCCTCTTATTTATTAACTGGCCGGAATCAGGCTATGCAAACCGGTCATCGCTGGCGCCTTGGCCAAACGTGCTTGCCTATGCCACACATTTTGCGAAGCTTAGTAAGTTCTATACCTCACATTTCCAGGTTCAGCTCAAGTACAACGCTGCGAGAAGCAAAATGGTCTGGGTATTTCAGTTCCCAGTGAAAGACCTTTCCCGGGTATTAACGCTTCGGACGATAGAAGTTGACTGGGTCGGGCCAAAGCTTGCAAAAGATTACATGGGCAGATATTAGGCACAAAAACGTGGGCGTGCCTGGGGCAGGGAGTGATATTACCCAAAAAAGTAAAAGGCCAGCAGATGCTGACCTTTTTTTGTGCCCAGGAATGGATTCGAACCATCACACCTTACGGCGCCGCCACCTGAAGACGGTGCGTCTACCAATTTCGCCACCTGGGCAGAGCCCTAATGATTTAAGGGCTGCGAAGATAAAGGCGAGACCCGTTCCTGCCAAAAAACTTTGCGGGTTCAGGCTGTCATCAGGCTGCAGCCGCGCAAGGCCGCGTTATCCATCCTACCCAAAACCTCAAACGAACCCACATCGTGCACGATGCCGATGTCTTCTGTGGCAATAAAAGCACACGAATAGACATTCGCGAGGTCAATGATGTTGAGCGCACCGCTGCCATGGGCTGCAACCGCCAGCGGATCTGTAAGGTCGCGCGCAAGAACGCGCATGGTGGCAGCCGGCGTCAGCAGGCCCTCGCGCTGCGCATAGGCCTGCGATAGCAGCTCGGTCATTCCATACTCTGTGGCAATGTGTTCCAGTCGCCACCGATCCTGTAGAAATTCATGGACCTGACTTCGTGTCCATTCTTCCCGCCGGCCTTTCATACCCCCCGTTTCCATTACAGTAATGCCAGATAGATCCATTGGGCAGGCCTCTGCAAAGTCTAACAGGGCAAAAGTTACACCCAGCAGAATCGTTTTGCGACCGGCAGCGCGAAGTGTTTGCAATTGTAAGGCAAGCGACTCCCATTCATGGAGAAAGAAACCGCTGTCCGGCTTACCGCGAGCCATCAGCACACGGGCCATGTGTACAAGCGACGCATTTCTGCGTTCCAGATAAGATGGAAGTAATGCCAGGAAGGTATAATCTTCCGGTGGTCCAAAGGCATCGGCAAAGCCCCGCAATAGCGCTGCCTCATACAAGGCTTCATCAGCAACATAATGGCGGCTCGGCACTTCGCCGGTTGTACCGCTGCTTTCAAATACGAGCGGAATATTGTACGGCCGGGCACCACTCAGCACCGTATGTGTTTTAAAAAAAGAAATGGGCAGGAATGGGATTTCTGTCAGCTTGGTCACGTTATCCGGCGATCTGCGCAATGCATCACAAAAGCTGTGGTAGAGGCTGTTTTGCTCATATTGCAGGCTAAAAAGCTCCATAGCGGTGCCTTCAAAACCGTAGCTGTTAATTCCTGCTGCGTAGATTTCGGGAGCAAGTAGCTGCTGCCCGCTTTTAGATAACTTTGAGAGCATGAAACTTTGGCCGCTGCTTTTATTGCTGTCTCTTTCCGCGCTTGCCGGCATTACAGCCTGCAAAAAGAACAATAATTCCAACACCCCGGTCATTCAATTCCTCTACTTCGCGCCGGATTCTATTCATGCGGGCTCTATCACCGACACGGCCAAGCTTGGCTTTGGCTTTAAAGATGGCGATGGAGACCTGGGCAACGACCCCGCTACCGGTAAGTACGATGTTTACCTGCGCGACAGCCGCGACACGACTATTCCGATTTCGCGCTTCTTCTTTCCTGCTATTCCTGACGATGCGCGCGACCCTGTAAATGGTCTGGATGGTCAGGGCGAGATCGCGCTCCGGGCTATTTTCCTGTTACCAAGGCAGGATACCCTGCATAAACTGCACGGTGATACGCTGACCTATCAGATGTGGGTGATAGACCGCGCGGGTAATGTGAGCGATACAATTACCACCACGCCTCTGATTATACTTCCGAAATAGCTTAGAACGGTTTGAGCTTGCCTTTGCGCAGCTTTATTTGAAAATCTTCCAGGCTATCTTCTCCGCGAATATCAATTCGGCGCAGCTCATAGACATCGCTGGTTGGTACGGTTTGCGGCTTATTACCTATCCGGAAAGCAGCTTTGAGGCCCAGGGCGCTAAGGCGCTTTTTCAACTGGTCCGACGCACTGCCGGAAGGACGAGCGCCATACGGATAGGCAAGCACGGGTTTAAAAGGCAGGCCGGACACCTCAAATGCCGCTAAGCCTTGCTGAAGCGCATCCCGAATATCTTTCAATGAATGCTCCTCAAAGTTTTCATGTCGGTAGCCGTGCAGGCCAAGACAAATATGCTCGCCTTCCGCCATTTGCCTTAGGTCCGCTACCGAAAGCTTTTCGTCAATCCCTTCACCCATCGGGTATTGCCCGTCCAGCGTGCCGGCTATGATGAAGATGGTAGCTTCCCAGCCAAATTCTGCCAGCAACGGCAGCGCGTACATCAGATTGTTTCGGTAGCCATCATCAAAAGTGAGCAGAAATGCCTTTTTTGGCATACGCTCTGAGCCGCGCATAATCTTCAGGAAGCGCTCCATTGTGAGACAAACGTAGCCGGCTTCGCGCAGGTAGGTCCATTGCGCACGCAAGTCTTCAGGCGTGAGCGTGAGGCCGTCGCGCTGATTTGGCCAGACGCGGTGGTACATGAGCACCGGGACGCCCTTGACGTCGGGCAGCAGCCAATGGAATTGCATGGGCGCAAATATATTCTCCGGATTCTATCATTGGTCATTAAGATAATACATCCATATACCGAAACGCTGAAGTGTAATCCCGGTTGCTCCTATTTTTACCGCACATGCCTATCAGCGCCATCATCATCACTTTTAATGAAAGCCGGAACATCGCCCGTTGTCTGCATGCCCTGGAAGGTGTGGCCGATGAGGTAATCGTAGTTGATTCGTTTTCAAAAGATGATACTGTGGAAATTGCCCGTATTCTGGGCGCGCAGGTAATCCAGCACCCGTTTGAAGGCTACGGCGAGCAGAAAATTGTGGCGATGAATGCTGCGCGGCACGACTGGATTTTATCGGTAGATGCAGATGAGGAACTATCCCCTACCCTGCGCGCAAGTATTCTGGAAATAAAAGACAGGCAGCAGTACGACGCCTATCAGTTCAACTTCCTGACAAACTATTGTGGCCAATGGATACGCCACTGCGGGTGGTATCCTAACCCAAAAATGCGCTTCTGGGACAAGACTAAAGGGTACATGAAGGCCGACAAGGTGCATGAAGGCTTTGAATTGGACGCAGGTACGTCGGTCGGTTTTCTAAAGGGCGATATACTGCATCATTCTTTCCCAACCATTTCGTCGCACCTGAAAAAGATTGAGCAATACTCGGAAATCGGTGCGCGCTTTGATGTAGCGCGGGACAAGAAGGTTTCTCTGCTCAAGCTGTGGCTGGCACCGAAATGGATGTTCTTTATGCTCTACGTTATTCGCGGCGGCTTTCTGGATGGCTATTTTGGCTATGTAGTGTGCAAGAATTCGGCCTTTGCCGCCTTCGCAAAGTATCTGAAAATCCGGCAGTACACCGACATGCAGCGCCAAGGCATACAGCCGTAAGGTTGAATGCAGTTAGTATCCGGCATGGTTACCTAGGGCAAAGCATTCCAAAATCAGATTGGCGTCCAACAATCCGGGCACAGCTTTGTTTACTATGCGCATATGGAAGCGCTCCGCCTTGGCTATGCCTGCATCAATATGACGCTTGCGGAAGCAGGCATCACTACTAACCGCGGTATGATCAAGCGCACCTTCGCAGAGAAAGGCATCAAGTACGCCTCAGAGCTGGCGCTGGCGAATGTGCAGAACCTGCTGCGCATTCTTGAATGGAATGTCGCCAATGGAATAGAAGTATTCCGGATTACATCAGAACTCTTTCCCTGGGCATCCGAATACCAGCTGGAAGACATGCCTGACTTTGAAGCCATTCGCGCCATTCTGCTGGACTGCGGCAAGCTGCCTGTCCGGATGAGCACACATCCGGGCCCTTTCAATAAGCTTGCAGGCTTAGGTGCCACACTGGCCAATACGATCCGTGATTTAGAAATACACGCCCAGCTTTTTGACCTGATGGGCCTGCCGCCCTCGCACCACAATAAAATCAACATCCACGTAGGCGGCGCCTATGGCGATAAGGTTGCTACTCTGGAACGATTTGCCGAAAACTATGCGGCATTGCCGGACAATATCCGCTTACGCCTGACGGTGGAGAATGACGACAAGCCGGGCCTTTTCTCAGTGGCAGAATTACTACCGCTGCACCGTGCCTGTGGTGTGCCCATTGTTTTTGACTATTTCCACCACAAGCTGCACCCGGGCGGGTTGAGCGAGGAAGAAGCGTTCCATGCCGCATACGAAACCTGGGACCTAAGGCCTGTCTGCCATTTCTCCTCCTCACGCAAAGAGTTTGAGGAACCCTCGGCAAAAAAAGAAGCCCATGCCGACTACCTGCATGAGCCTATCCTTACCTATGGAAAGCCGGTGGATGTGATGCTGGAAGCGAAGATGAAAGAGCTGGCGCTGATGCGATATCTAGGTAGGGAAGTCCCCATGGTCGCGTAACGCCATAAAGTTTTGCAAAGCATCCATATACGTTTCTACACGCCACATTCGGCACGCTACCTTGCATAGGCCAATAAACTCTTTGTGTCGTCCATCCTTCAGGTTGAAAACCTTTCCAAACATTACGGCGCATTAAGTGCTGTGGAAGACCTCTCATTCTCCATACTGCCGGGTGATATCTACGGTTTCCTGGGGCAAAACGGCGCCGGCAAAAGCACTACGATGCGCATGATGCTGGGGATGATAAGGCCTACGACAGGCAACATCTACATTAAGGAAAAAGCATTCAACCGCGAACAATTGAAGCACATCGGAGCTATTATAGAGCGACCCGACATGTACGGCTACCTCAGCGGGCTGGATAACCTGCGCATCTTCGCGCGGCTAAGCGGTATTAAGCCAGCAAAGGCGCGGCTGGACTCACTGCTGCAGCTCGTCTCCCTCAAAGGCCGTGAGCACGACAAAGTGAAGGCTTACTCGCTAGGCATGAAGCAGCGGCTCGGCATTGCCATTGCCTTGGTGCATGAGCCCGATATCCTGATGCTGGATGAGCCTACCAATGGCCTGGACCCGCAGGGCATTGCCGATATGCGTTCGCTCATCCTGCGCCTTGCACATGAACACGGCAAGACGGTGATTATTTCCAGTCACCTGCTGCACGAGGTGGAGCAGATGGCTACGCGCATGTTGATTCTTCACAGAGGAAAGAAGATTGCAGAAGGCGCCGTCAGCGACCTGCTGCACCCTGCCGATACGCTGATGGAAATTTCGCTGGAGCCGGACGACCGCATAGCCGCCGCCGTTTGCGCAGATGGGCATTGGGCTACGCATGTGGAAAGTGCAGCTCCTAATAAACTGCTTCTGAAAATGCATCCGGACGGCGTGCCGGAGCTCACCCGCTGGCTGGTTGCGCAGGGTGCATCTATTCGCAGCATCGGCGCCAGGCACTCGCTGGAAGCTTATTTCTTATCCCTCACACAAGAAGAAAACAAACACCATGTGGCCGCTGCTGCGCATTGAACTGTACAAGATTTTCCGCAAGCCACGCACCTACATTTCCTTTGCTACGGTGACGGCCATTACGGCCCTTGTGCAGGTAGCACTGCTGGCCAATGGACAGGAGTTTTCAGATTTCATTCTGCAAGGCGTCAACGCTCAGTTTGACCTGACAGGAAAAATTCTGAACGGATATTTCGTTACTTACCTCATTCTCGGATTGCTCCTGGTGCATGTGCCGCTGCTGGTGGCACTTGTTGCAGGAGATGCAGTGGCTGGCGAATCTGGCGCCGGCACCCTACGGCTATTGCTTACGAAGCCCATTAGCCGTGCGAAGCTGGTCATAGGTAAATACATCGCGACTGTTGTTTATTCCATAGCGCTACTCGTTTGGCTAGCCGTAACGGGTCTGCTCGTATCGCTCCTGCTTTTCGGCAAGGGCGACCTGATCATCGCCAAAAGCTATGAGGTCGTCATCCTGCTGCGCGACGATATTCTGTGGCGCTATTTCTGCGCATTCGGCTTTGCCGCGCTGGCTATGATGGCAGTAGCAGCGTTATCTGTTTTTCTCTCCGTGCTTTCCTCCAATGCAATTGGCCCCATTGTTGGTACGATGGGCATTGTGATTGTGCTCACTATCATTTCCAACCTGGACCTGCCACTTTTCAGTGCCATTAAGCCGGGGCTTCTCACCACGCATATGCTTGGCTGGAAGGGATTTTTTTCCGATCCGGTTCCTTATGCAGCCATCGGCAGGTCGGCAGCGGTGCTTGGGGCTTACATTGTCGGGTTGGTAGGGGCGGCGGTTTTCATTTTTAATAGAAAAGATATTCAGTCATGACTTTTCACGCAAAGGCGCAGAAGGAGCGACAGAAGCGCAGCGGCTTTTTTGCGGTGCTTAGCCTGTTGTTGCTCGTCGGTGCAGGCACAAAAGCGCAAACGCCAGATGCGACAAAGCTATTTTATTCGCTGCGCGAAAGAATGCTCTCTGTGCAGGATTATGTTGCGGATGTGCGGATGAAAATTGACGTCTCCTTCATGCGCGTCCCACTGCTTGCCGGCAAACTGTATTATAAAGCACCGGGTAAGCTGAAGCTGGAGCGCGACGGCGGCATTTCCATTCTGCCACGCAAGAGCGTAACACTCAGCGTTGACAAGATGATGCCTTCCGGAGCCGCTACCGTCATAGACGCAGGCAGGGAAGCTATTGGCGGCATTCCGACACGCATTATCAAAGTCATCCCCGAAGGGGAAAGCGACATAGTTCTCTCAAAAGTATGGGTAGATGAAGCCAGGTTGCTGGCAGTGCGCACCGAGACCACAACGCGCGACAACGGCACAGTGCGCATGGAGTTGAGCTATGACAAATATGCCGCGCAGGCCCTGCCCGACAAGGTTGTTTTTGTTATGGAGACGAAAGAATACAAACTGCCAAAAGGCGTGACGATGGATTATGACGAAGGCACCTCGCCGGTAGCGAAAAGTGATGGTCCTAAACTTCCAAAAAAGGGCCGTATTGAAATCCGCTACCTGAGCTACCGCATCAATGTGGGTTTGAAAGATGATTTTTTTAAAGAAGAAGGTGCGAATAAGCATTGAGCCTATGAAGCATTTACGCATCATTTTAGCGCTGTTAGCGCCGGTGATTTCGCATGCGCAGCAGCGTACTGATACGCCAAATTACTTGTTACCGCCTGTGCAACAGCAAATGCCCATCCGCGACAGCGTCATGGTCATCCGCAAGCTGCCGCTGCAAGGTGAATGGGAGGCTCAGACAGCTTACGGCGCCAGTGCGGTTACGGAAACTGCGACCGCCGGATTTTTTAGCACAGGAAAGGGAGGCGGCATTTATGCGTTTCACAACACCGCGCCACGCGGCAGCATTCTTCGGGTCAGGAACATAAACAATGAGCGCATTGTTTACGTGAAAGTCTTAGGTCCGATGCCCCTCACAAAGCAGTTGAAAGGCTGCACGCTTGCCCTTAGCAATGCCGCCAAGGTAGCGCTGGATGTGCGCGACTTCAAGGCTTACTGCGAGATCAGCTATCTCGGTTATTAGCTTTCCCAGCGGGAAACAACCATCGTAGCCACGCTGTTGCCAACGACATTCGTTGCGCTGCGGCCCATATCCAGAATCGGGTCAATGCCAAGCAACAGCGCCAGTCCTGCTTCGGGAATGTGAAACGTGGCCAGCGTGCCCGCAATGACTACCAACGACGCGCGCGGCACACCGGCAATGCCTTTGCTTGTCAGCATCAGCACCAGCAGCATCGTAAGCTGCGTACTCATGTCTAAGTGAATGCCATACGACTGTGCAATAAACAAAGAAGCAAAGGTCATGTACATCATAGAGCCATCCAGATTAAAGGAATAACCAAGCGGCAGCACAAAGGACACGATCTTGTTTGGACATCCCGCACGCTCCAGCTCCATCATCGTTTTTGGATAAGCAGCCTCGCTGCTGGCGGTAGAAAAAGCAAGCAGGAGCGGCTCCTTGAGTCTTGGCACCAGGTGAACCACGCGCTTTCCGCCAAACAGATATCCCGCCCCTACCAGAATAGCCCAAAGAATAAGGAGGCCAAGGTAGAACTCGCCGATAAACAGCGAATAGGATTTCAAAACGCTCAGCCCCTGCCTGGCTACCACCGCTGCCATGGCACCGAAAACCGCCAGCGGCGCGGCCTTCATTACATAGCCAGTGACTTTGAGAATTATGTGCGCAATGGAATCCAGCGCGCGGACAACCGGTTCGGCTTTCTCCCCGACCGCAGCTGCGGCAATACCGAAGAAGATGGAAAACACCACCACCTGGAGAATCTCATTCTTCGCCATTGCATCTATAATGCTGGTAGGTACCAGGTGGGCTACGAACTCCTTAACCGAAAGCGCGGCTTTTGGGATGCCCGTGGTATCAGTAGGCAGCGGCAAGTGCATTTGTGCACCCGGTTGGAAGAGGTTGACCAGCAGCATACCCAGCAAAAGGCTCATCAGCGATGCGGAAACAAACCACAGCATTGTCTTTCCACCAATGCGCCCGACCGCTTTCATATCACCCACCCGCGCTACGCCAACAATGAGCGTTGTAAGCACAAGCGGCGCGACGATCATCTTTATGAGCCGTAAGAAAATCTCTGGCAGAATTGTCAGCGGCTGTAGCGCTTTGTCCAAATCTTCGGGCGTACGGCCCGCCAGTCTTTGATTCAGAAAATAACCAAGGATGAGGCCCGCCGCCATTGCGAGCAGGATGTATAGAATTAGCCGGCTGCGCCCTTGCGGGGCATGAGTATCGTGAGTAGCTGCCATTGCGGGGCAAGATAGCCGTTAGGCGGAGAATAGGCCGGCGGGATTGCCCTGCAGACCGCCAGTGTGGATGCACACTATCCGGCTGTCAGGACGAAAAAAGCCTTCACGCAGCAGCGCTTCTACTTTCATCATCATCTTGGAGGTGTAAACGACATCTAACGGGATGCCCGTTTCCTTATTGAACGCATGTATAAAATGCTCAGTTTCAGATGTCCATTTGCCAAATCGCTGGTCCAGAACGGGGTGAATGATTAGTTGCGCCGGCTGCCCAAGCTGGCTGAATAGACTTTCGGCGCGCGCAAAATCTTTGGCAACGTAGAAGCCGTGAATGCTGCACTTTGAAAGTTTGCCGCGCGTGGCTATTCCAGACCCCAGCCCATTTAGCGTAGTGCCAGTACCCATTGCAATACAAACGTCGGTCGCATAGTCAGGGAGCAAGCAGGCGATTTCTGCGGCACCGCGAACGCCGGCGGCATTGGCGCCACCTTCGGGAACAATGTGCGCGCCTGGAAATTCAGCAGATAAATCTCTGTCTAATAATGCGTCATACCCGGCCTTTGTCGCCATGACGAGCCGCATCCCATACGATTCGCACGTCTTAAGCGTGGTGGTAAAGTACTGACCGGCATATTGGCCGCGTACAATTCCGATAGATTGAAATCCCCATGCACTTGCCGCAAACGCGGTGGCCACCAGATGATTAGAATGTCCTCCTCCAAAAGTCAACAAACATTTTTTGCCGTTGCGGAACGCTTCCTCGGCGTTGTACTTCAGTTTGAACCATTTATTCCCCGACACAACCGGATGCAGCAGATCCAGGCGCAGCATTTCCAGTCGCTTACAGCTATCGGTCGGGGTCCAATGCGTAATATCATCCAGCGTTGCAGCGGCCTCATTTATCATAACCGTACTCGCGCAGATAAGCTTCGTTGTCGCGCCATTTAGGGCGTACCTTAATGTGCAGCTCCAGGTGCACCTTGCGCTGGAGGAATTCCTCCATCTTTTTTCGCGAACGGATGCCAAGCTCTTTAATACCGCTTCCGGCCTTGCCTAAAAGAATCATTTTCTGCGTCTCGCGACTGACGATGATTTCTGCCTTGATGACATCCAGTGTTTGCTTTTCCTCAAAAGACTGAATGATTACAGCAGTGTGATACGGAATCTCATCCTGGTACAGCGCATATATCTGTTCGCGGATGATTTCTGCAACGAAAAAACGCGTCGGACGGTCGCTAATGTCATCGTTTGGGTAATAAGGCGGCGCTTCGGGCACATGCATTATTATCTGCTGCATTAGCTCTTTAATGCCATCATTTCGCAATGCCGACAGACTCAAAACCTGCCATTGGGGGAAAGCCTCGCTGTAGGCTGCAACCCTTTTCGGCAGCTCATCTTTTGCCTTTACAAGATCGGCTTTATTAAGCAACAGCAATGTGGGCACACGCAGCTTCAAGCCTTCAGCAATAGGCTTAAAATGCTCCGGGTCTTGCGTAATGTCGGCGATGAGTAGTGCAACATCCGCATCTTCCAACGCATTTTTCACCTGCTGCATCATCTTTTGGTGCAGCTTGTATTTAGGCTCTATAATGCCCGGCGTGTCGGAGAAGATGATCTGATAATCAGCATGATTGAGGATGCCGAGGATGCGGTGGCGCGTCGTCTGCACCTTGGGTGAAGTAATGGCAAGCTGCTCGCCAAGCAGTGCGTTGAGCAGGGTGGACTTGCCTGCATTTGGCGGCCCGAATATGTTGACGAAACCTGACCTGAAGCCCGCTTTTTCCATTGCCCTCAAAAGTAGCCATTTTGACCGCGGCTCATCTTATAAGGGTGAATTAAAGCTGTTCCAGTGCTTTGTCGTCTCGGATAGCCGGCCTATATTTGCATCCACATCGCGAGGTAGAGCAGCGGTAGCTCGTTGGGCTCATAACCCAAAGGTCACAGGTTCGATCCCTGTCCTCGCTACAGAAAGGCAAATAGGCCACAGCATTCAAAACACTGTGGCCTATTTATTTAGACTTGTAGAAGAACGTTTAGACAATAGAAAGACTGTACGACTGTAAGGCCGTTTTGAACCATTGGTTACCAGGCAAATACCTAGTAAAATCAAATGCTAAAAAACCGTACCACCTCAGCCATAACAGCCCTGGCCCTCTCTTTTTTAGCTGCACTCACGTCCTGTACCTCTTCGCAGCAGTTTGTTCAGCCATCACTAACGCAGAAGGTAAGCTCCAATCCGGAATACCTTGCTAATCTGAGCATTAACGGTCCGGAGCGCAGCCTCTCCATATCCGCCCGCCCGGTTGATCCGTGTAGCGCTGCTATTGACCCTGCTAACGGACACACCCTCCGCAACAAGTATGCTGCGCTGCTGAATGTGGTGCCGGAAGCTATTGCCAACGTATCACTGTATCGCTTTATTGACGAATGGTACGGGGTACGCTACCGCCTTGGCGGTACCACGAAGGCAGGCATTGATTGCTCTGCCTTTATGCAGCATCTTTATGAGCACGTGTTTGGCGTAAACCTGCTGCGTACCGCAATGGAGCAATTCAGTACGGCTAACCTGGTGTGGCACAAGGCTCAGTGCAAAGAAGGCGATCTCGTATTCTTTAATATGAAAGGCAGCCGCATTTCTCATGTCGGCCTTTATCTGATGAACAACTTCTTTGTTCACGCCTCATCATCGCACGGCATTATGATTTCCAGCCTTGATGATAAGTATTGGAATAAGTACTTCGCTTGTGCAGGACGCGTGCTGTAATTAATTGACGAAACTCATTTTAAAAGGCTGCTGTAAGGCAGCTTTTTTATTTGCGTACCTTGATGCAGCCAGACTGAGGCGAATTTTGGCATCACTTTCACGTCAGAAAATGGCATTGAAACTCACGGTATAATCGTTTATGCTGTCTATAAAGCAAGGCGATTCTTTTCCGTTTTTCCCGCTACATTTAGCCTCTAACCACCTAATATCACACGGCCATGAAAGCAACAATCGGCGTTTATGAAGATCAGTCAGGCGCTCTGGCAGCCATTCAGGAATTGAAAGCTGCCGGTTTCCCGGAAAAGCAACTATCCATCCTGCACCGAAGTATAGGCGACCATCCGGCTGACCCTGGCGAGAATGAGGAAGGCGAAGGCATAGACTCTGATAATGCTATGGAAAAGCCGATGCGTATTGCTGCTACCGGTGTGGGTATTGGTGCTATAGTAGGGCCGGTGCTTGGCGCACTGGCGGGCGTTGGCGTTTTAGCCATTCCGGGACTCGGCATTCTGGTGGGCGCGGGCGCGCTGGCAGGTGCCATTGCTGGCCTTGATGTAGGCATTATTGGTGGCGGAATAATTTCAGCGCTTGCAATAGCTCAGGTAAACAAGCATCATGAAGATCTTTATCACGAGCATTTAGAAGCTGGCCGCTACATCGTAGTCGCGCAGGGTGCAGAAGAGGAGATAGCACATGCGCGCGAAGTAATGGATAGCCATGATAAGCATCTGCACCTGGATACGCACGTATGATGCGGTAGTTGGTAGGGTTTTAGTGACAAGGGTAAAAAGATCTGCTTCCAATGAAAGATTTACGCCGCTTCTGTTTCCTGCTGTTACTTCTGCCTATGGCCATCACGGCTGATGCGCAGCGCCAACGTCCGAAGAAAGCAAAGCCAGCGAAGCAGGCATCTCCCGTTTCAAAGCCCGCACCGACAGCTACAATAGCTTCACCGCAGGTCGCGGAGCCGGTTATTCCCCAAGAGGCGTCTTTCAAGGCAGATCTGAAACCCCGGAAGAAGGTTGTCATAGTTCCGGCGCCGCCGCCACCACCCGGCCGGGATCCCATTCCGCCGAAGCGATAGCCGTCGTATGGGCTTAACAGATTTTTGAGCTAAGGTTCTGGCTGGTATTAAACCACGGCATCTTCCTTGTGTCTATGAGCAGACATAAATCAGAAGATATGAAACGGAAATCATTAATTATTGGCGCACTTATAGCAATGCTATGGATGGGCCTGGCGTACAATGCAGATGCACGTGGCTGTGGCCGCGGCCGTGGCTGGGGTTATGGGCATTACCGCCCGGTTCGGGTGCGGGTAGCCCCTCCGCCACCACCTCGTTATGGCTATTACCGCCCGCATTATTACCATCACCGGTACGGCCACTATCACGCTCCACGCTATTATGGCTATAACCAGCCGCATCGTGGCTATCGCAGATGGTAATATATAAATTATTGAATTGAAAAAGCCCGCAGCTTTTGGTTGCGGGCTTTTTCTACTTGAAAGGGATGCTCAATTTATCAATTGCGGCACTGATTTCCCGACTGTCAGGCTTTACTGCCGAAGGAAAAACAGCCACGAGATGTCCGTGCTCATCAATGAGATATTTCTGAAAGTTCCATTCTACTTCAGAGTCTTTGAAGCTGTTTGCAGACTTTTCTGTAAGCCAATGATAAATGGGCGCCATATCGTCCCCTTTCACGGATATCTTCTCGGCCATCGGAAAGGTTACGCCATAATTGCGCTGGCAGAATTCTTTGATTTCTGAATTGGTACCGGGCTCTTGTGCGCCAAAATTGTTGGCGGGGAAGCCGACGATCACGAGTTTGTCCTTGTGTGCCTCGTAAAGCTTTTCAAGCGCCATATACTGGGGCGTATAACCGCATTTAGAAGCCGTGTTTACAATCAGGATCTTCTTGCCTTTGTAATCCGCAAAGTTGATGGTATCACCAAGAAGGCCTTGTACTTTGAAGTCGTAGATAGATGGCGGCATATTGGTGGCCTCTTTTGGTGTGAAGAGCAACAGTAGTTTAAGGAGTAATAGCGTAGAAAGCATAGTAGATGTGATTTATATGAACCGAAGCTAAGCAAATTTACGCGGGGAGCGCCGTCGCTGCGTGTGGCGATTGTAATGAATGCGCCTACCTTTCGCCAAAATTTATCTCATGAATCATTCTAATCTTATTACAACTGCCTTTATTCTTATGGCTGTAATGCTTACTTCCTGCACCGATCAGAAGAAGCAGCTGAAAGATACGGTGGTCAAGAATTGCATTGAAAGCGGCGATCAGCAGTTCCCGGACCCGAAGCTACGCGCTATATTTCATGAGTATTGCGAATGCTCGGGGGAAAAGACTTCCGAAAAGCTGAAGTAAGGGCGAATGGGAGGAATTTGAGAAGATGAAGAATCAGGGCAAGGAGGCAGAGATGCAGGCTAAGCTCATGCCGATCCTTCAGCCTTGTCTGGATGAGCTGCAGCAAAAAATGTCTGCGCAAATGAAGTAAGAGGCTACCGCTACTTTCATCACGGGTTAATTTACGCGCCTAATTCAATGAAATATCCGGCAGCGTGGCAGCAATAGTGTTGTGAAACATCAGTGGCTGGCACATCACATCGGTGAAGTAAGGGTGAATCGGGAAGGTTGCTACAAGTTCCATTGCATCCTGCTCATCCTCAGCAGTTACCACACACCATAATATCCGCCGCGACTGTGCAAGACTGTATGTAAGTAAGCGGCCCTCCGAGAAAAGTTCGGATATCCGAGTACGTTGTTGCGGGATGCGCGCCACCATTTCGTCGGTCATCTCCGGCAGCTCAAACTGAAACATGTAAGCGGTCATAAAAAGGCGCGGTTACGAAGCTATCGTAACCGCGCCACTAAGGTAAGGCGATAAAGTAGAGTGCGTTTGCTATCTTATAAGTGTCACGTTGCCAGAGGTAGTTATGGGCGCATCGGTATCAGAAGATCCGCTGCAGGCACCTTTAGCTTCCCATACATAAACGCCGAATGGCGCCTTTTCTCCATTAATAGTACCGTCCCAGCCAACATCCGCCTTAGTAGTACTGAATACCATCCGGCCCCAGCGATCAAATATGCGGAAGTAATACAGCGTATTAATGTCGCGGTTCAGGAGGCCAAAGGTCCTGGGCGCACCCCGGCTGTTATCCGGCTCAAAAGCATTTGGCAAATTAAAGCCGTTGCATATCACCTTTACATTGACGGTGTCAATGTCCACGCATCCGTTTGTGTTCGTAGATTTCAGGTAATAGGTTCTGCTGTCCTTGGGGTCAGCTACGGGATTGAGGCTAAAGATGTTACTGAGAGATACTCGTTGGGCGACCATTCATAAGTAAAGTTGGATCCAAGCAGTGTATTCGGGCCGCCAAGCGTGGTTTTGGCCCCATCAAAAATGGTCCGGTCGGGGCCGGCGTCAGCCACCACCCTGCTCACAGCTACTTTAATCACCGTATCTACAATACAGCCGCTGGGGTACGGCACATGTATTGCATAATTCGTGGTCATTTCAGGCTGTACGAATACCTTACTTCCCTGTGTGTCGCTGATATTATAGTTTGGCGAGTAGAAGTAGCCAAGGGCATTTTGCGATGAAATGAAGATTTGCAGCCGCACGCCCTGGCATATCAACGTATCGTGGCTAAGATTAATAGGCGGTATGTTCTGCACTACAATTTGTTTGCAGTCCACCGACATATTGGGTTGCCCTTCGTTGACAGCGAAGTAGATATTGTATATACCGGCTGTATCGTACTTAAAAGGTGGCGGAATGGCTGCCGTTGACGACTGAATGTTAGCATTGGCGCACTGCGGAAAAATGAGTCTTGTAAGCGTGTTATTCGTAGCATTCACCACGAAAGCGTATACAGAATCCCTATCACGAACGATACGGGTAATATCCTCGGGTCCATTCAGTCCAGCGTTTACTACTTCTGAAGGCGTAAAGGCGTTTGCATTCAGATTTGGCATTGGCACACGGATCACCTTATTGTTCCCGCGGTTTGTGACGAACGCATAATAAGATCCGCAGTCTTTAATAATGCTTATGGCCGAAGGGACATTCAGATCATTATTGTTGCCGGTAGCGTTAATCGTTGGAATCGTTCCGACCGGAGTATTAGAGAGCGTGTTGCCAAAAAACAGGCGCGTTATTGTATAAGTGGGACCGCCACCGCCACCAAATGGCTGCGTGTTCGGCACAAAAAAGTACCACTTACCCTGGTCATATACCGGCGCTATATCATTCGGGTTAGCCATAAAGCCAATATTCCCAAGGCTGGTAGCCGTAGGCGTGCGCGAGATGTTGGTACCAAAGTTCAGACGGATAAGGCGGTCATTACCGGAATTCACCACAAAACCATAGTACACATCGCCCTCACGGGCCACGAATATGCCCTGAGGGTCGTTCCAACAGGCCACCGATGTTGCCCATCCGTACACCGTTGGGCTTGTTGTAAAGGTGCCCGTTAAAGTCAAACCGTGAAATTGTGGAGGGTGTACCGGCCGGGCCGCCACCACCGCAAATAAACAGGAACCACTTGCCGGAATCCTGGGTCAGGTACATAGAATTGGGCGACGGAGACACTGATGTATCGAGGCTGCCAAACGAGGTAACCGTCGGAATGCTGTTCAGGTTTTTGCCGTAATCAAGGCGGAGCAGACTACTACCCGCGCTGTTAATGACGAATCCGTAATAGTTGTCGCCGTCCTTGCCGATTTCAATACCGGAGGGCGTATTAAACTGAAATCCGGCACCCATGTTGGCGCTTTTGGGCAATGTATTCAGGTAGGCAGAACAAAAACCCCAGTAGTACGAGCTCGCATTCATGGTATGCGGCTTCAGGTGTATTAATTGCCCTACGCAGGCAGTATCCGTCTCCAGATCAAAACCATTCTGCGCGCGTAGTCCAACTGGCAACAGGAACAGCGCGAGCGAAGCCAAAAGCAGGCATTTCTTCATAAACGGTAAAAGTAGATTACTTTCCAATGGGCTAATATACCCCATCGCCGCAAAATGGCGATAAGACGGGCAGTTTTTATTTTCGCAAAAATGAACAGTATGTTCCAAACTCGCGCATTGACGCGCTTTTTTATTAAGACGCCGCTTTTGGCCGTTTTCGTTTGTAATACCCTTGCAATTTCTTCCTATGCCAAGGAAGGCATGTGGCTACCCCCAAATCTGGCCGCCCGCGCGGCAGATATGAAGGCCGAAGGTCTGGAGATTCCTGTTGATCAATTGTATAATGCACAAGGCACCGGACTCAACAATGCTGTGGTGCTCTTTGGCAAAGGTTGTACAGGAGAAATCATTTCCGGTCAGGGACTCGTCCTTACCAACCATCATTGCGGCTACGGCAGCGTACAGGCCTTGGCTACACCGCGAGTCACGACTATTTCGCCGCCGGCTTCTGGGCGATGAGCAACAAGGAAGAGCTTCCCTGTCCCGGCCTCACCGTCACATTCGTACGCAAAATGGAAAATGTGACCGATCGCATTACCTACGATCTGCCGGATACCATGGCTGAAGCATTCCCGTGACAGCGTTATTGCCGTCCGTATTAAAGGCCTTGAAAAAGGTTATAAACTCAGCACCGGGCTTGATGCGCAGATTAAGCCGTACTACAATGGCAACCAGTACTGGGTCATTCTTTCAGAGACCTACAGAGACATTCGGCTCGTGGGCTTTCCGCCCAACGGCATCGGCTTCCTTCGGTGGCGACACCGATAACTGGATGTGGCCCCGGCACAATGGCGATTTTTCGCTCTTCCGCGTTTATGCGGATAAGGACGGAAAGCCGGCTGACTACAACAAAGACAATAAGCCATACCATCCGAAGCAGTTCTTCTCCATCAATACCTCCGGCTATAAGGAAGGCGACTTTACGATGGTTTATGGCTTCCCCGGCTACACACAGGAATACATTGCGTCTCCGCAGCTTGACCTTGATTTATCGCATTCAGGATCCCATACGCATTGCAGCACGCACCAAGAAGCTGGCAGTTTGGAAGGAAGCTATGGAGGCCGACCGAGACATCTTTATCAAATACACCTCCAAGCGTGCACGGCATTGCCAATGGCTGGAAGAAATGGCAGGGCGAGGTCCGCGGCCTTAGGCTCAACAACGTGCCAGATATAAAGCGGAGCTATGAGCGTGATTTTCAGGCATGGGCTGAGTCGCGACACTACCATTCCCTATGCAGACAATCTCCTTTCCAATATTCAGGCGCTCACTGGTGCATCTGCGCTCCGCCATCCAGGCAGACGAATGATATAAGTGAAACGGTGCTGGGCGTGGAACTGATAGCGCAGGGTGCCGAGCTGGATAAGCTGCTCCATGGCAGCACGCAAGAGCGGCGGCGATGGCATGCGCAGAAGCTGCCGCTGGCTGGGCAGGATTTTTCAAAAATTATGATGCGCGCCACCGACCAGAAAGTCTTCACTGCGCTGCATGCCGCTATTTGTCAAAGAAGCCCCGGAGTACGTACCCGCTTATCTATGACTTTGCATTGAAGGCTGCCGGCGGCAGATTATGCCCGCTGGGCCAGCAACGTTTATAGCACCTCCGCCGTTGCCGACACCGCGCAGTTCAATGCGATGCATTGCTGCCGGCAGATACCAGCCGCATTATAGCTGACCCCGCCTGGCAGCTGTACAGTGCAATTTCCAGACGTACGGCGCGAGCGCGTTTCACCGGTTGTAATGCAATATACAACGAGCGCATCACGCGCCTCAACAGGCTTTATATGGCTGCACAAATGGCGCAGAGTACGGGCCGCAGCTTTTATCCGGATGCCAACCTTACCCTGCGCCTTACGTATGGTCATATCAAGGGCATTGACCCCGACGGGCCTGCAGGCTATGCTTACCAGACCAACATTGACGAAATCATGGCCAAAGACCAGCCAGACAATGAGGAGTTTCGGGTTCCCGAACGCTCCAAGGAGCTTTTTGCGGCAAAAGACTACGGCCGTTGGGGCATACCCCTGACGGTGCTGAATCCGGCCACAATGCCGGGTTTCAATGCAGCAACGCCATCACCCACAAAAACTACCGCGCCGCGCACCGTGCCGGTAGCCTTTCTGGCAGATAATCATACAACCGGCGGCAACTCCGGCTCGCCAGTGCTCAATGCGAAAGGCCAGCTCATCGGCACCAACTTCGACCGTATCTGGGAAGGCACCATGAGCGATCTCTACTTTGACCCGGCCCTGTGCCGCAACATCTCAGTAGATGTCCGTTACACACTCTGGGTGATTGAGAAATTTGGCGGCGCCGGGCTGGCTGCTGAAAGAGATGAAGCTGGTGAGCAAATAATGATGATTAACAACCGCCGCATCCGCGGACTGCTCTTCATCAACATTGCGCTGGTGGCACTGCTCATTGCCGTTTGCGTTCACGAAGGCTACCTTACCAGGGTTTGGAAGCGCCTTACCGCGCCTCCCACCAGGCCTTTTGTGCATACGGACAATCCGCACTTCGCCGAAGCGCTGGACTTTGACACGCTGTATCATTCCCATCCGGCCGTGGTCATGCTGGGCACTTCCATGACGCAAAAGATGGACTGGGTGAGCTGCTCGGTCGCTGCGATGTGTCCACCCGCGGCGTGCATGGCGATTTGACTTCGGGCATTCTTGCGCGCGTGCCCGACGCGCTGGCCTTAAAACCGAAAATGGTTTTTCTAGAGGGCGGCATTAATGATTTAGACCTTGGCCATCCGGTATTAGAAATCGGGGGCCATCTATTCCAAATTGCCAGCCGCTTCCAAAGGGCGGGGGTGCGGCCGGTTCTTACAGCCGTTGCTCGCGTTACAAGCGCTTATCCGCAAAGCGCAGTTACTAACCGGCGTATAGACTCGCTGGATAAGCTGTTGGCAGATTATGCTTTCGCAAGTGGCCTTGACTTCATCAACCTGAATCCGCGCATTGCGCCGGATGGCGCGCTGAATCCGCAGTATGCCCGCGCAGATGGCTGTCACCTCACTGCAAGGGCTTACCGGCTTTGGGCAGATGAAGTATTACGCATTCTGGCGGCGCGCGGCATTCTGAGCTACGTATTTCAGCCTATTTTTGTCGCCGCATTATCAACACTATGAAACACAATCAGAAGCTTACCATTTTCATCGTTCTTATTATTGTTGCAGCCCTTTATCGCATCGTTCCGGGCCGCCCGTTCGGGTTTGAGCCGATGATTGCTATGGCCATTTTCGGCGGGGCTGTAATTAAGGACAAGAAGTGGGCCTTTGCCGTACCGCTCGCCGCCATGCTGCTTTCAGATCTTTTATATGAAAGCCTTACTCGTGCCGGCGTGGTGAATATGCCGGGATTCTATGAAGGTCAGTGGCTTAACTACCTGTTGCTGGCCGGTATCACTTTCTTCGGCATTGCCATGAAGCGTATCAATGTGACGAACGTAGCAGTAGCTGCTGTTGCCGCGCCGCTGGTATACTTTGCCATTTCCAATACTGCTGTATGGTATGCAGGCGGCGGCTGGGCGCGGCCTATCACATGGGCTGGCTACCAGCAGGCTATGGCCGATGGCGTGCCGTTTCTGAAGTGGAGCCTTGTCAGTTCGGTGGTTTTCTGCGGAGTCTTCTTTGGCAGCTGGGCGCTTACGCGGAGTAGCAGCCGCGTTATGAACGCACAGAGTGCAACGGCATAATATTGCATTCACAAATAATTAATAGAAAACGCTCCTATTCGGAGCGTTTTTTGTCTTTCGGGGGTCAACTATGAAAGACAAACAACCCAAGATCCGCATTTGCGAAAACTCGTGGCTGGCCCGCCGCGCTGCCCGGAACCTGGGCTTTGACTATGTGGCTATGGTGTTTGGACGCACCATTCACCTGCACAATACGACGCTTGAGCAATTCTTTGCCCGGCCATCATGGGTAATCCATGAATTAAAGCATGTGGAGCAATACGAGCGGCTGGGAAAAATCGGTTTTATGGTTCGCTATGGGCTGGAGCACCTGCGAAAGGGTTACTGGGATAATGCCTTTGAAAAGGAAGCACGTGCTTCGGAGCGGGATACATCTTTGCTCAACCAGTATGACCTTTCAGACTATGCGGACTATATGCGTGGGCGCCAGTATAGCTAAACGGTGCGTAAATAGTTACCCGCGCGACCTTATCTTTGTCCGCACATCATCAGTCCATCCGCATTTTATGTCGCACAATAAGATTAACCCCACCGCCGGCCAGAAACGCATTTTTCTCATACACCTTGCCGCTTACATCGTCGGCGTACTGGTGATGGTATTTATTCACAAAGGCCAGGAGAAGGCGGCGAACGGCTGGGTATACCCCTGGCATGCGTGGATTATCGCAGCCTGGGGGCTCGCGGTAATCGGCCACATGTGCGCGCTATGGACGAGCTATGAAGATCCTGGAATGAAGGAGTATGAGCGGCAGACGAAGAATGGGTAAGGGTTTTGTTTATTGATTTTTTTCACCCCGTGGCATTTGCTGCGGGGTGTTTTTATTATAACATGCCAAAGTTTAAAATGGCTGCCTTATCTGTAAGCTACCGCCCACCGCGCCTTTGTCCGACCTACGCTATCTTCGCCGCCGTCAATCCAAAATCTACCCTTACAATCTTTCATTCTAAATGAATCTCCACGAGTATCAGGCTAAAGAACTGCTCAAGCGCTACAACGTACCTACGCAGGAAGGCATTGCTGCCGAAAGCGTTGAAGATGCGGTGAAAGCCTATGAAGAAGTAGCCACCGAAGAAGGGCGCAAAATTTGCCGTTGTCAAAGCGCAAATCCACGCCGGCGGCCGCGGCAAGGGCACCATGAAGGAAGTGCCGGCGCAGAACGGCGTGAAGGTGGTGAAGAGCGCTGACGATGTGCGCACCGTGGCTCAGAACATCCTCGGCAATACCCTCGTAACCATTCAGACCGGCGAGGCCGGCAAGAAGGTGAGCAAGGTGCTCGTGGCGCAGGACATGTACTACGACGGCCCGAGCGAGCGCAAGGAGTTTTACCTCTCCATCCTGCTGGATCGTGCGAAGAAGCAGAACGTCATCATGTACTCCACCGAAGGCGGAATGGACATTGAGGAAGTGGCCCACAGCACACCGGAGAAGATTTACAAGGAATGGGTGCACCCGGGCATGCCACTGCAGGCCTTCCAGGCGCGCAACATCGCCTTCAACCTCGGGCTGAGCGGCGAGGCATTTAAGAATATGGTGAAGTTTGTGCAGCAACCTCTACAACGCCTATACCGGCCTTGACTGCGCGATGCTGGAAATCAATCCCCTCTTCAAGAGCGCCGACGACAAGATCATTGCCGTCGACTGCAAGATGAACGTGGATGACAACGCTATGTACCGTCATAAAGACATCCTGGAGATGCGCGATACGGCGGAAGAAGACCCGACAGAAGTAGAAGCCGGCGAATTCAACCTCAACTACGTAAAGCTGGACGGCAACGTAGGCTGCATGGTAAACGGCGCTGGCCTGGCCATGGCTACGATGGATATGATTAAGCTGGCCGGCGGCGAGCCTGCCAACTTCCTGGACGTAGGCGGCACCGCTAATGCGCAGACAGTAGAAGCTGGCTTCCGCATCATCATGAAAGACCCGAACGTAAAGGCCATCCTCATCAACATCTTCGGCGGCATCGTGCGCTGCGACCGCGTTGCGGCCGGCGTGATTGAGGCTTATAAGGCACTGGGCGATATCCAAATCCCGATCATCGTGCGCCTGCAAGGGCACGAACGCCGAGGTGGCGAAGGAATTGATTGACAACAGCGGCCTGAAAGTGAAGAGCGCAGTACAGCTGAGTGAAGCTGCAACCGCGGTGCAGGAGGCCATTGCGGGTAAATAACCGAGCATATTCTAATTGAAAAAGCCACCTTCACGGTGGCTTTTCTGTTTTATGTCTTACACAATACCGGCCGGCACTTCCATCGGCCACGTCCACCTGAAAGTAGCTGACCTTGCCAGCGCGGAAAGCTTTTACTGCGGCCTGCTGGGCTTTGAAGTGACCACGCGCTATGGTGAGGATGCCGTATTTATCTCCGCCGGCGGCTACCATCACCATATTGGTCTGAATACCTGGTATAGCAAAGGCGCTTCACCTGCACCTCGCGGCAGTACCGGATTGTTTCATACCGCCATTCTATACCCTACCCGTCAGGATCTGGCCATCGCTGTGAAGCGGCTGATAGATGCTGGCTACCCGCTCACCGGTGCATCTGACCACGGTGTCTCGGAGGCCATCTACCTCGACGACCCGGACGGTAACGGCGTGGAGCTGTATTGGGACAGACCGCGCGAGGAATGGCCACGCCAGCCGGACGGCAGCGTGCTCATGTACACGCATGCGCTGGACCTGCCAGGCTTACTGCGACTGGTAGGTTAGAATTCATCCATCTCTGCCGGTGGCCACATGCCTTCCTTCGGCGCAATGACGAACTTGCCAATAAGATTACGCGTTGCCCAGGAAGACACGCGTAGCAGCACTTCCTCATGCGTTGTTGCAGGGCGCTGCTCCGTGGCTATGCTCGCCATTAGCCGGCTGCCGGCCATATTCCATATGTCGTCCATGGCTGCAGGCAGCATCACGCCAGCGTGCCTGGCCGGACCATGTGTGGCGGTGAATATGTAATAATTACCCTGCTCATGGGTCATTGTATAAACCTTAGACCATTTAAAAAGCGCTTCCATCAGTTGTGTTGCGCCACGCGATTTGCTTTGCGGCGGCTGTGAGACAAACGTAAGTGAGCGGGCATTCGGCAGCGCGTGTGCGGCTCATAAAAGCCGCTGTTTTACAATCAGGTAGGTTAAAACGGCAGCTAAAACCGTGCAATCATTCTAGCTGTTCACCAACAGATAATATTAACAGGTCTTTGCAGCAGGAATGTCTGTTAGGTGGAAGTCCGCAAGACAATTTCCGGAGCACCAATCCTAACTTTCGGTTGCCGTTCCTTGTTTCTTCTTCACTGCCACACTACTCTTAAATGTCCGATACACGAGCTCTTTATACCCGCTACCAGGAAATTACCCAGCGCGCTGCCGACTTGAATAATGCCACCGCATTGCTGGGCTGGGACCAGGAAACATATATGCCGCCTAAAGGCTTTGCAGCACGCGGCCGTCAGTTAGCCACCCTTGCTACCCAAGCCCATGCGCTGCTTACCAGCGATGAGTATCGGGGATTGCTTCAGGAGCTTTCTGATGGGGGCGACGCCCTTTCGGGCGAACAGACTGCGAATGTGCGCCTGAGCCTGCAGGACTTTGAGAAGGCCGCGCGGCTGCCGGATGCCTTTATTGAAGCGCTTACCCAGGCTAGCAGTACTTCTCTGCAGGCATGGAGCGCAGCCCGAAAAGCATCGGATTACAGCATTTACGCGCCGCATCTGGCGCATATGATTTCCTTGAAAAAGAAGCAGGCGGAACTTTACGGCTACGCGGGGCATCCTTATGATGCCCTTCTGGACGATTATGAGAAAGGCGCTACCGTGGCCATGCTGGACGGCATTTTTGAGCGCGTACGTGAAGCGCTGCCGCTGCTCCTTGCGACTATAAACAACAAGCCGCAGGTGAGTGATGCCTTCTTTTCGCAGCATTTTCCAAAGGAAGACCAATGGGCATTTTCTGTGGAAGTATTAAAGGCCATGGGCTATGATTTTGATGCCGGGCGGCAGGATTATTCGGAGCATCCATTTACCACCTCTTTTGCCCCTACCGATGTGCGCATTACTACACGCGTAGATGAGGGCGATTTTGCATCGCTGCTTTGGAGCACGATCCATGAGGGCGGCCACGCGCTGTACGAACAAGGGCTCCCGGAAAGCGAATACGGTATGCCTTTGGGACAGCCGGCCTCTCTGTCCATACATGAGAGCCAAAGCCGTCTTTGGGAAAACTGTGTGGGGCGCGGGCCACATTTCTGGAAGCACTTCTACCCTATCCTGGCTGCGCACTTTCCGCAACAATTAGGCAGTACAACTGAAGCACAATTCTATGCCGGCATGAATCGCGTAGTGCCATCTCTGATACGAACGGAGGCCGACGAGCTGACTTATCACTTTCATGTGATGATACGCTATGAGCTGGAGAAAGGCCTGTTGGAAGGCAGCATTGACACCCGCGACCTTCGGGATGCCTGGAATGCGAAGTATGCCCAATATCTCGGCATTACGCCGCCGGACGACGTGAAGGGCATTTTGCAGGATGTGCATTGGAGCCACGGCTCGTTCGGCTATTTCCCAACCTACTCACTCGGTTCGTTCTACGCAGCGCAGTTCTGGGAAGAAGCGATGCGTGTGCTGCCCGGCCTTGCAGGCGACGTAGCAGAGGGGAATTTCAGCGCATTGCTGCAATGGCTGCGCACGAATATCCATCGATACGGCAGGCGCTACCGCTCGGAAGAATTGTGTACCCGCATCACCGGTCATGGGTTGGACATTTCTGCTTTTTTGCGGTACGCAAGCGAAAAATATGGGCGCATATATGGCGTTATATAGTACGAGCACATGAGCCTAGCCGTAGTCAGATACTTAGAGCCGATGGCGCTGGATGAGATCGCCTTTCTGAAGCGTAAGGAAACCCGTGACCGGCGCCAGTTTTTCCGGGTGCTGCGTGTGCTGCTGCCTATTTGCTTTGCATTGCCTTTCGCAGGGGCGTGGGGTAAGGCTATTGCCGGTATGGAGAATCCATTCTCCTATGCCGGCTACTTTTCCGGCGTTACTGTATTGCTTTTCCTCACCATTGGCGGCGCGGGCATCGCTTATCGCTCTAATCTCCATAAGCTGCACCAAGATCTACGGGCAGGCACCAAGACGGTGGAGCGCACGGCCATTACCGGAAAGCGCTACATGCCGCAGACCAATACCTGCTTCTTCTACCTGTCGTCGCCCGTAAAAGCTGAGCATTGAGGTGACGCCACAGTATTACGAAGCCCTCACGCAGGGTGATGAAGTGAACATCGAGTACGCTACTTATAGCAAGGCGTACTTTGGGTATTTCTGATTGGCGCGTCCGGCGTAAGGGGCAACCGGTGACATCATCTTTAACACGCCCGCTCATACCTTACCTTCGCCCCCCTGCGTTTTATTAATTCATGAAGCTTCTGCTCCGCCTCACCTGCATCCTGCTCATCCTGAACGGCTTTGCGCCTCGCGCAACAGCGCAGCACAAGGTGCAGAACATGGCTGACCATGATGCCAAACCTTATTATTTCGGCCTGACTTTCGCAGCCAATGTGGCGCAATTCCGAATCCGATATACCGACGCCTTCTCCCTTACCGACACCTTCAAATATATCCAGCCTTACTGGGGGCCAGGCTTTACCCTCGGGCTTATGGGCAACCTGAAGCTGCACAAATACGTTGATCTACGCACCACACCGTCGCTGCAATTCTCCGAAAAGAAGCTGAAGTTTCAGCAGACAATGTATCCGCCCGGTGGCTCACCTTACGATACGGTGCAGGACCGCACCATTGAGGCGATCTACTTCACCTTTCCGCTGCAACTAAAGTTTAAGAGCGACCGCTTTCACAACTTCCGATTTTACGCGCTTGCGGGTGGTAAGATTGACTATGACCTCGCAGCCAACCGTAATTCCAAGAAGAACAATGAATTTCTGAAGTTCAAGCCTTTTGACGCCGGCTATGAAATAGGTGTCGGGTTTGAGTTTTACTACCCCAACTTCATCTTCTCCCCTGAAATAAAGCTCTCACAGGGCCTCGTGGATCAGATATACCGCGATAAGAACCTGCCGCTGACGAATGCCATTGAGAGCATTACCACACGGACAATTGTTATTTCCATTCACTTAGAAGGGTAAGCGACTCTGTCTCGCTGCAATAATACTTAAACGGCAGAAAAAACGAATGCCGCCCTACACGGGCGGCATTCGTAAGTATTGAATTGTGAAGGCGACGCTTACGCCATCTTCTCCACCTGCATATAATTCAGTTCCACAGGCGTAGGGCGGCCAAAGATCTTCACTACTACCTTCAGCTTCTTCTTTTCTTCGTTCACCTCTTCCACGGTGCCGTTGAAGTCGTTGAACGGTCCGTCGATAATCTTCACGGTTTCGCCTACGATGTATGGCTCAGCCAGCGTTATGCCGATTTCGCTCTGCTCGTCCATCTTGCCGAACATCTTGTTCACTTCCGCCTTGCGCAGTGGCGTAGGGTTTTCTTTACCCAGGAAGTGAATCACGCCCGTTACCGAAGTAATGGTCTGTATCATCAGTGTCATTCAGCTTATCAGTAGCCTCAATCATGATGTAGCCGGGGTAAGAGATTTTCTCGCGCAGTACTTTTTTGCCGTTCTGCACTTTAAAAACCTTCTCAAACGGGCAAAGTACCTGCATAATGGTACTTGCCCCAGCCCGAGAGCCGGATTTCCTTATCCAGATGCTCCTTTACCTTCTTTTCTTTGCCGCTCACTACGCGCAACACATACCACTTGGTATTCTCATTCACTGCCGGCGTAACCGCGGCGCCAGTATTCGTATCCGTCATGGTCTAGAAATAAAGTTTTAGCTACCCAGCAGGCTATAGAGGATGGACAAGAGGCGCTCTGAGGCGAAGTCCATCCCGAAGATGATCAGGGTAATGAAGGCGAGGGCAACAAGCACGATAATGGTGGTCTGCTGCAGCTCGTCCCAGGAAGGCCAGCTTACTTTATGTACGAGCTCATCGTAAGCCTCCTGAACGTAAGAACCGAATTTTGCCATTGGGCATTAATACAAAATGTAAAATGCAAAATGCAAAAACACAGCACCATTCGGTTTTGAATTTTGCATTTTGAATTTTGAATTAAAGAAGCACGGGCACGCGGATTCGAACCACGATCAAAGGTTTTGGAGACCTCTATTCTACCATTGAACTATGCCCGTATGTGAGAAGAACTAAAAACAAAGCCCGCCAATGAGCGGGATAGGGCAAATGTAAGGAAAGTTTGCGTGAAATTCATTGCGGCTGCTCCTGTGCATTATGCTTTCGCATCTGCCAACGCCTGAATTTGTTTTTCAGAATAGGCAATGTCATATCAGCAGCCTTAACAATTACTAAAAAAGCTACCATCAGCCATAACAACGGCAGCCAGCTTCCACCCCCACGCATGAAAAATTCAGGCTTAGTGAACGATTTATGCAAAATAAGAAAAAGGCGCCGCATTATTCTTTTAATTTATGCGCTTTTGTTCGCCGCCGTTCCTGAAATCTTAAAAACCAGCAATCGCTTCCCGCCGCTCCATCCTATCCGTTACCTTCGCGCCACATCTAAAAATTCCGCTTTTCGCAATGGCTTTTGACATAGATCTTATACAGCGCGTGTACGCGCAGATGCCCGGGAAAATTGAAGCAGCCCGCAAGCTTGTAGGCCGTCCGCTGACGCTAACCGAAAAGATTCTCTATTCCCACACGCACGAAGCCCCGGCGCGTGCTTATGAGCGCGGCCGTGACTATGTTAACTTCGCGCCGGACCGCGTGGCAATGCAGGACGCTACCGCCCAAATGGCCCTGCTTCAGTTTGACACCTGCGGTCGCGACCGTGCTGCAGTACCGTCTACCGTGCACTGTGACCACCTGATCCAGGCCAAAACAGGCGCTATTCAAGACCTGAATACGGCAATGGATGTCAACGCCGAGGTTTATAACTTCCTCGCTTCTATTTCCAATAAATACGGCATCGGCTTCTGGAAGCCCGGCGCAGGCATCATTCACCAGGTTGTCCTGGAGAACTATGCATTCCCCGGCGGCATGATGATCGGCACTGACAGCCATACGCCGAATGCAGGCGGCCTGGGTATGATCGCCATAGGCGTAGGCGGCGCCGATGCGGTGGATGTAATGGCGGGCCTGCCATGGGAGCTGAAAATGCCAAAGCTTATTGGCGTAAAACTGACCGGCCGGTTAAGCGGCTGGGCTTCTGCCAAAGACGTTATCCTGAAAGTAGCCGGCATCACGACCGTTAAAGGTGGTACCGGCGCTATTGTAGAATATTTTGGTGACGGCGCGGACGGGCTGTCTGCAACCGGCAAAGCTACCATTTGCAATATGGGCGCTGAGATCGGCGCTACGACATCGCTGTTCGCTTATGGTCCGAAGATGGCAGATTACCTGCGCATGACCAGCCGTGAAGATGTTGCCGATCTGGCGGACAGGATCGTAGAGCACCTGCGTGGCGACGAAGAAGTGTACCAGAACCCTGAAATCTTCTACGACCAGGTAATTGAAATCAATCTGGACGAGCTTGAACCATATGTGAATGGTCCGTTCACACCGGATCTGGCTACGCCCATTTCCCAGCTTGCTGCTGCTGCTAAAGAGCACGGCTGGCCCGAGACAGTGGAAGTAGCACTTATTGGTTCCTGCACCAACTCTTCCTATGAAGACATTTCCCGCGCGGCAAGCGTAGCCCAAAATGCAATTGATAAAGGTCTGAAGACCCAAAGCGAATTCACCATCACCCCGGGGTCTGAAATGGTACGCTTCACCGTTGAGCGGGACGGCTACCTGAACACCTTTGCTGATATGGGCGGCGTTGTGCTGGCCAATGCCTGCGGCCCTTGCATCGGCCAATGGGCACGCCATATAGACGACCCTAAGCGGAAGAATACCATCGTTACTTCTTTCAACAGAAACTTCGCAAAGCGCAATGACTCCTATGCGGGCACGCACGCCTTCGTAGCCTCTCCGGAAATCACCACCGCCTTTGCCATCGCCGGCAAGCTGTCGTTTAACCCATTAACGGACAAACTGACGAATGATAAAGGCGAAGAAATAATGCTGGATGAGCCAAGCGGCTATGAGCTGCCTCCCAAAGGTTATGACGTAGACGATCCAGGCTATCAGGCGCCAGCTGCTGATGGCCGCGACGTGGAAGTGGTCGTTCACCGGCTTTCCGACCGCCTGCAGCTGCTGGCACCATTCCCGGCCTGGGAAGGCACCGAGCTGCAAGGCCTGCGACTGCTGATCAAAGCCTTTGGCAAGTGCACAACCGACCATATCTCTATGGCCGGCCCATGGCTAAAGTACCGCGGACACTTAGACAACATCTCCAACAACATGCTCATTGGCGCGATTAACGCCTTTAACATGGAGACTAATCTGGTAAAGAATGGCCTGACTGGCGTTTATGACGAGGTACCTAAGGTGCAGCGCGCCTACAAGGGCGCAGGCATCGGCAGCATCGTGGTGGGCGATGAGAACTATGGCGAAGGCTCCTCCCGTGAGCACGCTGCCATGGAGCCGCGTCATCTCGGCGTTCGTGCCATTGTGGTGAAGTCGTTCGCACGTATCCACGAGACTAATCTGAAAAAGCAAGGCATGCTGGCCCTCACGTTTGATGATAAGGCTGACTACGATAAGGTTCAGGAAGACGATATCATTGATATAACCGGCCTCCTCAATTTTGCGCCCGGCCAGCAGTTGATGATGCTGCTGCACCATGCGGATGGCTCGCTGGATGCCATCAAGCTGAACCACACTTACAACGCCCAGCAGATTGAGTGGTTCAAAGCCGGTGGCGCACTCAACGTGATCCGGTCGGAAGCTGCGAAGGCAAAGGCAGAGCAAACTGCATAAGCTGAATTGATTTAGAGCCGCCCGCGACAAATACGTCGCGGGCTTTTTCATTAATTGATCATACCGGACGCTTACTGGGTTATCGTGTCTCCCAAGCCGGACGCCACGTCATTACGAAAAGAAGACTAAACTTTTGGCATGCAATAGGTGTTTAGCTGTGCAACCACGCAAGGCATCCCGTAATTTCGCACCCAGCATTATGAAAATCCTCGTCTGCATATCGCCCGTCCCGGATACGACCACCAAGATCGCCTTCACGGATAACAACACGAAGTTTGCCACGGCCGGCGTCACCATGATCATCAATCCTTATGATGAATGGTATGCCTTGGTTCGCGCGCTGGAATTGAAAGAAGCCGGCACCGCAACAGCTGTGCACCTCGTAACCGTTGGCAAGGCAGATGCCGAGCCCGTCATTCGTAAAGCCCTTGCTTTAGGCGGCGATGAAGCCTTCCGTATCGATACCGACAGCAACGACCCGTACCACGTGGCAGCGGAAATAGCAGCCTTCGCAAAGGATGGCGGCTATGAGCTCATCCTTACCGGCAAGGAAAGCATTGACTACCAGAACGGCGCCGTCGGCGGCTGCACTCGCTGAACTGCTGGATGCGAACTACATAGGCTTTGCCACAAAGCTGGAAGTGGCCGGCGGCAATGCTACCGTGACGCGCGAGATTGAAGGCGGCGAGGAAGTAGACGAAAGCGCCCTCCCGCTCGTCATTTCTTGCCAGAAAGGCATGGCCGAGGCCCGCATCCCAAACATGCGCGGCATCATGGCGGCACGTACGAAGCCGCTGAAAGTAATACCTGCATCCGGCGCTACTCCACTGACCGAAATTGTGAACTATCAACTGCCACCCGCAAAGACTGGCGTGAAGATGTTTACAGAAGATCAGATGGATGACCTAGTTCAGGCGCTTCACTCACAGGCGAAGGTGATTTGATGATGTGACGATTTGATGATGTGATGGACAGGACCTTAAAAGCGATTTATGAGAGAAGATTTGCAGAAGCAGAATCTCATTGTTCAATTATCCTTTGACTTTGCCGTTCATATCATTTCATTCTGCGCTACACTGGATAGTCTGAAACAATGGTCTCTTTCCAACCAACTCTTACGTGCAGCCTTATCAATTGGTGCAAATGTGCGGGAGGCGCAAAACGCGGAGAGCAAAGCCGACTTCATTCATAAAATAAAAATTGCAGCGAAAGAGTCCGAAGAAGCAGCCTATTATCTGGAACTATGTGCAGCATCGCCGCTGCTGCCGAATCCGGATACATACTTAAACGAAATCCAATCAATCTGTAGGGTCTTAACCAGAATCATCACCACAGCCAAGTCATCATAAGCCACATCACATCAGCTAATCATCGCATTAGCTAATCATCACATCAGCTAATCATCAAATCAGAATCATGTCCGTTATAGTTTTTGCAGAGCACAGCGAAGGCGCTTTTAAGAAAAAGTCGCTTGAAGCCATTCAATACGCAGCCGGCATCGCCCAAAGCATGGGCACCACGGCAACCGCTATCGCCTTTGGTACCATTGGCGACGACCAGATGCAGGACCTCGGCAAGTACGGCGCTACGAAGGTGCTCCACGTGTCCGACGAGCGGCTGAACCAGTTCTCCGCCCGCGCCGCCGCGAAGGCAATCATCACCGCCGCCGAAAAGGAAGGCGCGAAAGTTATTATCTGCACGCACGATGTAATGGGCCGCATGATCGCCCCGCGCATTGCGGCGCGCCTCAAGGCCGGCCTCGTAGCCGGAGCTGTAGCCGCACCGGACCTGAGCAAAGGCTTCGTGGTGCGTAAAGGCGTTTTTGCCGGAAAGGCCTTCGCCGATGTCAACATCACTTCCGACGTAAAGGTCATCACGCTCACGCCGAATACATTCCCGGTGAAGGCCGGCGAAGGCGGCGCTGCCGTTGAAAAGCTGGACGTTGCTTTTGATGAAAAAGACTTTTCTATCAAGGTAACTGCTACGAATAAAGTAACCGGCACTGTGCCGCTCTCTGAAGCCGAGCTGGTGGTAAGCGGCGGCCGCGGCCTCAAAGGCCCGGAGAACTGGGGTGTGCTGGAAGACCTTGCCGGCGCGCTTGGCGCTACCCTCGCCTGCTCCCGTCCGGTGGCCGACAGCCACTGGCGCCCGCACCACGAGCACGTAGGCCAGACCGGGGGCACCATCCGTCCAAATCTCTACATCGCCGTGGGTATTTCCGGCGCTATCCAGCACCTGGCTGGCGTGAATGGCTCCAAGACCATTGTTGTGATAAATAAAGACCCGGAAGCGCCCTTCTTCAAAGCCGCAGATTACGGTGTGATCGGTGATGCGCAGGAAGTGACGAAGAAACTGACCGAAGCGGTTAAGAAATTCAAGGCGGCATCTAATTAAGGTGCAATACTCAAAATGCAAAAGCCCGGCAACATAGCGTTGCCGGGCTTTTTGTTTATGCCCTCGCTGGTTTAAGAGCCGGGAAAGCTCTTCTTCTTTGGTATCGTCTTCTTGTACTCACTCTTCTTTTTGTAGCCAATGCTCGCATACTCATCACTGTCAGAGCCGTACTGGCCCATCACCTGCTCCGCTGCGCCCTGCATAAAATTATAGGCGTCCCACTCCGCTTTTGCCGCCGCGTCGCGGGCCTTGTCAAGGGCATTCTTCGCCGCTATTTCGGCAGCGCTGGTGTCGCTTAATGTCTTGTTGAGCCCGGCTACTTTATCCGCGCCAAACTCCTTACGCTGCGGATTGTAGCCGGTGATCTGGCCCAGGGCCGTGAGGCCGGTTCTGGTTTTATCCAGCTTGGCCGCTGGAACGCGCTTAGCTTCTGTGTTTTTGACTGGCATGATGAAAAAAGTTTTGGTGTGCGTAAATGTATTAATTGTTTCCAATTCGTCACAAGCCGCAGATGACGGAATACTTACGGGATTTGGCCACATACTGGCAGTATTCTACTGAATACTTAAAGTATCCGCCTGGATACATTAAGTATTGGCAGGGATACTAAGAGAATTGCAGGGAATACTGGCAGTACAGAAGCGAATACTTACAGTATCCGGGCGGATACTGTAAGTATCGTGATAGATTTTGTTGGTCAGCGGCGGGAACGCTATTGGACTGCCTACCTATCATATAGAATTGTAAAGTGCAGAGTTGCAAGGAGTATATTTGGCGATGTCTGTAACGAATTACTTCCAACGAATAATTCAGAAACAAAATGAAATCGGATACGATTATGCTCATTTTCTAAATAGGCCTGCAACGCTTGAGGAAGTAGAAAATGCTGAAAGAGAATTAGGATTTCAGTTTAATGATGAACTAAAGGAACTATACTCATTTGCAACCGGCCTGAACGTGGACTTAGGTCAACCGATGCCGACGGGCAAAGTATCGCTTATTCCACTCCTCTGGTTTGCCAACTTACAAATGGCAGTCAGAGATAGCAAGGATAATTGGGGCTTTGCAGAAGAGATGTTGTCATTAAACTTAGGCTATTCACCAGAGGGAAAGATGCTACTCTTCCTTTATGATGGAGCCCACACCCAATACTGGGTTGACCTAAATAGTAGCACACGGGATTATGGGAAAATATGGCTTGTGCAAGGATATGGAGACCCATGTGGCCTGGCTTTTCAGTCTCTTGAAGCAATGTTTCAAACTATCTGTCATTGTTACGAGTCAAACATATTCAGTGTGACTCGGGAGGGCTACTTAGAGTCCAATGGACAGGATTATGAGATGTTGTATCGAATTATTCACTGAATCAACGCTCTCTCAAATTCACAATCTCCCCTCACCTCGGCGCGTATCCCCACGCGTCCGCATTAAGCTAAGCGAAAAGCCAAATCAAGGAACAATCGCTTAATGGTTCCTGTCATTGCGGCCTTGAGCCGCAATCCGCTAAATGGAGGTCAAAAGGATTTCTATAAAGCTTCCCAACACATTCCCGGCAGATTGCGGGTCAAGCCCGCAACGACAGCCATGATTGGGCTTTTCACTTAGCATGCTTAAGTAGCGCAACTCATTCAACCAGTCCACTTGTTCAACCCTTCAACCCCGCAGCGCCGGATTTGTAATCCGGCGCAACATAGCCGCCCCTTTGCAATCCGCACACAATTATCTTTGCGCCCATTCAAATAAAAACATCCAAATGAAAATAACCGTAGTAGGCGCCGGCGCAGTAGGCGCCACATGCGCAGACAACATTGCGCGCAAAGAGCTGGCCGAAGAGCTGGTACTGGTGGACATCAAGGAAGGCTTCGCCGAAGGCAAGGCGCTGGACATTATGCAGACCTCTTCGCTGCTCGGCTTTGACACCCGCGTAAGCGGCTCTACGAACGATTACAGCAAGACGGCAGGTTCGTCCGTATGCGTCATCACATCGGGCATCCCCCGCAAGCCCGGCATGACGCGTGAGGAGCTCATCGGCACCAACGCCAAGATTGTAGAAGGCGTGGCGAAGAACCTGCTGGAGCATTCTCCCGAAGCCATCATCATCGTCATCTCCAACCCAATGGACACGATGACTTACCTCACGCTGAAGGCTACTGGCCTTCCGAAGAACCGCGTAATAGGCATGGGCGGTCAGCTTGACTCTGCGCGTTTCAAGACCTACCTGCAGCAAGCCCTCAACTGCTCACAGAACGACCTGCACGCAACAGTAATCGGCGGCCACGGCGATACGACAATGATTCCACTGACGCGCCTCGCTTCCCTGAACGGTGCGCCGGTTTCTGAGTTCCTTTCTGCAGGATCAACTGAAGCAAGTAGCTGCCGATACGATGGTGGGCGGCGCTACACTCACAAAGCTGCTGGGCACGAGCGCATGGTACGCGCCGGGCGCGGCAGGCGCCAACCTCGTAGAAGCGATTGTGCGCAATGAGCGTAAGGTGCTGCCTTGCTGCGTAAGCCTGGAAGGCGAGTATGGTCAGAATGATATCTGTCTTGGCGTACCGGTAATAGTGGGCAAGAATGGCTGGGAGCGCATAATTGACCTGAAGCTGAATGCCGAAGAGCAAGAGCTGTTCAACAAGAGCGCGGACGCCGTACGCAATATGAATGGCGTGCTCAACGAGGCAATGGCTTAGGGCGTTGAATCGTTAGGTCGTTTAATAAAGAAGGCTTCGCTGATCGCGAAGCCTTCTTGCATTTTGGCCGGTGCGGTTATGAGTGGCCTTTTTCCTTTTCAGCATCCACGCCGCCGGTTTGGCTGGCCCCGGCTTCATTGCCATCGCTGTTCTGGCGGCCTTTGGTATCTCCAACGGCACCCTGAAAGGCGCCGCCGAGTATGTTGAGGTCCATTTCACTTTGCTGCGGGTCAGTGCTTTCTTTCAGTTCCTGCCGGCTTGGTTGGTTTTCTGGTTCCATGATGTAAGTTGTATTTGCCTTACCGCATGAAGAATTGTGCCAGACACTATCCGCGGAATTCTTTTGGCTTGACAATCGTAAATACGCGGTGGATGTTGAAGCCCAGATGAATGCCGCCGTCTTCCCAGCGGTCAGTGGTCTGGCCTATGAACGTCCTTTCGCTCATGCCGGTTGAGTTGGTAAAGTGCAGCTGAAAGACGTGGCCGCCCGTTTCTATATCCACCCCGATAGATGCGGCGTTGTGATAGTCGTGCAGGTTAGCATTCGGGACGGTGTAAAAGTATTCCGCAGTCAGCGCAAAACGTCGCGTCAGCTTTACACGCCCGCCGATGCCGAGCGCGAAAACGTCATTCGCATCTTTCTCATCGCGCACCAGATTATAATGCACGTGCGACGGCGTGAGTTGCAGCGAAAGGCGCTCACTGAATTTGCGGGCAATAAGGATTTGATTGCAAAAGCTGACGCGATTGGAGAAGAAGTATTTGGTTACCGTATCCGCGCTCTTTATTTCATCGCTGCGCACCATTACGATACCTGCGTAAGAAAGCGTAACCGGTATATGATTGTCAGTTGTCTGCCGAAGCAGTTTCAGGCGCAGGAAACCATCATATTCTTTTTGAAAAGATGAGCGTCCGATGCCTGCCGTGAGCCAATCGGTAACGCCATATTCAAAGCCGAAACGCGTATTGGCATTATCCAGTCCAAACAAGTCGCGCGGCCCCTGTTGCAAAGTGCCAAAGCGGTGCAGGATGATGAAATTGAGGACGCCGGCGGCTTCATTCTCCACACTTTGCCCGTTAATGACACGCGAGCTTTTAAAAGTAGCAGTGACATACTGGCGTTTGGAAGCGGATTCAACATCGCCTAAAAGTGCCGACAATTCAGATCCGGAATTTGTAGCCGGAGACTTGCCGTCATCCAGCCGCATCACCGAGTCGCGGACAGGCATTTCCGGCGGCGGGGGCGGCGGTGTCTGCGTCTGTGCATGAACATTTATGCACATTGGTAAGAAGCAGCAGCCTAGCAAAAGACGTAAAGAAGCGGTCATCAGTAAAAGCAGTTTTGTATTATCGCTTTACTTCAGCTAAAGGAGCAGTGACCGTCACCCGGATTTCTTCAGCAATTTTAGCAGCCACTACAGAAGGAACTTTTATGTTGTAATCTGCGCAGCGCACGCCAAACACCGCTTCGGCAGTAGCGACGCCGCCTTTTACCGTTACGGTGCCTGGTGCATTGACATCGCGCATTACACCATGCATGGTCAGCGAGCCCGCCGCCTGCACTTTGTACACGCCATCCTTGCCCATATTCACTGTAGCAATGTTAGTAATACGCCCCTTGAAGTCTGCTTTCGGATACTTGCTGCTCTCCATGTAGTTTTCGTTGAAATGCTCTTGCATAAGAGCCTTTTCAAACTTAAAACTGTTGATAGGCACGACAAGTTCCAATGCACCGTTTTGTGCGTCCAGTACACAAGAAGCTTCATTATTAATGGCCTGGATATTCTCCACGGGCGTTTGGGAGAAAAAAGATATGCGCGCGGTGCGCGTCATGTATTTCTGTGCGAAGGCGGGTGCGATAGCAAGCAAAAGCGCTGCGCTAAGCATGTATTTTTTCATGATTGTATGTGTTGGAATGTTAGTTATTGAGGGCGCCTGCAGCTACCCATCCGCGTATCTGGCTAATCTGACATTCGGGTAGCTTAGTGTTCTGAAAAGGCATGGGTGTATAATTGCTGCGATGCTCAATGGAACCCACTAATGAGCCGTCAAGTGCTATAGTACGCACGCCGTCATAATTGCTTAAATCGATGCCGCCACGTGCAGACGCGGCAGAGTGGCAGCCGGAAAATGCACATTGCTGCTGGATGATTGGCTGAATGGCGGTGCTCCATTTCAGGCTAGAGGTATCACACTGCGCTTGCGGATACAGCTCGCTTGATTTATCCCAGTAGCAACCGCTGGTACCAAGCATAACGGAAAACGCAATAATGGCGAAAAATAGTCTCATCTGGATGTATAATTATGTCTGCAAAAGCCGTGCTGCTTTACGGTACGACAACGCAATCCGTCAGCAGCACATCCATTGTATGTCCGGAGCAAAAACCTTTTAAGGTAACCGGCTTGCCCTAAGCCACGCTTGCGCCTTTATCGCGCATCGTACAAAAAACAGAGCTCATAGGGTCGGCCGCTGCAAAGAGCACCGTTGTTTGTCCGTCCTGATTCTTGTCAACTTTCGCCACACTGCCCTTCACCGCAATGATCTTATTCAGGTATCTGGCGTCCGCTGCCTTTTCATCCGCGGTGTAGGCGGCAATGAGCGAATCTGCGCTGATGGCGATACCTTCTTCGCTTTCCGCTTTCCGGTGCGGCTTATTCCATAGAAAAAGGACAGAAATGCCACCGATCAATAGCAGCACAGCAACAATGAGCAGAATAAGACGGGAGCGTTTCATATAAAAGGGATATTGCTACAAATAAAGACATAAGGCCAGAAGTGGAAAAACCTTTCGCTGCCAATTATGTCAAATGGCTGACGAAAGTACCTCAATATACCAGCCGCACTCGGATGGTTTCGCGGACTGTTTTGAGTAGCGCCGCCACATCCGCTGAAAGGCGCGTGTCCACGTCCAGCACCACGTAGCCGATGCGCTCATTTGTCTTCAGGTATTGGCCCAGAATGTTGATGCCGGCTGCGGAGAGCTGCGAGTTAATGCCTGATAATACGCCCGGCCGGTTGTGGTGAATATGCAAAATGCGGTGTGCGCCCTCCTGCATGGGCAGGCTTAGCTCCGGAACGGTATGCGAGCCTTGTGTAGTGCCATGCTCAATAAACGAAATCAGCTTCGCGCTTACATCTTCGCCGATGCTTTCCTGCGCTTCCTCCGTAGAGCCGCCAATATGCGGCGTGAGCAGCACATTGCTCAGCCCTTGCAGGGGAGAAAAGAACCGCTCGCCATTCATTTCCGGCTCCTGCGGGTAAACATCAAAGGCTGCGCCGCCCAGCCTCCCTGCTTGCAGCGCCGCCGCGATAGCGTCTATGTCTGCAACCTCGCCGCGGGCGTAATTAATGATGAGCGCGTTCTGCCTGCAATGTGCCAATGCGCGCTCATCTATCAGGTTTTGCGTAGATGGCGTTGCCGGTACATGCATTGTTATGATGTCTGCGTCACGCAGCAAAGTTTCCATATCCGGCACTGCGCGGGCATTGCCAAGTGGGAGCTTCTTTGCAATGTCATAATAGATAACATGCATGCCCAGCGCCTCTGCCAGCACGCTCACCTGGCTACCAATATTCCCATAGCCTATAATGCCGAGCGTTTTTCCGCGCAGCTCATGGCTGGCGGCACTTTCCTTTAGCCAGATGCCGGCATGCGCCGCCTGATGCTTATCCGGAATGCGGCGGATGAGCATAATAGCCGCACCAATGACCAGCTCTGCCACGGAACGTGTATTGGAATACGGCGCGTTGAACACCACCACACCGCTTTCCGTAGCCGCCAGCTTATCTACCTGATTAGTGCCAATGCAAAAGCAGCCCGCCGCCAGCAGTTTTGGCGCGGCCGCCAAGACCGATCTTGTCAGCAGCGTTTTGGAGCGAATGCCAAGGATATGCACCTCCGGCATCCTCGCCACGAGCTCCTCCTCGCTCAAAGCGCCTTTCAAGGATGTAACAGAGGTATAGCCAGCATCACGAAAAGCATCGGCAGCGCCGGCGCTGATGCTTTCCAGAAGCAGGACATTTACTTTCTCCTTGGGGTAAGAAGTATCGTTCACGGCGGCGAAAGTAGCGTTGCGTGGCGAGCGGCGTTGGTTTATTATGTTACTGCTTCCGGTTAGACGCTGAATTGCTGTCGCGGCTTTCAGAAATGATGGCAACTGGGAATTGTACGGAACGCGGGTGTAATGAAAGTGTGCGCTCCAAGTGCTCGTATAGCCCTTTGAACACTTCAGCACACTCGGCTCCTCCGCTTACCTTCGCGCCGTTAAATCTATTATGAGCCAGAAGATTACCATGGGCGCGCAGGGTCGCCTGAACGTACCCGACAATCCTACCATTCCATTCATAGAAGGCGACGGTATTGGTCCGGACGTATGGCGGGCCTCCCGGACGGTGCTGGATGCTGCTGTTGAAGCCACATACGGCGGCAAGCGAAAAATAGACTGGCTGGAAATGCTGGCCGGCGAGAAAGCGTATAACGAAACCGGCGAATGGCTGCCTGCTGCTACGCTCGATACGGCCCGCGAGTACCTTGTCTCTATCAAAGGGCCGCTGACTACACCAGTGGGCGGCGGCATCCGATCACTAAATGTCGCGATGCGGCAAGAGCTGGACCTGTATGTGTGCCTACGGCCTGTACATTGGTTTCGGGGCGTACCATCACCCGTATGCCATCCGGAAAAGGTGGATATGGTGATTTTCCGGGAGAATACGGAGGACATTTATGCCGGAATTGAGGCCCAACAGGGCACTGAGAAGGCGCAAAAGCTGCTAAAGTTTTTGCAGGAAGAATGGGGCGCAGGCGATAGCATTCGTTTTCCGGATACAACGTCCTTCGGCATTAAGCCGGTGAGCAAGGAAGGCTCTGAGCGGCTGGTACGCGCAGCCATTAAATATGCCCTGGAAAAGCGTTGCCCAAGTGTCACCATTGTGCACAAAGGCAACATCATGAAGTTTACCGAGGGTTCTTTTAAGAACTGGGGCTATGAGCTGGCAGAACGTGAGTTTGGCGACCGGGTTTATACTTGGGGCCAGTGGGAAAAGGCGAGGAAGACCTCTGGCGAGGACGCGGCCAATGCGGAGCAGAAGCGGGCCGAGGGCCTGGGCAAGCTGATTATCAAAGACGTGATTGCCGACAATTTCCTGCAGCAGATTTTGCTCGCACCTCAGGATTATTCGGTAGTAGCTACGCTCAACCTGAACGGCGACTATATTTCCGATGCGTTGGCGGCAGCCGTCGGCGGCATTGGGATAGCACCGGGCGCCAATATCAATTACATAACCGGCCACGCGGTATTTGAAGCCACTCACGGCACTGCGCCGCGCTTTGCCAATACTGATTCAATGAACCCGTCTTCACTAATTCTTTCCGGCGTAATGATGCTGGAGTATATGGGATGGACGGAAGCTGCCGAACGTATCTTAAAAGCGCTGAAGGAAACTATTATGCGCAAGCGCGTTACCGTAGATTTTTACAAGCTGATGCACGACGCAACATTGCTAAAAACAAGTGAGTTTGCGCAGGATATTGTGAAGAGCCTTTAGGCGGCAGTATTTAATACAAAACGCGGATGGAACAGGAGGCTTGAAAAAGCACTGTTTCATCCGCGTTTTGACTTCCTTCTATTAAGATTCCCGCATAAAAAAGCTGCCTAACCGTAACACTGCCCTTCAATGGCAACGACGCGTGGCAGCATGCGTTAGATTGCTAAGGGGCTCAATGCTACTGCTCCTTCCCGGCTACAAGGTTTTGGGCAGGAACAAAGCTGTCATCAATCTTCTTCTGCGTACCTTTTTTTTCTTCTTCCATATTGAGGAAAAACTTCTCCAGTAGGGCAGCAAAGCTTGTAACGCCACTAGAGGGTTTTATCTCGTGAATTTGCACATTGGTAAGTGAAGAAGCCCCAACCAGATCATCTAGATGCTCCATAACTAAATACGTATCCTACGAAGATAACTATACCATTTAGCGGGCAAGCGGTTTTGGTCGCCATTGACAAGTCGTTAAGGAATCTAAGTTTGTTGCGCGCGTGCTCGCCTAATTCTCTGTGGTGCAATGCGACACGTAAAAAATATAAGCCTGTTGAAACGCATGAGTCGCGGGAGGAAAGAAGTATCAAAGTGCCATTAAACGGCGGCCAAAATTTAATCCTGCATGGAATAGTTTTTATTTCATTCCTATACGAAACTGTTCTGTTTTTAACCAAGATGAGCGACGATATGCGCCCCGATATGCGGGCATCAAACACCCGGATTGACACTGCCGACCCATGGGATTTATTCCTCTGGAGCCGAACGCTGGGCATTAGTAAGTCACAGCTGGAGGTGGTCATACAATCCGTTGGACCTTCATTGGATGATGTAAGGCGCCATATAGAAGACAACCGCCTCGGCGATTGAGCATAAAAATGCCCTGAGTAATATCAGGGCTTTTTTATTAAACATTTTATAGGCCTACAGCAATTCCACACTTCGTGCTACAAAATCTGTAAGGGCCTGACCATTAAGCAGCCCCTGCGCCAGTAATGCCAGGTCAAATGCCTGGCGCGCCAGCTTCTCTTGTTGGGCACCATCCTCCGTTGTGGCCATGCGCGAGATCAGCGGATGGTTCGCATTCACAGCTACTTTATAGCGGTCGGGCATGGCGCCGTAGAAGCACATACCGCCGCCTCCGCCCATTGCCGCCATGTCCTTCATCCGGCGCATCCATTCGTCCATCGTAATCGTTACAGGCTGCTCGTCGGGAGAAAGGCTTTCTATAACCACTTCCATACCGGGCTTATTGACGGCTTTTGCGAAGATCTCCTTCACCTTGTCTTGCTGCTCCTGGGTCAGCACTGCTTCAATGGCGGCATCTTTCTGGATGAGCTTATCCATCACGTCCGCGTCCACGCGCTTGAGACTCGTCTTTTCCAACTGTTGCTCCCAATGGCTGATGAAGTGGTTGTCAATCGGCGAATTCATCAGCATTACATCATAGCTGCGCTTTTCGGCGGCGGCAATGTAAGCATGCTGCTTGTCTGCGTCCGGCGTGTAGAGATAGACGATGTTGCCGTCCTTATCGGTCTGCAATGGCGCTACTTTCTCGTGATATTCCTTTTCAGGTAAAAAGCTCCTGCTTGATATTTTTCAGCAGCAGGAAATCGTTCGCTTTCTCTGCAAACTTCGGCTCGGAGATAATGCCGTATTTCACGAAGAGGCCGATGTCATTCCACTTTTCCTCGTAGCTCTTCCGGTCATTTTTAAACAGCTCAGCCTAGCTTATCGGCCACCTTCCGGGTAATATAGGAGCCGATCTTCTTCACGGCGCTGTCTGCCTGCAGGAAGGAGCGGGAGACGTTGAGCGGAATGTCTGGCGAGTCGATAACGCCATGCAGCAGCATCAGGAACTCCGGCACGATGTCCTTTACCTCGTCGGTGATGAATACCTGGCGGGAGTAGAGCTTGATCTTATTCCGCTGCATCTCAAAGTCCGGCTTGAGCTTAGGGAAGTAAAGTACGCCGGTGAGGTTGAAGGGATAGTCCACATTCAGGTGTATCCAGAACAGCGGGTCTTCGCTCATCGGGTACAATTCCCGGTAGAAGGCCAGGTAATCCTCATCCTTCAGGTCCGTAGGCTGCTTTGTCCAGATGGGCGTGGTAGTGTTGATGATGTTGTCCACCTCCACGTCCTTCCACTTCTTCTTGCCTTCCTCATCCTCGCCATCTTCCTCATGCTCCGTGCGGGTGCCGAACTGGATGGGCACAGGCAGAAACTTCGCATACTTGTCCAGGATGCTCTGAATGCGGTGCTCTTCCAGAAACTCCTCGCTGTCGGCATTGATGTGCAGGATTATGTCCGTGCCGCGCTCCGTGCGGGTGCCGTCTGAAATGTCAAACTCCGTGGAGCCGTCGCAGGTCCAGTGGGCCGGCTGCGCGCCTTCCTGGTAAGAAAGCGTCTGAATCTCTACCCTGTTCCGCCACCATGAAGGCAGAGTAAAAGCCGAGACCGAAGCGCCCGATAATCTCCTGCGCATCGGCGGCCTCCTTAAACTTCTCCATAAACTCGGTGGCGCCGGAGAAGGCAATCTGGTTGATGTATTTCTTGATCTCCTCCGCCGTCATGCCGATGCCATTGTCGGAAATGGTCAGCGTCTTCGCTTCCTTATCCACCGACACTTTTACGCGGGGCTCGCCCAGCTCGCCGCTGTATTGGCCGAGGGCGGCGAGGCGCTTGATCTTCTGGGTGGCGTCCACCGCATTGCTCACCAGCTCCCGGAGGAAAATCTCATGGTCTGAGTAGAGGAATTTCTTAATAATCGGAAAGATGTTCTCCGTATGGATGGAAATAGTACCGTGTTCGTGCATAGCGTTATTAGTCGTTGATCTTGGGTGGGCAAACGGCGTTCCGGCTTCCGCTTAATTGCCAGAATGACAGTAAAAACCTGACGGAAGCAGCTTTCCCCGTACGTAAATTTCATTTTCCCGTACGGGAAAATCATTTTCCGGTGCGGAAATTTCATTTTCCCATACGGGGAAATCATTTTCCGGTGCGGGAATTTCATTTTCCCGTACGGGGAAACCGTTTTTCCGTTCGGGAAAATGATTTTCCCGTGCGGGGAAATCGTTTTCCCGTTCGGGAAAGCCTTTCGCTGAAGGCGCAAAGCCTTTCCTGAGCACAAGCGGCAAGCGCATCACCCACTCAGAAGGCAACTCCTCAACTCGCCCCCTCCTCACCGCAAGCCCTTTAAGCCGCCAATGCGGCCGATTTATATTTGAAATACCCATGAGCCGCCTGCGCGATATTGTGCTACATATAATGGCCTGTCTGGCCTTCCTGTCCATCCCTATTCTACTTGGGCGGGATGAGATGGCGCTGGCCATTTACAGCCGCGGCGTGGCGCGCGACGAGACTGGCTGCCTGCTGACCATCGGGTATTTCTACCTGAACTTTTTTTATATAATCCCGAAGTTTTACCTGCGGCGGCAGTACTTCTTCTTCGTGCTGCTGACACTTAGCAGCTTCTGCCTGGTGACGGTGCTGCCAAAAATTGCATTGCCAATGCCGTCCACGCTGCCCCAGGGAAGGCTACCGTTGCTGCGGGATATCAATCATAATCTGTTTCGCTTTCTGTTCGTCTTTCTCTCGTCCCTCATGCTGCGCATCCGCGATCAATGGCGCATTACGCGGGAGGGCAAGACGGCGGCAGAGCTGGCCTTTCTAAAAGCACAAATCCAGCCGCACTTTCTGTACAATACGCTCAATACGATTTATGCCCTCGTAATAGAAGAGTCGCCGCATACCGCCGGTGCCATTACACGCCTGAGCGGCATGATGCGCTATGTGACCGATGAGGCGAGCATGGATTACGTGCCGCTGAGCAATGAGCTGACTTACATAGAAAGCTACATCACGCTGCAGGAGCTGCGCTTTGGCACTACGGTGGGCATCTCTTCTATTGTAAACGGCGACCCCGACGGCTACCGCATACCGCCTATGTTGCTGATACCTTTTATTGAGAATGCTTTTAAGCATGGTATCAACCCGGAAGAGGACAGCGGCATTGTAGTGCGCATCAACATCTCCAACGATATTCTGCGGCTGAATGTCCGCAACCGCCTGGTGCACTCCCGCCGCGAGCGCGACGCAACCGGCAAGGGCCTCTCCAATACTAAGGCACGCCTGGCCTTGCTTTATCCCGGCCGCTACGAGCTTATCACCTCCCTTGACGATGATATTTATGCGGTATCACTTTCGCTGACGCTGGTCTAATGCAACATGCACAAGCGGGAACTAACGACTAATGACCAATAACCTATGATACGAGCCATAGCTATAGACGACGAGCCGCCGGCGCTGCGCATCATTGAGCGCTTCGCAGCGGGGATGGATGGCCTGCAGCTGCTGCGCACCTTTACTAACCCCAGCGAGGCGCTGCATTTCCTGGAAGGCGAAAAGGTAGACCTGCTTTTTCTGGATATCCAGATGCCCTCGGTATCCGGCCTGGACTTCTACAAATCGCTGCCGGAAGGCCCTATGGTCATCTTCACAACTGCCTACAGCGAGTATGCGGTGGAAGGGTTTAACCTGCGCGCGGTAGACTACCTGCTGAAGCCTTTTACAAAAGAGCGCTTTGCGCAGGCCATTGAGCGGGCCGAGAACACGCTTACGTATCGGCAGCAGATAGCCAGCGGCGGGCAACAATTCATTTCCATCCGCGCCGATTACAGCACGCATCGCATCTCGCTCTCAGACATCCGGTACGTAGAAGGCCTGGACGACTATCTGAAGATTCATCTGGAAAGCGCCCGCCCCATTGTTGCCCGCCTCACTATGAAGGCAATGGTTGAAATGCTGCCTGCCGGCGCCTTTATGCGGGTGCATCGCTCTTATATTATTCCGCTGAACCGCATAACCATGGTGCGCAATAAGACCATCTACATCGGCGAAGTGCAAATTCCCATCGGCGGTTCCTACGAGGAGGCCTTTTTCAAGGCTTTTTGACAAACGACAGTCATTCGCCGCCGGGTACAGATGATTTACCGCAGGCTGACAATCAGTGCGTAATAACGGAGCCCGCTGACCGTTATTACTGTATTAGAAACGCAGCGACATGAAAGCTAAAGCGGAGCATCACTACAATGAAAAGGGAGATGAGCAACGCCTGTTTTATACAACGCTTTTGCTAGGCGCCGGCTGTTTACTGACCTGGTTACTTATGAGCGTTTTGCTCTAAAAATATATTGCGTAAGAGTGTGTGGTGTGTTTTGGATGATGCAAAAGGCCGGCCTAAGCGCCGGCTTTTTTGTTTTCAGTCTAAAACTTAGCTGTCCTCTACAAACGAGGAAGGCCTGCCAGCGCAGCGCGAAAATCCGACCAGATTTCGGCCACTACATCTGCTGCAGGCTTAATGTCTTTGATTAGAGCACTCACCTGCCCTATTTCGAGTTCGCCCTCCTGCATATCGCCTTCCTGCATGCCACGCTTGGCACGGGCACGGCCTAAAAGGTCCTCCAGTTCTGCCTTTGTAGCGCCACGTGCTTCCGCTTCCTGCACCTGCTGCGCAAAGTGATTGTGAAGCAGCCGTACCGGAGTCAGGCTTTTAAGGGAAAGCATCGTATCGCCCTCGCCTGCGGCAACAACGGCTTCTTTAAACGATTGGTGGCTGGATGCCTCCGGCGTAGCATACGAAACGGCTGCCAATCTGAACCCCGTCCGCCCCCAGCGCCATAGCCGCTAGCATAGCCCGCCCGGAACCAATGCCGCCCGCCGCGATCAGCGGAATGGAAATGGCTTCCCGCACCGCTGGTATAAGACACATTGTCGTTGTCTCTTCCCGGCCATTGTGGCCGCCCGCTTCAAAGCCCTCTGCCACCACCGCGTCCACACCTGCATCCTCACTCTTCTTCGCAAACTTCGCGGAGCAGACCACATGGACCACTTTAATGCCCGCCTCTTTCAGCTTAGCGGTCCAGGTTTTCGGATTGCCGGCGGAAGTAAATACTATGGGGACGGCTTCTTCAAGAATGACGGAGATATGCTGGTCAATGTCAGGATATAATAGCGGCAAATTGACGCCATAAGGCTTGTCCGTTGCTGCCTTGCATTTGCGAATATGCTCGCGCAATCCGTCCGGGTACATGCTTCCTGCGCCAATCAGCCCAAGGCCACCGGCATTACTTACGGCGGATGCAAGCTTCCAGCCGGAAGCCCAAATCATGCCCGCCTGGATAATGGGATACTGTATGCCGAAAAGTTCAGTGATACGGTTGTCAGTCATTGTTAGCCTAAATCAATTTCTGTATTGTCGCCGATATTCAGGCTTTGGCTCATGCCACGAATAAACGCATCAGAGCCAATGATAGAGGAATGCAGCACTACTTCTTTCAGCTCGGCATAAGAACCGATAATTGAATCCTGAATGATTGAAGCCTCTACGTTCGTGAACTCACCGATAGTCACATTAGGACCAATAATGGAATGCCGGATGTTGCAGCCTTCAGCAATTGACACCGGCGGGATGATAACAGCGCCTTCGGGCGTATGCTGGGCGCCACTGCCTTCTTCATGACATCTGCCTCAGCAGAATGGCGTTGGTGGAAAGGAGCGTTTCCTTTTTGCCGCAGTCAAACCAATTAGCCACCCGGAAGGCATCGAAGCGAACGCCGTCGTCCAGCATTTGCTGCAGGGCCTGTGTGAGGTGATATTCCCCCTGCTCATCCAGGCGCGCTTCTATATGGCCCGCCAGCGCCGCGAAAAGCCTGGCCGTTTCCTTGACATAATACACGCCTACCATAGCCATATTGGAACGCGGTATTAGTGGCTTCTCCACTACGCGTAACACACGGTCTTCATCGTTCAGTTCTGCTACGCCAAAAGAGCGCGGATCGTCCACATGGCGCACACCAATCATGGAAGTGGTGCTGCCCGTAAGCTCACGTACATTGTAATCGCAGATGGTATCGCCAAGCACAATAAGCAGCTCGTCATCGCCCACCGCTTCGCGCGTCAGCCAGATGGCATGGCCGGTTCCGCGGCGATCAGTTTGCGTAACAAGCGTATACTTCAGATCCGGATAGGTGCGCGCGATATAATGCTGGATTTTTTCGCCCAGGTAGCCGATCACAAAGACAAAATCATCTACACCTGCTTCCAGCAACTGGTCAATGATCACGGCAAGGATCGTCTTACCGGCCATAGGTATAAGGGCCTTGGGTTGGGTATAGGTGAGCGGGCGCAGCTTTGTGCCGGCGCCGGCAACGGGAATGATTGCTTTCACGGAATGAGCCAGTTAGCAACCGGCAGGCGTGAAATTAGGCTACTTCGAGGCGTTTTGCGCGGCTCATAATGCTTTGATTGAAGCGAGCGCGCAATTTGGGTCTTGCTGATGGCATTCCCTAGCCGCGCAAGGAGGCATGAAGTTTTCATTAATTCGGCATAATGGCTATCACCCAAAGCAACGAAGCACCCGAAGCACCGCCAAAGCTGCCAAAGCGAAAGCTGAAACGCATTGTGGAAGATCCCGCGAAGAGTGCGGAAGCGGTTAATCTGCGTTATGTAGCTGACAGTGAGCCGGGCATACTGCGTGTTCGCAAAGTAAAAGATTTTAGCTACGAGCTGAATGGTAAGCCCGTGAAAGATGAGCAGGTACTAGCCCGCATCCGGGCCCTTGTGCTGCCGCCGGCATGGGAAGAAGTCTGGATCTGCAAGGATGCCGACGGTCCACCTCCAGGCTACGGGCATTGACACTAAGGGCCGCAAGCAATACCGCTACCATCCTGCCTGGAATGCACTGCGCAGCCAGACCAAGTTTTATCACCTCTATGAATTCGGGAAGGTGCTGCCTGCCATGCGCGCGCGTATGGTGCATGATCTGGCGCAACCAGGACTTCCGGAAGAGAAGGTACTCGCCGCGCTCGTCAGTATTATGCAGGAAACCGGCATCCGTATCGGAAATAGCGCTTATGAGAAGCTTAATGGCTCATTTGGCCTCAGCACACTCAAGGATAAGCACGTAAAAATTGCAGGCAGCGAAGTTCAGTTTGCCTTCCGCGGGAAAAAAGGCGTAGCGCAAAAGCTCTCGCTGAAAAGCAGGCGGCTGGCGAAGATTGTGAAACAATGCCGCGACATTCCCGGAGAAGAACTTTTTCAGTACCATGACACCGACGGCAATCATTATCCCGTCGACTCCGGCATGCTGAATAATTATATCAAGGAAATTTCAGGCGGTGGTCATTTCACCGCCAAAGATTTCCGGACCTGGACGGGCACGCTGGCAGCCCTACAGGCGTTCCGTGAGATAGGTTGCGGCTTTAACTCCCAAACGGAAGCGAAACGAAATGTAAATACAGCACTTGACAGTGTTTCTAAACAGCTTGGCAACACGCGGACGGTGTGCAGGAAGTATTACGTACACCCTGCTATCCTGGACCTGTACGAGTGCAGCAAGCTGGACGCCTTCCTTAAAGAATTGGATCCATTGCCCGAAGTCAGAGGCGACGGATTGACCAAGGAGGAAGAAGTGCTCATGAAGATTCTGGAGAAGGCGTAGAATGGTTTGGATCGTATTGGATGGCGCGCGCAGAGGCAATTCATGGGACATGTCTGGCGTCTCCGGCTTAACTCGGCGACCGTGCTTTTGCAAGCGTTCATTCAAAAACATGTTACCGCAGCGGTATTTACCCTTCATTTCCATTATACCACTGCCGCCACCAGCTTCTTCGTGTATTCTTCCCGTGGGTGTTTTAATACCTGTTCTGCCTCACCGCGTTCAATGATTTTGCCAGCGTGCATGACCAGCACACGGTCGGCCATGTAATGGACAACATTCAGGTCATGAGCGATAAAAAGATAAGACAGCTTCAATTCGCCTTGCAGGTCTTTTAGCAGGTTCAGGATTTGCGCCTGTACGCTCACATCCAGCGAGCTCACGCTTTCATCGCAGATAATCAGTTTAGGCCGTAGCGCAATAGCCCGTGCAATACCGATCCGCTGCCGCTGCCCACCGCTGAAATGGTGTGGATAGCGGTCCAGAGCGCCTGCAGGGAGGCCCACTAAATCCATCAGATGCTGTGCCTCTCTTCGCGCGGACCGGCGCGGCGCAATGCCGTGTACCAGCATGGGCTCTATGATTGCTTCGCCGACCGTCAGACGGGGATTCAGCGCGCTATAGGGATCCTGGAAAATCATTTGCACCTCCCGGCGCATTTCGGCGCCATTCGCGCGCGCTCATGTGCACCAGGTCTTTGCCTTCAAACGTAATCTGTCCGCTCTCAATGCTTTGCAAGCCCATCAATGCGCGGCTGATAGTGCTCTTCCCGCAGCCGCTCTCCCCCACCAGCCCTAATACTTCGCCGCGGCGCAGGTCAAAGGAAACGTCCTCCACCGCCCGCAGGAAATGGAGCGGCGTACCCAGCCAATCCGTTTCCGTAGGATACCAGACCCGGAGGTGGCGTACTTGCAAAAGTGCAGTTGTGCTAACCGTAACATTGGGTAGTGACTGCTGCTCAGTCTCGCCAACATCAGTCATAAAATCCGCTACGACAGGCAGCCTATTGCCTTTATCTGCGGCACCGGGCCTGCAGGCCAGCAGGGCCCTGGTATAAGCATGCTCTGGTTGATGGAGCACCCGAGCTGCCGGGCCATATTCCAGCACCTCGCCATGGCGCATCACCAATACGTCGTCGGCTAACTGGGCGGCCAGTGCAAGGTCGTGCGTAATAAAAATGAGCGCCGTTCCTGTTTCATCCTGCAGGCCTTTCAGTAGTCCGATGATCTCTGCCTGTATGGTTACGTCCAGCGCCGTCGTCGGCTCGTCAGCAATCAGGATGGCAGGGTTAGCGCTCATAGCCATGGCTATCATTACGCGCTGCTTCTGGCCGCCTGAGAGTTGATGGAGATATTTATGATAGCTCTTTTCGGGAAGGGGTATCTGCACTTTGCCAAGCCACGCTACGGCAGCGCGCTTTGCGTCAGGAGCATTTAGGCACTTGCCGGCGCGAATGGCTTCGGCAAGCTGCCGCCCTACTTTCATCACCGGGTTCAGCGCACTCATCGGCTCCTGGAATACCATACTTGCAACCCTTCCGCGAACGGCAGACCATGCCTCTTTTGGTGCCGTAGGCGTTATGATTGTATTGTTGATGTGGATGGCACCGCTCCATTGAGCGGTACCGGGCAGCAGGCCCATTAGCGCAAGGCCCGCCAGTGATTTCCCGGACCCGCTTTCCCCAACGATTGCGAGGGTTTTCCCGCCCTGGATGGAAAAACTTAGGTTGCTCAGCGCTACTTGCTGCGACCCAAAAGAAATGCTGAGATTTTCTACAACCAATACCGGCAACTGTTCCATTACTTAGAAATGCAGATGGCGAACTGTAAGGCCGTTATTCTTAAGTTGCTTTAGCGAGTCAATACCGATGCGCAGATGGAGATCAACATAGTTTTTGGTCACCTTGCTATCGCTTTCGGCAGTCTTCACGCCTTCGGGTACCATTGGGGAATCGCTCACCAGCAACAGTGCACCAGTGGGAATTTTATTATAGAAGCCCGTGGAGAAGATCGTGGCGGTCTCCATATCAATGGCCATCACACGAAGTTTTTTGAGGTAATCCTTGAATGTTTCGTCATGTTCCCACACCCGGCGGTTGGTTGTGTAAACGGTACCAGTCCAGTAGTCACGCTCATAGTCGCGAATGGTGGTGGAGATCGCTTTTTGCAGCGCGAAGGAGGGCAATGCCGGCACTTCAGGTGGAAAGTAGTCATTGCTGGTACCTTCCCCACGGATCGCTGCAATTGGCAGAATCAGATCACCTACTCCGTTCTTTTTCTTCAGACCGCCGCATTTCCCAAGAAAGAGCACCGCTTCGGGGTCTATGGCCGAGAGCAGGTCCATCATGGTAGCAGCAGAAGCACTGCCCATTCCGAAGTTGATAATGGTGATGCCTTCTGCGGTAACACATTGCATTGGTTTGTCAATTCCAACGACCGTGGCGCCATGCATTTCTGCAAACATCTGCAGATAGTTGCTGAAGTTGCAGAGCAGGATGTACTTCCCAAATTCCTTTAGCGGCTGGCCGGTGTATCGGGGTAGCCAGTTTGCTACAATCTCCTCTTTCGTCTTCATGAGCTAAAATACAGCCTACGACATCAGCTCCCGCTTATGGTAGCGTATGAGGCCTTCCATCGGGCTCTGGGCTATGGTGCCAAGATCTAACTCGTACTGATGACAAAGGCTTTCAATTACATCCTTAAATCCCCACGCAATAGAGCCAGTGAAATGGATGGGCTGCTGCCAGCTTTCGCGGTATTTAAGGATGTGGCAGGTAAAAAAATCATTGAGGCAATCTTCTACAATGTTTTCAACCATATAATGCCCGCGATTGTCGCTAAGTAACTGTACAAAGCCAGCGAGGTATCGGTTAGGGAATGGCTCGCGATAGATGTAATGCAGCATCTTATTCAGGTCCGAGCCGAAAAGCATCTCAAAATGGGCGCGCAACTCATCATCAAAAGTGTGGTAGGCGTAATACTGGAGCACGCGCTTCCCCATGTGGTTGCCACTACCTTCATCGCCTGCCACATATCCAAGAGAGGCCTGCTGGCCAGCTATCTTTTTACCATCATAATAGCAGGAATTAGACCCGGTACCAAGAATGCAAACGACGCCTTTCTCATCACCGCAAAGCGCATGTGCGGCTGCCATCATATCGCTCTGCACGCCCACTTCTTTCACGCCAAAGAAACGCTGGAGGGCATCGGCAACAATTTTTTGGTTTGCCGTATTTCCAGCGCCGGCGCCGTAAAAGGTAATGGCATCCGCCTGGTGCTTGTCCCGGTTCCAGCTTAGTTCGGCACTTAGCATATGATTGATCGCCTCCGGCGTTTGCAGGTACGGATTGATTCCTGCGGTTTTAAACCGCAGGACACGGGCATCCGGGCGCAGTAAGCACCAGTCGGTCTTGGTGGAGCCGCTTTCGGCTAGGAGAAGGCTGGACATGATGTAAGAATGCTGACTTGGCGGGCCAGACAAACGTAAGCCCAAAAGCTTTTCCACCAAATCCGCGCCATGGCATTATTGTTAGGAGGCTATTGACAGAAAGCGTGGCGCACCAACCCGGCCGCCAGCTACCTTTGCGCACCCCAAACTTTATGGAAGAAAGCCGCCGCCCACCGCTTAAAGTGTGGACGCCCCTTATTGCAGCAGCCATTATGATGGCCGGCATGGTGCTGGGCTTTCAATTGCGCGACACATTGCGGAGTAAGCGGGACATAAAGCAGGCCGTTGAACGAACCGACCGCCTGGAACAGCTTATAGATATTATCAGCACCAATTATGTGGATTCTATCCAGCGAGGGAGCCTGTATAGTGATGCGGTTAAAGGCATTCTCTCCAAACTGGACCCGCATACCACGTACATCCCGGCGGAGGAGGTAGCATCCGTAAATGAAGATCTGGAAGGCTCCTTTTTTGGCATTGGGGTAGAATTTGCTATTATCAGAGATACCATTGAGGTAACCTCCGTGGTGGAAGGCGGGCCGGCCGAGCAGGCGGGCATCCAGCTTGGCGATAAATTAATTAAGGTTAATGATACGCTTGTCGCTGGCAACGGCATCTCCTCAGACAGAATAGTAAAAATGCTGCGGGGCGCGCAGAGCAGTGCTGTACGGACTTTGGTCAAAAGTCTGGCGCTCACAGGTACCCATGAGGTCAGAATCATTCGTAATGAGGTGCCGATTGTAAGCGTGGATGCGGCACTGATGCTTGACGCGCGTACTGGCTATATTAAAATTAATCGCTTCTCAGCGACAACGTATAGTGAGTTTGCCAAGGCGCTAAAATCAGTAAAGAAGAGCGGTGCCGTGGCGCTTATCATTGATTTGCGGGATAATCCAGGTGGTTATCTGGACGCTGCTGTATCTGTCGTAGATGAGCTGCTGGACGGCGAGAAACTTATTGTTTATACCAAAGGCCAGCACGAGCCGAAGCAGGATTATACAGCCGTGAATGAGGGCATGTTTGAAGATGGCCGTCTGGCCATCCTCGTGGATGAGAATTCTGCATCCGCGGCAGAAATAGTGTCCGGTGCCATACAGGATTGGGATAGAGGCGTTATCATCGGGCGCCGCAGTTTTGGCAAAGGGCTGGTACAGGAGCAATACGAACTGGAAGATGGCGCAGCCCTTCGTCTGACCATTGCACGTTATTATACGCCAAGTGGCCGTAGCATCCAGCGCTCGTTTGCCAAGGGACGGGAGGCATATGAAGAGGATTTTGCAGCCCGTTACAAAAGCGGCGAGCTTGTGGGCAGGGATTCCGTGGTTGCAGAAGACACGCAGGCGTATTACACGCTTACGCATCATAGGCTCCTGCATGGCGCTGGCGGCATCAAACCGGACCTATACGTACCCTACGACTCCGGCCGACTCTCGCAAGGCTTACTGAATATGCTGCTTTCAGACGCACTTCAGAATGCATTATGGGATTATTACGCTGCCAATAGCAGCACATTGAAAAAGTACAAGAGCGTACCTGAATTTCTAAAAGGCTTTCATGACGAAGGCATCATTCTGCAAGCATATATACGCAGCCTTCCTCCATCGGAACGGATGGTTTCTGAAGCAGTATTGCGTCGGCCGGCTAATAGAGCTTATTTAATACTTCAGATACGCAGCCAGGTTGCCCGTATGGCCTTGCGCAACAATGGCTATTTCAGCGTAAGCGCACAAGGTGACGACGTCATTCAGCGAGCACTACAAGTGCTGGCATCGCCGCAGTACCTGAAACTAATAGGCAGGTAACGTATTCAGCCACATAACGGCCAGCGGATTGTGCGCATCGGCGCAAAACGTTTGCTGCCCATTCGTCAGCAGCCAATAACGGACAGTAGGCAACTTACTATGATACTGCAACAACTGACGAAGCGTAACATCTGTTAGTTCTACGTTCGGCGCCTTGCATTCCGCCAGCAGCCACGGCTCCGCGGTGTCCCTGTGATAAACGGCGATATCAAACCGCAGTGTTGTATGTCCGAAGGATAGCCCACGCTCCACGGCAATTAATGGAAGCGGATACCCCATTTCGTTAACCATGTAGCTGAGCAGCAACTGACGAACATGCTCTTCAGGCGTAAGCACTACCCAGACCTTGCGGGCCGCATCCCAAACTTGCCGTCCGCCATTATTATTACGCGTACGTATCCGCATCTGGAGCAGTGGAAGGGAAATCATTCGTTGGCAAAATACTGATCATTAAGCGGCAATAAAAAAACCGCCCCGGTTTGCCGGGGCGGTTTTGATACTAAATCCTATTGTTTCAGATTAGCGACGCAGGTCAGGGTGTGGCGGAGCTACGTTGCTCGGACCTTCTTCACCAGCGTTTGCAGAGCGATACATAACACTGTTCGCAGGAGCTGACCTTCGTATTGGAAGATGAAGCGGTTGCGGTCTATGTTGTTCTTCTCGCTCATGTACTCAATCACAGCGTTTACACGATCCCAGCTGCGTTGCTGCTCCAGCTTGCTGCCGCCGCCGTTGCCGGTTACAACAACCTTACAGTCAGGGTTAGCCTGCATTTGGGCAGAAAGTGTAGCAAGCTGTGCCTGCATAGCAGGGGTGATCTTCGTGGAGCCTGAAGGGAACATGATATTGCCTGGTGCAATGTTTCCGCAAGCATGCAACAGCACCCTTAGGACAGTTACATGGGCACTTGCCTACACCGTCAGCATCAACAGGTTGACATTCGGTTGGAGTGATCAGTTGCTTGTCACGGTCATCAGGTACACCATCACCATCCGTATCCATTGGGCAACCGTGGCTGTCAACAGCTACACCTGCAGGAGTACCAGGGCACTTGTCAAACTGGTCTGCGATACCGTCACCGTCAGCATCAGGCAGAATTGGGTCTGGCAGGATCATGTGACGAGGAGTAGTAAGCTCTCCGTAGCTGTAATCCAGTGGGTTAAGCCAGTAAAGCGGCTCTACATTGCGGCTGCCGCCACCAAGGTTAAAGTTGAAGCCAAGAGAGAGGTAGTTGATACCATCCTTGTTCTGAGAAGGAACACCAGTAGCAGCACCGGTGTTTCTCATCCCAGCGCTGACCATCCATCAGATCTTCGTTGGTTGTCGGGAAGAAGCTTACGCGGTCTTCCAGCGACAGATTGATCCGGCGGGAGAGGCGATATTGTACACCCGCACCGAAAGACGCAACGAAGGAAAGCTTCTTAGTGCTGAAGAAAGACGGACGACGAACGGTACGATCGGTTTCAGCATTTGTTTCATAAGAATCATCCAAAAGAGACTGGAGGTCTTTCTTGATAGTCTTACGGTTAGAGTGCTCAAACTGACCCGCGTGGTTTGCAATGAATGTATTGAAATCATACTTCTGGAAGTTCTCGTTTAGAGAGTTGATCCAGGTCTGATAAGCATTAGCTCCGACACCGCCGAATACATAAGGGTCAACCTTTGTACGCGTGTGGTGGAAGAGGATATTGCCTAGAGGACACACCACATCAAGGTTAAGCTGATGCGACTTCAGTGCGGTAGTTATAAAACACAGGTGAAGTATATCCGGCAGCAGGATTGCCCCAGTTAGTACCATTCCATGCCGGATTCTTAATGTAGCCAGAAGAAGGCTGGAACTCGAGGCCCTTCCCGATACCATAGTTATAATCAAGGCGGACAGAACCTACATAGCCGAGTGCTTTACGCACGTGTGCGCCAAAGCCATAGCCGCCCTTATCCCATAGCATCAGGCTCGGCACGTCGCCGGAGATGTTATAAAGTCCACCACTTATACCGAGTTCCCACATGTTGCGTGGCTTAGCCGGGAAATTGGTCTGGTGATTCAGGAATTTGCGGTGCTGATCCATGCGGCGTCCCGGTACATAGCTTGTATCCAGTACATCATAGCTTTCGCCGCGGTAAGTCATGTCGCGCGAGCCGAAGGAGGCACCTGAGGCGCTACCGCCGGTGGTGTTACCACTCTCCTGAGCGAAGGCCGGACCAGCTGCGAGTGTGGCGCAAAGCCCACTCAGCAAAAGGTACTTTTTCTTAATCATACGTGTGTTTGTTTATGGACAGATTTTAGTGAAATCAGGGTTAATGCGGGCAAAGGTATAGGCTGATGCCAGAAAAACAAAACAATCTTGTCTTGTCAAGGATTATCGCGAGGCGCGCTTAAATGATTGTGCCAGGCTTTGAATTTGCCCCCCCGGCCTTCATATCCCTGTAGCTACATTTGCCACGCCCCATGCAGTCTGTACAGCGTCTCATTGGTCCCGAGCTTGCGCTCTTTGAGCAAAAATTTGCCGCCTCCGTAAAAGGCAGCAATGCATTGTTAGACCGCATCATGCGCTTCATCATTCGTCGTAAAGGAAAGCAAATGCGACCAATGTTTGTACTGCTTGCGGCTAAAATTGCCGGCGACATTACGGAGCCGACTTACCGGGCCGCATCACTCATAGAATTGCTGCACACTGCCACCCTTGTTCATGACGATGTGGTTGATAACTCTATGTTAAGGCGAAACTTTTTTTCCATTAATGCGCTGTGGAAAAATAAAATAGCCGTGCTTGTAGGTGACTATCTGCTTTCCAAAGGTCTGCTTCTGTCTGTGGAGCACGGTGACTACAGTATCTTGGAAATAACCTCCCGGGCTGTCAAGGAAATGAGCGAAGGTGAGCTGCTGCAAATGGAAAAAGCGCGGCGCCTTGATATATCTGAGGAAATTTATTTTGAAATAATCCGGGCCAAAACGGCATCCTTATTATCTGCAGCTTGTGCCGCGGGGGCCTTCTCCGCCGCACAAAGTCAGGCAGATGCGGAACATTTTCGTCAGTTTGGGGAAAAGGTTGGTATTGCCTTTCAGATCAAGGATGACCTTTTTGACTATGGCGCTGAACAGATTGGGAAGCCTACCGGAATTGATATAAAAGAAAAAAAAATGACGCTGCCGCTTATTTATACATTAGCTAATGCTGACAAGGCAACCCGGCGCCGCATTATCTACATCGTAAAAAATCAAAGTACAGAGCGTAAAAAGGTAGATGAGGTAATAGCGCTTGTGGTTGCTTCAGGAGGTATAGCCTATGCGGCTGAAAAAATGCACTCCTATAAGAACGAGGCACTTAACATGCTGCGCCAATACCCGGCGACGCCTGCACGCCAGGCAATGGAAGATTTGGTGCACTACGCTATTGACCGCAATTATTAGCCGCGTTTCTTGGTCGCGAATGCGGCGTTTCTGTACGTTCATTACAGGATATTAGGTTGGCAAAAAAAATCTTCCGTAATTTTTTCCCAACATTAGCACCATGGACAGCCAACGCCTTAAGCAACTGCAGCAGCGGTACGAAAGTCTCGAAACCGAGCACGAGCGAATAGATACGCTTGTGGATATTGCCATGGAAGTGCGCAATTTTGATGTAGAGCGCGCCATTGAAATGGCTGATGAGATCATCGCTAGGTCGCGTGCAGAGCAATATATGCTTGGCGAAGGCCGCGGCCTCAATCTAAAAGGCTGGTGTTACTGGCGCCAGGGCGCTTATGACGAAGGGCTGGATATCCTCCAGAGCGCTTACAATATTGCCCGGGAGACAAAAAATCAGCCGCTGGAAGCGCGTGTACGCAACAACTTCGGCTATATCTATCGCGACCGTGGCGACCTGGCTACGGCGCTCAATTTTTTTGAAAATGCCCTTGCCATTAATGAGCAACTGGGCGATGAAGTTGCACAGGCGGTCAATCTTTCATCCATCGCATACATCCATTACGATTTAAGCGATTATGAGAATGCGCTTGGCTTCGCATTGCGCTGTGTAACCACCTTTGAACGTGCAAAAGACACGCACCGGCTCACCTCGGCTCTACCACATTCTCGGCAACATATATTTCAAGCTGGAACAATATGATGAGGCGCTCCGCTATTTTCAGGAAAACTTGGAACTGGCTTCGGAAGGCACCGTCCTGGAAGACCTGGCCATTAGCGGCATGGGGAAGGTCTATTATAAAATGGGCAGGCTGGATCAGGCCGAGCATTCCCTGCTGAACGCCCTGAAAACCTGCAGAAGGCCTGGGTGATGTAGAAGTACAGATCAGCTGCAACTATTACCTCGCCAGACTCTGTATGGACGAAGGTTCATTCCGCAAAAGCCGCGTGTATCTGCTCACTGCATTTCAGTTGGCTACAGAGTATAGCCGCCGCCATGACTTAATGAGCGTGCATGAGCTGCTATCAATGCTGTACGATGAAATGGGCGACATTCCAAAGGCCTTTGAGCACCTCAAAGCCTATGAGCGCCTGAAGGAAGAGATATTCCAGCAAACTACTTTCAACAAGCTGCGCAACCTACAGACGCGGCAACAGGTGGAGCTGGCGCAAAAAGAGAAAGAAGTAGCGGAGAAGACCGCGGCGCTCAAACAGCAGTTTATGGCTAACATGAGCCATGAAATTCGCACGCCGATGAATGCCATTGTAGGCATGACTCGCCTATTGCTGAGTAAAGACCCGCAGCCACATCAGCTGCGCTACCTGAACGCCATTTCTCAGAGCGCAGACAATCTGCTGGTCATTATCAATGACATCCTTGACCTGAGCAAGATAGAAGCAGGAAAAATAATCATTGAGCAAACCCCATTCTCGCTTGGCGGTGTCGTACAAGGCGTACGCGACATGCTGCTGCTGAAGGCCGAAGACAAGGGCTTGCAACTGATATTTCATGTTGCCCCGGACATTTGCGATAACCTTATAGGCGATCCAACCCGCATCAGCCAGATCCTGATTAACCTCATTGGCAATGCTATCAAATTCACTGAGCGGGGCTATGTAGAAGTCAAGGCGGCACACCTGAGCACGAAAGAAGGAGTTTGCAATATCCGCTTTGATGTAACGGACACTGGCATTGGAATAGCTGCCGACTATGTAGATTCCATTTTTGAGTCCTTCACGCAGGCAGGTACTGACACCGCGCGAAAATTTGGCGGTACCGGCTTAGGCCTCACAATTTCCAAGCAACTAGCCAATCTGATGGGGGGCGATATTTCAGTGGCAAGTGAACTGGGTAAAGGCACAACATTCTCCGTAACACTGCCGCTCACTGTTGGCGCTGCAACTGATGAGACAAGCAGGAATAATGCCGTCTCAGAAGATGTCATTGAGCGGTTGAAAAGGGCAGTTATCCTGCTTGTGGAAGACAATGAATTCAATCGTATGGTAGCGGAGGATACACTCCATGAGCTTGCAGAAGGCATCTCCATAGAAGTAGCGGTAAACGGACAAGAGGCAGTAGATAAGGTGCGCGACAAGCACTATGATGTAGTGCTAATGGATATCCAGATGCCGGTGATGGACGGTGTGGCTGCAACGAAGGCAATCCGCAATACCCTTGCGGCGCCGTCTCGTGATGTAAAAATCATAGCCATGACCGCAAACGTGCTGCAGGAAGACGTACAGCAGTATCTGAAAGCGGGCATGAACGCCTATGTTTCAAAACCCTTTAAGACGGAAGAACTTTTACAAAAAATGAGCGCAATGCTGCACGGAACCGAACAGCAAGCGGCAAAAACGCCTGTAATTATGGATACGCAACAGCCCACTACTTTACCTGATCAGATTACCGACCGTACATTTCTGCAAGGCTTTACCGGCGGCAAAGCCGATAAAATGGATAAGTACATCGGCATGTTTTTAGACAACGCCCCGCGCCTCCTGAAGCAAATTGACGATGCGCTTGCAGCTAATGATTTGCCTGCGCTCAAAATTGCCGCGCATTCCCTCAAGCCGCAGCTGACGTATATGGGCGTGAAAGAAGAATGGAGTCACATTTTTTTGATAGAACAAACTGCAGGCGAGCCAGGCCATGCAGGCAAACTCCCGGCACTTATTGCAGACCTGCACCGGGTGTGCGATAAGGCTTTTAAAGAGCTACGGCAGCCTGCCTAAGGAAAAATTTCCTGCGCTGGCCCATCAATCATGAAAATCTTGCTCTATTTTTCCCCCAAATAAAACCACCCATCACAGCACAATGGCTGACAATAAGAAGAAACGCCTCATCTTCCTCGTTGACGACGAGCCGATACAAAACGAGATGCTCAAGGACTACTTGTCGGAGCGTTTCCTCTATGACATCCGGACCTATGGCAGCGGCGAGGATGCCTTGCAGAATATGCACCTCAGCCCCGAAATTATGGTGCTGGACTACCATCTCAGCTCTGACAAGCCAAACGCAAAGAATGGCGTTGAGATTCTGAAGGAGGTTAAAGACCGCTATCCTGATACCCAAGTTCTTATGCTCTCCGGACAGGATAAAATTGAGGTGGCGGTAGATAGCATCAAATACGGCGCTTACGACTATGTGGTGAAAGGCGAAACCGGTTTTAGTCGTATAGAAAACGCTATGAACAACGTTAGCGAACTGCACAAGCTGCGCGCTGTCAACCGCGGATATAAGAATACGATTATCCTCATGTCGATCGGCATCGGCCTCATTACCTTATTGTCGTTGTACCTGATGTTCATTTACAAGAATCAGTATTAAACGGCTACGATCCGAACCAAAATGATAAGCGCAGGTCTTCACAGACCTGCGCTTTGTTTTGAACTATCTTTTGGCGCTACCGGAGCACCAGCTTCTGCTCCTGGATCTTCTTGCGAAGATTAATCAAGCCATAGCGCATCCGGCCCAATGCTGTATTGATGCTGACATTTGTCAAGTCGGCAATTTCCTTGAAAGAAAGCTCGCCATAGATACGTAGCGTAACAACTTCGCGTTGCTCTTCCGGCAGGCTTTCCACCAAAGCACGCACGCTTTGGTGTGTTTGGCGTTCCTCAAGCCGCTCGCCACCATTGCTATGCGCCATTGGTAATAGATCATAAATATCAGCGCCATCTTCCGTAGTAATCGGAATTTGCTGGCGCACGCGCCGGAAATGATCCATGCATAGGTTGTGCGCTACGCGAAGCGCCCAAGGCAGAAACTTACCTTGTTCGGAATAGCGGCCACCTTTGATGGTGCGGATAATTTTAAGGAAAGACTCCTGAAAGATGTCTTCCGCCAGATACTGGTCTTTAACCAGCATGTAGATGGCGGTGTACATTCGGTCTTTGTAGCGATGAACAAGAATTTCAATCGCTTCGTTAGAACCTGCCTGATAAAGAGATACGAGCGCTGCATCAGATTGCTGCGCTACTTGCTGCTGTGTGGTTTGCATACTTCGGTTTGAACCTACCGACCCGCGTGTGGTTAGGGATGATTTTGCGGGCCGACGATGTTTTTAGCGTAGAAGTATGGTGACGATAGGCAGCTTAAGAATTTTCGTAAAACGAGCGGGATGCAATGATATTGCGGGAAGTTGGAAAAAAGTTAAAGAGTAAGCAGCATTTACTAAAGGTTTACCTAATCCACCTGCCCTCGCTAACTCTTATAAAGACACTATTAAGTTACGATTGGTTAGGGTAGATCGTTGAAAATTGCCGACTTTATGAGTTATCTATGACACAATAAGCCCGGCTATCTTAAGCCAGGCTTATTACCTATGGTACGCAGCTATAGTTAATTAATGCGCCACCTGCTTCTGCCTGTAAATGGCACGACTGGCTCGGCTCCCTTCACGACGCACTTTGCCCCTTTCGCGGCGGATCACAAGGCAAGTCATATTTAGCAACCGGCTCGATTTGCCACATTTCGGCCTTCCGGCCGTTCGGTCCAAACAGAGATAGAGCAACAACGCCCGCTAAATGCGGACGTGTTCTATTTGTCTTGAGAAAAGCAAAGCTTAATCAGGCTTTTTGCCGTCCAGGAAGGTATTAATCGTTTGCAACGCGGCTTTGCCGCCCTGCCCTTCATTCACGCCGATGCTCATGCCGCTCAGGTAAGTCGTATCGTTAGAGCCGCCTGTAGCCGGCAGCTCCGTATTCCGGCGCATGTACGCAGGCACATTCTCCATATCATCCGTACCCTCACTGCCCTTAATATTGAAGCTAAGGCGGCGCAGACGCTCTGCACGCTCTTCCAGCGCACGCTTCTGGTCTTCAAAACGCTTGCGCTCTTCCATCTCTTCAGTAGAAAGCGTATGGCCGCCAATTTTTACCGGTTCCGGCTTCGGCTCTTCCTTAATCGTCAATGTAAATGCGGAGGTCTCATCCGAGGCAGCTTGCGCAGACAATTCTTGCTCAGAAGTAGCCATAGGCGTCTCCATGCCCAGCGGGAAGCGGCGAGGCTGCTCGTCCAACGAAATCGGCAGCGGCTTCAGCGCAGGTTTTTCTTCAGGACGCTCTACAAGCTTTGGCGCGAGAAAATCCAGTGGGTTAGCTTCTGCCATGGACGCTTCCGCCTGCGGCACAGCAAAACTGCCCGCGCCTTCATCGCCAAGGCGCACCACAATCTTCTTCTCACTTTCTTTCGCACGCTCCGGAATATCCTTAATCTCTTTGTAGTTGAACCCCGTTGCAATCACGGTGACACCGATCTTATCCTCCAGTGCCGGGTCGTGGCCAATGCCAAGGATAAGGTCACAGTTATCGCCGGCTTGCTGTTGGATGTAGGCCTGAATCTCGTCCAGCTCATCCAGCGTATGCTCATGCTCGCCCGGCGCAGAGGTTACGTTCAGCAGCATCCACTTTGCCCCGCGGATGTCATTATCATTCAGCAACGGAGAAGAAATCGCTTCTTCCACTGCGCGCAGCGCGCGATTCTCGCCAGCCACCGCTGCCGCGCCGAGAATAGCCACGCCGCCATTTTTCATAACGGTAGTTACGTCCGCAAAGTCAAGGTTCATGTCCCCGCTCGTTGTGATCACGTCAGTGATGCACTTGGCAGCCGTCGCAAGCACGTTGTCTGCCTTCGCAAATGCCTGGGTAAATGGCAAATTGCCGAACTGCTGGCGCAGCTTGTCGTTGGAAATGATGAGGATAGTATCCACGTGCTCGCGCATCCGGTCAATACCTTCCTGTGCCTGCTTCATGCGCTTGCGGCCCTCATACGTAAACGGCGTGGTCACGATGCCGACGGTCAGGATGCCCAGCTCACGGCAAATCTTCGCCACTACCGGCGCGCCGCCCGTTCCCGTACCGCCGCCCATGCCTGCAGTGATGAAGGCCATCTTCGTATTCACCTTTAGAATCTTGGAAATGTCCTCAAAGCTCTCCTCACTCGCCTGTTTGCCAATTTCGGGATTCGCGCCCGCGCCCAGGCCCTGCGTGAGGTGCGGCCCAAGTTGAATCTTGTTGGGCACAGGACTTTCAGCTAGCGCCTGCTGGTCGGTGTTACAAACCACAAAGTCTACATCCTGCAGGTTGAGGTTATACATGTAGTTGACGGCATTGGAGCCGCCGCCGCCTACACCAATCACTTTCAGGATAGAAGACTGGTTTTTAGGAATTTCAAAGTGAATCATAAGGTCGGTTGTGTATTTATATGTTAGTTGATTTTAGTCAGGGTTCCGTTCACTCCCAATCATCCGTTGCGTCGCACGTTTTTGGGATCGTCAGTCTATTTGGCTTTGCTTATATGTAGCGTCGGAAAAACTATAGAGGATGGGATTTGACAATAATTTGCCTTAATCATTGTGAACCCGTGTCGCAATGTTCTTAATTAATCTCAGAGTCCTCCACTTCCTCAAACAAGCTCATAAACTTATTCTTCAGTCCGTCAAATAGCTTGCCCATCGTCGCTTTACGCTTATTGCCGCGCACCGTCGCTTCAGTGATGATGTCTTCCTCTTCCACCATTGCTTCAACAGCCGGTGCTTCAGGTGCCGCTATCACTCCAGCTACAGCAGCGCTTACTTCGATCGGTTCTTCGCCTCCGAGGTGAATAATGTTGCCACCCTCACCAACAAAGCGCAGTCGGCCCATCTCATAATCGTGATAGCCACGCAGGATCAGACCAATGCAGGTCGCGTACATCGGGTTGTTCAACGTCTCCGCATGACCGCCCGCAAGGTGCTCATTCGGATAGCCTAGGCGTGCGCCAAGGCCAGTTACGTACTCCGTAAGCTGGATGATATTTTTCAGCTGCGCACCGCCGCCCGTCAGGATGATGCCGCCGTAAAGCTGCTTGTCTAAGCCAATTTGCTTCAGATGGTACACTACATAATCCAGGATCTCCGTCATGCGGGCCTGAATGATGTGCGCGAGGTTCTTCACCGAAATTTCCTTCGGCGGCAAGCCGCGCAGACCAGGAATGGTGATGTAGGCATTCGCATTCGCCTCTTCCGCCAGCGCGGTACCAAACTGCACCTTCATCTGCTCCGCCTGCGCCTTCAGCACGCCGAGGCCATTGCGAATATCGTTGGTGATATTAACGCCGGCATAAGGAATCACCGCCGTGTGCTTCAGCATGCCGTCGTAGAACACAGCCATATCGGTAGTGCCGCCACCGATGTCCACAATGGCTACACCAGCTTCAAGGTCTTCCTCATTCATCACGGCGGCGGCTGAGGCCAGTGGCTGCAGCACAAGGTCGCGTGTCTTAAGGTTGCTCTTATCTACGCAGCGCTTGATATTGCGGATGGCATTGCGGTCGCCGGTAATGATGTGGAAGTTGGCGCCCATCTTCACACCGCTCATGCCGATCGGGTCAAGTCACCGATGCGGTGTTATCTACTGTAAACTCCTGCGGAATGATGTCAATAATCTGATCGCCCGCCGGGATGTAAGTTTTATACTGGTCGCGAACGAGCAGGTCAATGTCATCCTTTGTGATGTTGTCATCGGCATTGATGCGCACGCGGTCGCCGCGGGTCTGAATGCTCTTAATGTGCTGGCCGGCAATGCCGACATACACTTCATTCACTTCTAGAGCTTTGTTGCTTTCCAGGCAACGCTGGATGGCCTGCTCAATGCTTTTGATGCACTGATCAATATTCATCACAACGCCGTGGCTTACGCCCGCGCTCTCTGCCTTGCCGAAACCGAGAATTTCCAGCTTGCCAAAGTTATTTTTGCGACCTGCAATGGCTACGACTTTCGTCGTTCCAATGTCAAGACCAACGATAATAGGGTTCTTATTTTCTGACGAGGGGTTCTGTATAGGTGCGTCCATATTCTGGGGCGCAATATTATCTTTTTGTGGCTGCATGTACGGCGGTATTTTGGTTGTGACGGGGAGTATTTTTAGTTGCGGGTTTGTTAAGTGGCTTCTGCTTTCCTTTAGCCGCCGCGGGAAGGGCAGCTTTAGCCGTTTTATGTGCGGCCTGCGGAACCGGTTTTACGATTTTCGGCAGAGCAGGCTTGACTGCCGGCGGCTTATCCGGAATAGGTTTGGGTACAGCCACCTGAGGCGCAGGCGGCGTAGCCATACTATCTGCATAAGCGCTTGCGTCGCCGCCAAGCTGGGCTGCATTCTTCGGTGCATTTTCCATGATTGCGTTCAGCCAATTCATGTTGGAGATCGCCCGGTCCACTGGCGCCTTCCACGGCAGCGATGGTGATGCCACTACCTGGCCTTGATAGCGCAGATCAAGTGTATTGTATTTATCCCATCCCACCTTATTCTGCACCTGCTTGTAGAAGGCAAAAAGATTGTCTAGCTTTTCTCGCAGCCGGGCTGTGTCACCAATGATGATGCGCTGCTTGCCCAACACCGGCACCAGTTCAAAGCCGCCATCCGCGCGCATATCAATCTGCGAAACCTGCGCATTCCAAAAAGTATCTTTTCCAATAAAATGCACCAACCCGACTATTGTTCCTTTCACTACAGTAGCTACACTGTCCAGACCCAGCTTAGCCACGCCGGTAACCACGGGTACGTAATGTGTATATTTCGTAGAAAGCGGCATGGTCTTCAATTCCGCATCCACATAGTAAGAGTTACCATCTTCCTCAAAAATCCGCACAAGCGGCACACGTTGCGTTACGCTGATGTGCATCAAGCGTTCGGCGTCTGTATACACCTGAGCATCCCTTACCCAAGGATTAGCGCGTAAAATAGCCTCCATAGATCGCTCGTCCAGCCGGGCCAATTCCAGTCCTTCCGGCTGGATGTGCCTTCCGCTGAATAGCATTGTCCGCACGGCATCTTCAGTGAGAAAGCGAACGCCTGATGGACTATGTACGACCATGCCCACGCCTTTCACCTTTCTACGAGCGGCCTGCCGGTCTGCGCTAATCATTGCCAGCGCGCAACCGGTCACCGCCACGAGTGTGACGAGTGTCTGGACGATTTTGCGGATGGAGACGCGGCGGGCCATGAAAGTTGTGAGTGTTGTGTTTTGAATGGTGACCTATTAGTTACTAAGAATGTTTCCGATAGGTTGAACTAGCTTATCAATATCGCCAGCGCCCGCAGTGATGAAGAGCGGCGGCTTTGCTGCTTCCACCCATTTCAGCAGCGCGTCTTTGCCGAGAATAGTGTGTTCCGGATTGCCCATTTTGCCGGCAATCATTTGTGAGGTAACACCGTCCATCGGCAACTCGCGCGCCGGATAGATGTCTAAGAGAATGACCTCGTCAGCCATATCCAGGCTATGCGCAAAGCCATCCGCCAAATCCCTGGTGCGCGAGAAAAGATGTGGCTGGAACGCTACCACACAGCGCCGCTTCGGGAACAATCGCTTAGCGCTGGAGATGAGCGCCGAGAGCTCTTCCGGATGATGGGCATAGTCGTCTATATAGACGTGCGCATCACTCTTCACAACATATTCAAAGCGGCGACGCACACCTTTAAAATCTGCAAATGCAGCCTTCACGTCATGCGCAGAAAGTCCCTCGCCCATTGCTACGGCCGTAGCTACCACTGCATTTTCTACATTATGCATCCCGCCGACCGGCAGATGCAGCGCACTCACCATTCCCGTAGGGTTCATTACGTCAAAGACGTAACCTCCATTTTTTTGCACAATGTTCGCCGCAAAGACATCGGCAGTGCTGTTTTGCAGGCTATAAGTAGTTACGGTTTCGGCGTGCAATTCCTTGCCGCGCTTCAGTCCGTGCTTCATGAAGAGCTGTCCGCCCGGTTTGATGTTTTGCGTGTATTGGATGAACGCTTCTTCCATCGCTGCCTCGGTGCCATAAATGTCCAAATGGTCTGCGTCCATGGCGGTGAGCACTGCGACATCCGGGCGCAGCTTCAGGAAGGAACGATCGTATTCATCAGCCTCCACTACTACCGTATCGCCTTCACCGCTCCAGAAGTTGGAATTGTAATTTGCAGCAATGCCTCCGAGGAAGGCCGTACCGCCAAACTGCGCATGGCGCAACAGGTAGGCAATCATCGTAGAAACCGTCGTCTTGCCATGCGTACCTGCAATGGTAATGGCGCGGTGGCCTTCGGTAATCCATTGCAGCACATCACTGCGCTTATATACCTCGCGACCTTGCCGCTGATACCAGTTCAACTCTTTATTGCCTTTTGGAATGGCGGGCGTATAGACTACTAGTTCCGCATCCGGCCATAGCAGCGCCTCGCTGTCCTCATAATGAATCTTCGCGCCTTCTGAAACCAGCTGCTGCGTAAGCTCCGTTTCTGTGCGGTCATATCCGCGCACTTCCGCACCGCAGTGCAGGAAGAACCGAGCCACGGCACTCATACCGATGCCTCCGATGCCGAGGAAGTAAACCTTCTTTATCTGGGATAGATTCATTACGGATTTCAGAGGGTGGGTTTCGGATTGGAAGTAGCGAGCTCTATCACTTTATTAGCGATACGCTCGTCCGCATCGCGGATGGCAAGGCGTTGCAGTGCCTGCTGCATAATGGTTTGGGTGGCTTCGTCGTGCAGGAGGGTTTTGAGTTTTGGAATAAGTTCGCTCGCGGCATCTGCATCCCGAACGAGCTGAGCGGCGTTATGCTGTACCAACGCCATAGCATTGCTGGTCTGATGATCTTCGGCTGCAAATGGATAAGGCACGAAAATCACCGGCTTAGCAGCGATGCACAATTCAGCAATAGTCAGTGCGCCAGCGCGGGAGACAACCAAATCCGCTGCAGCATAAGCATAGTCCATCTGGCGTATAAAGTCAAACACTTTTACGTTGCTGCCGAATGCGGCAGCCTGTTGTTGTGCAGTTTCGTAGTACGGTTTGCCGGTTTGCCAGATAACACTAATGCCCTCGGCAATAAGGTCTTTCAAATCAGCACCGACCGCTTCGTTGATGGACTTTGCACCGAGGCTGCCGCCAACAATCAAAATAACTTTTCCCGAACCATCCACACCAAAGGCCGCACGCCCCTCTTCAGACGTAATGGCAGATTGAGCGATTGCTTTACGAACAGGATTGCCTGTGGTCAGGAGCTTTTCCTTCGGGAAAAATTGTTCCATGCCTTCATAAGCGACACACACAGCGCCTGCCTTTTTCGCCAGAATCTTATTGCTCTTTCCCGCGTAAGAATTTTGCTCCTGTATGAGCGTCGGAATGCCCAAACCCTGCGCAGCATTAAGTATCGGGAAAGGAAGCATAGCCACCAACGCCAATCGCTGCGTCTGGCTTAAAGTCGCGAATAATCTGCTTTGCCTTCAATATGCTTTTCAGCAGCTTAAACGGCAGCGATAGATTCTTCCAGAGATGGGTGCGATTAAAGCCGGCAATTGGCAGGCCAACAATCTTAAACCCCTCCTGCGGCACTTTCTCCATTTCCATCTTGCCTTCAGCACCCACAAACAGCAGCTCTGCACCGGGCGACAGCCGCTGCAACGCATGGCCGATGGCCACCGCCGGGAAGATGTGCCCGCCGGTGCCGCCGCCTGCTATGATGATGCGAAGAGACACGCTTTTTTGAAATTTGTTGGTTGCGTTGCTTAGGCTGGTTGTGGTTCTTTTACGTTTTCGTTTTGGCGATGGGACTGGTGTGCGGTTCATATACTTCTTCATCGTCGTCGTCTTCATCCGCTTCCGGTGTTTCGATGTGAAGTGTACTTCCTTTCGCCGGAATCGGCTTAGCCCCCTTCCCTTCCATTTCATCTACATAGCGGCTAACCGAGAGCACAATGCCAATTGCGATGGAGGTAAACCAGATGGAAGAGCCACCCATGCTCACCATTGGCAGTGTCAGGCCGGTTACGGGTACGAGGTGCACATTCACCGCCATATTCAGCATTGCCTGAAAGACCAGCGTGATGCTCAAGCCCACGGCCAGGAAAGCGCCGAAGGCATAAGGACAGCGCCGGAACAGGATAATACTTCGCCACAAGAAAGTGAGATAAAGCAGCACAAGAATAGCGCCGCCGACAAGTCCGTATTCTTCAATGATGGAGGAGAAGATGAAATCGGAATAGGCTTCTGGCAGATAATCGCGTTGTAGACTATGCCCGGACCGCGGCCAAAGACGCCGCCGTTGGCAATGGCAATCTTCGCCTGCTGCACCTGAAAAACTTCTTCCTTCTTGCCGCCATTCTTATCGCCTCCGCCGCGGAAGTCAGCGATACGCTTCTCCCAGGTAGCGGCGCGGCCAAAGCCGGTTGCCTTTGAAACAACAAACAGCAGTGCAACACCAACAATGCCCGCGCACTGCCAGCATCACAATGTGCTTCACCTGCACACGCCCGATGAAGAACAGAATGCAGCACGTAGCGCCAAGCATCAGCGCCGTGGACAGGTTTGCGGGTGCAATGAGGGCGCAAGTGAGGCCACCGGCAGCAGCACCGGCAGAAAGCCTTTCTTCAAATCTTTGATCGTGCCCTGCTTGATGGAAAGCAGGCGTGCGAGGAACATGAAGAGCGCCAGCTTGGCGAGGTCGGAAGTCTGGAAAGTGAGGTTGATAACCGGAAGCCTGATCCAGCGCGAACCACTATTGATAGCTGTACCGAAGAAGAGCGTATACAGCAGCAGCGGCAGCGAGACGAGATAAAGCAATACCGAAAGGCGCGCAAACTTGGTGTAATTGACGCGGTGAACGAGGTAGATGATGAGCAGGCCCACCGCCAGCACACCAAGCTGCTTCACAAGGTAGTAGCTGGCGTTCTTATCCATCTTGTAGGCGAGTGAGCGCGTAGAGCTATACACCGCCAGCAGCGACATAAACGCAAGCACACAGCACCACGCTCCAGATGACGCGGTCGCCTCTGCATTCTATTTAATACCTTCTCCATATCGTTGCAGCGTTCAGATGTTACGATTTTCATTTAAGTGCTTTCACCGCTTCCTTGAACTGCCGGCCGCGGTCTTCGTAATTCTTAAACAGGTCGAACGATGCACAGCCCGGAGAGAGCAGCACGGTATCGCCATTCGTCGCCAAGCTCATAAGCCGTCTTAACCGCCTCTTCTGCACTCGTCGTATCTACAATCGTCTCTATCACACCGTCGAAAGCCGCATGAATCGGCGTGTTGTCCACGCCAAGGCAACGATAGCTTTCACCTTTTCCTTCACCAGCTCCATGATTTCATTGTAGTCATTGCCTTTATCCTGTCCGCCAAGAATCAGACTGTTGGACGCTTCATGCTTTCCAGCGCAAACCATACGGAGTTCAGTTGGTACCCTTGCTGTCATTGATGAAGTCTACGCCGCGCACGCTGCTACAAATTCCAGCCGGTGCTCCAATCCTTCAAACGTGGTGAAGGATTCGCGGATTTTTTCCTTGCGGATGCCTGCGATACGGGCGGAGATGCCGGCGGCCATGCTGTTGTATTGATTGTGCTTGCCTTGAAGTGGTATTTCTGCGAGAGGAATGCGCGCTTCGTCGCCCTCATAGCGGATGTGAATCTCTTCGTCCTTGACGAAGGCGCCAGTCTGCGGTACTTTTTGCTCTTCCATAGTGATAGGGATTTTTCGTTGCGTTTATAGGGTGCTGCGCGAGCCAGCTTGTTAATTACCGGATCGTCGGCATTGACGATGAAGTGGTCGCCTGCATCCTGATGTTCCGCAATGCGAAACTTGGCAGCCGCGTAGTTTTTCATATTCGTAGTTGTAGCGGTCGAGGTGGTCGGGCGTGATGTTGAGCAGCACAGATACATTTGGCTTGAAGGCATCGACATCATCCAGCTGAAAGGAGCTAACTTCCATCACATACCAGTCGGTAGGCTGCTCATAAAGCTGCTTTGCGAAAGAGTAGCCGATGTTGCCCACCATGCTCACATCCAGCCCGGCATCTTTGAGCAGGTGGTAGGTAAGCTTGGTGGTGTGCTCTTGCCATTGGTGCCGGTGATGGCTATGATTTTCCCGTCGCCTTTATAGCGGAAGCCGAATTCAATCTCGCTGCATACTTCAATGCCTGCTTCGCGAATGGCTTTCATTATCGGCGCCTTCTCCGGAATGCCCGGGCTTTTCACCACGCAGTCGCCGCAAGGATGCTGCTTCATCATGGCCGCCTTCTTCAAAAGGAATGCCCGCATCTTCCAGCACCGCCTTATAAATATCTTTCAATGCACCACCGTCGCTCACAAACACATCCCAGCCCTGCTGCTTGCCAAGCAAGGCCGCGCCTACGCCGCTTTCGGCGGCGCCGAGGATGATGAGGCTGATTTAGTCGGTTTGCATGTTTAGCGGTATCAGGTTCATCAAGCTTATTGAAGCTTAAGGGTGACAATGCTCAAAATGGCGAGTATGATTCCGACAATCCAGAAGCGGGTAACGATTTTGCTTTCGTGATAGCCGGCCTTTTGATAATGGTGATGCAGCGGGCTCATCAGGAAGATGCGGCGGCCCTCGCCATATTTCTTCTTGGTATGCTTGAAGTAGGCTACCTGCACCATCACACTCAGATTCTCTACGAGGAAAATGCCGCAGATGATAGGCACCAGCAATTCTTTGCGAACGATGATGGCCAGCGAGGCGATGATGCCGCCCAATGCCAGGCTGCCCGTATCGCCCATAAACACCTGCGCCGGATAGGAATTGTACCAAAGAAACCCGACACAGGCCCCCACAAATGCACCAATGAACACGGACAGCTCACCCAGGTTCGGGATGTGCATGATGTTGAGATAGCCGGCGAAGATGAAATTGCCCGACACGTAGGCGAAGATGCCGAGGCAAATAGCCGCAATGGCCGAGACGCCGGTGGCCAGCCCATCGACTCCATCGGTAATATTTGCGCCGTTGCTGACGGCAGTGATGATAATAGTAACAAAGAGGATGTACAGCAAGCGGCGTAAGCCAGCTGCTGGCGCCTTTGCCAAGAATGCTCGCCGAGCTTGCCGAAGCTTAGCTCATGCGTCTTGGTGAACGGAACGGTTGTAACGGCACTTTGTACGGAAACGTAAGCGCGTGTCTTGCCATTCTCATCTTTCCGCGGACGCGGCTTACTGACGATTTTTTCGGTTGCTATTGAAAATGCGCGCCTGGCCTTCTGTTACTTCGCGGCTTGTCACCACATTCTGATTCCAGTACATAACGGAGCCAACGATGATGCCGAGTCCAATCTGTCCGGCAATCTTAAACCGGCCCGCAAGCCCTTCCTTGTTTTTCTGGAATACTTTGATGTAGTCGTCCAGGAACCCGACGAGGCCCAGCCAGATGGTACTGACGATCATCAGCACGATATACACATTCATTACCCGCGCAAACAGCAGTGTCGGGATAAGAATAGCTGCGATAATGATGATCCCGCCCATCGTTGGCGTGCCGCGTTTCTGTTGTTCGCCTGCAAGGCCGAGGTCGCGCACAGTTTCCCCGATCTGCTTGCGGTGCAGAAAATTGATCAGGCCCTTGCCAAACACCATGCTTATCACCAGCGAAAGGATGATGGCCATTGCCGCGCGAAAGGTGATGTAATACCATACCCCTGCCCCGAAGAAGCCAAAGTGCTCGCGCAGCCAGGTGAAAAGGTAATACAGCATAGCAGTTTGAGTGTTGCGTTAGCGATCTAAGAGCTGAAAGGTTTGGGTTAGGATTTCTCTGTCGTCAAAATGATATTTTACGCCTTGTATTTCCTGGTACGTCTCGTGGCCTTTTCCGGCCACCAGCACAATATCACCGTCCTGTGCCAAGGCACGGCCGTCTTGATCGCCTCTTTTCTATCAGTAATGCGCAGTGCTTTACGGCGCTGACTTGTGTTCAGCCCGGCTTCCATTTCGTTCAAAATCTCTTCAGGATTCTCGCTGCGCGGATTGTCGCTCGTCAGCACCGCCTTACTGCTGTGCTCCGCGGCAACCTGCGCCATAATCGGGCGCTTGCTTTTATCTCGGTCGCCGCCGCAGCCGATCACTGAAATAACCTGCTGGCCGTCTGTACGAAGCTGGTTGATTGTTGCAAGCACATTGATCAGTGCGTCCGGGGTGTGGGCATAATCCACGATCCCTAGCACTCCGTCCTTCGGAGATCGGTAAGTTTCAAAGCGGCCTGCGGCGCCATGCAGGTTGCTAAGCTGCGCAAGTACATCCGCCTTGTCTTCGCCAAGCTGCATGGCTACGCCGTAAGCGGCCAGCAGGTTGTATGCATTGAAGGTGCCAATCAGCCGGCAGTGCACTTCTGTTCCATTTATGTCCAGAATCAGGCCGGTTAGATTGTTTTCCAGCACTTTGCCTTTGACCGCCGCAGGTACGCGCAGGCTATAAGTCGCTTTCGCTGCAGACGTGTTTTGCAGCATCACCGCACCGCGCTTGTCATCCAGATTAGTCAATGCAAAAGCGGAAGGGGGCAGCTCGTCAAAGAATTGCTTCTTTACGCGGATGTATTCGTCGAACGTCTTGTGATAGTCTAGGTGGTCGTGCGTGATGTTGGTGAACACTCCGCCTGCAAAGCGGATGCCTTCAATGCGGCGCTGATGCACAGCGTGAGAGCTTACTTCCATAAACACATGCGTGCAGCCCGCCTGCTGCATCTTGCCTAAAAGACGATGTACAGAGATGGCGTCCGGCGTAGTATGCGTTGCTGTTTCTATCTCGTCGCCGATATGGTTCTGAACCGTTGAGATAAGGCCGCATTTATGACCTAGCGCTTTAAAAAGATTATAAAGCAGCGTAGCTGTCGTTGTCTTCCCATTCGTGCCGGTAACGCCGACTACCTGCATGGCCGCAGACGGGTTTCCAAAAAACGCATCAGCGATCTGACCTGCCGCTTTTGCGCTGCTGGATACTTGCACGTAGCATACGTCTTCCTTCAAGGCAGAAGGCATTGCTTCGCAAATAACTGCGGAAGCGCCGGCATCAACCGCCTTTTGAATGTAGTCGTGTCCATCTACCGTAGTGCCGCGCAATGCAATGAAGGCAACGCCCGGCCCGGCCTTTCTAGAATCAATTGTCACATCGCTGACAGACACACTCGCATCTCCAGCCACTCGCAGTGGCTGGGAATTGAGGAGGATGTCTTTCAGAAGTAGCATCGGCAGTTTATTAAGTCGCTTAGCTGAGTTGAATGATAATTGATTGACCTCTTACTGCAGCGCTTCCCGGCGCGATGCTTTGCGATTGAACGGCGCCGCGGCCACGCACCTGTACCTGAAGGCCGGACGTTTCTAAAAGATATACGGCATCACGTAGGCTCATGCCGCTTACGTCCGGCACTGTACCTTTTACTACGCTTTGCTGTTTGATAGAAATGTTTTTAGCTGTGTCAGTTGATAAGGCGCGCAATGCTACGCTTGTCCATAGCTTCGCGCAATCGCCTTCATACCCAGCGCACTCATCACCTGCTGGTAGGATGCTAGCATTGCTTCACGGCCCTGAATGACTCGTTCGTTCTTCTTCGCAACGCTGTCCAGCGGCCCGCTCCAGGAGCCCATTGCACTGGCAAAAATTTTGTCGCTGATCATGCGGAAGACGGGCGCAGCGAGCGCACCGCCATAGTAAGTGCCTGCATGCGGCCGTGTACGGATCACGACGCAGATCGTGTACTTCGGCGCTTCGCTTGGGAAGTAACCAACAAAAGAGCCCTGATAAATGCCGGCGGTGTATGGATACCAGCGGCCTTCAATCATGTCGGCTACCTGCGCGGTGCCGGTCTTGCCGGAAATATTGTAATGAGGGCTCTTGATGTGCTTTGCCAGTGCCGCTCAGCACAACTTCAGCAGTACACTTTCTAAGCTGATTGATAATGCCTGTATCGCCCATCTTTTCCACGGCGGCTGTCGGCTCAAAACGCTTTACATCCTTGCCATACTGGCGGATGGCGCTAACGAGATAAGGCTTCATCATGCGCCCGCCATTGGCAATGCCGTTATACAACATGCAGGTGCGCAACGGTGTAATGATAACGCCGTAGCCGGTTGCCAGCCAGGGCAGTGACGTATTACTCCACACTTTTTTGCCCGGCTTAGCCAGGAAGGGCGCGGCTCGCCGGCAATATCAATGCCGGTTCTCTTATCTATGCTGTAAATCTTCAAGGTGCTTGATGAACTTTTCCGGCTCTTTAGAATAGGCATTGAATGCAAGCTTGGCCATTGCAGCGTTGGAAGAATGCGCGTAGGCATCTTTGATGGACAGCGCGCCCAGACCGAGGTGCGAATCACGCATCACCCGGTTGTAAAAGCGGATAGCACCGCCTTCGCAGTTCACCATATCTTCTACATTGATTAGGCCGTCATTGAGCAACGACAGCAGTGTGGTTAGCTTGAAGGTGGAGCCCGGCTCGGCAGGCGTCATCGCATAGTTTTGTTTTTCTATGTATTTGCCGGTTGCGGAGTCGCGTCCAAGGTTTACCAGGCCGCGAATCTTGCCGGTATTTACCTCCATCACAATTGCTGTTCCGTAAAGGCACTGATATTTCTCCAGCACGCTCATCATCGCATTCTCAGCTACGTTCTGAATGTTGAGGTCAATCGTCGTAACTACATCGTAGCCGTTTTGCGGCTCGTATTCAGTGCCCTCCACCGGCATGTAAACGCCACCGGTCATTTTCTGCACAATGCGGCTGCCATTTATGCCGCGCAGGAGGGAATCAAAAGTCCCTTCAAGACCGATATTCTGCGCATTCTTGCGCCATAGCCCAATGGTGCGCGAAGCCAGCATGTCGTAAGGCCGGATGCGTTTTGTCTGCGCGTCGGCAATAAAGCCGCCGCGGCGCTTGCCAAGCCGAAAAATGGGCAGGCTGCGTAGGGCAATATACTTATCGTAGGTGATCTTCTTACAGAGCTCGTAATAGTGATTGCTGTCAGCGTATGCCTGCAGCAATTCTGCTTTATAGATACCAGGGCTTTTGGTGCGTAGATACAGACTAGATGCCTCGCGTGAGGGTGTCAATGTATTTATTGAAGGTATCGCGCTTGACTACCGTTGGATCAAGGTGAATATCAAATTGCGGAATAGAGGAGCACAACAGCTCGCCAGTCTTCTGTATAAATGTTACCGCGCTCGGCATACATCGTATCCGTCTTCATGTGCATGTCCTGCGCCAGCTGACGCAGCTCCTTACCCTCCTTTGCCTGAATGAGCGCTGCCTTCAACAACAATGGCAAGCCCCAGCAGGCAAATGCAGGTAAAGGCGATATATACCCGGAACCGTATGTCTTTCTTGACGTTCAACTTGAAATGTGCTGTGTTTGTTGGTTAGTTTTTCGCTGATTCTTTTGTCACTACAATGGAGTAAGCTGGAAGCGTTAAAGGTTTCAGACCCAGTCGAGCACCGCTTTGGATCACATTACTTTCCATGCCTGCATTCATCAGTCGCGTCTTCGTATCCATATAGCGCCAACGGAGCTCTTTTAATACCATTTGCTGCTTGTTCAGCTCGCGCTGCATCTCTACCGCGCGGTGGCTGTTGGCGATGTAGATAACCACCAGCAGGGCCAGAAAGGCGATGTATGGAATATTGGTCAGGAGCTGCGTGTACGACAGGCGGTCGCGCAGGGCGCGTATGTCCTGCGCGGATACGCTGCACAGGTGTGCGCGCCTCTGCCGGGCCTGCAAACGGAACTCCTTTTACCTTCCTCATATCTTTTCTGCTATCCGCAGCCTTGCGCTACGTGCTCTGCTGTTTTGCTTTGTTTCTTCTTCTGTCGGCTCTATCGGCTTTGGCGTTAGCGGCCGCAGCGTTGCCTTATTCGTAACCTGTCCAAACTCATTTGTCTCATCTTCCCAAACGCCGCGCTTCATAAACGTCTTCACCAACCTGTCTTCCAAGGAATGAAAGGAGATGACGCTCAGCCTTCCGCCCTGCTTCAAACACTCCGGCGTTTGCTCCAAAAACTCCTTCAGCGCCTCCAGTTCCTCATTTACCTCTATCCGCAGCGCCTGAAACAGCTGTGCGAGGTATTTCTCCGGCACGCCCTTCATCACCGGCTGTTATCAGGCTTTTCAAGCCTTCGATGCTGTTCAGCTTCCCTTTCCCTCGGTTCGTCAACAATGTGTCTTGGCCAACTGCCGCGCATTCCGCACTTCGCCATACAGCTCAAACATCTTGTGCAGCTCCTTTTCGCTGTAGCTGCTCAGGATATCTGCTGCCGTTTTTTCCAGCCTGTTGTCCATTCGCATGTCCAGCGGGCCGTCAAAACGAATAGAAAAGCCTCTTTCCGCTGTGTCAAACTGCCAGGAGCTTACGCCCAGGTCGGCAAGAATGCCGTCCACCTTTCCCACGACGCCGTGCAGCCGCAGAAAGCGCCTGATATAGCGGAAGTTTTCTTCACAGCAATCAGGCGATTGTCATCCGGCTTGTTGCGCCAGGCATCCGCATCATGGTCAAAAGCGATGAGCTTTCCCTTCGGGCCGAGCCTTGAAAGAATCTCCCGGCTATGACCACCGCCGCCAAATGTGGCGTCCACGTAGATTCCGTCGGATTTTACATCCAGCGCATCTACCGCTTCCTTTAAAAGAACTGTTGTGTGGTAAAAAGTGGGAGCTGCCATTGCCTGATGCTTACGCAAACGGATTAAACGCCTCTCCACCCCCGACCTCTTCCGCCAGCAGACTGAGGTTGCCCACATTCTGCTTCAAATAATTATTATAAGCCGTCTTATCCCACAATTCCACCTTATTTCCCTGCGAAGCGAGCACCATATCTTTAGAAAGACCGGCGTACTCCATCAGGTTTTTAGGCAGATTCATCCGTCCCGCGCTGTCCAGCTCCACGATATTTGCACCGTTAAGAAACAAGCGCTTGAGTGCACGTTCCTTTGGATTGAAATCGTTGAGCTTATTAATCTTAGCCGCTATCACCTCCCATACATCCATTGTGTACAGCACCAGACAGGTTTCAAAGCCGCGGTTGACCACAAAGCGCTCGCTGCCGCCTTCAGGAATCTGCTTGCGCAGACCGGCGGGCAGCAGGAAGCGGCCTTTTGCGTCTATCGCAACCTCGTATTCGCCGATGAAGGAAGGCATGAGTGGTTTGTGGGAGGAGTTGACCACAAAGAAACACTTTCTCCCACTTTCTTCCACGTAGCTACACGCCTATATTTTTCCACCTGTAGCGCACATGCGCTAAAGCCTTGCAGGGCAAGGCTCTTTACATACTTTAATGATTTGTGAACGGCCATTTGGGTGACCGGGATGTGGATAACTATTGGCGACTGTGGAAAGCCCACGCAACCCGTTATGACTGAGCCCGATCAACATGCGGCTCTTAGCGAACCGGTCGGACCTCCCTTTATTTGTTCATCCCGGTTTCTGTCTGCCCGTCTTTACCGCAGAATATGTACTCCCTTAGGATTGAAGAAGCGCCGCAGCGAATCCAGCATCCGCGTAGTATCGCCCAGAGACTGCGGCAGGCGCATGACGACCAAATAGTTAGTGGAATCCCGTGCTAAAATTTCCACCTTGTTGCCATTCTTAGTTAGCGTGCTTGCACGACGGTCGGCGGCTCCACGGCTTGGATAAGCATTGAGCACAACTGTCCATTCTCCGGATGTGCTGGCGGGAAGTGCAGCGGCAGGCATATTTGCCCCCATCGTGTCGGTAGGTCGCGATGTTGTGTCCAGCGGCACCGTTACGGCAGGGGGCGGCGTTGCAGGCTGTGCGACGGCTGTATCGGTCGTTGCCACGGGTGTCGGGGCACTATTGGAGAAATAGCGGTAGGCGAAAATGCCACCTACAATCACCGCTATCGCCAATAGCGCCAGCAGCGCAATCTTGCCCCAGGCAATCTCGCTGCGCGATGTGTCTTCCTGCGTGTCACGACGAAAATCGGGCTGGTCTTCCGTCCGCTTCGCCATGCGAATCATGGGCACAGGCGTCGGTACGTGTTGCAGGTGCGGATTGGCCACGAAACGAACTAAACCATTGACTTCCACAAACTTACCAACACCCGGTACGTCCACATCTTTTCCCGCAGCCAGCTCCGCCCGTGTAGCAGTGCTGAACTCTCGCAGCGCGTTTGCAGCCTTGGAAATAGAGGTCTGCTCGTGTGTGGCGATAAAATTGGCCAGCGTATCGTCAATTGAGCCGCCGGGCGTTAGTACAACGTCATATTCCGGTGCATGTAGCGCATCGCCTTCGTAGCGCGCGGCCTTCTTTTTCAGTTCCAGATTGCCGAGGCCGTGCAGATACACGAAATTGTTCTTCAGCAGAAAAAGACCGATATACTTGGCAATATCCATGCGTTTTGGAGAAAGGGTTGTTCGGGCCGCAAATTACGGAAGCTAGAACCGAAAGCGCAGCCCGCCGTAGATATTAAAGCCAAAGGAAGGATAGCCGAGCCAGCGCTCATTTTTGCGCCCCAGCAGGTTATCGGAGCGTAAAAAGACAGAAAAGCGGGAGGCGAACGAGTACTCCCCGGTCGCGCCGAGGTCAAATACGCCGCGATGCTCTATATTCTGACCCGCAGCATTCCGGCCCCAGATTTTATCCAGAACCTCGCCATAAGCCGTCAGCAGCAAGCCATCAGTTATGCGCCATTTAAAATCGCCTTTTAGGCGGACAGCGGGTTCTCCCCAGACTTTTTCGGGAGATGAGTCCTTAAAGCCATACCATGTTCCTTCCGCACCGACAGAAAAATCCTCACCGATGGCGTAGCGAATTCCCCCACCCCAGACAATGGCGTCCACATCGCGATATAGGATACTAAAATCCTTACCGTCGCCTCCGGGTAAAGTGATGAACTGCGGCAGCGACCTGTTTCGCTCCCACCCGCCACGCGCCCATACGCTCATGTGCTTGCCAATAGCCAGTGTAGCCTTTCCATAAACGTCGTATTGGGTTGTCTGGTTGCGGTCTAGAGGTGTCCGGCATCACAAACGGATTTGTTTGGGTAAGCTGCTGTAAGGTGTTTTGAATACGTTGGCCTTGCCAAATGGCGGATAAGCTTCAGCTTATTGTCCGGCAACACATAATTAAGCCGGATATCCGGCAGTGCAAGCAGCTGCTCTCCTTCACTAAACGTTGGCGAGACGCCAAGATGCCCACTAAAGCCACCACTGCGATAATCCAGTGCAGGCATGAATTGAAAGATGTTATTCGTGCCGCTCCGGTTGCCAATCGTTGTGCCGGCAAACTGTCCGTTGATGGCAAGACCGATGCTCAGCGATGAATCCAGCTGCTTTGTAGCGGGCGCAAAAATGTTCAACGTCGTCTCATGGCCCTGCCGCGCGTCAAATGCGCCAAACGTAAGCCGCGGATGATAGTTGATGCCCCAAGGCCCGCGCTGTGTGTTTTGCAGGCCAAGCGTCAGGTTTACGGCGCTGTAAGGCATGCGCACGTCGTCCAAGCCGTAGCGCAGCGCATCATGATTATAGCCATAACGGCCAAAGACATTTCTATAGCCATCCAGGCCAGCTTCCACGATGTGGCTTTCCGTCCGGTAAGCACCTATACTGCGCAGTGAAAAACTGCGGTAAAGCTGGTTTTCCAGATTTCCTTCCTGAGAAATGTAATGGCCCCACACTGACGCATTCCAGTTGCGTCCGTGTAGTGCGCCGAGCCCGGCTTCTACAAGCATTGTGGAGAGATTGCCGCCGCCGAGCAGCGCGTAATTCTGCGCAGGTCGCGGTGCAGTATCCTTACCCAAAGCCAGCGGGCGTAGCGGCAGAGCGCTGTAAGAATAATTCAACGTCTGCTGCGGCACCTCATATTGCTGCGGCGTTGGCTCCTTCGCAACCGGCGGTAATGTCGGCGAGGTTTCCGGCTTTACAATCGGCTTCAGCTCGGGTTGATACACCTGATACACTTCCAGCGTGGTGCCTTTGATGGTCGTATCGCTGCGGGTGGCGCGGATAGGCGTTTGCGGCCGCTGGGGCGCAGCGGACCGTCGCCGTTGCGCACTTGCAGCACTTGCGCAAAGAACAACGCCCAGAATCAATATGCTCGTGTGCTTTCTCATTGCGCTATTCATTGGAAAGTTTTGAGCCTTCCTTGCCTTTCAGACTATCCAGCCGCTGCTGCGCTTCGGCCTTCAGCTCCGGGAAACGGCTGTTTTGTGCGACGCTTTGCAAAGTGGCGCGCGCATTAAAGAAATCCTTGCCCGCAATCAGAATATCGCCAAGCAGAATGTAGGTTTTTACGACCCAGTACTCATAACCGGCGCTCTTTTTAATATTTGTTCCTGCAAGCGCTTCCGCTTCCTTTAGCTTGCCCGCTGTAAATAGATTTGATGCGAGCCGGTAACGCGCTTCCGCAGCCACAGCGCCATTCTCGCTTTGCGTCAGCGGGGTAAGCAGCGAATCCAGCTTAATACTTCCACCATTGGTATAGTTCAGACGAATGGTATTCATCATCGCCTCATCGTGGACGGATGGCGCGAGGTCTGGCAAAGTCAGAAGCGTGTCGGCGTAACGGGCGGCGTCCGCCGTATTGTTCATTTTAGAAGCCACTTGCATCAAACCTGTGTAGGCACGTACGCGTTCAGGAGCTGAAGCAGCATGTTGCGCGAGCGCGGAATAATAACGGGCAGCATCTCTCCAGGCTGTATCCGCCATCGCAAGTTGCGCGGCGCGTGTTGCGCTTTCTTCGGAGAAGGAGGTCCAGTCGCCTTCCAGGACCGTATCGTAAGCTGCACGCGCTGCGGGATAATTCTTTGCACTGTAAAGCGCATTGGCGAGATAGTACCGCGCCCGCCCCGCCTTACTGCCGGAAGGATAAAGCTGCAGATAGCGGCGGAAACCGGTGGCGGCATCTGTCCATTTTCCGGCAGCGTACTGTGCCTCGGCAGCGTTGTAATACGCGGCATCCAATTCCTCATCAGAAGCCTGCGGCAATCCGTATTCTTTCAGTAAGGCCGTATAAGCGTCCGGCTGGTTGCGCTCTATGTATATGCTCTTCACGGCAGCCAACGCATCGCCGCGTTCCGGCGCGGAAGAGAAATCGCGGAGTAAGCGCTTGTAAGCTTCCAGGGCTTTGTCGTCAGCATTTAGCTGTTGATGTGCAGTGCCGGTTTTAAGTAATGCTTTTGCTGTAAAAGCATCCCGGATCATTGTAAGCGGCTGGAGCGTTGCAACGGCGTCCGTATAGCGCGAAGCGCCGATTTGCGCGACACCCAATTCATAACGCGCTTCTGCGGCATACGGTGAAGTCGGGGTAGTGGCCATTATGCTTTGCAGCAGCCGCGTCCGTTCCGCATCGTCGCCGCGCAGGCCCGCTATGATGGCGGATTGCAGGCGGGCATAATCTGCATCTGCACCCATCCCATTCGCGGCAGCGGCATAGAGGGGCGCTGCTTTCGTAAAGTCTTTTTGCATGAAGAAGGCGTCTGCTTCACGTAGGGAAGCATTGGCAGCAGATGCGGACGAGCCACCGGTTTTTGCCTGCGCAAATGCGCCTTGTGCCTTAGTGAAATCCTTTAGCTCCATTGCCGCATATCCAAGCGTGAGAGACGCATGAGCCGCTGTGGCTGCCGGGCTTACCCTTGAAGCGCCCCATTGCGTGCCGGCATTGGCGAGGAACTGCTGCATAAAGTAGCTGGCGCTGTCATATTGATGCAGCCGGTAAGCCGCTTCACCTTTCCAGAATTGGGCCGCGGCAGAATAGTCTTCCGAACCCGGATGGGCCAGTGCATCGCTTAGCAGTATGCTCGCTTCGGGCAATTTACCGGCCTGCCATTGCTGTAGTGCATAGCCGTAAGCCGCCCGCTGCCGAATAGCGTCATAGTCGGCACCTGTTGCTGATTTAGCAGCCGTGACCGATTCGTAGGCGTCTTTGTAATTGCTCGTTTCTAAATAAAGTTGCGATTGCAGCACCTTTGCTGCACTTGCGTAAGGCCCGGTGGAGAAATCTTTGAGTAAAGTCCGCACGCTGCGCATGGCATCATCGCTGTAACCGGTCTCGTAAGAAAGCTTTGCGTGGAGTAGGAGCGCCGCCTCGCGCTGACCACTATTGTACGGCATAGAGGCACAAATGCCAAAGGCGTTGCGCGCGCTGGCCTTGTCACTGGTTTTCAGGTAGCAATCGCCGAGCAGATACATGGCCGTTTGCCCCAATGAATCCTGCGCTGCGGAAAGCGGCTTGAACTTTTCAATAGCTGCCCGCCACTCATTGACGCGGTAGTAGGCATAGCCCATTTCGTAGAGCTCTTCCTTGCGAATCTTCTCGGTGTTCTGATAGTAATGCTCAAAGTAAGGCAAGGCATCGCCGTAGCGGCCTCCTTCAAAAAGCGTTTGCGCAGCAAGCAGGTGCAGCTCATTGTCGTAATAGAGCTTTTCGGGGCGCTTGATAAGTCGGAGGGCTTCAGAGAGTGCCTTGTCGCGGTCGCCCATGAAGTAGTAGATCTCCGCCATGTAATACGGTACCACCGGGCGGTAAACAGGCTCGTTATTGATGCGGTCAAAGGAGCGGAGGGCTTCTTTGTACTCGCCCTTATTGTAAGCCAGCAGTCCGTAGTAATAATTGCCAGCGCTGTAATATCGGCCAGGCACTTCCTTCATCACATTAAATAATGTCTCTGCTTGTGCAAACTGTCGGTTGTTGAAGTAGCAATAAGCCAGCTCAAATTTCGCGTCGGCAATCTCCGCATTGCTCAGGTTAGCAATGCCTGCGCTTTCATAATAAGGAATAGCGGCTGCAAGCTGACCGTGCAGGAAATGAAAGCGTGCGATGGCAAGCGAAAGACGGTCGCGGACGGGCGCAGCAATGGATATGCGCAGTAGTGCAATTGCAGCATCCAGGGCGCCGGGCACATCATTCTTCAAACCGCTTACGGCAACGATATACTTCGCTCCTTCTCTTTCAGAAGCCCATACCGGCTGAACACCAGAGACAATGCCGGCCAATGACTCGCGGGCGGCAAGTGCAGCAAGGGTGTAAAGTTGATAATCAGCAGCGTCTCTGGCCCTGAAGGCAGCCTCATTGGGCTGCCTTAGGCGCGCACTTTCCTGCGCGTAAGCTGGCACTATAAGCGCAGCAACGATTATGTAGGAAAGCAGATAACGCTTCAGAATCATGATCAGATAATTAGTACAGAGCACTTATTGCCGATTAACGCGCACCGTGCCGGCGATCACAAGGGTACGTCCCTGCCTTCAAATGCCGGGCAAATGAAGCTTGCGAGTGTTCAAAAACAATTCCTAAAAATTCCAGGTCACATTCAGGCTCGGGAAGATAGGTAGCTGATAGACGCGCGTATTATCAATCCGATTGACGTAGAAGATGTTATTGCGGCTGAAGATGTTGGTGATGCTGAGCGTCGTCTCAATATTGGAGGTCTTGGACAGCGCAAAACGCTTCTTAGCGCTCAGGTCTACGCGATGATAGTAGGAAAGACGGCCGCCATTGATATCATTAGAATAGAGCAATCCAAGCTGACCATTCTGCTGCAGGTAATTGGTACCGATGCCCCCGGAAATGAGGTTGAGATTCTCATAGAAGCCCTGCGTCTGTGTGAACGGGAAGGGCGATCCGAGATTGTACCGTAACGACAATTCTAAATCCTTCTTCTTGCCCGCGTTGTAGGAACCAAGGAAGTTTGCGTTGAAGCGCCTGTCAAATGGTGGTGAATAAGTCTGCTGTCCATCGTTGCGGTCCACGTATTGATAACCTACGACTGCCCAGAGATATAAGCGACGCTTGCTATACTTAGCGGAAAGGTCCAGGCCATAAGCCTGCCCCGTAACAAAGCGGAAGTCATTGTCGTCAATTGTTCCATTGGAATACACGGTGCCTTTGTAGCGGTTGAGTTCAAAGTCTTGTGTGAAGCCTTTGTACCACGGCTCCAGATTCAGCTCTACCTCCCGCACATCCACTTCAATACCGCCAAGAATGTGATAAGCCTTTTGAATGTTGTCTGCAACGGGATTGGTCTTGGTTTCAGGATTCTTATAAATGGTGCGGTCGGGGCTCATCAGGAAACCTGTAAAGAAGTTCACGATATCCCGGTCGCTCTTTGTAGAAATGATATTCTGCGAGTACATGCCTGCGGCCGCTTTCAGGCGAATATCTGGTGTGATATTATATTTCATTCCAATGCGAGGCTCTGGAGAGAACTTTGATATGGATGCATAGTATTGAACACGCAGACCCGGCTCAATTATGAACTTCTCCTTGATGTTTTTCCGGTACGTGACATAGAGCGCGGCCAAGGTATTTTGCCGGTCCAGTGTAGTCGAAATATTGTATGTATTCTTATACTTCAACGTTGTCGCGAATCCGCTTACTTCTACACCATATTTAAACTGGCTGTAATTAGACAGGTAATTGGTGAAGTTAATACCGCCCTCAAAGCCGGAAATGCCACTGTTCCGCGGGTCATTATTTGCTTCATTATAGTCAATGGAATACTTGGAATAGGCAAACTTACCATCAATCAGCGCTGAAGAGCCAGAAGGCGAGACCACAAACGTAGCACCGCCACCGGTAGCGGTCCAGCGGAAGTCGGCCGCGGCCACATCGCTGTGCGGCTTCAGGAACTGAGCCTTATCGTCAAAGTTGAATCCAAAGAGATTGAGTTTAGAGCCATTGGAGCCATTGATGGAAACCTTGCCATAAACATCTGTAAAGGCGTACGGCAGGCCGTTGGAGAAAGGCTCGCCAAATGAGCCGTACAGCGCCTTGGAGGTTTTGTCCAGATAGCTGTGCTTCACGCTGAGCAGGTAGGTTATGCTGCTGCCCTCATCGGTTTTCGGCTTGGATATCGGCCCTTCAAGCATTGCCCGCGCCATAATAGGCGACACAGACAGTTTGCCGGATGTACGATTCTTGTTACCGTCCTTCGTATGGATGTCCAAAATGGCGGATGTACGGTTGCCGTACTGGGCCCCGAAACCTGCGCTTTGGATATCCACACTGCGAATGGCATCCGTTTCAAATACCGAATAGAGACCAATAGTATGGAAAGGGTTGTAAATCGTCACGCCATCCAGCAAAATACCCGTTTGGCTGGGCGCTCCGCCGCGGATATAGAGCTGGCCGCCCTGATCGCCTGTAAAAACAACCCCAGGTGTAACCTGCAGGAACTGGGCAATATCCGGCTCGCCGCCTGCGGATGGCAGGAGCTTCATTTCGCGGGGTGTCACGGTGGTTGTTCCCACATTCACCAGTGTGCGGCGTTCCTGCTTGCGGCTGCTGACGGTGACATCAGAAAGCGTAACCCCGCTACGGCGCAGGAAGAGCTTTTGGTTAGTAATCGCGCCGGCTGCCAGGGTAATCTCTGCCGTAGCAGTGTCATAGCCAAACTGTGTTGTAGCGAGCGTATAGCTACCGGCCGGAATACCCGCAAGCGAGAAATAGCCATTCACATCAGTTTGTACGCCATAACTGGTGCCCCGAAGGAATACATTGGTGTAAATAACCGGCTCTCCGCTGCCCCGTTCGTAAACAAAGCCTTTTATGGTGCCCGACTGGGCAAGTGCGGACAGCGAGGCAGACAGCAAAACGAGAAACGATAAAAGTTTGCGCATTGTAATGGCCGGAGTTTACAGCAGGGCTTTTTAAAGGGTGGCAAAGATAGATGGAAATGGAACCGGCATTTCTACGAGCTTTACAGCAAGCCGGGGCACAATTTTTTTGCGATATAAAACCTACACAATCAAACACACACGCCATGAATAACCAGCCAACAAACGCACGCACGGAAGACGCGCTCACAGAAACGTACAACGATTTCCGCCAGGAAGGACGCCAGCAGTTATCAGATGCATCCGATAACCAAAAGGCATATGGGGCGGAGCGATTAACTGCCGAGTCTGATGAGTCGGATAACAGAACGGCGGACCGCTGGTGGCTCCGCAAGCGCCTGATGGGCTTGTAGCCTGCCGATGTAGCTTATTAACGCAAAAACCAACTAATCATTATGGATACCCAAAAAGAACGCTCGCGCTTAGATGAAGACAATCTTAGTGATAAGCAAACGGACGTCACACGTAGTGAGAATCAGCAACGTAGCCAGAACGCAAACGAAGGCGACAACGTAGCCAACAACGCGACCAGTGGCGGCGATGGCCACTCCGGCGGCAATGAAACCGGCGGCCACCAGGAAGGCATGTATGAGAAGAATCATCCGCAGCAGACTGTAGATAATCAGAAGCCGACTCCTTAAAATATTTTTATCTAATGAAAAAGCCCCGCATTCGCGGGGCCTTTTCGTTTATTCATCCAGCTTCAAGACGGCGAGGAAGGCTTCCTGCGGCACCTCCACGTTGCCTATTTGCCGCATCCGCTTCTTGCCCGCCTTCTGCTTTTCCAGCAGCTTGCGCTTCCGGGAGATATCGCCGCCATAGCATTTGGCCGTTACGTCCTTCCGCATTGCGGAGATGGTTTCACGAGCTACAATCTTGGCTCCGATAGCAGCCTGAATGGCGATGACAAATTGCTGCTTCGGCAGCAATTCCTTCAGCTTCGTACATAGCTTCCGTCCAAAGTCCTGCGCGCGGCTGCGGTGGATCAGTGCCGAAAGCGCATCAACATTATCCCCGTTCAGCAGGATGTCCATCTTGGCGATGTCGCTTTCACGGTAGTCCAGTGGGTTGTAGTCAAAGGAAGCATAGCCGCGCGTCACGCTCTTCAGCTTGTCGTAAAAGTCAAAGACGATTTCCGCCAGCGGCAATTCAAACACCAGCTCTACCCGCGTAGTCGTCAGGTAATGCTGATTGATCAGTATCCCACGCTTCCCAAGACAAAGACTCATGATATTGCCGATGTAGTCCGGCAGCGTGATGATCTGTGCCCGGATAAACGGCTCCTCGATCCTGTCCAGCCGGCTCGGCTCCGGCATCTCGCTCGGATTATTCACCACAATCAGCTTGTCGGGCTCCCGCGTGGTATAGGCATGAAAGCTCACGTTTGGCACCGTGGTAATCACCGTCTGGTTAAACTCCCGCTCCAGCCGCTCCTGGATGATTTCCATGTGCAGCATCCCGAGGAATCCGCAGCGGAAACCGAAGCCAAGGGCCTGGGAAGTTTCCGGCTCAAACGTCAGGCTGAGGCATCATTGAGCTGCAGCTTTTCCATGCAATCGCGTAGCTCCTCAAAGTCGTCCGTCTCTACTGGGAAGATGCCGGCAAACACCATCGGCTTTACATCCTGAAAACCCTTGATGATCTCCTGCGTCGGGTTCACCGCGCTCGTAATCGTATCGCCCACCTTTACATCGCCCGCATTCTTGATACCGGTGATGATGTACCCTACATCGCCGGTTTTCACCTCGTCCTTCGGCGTCATCGTCAGTTTCAGGATGCCCACCTCATCTGCGTGATATTCCTTGCCGGTATTGATAAACTTAACCTTCTCGCCCTTCCGGATCTTCCCGTTCGTGACGCGGTAATAGACAATGATGCCGCGGAAGGAATTAAACACCGAGTCAAAGATGAGCGCCTGCAAGGGCGCATCCTCCTTGCCCTGCGGCGCGGGGATTCGATTAATAATCGCATCCAGAATATCATCCACGCCAATGCCCGTCTTCCCGCTGGCCAGGATGATGTCTTCCTCCTTGCAGCCAATGAGGTCTATGATCTGATCCTTCACCTCTGGGATCATCGCCCCATCCATGTCTATCTTATTGATCACAGGGATAATCTCCAGGTCATTATCCATCGCCAGATACAGATTGCTAATCGTCTGCGCCTGAATGCCCTGCGTCGCATCCACCAGCAGCAGTGCGCCCTCGCAGGCCGCCAGCGCCCGGCTCACCTCGTAGCTAAAATCCACGTGGCCCGGCGTATCAATAAGGTTCAGCATGTACTGCTCTCCCTTGTAGGGGAAGTCTATCTGTATGGCGTGGCTCTTAATCGTAATGCCCTTTCTCCCGCTCCAGGTCCATATCATCCAGCACCTGCGCCTGCATGTCGCGCTTGGATATCGTATTGGTATGCTCTAGTAGCCGGTCGGCCAGCGTGCTCTTCCCGTGGTCAATGTGGGCAATGATGCAGAAATTCCTGATGTTCTTCATAATAACAGTTGCGAAGATACCGCAAGCCGCCCGTCTCACTCCCCGTCATTGCGAGGAGCGAAGGCTTTGCGAAGCGACGAAGCAGTCTCACAAATCATATGCACATACATGTGAGATTGGTTCGTTGTCGCCCAGCCTCCTCCTCGCAATGACGGGATTGGGAGCGCGTGACGGGAGCAAGGGACTATTATGTCAATCGTTGCGCCGAGCGCTACGTCTAAGCGTGCCGGGCAGACAATCCCTGATTGGCTCATAATGCATGCACAAAATAGCTTATATCGTGATAAGCAGAACTGCGACTATTACAAAAAGCCCCGCATCGGCGGGGCTTTTTGCAATAGATAAGAAAAGGGATTAATGCGGCAATAAGAATACGGGCTTTACGATGGCTGGTGCGTTGCCGCTGCGCAGTTGTACATAATAGGTACCGGCAGGGGCGGTACTCAAATCAATGGCAGTGCTAAGGCGGCCGCTTACGTCAAAGCTGCGGTGCTGTACCATGCTGCCGGTGCTGTTGTAAATGGATATTTCAAGGGGTGTATTTCCGGCGCTACCTGCGGCCATATCAATGTTTATGGTACCAGTCGTTGGGTTTGGCGCCAGCTGTAACTGTGCTTCCTGAATAAAACTGTTGGCCAGGCGGACGGTAGTGCTGTAGTTGAAGCTGCCATCAACACCGGTCTGACGGATGCGGTAGTAATAGGGAGGGTGCGGCGCGGCATTGGCGCTATAGTCTATATAATCGTAGTTGAGTGGCTGTGTGCTGTTGCCATTAGGCGCTTTGGAGGCGACAGTCGCAATGACGCGGAAGTGCGCGCCGTCGTCGGAACGTTCAATCATAAACGCTTTGCAGTTTTGCTCAGTAGTCGTCTGCCATGTGAGGCGGTTATTGGCGTCCTGTACGCTGCCGTCAAAAGAGCTGAGGGCAATGGGCAGTGCGGTGCCAGGCAATGTAATGGAATTGGGCACGGCCTCTGGCACGCCCGCATTGTCTATGGTAGAAAATGCAAACTGGCGCGGCCCTGTATACGAAAGCTGAAAGCGCAGGAGGCCCACGTTAAAGTTGTTGATGCGGGTGGAGACGGAGGCAGATGAGAAGTTGATAGGTTGGTTGTTATAAAAAAGCTGTCCGCCGGTAGCCTGATAGAGGTCTATTTTACGGCCAAGAAAACCGGGGGCGTAAATGCCATCTTCCGCATCGGTAGCGGTAAACGCGCCCGCAGGAATGATGACGCGGCCGTTAGCATCAAAAGTCACCAATGCACTTACAAGCGCGAAACTGTAGCCTTCGGGGCGCGCGTCAATGGCGAAATTGATAGTGAGACTGTTGGAAGAATTAATCGCCACCAGGTAGTCGGGGGCACCATCGCCCAAGGCAGTAGTACCTTCTGCAGTAGGCGCAAACGCCACAGGCAGACCAAGAATCGGATTGGGTGTATTAACCGGATAAAACGCGGTGCTCAGACAAACACTGTAGTTCAGATTCGCCTGACCGGTTAGCGAGTACGTAAATGAGGTGCCGGACACCGCGGAACGGTCCACAATGGTGTTGCTGTTGTCAATCAGGTACACATATAGCTTAGCCCCCATTACTGACGAGATTGGGGTGCCGGAGATCAGGCCGCCGTCACCATCATCGGTAACAGTTCCTGTAATGTTTATAGCTACCGCAGATGCGGTGAATGAAGATGCCGTGAGCAGGCAGACTGCCGCCAGTATGCTTCTGAAGAAGATTAAGCAATGAGAATAACGGCCTTTTGCAAGGGAGTTCGTGTACGAGTTCATGACATGAAAGTAGTTAGTTAATAAAGGCTCAGCCCTACTAAATACAATGCCATGAAAACAATTAATTTACAAACTTCCCATCGCAATCATATTGTTTTCAGCACAATTAATTAAATGTCTATTTTCTATGAAAAAGGAATTACAGGCTTTGAATATTGCAACTATTTTATTGCTATGTCACTGCCCATTAATAATTCGGTAGTGTGCGCCATTTCCCATTATTGCTTCGCGGAAAAGATTGTGGAATTGTCCCACGCCGGTGCATGTGTCCGGGACGGCGTAAACTGGCAGCGAGTGTCTTGCATCATACGCAGGCCAGGTTTTTAGTATGGCATCGGCAGTCATGTTTTCCAGAAAAGGCACTTTGTGCACAATTTCATCTGGCCACGCTATAGCGGGCGTTACGAGTATTGGAACCTTCATCGCTTGCGCCCGAGTAATAGCACTTTGGGTAGCACCATAAATGCGCATGCGCTGCATGTATTCCGGACCTGTATGAAAGTTGTAAATAATAGAAATAATATTTCCGCTTAGATCTCCAAAAAGTAAGATACCGATCGCTGCTGCCCCCCGGGAACGACGCAACCGCAACCACTGTAAGAAGCTTACAATCATCATCCCCAGCGCAGGAACACAAAAGGCGCTAAACTTCGCTTCGCCCGCCGGCAGCTGCCCGCTAGCAGAGAGCACTATTACCAGTAATATGAGTAAAATGACATAGGCATCTATCCATCGTCCCGGGTTGTCAACTGTACGTGCAACCTTCCCAGATACACGAAGTGCGCCTATTACAAAGGCGCCGACGCCAAGCACACCAAAAATCACCTCAAAAACTGCCCCGGGTCCGAGGGCAGCAAAGAAATACCATAGATTTTCCAGCCTTTGCGTCAGCCCCCCGGTAGCCATCCGGTACGCCCAATAACGATGCATGCTTTCATCATGCATTAGTTGCCGCACGTCAGTAAGGTAAAATGCAGCAATTCCGGCAACGGCCAGGGTAAGCGGAAAAAGGAGCCTGCGCAGCTTTTCCCGGCTCTTCAACGCCTGAACGCCGGCCAGCAGGAGCGCCGGCGCAATAGCTACGGGATAGGTATAGCTGAAAAACGGTGCGATGGCCAGCGAGCCACAAAGCAAAGCGTAGCGCCCGTGCGTCATCCGATCCAGGCAGATTGCTTCCAGTTCCAGGCATTGCCACAACGCAACCAGCGCCAGGAAAATTTCCGCCTCATAATGCTTGGTCTGGACGAGGTACGTTGTGAACGTTTGCGAGGAAATTATGATGAGCACAAAAAGCGGAGCAAGCCAGTCGTCCCTGCGTGAATAAATACGCTGCATAAGCCGCCACGCCAGCAGCATAGACGCAAGGGAAAGAATCAGTGCTGGTAGTCTTAATGTAGCGTAGGAATACCAGAACGGCGCGTTGAGCACCTTGACCAGAGCCAGGTACAGCCGGGGGCACTGCTGTGTATAGCGCAAAGGCCCCCATAAGTGCGTCCAATCCAGGAATTTCAGATTAAAAATAAACCGCCATTCATCTATCCAGAATGGCTGCAGCGGCCAAATCGTAAGCACCAGGCCCCAGATACCAAGCGTCCAGATGGCAGCAAGTGTCAGACGGCGGCTGAGGAGTTGGGGGCGCATCAGTAGCTTGGAAAAATGCAGCGTTACGAGCGCTAAGATAACGTGGCAGACACCTTGCCCCTTTCCGCCTCTTCGCAGCACCAAATTGACGCCCGTACGCCTTTCTCCGCGTCCACAATATGATTATCTTTGGAGTTACCAATCATTGTTCATTAATAAAAAAGTAAACCTGCCATGAATCTAGAAATTACAGGCAAGCTGGTAGAAAAGTATGATACCCAGGTCGTGAACGATCGCTTTCGTAAGCGCGAGTTCGTGATTGAGGTAACAGAAGAGGTAAACGGCTCGTCGTTCACCAACTACGCGAAGATGCAACTCGTTCAAAACAAGACTGACATTATAGACCGTTTTAATATAGGAGATCCGTTGCGTGTAAACTTCAGCATTAAGGGCAACCGCTATGAGCGGGATGGCAAAGTGTCTTACTTTTCTAACCTAGACGCATGGCGCATTGAAAAGGCTGATGCAGCTGCCAATAATCAGAATAACGGTAGCAACCAGGGCTATAACTACGGTACCGGCGGCAATAACAACGGCGGCGGCGGCAATAACGGCGGCAATTGGGGAAATAATAATAACAACAACTTCGGCAACAACAATAATGGTGGTAGCTGGGGAAATAACAATAATAACTCCGGCAATACCGCTCCTGCCTATCAAAACTCCGGCTCCAATGCCGGCGGCGCTGAAGCGGCGGACGACCTGCCATTCTAATTAATTAAATAGGCCCTATAGCCTTGCGCGGCGCAACGCGGCTCCCCTGCCCTTGCGCCGCGCTTTATTTTTGCCCTTATGACGCTCCGTGCTATTCGTACTCTGCTGCTGCCTGCCGCGGCCATGCTCATCCTGTCTGCTTGCCACAGGGTGCCTAAAGAGGCTCGCTACATTCCAAAAGATGCATTCATGGTGCTTGGCATTCATACGGGCGAATTACGCAACGAGCTTGCCTGGAGCGCCATTACCGGCAGCAGCCTGCTTGACGACCTGCGCAAATCAGGCGGTGACAATAAGGCACCGGCCGCATTGAAAGATATTGAAGCTTCCGGCATTGACTTTGGCGGAACGCTGTACGCATATGCAAAACCCGATACACGCTATGCCAATGACATGAAACTGGGCGCCGTGCTGCCCCTGGCGGACCCTGAAAAGGTATCAGAATATCTGCGCGGTCACTTCCCGGAGGCAACAGTGCGTAAGGCAGAAGGACATAGCGAAGCCATTATCCCCGGCAAAGCCGTGCTCGGCTGGAATGACGAGGTGCTCCTGATTATGAGCCCCGTCATGCGTAAAGTGAAGCATGAGGAGCCGGCCGCTACGGATACCCTTGGCGGAATGGCTTTGGACGGGGACGCCTATAGCTGGACAGAGTCCATTCCTGACGATTCAGCTTCTGTGCAGGAACTGGCCGCCGCCTTTCAGCCAGCGAAAGGCTCCGGCATTGACGGCAATGGCCGGTTCGCGACTTTGGAAAAGGCAGGCCATGATATCACCCTTTGGATGAGCTACGATGCCCTGATGGATATGTACAGCAGCCGCGCCGGCGATGCCGCCGGGCTGGGCATGATAGGCATGGGCGTGGGCAATACGCTCTTTCATGGCAGCGCCATGGCGGCCGGCTTTGACTTTGAAAAGGGGAAACTGGAAGGCGGCATGCGTTACTACGCCTCTGATAGTATGAAGCCCGTGGCGCGCGAGTTCGGCAGCGAACCGGTTGATGGCGATATGTTGCGTCGCCTGCCAGCCCCGGGGCTGAATATGGCGGCAGGTTGCCGCCTTTCTCCGGCTGCTGTCAAGCTGCTGCTGGAGAAGATGAACCTATCGGGCATGGCCAATCTTGCGCTTATGTCGCAAGGGCTGACGGTTGATGATGTGCTCGGCGGTTTTACCGGGGATATGGTAATGGCCGTGAATAATTTCCACCTTGCGCAGCGTACCGACAGCGTCCTTACTGAGGACTACCACATGCGGCCCTATGCGTCCATCAAGCCACAGGCAGATTTTGTCTTTGCAATGAAAATCGGTGATCGCGCGAGGCTGATGAAGCTGCTCGCCTTTACAGGCGGCGCCAATCTGCTGCTGCAGACAGCCGCCAACACCTACGTTTTTCCCGGAATGAATAGCGGTACCCTGGTCCTGGGCGATAAGTACATTGCCGCTTCTACCAATGCTGCCGAGGCGCAGGCCTTTCTCCGCGAGCATGCGGGCGCCATGCCGGATGCCGTACACGGCGAGATCAGCGGCCACCCGATAGGCATGTGGGCCGACCTACAGGGCTTCATGAGCGCCGCCGGTGCGCTAAAAAACGGCTCTCCGTCAGATGCGGCCACTATGGAAGCGCTCCGGAGCACCCTGACCACCTTCAGCATGCAGGGCGGCGAGTATAAGGATGGCGCAAATGAATACCGCATGACCGTTGGCTTTGTCAGGAAAGATGAAAGCAGCCTGTTGCAATTGCTTCACCTTGCCCAACAGATGGCCGCGCTCTATAAACCGAAGGATACTGTCAGCGTTCCGTAACCAGCCGGCCAAACGTTTCGGTGGCCCTGGCCGTCTTTGCCATTCCGGGCGGCGTCCAAATACGTTTTCCGGCAATCATTTCATCATAAAAAGTTGGTAATGCCGCTAAAAAATACAATCTTGTCCAAAATTTCGGCTCCCCGCATGAGACACCGCAAGTGCTACTCCTTACTCATATTGCTTACCGGCCTTCTGGCTATCGGCAGTTGCCGCAAGGAAAGTGGCATTGACAACAACAACGTAGTGCTGACGCCCTACGGCGTATTCTTTGCCGACCGCCTCGGCGGTCTGTTGAATACCAACGACGGCCTCAGCTACAAGACATTTCCCGGCACTGGTGTTGACGGTGTGGCAGACCGCGCCATTGCCGTTTCCGGCAACAATATCATCTTCATCAAGAAGAACCTCTTTGTATCTGACGATAACGGCGTGGCTTTTAATTACAAGATCAACTCTGTTAACCCCCTGGCTAACTGGGCCAGCATGCTGGTGAATGTGCCTTCATTCAATCGCGTGTATGTGGCCAGTACCAAAGGCTTTGGACTGGAATACAGCGACGACCATGGCGTAAACTGGCAGGTGGATAATGCCTTTGACCTCAGTGGCACCCCGCCCCCCGCAACGCCAAATCCCGGCTCCCTGCAATCCCTGACGCAGACCAGCGACGGCATCCTCTACGCACTGGATAATACCGGCCCACGCCTTTACGCCCGCCCCGATGTCAATACAAAATGGCGTGAAGTAACCCTCGCTACCAACTTTCCCTCCGGCTCCTACTATCTCAATTCATTCAACAACACCCTCGTAGCCGCCGACTACAATGGCAGCGGCATTTACTTCAGCGCAGACAGCGGCCGCAATTGGAATAAGTATCCCGGCCTTCCCAACGGCAAGCAGCAGCAATTCTACTCCTGCGCCGCGCCGCTCGGCCAGACCCTCCTTGTAGGTACCGACTCTACCGGCATCTATCGCCTTTCCGGCGGCTCCTTTGTGCCTTCCAACAATGGTCTCAAATCCTTTACCTCCGTTTACGGCATCACCGGAAAGCAGGATACGTATAAGAACGGCCTTATCAAACGCTACATCTACATCGCTACCAACACCGGCCTGTACCGCAGCGAAGACTTCGGGCAGAACTGGACGCTGATGTACCCTGCCGATCTGCGGACGATCTGGTAACGTTTAAAATTGAAATGAAAAAGCCCGGCGCTTCACGCCGGGCTTTTTCATGCCTCTTCTTCGCCGCCTTCGGGGCCGAGGGCGTCGCCGAGGTCGCGGCGCTGCTTTTTGGTGGGCTTGCCGGTGCGGCTGAGGCGCTTGCCGGTATAGAAGGACGACGTCAGGTACTGCGCCGGCTGCCGGTCTTCCTCGCTCGTCAGGTCAATGTATGCTTTGATGGCATCCTCGTAGCCCACACGGTTGTAGAGGAGGGCCGTCACCTCAATGGTCCAGCGGCGGGCGGGGGTTTTGACGTCGTAGCGGTCGCCGATGGCTACCGGGCGGGCGGGCTTAATGTTCTGGCCGGCCAGCTTCACCTTCCCCTCATCGCAGGCGGCGGTGGCGAGGCTGCGCGTCTTGAAGATGCGGATGGCCCAGAGGTATTTGTCTATGCGGAGCTTTTCGGTAGCGGGCATAGCGGCAAGTTAAGTTGCGGCGATTATGTTACCAGCAATAGCACGCTATTGGGCTGCCGTTGCGTCGCACGTTTCATCGGCTGTCAGTCTGTCGGGCTTTTCGCGTGGTATGTACATTCGTTGTGACGTCAAAATGAAACATCTTTTCATCATACTGTTTGTAAGCCTTGTACCGACCAACGGTGTTTGCCAGACAATTACTCGCATACCATTGTCAATAAAGAATGTAAAAAAGGCTTTCAATACTGAACAAGATATGTGCGACCCTCCTTGCTATCCGCGCGAATGGGTCGCATGTAACGACGACAGCAGTTTCTTCAAAACTGATACAATTCAACTTTGCACTCACCTATTTGAGGATGATTGTTGTAATAGAATTGATTGGTTTTTTCACGCCGATTCCACTGTCACGTTACGCAGGAGTAAGATGTGCGTTGAACCCCCTTTGGCTCAATATATTCAGCCTCATGTTGCGCTTAGGCTTAGATATAAGAAAGAGGAAGGTCTTATACGGATGTGCATTTATGATGGTGTAGTCTTGAAAGAAAATTTTTTACTTACCGCACTAATCAAGTTTGAGCGGAAGCATACTGGTGAGAATATTGGTTACAAACTAACGATGGTACGACAGCGTAACCTCCCCGCTTGGTAGTGTATCAGTTTGAGAAACTGCTCGCCCAACATTGTCATGCTGTAAGCATCTTGCAAGACCCTTTCAGGGTGACAAGTCGCTATGAACTTTCAAAATGAGACACTACCCCCCCCCGCTGGCGCAAGATTGAGGCGCGGCGTTGAGCGATAGCATCTTGCGCCTGCCCAAAGGGCATATCCCGGTTAGGTTCTTCGCGATGTTAGCGATAGCGCATCGCGAAGCCAGCTAAAGCCGTTCTCCGAACGGCACCGCTCAGAGAGCGGTTCTATTCCACTTCCGGATGCGCTGCGCTAACATCCGGAAGAACCCCGGGCATCTGTAAGAACCTGAGTATATTCGTTGCAGGCGACAGAGTGCTCAATGAAGCAAATCATTCTTTTGGTCTTATTATGTAGCAAGCTATGCCTGACTTATGGGCAGGCGTTGCCTTTTGATAGAATGGTTCATTCTATTGAAAAAAAGAAAAACGCGAAACTGTTTAGACTGATAAAGGAATTCTTGGCCGGAGAGCGATTTCAGTAAGCCGGATACAATTTGGTCTCCTTCTGATCCTAAAATTTATCGTGAATTACGCGGCTATAGCTTTACTGCGCATGAGCCAGATACTTCAAGACGCCTTTTCCGGAAATTGTATATAGACGTCTATAAGGTCGGTGACGTTGATCTGACTTATCGGAACATACCAACGATAGAGATAAATGCAATAAAGGAAAGGCTTAGGAGAAGTAGTTTTATTCGTAACGACAGTACTAATAATCGCCATGGACCTATGGAGACTTGGAACAAAGGAATTATCAACCTATGGATGCATGAGCGTCTGACGCTTAGTCGCGGCCCAAATGATACCTGCTGGCATTCACAGCCTACTTGGCAGATAAATCTCCGCGCGTGCAAGATTGATCCGCGCGTCTCCGAGCGATAGCATCTTTCCGCCATTGTTGGTCTTATGACCAATAACCAACCCGCGTGCTGTGCCCGTACGTTACCAGTGATAACACTGGCAACGGCATAAACGACTGCGACATTGCCAAAACGCTCTAAGAGATGCCCGAAAGCCTTTGCGACTACGAGAAAAGGCCTTGAGAGATTCCCAAAATGGGTTGCGAGATGTCCAAAATTGCCTGAGAGATCTGCAAAACCCATTAAGAGCGGCTCAAAAGCGTTTGGCAGGATCCCAAAATCGTTTGCGACCTGTCAAAAACGAGTTGCGACCTGCCAAAAATTCATTGTGCGTATCTAAAAACCGACTACGCCTGATATCGGCACTTGATAAGTCCTATGCGGACTTGTCAAGTGCCGTGTGGGCATTGCCTACCTTAGCGCCACCCAAAGACAGGCATTATGGCAAAAGAAAAAAGCAAGCGGTTTACCGGCAAGCGCGCTCCGGAGACGATAAAAGGTAAGCTGAGAGTCGTGCGCAGCGGTACCGGCTTCGTAAAGGTGGAGGGCCGCGAGAGAGACATCCTCATTCACGCCGAAAATCTCGGCACTGCCCTTGACGGCGATGAGGTGCGCGTGCGCATTATCAAAGAAGGCAAGAGCCGCACCGAGGGCGCGGTAGAAGAGATCATTACGCGCAAGCAGACGGAGTTTGCCGGGCAAGGCTGGAGGTGAAGGAGCACTTCGCCTTCCTGATGCCCGACAAGCAGAATATGCCGGTGGATATCTTCATCCCCCTGGCCATGCTGGACGGCGCAAAGGACGGCGACCATGCCGTGGCGCGCATCACCGAATGGAGCAGCAAGAAGAAGAACCCGATTGGCGAAATCATCTCCGTGCTCACCGACGAGAGCGAAGAACGAGATCGCCATGCAGGGCATCCTGATGGACGCCGGCTTCCCCCTCCACTTCCCCGATGATGTGCTGGAAGAAGCCGCCCGCTTCACCGATGTAATAGACAATGCAGAGCTGGCCCGCCGCCGCGACGTGCGCGACATCCTGACCATGACCATAGACCCGGTAGATGCCCGGGACTTTGACGATGCGCTTTCGCTGAGGCCATTGGAAGAAGGCTGGTGGGAAATAGGCGTGCACATTGCCGATGTGGCGCACTTCATACAGAAGGATTCACCGCTGGATAATGAGGCGTACAAGCGCGCTACATCCGTGTACCTGCCCGACCGCGTGCTGCCCATGCTGCCCGAGCACCTGAGCAATGGCCTTTGCTCGCTGCGGCCCGATGAGGACAAGTATGCCTTCTCCGCCATCTTTGAAATCAATGTGCAGGGCAAGGTGCGCGACTACTGGCTGGGCCGTACGGTGATGCGCTCGCACCGCCGCTTTACCTACGAAGAAGTGCAGGAGATGATAGAAGGCGCAGACGGCGACCATCGCGGCGAGGTGATGCTGCTGAATGAGATGGCGCAGAACCTGCGCGCGGTGCGCTTTAAGAAAGGCGCGATCAACTTCTCCTCCTCAGAAGTGCGCTTTAAGCTGGATGAAACGGGCAAGCCCATCGGCATTGTGGTGAAGGAAAGCAAAGAGGCGCACCAGCTCATTGAAGAGTTTATGCTGCTGGCCAATCGCACGGTGGCAGAGCACGTGAGCAAAGTGGAAGTGAAAGGCAAGCCCGTACCATTCCCCTACCGCGTCCACGACCAGCCGGACGAGGCGAAGCTGGAAATGTTTGCTGCCTTCGCATCGCGCTATGGGCACAAGCTCAACCTCAATTCTCCCGAAAACATCTCGCGCTCCTTCAACGAAATGCTGGCGGAGGTGCAAGGCAAGCCCGAGCAGCACGTGCTGGAAAGCCTCGGCATCCGCACCATGGCGAAGGCAGTTTATACGACAGAAAATATCGGCCACTACGGCCTCGGCTTCCAGGATTATTGCCACTTCACCTCGCCCATCCGCCGCTACCCCGACGTGCTGGTGCACCGCGTACTGCAGGAGGTGCTGGACGGCGATGTGAAGCCCGTGAAGAACATGGAGCAGCTCTGCCGCCATTGCAGCGAGATGGAGCGTGCCGCCATGGAAGCCGAGCGCGCCGCCAACAAGTACAAGCAGGTAGAGTTCATGCAGGATTATGTGGGCGAAGACTTTGATGCGGTGGTGAGCGGTGTGGCGCATGTTCGGCTTCTGGGCCGAAACCGTGGAGCACAAATGCGAAGGCCTCATCAGCATGACGGAGCTCTCGCAGATTGACGACTTCGCAGTTTATGGAAGGCGAATATTGCCTCGTAGGCCGCGGCACGGGCTTAAAATTCCAGATGGGCGACAGCGTGAAGGTGAAGGTGGTGGCTACGAACCTTGAGAAGCGGCAGATAGATTACACGCTTGCCGAGCTGCCGCCCGCCAAGCCTCGCAGCCGTAAAAAGCCGGAGCCGGAATGGGACAGCGCGCCGAAGCCGGGCAAGAAAGGCGGGCATAAAGGCAAGCACAAGAAGGGTTGATAAGGTTACTAGTACAATCATGCACACTTTCCAGCAACTGGTGCAGCGCTTTGAGCAGCATCTCGGTGATGCTAAAGTCTTCCATGACTCACCAGAATCGCTTTATGAGCCCTGCCGTTACCTCATAGGCCTTGGCGGCAAGCGCGTACGGCCGGTGCTGTGCCTCATGGGCGCAGAGCTATTCGGCGATATTCCTGCTGATGCCTGGCATGCGGCGACCGGCATTGAGCTCTTCCACAACTTCACCCTCATCCATGACGATATCATGGACAAGGCACCGCTCCGCCGCGGCCAGCCAACCGTCCATGCCCGCAACGGGCTTACCGCGGGCATTCTTTGCGGCGATGTAATGTGCATTGAGGCGTATCAGCAATTTGCACACGTCAAAACCGGCCTGCAGCCAGTACTCCAGCTGTTCAATCAGACGGCTATAGAAGTATGCGAAGGCCAGCAGATGGATATGGACTATGAGCGCGGAACGATGTGAGCGTAGATGAATACATCCAGATGATTGCGCTGAAGACTTCTGTACTGCTGGCAGCCAGCCTGAAAATCGGCGCACTCATCGGTGGCGCTACGGAAGGCGCGGCGGATAAGCTGTACCAGTTCGGCAAGGCGCTGGGCATTGCCTTTCAGCTGCAGGATGATTATCTGGATGCCTTCGGCGATGCGGCGAAGCTGGGCAAGCAGGCCGGCGGCGATATTCTGGCGGACAAGAAGACCTACTTGCATCTCGTAGCAATGCATAATCTGGCCGAAGCGGGGCGCACTGAGTTGGAAAGCTGGCAGGGTCGCGCAGGGGCTGAAAAAGGTGTCGGCTACCCTATCCCTTTTCCGACAAGGCGGGGCGGATATTGCTTGCCGGGAGGCTGTTGCGCATCATTCCGATCTTGCTTTTGCAGCATTGGACGATGTGGCGGTTTTGAGCAGGCGAAAGCAGCCCTTGCGGGAACTTGCGGAAGCGCTTCTGGAACGGCAGTCATAGATAAACGGCGCGCCTACCTTTTATTCATCACTCATAGCACACTCATGAACTATTGGCTGGTAAAATCAGAGCCATTCAAGTATAGCTGGGACGCCTTTGTGAAGGACGGGAGCACCGTTTGGGACGGCGTTCGCAATTATGCTGCGCGCAACAACCTGCGGTCGATGAAAAAAGGCGATCACGTCTTTTTTTATCATAGCAACGAAGGATTGGAAATTGTCGGCATTGCCAAGGTGGTGAAGGAGCATTATCCAGACCCGACAGCGAAAGAAGGTGATTGGTCGGTTGTGGAAATAGCACCGGTGAGGCAATTAAAGCAAGCTGTAACGCTGGCAGATATCAAGGCTACCCCGCAGCTGGCGGAAATACAACTGATCAAGCTTTCACGCCTGTCGGTTGCCGCCATTACAAAGGCGGAGTATGACTTTATCTTAAAAATGGGCGAAGGGGAGTAGCGACTTTAGCCCCACCCCACATCTTACCGTTTTAACCTATAGCCTAAGCCTTAGTAAGGATGGCAGGAGCGCGTTTTACCGGCCTCACGTAGTCTTTCCTCAATTCCTCGCTGGTCTTTGTGCTGCCGTCATGGCTCCAGCCCGGCGGCATAAAGAGGTAGCGGAGTTTATTCCAAAGGGAAGTGCTACGGCGCAGATCCTTACCAATGGCCACCCATTCATGGGTGATAATCTCCACCGGATGATTTGGGTTAGGCAGCGGTTTTGTGAGCCCATAGACCGGCGGCTCTTCCGGCAGTTCCGCTACAAAGGTGCCAAACAGCCTGTCCCAGATAATGAGCACCATGCCCATGTTTTTATCAAGGTAGGGAATATTGCTCGCATGGTGTACCCGGTGGTGCGATGGCGTCACCAGGACGGCTTCTATCCAGCGCGGCAGCTTCTGAATGCTTTGCGTGTGCACCAGGATGCCATACGTCTGCGTAAGCGCGTACATAAAGAAGATGTCCACCGGCGAGAAACCAAATAGGGCTAAGCGGAATAAAATACAGATAGCGGTAAACTGGCATCAGGACGCTGGAGCGGAAGCCTGTGCTGAGATTGTACTCATCCGACGAATGATGGGTGACGTGCACCGCCCAAAAAAGGCGTACATGATGGTCCATGTAATGCTCCAGCCAGAAGAGCAGGTCTTCACAAAAAAACAGAATCGTCCAATAGGCGACGGGACTGAACGTGTTCTTTACAGCGAATCCGGAAATAAAAATGAGCACCCCAAGCGCCAAACCACGAAGCAGCAGGTCAAAACCTACGTTGAGCAAATTGAGATAGACATTGATAGCAGTCTGCTTCCAGGAGTAAAACTTCCATCCCTGCACATGACTGAGCAATATCTCCAGCGGAATGATAATGCCGTAGATGGGGATGCTCAGCAGATGTATGATGTGGGTGTAGTACTCGTTCATGGTCGCCTCCGTTGGCAGGGAATGCTGCCGCTATGTACATAACGCGTAAAGTTATACGCGCCACTCCCGCACATCAAATCGTCATGATGTCTTTCTCCTTATCCTTCAGGTGTGTGTCGGTGAGCGCAATGTACTTGTCCGTGACACCCTGTATAAGGCCTTCGGCATCTTTAGCGGCGTCTTCACTGAGGCCGTCTTTCTGCAGCTTCTTAATCTGCTCAATAGCTTCGCGGCGGATGGATCGGATAGACACCTTAGCGGCTTCCCCCTCACCATTCACCCGCTTTACCAGTTCCTTACGGCGCTCTTCTGTGAGCGGCGGCAGGAAAAGGCGGATGAAATTGCCGTCATTCTGCGGGTTAAGCCCGATGTTGGCGGCGATGATTGCCTTTTCAATAGCGCCAAGCATATTTTTCTCCCACGGCTGCAGCGAAATAGTGCGGGCATCCGGAATGGTGACGTTGGCTACCTGATTGAGCGGGGTGGCATTGCCATAATAGTCCACATGGATACCGTCCACAATGGCCGGAGTTGCCTTGCCGGCGCGGATCTTTGCCAGCTCCGTCTCCAGGTGCGCAATCGCCTTCTTCATGCCGGCTGTCGTATCCTGCATTATCGTATCCAGTGCCTCGCTCATAAGGGTGATATTAAGCTGCGCAAATGTATGGCTATAAGGCCATCGCCCCAACCGATTGCCCTTGGCCGGTGCCGCTGACGTATCTTTATGCTTATGAATACAGAAGCCCTTTCTCCAGCAATCGAAGCGCCCGTAAGGCTTACCCCCGGCGCCATTGCCGAGCTAAAGCGCCTGATGAATGCGCCGGATTTTGACGCGAGCCAACGCCTGCGCATCGGCGTAAAAGGCGGCGGTTGCTCAGGTCTATCGTATGTGCTTGGCTTTGACAAGCCCGAGGCCGACGATACCGTTTATGACATTGAAGGCATTCCCGTAGTGATGAAGCTCGCACATGGCATTTACCTGATGGGCATGGAAGTAAATTTTGAAGACGGCCTCAATGCCCGCGGTTTCACTTTTACCAATCCGAATGCCAGCAGCACATGCGGGTGCGGCACCTCCTTTGCCGTTTAGGCTGCCTTACAGCAAAATCATCAGTCGCGACGATTTAAGCGCGGACTCCGGCACTTTAAGCACGTGAAAATCCCGCCAGATGTAAGCGGGATTTTTCATTTCAGTTGCCTTCAGGTCAGCGCCTTTAATGCTAAAGGCGTCTTTTTTATTTACAAGAAAGGCCTTTGTGCCGCCCTTGGATATTTTATTGTCCAAAGTATTTAGAAAATAACAAACCGTAGGGCCACTCAACTCGCTGACGGCTGCAGAATCGCCGGGATTCAGCCGGAACCATCCTTTGGAAATCCAGCCGTTGTAATCTTTTGATTGCACGAGGACGGCAACGGCCATCTGATAGGTTTCCGTTTGGGTATTCTTAAACATCAACTGCGCCTTCGCTGTTCCGCAACCTGCTATTACCAGCGGAAGGAAAATGAAACATTTAAAAGTTCTCATGCTTGAAAAAGTATTACTGCACAAGTTAAACCAGCCTATTGGCGCAATTGGCTTTGAAATAAATCAATATAAAATCAGCGTATATCCCGAATATCAAACACATCCCTTAAAGCATTTCCCAGGATATTAAACGCATACACCAGCACGAGAATGGCAATGCCTGGTATAATGGCCAGTAGCGGCCTGTTAGTAACCAGAAAGTTATAGTGCTCCTTGACCATCAGGCCCCAGGATGGCGTAGGCGGCTGAACGCCGATTCCCAGAAAGGAAAGCCCGGCTTCAATCAATATCGCTGCGGCAAAGTTGGAGGCGGCAATAACCATCAGTGGTCCGGCAATATTGGGTAGGATATGGCGAAATATGATTCGCATATCGCTCAAACCCAGCGTCTTCGCCGCCTGCACATATTCCAGTTCGCGCAGCACCATCACCTGCCCGCGGATGAGTCGGGCAGCGCCTACCCACATCGTCAGGCCAATGGCAACGAAGATTTGCCAGAAACCTTTGCCCAAACTGAGCGTGATGGCAAAAACAAGCAGCAGCGTAGGAATGGCCCACAGCATATTAATCAGGTACATGATCACATTATCCACCCAACCCCTGTAGTAGCCGGCCAGCGCACCGAGTAAGACGCCGATAGACAACGAAAGCAGCACGGCTACAATCCCGACAGCTATAGACACGCGCGTACCTATCAGCAGCCGCGACAAAATATCCCGCCCGTAACGGTCCGTGCCGAGGGGGAAGCTGTGACGCACAATGGCCGTATTAAAAACTGCCTGCTGCTGTTTGCCGAGCGGGAGTCGGCTGAAGTTTGCATTTGGAATCAGGCGTTTGAGCACAAAAATGAGCGTGTCCTGAATGCCATCGTCAATATAATGCTGCACCACCAGCGTATCGCGGGCAAAGAAGAAGTCGTTGACCGGTATCAGATTAAAAGCAGGCACCGTGCCGGTAAAGAAACGCGCTATCGCAGTTTTTTTCGGCCCCACATTCCCTCGTGGCACTTTCAGAAACTGGCGCGAAAATCCGGGCGGGCGCGCGCCAAGTTCCACCAGCATCCTGTTCGCATCGGGTGAATTATCGGGCGCCAGCGGATATGCGAAGATGGCCAGCAGGCAGGCTGCGCCGATGACATATAGCGAAATCACGGCAGACCGCTTGCGGCGCAGCCTTTGCCACAGAGAAATTGGAGGAGCGTTTTGCAAAGCAGGCACGACGGGTGCGTTGCAAAGCAAAGCAAATCAGGTGAGGCCGGCGGCACAGTCCATTCCCGTTGACAAATTTTAGGCACGTTGAACGCAGCGAGGGCTATTTTTGACCCCAAATCATTTCCCAAAAAGCAAAGCAAATACCCGATGAAAGCACTGATCATCATGGGCTCTCAAAGTGATGAGCCGGTAATGGAAGAAAGCAAAAAATGGCTCGCATGGTTTGGCATAGAAGGCGAGATGGTCGTAGCCTCTGCGCACCGCAACCCCGATAAGGTTCGCGAACTCATGATTTCCGCCCCCGAAAAAGGCTTTGGCGCCGTTATTGCCGCGGCGGGCATGGCGGCCGCGCTGCCCGGCGTTTGCGCAGCCTATACTTCGCTGCCTGTGCTTGGCGTGCCGCTGGAAGGCGGGCTCCCGGCGGTGTGGATGCCCTGTACAGCATCGTTCAAATGCCTGCCGGGCTTCCTGTAGGCACTCTGGCGGTAGGTAAAGCCGGTGCCCGCAATGCGGCGGTGCTGGTAGCCCGCATTTTTGCGTTGAGCGATAAGGCAGTTGCCGAAAAAGTTGAAGCATTTAAAGCAGCAGGCTATAAAGTAGCTTAACTGCTTTTTGAGGCGACGCTCAAATAAGTGTCGCCTCAAATACTTCGGCAAATTCGCGCAGCAGTATGGCTTTCAGCGCCGGCTCATCCACATAGTGGCCGAGCTCCTGCGCAATAGATGTAACGCCTTTGTCAACAATGCCGCAGGGCACGATATAGCCGAAATAGCGCAGGTCGGTATTTACATTTAAGGCAAAGCCATGCATGGTGAGCCAGCGGCTGCAGCGCACGCCCATTGCGCAGATTTTTCGGGCACGCTTCGTGTCGTCCCAATCCAGCCATACGCCGGTCGCCCCCGGAAGGCGCCCTCCCTCAATACCGTAATGGCCAATGGTGCGGATAATTACTTCTTCCAGAGAGCGCATATAGCGGCCGAGGTCGGTAAAGAATTTTTCCAGGTCCAGCATCGGGTAGCCCACTATCTGGCCGGGGCCGTGGTAAGTGATGTCGCCGCCGCGATTGGTTTTGTAAAAGGAAACGCCGAGCTCCTGTAGCCTTGCATCATTGGCCAGCAGGTTTTCCATGTGCCCGCTTTTGCCCAGCGTATAGACGGGCGGATGGCTGCACAGAATTAAATGATGCTCCGTGGGCGGGATAGGGGGCCGCAGCATTTCAGGCTGACCATTCCAGTCTTTCTTGATAGCCAGTTGCGTGGCCATAATTACCTCCTGGCGGGCCCAGGCAGCACCATATTCTATTGTTCCCCAATCTTCCATCAGGACGTTCTGATGAGCAGCAGCCACATTCATGAGCTGCAAGTTACCGCCTTGTTATGCCAATGAAAATCCCCCTTTTATGAAGCAACAAAGGCTTTGTATTCGCTACGTTTTAACAGCCTGCTTGTTACATTTGGAAACTATGCACCGATACACAGCTATCACGCGATTCATGAAAAACAAAGTTCTCTTTCCGCTCCTCGCCGTCGGGGCGCTGGCTGCTTTTTTCTCTTTTAAGTACGTTGGCAGTAATGATGCCGCCGAAGATAACAGCTCGCCCTCGGCAGAACGCAGAAGCCTCATTATTACTACCGTAATGCGAGCCATCAAGGAAGGCCACTTTTCGCCGCGGTCTGTCGATGACTCTTTCTCTAAAGCAGTTTACCACCGGGTTATTGACCAGTTGGATTATGAGCGCAAATTTTTCACCCAGAAAGAGGTGAACGAGCTAAAGCGCTATGAATTTGACATTGACGACGAACTAAACCGCGGAGAGACGACTTTCTACGATAAACTTAATAGCACATTTCTTGCGTCTATTGACCGTGCTGATTCGCTGCAAAGGCAAGCCCTGAGCCAGCCGTTTACCTTCACCAGCAACGAGAAAATTGTGTTGAGCGGCGATGATTTGCAGTGGCCGGCTGACGAGACTGCCCTCAAGACGCGCTGGACGCAGTACATTAAATATCACACACTGGCAAAGTATGTTGACCTAAAAGCAGAGCGCGATAAAAAGCTGAAAGACAGCGCTAAAGTAACAGCGAAGACAGATGCGCAGCTGGAAGCAGAGGCGCGTGAGGCCATCGGCAAGAGCGAGCAGGCCTATTTCCGCCGCCTGCGCAAGTTTGACGCGGCCGACCGTTTCGGACTCTTTGTGGAAGCAGTTGCTAATTCTGAAGACCCGCACACGGATTACTTCGCACCTAAAACCAAGGATGATTTTGACGTACAGATGTCGGGTACCTTCTTTGGAATCGGCGCTCAGCTGAAGCCGGAGGAAGATGGCCGCATCAAGGTGGCATCCATTATTCCCGGCTCTCCAAGCTGGAAGCAGGGTGAGTTGAAGGCCGGCGACGAGATTTTGAAAGTGGCTCAAGGCGCCGGAGCTCCCTGGGATGTAATGGGCTTTGACCTGCCGGACGTAGTGCAGAAAATACGTGGCAAGAAAGGCACCGAAGTGCGATTGACGGTCAAGAAAGTAGATGGTACGGTGAAAGTAATTCCCATTATCCGCGATGCCGTAGCGCTGGAAGAAACTTTTGCGAAAAGCGCAATTTTCAAAAGCGCCGGGGGCCCGGTGGGCTATATCTACCTGCCGGAATTTTATGCAGACTTCCAGCACATCAACGGGCGCCGCTGCGCCGACGATGTGGCTAAAGAAGTCGAAAAGCTGAAAAGCGCTGGCGTTACCGGCATTATCCTTGACCTCCGTAATAATGGTGGCGGCTCCCTGAGCGACGTAGTGGATATGGCGGGCCTCTTCATTGACCAGGGCCCCGTTGTGCAGGTAAAAAGTACCGACCAGGCGCCCACTACACTGCGCGACGGCGCAAAAGGAGCGCTGTACGATGGGCCGGTAGCCATTATGACCAATGGCGGCTCAGCGTCTGCATCAGAAATCATGGCGGCAGCAATGCAGGACTATAAGCGAGCCGTAGTGGTTGGCGCACCTACCTATGGCAAGGGAACCGTGCAGAAAGTAATAGACCTGAATGAATACATGGACCCTATTACACGCATGCGCATGATTAATGAGCCCCCTATTGGCTCCATTAAGCTGACGGTGCAGAAGTTTTACCGCATCAGCGGCGGCTCTACGCAGCTGCGCGGTGTGCTGCCAGACATCAAGCTGCCTGACGCTTACAGCGAGCTTGACAAAGGCGAACGCAGGGATAAGGCTGCCCTCAAGTGGGACGAGATTGCCCCTGCCATGTACAAGACCACGAATAGCTACAATCTCGCTCCGCTCTCCTCCGCGTCGGCAAAGCGTGTATCAGCCAACAACACTTTTAAGCTCATTGAACAAACTGCGGCCCGCCTGAAAGCCCGCGAGCTAGACAATAGCTATCCGCTGAACGAGATGGCTTATAAAAAGGAGATGGATGACGCTTCTGAACTCTCCAAGAAGATAGAAGAGCTGCAAAAGAAGGTGACTCCGATTCCGGTAAGCAATCCAAAGGAAGATCTTGCCCGCATTGCCGGCGATACCATTGCCACTAATAAGAATACAACCTGGATCAAAAATCTTCAAAAAGACATTTATATCTCAGAAGTGGTCAACATCATAAATGACATGGCCAAAAGCGGTATGAAAGTAAATATGGGGATGGGGATGAAGTAGTGAACGGTTAGTAATTATTAAAGCGCCGCCTTTTCGCGGCGCTTTTTCTTTGGGTACTTTTGACGCTGTGTCTCTGACGAATGGATTTTATTGGCTGGCACTGGCATTTTGCCTGCATGCCGGCAGCACCGCATCTGCCCAGGCAGTGCCGGATACGTCGCTGAACCGTGTGGTGCCGGACACGCTGCCGGCGCGCAACGCGCCGATCCTTTCTGCACCGGCACCCGACCAGGCAGCTTACGACAGTTTAAAGAAAACCCCAGCCCCCTTCCAGCCCAATCCTAAGAAGAGCGCGCTTTATTCAGCTATTCTCCCTGGTTTAGGCCAGCTTTATAACCGGCAGTACTGGAAAGCGCCGGTTATTTATGCAGGCATGGCCGCGTCGTTTTACTTTCTGATAGATAACGCTCGCCAGTATGAGCGATATCGCCGCGGGTACATCGCGCGCATTAACAATGCGAGCGTGCAGGATGAATTTACCGGCCTGCGCAGCCAGGCAGAGCTACAAATACTACAGAATGCCTACCGTAAGTATCTAGACCTGACGATCCTCTTTACTGGGCTCGGCTACGTCATTCAGGTGGCAGACGCGCTTGCATTTGCACACCTGAAAAACTTTGACGTGTCTAAAAACATCTCCATGCGCTTGCGTCCCGTTGCGCTGCCCAACGGCGATCCGGGTTTCGGGCTGGTGATGAATTTTAAATAACGGGACAAACCTTCTGCATAGACCCATTTCTATCTATTTAAATGCTCCAGAGCAAACCGAAAGAAGACGATTACCGCCATAAGAAGCTGCGCAAAGACTTAGTACAGACACTGCGCGAGAAAGGAATTACAGATGAAAAAGTGCTGGCCGCCATTGAAGCTATACCACGGCATTTCTTCTTAGATACAGCATTTGAGCGGCAGGCTTACGAAGACCGGGCGTTCCCGATAGCGGCGGGTCAAACCATCTCGCAGCCATACACTGTTGCCTTCCAGACGCAGCTGCTGAATATCCAGAAGTATGACAAGGTATTGGAAGTGGGTACAGGCAGCACCTACCAAAGCTGCGTCCTTGCCGAGCTGGGCGCGAAGGTGTTTACGATTGAACGACAAAAAGAACTCTTCGATTTTGTGGGGGAATTCTTCTTTCTAAAGAAATATGCTGGCGTAAAGCGCTTTTACGGCGATGGCTTTGAAGGATTACCTTCTTTCGGGCCATTTGATAAAGTCATTATCACGGCGGGCGCGCCATTCATTCCACCGAAGCTGGTGGACCAGATGAAACCGGGCGGCATCATGGTCATACCGGTTGGCGAAGAAGGCGTGCAAAAGATGATGCGAATAAGGAAGGAGACGGATGGCAGTCTGCGCGAGGAGCTGCTTGGCGACTTCTCCTTTGTGCCGATGCTGGAAGGGAGAAATAAGTAATTGCGATTTATTCAGAACTGCTGATTGCCTTGAGATTCCGCATTACCCCACTCCACTTCGCCCGCTTAATCGGCGAGCCTTTAAACGCTTTCCGGAAGCCATCTTCTGAAAGCGCCCGCCATTCTGCCGTGGAAAGGTTTAGCACCTCCGGTATCGGTTTAAACGCGTCTTCGCTATGTGGAATAGAAAAGCGGTTCCATGGGCACACATCCTGACATACATCACAGCCGAACATCCAGCTATCTGACCTATGCTCCAGGCCTGGCGGCATCAATGCTTCCTTCAACTCTATCGTCAGGTAGGAAATACACTTAGTCGCATCCACGACAGCAGGTGAAACAATTGCATCTGTCGGGCATGCGTCTATGCAGCGGGTACAAGTGCCGCAATGATCTGTATTGAACGGGGCATCAGGCGTTAGCTCCAGGTCTGTGATCAGCGTGGCAATGAAGAAGAAGGACCCAAAAGATTTGTTCAGCAGGTTCCCGTTTTTGCCGATCCACCCAAGGCCGCTGCGCACCGCCCAGCTACGTTCCAATACCGGCGCTGAATCTACAAATCCGCGTCCCTGCACCTCGCCCATGGATGCTCTAATGTACGCGAGCAGCTCATTGAGCCTTGAGCGGATGACATCGTGATAATCCTGTCCCCATGCATACTTCGCGATTTGCGGCGCATCTGGCTGTTGTTGCTCCGCCGGAAAGTAATTCATCAGCAGCGTAACGACTGATTTTGCACCCGGCACCAGCTTCATTGGGTCTATGCGAAGGTCAAAGTGCCGCTCCATGTATTGCATGGTGCCCTGGTAACCGCTCCTCAGCCATGCTTCCAGACGACGCGCGTCATCATCCAGACGTTCTGCTTTCGCAATGCGGCAGCCCATAAATCCGAGGCGTAACGCTTCGGATTTTATAAGCACAGCATTTTTATCGGGAGCGGACATAAACAGAATTCAACAACGGCCAAAATGCTATTTAACGCTGACACCACGAATTTCCGAAAGCGCGCGCAGACAAGCGTCTGCAAGGTGTAAAGGAATACCGGCGCTAATGTTGCAAAAGAGCTGCAATTCCTGTTTAATAATATTCACCTCCTGTTTACGGAGGATGTGAAGCACCTCGCCCAGATTGGCGTAGTCGCATTCTATCGTTACCAGGCGTTCTATCCAATGCTCTGTGACGGTGGCTGCCGCCAGCGCTGCTATTGTCGCGCCGCTATAGGCTGCAATCAGCCCCGGCACACCAAGTAGTGTTCCGCCAAAATAACGCACGACTATCACCAGGACATTCGTCAATCCCAGGCTATCAATCGCGCCGAGCATTGGGCGGCCGGCACTGCCAGCTGGCTCACCGTCGTCGCTCGCGCGATACTGGGTACCGTCATGCCCTATCCGGTATGCTACGCAATGATGATTTGCTTTTGGGTGATTGGTCTTCAGCATTTTATGCTGTGCTTTGACCTCATCAATACTCTTTGCCGGAAAAGCATAAGCCAGAAACCTGCTACCGCGGTCGCGGAGTTCTGCCATTGCCGGCGCCGATATGGTTTTGTACTTCTTTGGCTCAGGCATGAAGGTCAGAAATCATAATAAGAAGAATAGCAACCACCGCCAGAATCAATCCAAAAATGCGTAAGCGGCCTGCGTTTTCATTAAAAAAGAAAATGGCTGTCAGCGACGACAGGAGCACGATACCGATGTTGTTAACCGGGATAGCTGCCGACCCTGGCAGGAAGCCGGTCTGCAACAGCCGGACGAGAAAATAAATGGAAAAGAAATTCGGAACCCCAAGGGCAAGGCCGGCAATAAGGTTCCTCACCGCAAATTGCTTGCGTCCCGCCAATAACAGATACGCGACGATAATTGTGCCTATTGCAGCCGCCGATGCGAAGGCGTGAACGAGGTAAATGGATTGATTTTGCTCATCCGCCTTGGGATTGTTGGTGGTAAAGTATTCATGCGAGACGTAGTTTACAAGCGTGTCCAGCAGGCCGCTTGCTGCGAACAGCAGCGCTGCCAGCCAGAGGTTTTGCTTTTTTTCAGCATTGCCTTTTGTGGTTTTGCTGCTTAGGTAAACCGCAGGCGCCGCGATGAGAATGCCAAACCCTTTGCTCACCGACATTTTATCGCCATATAGCCACAGGGCAAATGCCACTGGAATGACCATGCTTAGCTTGTTGGCAATTGTTGTGGTAGTAATTCCGTCTTCCTTAGTACAAAAGGCAATAAGATTAAAGATGGAAATAAAGGCTGCACCCATAAGCAGCGCCCACCAAATCCAGGGTTGTCCCTCACTACCTGCGCCTATAGGAAAGTGGCCTACAAATATGCTCCCGGTAGCCACACAAACCCAATAATTGGCAACGATGGCCTGCAGGTTATCCACTTTGTAGTGTTCAAAAATCTTGAACACCACAATGATGTACGCGTTGAGCACGACCGTAAGTAGCAGATAAAGCATACGAAGCGGCAGGCGCTAGAAAATTGCGCCAGGAGTGTAGGGAAAATGACTTTCAGCAGGCTGCCAGAGTTGTAAAGTATCATCGCCAGCAAGGGCACTACCTGCCAGCCTTGCCTGATTTAAATGAGGAGCGCGCACACCAGCGCCAATCGTACTTAACGTGGTAAAGACGCGCGCCTCATCCCAAAGGCCACCAATAATGAAACTGCTTAGCAACTTTGCACCGCCTTCCACGAACAGTGAATTTTTGCCTGCTTCTTTCAGGCAATTAAGAAGTCGCCCTAAAAAGCTTTCGTCAAATGGCAGCTTTAGAAAACTGGTTATTCCCTGTTGTTCTCTTATTGAATTCAAAACCCAGGTAGGTGTAGCATTGTCCAGCAGATGATGTGTGGCCGGCAGCTTTAAATGCCTATCGGGAAAAATTCGGAGCGGTTGAGGGCCTTGCCAAAGACGGGCCGTAAGTTGTGGGTTGTCTGCAAGCGCAGTTTTATAGCCAACCATGATTGCTGATTCTTCTGTACGCCACCGATGCACCAGCGTTTGGCTGAAATGATTGCTCAACTGTATCCTGCTACGATCTGACGGTGCCATGTAGCCGTCTGCGGACTGCGCCCATTTGAGTACCACATACGGGCGCCCCTTTTCCTGCACGGATAGAAAACGACGACACATCCAGCGGGCCTCGGGTTCACAACAGCCAACTTTAACGTCAATCCCCGCTTCTCTTAAGATGGCTATACCACGACCGCTGACCTCCGGAAAGGGATCTTTTATTGCTACCACGACGCGCTTTACATGCTCCTGAACAAGGCGGTGCGCACAAGGCGGCTGCTTTCCCCTGTGTGCGCATGGCTCCAGCGTCACATACATCGTACTTTGTGGAATGAGCTGGCGCTCGCTTTCCATCACTGAATTAAAACATGCCACTTCCGCATGCGCCTCGCCATAGCGCTCATGCCAGCCTTCGCCAATTATACGGCCCTCATGCATCAGCACCGCGCCTACCATCGGGTTGGGCGAGACGTAGCCCCTACCACGGAAGGCGAGTAAAATGGCCCGGCGCATAAAATCCTCATCCTGCATAAGTCGTCAAAATTATGGCCCGCATCTTTGCTGCCATGCACACGATTGACGCAGCTTATCGTGACTTGCGCAGCGCCCTTCTTTTCCTGTATGATGATGGCGAGGCATCGGCAATTGCGCATAGCGCTATGGAGCATCTGACGGGGCTGACCAGATTGCAGCGATTATCGCAAAAGGATATCCTGCTTTCCTCGGGACAGCGGGAACACCTTGAATCGGCAAAAGCAGCTTTACTTAGTGGCCAACCGCTGCAGTATGTAGTGGGACATGCCTATTTCCTGGACAGACCGTTTCTGGTTTCACCCGCTGTCCTGATTCCACGGCCGGAAACAGAAGAATTAGTGGAATGGATCGTAGCCGAGCGAAAGCCTTTATCGCTGCTGGATATTGGAACCGGAAGCGGCTGCATTGCAATCAGCCTCAAGCTGGCATTAGCGGGATGCAGTGTATCAGCCATTGATATCAGCGTGGATGCACTAGCCATTGCAAGGCAAAATGCGCAAAGCCTCGGCGCTGAGGTGACTTTTGAACAGCTTGACTTTCTAAATTTCAATAGTCGCAATGCGCTGCCCAGGTTTGATGTGATTGTATCAAACCCGCCCTACATCCCATTTGACGAAGCCGATTCGCTACACCAAAGCGTACGCGAACACGAGCCCGGGACAGCCCTTTTTGTGCCTAAGGCAGACCCGCTGCTTTTCTATCGGGAAATAGCGGCCTTCGGCCGAACGCATCTTGTGGAAGGTGGCGCTGTTTACTGTGAGTTGCACCGGGATTTTGCGGAGCGGACGGCAGAGCTATTCCGCGAATGCGGCTATGGCGATGTGGCGCTGCGGGAGGATATACACGGCGCGCCAAGAATGTTGCGTGCCGCCCTTTCTTGAAGAGATAGAGGCCGGACATAAAAAAGGCTGCCCTTGCGAGCAGCCTTTCTAAAAATTAGTCTTAAGAATTAAGCCTTCTTACCACGACCGTTAGCCTTAGGTGAAGCAGGAGTTTCTTCAGTTGTATTGTTGGTTTCAGCAGCAAACGTTGTGTTCACTTCTGATGTAGCAACGCCGCCATCAATTTCCAGCATGCGGCTCAAGCTGACGTACTTCCTTCTTCAGGTCATAGATCGTCTTGTAAAGCTCATCCAGCTCCGTGCGGGTAGCAACGGGAATACCAGAGAGAGCCTTTTCCATCTGTGCTTCCATATCCTTGCGGAGCTTCAGCTGGAGTGCGCTTACTTCAGCCATCAGTTGGCTGTACTCATCGCTTTCAAACAGAGACACAAAAGTCTTGTCGGAAATGCTCATCCACTCTTGATAAAGAGACATCATGCTCTTTACTTCTTCGCCCGGCTTCCAGCTTGTGCATTACGCTTTCAGCAAGAGCGTCCATCACCTTCGTGCCTTGTGCGTACATCATGTACTGCAGTTGTGCATTCTTGATGTTGTACACCATTGTGCGGTCTGCGATGTCCTGCCAGTCAGCGATGCTCTTGGTGTGTTGGTTAGGCGTCATCATCTTGGCAATCGGAGACACAGCGTTCTGCATCATTGATTGCGTCTGCTGATACATATTCAGCATGTTAGTGAAGCCTTCCGTGCTATTCATGCCGGGCATGGAAGACATCATTTGCTTCATCTGGTTGTAGCCATTGATACCGGTTGTGCCAAACTGCTTAGCGCCGTTCTGCATCATTGTCGGTCATTTGCTGCATGTACTGGCGTGTGCCCTCTGGCATGAAGCCGAAGAACTTGTCCATGAACTCCTGATAAGCAGCAGGGCTTACCATGTTCTTGTACATTTCAGTGTTGAACGTCTTTTCCTGGATGCTCTTCCACATTGGCGCCCACATTTGGTAGAAACGTGTGTAGCCTTCAGTGCTGTTAAGCATGTTGCGGAAGGCATCTTGGGTAGTGCCGTTCTGCAGATGACCTTGCCACTCGCTGAAGTTGGTGTTCAGCATATTGTACCACTGGTTGAACAGCGGTCATGTCATTGGAAGCGCTCTTCATCGCGTCCATGTGAGAATGGATTGTTAGTATTCCAGAATGCTGCATGTTGTTCATCCAAGTGTTGGCAGTGTTCATATTGCTGAACATGTTGTTCATCTGGCTCATCCAGTTGTTGTAGTTGGTGGTAGCCTGCTCCATTGGGTTGCCGGTAGTTGCCTTGCCTGCTGCATCCTTCATGAAGTTCTGTGAAGTCTCCCACAGGTTCTTACCCCAGCTCATTTGCGTGTTTACCAGTTTTGGAAGAACTCGTTCATGTTGCCAGCGTTATTCTTAGCAGTATTAGTAGTTTCAGTAACCTTCTCCGTTGTCTGGGTGAAAAGCTTCTTTTGGTTTTCAATCCAGTTGTTGTACCACTCGCTGCCTTTCTCGATTGTCTCGTTGACGAGCGTATTGCCGTTAGCGAGCTTCTTAGTGTTTTCTACAGCGCTGTTTACAAGCGTTTTCTGAGCTTCCACCATGGTATCCATGAAGGCGGTTGTGTTGTCGTTAGCCATAATTATGGGTATTTAAAATTGTATCGTAATCGTGTTTTGCGTAACTCGTTTCCCGAACGCGGCGCGAAGGTAGGGGTTTGCGGCATCTAAAACGTTAATGTGTTTTGCTTTTTTTGATTTCATGATTTGATAATAACCGCGATGTCTCTGTTTACAGGAACAATTCAACAACAGAATTCTTTCTTCAACTTTACCTGATGGACAAAGTGAAATTCCTTCAGGTGACATTTCCGCGGCTGCTCGCTTCTATTAATCCTGCCACGCTACCGGCCTGGGGAAAAATGAATGTGCAGCAAATGATTGAGCATATGAGCGATTCTGTGCGCATAGCCAATGGCCGCGACGCTAAAGACTGCGTCACGCCACCGGAACATCTGCCTAAGATGCAGGCATTCATGATGAGCGACAAGCCGTTTAAAGAAAATACGATCAACATTCAGATGCCCGAAGAGCCACTACCCTGCCGTTGGGATAATGTTGATGACGCAATTGGCGAATTAGAACAGGAACTGAATGAGTTTGTAGACGTGTTTGAGCAGGATAAGCAGAAAACGATTGCCAATCCATTCTTCGGTGACCTGAATTTTGAGCAATGGACGCAATTGCTTTACAAGCATGCGCTGCACCATCTGCGTCAGTTTGGAGTGGTACCAGAAGTCGTTACTGCAGCCGCCTAAGCTGACAATGGGACATATCCGCGGACATCGCATGTAGCATACTGATATGCTGCAACTATTCGGAAGTGTTCGTCCATTTGCGCCAGCCTACTCTGCTGCTCATCGCCATCAAAGCCGCCTGTTGTGAGAAGATAAACGGTGTCAGTGGCATCTTTCATAATCTGCCCATAATCATCGTCCCAGCGCAGACGGTAAGCATTACTCAAGGCTGCCAGCGTAGCTTTTCAGGATGCAGTTCTGTATAATAAATGTAAGCTGGCACACTAGCATCGTGCAGGTAAAGCTGCTTACCCCTAGCACCGCGGGCCTGGAGCCACATCATACCTTTTGTGATTTCGTGAAACTCATACGGGTGCAGCACGTTATGCGGCATCGCGATGGCATTAAAGCCACCTACAAGCACTAAAAGTGCCTGCAGCGGTCGCCATCCATAACTAGCCAGCCATTGAAAGCCTATTCCAATAATCAGGAGCCATAGCGGCAACATAAACAGCACCACGCGATCAATAAGTGAGAATTGACGCAGAGCAGCAGCAAGTAATACAAATGCAACCGGCACCAGCATAAGCCAGATGCCCACACTACGCTGCTTAACCAACTGCACAATGCCCAGCAAAAGGAAAAGAAGATTAGAAACAATAGCCACCGCGCTCCAGCCGCCAATATTTCCCAGCAGGTCTTCAACGCGCTCCCAATTATGCTGCCAGTCCGCAAGTGACCTGGGTATCCCTATCAGAAAGTAATTGTGGTGATAGCCCTGCAGGTATTGACTGTTGATCTGCGCTTTTAAGATGGCATGGTAATACAGGCCAAATTGCGACAGCCAGACAACAGCTATCATTGCCAGCATTGCCAGCAGTCGGTAGCGCCTTTCACGCAACGCCGAAGCTGCATAAAAGCATCCAATACCTGCGAGTATAAAGACGGAAGGCATGGACGACCATATCGCAACCGTCCCTGCCAGCATCCAAAGCAGGGTAAAACGCCAGTGCCTCGTTTTACCAACATCTGTCCTAAGGGCGAGCCAGATAAGCGCCAGCGCAATAAATGTGTCTGGCATATACTGTTTGACTTCGGACGAATACTTTAAGAACGTAAATCCCCCGGCAAAGCAGGCTAATGGGTACCACAACACCTCCCATCGCATAAACCGGCTCGCAATAGCCGGGAAGATCAGGAGCGCGCCCACACCGCATAACAACGGATATAGCCGCATAGCCCACTCACCGAATCCAAAAAGCTGTGCGATCAGCTTTTCTATCCATAAAAAAACGGGCGGCGCATACTGTTCATAGCTGAGCGGTTTTACAAGCCCTGCAAAGTCGCGTTCAGCCAGATTGCGCACGATGTTCGCCTCATCAATAATCAGGTTGCGGTTGTGCAGGTACATCGCCAGGCGCAGGATAATGCCGACTGCGACGATGGAGCCGATAATTACGGATTGCGGATTGCGGATTGCGAATTTGAGCGAGGCCATGCGCCGTAAGTCGGCAAGATAGCTACTGATAAACGAATCGTCCGACGTACCGCCGGCCTGTAGTAGCATCCTGTAGCGTGCAAGTATAAACGCCGGGAATCCTTAGGTATTGCCCTACCGGGAAGGAGCTGCCGTTTATCATCATTTCCAGCATTACGCGGCCGCTAAAGTCCCGTATCTGTAAGCGCATGGCCGACAAACTGGATGGAAGCCGCAAAGCCATCTCAACACCTCCGGGATTAGGAAATACAGCCGCCGCTTGCCCAGCCGCTGTCAATCCAACCTCGCCGGGCGCAAGTCGCAGGATAGAACAACTCGTATCATTGTCAAAAGCTGTTGCACCGTATGGCTCTGACGGAAAATGCGGCGTATAAGATGCAAACGGCAATGGGATTGCCGGCTTGCAAAGGGGGTTTCCGCCCATATTTGTAAAACAGCGGAGCTGCGCGCCCCTCAAGCCATAGAATGGATAAACGAGCTGCAGCGGATAATGATTTGTACCGATGCCTTCAATAAAGTCAAGCTTCGGAAAAGAAGATGCCAAACTCCAATGTTTGTATTGCGCGCCGCCTATTATTACCGAATCGCGCTTTAGGACAACATATTTGTAAGTGTTGGTGCCGTTGACAATTTTGAGGGTATCACCAGCCTTCAGCCCATAGTCGAAGAACTGGCGCTCGCCCGTATCAGAATTTGACAAGATGTAGCGGAAAAATAGCTTTCCCAAAGCTGTGTCTTCCCGGATAGCTAATGTAGAACCAGCGACGCCGCGCAAGGAAGTATGGAGGCGCCGGTAACTAACACCCGCAATGAGTGTATCGCTTCCGTACCAGCTCCGCTCTACACTTGCGTACGGGTCGTCGGTAAAGAATAGGTAAGTCCACTTATTGCTTGTATCGGTGAAGCGGATTTTCTGCGCAGCACTTTGCAAAGCACAGACGATCAGTAATCCAAAAAGTAAACTACGCTTCATGGCTATTGCAATTTGAAATGCCAATAAAAGTAATCACTTGCTTCCTGCAATGTCCCGAACGGCAGTATCAATCTCCGGAAATGCAAACTGAAATCCAGCCGCCATCATCTTCCCTGCGCTCACCGTACAGCTTTTCAACACCTCTACGCTCGCCTCGCCCATAATCAGGTTAAGTACAAACCGCGGCACCGGTGCGGGAATGGCTAATCCGCCGCGTGCTTTTGCTATGGCACGCATGAGCTGCAAATGTGTTACGGGCTGCGGCGCTACGGCATTATAAACGCCCTGGTAATTACCGCTACCGCCTAAAGCGGCATCTATGTACATCTGCGCCAGATCTTCAATGTGGATCCAGCTAACTACCTGCCGCCCCGTGCCGCCAAGTATAGGCATAATGCCGAACCGCATAGGCCCGGCAAGCTGTGGATATGCGCCGCCATCCTGTCCCAGCACAATGCCGGTTCTTAGCGCAACTACTGTATCATATTGCGCCCGCGCAGAAAAAGTGGCTTCTTCCCACATCCGGCACACTTCAGCCAGAAAGTCGGTGTACGGCGGCGCGTCTTCGTGATAGGGCGTTAGTCCATCACGGTCCGGGCCGTAATAGCCGGTGGCTGAGGAGGCAATAAAATGCCGACATCGTGGGGCGTGCACCGCCAATTGCCGGTGCAGAAAGTGCGTCGCATCTACGCGGCTGCGGACGATTTCCGCTTTGTACGCGGGCGTCCATCGCCGCTCTGCCACCCCGGCGCCTGCCAGATGAATAATGGCGTCAACGTCCCGTAGTGGCGCAGTGTCCATCTCCTCCTTATCTGGATTCCAGGCTGCATACCTGACGCTGCCGGATGCAGCCTTTGGCGTACGGCTAAAGACGAGCACGGAGTGTCCCGCATCGGTCAGAAGCCGCGAGATATGGCGACCAACGAAGCCCGTGCCTCCAGTAATGGCAATGGTATTCATAGTTTGTTGCAGCGCTTTAATAGCTAACGCTCACCGTTGCAGAATGTTCTTTCACCGCTATATGCAAAGGCTTTCTAAAAAAGACAGGCGTGTGCGCAATATGCCTTTTACAATGCCGTTACTTTTCTAAACCGCTTGCGCGCATGCCCCAAAATCTACACAAAACTTTTTCGCTGCACCCCAACCGCACTCCGCGTCCGCTATTGCTGCCGGCGCTAAGCCATGCTACGTATAATAGCCTTGAAGCACTGCTCCTAGCGATGCAGCACATGCTCCTGAAGGCAAAATCCGACCTATTGCAGCCCCGCCAGCAGGTCATTGACCGGATTCTGTTTGAAGCGGCCTGGTAAAGCCCCATTCATACGAGCAACCGGAAGGCTTATGCCAGAGTTATCACCGTTATTTCCGGCAAAATACCGAGCCTGCCGGGATAGCCTAGAAAACCATAACCACGGTTGACATACAGGTATTGTGCGCCCTCCTGGTAAAGGCCTGCCCACTTCTTATAGACATATTTCACCGGGCTCCATTTAAGGCCCGGGATTTCTATACCGAACTGCATGCCATGCGTATGCCCGCTAAGCGTCAGGTCAACATCCGGGTATTGCGTAAGCACCTGCGCGTCCCAATGCGAAGGGTCGTGCGACATGAGAATTTTCACAAGGCCGTCGCCATTGGAAAGGCCGGAGTAAGCCTGCGCCATCTTCCCATATTTCGGAAACTGGGGCTTCGCACTCCAGTTTTCAATACCAATCAGCGCAATTTTGTCTGCGCCGCGGCTGAGCAGGACGTGCTCGTTCATCATTAGCCGCCAGCCCATATCCGCGTGGTGTTGCATGAGGCGCTGCAGGTTCGCGCGCTTAATATCCGGACGATCATGCCATTCAGGAACGTAGTCGGCATAGTCGTGGTTACCCAGTGTGGAGAAGACGCCGAGCGGAGCATTGAGCTTAGAAAAAATGTCCTTATACGGCTCTATTTCCTCCGCTTTATTATTCACCAGGTCGCCAGTGAACAGAATCAGATCTGCGCCTTCGGCCATAATCTGCTGCACGCCGCGCGCTACGGCGTCATGGTTGTCAAATGAGCCGGAATGGATGTCACTTATCTGGACGATTTTCATCCCCCTGAATGCCTCGGGCAGCTTTGGCAAGGCCAGCTTAACGCGTCGGATGTGATAGTCATAGCGGTTAGAGATGCCGTAAAGGAAGCCGGCAAGCGCGGTACCGCCCAATACCAGCGCCGTGCGCATCAGGAATGTGGAGCGGGTGATGCCCTGCCCTGTTTCGTCTTGGGTTACTTCAGGCGCTTTGGTGCCGCCGGTATAAAAAAGATTAATAATCCAGAGTACCAGCCGGCGGAGATCATCAATCAGCATTACTGCCAGTACGAGCAGCTTGCCCACCATAAGCCCGAGGGCAAATGCGATATAAATATTGCGCACGAAGTGCGGAAGCCGGGCCCAGTCTATGACGCGGAAGAACAAAATGCCGCTCCAGGCGGCCAGCGTCCCAGCCATGTAAGCGACCAGTAAGCCAATGCGCCACGGCTGCGGCAGGCTGCGAACGGCTGAGCGCACGACGATGAAGGCGTAGTATTCGGCAATGAGAACGAGGCCGAGAATGATAATGAAGCGAAGCGGCACTGAAGTTGAATGCTAAGATTTGAGTTATTTCTTTTTCTAAAATTTCAGGAACCCGTCTATCTGGGCCTTAATTACGGCTTCGGTCGTTGGCTTAAGGAGCTTTCCTTCTATGTCAATTTCTTCCGAGACCCGGCTTAGTGGCAGCTTATCCCAATAAACATGAACATGAAGGTATTGGAGTATGCCTGTCATGTGTTCCAGTCCGCGGAGGTTGCCGGCGCGGCCATCGGCAAGGCCGGTGAGGAGCGCTTTTTTGCCCCACCAGCACTTTTTAATGTCCGAATTATCAATCATAGTCTTAAGCCGGCCGGGAAACGAACCATTGTATTCAGGCATGATAAAGACAAAACGCTCACTTGGAATAAGATAGCGCCGTTCTGCATCTAGTAGCTCAGGCAGCCGCTCCCAAACCGGCAGGTCTTCCAGGCTCAGCAGATGGGATTCCTGCCCGCGCGCTTTCAGTAGCTGGTGGTAATGCGTGGAGAGCCGCAAGGTATAGGAGTCCGGGCGGGCCGTGCCGGATATGACCGTTATCATGCCAGGTAAAGGTAGCGGCAGCCCGTGGAGTTATCCACGTTGGGGTATTTGGAAAGGTTATATCGTACGGCGCAACGTATTTTTGTAGCAGAATGGAATCTGGATCTGTATGATTATGATGATTTGCAGCATGTAGCGATCATAAATTATCCAATCATCATAAGCGCCTCGGTTTCGAGAGAATGTATAGGAAAGCCGCGTAGCATTACGGAACCTTGAAGTGTGCGACGCAACGGACGCTGATAAGACTTCCTGCCGCTGGTGAAAAAAAATTTTTTAAAACGAGCATGGTCAGCCCGCCAGCCGGGCGTACCGACCAAATAGTATATGGCCAAAGTAATAGCAATAGCGAATCAGAAAGGCGGAGTGGGCAAGACTACTACTGCGATTAACCTTGCGGCATCGCTGGCGGTGCTGGATTATAAGACGCTCCTGATTGATGCCGACCCGCAGGCGAACAGTACGACCGGCAACGGCTTTGACCTGAAGAACATTCAGCTCTCGCTCTACGATATGCTGGTCAATGAAACGCCGACCGCGCAGGTAGTGCTGCAGACTGACACGCCTAACCTGTCATTGATTCCATCTCATCTTGACCTGGTGGGTGCAGAGATTGAGCTCATTAATCATCCTTCGCGTGAGCATATTCTGCGCGACGCGCTTTCGGAAATCCGGGCGGAGTTTGACTTTATCATTATTGACTGCTCGCCGTCGCTGGGGCTCATTACGGTGAATGCACTCACCGCGGCCGACAGTGTGGTGATTCCGGTGCAGTGCGAATACTTCGCTTTAGAAGGCCTTGGCAAGCTGCTGAACACCATTAAGATTGTGCAGACACGCATCAATACGGCGCTGCAGATTGAAGGCATCCTGATGACGATGTATGACGGGCGGCTACGCCTTTCAAATCAGGTAGTGGAGGAGATTAAGAATCACTTTGGCGATACGGTATTCCATACCATCATTCATCGCAATACCAAGCTGGGCGAGGCACCGTCATTTGGCCGTCCTGCACTGATGTACGATGCTGACAGCACAGGCGCTATTAACTACTTCAACCTTGCCAAGGAAATTCTGCAGAAGAACGACCTGACGAAGATTAAGAACGAGGATAAAATTTTTGAAACCACCGAGGATGGCGCAAAGCAATAACAATACGGCCGCGAACGCGAAAGGCAAGCAGGCGCTGGGCAAAGGCATCCGTGCCCTGCTGAGCAATATAGACGAAGAGCTGAGCGCTAGCAGCAGCTGTTCCAGCTGTACGTGAGACGCGCGGTAGCGGGCTTGCGTATACCAGTGGACGCGATTGTGGCGAACCCGATGCAGCCGCGCCGTGATTTTGACGAGGCCGCATTGAAGGAGCTTGTCCGAAAGCATCCGGCAGCACGATATCATTCAGCCGATCACGGTCACAAAACTGGCGAGCGGTAAGTACCAGCTTATTTCGGGCGAGCGGCGCTGCGTGCCTCGCAGATGGCCGGGCTGAAGGATATTCCGGCTTACGTGCGCAATGGCGAGGACAATGAAGGCCTGCTGGAGCTGGCATTGCTGGAAAACCTGCAGCGTGAAGACCTCAACGCGATGGAAATAGCCATGAGCTACCGCCGCCTGATGGATGAGTGCAACCTGACACAGGAAGGCGTAGCCGAGCGGATGAATAAGGAACGGAGCACGGTAACGAATTACCTGCGCCTCTTAAAGCTGCCGCCGGATATTCAGAAGGCAGTGCGTGACGGCGAGTCTGAGCATGGGCCACGCCCGCGCCATCATCGGGCTGGAGCAGGTAGATCACCAGCTTTATGCCTTTCGCGAGGTTAAAGAGAAAGGCCTGTCTGTCCGGCAAACAGAAGCACTTGTAAAAGGACTTTCTGAAGATGCCTTGCCTTCCGCGGGCAAAGTGATAGAAACTAAGGGCAAAGCAAAGCTTGCGCCTGCCTACAAGCGCATTGAGGATAATATGGCCTCGCATTTCTCCACGCGCGTTCACCTGGATAGAAAAAAGACCGGCCGCGGCAGCGTGGTCATTGAGTTTTACAACGACGAGGATCTGGAGCGGATCATGGAGAAGATGAATCTCTGATTGCGATTTTTTTTTTAGAAAAAGTGCAGTATGGAACAGTGGCAAAAGACAGCAACAGAAAAGGGGAAGACTTATAAGCGTCTTCTGGAGCGCGGCAACCGCAATAAGATGCTGCGTGCCCTGCCTAACCTGCATGAAAAGACTTTTTCCAAAACGGACTGTCTTGCCTGCGCAAATTGCTGCAAGAATTATTCACCCCGCTTCAAGCAGCCTGACATCAAGCGCATTGCTAAGCGCCTGCGTGTAAAGGAAGGAGAGCTGATTCAAAAGCATTTAAAGCTGGATAGCGACGGCGACTTTGTGCTCCAATCTTCGCCCTGTCCTTTTCTTGGGGCGGACAACTTCTGTTCTATTTATGAAGACCGCCCTTCTGATTGCCGGCGTTACCCATATACGGATGAGGATGTGCTCCTGAAGCGGGTAGCACTAACCTTAAAAAATGCGACCGTCTGCCCGGCAGTATTCAGCGTGCTGGAAGCTTTAGAGGGGATTGGTTAGCGCTTATTCTTTTACAAATGACGTTGCGGCTTTTTCTGCACCATTTTTGAGCTCCAGCAAGTAAAAGCCAGCAGGCAGTGCTGAAATGTCTATTTCCTCTTTAGCGGATTGTAGCAATACCTTACCTGCTACGTCCGTAATTGTGACGGAGACAGGACCGCTGCGGTCAGCCTCTAAATGCAAGGTATTCTTTGCCGGATTGGGCGAAAGGCGCAGTTGCATTCCGGAAGTGTTTTTCACAGAAGTTGAGCTGCTCAGACGATATTGGCTGAAGAAGCGCCAGATTTCCCGCGAGGCAGAAAAATCCTGATTTGTAACACCAAGTACGGGAAGTGAGCCAGGCCAGGAATGTGCACCACCATTGACACGGAATAATTCTACCGTAGTGCCGTTGCGCCCACCACTCCACACCAAGTGATCTGCCGTGCAGCCGTCACTGCTATTGACGTCAGGCACCGCCATTTGAACGGGCGTTTGGTTGCAGCCATTATTACGCACCCAAAATCCAACCACCGTATCTATAGGCACGCCATATGCAAAGCCGTTGTACGACACTGTCCCATCAGCCGTTCCATGTACCTGCATGGCAGGCACTGCTTTCCCGGGCGTAAGGGAGCTATAGACATCAGGAACAATACTGCCCGCCACAGAAGCTATGGCTGCAATCTTATTGCTCAGTTGAATACCCAACAAGTGCGCCATATAGCCGCCATTACTCATGCCGGTTGCATACACGCGGCTCTTATCGACAGGATAACGTTTACTAAGCGTATCTAAAAGCGCGGAAAGAAACTTGATGTCATTGACATTTGGCGTGCCGGGAAAACCAACGTTCCAAAATGTGGTTCCGGCAAAGCTGGTGCCTTGCGGCATCACCACGTAAAAGCCTGCAGTGTCTGCAATCGGCATAAAATTCCCGTAATACTGCTGCTCAAAGGCATTGGACCCGAGTCCGTGCATATTAAGAATGAGCGGACGGGTGGCGGCCGTCAAAGATGCCGGTATGTAGAGGCGAAAAGAACGGTAAGCGCCATCCACCATAAAGCTATCCACAATGGTAGTTTGCGCTTTTGCTGAAAGCGCAAGCAAGCAACAAAAGACAAGCAGAAATGAATTTTTAATCATTATTTAATGCAAGGGTTTCTTCACTTAAAAATAAGCATTACTAAGGCTTTACGACAGTGTACGCTGCATCATTTAACGCTTAGCTAATTCATCCTAAAATACCATGCGCGTGCCGGTAACAGGCGGCATGATAATGTTATAGCTGGAGTCAAAACATGCCTTTCCGGCACTAAATACAACTAACATGCAACGCACTCCAGGTTATAGCCAGGCCAACGACAAGGTAACTGAAATGAATAGCCTTGCTATGGTAATGGGCAAGGCCGTAAAAAACGGTTACACAGAGCAGTTCAAGGTAGGCAGCCGCGGATTTCACACGGCGGAAGAGGGAAGTAAAGCTTATCCGCCGGAGGAAATCAGTGTTATCAACTTTTATCGTTTTGAAGGCGAAAGTGACCCGGGTGACAATTCTATCCTGTACGTGGTAGAGACTTCAGACGGCAAAAAAGGAACGCTGGTGGATGCTTACGGCCCGTACGCCGATCCGAAGGTGTCCGCCTTTATGCAGCAGGTAGAGGACATTCAGAAGAAGGTGGTCAAGGCGGACCCTGTTCAAGATGACATCACCCCGGAACAAGAAGAAGACGGCCCTTCAGCGGCAGCTGCGTAAAGGCGTCAGCAAGCCGCGAAGGCCATTGGTGGCAATCACATGCATCGTTTGCAATTGTTGTCCCAGCGTGCCTTTAGGAAAGCCCTCCCGCGCAAAGTATTCCAGATAGGAGTCCGGCAAATCGGCTATTAAAGTGCCCTTGAATTTTCCAAAGGGCAGCCTTGTTTTAACGATGCTGAGCAGAATTTCCGGGTTAGGGCCTTCCGTGGTCATAATGCCGGATCAGTGATACGCTAATTAAAAAAACCGCCCGGCGAACGGACGGTTTTGTACAATTAGAAATCTAAAGCGATTAACGATAATAATTTTTGGCACGGCCAGGGAACCAGGTTGGGCACTTCGTCTGCATGTACTCCTTGATATTGCCAAGGGCTGAAAAGTAGATGTTTACGTTCAGGCCGGCAAAGTAGTACCAGTCGTTGTTTTTAAAGTCGCCGCGTTGCGTGCGGTAATCCGGATAAGCACCGTCCCAGCCGGCAACCTCATTGCCCCGAAATGCGAGTGACGCGGATTGCGCACCACGATATGCTGCAATGGTGTCCATATTCACATAGGAACGGCTTACATCATCCAGATAGTCCGTAGAAGTGTAACGCAGGCCTACTTCCGTAGTTACTACAATCGCTTTACCTATCAGGAACTTCAGACCGCCACCAACCGGGAAGGCTACATTGACCAGCTTATATTCCTGACGGTCCGGGTACTGAGAAAGGCCCTGGCCTTCCGTGCCGAGCGGGCGGAGGAACACCTTATCGCCATTGCTGGCCTGCGTGTATGGATTGGAATAGAAAATGGCTACACCACCAAAGATGTAAGGAGTCACCTTCATCCGGTCCACATCAATGGGCAGGAGATTCAACTCAAGGCCGCCATGAAATTCAAAAAGGTTGGTCGCAAAGCTGAGGTTCCTGGCTTTGTTCACTGGTATGTCCGAAAGAGAATCGGCGGCGGTGAGCTGCGTAAAGGAGGCCCCAAAACGTACGCCTACGTGCGGAGAGAAAAAGAACTTGTACATGATGCCGCCCATCGGCTTATAGCCATAATCTGCGGGAACCTTTGTTTGCAAGTCGCCGTAATAATTTGCTACGCCGGCCATTAGGCCTATTTCGTGGTGCATTTGCGCACCGGCAGCAAAGGGTAAGGAGGTAGCAACAAGTAGAGAGTAGAGCAGTCTTTTCATCAAGCCGTATAGTTGACAACTTAGGATTGCGAAAGGTAAGGCGCTTTTCTGAAAAACAAAGTTTTGACGCGGAAATGTTGCGCCTCACTTCCAGCTTCAGTAAGTGGCTTAATCTGCCGATGCGCCGGCTACAAATACCTTTATCCGATCCGGATTTCCTTCGGGCTTAAACTTAAATTCGGCCTTGCTGCCTGGCGCAATAGCATCTGATACCGTATAGTTAACTGTATTATCGTCATCATCTTTATAAGACACAATGCGCAGCGTTACGGTTTTGTAGGTCAGAAACCGACCGGTATTCAGCACATCCCCTTCCACTACCTTTTTGCCCACCAGGTTGCGGCGCACTTCATAGTTCACCTTGATGTAAGCATCCGGGTGAGCACGTTCATCCTCTTTCTTATTGCTGCTGGTAGTTGTAGCGGGACCGTCGCCACAGGCGGCCAGAAGCAGGAGTGGCGTGACAACGAGTGTTTGAAAAAGGCGCATGCATGCAAATTAATAAGGGCAATCTGAAGAAGCTGCAGCAAATGCATTTGCCGCCGGCTACGCCGGAAACCACAGATGAAAAGTCGCGCCCTGGCCAGGAGTGCCTTCCGCAGTAATAAAACCATTATGGCGAAGCATGACTTTCCTGCAGAGCGCGAGTCCAATGCCGGTGCCACTAAATTCCTTCTGACTGTGCAGCCGCTTGAAGAGCCCAAAAATGGAATCTGCGAATTCATTAGCGAACCCAATGCCGTTATCCGAAAGAGAAACTCTGTGATAACCGCCAGGTGCCGGCGCAATGCCTGCGGAGTGCCCCGCCATTCGCTGTGCTGTGATATGAATAACCGGAGCTACACCCTGCCTTGAAAATTTGAGTGCGTTACGTAGCAGATTTGTAAACACTTGCCGCAACAAAAAGGCATCTCCGGCTATCTGTGGTAATCCGCTCCTTGTAATTTGAGCTTCGCTGTCGGCTATGTCTTCCGTAAGGTCATGCAGCACGCTATCAACTATCTTTTCCAGGAAGACCGGCCCGAGCGGATTTTCCTGATGCAGCAGTTTGGAATATGCGTGGATGTCGGTTACGAGCGTCTGCATCCGGATGGCAGCATCGCTCATGCGCGATATGGCATGGATTATTTCCAGGTCGGCCGTTTGCGCAGCGTTGCTGCCCAGCACCCTGCTGGCGAAAACCTGAATCTTGCGCAGTGGCTCCTGCAGATCATGCGTGGAAATCCAGTTGATACGCTCCAGCTCGTCATTGGCCATTTGCAGCTGCTCGCTAAGCAGGCGATACCGGCGCTCTTCAGAGATGGAGAGGATGAGTGAGAGTTGCTTTTGCAGCGCATGTGCCAGGTTAATAGCAGCAACCTTTGCCGCTTCAGACCATGGTCTGCTTTGGCCCTGAATATGCTGGCGCCACTGCTCAAAGCTTTTTCGCGGAGAAAGCCCTTTTTCATCTTTGATAATGGCCTTCGTCGGGTCGCCGGCCCAGAGCACTTCTTCCTTTCGCTCCTGGCGAAACCAAATGATGTAGTGAGCTCCGACGGGAATAAGCGAGTGGTATAACACGCCAGCGGCATCGGATCGTGCGGCGGCCGGCCCATCATACTCTTTTGCAAGCGCGTGCGTGCGGAACATTTCTGCGCCATTGCCTGCACACCACTCACCAAGGGCTTCAATTTGGTCTGCCGGTGGCACAGATCCGGAAACATAAAGGCTGGCATTGAACTTAATGGCAACGCCCGTAGCACCTGCCACCGACAGCAGCTCCGGTTGCCCGACGATTGCTCCAAGGCCGGATTCTTCAAGATCGGTAATGAGCGGCAGCAATATTTCAAGCGCTGCCGAATGCCCGCGGCCTGCTTCAAATTCCTCATTGAGCTGGCGCACCGAAATCTGCGAAGTCAGAAAGTGGCCTTGCAGCTGCGCACTCAATCGGGTATAATGGGGAATATTTTTAGCCGCATAATGATGGCAGGTAATAAGCCCCCAAAGTTTTTGCTCGTGAACGAGCGAAATGGTAAGTGTAGCACCCACGCCCATGTTTTTCAGGTACTCAATGTGGATTGGAGACACGCTGCGCAGGACGCTGTCTGACAGGTCCAGATTTTTACCCGGCACATCATCTATCGTGTAGATCGGTACGGGCGTATAATTCACATCCACAATCATGCGGAGCAGGTTGCGCAGGTACAGCTCACGGGCCTGCGCTGGAATGTCTGTATGCGGATAATGCAGGTTAAGGAAAGGCTCCAGATGCGCCGCTCGCGCCTCCGCCACTACTTCGCCATTGTATTCCGCATCAAAGCGATAAATCATCACCCGGTCGTAGCCGGTAATGGCCCTGGTCTCCTCCGCAATGGTCTGACAGAGTTCACGCAGCGTCTGACTCCGTGTTATCAGGGAAACGAATTTTCGCGTCTGTAGGTAAAGATCAGGAAGGCTAAGATAGCCGTCCGGGAAAGGCTCGGCTTCTAAGAGGTAGGTATCCTTTTCTGCGCCCCGGTTAATTGTACAGTTATAGGGCGTCTTTCCAAGCTGCAGCCGCGCCGGATTGCCTGCGGCAAAGTCTTCGCCGCGCAAATAAGTGTTAAGTCGCGCGGCCTCTTCTGCCCCAAAGCAAGCGCCAAACGTTTTTCCGAGCAATTGCTCATAGCCTACCTCACAGTAATCTGCCGCATTGGCGCTGGAAAAGTCTATTACAAGATCGTCACCGCGGAGCGCCAACAGAAAGCCATGCGGCTGTATGGCCCCGGGAATGTGTATCGGCTCGCTTTCGCAGTTGGTAAGGGTAACGCGGTCGTGGTTAACGATGTCCCGAAGCAGCATCATATAGTGCGCAGTCGTTGAAATAGTTACGGATAGCTGCGAAGGTATCTTCCGCTCCATTAATAATGCCTGCCGCTTCCATCGGAGATTCTGCTGCGTAACCCGAGAGCACTTCCAGGAAACGCTTCCACATGCTTCCCGTTTCAGCTCCATAGCCTTCAAAATAGGCTGTTGCCCCATCGGCAATCAGCGCCTGCGGCAAAGATTTCAGGATAACGCGGCCGCCCAATGTACTGCCTTCCAGCACATAATAGGCGCCCAGGCCATAGGCCAGCCCAACAGGCGGAAATGGAAATGTAAATGGTGGATAAGGATTTTCGGAAGCGCCTAAGGCGGCCAGATCTCCGGTAGTCCATGCTGTTTTGGAACGTGTGTCTATGTCCGTAAGTATATCTTTTAGCAACGGGTGTAGTACCAGCTCCATACTGGCCACTACGTGTTGCATTACCTGTAAGTAGCTGATGTAATCTGCGCGGTCAAGGTCAGGATCTGTAATACGTTGCGAAAGCGGAAGGGCTTCCAGCGCTTCATGCGCTGCGGCGGTGCGTTGACGCAATTCTTTTAGGAATACTTCTGCAGCTCCCGTTCTAAGCGGGGCAGGCGTTGCCTGAGTGGACATACAAGTTAGAGCGAGGGTTGATCCAAAGCTAACTGAAGCGCAACATATACGGCTGCCCTTCAGGCCGGAAGCCCTGCCAATTGATATTGATGCAGGTTTGTATTGCCTTTTTTAGCGCATCGTAAGTACGTGGCTTAGGCACAAAGAGATTAGCACCCATTGCGCGGGTTTTTTCTACGGCTGCCGTATCCGAGGTAGTTGAAAAAACGATAACGGGATAATTCTTCATGCTTTCGCTTGCCCTCATCAGATGCAATACCTCGTAACCATCCCGCCGGGGCATATTCAGGTCAAGGAAAATAAGGCGCGGGACTGGCGGTGTGGATTCCAGAAGGCTTAGCAATGCGTCACCATCGCCGGCTGTGGTAAGCACTAATGAATCATCCACCTCATTGAGCGCCCCGCGGAACAGCTCCTGATCATCCTCATCGTCATCCGTATAAAAGATGTTCGGGTTCTGCAACATGGGGTGAAGATAAGATGAGATGATAAGGGTCAAGTGTTAAGAAGAGAAGTATTTTTCTGATGTCAAGGTGCTTTCGTCTCAGCTAAAGTATCATCAGCGATATTATTACGCGGCAGACTTTGCGCTCCCTCCCGTCCGTTCTACCTGTGTTACTTTATTTAATCTTTTGCCACTTATAAATGCGTTTTCCTTCCAGAACATCCCTGTATATAAATTACCTTTGCAGCCTATCCCCAAACAATACTACATGCTGCGTGCAGCAACTGACCCCAGCCGCGTGACGGCGCTCGTTAAAAGCCGTGTTCGTGATTACAGCCTCCTGTTGAAGCCTAATCTGAGCTTCATGGTTGTTTTTTCTTCGGTGATCGGCTACCTGCTGGCGCCTGGTGTGCATTTTCAACTGCTGCCGGTGCTCCAGCTATTCCTTGGCGGCATGCTCGTGACGGGTGGCGCCAATACGCTGAATCAGATTCTGGAGCGCGACATTGACGCCCTGATGCACCGCACCCAAGACCGTCCCCTGCCCACGGGCCGGATGACGCCTGCGGAAGCGTTGATACTGGCAGCCGGTGCAGGGCTGGCTGGCAGCATTCTGATTACAGTGGCATTCAACCCGCTTGCCGGCCTGCTCTCTATGCTATCACTTGGGTTGTATGCGTTTGCGTATACGCCCATGAAGCGCGTGCATCCTATTTCAGTGTTTATAGGTGCCATTCCGGGGGCGATGCCGCCACTGATTGGCTGGTCGGCAGCTACGGGCGGCATTGGTTTAGAGGGATGGGTATTGTTTCTGATTCAATTCTTCTGGCAGTTCCCGCATTATTGGGCAATTGCCTGGGTATGTTTTGAAGATTATGCCCGCGCGGGCCTCCGGATGCTCCCATCCCATGAAGGAAAGACCAGGTTTACGGGACTGCAGTGTATGTTTTATTCTATTGTGCTCGTTCCCTTAGTGATACTGCCGCGCATGATCGGGTTGAGTGGTGATTGGGGCATGTACGTTTCCATTGGCTGCGGGCTGGCGTACTTCGCGGCGTCTGTCCTGTTTTTCAGGAACAACGACCAAAAAAGTGCCAAGCGGGTAATGTTTGCGTCTTTTATTTATCTGCCGGTGGTATTGCTTGCGTTATACTTTGACAAGATTTAGCCTCAGGACTAACTGGCCAAGCATTATAACCATGTTGATTTCTAAAAAATCAAATATTTACGGTAAAAGAGCCACTTTCTGACTGAAAAATCTATAAACCTAAAAAATTGTGGTGATTGCATGGAAGGAATATTGAAACCAATTGAGGGCGAAAGAAGGAAAGTCCACCCGCACAAATTTGCTCTGTGGCTGGCTATGGGCTCCATAGCCATGATGTTTGCGGGCCTCACTTCTGCCTATATCGTGCGCATGGCACAGGGTAACTGGCGGATGTTCCAGATGCCGGGCCTGTTTTACGCTTCCACTGCGGCTATTATGACCAGCAGCGTAACCATGGCCTTGGGGCTGCGGGCTTTCAAGCAGCGAAAAATGCCGCTTTACCGGGCGCTGATCACCGCTACCCTATTGCTGGGTGTGCTTTTCGGCGTGCTGCAGTGGCTGGGATTTAATCAGCTTTACCATACTCCGCAGGCTTTAACCCTGGAAGATGGAAAGACCATTATGCAAACGGTGCGCGTCAGCGGGAATCCGTCAGAAAGCTTCCTGTTCATCATCTTCGGGCTGCACCTGGCACATATTTTAGGCGGTGTTGTAGCGCTATTACTTGTCTTTCTGAGGGCTTACCGCAAGCGCGTTAGGGTATATAACGCGACCGGATTGGAGATTGTGGCAACGTACTGGCACTTCGTGGACGTGTTGTGGATATATTTATTCCTGTTCTTTCTCCTGAATCAGTAATTTTTTTGCAAAATTTGCGCTCCTAAAATTGCGTAACAGATCCTAAGACTTATATGAGCACAACAGCAGCGCCACTACCCGCAGCCATGCAGAGCCCCAAGGTATGGGGCGGCGGCCGCTCACCGTTTAACGTGAGCTACGGCAAGTTAATGATGTGGGTTTTCCTTCTTTCCGATGCCTTCACCTTTGGCGCGTTGCTTATTTCTTACGGCACTACCCGCTTCTTTTCTGCCGTTTGGCCAGAGGCGAATGCCGTATTCAAGTCGTTCCCCTTCTTTGGCGAGATGAACCTGCCGCTGGTGTTTGTATCGCTGATGACGTTTATCCTGATCATTTCATCGGTAACAATGGTGCTGGCCGTACATGCCGGACACTATGGCGACAAGCAGGGCGTAATTAAGTGGCTGCTGTGGACCATTATCGGCGGCGTAGCATTCCTGGCCTGCCAGGCCTGGGAATGGACACACCTCTCACACGAAACCGGCGGCATGCTCTGGGGCGCTTTTACTGACCCGAATACGCCGGCCTCCTCAATTCATCATTTCTACGGCGACTATAAAGGCCATACGCTTACGGCTGATAATCTTGCCGCCGGGGTCCAGTCTACGCACAACTTCTTCAACTTCTTCTTTACCATTACCGGCTTCCACGGATGCCACGTACTATCAGGCGTTATCTTCAACATCATGATCCTCATTAATACCGTAAATGGCACTTACGAGCGCCGCGGGCATTATGAGATGGTGGAGAAGGTGGGCCTTTATTGGCACTTTGTAGACCTCGTTTGGGTATTTGTATTCACCTGCTTCTATCTTCTTTAATCGGCGCAAATCCGAAATCTGCACTCCGAAATCCGAAATACTATGTCCGCTCACAATACAGGCAACGACGCACAGGTTTATTACGAAGGCGACCAGAGCAAGCTCTACTCCGGACTAATGAGCCATCATCATGGCGAGAGCATCAAGAGCGAAGGCAGCAAGAAGCAGGTTAGCCGCATCATGAAGGTGACGGTGCTGCTCACCATCATCACGATCGTGGAAGTGGGCCTCGGCCTTACGGGTGGCAAGATGGGCGTCCCGCACGCTATCACTGCTACGCTCTTCCTACTGATGACCATCTTTAAGGCGGCCTACATCGTGAAGGTATTTATGCACCTCGGCGACGAAGTGAAGAACATGATTATCACGGTAATGATTCCGCTGACGCTGTTCGTATGGTTCATCATTGCATTCCTCGCAGATGGCGGCTTCTGGCTGCATATGAATAACGGGAGCGGACTGCGCTAAGCGATTCATGAATCAAAAAAAGAATAAGACGGCATTTTTAGGGATAGCGGTAGCACTATTGCTACCGCTTTCTTTTTACTTCATTGCGAAGGTGATGGGCAAGGATCAGCTGCCCATGCCGCCCTATTATCGCGCTGATGAGGCGATTGCATCGCACGAGGCGGAAAAGCTGGTGAAGGCGGGAAGCCTGAAGCCCGTAGCCGAGCTTTCGGCCACAAATCAGTTTGGCGAACCGGTGTCGCTGAACCGTAACCTGCCGGGCAAGATGATCGCCGTTAATTTCATCTTCACCAACTGCACCGACTTCTGCCCGAAGCTCACGCAGCAGATGAAGCGGCTGGAATATGCCTTCCGGAAGACGCCCATGAAGCGCAACGATACGATGGTGCAGTTCATCTCTATCTCGGTTGACCCCGGACGCGATACACCTGCTGCCCTGCGTGTCTATGCGGAAAATGCCGGCGTGGATCAAAATCACTGGTGGTTCCTCACGGGCGATAAAAAGAGGCTGTACGACTGGGCGCGCACGCAACTGCACTTGTCCGTGCCTGCCGGTGATGGCGGGGCTGAAGATTTTATTCATACGAACCAGATCGTGCTCCTGGACGCTGACCGGTTCATACGCGGCTATTATAACGGGCTGGATACGGCCGCTGTAATTCAATGCGCCAATGACATGGGCAAACTTGCCATGGAGAAAAAACATTTGTAGCGTTGTATCGTTAATTCGTTGAAGCGCTTTTAATGTTGCGGCCTCGCACAATAGCTTTTATTTAGAAGTCTATCACTATGATTCCAACCGCCGACGACGCAACGCGTCAACGCTTCAATGACGCAATGCAGCTCAAGCCGTCCCTTCAAAAGAACGACCGCCGGGCCAATGTGCTCATTATCCTGTTTTCGGTAGTTGTTTTTCTGGTTGTCTCCGCGCTGCACCCGCTCAATAAGGTGCTGGGCATCAATCCTGCGGCATTGGGCTTTAACGTGCACATTTTCGCAGCGACCAATGCGGTCATTAATTCACTGGTGACGATACTACTGCTGACTGCTTTTTATCTTGCCAGGCAGCGGAAGTACGCACAGCACAGGGCCACGATGTACGCGGCTATGCTGCTATCCATACTCTTTTTGGTTTCGTACATCACGCACCATATCCTGTCGGGGGACACGCATTACGGCGGTACCGGTGCCGTGCGCAGCATCTATTTCGCGCTTTTGTACAGCCACATTCTGCTGGCGGCGGTAATCCTCCCCTTTATCCTGTTTACCGCCTACCGCGGCATGACGGGCGAGTATGCGAAGCACCGGAAGCTGGCGCGCTGGACCTTCCCACTTTGGCTGTATGTAAGCATTACCGGGCCGGTAATCTATCTGATGATTTCGCCGTATTATGCTTAGCAGCGCCTGCTATTGACCTGCGCTTCCTGCCCTTCGACTTCTATATATATACTGCACAATGCCGGCATAGCCATAATGCAAAGCGGCAAGATTAGTAAGCAATAGGGCTGTTCATTGGTGCTTCCGCCTCGGGATCCCTTCGTAATTTTACTGCATGAAAAAGTGGCTGCTGATTGGAGGAATGCTTTTGGCCGGCGCACCGGCTGGCGTACAGGCGCAGGGCTGCGCTGTATGTACCAAAACGGCTTCGGAGCTGGATAGCCACAGCGCGCGGGGCCTCAATGGCGGCATCCTGTACCTCGCCTTTCTGCCGCTGGCCGATTCTGAGCACCGTTGGCTTTGTGTGGTGGCGCGGCAGCCGGCCGAGGGCCTGAACCGTCTTTTATAATAGCAACGGCCACCCTATGCTTCGGGTGGCCGTTTCAGGTTTATCGGGGCCGGTTGATGGCGGCTTCAGGCAGCCATGGCCGTAGCCATAGCAGGCTTCTTATCCATGAGCATCAACTCATTGACGATGATTTCGGTGGTCTGGCGCTTGATACCGTCCTGGCCGGTGTATTCGCGGTAGGCAAGGCGGCCTTCTACCATGATTTCGCTGCCTTTGTCGAGGAAGCGGCCGGCTATTTCTACGGTCTTGCCCCAGCAGACGATGTTGTGCCATTGGGTATCGGTGACTTTTTCGCCGGCGGCGTTCTTATAGGTCTCATTCGTAGCAATGCGCATCTTGGCGAGGGTATTGCCATTTTCAAGAGTTTTTACTTCAGGAGCTGCGCCGAGGTGGCCGAGGAGCTGTACTTTGTTCTTAAGCGTGTTCATTGTTTTTGATTTTTCGGAATTTGGATTCCGGTTTTGTTTTTTACTGATGTGTCTAAGACCGTATTCGTGGTAATAAGCTGTGCTGTCGTGCTAAATCCGCGCTATCAATGTATCGCTCGTGTGGGTCGCCTGATGGCTGTTGCTGTTTTAAATAATTACTGATGCAAAGATGTCATTGCAGAAAAGGCTTACTCGGTTTTTAGTCATTTACTACCGGATGAAAGTGTTTGTAACCGTTTGTACACGGATAATTTTTGGCTACCTTTCCGAAGAAACATCTGTTAACCGCCAAACATTTCGCGATGGATATTTCAACAGAAAGCAGGTCCTGCCTGCAATGCGGCAAAGCGGTCAGGGGAAGGCTGGATAAGAAGTTTTGTGATGATTACTGCCGCAATGCTTACAACAACCGGCAAAAGGCGGACAAGAACAACCTTATCCGCAACATCAATAATGCTCTGCTGAAGAACCGGCGCATCCTGGAATCTGTTGTCAAGCCGGAGGAAGAATTAGGCAAATGCCCGCGGCAGCGGCTGGCGGAGGCGGGCTTTGACTTCCGCTATCACACGCACCAATACCTGAACAAGAAAGGCCAGACTTATAATTTCTGCTATGAGTACGGCTATTTGCCGCTGGAGGGCGACTGGGTACTGGTGGTAAGGCGGGGCAGCAAATCCACTAATGCAGCAGAATGAAAAAAGGCCGCTTCGTGATGAAGCGGCCCTTTTATTGATTTAGCTAAACCGGAAGCTTAGTGCTGGTAAGAAATGCGGAAGGACTGGCTGACCTGGCCACCTGTTACCTGCAGGGTGTAGATGCCAGCGGGCAATGCACCAAGCTGCACCGTGCGGCTAAGTCCAAGGCCGTCAACCGCTGCGCTGACCGTCTGGCCGGCAGCGTTCAGGAGGTGAAGCTGTGCTTCTGCCCACTCCTAGAGGGAGGGTCACATGCACAATGCCGTCATAGTTCTCGGTAGGATATACAACTACTTCGGGACCCTTGCCGCTAAACACAACCTTCTTAGTGGCGGAGTAGCTGAACTTACCATCTATGTCTATCATTTTCAAGCGGTAGTAGTTGGCACCGGCAAGTGGTTGGTTGTCGTAGCTCTGGTACTTGAGCAGGGAGCTGCTCTTGCCGGCGGCGCGTACGCGGGCTACGGTCTCTGTGAATGTAATCCCAATAAAAAAAGCCGCCCTTTAGAGGCGACTGTTTTTAATTAGCAGTAAATGAAAATAGATAGCCATTTACGGCTGCGTACTTAGCGAGCGTTTTGCATATCAGATCGGCTTTATACCGTCACCATGCAAGGTCCATAAAATCAGCATCGCCATTGGTATTTGCAAGCACCATATAGCCGATTTGTGTACCATACACTGTACGCGCCGGGATTTGAAACACCTGAGTTCCATTGATGTACCCTATCCAGGAGCCATTTCGGGTAGCCTGCAGCTCAAGGTCATTCCATCCCTGATGTACAGCTCCGCTTTGGCTCCAGTCAATGATTGCCTGCGCCTTCAAGCTGGCATTGCCCTCATCATAGACAGCAAAATAACCCCGGTCATCTATAAAGAAGGAATAGCCGTACTCTGAAGGCGATACACCAAACACCAGCGCCATTGCATTATCGCTGCGGAAACGGGTCTGAATATCAAAAGCCTGTGTACCAGTGCGCATGCCTGTTGATACGGCTACGGTGTTCGTGCCATTATCAAAAGGATGATAATCGTAATGCAATTGGCCATTGGAAAAATAGACAGACGCCCTGTTAGCGCCGTCCCGGAAACTCCAGCCATTTACATCCCCGTTGAAATCATCTGAAAAGTTATACTGAAAAGGACTTGCAGGCGTCGCATTGTAATAATCATCGCGGATAACGCAGGAAGACAGGCCGACACTTATGGCCATTACGAAGAGCAGAGAAGAAAAAATCCGTTTCATTTTGTGCGTGTTTATGTCAGCCTATCCAAGATTGGGGCCAGAATTTTTCAGCTCCGCTTCTTAACATTTCCTGTATCCACTGCAACTGGCACGAATGTTTTCGTCTTTATGACCTAAACCACCTACATCATGGACAAGCTCACATTAAAAGGTAATTGGAACGAGCTCAAAGGCAAAATGAAGCAAGCCAACGCTCAACTTACCGACGACGATCTCCAATATGAAGAAGGCAAAGACGACGAGTTCTTCGGCCGCATGCAGCAAAAGCTGGGCAAAACCAAAGACGAGGTCGTAGACTGGATTCGCTCCCTTGGCTGATTATTCGGAAATGAACGTACAGCGGCTCCCGTAAGAGCCGCTTTTTTATGCAGCTACCACACGCCAACGTCTCGCTCGCATATACAATAGCACCAGCTTTACCGTCCGCCCGACGAGCATCGCTGCCAGGGCCCCGCAGGTAGCCACAAACATATCCTTCTGCGCATCCCATATATCGCCCTGCGTGCCTACGTAATTCTGGCCATGCGCGGGAAAGAATACGTCCGCAATACTCCACTCTATCAGCTCAAAAAGACCGCTAAGTGACAGCACCAGCTCCGCCGGCAGCACCCAGCTCCAGCATTCACTCGTCTTCATCTTTCTAAGCAAAAGCTCCCGCATCGGGTAAGCCATCAGCAGGCCAAAAGACGTGTGTACGACCCGGTCGTAAGGATTGCGAACGGTACCGAATGTGTGCTGCAGCCAAAAGCCAAACGGGTCATCCGCATACGCATACTTCGCCCCATAAACATGCAGCAGCATGAAGACAAGCATCAAGGCATAGCTCAAATCAGAAAATGCAAAGCGCCGGAAGGTCAGGACAATTGTTCCGCAGAAGATGATGACCAGCAGATTCTCAATCCACCAGTTAGCCAGGTCAGTTGTGCCGGCAAAGGAGACCGACCAAAAAGCGGCAAAGGCCGCCGCAAAGGCGACAATAAGCGGGCGCTGTACAATACGGTTGCTGCGCGGGCAGGAAGCAGTGGAGAAGCTCATGTTTTGCTCATTTTGATGAAAGACAAACCTCCATCCCGCCACTCGCCCCTCATTTGACATTTGTCAAAAAAAGGGACATTCCTAATCAAATATCTTAAAGCCTCAACGGCGCAAGACTTCAACGGCTTAACGAATTAACTTGCGGCCATGCGCATCGTCTCTTACAACGTCAACGGCATCCGCAGCGCCATGAACAAGGGATTTACCACCTGGCTGGCTACGAATCCCGCTGACGTTATATGCCTGCAGGAAATCAAAGCGAATAAAGAGGATATAGACATCGCGCAGCTGGAAGCGCTCGGCTACAAAACCCACATTTTTTCCGCGCAGAAGAAGGGCTACAGCGGCGTCGCTATTCTTTCTAAAATAGCCCCCGACGCCGTGCACCTTGGCAATGGCATCATGCAAAGCGATGCCGAGGGCCGTGTCATCCGCGCCGACTTTGGCGATGTGACGCTCATCAACGCCTACTTCCCCTCGGGCTCTTCCGGCGAGGAGCGGCAGGCTTACAAGTACCTGTGGCTGGACGAGTTTCATCATTACATTACCGAGCTGCGCAAGGAGCGCCCGAAGCTCATCATCTGCGGCGATTACAATATCTGCCACCGTGAGATAGACATCCACAGTCCCAAGACCAATAAGGATAGCAGCGGCTTCCTGCCCGAAGAGCGCGCCTGGATGGACAAGTTCTTTGATTGCGGCTTCATAGACTCCTTCCGCCACTTCCATCCCGAGGTGCCGCACAACTACTCCTGGTGGTCGTTCCGCGCCGGAGCGCGAGGCAACAACAAGGGCTGGCGCATTGATTACATCTCCGTCTCCGAGCCGCTCCGCGATGCCCTGCGCGGCGCGGCTATTTACCCAGATGTAGTGCATTCCGACCATTGCCCGGTCTTTGCAGAATTGGATTTTGCTACCAAGAACACTCCCGTGAAAAAGAAGGCTTCCAAAGCCGCCATTGCCTGATGAAGAAGATTTTTTTCCTGTACACGCTGCTCTTTTCGCTAACCGCGCACGCTGAAAAGCCTGCTTCTTATGGCTTTTGGCCCGCCTACTACGGAAGCGCCGCCATCAATAACCGCTGGGGTATATGGCTGGAAGCTCAACCCCGCATGTATGACTTTGCGGGCGACCTGGAGCAGCTGCTCCTGCGCACCGCCGCCACTTACAATCTCAAAGACGACGGCTCCGTACAACTCGCCCAAGGCTACGGATACATCCGCAGCGAGCCTTACATAGCCGGCACGGAGACGAAGGGCGTGACAGAGGAGCACCGCATCTATCAGCAGCTTATTCTGAAGCAGCGCTGGGGCGGCTTTTACCTAACGCACCGCTATCGGGCGGAGGAGCGCATTTTGCCGCATGATTTCCGCGTGCGCCTGCGCTATTTCCTTAGCGGCAACCTCTGCTTGAATACAAAGGAGCTGAAGAAAGGCGCCGCTTTCGCATCGGTCTATAATGAAGTCTTCCTGCATACCAACAGGCCCGTCTTTGACCGAAACAGGCTCTATGGCGGGCTCGGCTACGTATTCAGCAAGAACGTCCGGCTGGAAGCCGGCAGCATGTGGCAAATGCAGGAAGCCGCTACCCGCCCGCAGTTGCAGGTGATTCTCTGGCACAATCTTCAGCTATGAGCCAATGGCGCGGGCAGATGCTACTTATGGGAGGCGCCAGCCTCCCGGTCGCTGAGCGTAGCCGAAGCGCCTACCCAGAAGCATATCACAGCAAACGAACAGGCGCTTCGGCTACGCTCAGCGACCGGGGCTTTTTGCAAAAGCCCCACACTTAGCTTAGACCCATCATTACCTCCCCCCAACACTCCAACGTTCCAACACTCCAACCCACATGCAATTCGGCGACATCGTAGGCCAAAGCACAGCCAAGCGCAACCTCATACAGATGTTCGCAGGTGGCAGAATGCCGCATGCTTTATTGCTGTTAGGCAAAGAAGGCACAGGTGGCCTTCCGCTTGCCCTCGCCTTTGCGCAATACGCGCTTTGCGAAGCAAAAATGCCTGACGACTCCTGCGGCGTGTGCGGCAATTGCCAGAAAGTAGCCCGCCTTGAGCATGCCGACCTGCACCTTTCCTTTCCTTCCATCCGCCCAAAGGGGGACAAGCCGGCGAAGAGTGCCTACTTCATCCGCGAGTTCCGCGACTTTGTGCATAAGACGCCTTACGGCACTACCTACGAGTGGCTACAGGCCATTGAGGCGGAGAATAAGCAGGGCAATATCTCTGCCGATGAATGCCGCGACATTATTGAGGCCCTCACCCTCAAATCCTACGAGGGCGGCCTCAAAATCCAGGTCATCTGGCGGCCGGAGTATCTGGGCAAGGAGGGTAACATCCTGCTCAAGCTCATTGAAGAGCCGCCCGCGGGTACCCTGCTGCTCTTCGTGGCCGAAAACACGGAGGACATTCTTCCCGCCATCCTTTCCCGCACGCAGCTCCTGCGCCTCTCCCCTATCCCGCCTGCGGATATGGCCGCTGCATTGCAGCAGCGCGGACTGGCCGACGAGCGCAAGGCCGTCCAGATTGCCCAGATGGCGGATGGGTCTTTCTCCGAAGCCCTGACAATGGTGCAGCAGGTGGAGGACGACCTCCTGCCCGCCGCGCGTGACTGGTTCAACGGCATTTTTACCGGGAATGGCCTGAAGCTTGCCGCCTTTACCGGCAAGTGGGCCGGGGCCGGGCGCGAGGGCATCCGGCATCTGCTCGGGTTTACGCTGAGCCTGTTGGAAGGCGCATTGCGCGTGGCGCATCTGCCGGAGGCCATCCATACGCTTTCTCCGCAGGAGGGCGAGTTTGCGAAAAAGCTTGCGGCGCGCCGGCTGCCGCCGGACGTCCTTAAAGAAATGACGGAAGCCATTAGCGACGCCGCTTACCACATTGAGCGCAACGCGCACGCCAAAAGCGTGCTGATGGGCCTCTCCATCAGGCTTCAGCAACTGGCTGCACGCCCGTCTGCACAAACACCGCCCCGCACAGTATAAGGCAACTTGTGGGCAGGCACTTAGGCTGCGCTCAGCGACCACGATGTTTGACGCGTTCTATGCTTAACACGAGCGCGCGGCTAATGGCTTGCCTTTTAACCTACTTATCTTCTCAACGTACTCAACGTTTTTCCATTTCTTTGCGGCTGCCTAATCGCACACGTTTTCAATGAACTTTCGGAAAGTCAACAACATTGCCGGCTGGATTACCGGCGGCATTGCCACGCTCGTTTACCTCCTGACGATGGAGGCCACGGCTTCTTACTGGGACTGCGGGGAGTTTCTCTCCTGCGCCTACAAGATTGAGGTGGGCCACTAGTCCGGGTGCGCCATTCTTTATGCTTATCCAGCGCATGTTTGGCATGCTGGCAATGGGCAATGTGAAGAACGTGGCCATCATGATTAACGCCTGGAGCGCCATAGCAAGCGGCCTGACGATTCTGTTTCTGTTCTGGACTATTACGCACTTCGCGAAGAAGATTCTGTCGCCCGATGCCGATGCACCTACGCGCACGCAGACGGCGCTGATCATCGGCGCGGGCCTGGTGGGCGGGCTGGCGTATACATTTTCGGATACGTTCTGGTTTAGTGCGGTGGAGGCCGAAGTGTATGCGACCTCGTCGTTTTTCACGGCGCTGACGTTTTGGATGATGCTAAAGTGGGAGCATATAGCCGATCGGCCTTATGCAGACCGCTGGCTAGTGCTGATTGCATATATGATTGGCCTCTCGGTGGGCATTCACTTACTGAACCTCCTGACGATACCGGCGCTGGCGATGATTTATTACTTCCGCCGCTATGAGGTGACGCCGATGGGCACGGTGGTAGCCTTTGTGCTGGGCTGTGTGGCGCTGGGGCTGGTGCAGTTTGGGGTGATTCAGGGGGTAACCATTATCGCGTCTAACCTGGATGTATTCTTCGTGAACTCGCTGGGGATGCCATTTGATATTGGTTCGCTGTTTGGCGTATTGCTCATTGCGGCCGCAAGCACTGCCATTATTATTTATGCAAGGAAGAAAGGCTATTACCTGCTGCAAACGGGCATGCTGTGCCTCGTATTTGTGATGATTGGCTTCTCGTCCTATATCGTACCCATGATCCGCTCCCGCGCAGATGTGCCGATAGACATGACCAATCCGGACAATACGCTGTCGCCTTGTGAGCTATGTGCAGCGCGAGCAGTTTGGCGAGCAGCCGCTGCTGTACGGACCGGACTTTGATGCTGGCCTCGTGGAGATTACGAACAAGGGGCCAAAATATGCGGAGAGCAAGAAGGATGGCAAAGATTATTACGAGGTAGTGGGGAGGAAACGCGGATATAAGTTTGAGGAGGACAAGCAACGCTTCTTCCCGCGTATCTATGACAATAATGATCCCGGGCACGTTCAGTTTTACCGTCAGTACCTCGGCCTTGGCCCGGAAGACCGGCCTACGAGCGCCGATAATATGAAGTATTTCTTTGGCTACCAGATGAACTGGATGTGGTGGCGCTACTTCATGTGGAACTATGCGGGCCGTCAGAATGACTTTGAGGGTCAGGGAGAGGCAAAAAACGGCAACTGGGTATCCGGCATTAAGCCGATAGACAAAATGCGCGGCATCGGCGATATGGACAAGATGGCGGATGGCTATCGGAATAACGGCGCACGCAATGAGTTGTATTTCCTGCCGTTTATCCTTGGCATATTGGGTGTCATTTACCAGTTCAATAATCGCAAGCGCGACGGATTTGTGGTGGGGATGCTGTTCTTCTTTACGGGCATTGCCATCGGCATCTACCTGAATATGCCGCCGCTCCAGCCGCGTGAACGGGACTATGCATTTGCAGGGAGCACATACGCATATGCGATATGGATTGGACTCGGCGTGCTGATGGTTTATGACTGGCTTACCAGGTTCATGAAGGGCGAAGGCGCTGCCTACACGGCCACGGCGCTCTGCCTGTTACTGGTACCAGCCTGGATGGCAAAGGAAGAATGGAATGACCACAACCGCTCCAAGAAGACACTTGCCCGCGCTACAGCCTATAATACGCTGATGAGCTGCGAAAAAAATGCAGTGCTTTTCACCTACGGTGATAATGAAACTTATCCGCTGTGGTATGCACAGGAGATTGAAGGCATTCGTCCGGACATCCGTGTGATCAATACCTCTTTGCTCGGTATTGACTGGTACATTGATCAGCTCAACTACAAAATGAACGATGCAGATGCCGTTCCGATGATGTGGAAGCGCGAAGATTACATAGGCGACCACCACGAATACATCCGCTATGTAGATCAGAAAATGTACCCGCAGGCGCCGGCAATACCAGCAGATCAGTTCTTCCCTATTGCCGATATCTGTAAGTTCATCACTTCAGAGAACAACAGATTGCCTATTGAAGAAGAGCCGGTGAACTATTTGCCGACCCGCAATATCCTTATACCCACACCCGATAAGACTCAGCTCGGTACGCTGGCCACGGGCTTTGACTCAACGCAGATTTCAACGGATATGCGTGTCACGTTCTCACCTGGTAAAGGCACCTATACCAAAAGCGATCTTGCGCAGATCAACATCATCGCGGCAGTAGCTTCACAGGGTTGGAAACGTCCGCTTTACTTCTCTAATCTGCAGGAGACGGATGAGTATGGCAATATGAATGACTTCATGAAGCTGGAAGGTACTGTGTACCGCCTGGTTCCTTTCAAGCAGCTTAAGGCACCTCAGCAACAGCAGCAACAGGGCGAGCAAGGCTTCATCGACATTGCTAAAAGTATCGCGCTATTCAACAACACCTACATCTGGGGCGGCGCAGAACGCGGCGATGTTTATTTTGATGAGAAGAACCGTCAGAATTTTATTCCTTACCGCCTCAATGTGGCAAGGCTGGCCGATGAACTGAGCGCCATGGGCCGCAAAGATGAAGCGATCCGTGTATTGGATAAAGTGAACGCCGGGATTACGGAGCATGCTTATTCCTACGACTTTACAGGGTACTTTATGGCTAACGCTTACTATCGGGCTGGCGGCATGAAGCAAGCAGCCACGATGGCCCGTAAGGTGGCTGATAACGCCCGTGACGACATCCGCTACTACGGCACCCTGCCCGACGATGCCCGCGAAGCGAACGCTAATGATGTACAGCGCGATATCAGCCTGATGAGCCAACTCTCTCTTGAAGCCATCCGCGCCGGAGACAAGGCCACTACGGACTACATCATTGGTAATCTGCGCAGCATCGCCGATAATCCGGCAGCTGCCGGCGGTAATGTACAGGCACTCATAGGTGAACTGACGCGAATGCAGCAGCAACCGCAACAAGTACAAATGCCCATACAACAGTAGCCGCATACGGTAGCTTACCTGCCGCACATTACATACCTGCGACACCTTTTCCCATCCGCACTGCGTACATTGCAGTGCGGATGTTTTTTTGAGAATGCCCAGATACGCTGCCAACATTTTTACCCGAATTCTGCCTGCCTGCAGCATTGTGTTGCTGTTATTAGTTGCTGGAGGCCATGCCTTTGCACAACAAACGGACGGCGCTGCCAGCCCGCCAGCCAACACTTCAGCCGGGAGCCAGATCACTGAAAATACGACGACGGTAGATTTCAGGACAGCCCCACTTCTTGGCCTTGGCAGGCGTGCCAAGCCCGGCGAGGTGCCGCCGAAGGCAATGCTCATTGAAATCCTGACCCGGCAAAACCAGCGCAATTATTTAGTAGCTAATCGTCCGGACCTCCTGCCTGTATTTGAGCATGATGTATCAGAGGTAGCCCGGCGAACAGTGATGGACTGGTCCACTTATTTCAAATTTTGCCCGCTCTATTTCTTTGTAGATACGAACGCGGATAAAATTCGCCTGGGCCAGTTTGAAGGTGTGCTGCTTGATTCTACGATGCAGCCTGCGTCAAACCTGGCTGTGCAGACGGGCGAACGAAATATCTACATCGGATACTTTGGCAGCCCACTACCGCAACCGGACACTACCGGCCCTCCCGGCCCTCTGGGCCAGTACATGGAGCATGATGGCGACGATGTAACGTCACTGATACGCGAGCGGTTTTTGGTGCACGATGCCGATTTCAGGATGTTGCCCGATGCTAAGCCGCGTACCAACTTTGTACGGGCCATCCGCCCGCCTGAAATGAGCGGACGGGAGTATCGTCATTACCGGCGCAGCATTACATATAATGCGTCCCGCTGGTATATTGACTATCAGCCAACAGCTTACAGCTACGATGCCACCCTAGAGAAGGTACTTCCGGATAAACAAATAAACAAAAGCCGGCGCTCAATGAGCGCCGGCTTTGTGAGGAGAGGTCACCAGCGGATTCGAACCGCTGTAGCAGCTTTTGCAGAGCTGAGCCTAACCACTCGGCCAGGTGACCTGCTGCGGGAGCAAATGTAAGGCAGCGGGGGGAATCTTGGAGTGTTGGATAGTCGGAATGTTTGGGTGTTTCAGTATCGGCTAACATTCCAACTATCCAACGCTCCAACACCTTAGCACAACGCTTCGTTCTGTGGAATATTGGTGGCCAGGCCGGCTTCTGCCGTTTCCTTGTATTTACCATTCATGTCCAGCGCAGTCTGCCACATAGTACTTACTACGGCATCCAATGAAACGCGGGCGTTATCGGGATTGCTTTGCAGGGCTAGCTGGGAAGCTGTAATAGCCTTGATTGCCCCCATCGTGTTGCGCTCAATACATGGTACCTGCACGAGCCCGGCCACCGGATCGCACGTCATGCCAAGGTGATGCTCCATGGCGATCTCTGCCGCCTGCATACATTGACGCGGCGTGCCGCCAAGACATTCCGTAAGTGCGGAAGCTGCCATGGCAGATGACACGCCGATTTCTGCCTGGCAACCGCCCATTGCCGCCGAAATAGTTGCCCCTTTTTTGAAGATGGAACCGATTTCTGACGCATTCAGCATGAACCGGACTATCTTTTCCTCATCCAGTGCATCATTGAACACCGCATAATACATCAATACTGCCGGGATAACGCCGGCGGCGCCATTGGTAGGTGCCGTCACCACACGGCTGAAGGCCGCATTCTCTTCATTAACCGCCAGGGCGAAGCAGCTGACCCAATCTAAGATGTACTGAAAGCCTTGCCCGCCCGCACGGATGGCCGCTACCCACTCGTCAAAATTGTTATAAGGCCGCCCTTTAATAAGGCGTTGATTGAGCGGCGCGGCACGGCGGGTAACGTCCAGACCACCGGGAAGCAGCCCGCTGATATGCGCACCACGATACACACATTCGCGCATTACGTTCCAGATATTGAGCACACCGGCTCGCGTTTCCGCTTCGCTGCGCCAGGCATGCTCATTTTCCATCACCACTTCTGAAATGGGCAGCCCGGTTTTCATGCACCAGTGCAGCAAGTCGGCGGCGTAGTCAATTGGAAATGGCAGGTCCACGATTTCGCCGGCCGAATCTCCTTCGCCCTCTTTTAATACAAAGCCGCCGCCGATGCTGTAATAGGTTTCGGCAATCTGCTGTCCGTCCGTCAGCCGGCAGAGAAAGGTAAGGGCATTAGGATGAGCAGGTAAAGACTCATCCATCAGGAATATCACGTCAGCGGCAGGGTCAAATCGGAGGTCCGTTGCTCCTGCGAAGCGCATCTGGCGCCGGTCTGCAATCCGGTCAAGTGTGGGCGTTATTGCATTTACGTCAAATGTCACCGGGTCTTCGCCACAAAGGCCGAGGATAACGGCGACGTCTGTGCCGTGGCCCTTTCCCGTCTTTGCCAAAGAACCGTATAGCAGTACCTGAACCGCTTCCACCGCAGCTATTTGGTTTCGGCTCCTTAACCCGTCAATAAACCGCAGTGCAGCCCGCCACGGACCAAGCGTGTGCGAAGAGCTCGGCCCAATGCCGATCTTAAACATGTGAAAGACGGAAATGGATTCTTTTTTCAAGTTGGATTTGCGTCTGGCGGATTATACTGTGCAATAAAAAAGGCCGCTGACGCAGCCCAAATTTACCATGATAACTTAGCTTAAAAGCCGCCCAATACAAGGTAACATTCCCTCGCCTGTAATGGCTGCGGAATTTATCCAACAGCCGTTTTCGTGTCTTGCATGCATTGCTGCTTTACATAGTCACGGATTTTGCGCACATAGTCAAAGTAACCACTTTCCAGACGTATCCAGAAGATGATGAAGACGACGAGGCTGAGCGCGATCATCGGATACGCATAAATCTCAAAACCATCTTCTTTGATAGACAGCAGCATAGTGAGCGCAGCTGCCATCAGGAAAAAGCAGAAAATGAGCAGAATCATCGGTCCTCCCTTATCAATCTTGCGCATTTTAGAAGATATAAGCACAGCGGTTTTAGCGCCTTTACCCTTGAACTCAACGTGGGTGATGGGCAATGTTTTGATATTGGTCTCTTGCTCAGCGTGAGGAATAATCTTTACCATTCGCTCTTTGTCGTAAATCTCAAAATCCATATTGTGGATTTTGACGTGCTTGCCGATCAGGCGCTGCTTGACGTCTTCAACGGAAGAGCTTGTCTCATACTTATAGTGTCGCGTAAAAAGCATAGCAGGCGTATTTTTTTGAGTTAAAATATCAGATTTACGATCCGAAAGATACTCATTCTATGCCGCCGTGCAACACCGTTTTTAAACGGTGGAATAAATGTGGAAAATCTACTTTACCGTTGCTCCATTACCAATACTATGGAAGTATTGATCTACCATTTGCTTGTAATATGGCTTTAGTTGCGGTGGAATTGTCCGGTATAGCTCAAGCAGTTGCTGGCGATTTTGCAAATAGCGCTGCAATTCAGGCGGCACTGGCCGCGATAGTTCCTTCGCGGCATTTGATGCGCGTTTATCGTCCTGCTCCTGTTCACGTACAGCCTTTTCGGCCTGCAATAGGCGGGTCAGAATTTCCTGCTGGCGCATCAGAAATTCGCTGCTCAACCGCCGGTTTACGAGGTCGGTTTCATTGCGATCCATCTGCTGCTGAATCTCCCGCAGCTCCTTGCTGTTAGCCATGCCACCGCCCGCAAGTCGGCTTTGAAGATCCTGCAGCTGCTTACGAATTGCTGCTTGCTGCGCGGCAAACTTAGCCAGTTGCTCTGCATCACCGTATTCACTTGTTCCCTCACTGCCCTGCCCATTGCCGGAGCCACCCGACCCGCCACCGCCGGATTTACCTTGTTGCCCGCCTTGGCCCTCCTTGCCATCTTTTCCGTCCTTACCCTCTTTGCCTTCACCGGGTTTCTTGCCTTCGCCGGGCTTCTTGCCCATTCCGGCTTTTTGCATGGCAGCTCCCAAGCCTTGCTGCTGGGTAATAATGTCCGAAAGTTGCTGGCCCGCTCCCGGCTTACTGCCGGGAGATGAACCGGGCTTGGAGCAGGAACCGCCGCCGCTACCACCCTTACTTTTTGCCTGGCTTTGCATCTGAAGCAAATTGGCAAGCAACTCATTGAGCATGAGCGCAAGGTTATTTGTGTGCGTCATTACATACTGCTGGCGCGTGAGGGCATCGCCTATGGCCCGGGCTTCAATTGAAGCCGTAGCAAGCTTCATGTTTTTTTCCAACTCCCGGGTTTCCTTATTTACAGTAGGGGCAAGCTTGAAAACACGCTTGCTGAGTGTGAACAAGCTATCGCGGATCATGTGCGATGCATTGTAGAGCCGCGCCTGCTCACGTCCGTTGTCAAGGTAAGTCTGGCTAGCTGCAGAAGTTGTACGCACGCCGTTCATCAGCTTTTCCTCGTCAAAGGAAAGTCGGATAAGGTTTGTCAGCAGTTGGCGTGTGGCTTTGATGTCTATATCTATCTGTTCCACATTCTGGCCGCCACTCATGGCGCGCAATGCCGCCGCCATTTCCTGCAGATTTTTCGCCGCCTGCTGCTGGCTTTTGCTACTGCTTTTGCTATCGCTTTGCTCCAACTCTTCCTTGCTCTTCTCCATGTTCTCGCCGGCCTGCTTGCCTTCGTCGGCGGGCTTGCCTACATCCTGCTTACGCTCCATGCCGCTGTTTAGCTTTTGAAGCTCTTTCATATCCTCGCTCATTGCCTTGTCCAGCTCTTTTTTCAAGTCTTGCTGGTCTTTCGCAAGGGCATCGGCTGACTTTTTCTGCGCGTCTGTTGTCTTCTTTAAATCCTGCTGCTTTTGCGCGAGCGCATCTATTTTGTTCGCGAGGTCTTCCATGCGCATCTGGGCCTCAAGCTGTTTCATTAGCTCCTTCATGCGCTCCATATCCATGTTGAAGAGCTTATTCTGCTCCTGCATCTGCTCCAGCGTCTTTTGGGCATCGTCCTTGTTCAGCTTCGACATCAACTCCTGCAGCTTCTTCATCTGCTCCTTCAGCTCGTTGTTGAGCAGATTGTCCAATTGCTTCTTCATCTCGTCCTGCTTTTCGCGCACGTCTTCACTATATTGTTTTTGCTGGCTTTGCTGCATCTGCTCTTCCAGGCGCTTCTTAGTGGCTTCCATCTGCGATTGCATTTCCTCCTGCTTTGCCTGAAGCTCTTTCAGATTCTGCTGCTGCTCAAAAGACATTTCCGTGCTCTGAAGCATCTTGTCCTGCACCTCCTTCATATCTTTCTGTATCTCTTTAGACTGCTGTGCAGCGTTGCTGAGGCCGGCATTAATCTGCTTTGCATTCACATTCATGGAAGAGTCCAACTGACGCGGCGTATACATAGCGTACGTCATGGTGGCGCTTCGCGAGGCCTTAGGGCCGTGGACTCCATCATTGTCCAGCGCTTCTACGTAGTACGTTACTTTCTGGCCGGGTTGCAGGTTAAGCACTTGCAGGTCAAAATATTTCTGGAATGGCACCAACGCCCCACCTCCCGCAAGAGGAAATGACTTTTCTCTGAAAGAATGCCCCTTGTCATCAGCAATGCTGTAATGAAAGGAGACGCGGCTGATGCCATAATCATCGCCCGCTGTGCCGGTCAAAACAATTTGCCGTCCTGTAACGGTGTCACGAAACTCCTGCACCTGAATCACAGGGTATTGGTCTGGAATAACCTGCACATTGTATTTAAAAGAAGGCGTCGTGGCGGTCTGTCCATTACGCAGCAGAATGGTGTAGGAAGTATCCTGCATGAACTGGTGCTGATAGCTGAACAGCTTGCCACTGTGAGCAGCTAGATTTACGGTCGCGCCGCTGCTCCACTGGAGCGCTGCGCCATCGGTATAATCAGCCATTAGGGCGTAGCCCACGCGTGTGCCCACCGGAATATTGAGGTCGCCAAGGGACGCCCGGATCTCATCCTTACGCCCCGTATAATCGGGATAATCAAGCTGCACGCGGATGGCCTTGAGTACTGGAATTTGCGCTACATGCAGCGCATAGGATTTTGAATAAAAGCCTGCAGCGAAAAGCCGAAAGCTCGTCGGCTCCGTTACGTTCTTGAAAGTGTACTGGAATGTATGATTGCTGAGTGCAGTCATTGGAACGCGCTCCTCGCCTATCTCCACAAAAAGCTCCGCGGGAAGCGCGCCGCCGGTAACAGCAGCCTTCAACACATAATCCGCATTGCGGGTAACGGTTAATGGGCCGGAGGTAATATTGAATTGAAATGGCGCAGGTTTTTCAAATGCTTTTGTAGGCTGCAGGAGCCGTGTACCCGCATCAGTAAAAACCTTTGGAGATACGATTAAGATGAAAATGCCTACGAGCATCACCGGAAGCAGGAACGGAAGGTAACGACGGTTCTTAGAAAGGTCAACAGCATGCGTGATAGGCACAATGGAAATCTGAGCCGCTTTTTGGTCAATACTGGCCTCAATCAATTCGCGGCTGGCACTTGGAGTGCTGTCCTGACGGAGCTGCAGAACGTTAAGCAGCTTATCTGAAATCTCCGGGAAGTGGCGGCCTACAATGACCGCCGCATCTTCGTGCGACAGTGTCCTACCCATGCGCGCCATCCGCGCAAGCGGCATTGCTACCCAAAACACAAGCGCAGAGCCACCCAGCGCAACGAATGTACTGACAATGGACACCTTTGCCCAAACAGGCAGGTATAGGTAATATTCGCCAACGCTCACGAGGAGCACATAAGCCAGCAGACAGGTGAGCAGGATAAGCCCGCCGCGCAGGAGCTGGTTGAGATAATACTTGCGTATAAAGGCATCCAGCCGGGACAGGAGCCAGTCGTAATGTTGCATAGGGTCAGTAACGCTTCAGAAAGGTTGCTCCCTGCAATTTACGAAGCGCACAGGCCAGTAGTCGTCACCAGAAAACAATAACAGGATTTTATTCCGGCAAGCATAGATTCGTGGTTCAACCTGTTTTGCCATGAAAATCGCTACGTACAACGTCAATTCTGTCAACGCCCGCCTGCCGGTGCTGCTGCGCTGGCTTTCTGAAGAAAGGCCGGATGTGGCCTGCCTGCAGGAGCTGAAATGCACCGACGATAAATTTCCGGAAGCCGCTATTCGCGAGGCGGGCTATGAAGCCATTTGGCACGGCCAGAAAAGCTGGAACGGTGTAGCTATTCTTGCAAAAGGCGAGCAGCCAACCGAGCTTGGCCGCGGCCTGCCGGGCGACGAAGAGGATATTCAGAGCAGGTTCATTCACGCGCGCGTGAATGGCGTGCATATCTGCTGCCTATACCTTCCGAACGGCAATCCGACGCCAGGGCCAAAGTATGAGTATAAGCTTGCGTGGATGGAGCGGCTCAAGGCATTTTCTGCGAGCCTCGCGCACTCAAAAGAGCCGGTTGTTCTTTGCGGCGACTTCAATGTCATCCCAACCGGGAACGACGTCTATAAGCCGGAGCGTTGGGTGAAAGATGCCCTGTTTCGGGAAGAAACACGGGCCTCATTTGATGAGCTGCTGGCGCAGGGATGGACGGATGCCATTCGCAGATTGCACCCTGACGAGACAATATATACTTTCTGGGATTTCTTCCGTGATGCCTTTGGTAGAAATGCCGGCCTTCGGATAGACCACTTTCTGCTCAATGCGCCGCTTTCCAAAAAGCTGAAAGCTGCTGGTGTAGATAAGACTGTGCGCAGCTGGGAAAAGACAAGCGATCACGCCCCGGTCTGGATAGAACTGAAATAAAAAGCACCCGCAACATGCTTATCGGACCACGGGGTACACCCGTGCGAGCCCGCCTCCGGCAAATGCACGTTGAAGTCCGCCAGAGCGTGTGGTCGTTTACAGCGCCATTTCGGCCGCGCAATGTTCTGGATTTTGAATACCTGCTTTTCTACCAGCGAAAGACATCCTCATTTCAGGCCGTACGCAGCGCAAATACCCCGAAAAGCAAACGATAAGTCGCGCGGCTTAACGCTACGGGATTGATGCACGTACGGTGTTTTTTGCCAAAGGCAAAGACCGCCTTTATCTAAATGTCGGGATTGCCGAAAATTTCAACACCCTTTTTCAAGCGCCGCGTCGTCCATTGTCACTTTATAAGTACAGCAATCAATTATGCCACGCAGTTGTGACCTTTGGCAAAGGTTTTTACGATAGAAACGAATGCTGCAATTATATCCCGCCCACGCGGCGGATGCTTTAGAATTTACAAAGGTCAAAGCACTGCTCTTAGAGAAATGCAGAACGGATGAGGCGCGTGCCCGCGTGTCCGCTATGCGCTTCATGAGCCGTGCGGAGCTGATTGAAAAGGCGTTGAAACAAACGGCGGAATTCAAGCTTACGCTCGGAGGCGGCGATTATTTTCCGGGAGAATTTACCCGCAATCTCGCTCAGGAGCTGCGGCTCATTACCGTACAGAACGCTGTACTCATGGGCGACAGCCTGCTGGCGCTGAGCAATCTTACAAAAATCATTCAGTCCATCCTGCTTTGGTTCAAAGGCCACGCGGGTTTCTACCCGAGCCTTGAAGCGCTTACAGAAGGCGTGGAATATGAAAAAGAAGTAGTCCGCATCATCGGCGCCGTAATAGACGACATGGGGCAGGTACGCGATAATGCCTCGCGGGAGCTGATGAACATCCGCGCCTCTCTTGCTTCTGTGAGAAGCACGGTGCGCCGGACATTTGAGCACATCCTTCGCCGCCTCGGCAAGAGCGGCTATCTCGCCGACATTTCCGAGAGCTTTATGAATGGCCGCCGCGTTGTAGCAGTGGCCGCAGAGCACAAGCGCACCGTGCGTGGCATCCTGCACGGCGAAAGCGATACGGCGAAGACCGTTTTTATTGAACCGGAGGAAACGATTGAGCTGAACAACTCCGTTTTCACGCTGGAGAGAGAAGAAGGGCGCGAGATTCAACGCATTCTGCAGTCAACGACGGCCGCACTTGCGCCCCATGCGCCGCTGCTTCAGAAGTATTATCACCTTATCGGCCTCTACGATTTCATCCGTGCTAAGGCAGTACTGGCGCAGGATATGGCTGCCGACTTGCCAATGCTTTCACCGCATCCGGGATTAAGTCTGGTGAATGCTTATCATCCGCTGCTGTACCTCCAAAGCAAAGGCGCAGGAAAAACGATCGTACCGCTCAACCTCCACTTAGACCGGAACGAGCGCATCCTTATCATTTCGGGCCCCAATGCGGGCGGCAAAACGGTGAGCATGAAGACCGCAGGCCTGCTCCAGATGATGACGCAAGCCGGCCTCCTCATTCCTGCCGACCCGCGCAGCGAGGTGGGCATCTTCAAGCAGCTATTCATCCACATCGGTGATACGCAGAGCATAGAGCACGAGCTGAGCACCTACTCCGCTCACCTGCGCGACATGAAGTACTTCATGGACTTCGCCAACGGCAAAACGCTCTTCTTTATTGATGAGCTTGGCTCTGGATCAGACCCTGCGCTGGGCGGCGCTTTCGCGGAAGCGATTGTAGAAGAGCTCGCAAAGAAGAATGCCATCGGCATCATTACTACGCACTACCTGAACCTAAAGGTGATGGCGGGAAAGGTGCCGGGCATCTTCAATGGCGCAATGATGTTTGACGAGGAACAGTTGGAGCCACTTTACCAGCTCACGACCGGCAAGCCCGGATCATCGTACACTTTCGCCATTGCGCAGCGCAGCGGACTGCCGCCAAAGATTATTGACCGCGCCCGTCAGCTTACCGAACGCGGACATTTTAAGCTGGACAAAATCCTGCACCAGACAGAGCAGCAGAGCGTTCGCCTCGGCGGAAAGGAAAAACAGCTGGACGAGCTGATAGAAGAGAATGAAAAGCTGAAGGAAACCTACGCCAAGCTCATAGACAAAGAGCGCCTGAAGCAGCACTACGAAACGCTCAAGCTCCAGAACAAAATCAAGAAAGAAGAGCTTGACTACTTACGCGATACCGAGCGAAAGTTCAAAGCCATCGTTCAGGAATGGAAGCGGACAGAAGACAAGGGTGAGGTAATCAAGTCCGCCGAGAATGTGCTTTTCCGCCGCAAGCAGGTAGCAGGCAATGCGGCCGCTGCGAAGAAGGCCGACAAGAACTACGACACGGTAGGCGGCCAGCCACAGGTGGGTGATCTGGTGCGGCACAAAACTGCCCACCAGGTAGGTACCGTCACTGAACTACGCGACAAAAAGGCGACTGTTCGGATTGGGAAGCTGCCTTTTCAGGTAGATGTGAGCGAGTGGATCGTGGTGCGGAAAAAGAGCTCAAACGAGAGCCGTACAAACTCATAGCGTCATAGCCTTTATCAGCCCGCCCAACTTCTTGAGCGCTAAGTCAACTTCCGGAGTCCAGGGCAGCCCGTAGCTCAACCTCATACAGTTGTGATAACGATCCTGCATGGAAAACATGGCGCCAGGGGCGATAGAAATGCGATGCTTCATCGCGCTGTGGTATAACTCCTGCGTATCCACGCGACCATCCATTTCCAGCCATAGAATGAATCCGCCCTGTGGGTGCGTGACGCGGGTGCCTTCGGGAAAATATTCGGCGATTGCGCGGATGTATTGCTGGCAATTCGCATGCAGTGTCTGGCGCAGCTGGCGTAGATGGTGCTCGTAACGGCCTGTAGCAAGAAAGGCGGCGACGGCTGCCTGCTCAGGAGAGGCATTCGTGATGCTGTGGTACAGCTTTAGCCGCTTCACAGCGTCGATATGTTTACCAGGCGCGATCCAGCCTACGCGATAGCCAGGTGCAAGCGTTTTGGAGACGGAACCGCACCATAGCACGTTCCCCTCTTCATCAAAAGTCTTGCAGCTCTTCGGACGTTTCTTACCGAAATATACATCGCCATACAGGTCGTCTTCTATTAGCGGGATACCATTGTGAGCGAGTAGCTGCACCACCTCTTTCTTTGTATCGTCGGGCATACAATGACCGAGCGGATTGCCGAAATTAGTGACGAAGAGGCAGGCCTTAATCTTATGCTTCGCAATTGCCTTGCGCAAATCATCCGGCGCAATGCCCGTATCCGGGTGTGTTGGCAGCTCCAGCACTTTCAGGCCAAGGCTGTTTAGCAGGCGCAGTGTACCAAAGTAGCTTGGGCTTTCTACCGCCACCGTATCGCCAGGCTTTGTCAATGCTAAAAGCGCATAAGAAATCGCATTCATAGCGCCCGCTGTCGTAATCAGGTCTTCTTCACCAAGCCGCCCGCCCCAGTTCATTGCCCAGCGCGCTATCTGGCGGCGCAGCTCAGGATTACCGCGCACCTGCTCGTAAGAAGTACAGCTATCAGGAGACTCACGCAGCGCTTGCAACATCGCTTTATTCAGCTTCGCCACCGGAAGCAATTCCGCGGAAGGAACGCTCAGTGAGAATTTGGTCAGCCGTGGGTCAACCAGCGCATCATACACTTCCGATATAAGCGCGTCAATGTTCCGGTTGTGCACTGCCGGTAATGGCTTACTAACAGACGGCCGCTCGGGTGCAAGGGCGGGCGCAAAGCGTACATAATACCCGCTCTGTGGCTTTGCCGCAATCAGGCCCTTGCCTTCCAGATGATAGTAAGCCTGGAGCGCAGTGCTGACGCTTACGCCTTGCGTCTTGCTAAGCTCGCGAACGCTGGGCAGTTTGTCGCCGATATTAAGAACATCTTCGCTGATTTGCCGTTCAAGCTGTTCGGCAATTTTCAAGTAAAGCATGTCGGAAGTAATACATCATGATTGAGAACCTCTGCCAGGCCATCAAAGCTGCCTGACCAACTGTTATGCCCAAAAGTACAGGAATTGTATCTGTACTGTTTGGCACAATCTTTTCACTTTTGACCCCGTGAGCACAAAGACCAAAGCCTATCTCGCGTATGCGTACGTAGCTATCATTTGGGGGACGACCTACTTCGCTATTCGTGTAGCTGTGCTGCATCTGCCGCCGCTTCTCATGGCCGGAATGCGGCAGATTATCTCCTTTTTCATCATTGCCGGGATAGCGCTGAGCTTGAATAAACAGGTCAATTTCTCCCGCCAAAACCTGCTGCGTAATGCCATCATCGGTTTCCTGATGATTGCGGTTGGCAACGGCGTCGTCTCCGCAGCAGAGCGTGTCATTCCGAGTGGCGTGGCAGCGTTGGTGTGCAGCATGATGCCCATATCAGTGGTCATCCTCAACCTGCTTTTCTCCAAAGCGGAGAACCCGGACTGGCGTATCGGCCTCGGCATGGCACTTGGTTTTATCGGCGTAGCCCTCATCTTCCGCAATGACCTTGCTGCCCTCAAAGATCCGCGTTACCTCATCGGTATCATCGCTACGCTCTTCGCTACACTAGGCTGGGGCGGCGGAAGCATTCTAAGCAAGAAATGGAGCAACCCAGTGAATCCAATGCTGGACGCAGGCGTACAAGTAGGTTTTGGCGGCATTTTTCTACTAATGTCCAGCCCACTTGCAGATGACTACTCGATCGCCGAATGGCACAATGCCAGTGCGCTTTGGGCGCTGGGTTATCTCATCATCTTCGGCTCTGTAATTGCCTTCACCGCCTATCGCTACGCACTCAAGCATCTGCCGGTTGGCTTTGTAACGAGCTATGCCTATATCAATCCGCTGGTCGCGGTTATTATTGGGTTCTTCGCAGGTGAGGTTGTTACGGGCTGGACGGTTCTTTCGTTTGTTGCCATTATTGCGGGAGTAGCTATTGTAAACACCGGCTATCAACGTCGGAAGCGACTTGCTTCCATGGCCATGCAACCTGTTATCGCCTCTGAATAATCTTTCATCCCTAAAAACGATTACGTATGAGCACCACCATCCAGATCAGCACAAAGCCTGAACGCACTGTAACGGAGACACGCTCGCTGCCATTCGGCAAAATTCCAACGGAGCATATGTTCATCTCTGAATGGGCCGGTGGCGCGTGGCAAGACGCGCGTATAATTCCTTTCGGCGACCTCACGCTTAGCCCACTGGCGCTCTGTCTGCATTACGGACAGACAGTTTTTGAGGGCATGAAGGCATTTAAGATGGAAGACGGCCGCATCAACATCTTCCGTCCGGAAAAGCACTATGAGCGATTTGTAAAATCGCTGGAGCGCATGTGCATGCCCGTGGTACCGTACGAGCTCTTCATCCAATCTTTAGACAGCCTCATCAATACTGACCGCGACTGGATACCTGGCGATACAGACGGCTCGCTTTATATCCGGCCTTTTATGATTGCAACCGAGGCGCGCGTGGGCGTAAAAGTGAGCGATGAATACTGCTACATGGTGGTGGCCACGCCCGCCTACGCCTACTACACAGAGCCATTGAGTGTAAAGCTGGAAACGAATTTTTCCCGAGCGGCAGATGGCGGCACAGGCGCAGCAAAGTGCGGCGGCAATTACGGCGGCGCCTTCTACCCTACCCAGCTTGCCCGCGAGCAAGGCTTTGACCAGGTCATCTGGACGGACGCGCGCACGCACAGCTTTATTGAAGAATCCGGTACGATGAACCTGATGTTCTACTGGAATGGCAAGCTGGTTACGCCGCCCCTTTCCGGCACTATTCTGGATGGCATCACCCGCGACAGCCTGCTGCACCTGGCGCGGCAGCTGGACATTCGCCAGGAGACACGCCAGATTGATTGGATGGAATTGGAGCAGGCGCTCGCATCCGGTGAAAAGGTGGAAGTATTCGGCGCGGGTACCGCGGCGGTTATCGCGCCTATCCGCAGCATTTCTATCAATGGCAATGCCTACGAATGCTTTACCGGCGCGGATGCCGTGATGTTCCGCTTGCGCGATGCGCTGGATGAAGTGCGCAAAGGAAAACGCGCGGATATTCATGGCTGGAATCATATCATCTAAGCATGCCCGAATACCTTATAAAGACCGGCAGCGCAGCCATGCAGCCCGAGCGGATTCACGGCTGGCTATCAGAACATTCTTATTGGGCCAAAGGCATACCGTTTGAGACGGTGCAGACGGTGATAGCAAATTCGTTCTGCATCGGCGTTTTTGCAGATGACATACAAGTTGGCTTTGCGCGCTTTGTAACGGATTATGCCGTTTTCGCTTACCTCGCCGATGTCTATGTGGAGGAAGCGCACCGCGGGCGTGGATTAAGCAAGCGGCTGATGGACGCCTTAATGGCGCAGCCATTCGTTGCCGGGTTGCGAGGGCTGAAGTTGGGTACGCTAGACGCGCACGGCTTGTACGCGCAGTATGGCTTCAAACCACTTGCTCACCCGGAGCGTTCAATGGAAATCGTTCATTTCAATACTTATCAGCAACATGAGCCAGCCGACCGCCTTTCTTGAAAATAGCACCAAACGCCTGCGTGAATACAAGGGCCTCGCCGAAAAGGCTATTGCGCAGCTAAGCGACGAAGCACTGTTGCACGATGCAGACAAGGCGGGCGGGAACAGCCTGGCAGTCATCATCAAGCACATGCGCGGCAATATGCTCAGCCGATGGACGAATTACCTTACCGAAGACGGCGAAAAGCCCTGGCGGCAGCGCGAGGAAGAATTTGTACACGAAAGCCTGACCCGCAAAAGACTGATGCAGCTTTGGGAGGAAGGCTGGGCCACCGTCTTCAACACGCTTTCATCGCTGGGGGAAGAAGACCTGGGCCGTACCATCCACATCCGTACGGAGTCCATGACGGCAATGGACGGCATTATCCGGCAGCTGATGCATTACGCTTACCACGTCGGACAAATCATTCTGATCTGCAAGCAGGAGCTTGGTGATGGCTGGCAATCGCTCAGCATTCCAAAAGGCGGAACGGCGGCATTCAATGCTGCGATGGCTACCCAATCCGATTCACAGGCTCATTAAAGTCGCCTCATCCAAATCTTCCAGCGAGCGCATCTTTTTGTCCGCGATTGAGAAGCGTGGGTCATCCCAATGCAGCTCATCCGGCACAGCAATCACTTTCATTCTGGCGGCTTTGCCAGCAATGGCGCCATTCACCGAGTCTTCCAGCACCAGGCATTCATGCGGTTGGCTGCCCAGGCTTTGGGCGCAATGCAGGAACACAGCCGGGTGAGGCTTGCCCAAGTCCACTTCATCTGCGCTCGTAATGCAATGAAAGCGCCTTGCAATGCCAAAATGTTCTACCAGCGCCGCTACCATCCGTGTGGGGGACGAGGTGGCAACACCAATTTTCATTCCTTTCCTTTCCAACAAATCCAGTAGCGGTAAAACGCCACGCATTATGCCGCCTTTTTCTTTGGAAAGTGCGATGATGTCGTCCAGAATTTCTTCCGCCACGTCATTGTGACTTGCCGGACTTTCCCACGCATAATTCCGCGACCAGTGCTCCGTAACCTCGTAGATGCGCAGGCCGGTTGTCTCCTTAAAGCGGTCGGGCGTGATGGCGATGCGATGCTTGTCGGCCACACGGTTCATGGAGATGCCCCACAGGTTTTCCGTATCCAGCAGCAGGCCGTCCATGTCAAAGATTACCGTCGTTATCATAATACGGGGGGCAATTTCCGACAGCTATCCTTTTTCATCGTAGGTAATTCTGTAAATGCAGTTCGCAAAGTCGTCGCTTACTAACAGGGATCCATCTTTCAGTTGAAGCACATCCACCGGGCGGCCCCAGGCCTTGCCCCCTTTTAGCCAGCCTTCCGCGAAGGGCTCATAGCGGGCGCTATCCCCATCCATGCGCACCGTGGTAAGGCGATAGCCTATCGGTTCTGTGCGGTTCCATGAACCATGTTCAGCGATAAAAATGGTATTCGTATAAGCTGCCGGAAACATCTTCCCGGTATAGAACTTCATCCCGAGCGCAGCCGTGTGCGGGGCAAGCTTTGCTACCGGCGGCGTGAACTCGGAGCATGCGTGGCGGCTTCCGTATTCGGGATCCGAAATGTAGCCGGCGTGGCAATACGGATAGCCGAAGTTCATTCCCGCCTTGGGCGCATGGTTCAATTCATCCGGCGGGATATTATCGCCCAGCTCATCGCGGCCATTCTCTGTAAACCATAGCTCCTTTGTCTGCGGATGCCAGTCAAAGCCTACGCTGTTGCGGATGCCGTGCGCATACACTTCAAAGCCGCTGCCGTCCGCATTCATTCTGGTAATGGACGCGAAGCGGGGGTCGTGCTCATTGCTATCACAGTTATTGCACGGCGCACCGATGGGCACATACAGCTTCCCGTCCCGGCCGAAGGCGATGTACTTCCAGCCGTGATGCTTATGATCGGGCAGCTTGTCAAAGACAAGCACGGGCTGCGGCGGGGCATTCAGATTGGCCTCTATGTTGTCCAGCCGCCATATTTTATCCACTTCCGCCACATACAGCGCACCATTGTGAAATGCCACCCCGTTCGGCATATTCTTGCCACTCATCAGCGTATATTTTGCCTCTGCCTGCCCGTCGCCGTCCCGGTCTGCAAGCGCATAGACTTTATCGCCATCTTTATTGCCTACGAAGATGGTTCCCTTATCGCCCATAGCCAGGGAGCGGGCATTGTCCACGTCCTTTGCCCAGATGGAAATATGGAAGCCTTTGGGCAGGCGGATGTCTTGCAGGCGCGGGTCGTCAACCTTCTTGAGTGCCTTGTTTTTGCAGGCGGCAATGGGTGCAAGGCAAAGGAGTAAAAGAGCGAACAGGGAACGCATAAAATTGGCTTTTTGACCTGACCGACTATAATTGTGCCGGCATCATGCAACCCGTTTACACCTGAAATACCCCACCCCGCCATTCGCGCTCAATAGGCGCATGGTTGGCAGCGGTGATGCCTTCGGAAATAAGGCGCCGCGTGTCCGCGGGATCAATGATTTCATCCACCCACAGGCGGGCGGCAGCATAGTAAGCGGTGGTCTGGCGGGCGTAGCGCTCGGTGATTTCCTTGAGCAGGGCCGGTCTCCTTTTCCGGGTCAATGACCTCGCCCTTCGCCTTCAGCGAAGCCACCTGAATCTGAAGCAGAGTCTTGGCCGCCTGCTCGCCGCCCATCACGGCAATCTTGGCATTGGGCCAGGCGTAGATGAAGCGGGGATCGTAGGCCTTGCCGCACATGGCATAGTTGCCCGCGCCGTAGGAGTTGCCGGTGATGATGGTGATTTTCGGCACCACGGAATTGGCCACTGCATTGACCAGCTTCGCGCCGTCCTTGATGATGCCGCTGATGCTCGCTGCGGCGAGCCCACCATGAAGCCGGTGACGTCCTGCAGGAAGACCAGCGGAATTTTTTTCTGGTTGCAGTTCTGGATGAAGCGGGCGGCCTTGTCGGCGCTGTCGTTGTAGATCACGCCGCCGAGCTGCATCTCGCCCTTGCCGCTCTTCAGAATCTTGCGCTGGTTGGCTACAATGCCCACCGCCCAGCCGTCCACGCGCGCCGTAGCCGCACACAATGGTCTTGCCATAGTCTTCCTTGAACTGGTCAAAAGAGCCGGCATCCACAATGCGTGCTGATGACTTCCAGCACATCATAAGGCTTATTGTTTTCGGCGCTGACGAGGCCATAGATCTCTGCCATGTCCTTAGCGGGCGCCTCGCTTTGAATGCGGTCAAAGCCGGCGTTCGGCTTATGCTGGCCGATCTTGTCCATGATGCGGCGCACCTGGTCGAGGCACTCCTGCTCGGTATCAAACTTATAGTCGGCAATGCCGGAAATTTCGGTGTGCGTCTTTGCGCCGCCGAGGGTTTGTGTGTCCACATCCTCGCCAATGGCAGCCTTTACGAGGTAAGGGCCGGCAAGGAAGATGGAGCCGTTGCCTTCCACCATCAGCGTCTCGTCGCTCATGATGGGCAGGTACGCGCCGCCGGCCACGCAAGCTGCCCATCACCGCAGCAATCTGGGTGATGCCCATGGCGCTCATCACGGCATTGTTGCGGAAGATGCGGCCAAAGTGCTCTTTGTCGGGGAAGATCTCATCCTGCATGGGCAGGTAAACGCCGGCAGAGTCCACGATGTAGATTACCGGCAGGCGGTTCTCCATCGCAATCTCCTGCAGGCGCAGGTTCTTCTTGCCGGAGATAGGGAACCAGGCGCCGGCCTTCACGGTATTATCGTTGGCGACGATCATGCACTGCCGGCCGCTGACGTAGCCAATGCCGCCCACGGTGCCGCCGCTGGGGCAGCCGCCTTCCTTCTTCATACATATCCCAGCCGGCAAAGGAGCCGATTTCGGTGAAGACAGAGTCTTTGTCGATGAGGTATTCAATGCGCTCGCGTGGGGTGAGCTTGCCTTTCTCGCGCGGCCTTCTCGCATGGCCTTTTTGCCGCCGCCGCAGGCTTACCTGCGCATGGCGCTGGCGCATGGCAGAGATGGCGAGCTTCATAGCGTCTTCGTTCTTGTTGAATTCAAGATTCATAGGGGCGAAGGTAGGATAGGGAACAGTGAACAGTAAACAGTGCGTAGGCAGTATCATGAAGAAGCCTTCCTATATGGAAGGCTTCCAAAAAAAGGAGCTGTTGCTTCTCCGCTCACTAATCACCCTGTTCACTGTTCACTTACCCCCACCTCGTCCATTGTTATGCTGCTGGCTGTTGCCGCCCTGGCTCTCGCCAGGTTTCGCAGTCTTTGTATCCGCTTCTGCTTCGCGAACCGTCTGGTCAAAGTCGGCGCCGGTTTTCTGCTGATCGTCGGTGAGCTGATCCACGCGCTCTGCGCTGCCGGTTGATTGTTGCTTTTGGTCTGCCATGGCTGAAAATTGGTTTTAGTCTTCAGAGCGGCCAAAAAGCTGTGCCAGGCTTGCTCTCGGAAGTCGCGACGAAGATTTGACATTTTTTACATTCGGCCACCCCACCATCCGGCCCTATTTTTGGTCTAAGGCCAATACTTATGAAACACACCTTCATTAAAGCTGCAATGGGCTTGTGCATTTTTGCCACCGGCTTATCTGTGGAAGCCGGTGCTCAGGCGATAACCGTGAAGCGCGCCACGACGCAGCGGGAGATCTCCACGCGAGAACCGCAGCATAACCATAACGATACAAAGATTGAGATCGTGTGGAACAGCCCGATGCCTCCTAAAGACATCTTTTTCCGGGCAGACGCTGCACACTGGCTAAAGTGCCGGATCACCCGCTCCGAGCGCCGCGCCTTTGGTGGCGGCCCTAATGATTATGCGTTAATAGAGAACCGCGCACAGCCGGAGACCCTGAAGAAAGGAGAAGCATTAACCCTGCGCCCCGAACAATTCCCCAGTGATGTACAGCCGGAGGCCGTAAAAAAGATGCCTGCCAGCGCCTTGTTTTATCAATTGCAAGGCAGCAATAAATGGATGGCACAAAAGGTAAATATGACCAAACTGCCGGACGCGCACGTACCATAGTAGCTAGCCGGCCACAAGTTCCTTAGCGTTTTCAACTGCTGCCTTACTCGGCTGCTCGCCGCCTATCATGCGGGCAATGGCCAGTACACGCTCGTCGCCGTTCAGGCTGCGTACTTTGGTAGTAATGCGACCGCCGGCGCCTGCATCTTTATACACAAAGAAATGCTGCGTGCCCCGCCCTGCCACCTGCGGCTGGTGGGTAATGCAGATGACCTGATGATATTCCGCGAGCTGCAGCAGCAGAATGCCCACTTGCCGGGCTGCTTCGCCGGAAATACCGGTGTCCACTTCATCAAAGATGAGCGTGGGCAACTGCATGGCCTGCGCCGTAAGGCTTTTGATGGAAAGCATGATGCGGCTCATCTCGCCGCCGGAAGCCGCCTTATGCAGCGGCAGAAACTGGCCGCTTTTATTGGCGTCCAGCAAAAAGGAAACTTCATCTATACCTGTTGGGCCGGGCTGCGCTGCTTTATTCAGGCGGATGTCAAAGCGGGCGTTTGGCATACCTACCAGTGCCAGCAGCTTGGTAACCTCGACGGCAATGCCAGGCGCTATCTTCCCTCGCTGCGCGGAAAGGTGCTCTGCCGCTGCCTGGACTTCTTTAAGCAGCTTTGCCTGCTCAGAGTCAGTGCTTCAATCCGGTCAGCCAACATTCAGCGAAGCCTGTAACTCTTCTTCAAGTCTTGCCTGCAATACCAGCAATCCCGCGGTATCCTGCACGCCGTGCTTTTTGAACAGCTTGTAGCCCAGATCAATGCGCTCCTGTAATTCCTGCATCAGGCCCGCGTCCATATTTACGCTGCCTTCCAGCCGCTCAATCTCGCCGCAAAGGTCTTTCAGCTCCGCCCATGCGGATGACAGGCGCTCCGTGACAGGTACAGATGCCGGCATCCATTCGCCTATGCCTTGCAGCTGCTGTACCGTTTTCTTTAATTCGTTGATAACGGGCAGCTCGCCTTCTTCCAAAAGGCCGCGCGCACCGCTCAGCACCGCGCCGATGCGCTCGGCATGGCTTAATGTCTTCAGTTGCGCGTCTGCTTCTTCCACTTCGCCTTCTTTAAAGGCTGCAGTCGTCAATTCATCCAGCAGAAACTGCTTGTAATCAGCTTCTTTCTGCCAGGATGCCTGTTCGCTTTGCAGGGCCTGCAATTCGCTGCTGAGCTTCCGGTACCTGCTGAACAGATTGGTGTATTGGCGGAGATCAGGACCTGTTTTAGCCACGGCATCCAGTACATTCAACTGAAAGGAATCGCCCTGGAGTGCCAGGTGGTCAAACTGCTGGTGCAGATCAACGAGCAGGGATGTGAGCTTATTAAGCGTTCCCAGATTGACAGGCGTGTCATTGACAAAAGCCCGGCTTTTGCCGCTCACAGCTATTTCCCGGCGGATGATGCACTGCGACTCGTCGTCCAGCTCCTCGTCGCGCAGTGCAGTGCGAAAGGCATCATTCTCACCCACCTCAAAGGTTGCTTCCACCACGCATTTCTCCTCCTTATTGATAAGCACGGAAGTATCGGCCCGGTCGCCCAGGATAAGCGAAAGGGCACCGAGAATGATGCTCTTGCCCGCGCCCGTCTCGCCCGTCACGGTATTGAGCCGGGCATCTGGGCTAAGGGTCAGATTATCAATGATGGCGTAGTTGCGGATGGACAGCTTCTGGAGCATGGAAAGCAGGGCAAATTTAGCGCATAAAGGCGGGCATCACAGTGCGTAAAACGCTGTTGCTTGTCATAAAAACACACCTTAGCGCAAAGAAAAGTCCCGGAACGTGTCCAGGACTTTCTGCGGGAGGTAAAAGGGTCTCGAACCCTCGACCTTCGGAACCACAATCCGACGCTCTAACCAACTGAGCTACTACCTCCGTATTGCGTGGGCAAAGTAACGGAAAGATTGGGAGATAGGAAAGCGCCTCGCAGCGCCGCCGTATTTTTGCGCCCTTTCCGGGAATTCCGCACTCCGAATTCCGCATTCCGAATTTCTCCAATGACCGCTTCCGACATCCGCCGGCAATTCCTCGATTTTTTCAAGTCCAAAGGCCACATCGTCGTTCCTTCTGCGCCGATCGTGGTGAAGAACGACCCTACCCTGCTCTTCATCAACTCCGGCATGGCGCCATTTAAGGATGCCTTCCTCGGCAACCAGCCCGCGCCCGCGCCCCGCGTGGCCGATACGCAGAAATGCCTGCGCGTGAGCGGCAAGCACAACGACCTGGAGGAAGTGGGCGTGGACACCTACCACCACACCATGTTCGAGATGCTGGGCAACTGGAGCTTCGGCGATTATTTCAAGAAGGAAGCCATTGACTGGAGCTGGGAGCTGCTGACGGAGGTGTACAAAATCCCGAAAGAGCAGCTCTACGTGACCGTTTTTGGCGGCGACGAAGCCGAAGGCCTGCCGCGCGATGAGGAAGCCCTGGATCTCTGGAAGCAGCATATTGCCGAAGAGCCGCATTCTATTCGGCAATAAGAAGGACAATTTCTGGGAGATGGGCGACACCGGCCCCTGCGGCCCCTGCACCGAAATCCATGTGGACACGCGCACGCCGGAAGAGCGCGCAGACGGCCGCGGCGGCAGCCTGGTGAATGCCGACCATCCGCAGGTGATTGAAATCTGGAACAATGTGTTCATGCAGTTCAACCGCGTGAAGGACGGCTCGCCTGCAACCCGCTGCCCGCGCAGCATGTGGACACCGGCATGGGCTTTGAGCGCCTTGTGCGCGTGCTGCAAGGAAAGCAGAGCAACTACGACACCGACGTTTTCACCGGCACGATTGCGAAGATTGAAAGCATCACCGAACCAGCGCTACACCGCCACCGACAGCAGGAAGCCGATATCGCCTTCCGCGTCATCGCCGACCATATCCGCGCCATTGCCTTTACGATCGCCGACGGGCAGCTGCCGAGCAATACCGGCGCTGGCTATGTGATTCGCCGGATTCTGCGTCGGGCGGTGCGGTACTATTATTCTTATCTGGATTACAAGCAGCCGCTGCTGCATCAATTGATGCCGGTGCTTGCCGCGCAGTTTGCAGACGTATTTCCGGAGCTGGAAAAGCAGCTGGATTTTGTGAGCAAGGTGGTGAAGGAGGAAGAAGAGGCATTCCTGCGGACGCTGGAAAAAGGGCTGAAACGCCTGGACGAATTGATTGGCGCTGCTTCGGCAAATCTGATTGAGGGTGCATGCTGCCTTTGAGCTGTTTGACACCTATGGCTTCCCGATAGACCTGACCCGGCTTATTGCTTCCGAAAAAGGCTACACCGTGGACGAAGCCGGCTTTGAAAAAGGCCTTCAAGAACAAAAAACCCGCAGTCGCGCCGCCACTGCCTTAGACACCGAAGACTGGGTCATTCTCAAAGAAGGCAGTCCGAAATTCGTCGGTTACGATTCTTTGGAAACGAAAACCGAAGTCCTCCGCTACCGCAAGGTGAAGGCGAAGGGCAAGGAAAGCTACCAGATCGTGCTCGCCGAAACGCCATTCTATGCAGAAAGCGGCGGCCAGGTCGGCGATAAGGGGCGAATTGCAAATGCAAGATGCAACATGCAAAATCTTTGATACAAAGAGAGAAAACGACCTCATCATTCACTTCACCGAAAGCATTCCGGACGACCTGAGCGGCGAAGTGATAGCTGCTGTGGATATGGAGCGCCGGGCATCTACCGAAGTGCATCACAGCGCCACACACCTGCTGCACGCCGCTTTACGCAGCGTTTTAGGCACGCACGTAGCCCAAAAAGGCTCGCTGGTAAACAATGAGCATCTGCGCTTTGACTTCTCCCACTTCGCGAAGATGACGGACGAGGAAATCATCGCCGTAGAACGCATGGTGAATGAGAAAATCCGTGAGAACGTGCCGGTCGTCATTAAGAGCATGAGCAAGGACGAGGCGGTGGCGATGGGTGCCATGGCCCTCTTCGGCGAGAAATACGGCGATACGGTGCGCGTAGTGATGATGGACCCGAATTACAGCATTGAGCTGTGCGGGGGCACCCACGTAGGCAGCACCGGGCAGCTCGGCTTCTTCAAGATAAAGAGCGAAGGCGCAGTGGCTGCAGGCGTACGCCGCATAGAAGCAGTAAGCGGCGCGGCTGCAGAAGAACTGATTCATACCGAGCTGACGCAACTGCGCGTGGCGCGGGAAGCGTTTAAAAATCCAAAAGACATCGGCAAAAGCATTGAGGCTTTGCAAACCGAAACGGCTTCATTGCGGAAGCAGCTTGAGGCTATGGAAGGGCAGCAGCTCGCAGCTATGGCGGCTGAGCTCTCCGCAAAGAGCGAAAGCGTGAACGGACTGCGGTTTGTAGGCCTTGGCGTAGGCGTTGCTTCCATGGACGCGCTGCGCAAGCTGGCCGGCGATGTGCTGCGCATGCTGCCGGACGGTGCGGTGGTGCTCACGGCCAATATCAATGAGAAGGCTTCCGTCGCCATTGCGCTATCGGATGCCGCGCAAGCGAAGGGGCTGGATGCCGGCAAGCTCATTAAGGAGCAGGTGGCGCCGCTGATTAAGGGCGGCGGTGGTGGACAGAAAGGCCTGGCTACGGCCGGCGGGACGGATGCGGGCAGGCTGGCTGAAGTGATGGCGCAGGTAAAGGCTGCCCTTTAAGCGGCACAATATTTCAGTCGGATGGGCTATGGCCCTTTCGGAAGCACTTATTAACAAGCTGGCGGCTAAATTTCCGCCGGGCGAGCTGAGCGACCTTACCTGGCGCGGCAAAGACCTGACGGTCAAAGCCGACGAGGCGGGCAATGCCGTCCTGCTATTTATTGGTAAGCGTGGCGAAGACGGACATATACGGGGCGAGCGTTATGCCCGCCGGCTGGTATTCCGGGAAGACGGCAGTGTACTCAAAGACCATTGGGAAGGGAAAGGGAAGAGTACGTAGATGGCCATAATAGCCGTGGTACCGATGAGCCACAACTATATTTAAAACTACATTGCGATAGAGCATGTAACGAACTGTGCTATATTGAATAGTATCAGTCCTTTTGAAGGTTTGGACCTTGGACAAAACACGCAATAAAAGCCGCTTGCGTTTATTGACAAAAAATATTGAAGCACTTCAGGTTTGAAAAATAACCGCAACTTTTACAGGGGTGTCAATTGCGTATATTTATGAGTTGTGTGTAACCTTGCGACAGCTTGAAAATGCAAGTACTTACTTTGAATATTATTTTGTCACTACTTATAACAGGTTGCGGATTTTCCAGCGACTATAAAAGTGACAAAATTCTTTCGCCAACAAAGAAGTACTATTTGACAACATCAGTAAATAGGACTATCAAAGCAAAGAACGACTTTGCCGACGTCATAATTCATCTCTACAGTTTCGGGGGACAGGAACTGTCGGATTTCAACACGCATGCTGGCGATGCAAACAAGTGGACAGTGGGTTGGGATGAAACGAAAGACACTATCGTCTTATTCAGCAGCGACATTGGTAATGCTGCTTATAGCATCCAAAATGGACAATTAAGAGTAATTACTTTGACCGACGAATTGAATAAAAGAGCAATGCAGTTGAAACAAGAAAAATACAAACAGTAAGCAATTTTAAACACAGGCTACACACAACAGGTGTGTTTATGAAATTGTGGCTGGACGTCAAGCATTCAACTATAAATCGCTATTTTGCTTTTGTGGTTAATTGAAACTGTCGTTTTTCAAATGCCACAACTTCATAAACACTTGAACGTTGGCGGTAATTCTTTGAACTAATGACGGTAACAAATTTCAGACGCGATTTGCTGGAGTTTATTCACGAGAAAACTGGTACATCTGATATTAGGCTTACCCAAAGCAGCCCGATTGAGCAGACTTTTGGAATGGCGGAATTGGACACGATTATTTTTTATAACGATTTCGTAAAGCATTTTAATATCTCAATTCCGCCAGACTGGGACATTCGCCCACATGTTTCGCCAGTTGTTTTTCATCATTGGCGGCATTATGTCCGGCGTCTGTTTTCAAAAACTTACCGCTCTCAAACTAACTATCGGGATTTGACTGTGGGCGAACTTGAACAAATGATTGAAAGCGGTAAATGGTCTGTGGCGAAATAAATTACACCATAAAGCGGTTGTACTTTAGCGCAACCCTCCTAATTTTGCCTAATGCCTGACAAGAAGCGCGATATTGTCTTTTACGAAGACTATTTCAACGACTTCTTCCTCAAGCAACGTCAGAAAGTGCGCGACAAAATCGTTTGGACATTTGACCTGATTGAGCAAATAGACGTTGTCCCGGAAACGTACCTAAAGCATTTGGAAGGTACAGACGGCCTCTACGAAATCCGCGTTCAACAAGGCTCGGACGTCTTTCGTATTCTCTGTTTCTTTGACGAGGGCAAAATTGTTGTATTGCTCAACGGCTTTCAAAAAAAGACGCAAAAAACGCCGAAGGACGAAATGGAAAAAGCTAAAAAACTAAAGAAAGAATACTATGCAAGCAAAACAGCCCAACCTAAAAACTCTTGAGGAGTTTAAGGAAGACCATTATGGCAAGCGCGGTACAGCGAAGCGCGAAAAGCTGGAAAAAGGCTTTGAAGCTTTTAAGCTTGGCGCACTGCTGCGTGAAGCCAGACTGAAGAAAGGACTCACCCAAGAACAACTTGCCCAACGTTGCGGGACAAATAAAGCCTACATCTCACGTATTGAAAACGATGTGAAGGAAGTACGCATATCAACTTTGCAAAAAATTATTGAGCAAGGTCTTGGCGGTCGGCTAAACTTATCGGTAACTCTGTAAACGAACAGAAACTACCGCCAACATGGGTTTGGCGCAAGCGGGGCTGACGAATATGGGCTGAACAACAGTTTTCGAAGTTGGCTGCGGGGAAGCCATTGGGCTGACGGAATGCTATTGCCCCTGCCTTCGCCAAGCCCTGTTCGTTATCGGTAATGCTTGAAAGAAACTTTGACTAACAATATATCTTTCATAATGGAACATAAAATTTGGCTCGCTAATGGAATTTTAATTCTTCATGCAATTGTGGTTGGAATTACTGTAGCAGGTGGAGTTGCTTTATTTACAGGAAGATTTAAAAAATTTCATAAAACAGATATATTCTCTTTGTCTTTTATAGCCTGCTGTTTCGGACAAATAATTTCATTAGTCTTAACTGGTGGTTGTGTCTTTACAACCTGGGAAAAAGCTATAAGACTTCAAGCCGACCCCAATTCATCTTACTCAAACACGTTTTTAGAAGAGTACTTGCCGTTTTTACCACAAGGGTTCATTAAGGCAATTCCAATACTAACTGTCGGTGCAGTTGTTGGAGCTTTTGTTCAAATTTATTTTGCCTATAAAAGAAAAAAGAATTTAATCAGGAACAAGGAAGATAAAGAAATTTTACCAAGAGTTCACATGATAAAATGACAGTGCGTTTAACAAGAAAGCACATACCGCTAACATGGGTATTTATGCAAGTGCGGCAGGAGGTTATAAATCAGGCGGACGAACATTACGGCATCAGTATTTTTTTAGTCAGCAGGAGTACTGCCAATACCACACCTGCATAAATACCTAAACGTTAGCTGCGCGTTTAGTGGCCTACATCCCTTCGGGCATGTAAATGTTTAAGCACCAGCCAGCTCACGCTACTTCACCGTCTGCGCTGCTCCAACGTGCGGCTGGCCAGCTACGTTTAACGTTTCCCATTAAGCCTCCAAAGCATATTCCCTTATTTTTGCGGCCTTCCCTATGCGTGCTTTCCGCCGGATTTCCCTCTTTTTCGCTGCGTTCGCCTTTCTGCTGGTCACCTCCTGCTCGCCATATGAAAAGGTGCGTAAGAGCGCTGACGTAAATATGAAGCTGACGGCGGCAAATGAGTATTACGATAAGAAAAAGTGGCAGCGTGCCAATGAGCTTTACCACGACCTGCTGCCGGTGCTGCGGGGCACGCGCAATTATGAGCAGCTTTTTTATCGCTATGCTTATACCTTTTATTATCAGAAGGATTATCCCACCGCATCGCTGTATTTTAAGAATTTCACGAGCTACTTTCCCAATAGCAAGGATGCGGAAGAATGCGAGTTCATGCATGCTGTATGCCTGGTGAAGATGAGCCCCAAGAGCAATCTGGACCAGACTAATACGATTAAGGCGATGGAGGCCCTGCAGTCCTTCATTAATACGCATCCGGAGAGCAAGCGCCTGACGGAGGCGAACGGATATATTGAAGAGAATCGCAAGAAGCTGGAAACAAAGGAAGCAAGCGCAGCCCGTCTCTATTATAATATCGGTCAGTTCAAGGCGGCCTCTATTGCCTACAAGGAGGTTATCAACCAGTATCCGGAGTCGCCAAACAGCGATTATTATCAGTACATGGTGGTGCAAGTCGCTGTACGATTACGCGGAGACCAGCATCCCGGAAAAGCAGATAGAGCGTTATGCGAGCACGGTGGCGGCTTATAATGACCTGAAAAATTCGTATCCGGCATCTACCTTTGTAAAAGATGCAGAGCGCTATGAGCTGCTCGCAAATAACAACATCAGAAAATCACAACAGTCATGAATAGCCTTACCAAGAAATCCAATTCCTCCATTAACCCGCTCGTGGAAACGCGCGACGTGATAGCTATGAAGGAAAAGACCGGCAACCTTTATGAGAGCATCGCGGTGATCTCCAAGCGCGCCAACCAGATCAATGTCAACATTAAGGAAGAGCTGCACAAGCGCCTGGATGAGTTTAACACCATCATTGGCGACAACCTGGAAGAAGTAAACGAGAACAAGGAGCAGATTGAGGTAAGCCGCGTATATGAGCGCATGGCTAACCCGGCTCTGCAGGCAACTGCCGAGTTTATCAACGACGAGATTTACTACAAGAAGTAAGTATCGCGCAGCCGATTTATAGCATTTTTACTGAAAGCTGCCTCTGGCGGCTTTCTTTATTTTATATCCAATGAAGTACAAACATCTTTTCTTTGACCTTGACCATACGCTCTGGGATTTTGACACGGCCTCTGAGCTGACCTGGAAAGCAGCTATATGAAAAATATGGCTTAAAAGACAGGGGAATAGAAGATTTCGACGCCTTCTTCAAAGTCTATTACGGCCACAACGACCGCATGTGGGAGCGGTTCCGGGCCGGCCATATGAAACGGGAGGATTTACGTTGGAAACGCATCTGGCATACGCTGATTGATTTTAAGGTGTATGATACTGCCGCTGGCGCATGAGCTGAGTGTCGCTTACCTGGAATTATTGCCAACACAGGCCGTTTTAATGCCTGCGGCAAAAGAGCTGCTGGACCATTGTAAAGGCCGCTACACCTTGCACCTCATTACAAATGGCTTTGAGGAAACCCAGCGCCTGAAGCTGCAACATGCTGGTATCCAGGAATATTTCACTGAAGTAATCACCTCAGAAAAAAGCGGCAGCATGAAGCCGCACCCAGAGATATTTGAATACGCCCTGACTACAACCGGCGCTGCGTGCCCGGACTGTCTGATGATCGGCGATGCTCTGGATATTGATGTTCTGGGCGCGATGCGGGTGGGAATGGACTGCGTGTATTACAATCCGAAGCGCATGCCGCACAAACAGAAGCCGACTTATGAAGTGGCTCATTTAGAGGAGCTTATGAAGAACTTATCTAGCGGACAATAATATCCGTCACCACCGTTTCCTCAAAATGCTTATTAATGGTGATAATCAACTGCTCCTTTCCAAACAGGATTTCCTGCTTCAGCGCAGCTACATCGGTAAAAATGGTTAGCTTCTTATCCGCCAGGTTCAGATTACGCGTGTACTTGGCAATTATTTTGCCGGCAATCTGCTCCCATTCCGCGCGCAGCCGCACTTCATGTCATCTTCGGCTTCCATTTGGATTTCTCCAAAAACATGGAAAGAGCTTCACCAACGGAGTAAGTAGGCATAAGAACAGGACCGAAAAGCGGGCACCGAAAGTACATCCGGACGGCTGAAAATAGCTGCATCAAGCCGCTCTAAATGAAAAATTATCCCCTTATCTTTGCGCACTCAAAAAATTCAAGAAAGCGCGAGTGCCGCGCCTAAACTCTGACTCGTTTTATACCATGTCCCACCTTACTACTGCTGCTAAGAAGACCATTTTCGCTACACACGGCAGGCTCCGAAACTAATACTGGCTCTATTGAGGCTCAGGTAGCTATGCTTACCGAGCGTATCAACCACATTTCCAATCACGTAAAGGGCCAAAAGAAGGATTTCAACTCTGAGCGCGGTCTTGTAATGATGGTAGGTCGCCGTAAGCGCCTCCTCACTTACCTGGCGAAGAAGGACATTACCCTTTATCGCTCGCTGATTGAGAAGCTCGGCCTTCGTAAATAAGCTATTATGTTTTCAACGACTATTCCCAACTCTACAGGTTGGGAATAGTCGTTTTTAGCATTCAGATGCTCCTGCATCTCTATTCCATTCTGTTTTCATTTTCATCCGCTGCAGGCCCTAAAGCTGAAACCTGCGGCATAATACCAACAACATCTATGTTGCAATTAGAACCAAAGTACCGTAAGCTTCCAGCTGGCTAACGGACAAACCGTTACGCTGGAAACCGGCAAGCTGGCCCGCCAGGCCGATGGCGCCGTGTACTGCGCTGCGGCAATGCATGATCCTCGCTACCGTAGTAGCTACCCAGGAGCCAAAGCCCGGCCAAAGCTTCTTCCCGCTGACCGTTGACTACCAGGAAAAATTTGCTTCCGCAGGCCGTATCCCCGGCTCATTCTTCAAGCGCGAAGGCCGCATCTCCGACTCCGAAGTCCTGATCTCCCGCCTCATCGACCGCGCCCTGCGCCCGCTGTTCCCGGAAGATTATCTCTGCGAAGTGCAGGTGATCGTTACCCTCATTTCTTCCGACCCTGAAGTAATGCCTGATGCGCTGGCTTGCCTTGCTGCATCTGCTGCGCTCGCTGTGAGCGACGTTCCGATCCAGGAAATCATCTCTGAAGTGCGCGTTGGCCGCATCAACGGCCAGTTCATGATCAACCCTACCCGCACGCAGCTGAAGGACGCCGACATGGACTTCATCATCGCCGCCACCGAGAAGAACATCATGATGGTGGAAGGCGAGGCGAAGGAGTGCCAGGAAGAAGACATGATCAAGGCGATTGAGACTGGGCCACGAAGCCATCAAGCAGCAGGTGAAGGCCCAGCAGGAGCTGCGCGAGAAAGTGGGCAAGCCTGCCAAGCGCGAAGTGAAGGCTGTAGAGATCAACGAAGAGCTGAAGAGCAAGGTTGAAGCTTTTGCAAAGGCAGCAGATGCTGGAGATCAGCCGCAGGCGGCTCTGCCAAGCACGAGCGCAGCGGCGGCTTACAAGGAGCTTTCTGCAGCACTGAAGGTGCACCTGCCGGAAGGCGTTGAAGACCAGGCTGAGCTTTCCGGCGAGGTATGGGGTGCTGCCAAGCGCTACTTTGACGACCTGCAGTACCACACCGTCCGCAACATGATCCTGGACGAAGGCGTTCGCCTCGACGGCCGCAAGACCGATGAGGTGCGTGGCCTTGCGATGGAAGTGGATTACCTGCCCGGCCCGCACGGCTCGGCCCTGTTTACCCGCGGCGAAACACAATCCCTGACTACCGCTACCCTGGGTACTTCAGAAGACGAGCTGCTGGTGGAAAGCGCTGCCGTATCCAACTACTCAGAACTTCATCCTGCACTACAACTTCCCGCCGTTCTCTACGGGCGAAGTAAAGCCGCAGCGTGGCCCCGGCCGTCGCGAAGTGGGCCATGGCAACCTGGCCAAGCGCTCGCTGGAGCAGATGATGCCGGGTGAGGAATATCCTTACACCGTCCGCGTAGTATCCGACATTCTGGAGTCTAATGGCTCTTCTTCCATGGCTACTGTTTGTGCCGGTTCGCTGGCGCTGATGGATGCTGGTGTGCCTTTCCCGAAGCACGTAAGCGGTGTGGCGATGGGCCTTATCTCCCGCGCTGAAGACGGCAAGTATGCGGTGCTGACCGACATCCTTGGCGATGAAGATCACCTGGGCGATATGGACTTTAAGGTGACCGGTACCCGCGACGGTATCTGCGGTATCCAGATGGACATCAAGGTGGATGGCCTGAGCATGGACGTGATGCGCGCTGCGCTGGAGCAAGCACGTCAGGGCCGCCTGCACATCCTGGATGCGATGTACGAGTGCATGCCTGCTTACCGTCCCGAGCTGAAGCCGCACACGCCGCGCGTTGAGCAGATCATCATTGATTCCGAGTTCATCGGCGCCATCATCGGCCCGGGTGGTAAGATCATCCAGGAAATCCAGCGCGAGACCAGCACCAAGATCTCTGTGGAAGAAGAAGGAAGGCAAGGGCTATGTGAAGGTATTCTCCGACAATAAGGACAACCTCGACAAGGCTATGAACTGGATCAAGGGCATCGTAGCAGCAGCCGGAAGTAGGCGAGAGTACGAAGGCACTGTGAAGAGCATTATGCCGTTCGGCGCATTCATAGAGTTCATGCCCGGCAAGCAAGGCTTGCTGCACATCTCAGAAGTAAGCTGGAGCCGCCTCGACACCCTGGAAGGCGTGATGAAGGAAGGCGATAAGGTGAAGATCAAGCTCGTCGGCACCGACCCGAAGACCGGCAAGCTGCGCCTGAGCCGCAAGGTCCTGATGCCAAAGCCGGAAGGCTATGTGGAGCAGGAGCGCCGTGATCGTCCTGAGCGTGGAGAGCGCCGCGAAGGCGGTGACCGTCGTGAAAGTGGCGATCGTCCACGCCGTGATGGCGACCGTGGCGGTGATCGTCGCAACAGCGGTGGAGGCGGTGGTGGCGAGCGCCGCGATCGTGGTGACCGCCCTGAGCGCGGTGATCGTCCGGAGCGCCCAAAGCGTGAGTTTAATAACGACGACAATAACGAGGGCAACAATGCTAACGCTGGTGAAAACCGCAGCGAGCAGCCTGAACAGCAACCACAGTCTAAATCGGGCTTTGCAGCTGGGAATGATGGTGGTATTGATGATGCGGATCTGGCGCTGTAGGATTGCTTTTAGAATGTTTGATTATCAGCCCGCCATTATGGTGGGCTGATTTATTTTATCGGGTGCTCTTCCGCTCAGGTTTGGCGTTTCGGCGGCAAACTTTGTATGGCGGAACGCTTTTAGTGTCGGCTGTAGCACAAATAAACCAGCTATGAATACCCCGGCAAATTCTCATCCTGCCAACCAAGATGACAACCAACTCAGGGATAACTCGCAGCGCTCAAAAGCCAAAGTCACGCACAACCTGGACACCGGCGAAGACGAGCCGCTGGCTGATTTAGGCGACGAGTCTATCATGGATTTCGGCTCGGGAAGCGGCGGTGGAAGCGCTGGTGACGGTGGACCAAGCTAAAGTGCACTGAGGAAAGAGAAAGCCGTGCAGCAAAGCGCTGCTTTTTATTGATTAGCTACTTTCGGCATCCCGAAATGAGCAGTTCAACGCTTAAGAATTATTACGCTATCCTTGGCGTGGCCCGTCATGCCTCGGAGGAGGAAATAAAGCTTGCTTTCCGCGCAGCAGCCAAAAAACATCACCCCGATAAGGCGCAGGATAATCCATTTGCCGAGGCGCATTTCCGAGAATTGGCGGAGGCTTACGAGGTCCTCTCAAATGCGGGTAAGCGTTCACGCTATGACGAGGAATGCTGGCTGCGCGGATTATATCAACGTAAAGGACACTTTATCATCTTCAGCCGGCTGGATACTTGGCGAGGCCGTGAAACTGCGACAGCACATGGCCAAGGTGGACACTTACAGAATGAATCACGCAGCATTGAGCGACTATGTCGCGGCACTCCTGAGCGATGAGCACCTCAGCATTTTGCGGGAGGCACCCCAACTGCATAGCGCCATTCTGGATGAATTACTCCCAAGCCTTCAGGGAATTGCACCGAAATATTTAAGCGGTACAGACGCGCGTTTACTTTTGCTCGCAGGCAGTGACAATGAATTGCAACATCGCGTTTCGGCCTGGATAGCTGCCCGGAAACAGGAAGCAAAATGGAATCTCTACCGGCCTGTAATTGTTGTAACGTTTGCGCTTATTATCTGCCTTATAATCTGGGCACTGCAGCGGCGTTAGAACTCGCCTTCATGATTACCGGCAAGGGTCAGTAAGAGCAGCGTCTCCCGCTCTGCGAAGATGTAATGCTGCAGGCCGGGCTGAAGCGCAGCAATTTCTTCATCGTCAACAGAAAAACTCTGCTCATCTGTCTCTACCCAAAGGCGGCCGGTAAATACCTGAACGGACAATGCACCATCAATCGCGTGGCGGGACATTTCTGCGCCTTCCTTCAACGCAACCAATACAATGCGCATATGCGCGCTGTGCAGCACTGTGATTGCATTACGGTCGCCATTTTCCCATGCCGCTTCGGTACGTATCTGGCGGATGTAGTCCGGAAGATTGATACGCAGAATCGGAGCGTCTAAAGTGCGATCGCCCTCCGGACGATTGTATGTGGAACGGTTGAATTTTTCGTTGGGTGCTTCCATGATATCGTTGGCGGATGAAAAATTGTGCCGGGACCTGATCGCTAGTTCAAGCTCCTGAAATCCACCGGCACCAGCTTACTCACCCCTGGCTCCTGCATCGTCACACCATAAATCACGTCCACTGCCGCCATCGTCTGCTTATTGTGGGTCACAATGATGAACTGCGAGTTGTCCGAGAACTTGCGAATCATATTAGTGAACTTGCCGACGTTGGCATCATCCAACGGCGCATCCACTTCGTCCAGAATACAGAAGGGCGCAGGCTTAATAAGATAAATAGCAAAAAGAAAAGCTGTGGAGGTGAGCGTCTTTTCGCCGCCGCTCAATTGCGTCAGCGTTGAAGGTTTTTTCCCCTTTGGCTGCGCATAAATTTCAATGCCGCTTTCCGCGATATTATCCGGATCCGTCAGGCGGAGGTCGGCAGAATCTTCAGCCGTAAAAAGTGCCTTAAACACCTGCACAAAGTTTTCACGCACCGCTTCAAACGTTTCCTTGAAACGCGCGTTCGCCGTGCTTTCTACTTCATCAATGGTGGCAAGCAAGGAATCTTTCGCATTCACCAGATCCGCTTTTTGCTCTACGATAAAGTCATGGCGCGCCTTCACTTCCGTGAATGCCTCAATAGCCGTCGGATTGACTTCGCCCATGTTTTCCAGGCGCTTTTTCATGCGGTCAGACTCTGCAGTTAGCTCTTCAACGGTCTGCTCCGTATCGCGCGGCTGGTCAAGGATTTCGTCCAGCGAAACCTTGAATTCCACATGCAGGCGCTCCTTCATACCGGCAAGCTGCAATTTCATTTCCCCTAGCTTGTCTTTGATGCCAGAAAGTAGCGCATCAGCGCTTTCTTTCTCACGACGTTTTTGCGAAAGCACACTTTCTGCCGCACTAACTGCATTGCGCAGCTCATAATATGCGCGATCTTTCTCATTCAGCGCGCGCTCATCAGCTTCCTTTCTGGACAGGAGATTATACAACTCCTCGTCGCCCGCATGAAGCTGGTCTTCTGTTTCTGTGATGTGTTCTTTAGCGGCCGTCAGTGAATGCTGCGCCTGCTCAATCTGTCGCCGCGTGTCGCTTAGCTGGTTGCTGCGGAATTGCAGCTCGCCCTTCAGGCTTTCCAGCTTGCTTTGCTGCCGTGTGTACTGCAGGTTTTGCGCGTTGTACTGTTGCGTAGCCACATTAAATCGGCCTTCCACAGCCGCAAATGCGGCCTCAGCCTCCTTTACTGCCGAAGCAATTTCCTGCATCTCACTTTCCACAGATCTAAGCTCTTCGCGCGTGCCGGATATGCCTTCCTGCGTCTGCGACAACTGCATTTGCAGCTCCTGCAGGCGACGTGCGCCGGAAGAATTGGCACCTTCATACGTTTCTATACGGTTGCCAAAGTTGGCGATGCTATTCTGCAGGCGATTAATTTCCTGACGTGTTGCTTCAATCGTTTTATCGGCAAGCTCAGCGTTGAAGCCGGCAACCTTGGATTGCGTTTCGCTGATTTGCTTGCGCAATACAGTCGTCGTTTCCGTGAGTGTAGCAATGTCAGCCGCCAGGCGCTCCAGGTTTTTTGCACGGCCTATTTTATTGCCTTCAAAGGACCCCACCGAGCCGCCGCTGATAGATATATCATCTCGTTTCAGCTTGCCGGTTTTATCCACAAGTGCGCGTATTCCGGTTGGCATTTCCACAGACGCCTCTTCCATAATTACAACCTCACCGAGCAGCATTTCTGCCAGCATCTCATACTTCTCATCAACATTCACTACTTCATTTGCCCAGACGCCGCCCTCGGGAAGTTCCGCAGGCTGACTATAAACGACGTCGCGAAATTGGCTGTCAATTTTGTCCAGCAACAGGAAATTCGCCTTTCCTTTTTTACCGCCTTCCAAAAGACGCATCGCGGCGGCGGCTTCTTCTATATTTTCTACAACGTAGTAATTCAGGTATTGATCCAGTACACTTTCTATCGCCACACGATATTCAGGCTGCACCACAAAAACATCGCTAAGCAGCGGCGCATTGCTGCCCCACTCTTTATTGCGCTTAAGAAACTTAATGCTCTCCGGATAGCCCTCCAGCGAATCCACGAGGCTCTTAAGGAGGTCGTGCTCATTCTTGCGGGCATCCAGCTTGCGGTTTTCTTCTACAAGGTTTGCACGCAGTCCTTCCAGCTCTTCCTGCCCCTGCAGGATGCGGCTTTTGACTTCCTCCTGCCGCTTCAGCAAGGCCTGCAGCGACTCCTGCTTTGCTTCCAAGGTGCCTTCTGACGCTGCGCGCTCCTTCTGAATATTTTCAATCTGCGTTGCACGGCCTGCAGCTTCCTCTTGTAAATGCTGGATGCTGCGCTGCAGGTTCATAACCGAGGTATCAGCAACGGCTACTTTCTTCTCCGCGTCAAACTGCCGGCGCTGAGCCGTCTGCACCCGGGCACGGGTAGTGTCCAGCGAGCGCTTTGCCTCATCGTAGGCGCTGCGCTGCTCATCTACATCCTTGCGCAGCGTTTCCAAAGTGGCGCGCACTTCCTCCAGCGCGGCGGTTTCCGAAGCAATTTGCTCGCCGGCAAAGGCAATACTTTCTTCCAGCTTTCCGAGCTGCTGGCCAGCGCCGGAAATGGTTTCATTTAACGACTTTTCACGCTCGCGCAGATGCTCTAAACGCTGCGCCGCAAGACGCTTATCGCCTTCCAGTTGTCGCACACGGTTAAGCAATTCGTTGAAAGTCTTTTGCAGGCCGTTCAGTTCCTGCTCGTGGCTGATAAGAGCAGTTTTGTCTTTTTCAATCGCGGCCTCGCCGGTTGCTACAACTGCTTCCAGCTCTGTCTTTCTATCAACCTCTTTGCGCTCCTGCTCATTCAGACTTTTGTATTGTTCATTGAAATGTTCAAGGCTCGCCTTTGCCAGTTCAATACTCACTTCCTTATACTCGCCGCGAATCTGGAAGTAGCGCTCGGCTTTCTTTGCCTGGCTTTCCAGCGTCCGCAGATTGGCCGCTATTTCAAAAAGCAGGTCTTCTATGCGCGAAAGGTCAGCCTCGGTGCCTTCCAGCTTTTGCTTTGCTTCCTTTTTGCGCGTTTTATAAATAGAAATGCCGGCGGCCTGTTCCAGCATCCGGCGGCGGCTGCCTTCCTTGTCCTTAATAATGTCATCAACCATTCCCAGCTCTATAATGGCGTAGGAATCGTTGGAGACGCCCGTATCAAGAAAGAGATTGTGAATGTCTTTGAGGCGGCAGGCAACGTCATTGAGGCGATACTCGCTTTCTCCGTTCTTGTAGAATTTCCGGGTGATGGTGACGGTGGTAAACTCTGTCGGGAGCAGATTACGCGTATTCTCAAAAGTCAGGGAGACTTCCGCCATTCCACTTGCAGCTCGCGTTCTGGAGCCATTAAAAATGAGGTCTTCCAGATTATCCGAACGCAGCGCTTTGATCTTATGTTCGCCGATCACCCAGCGTATGGCATCCACGATATTGCTCTTCCCACAGCCATTCGGTCCGACGATGCCCGTGATGGGATGATCAAGAATTACCTGTGTCTTATCAGCAAAGGATTTGAAGCCTTTGATATCAAGGGAACGTAAACGCAAGGGAGGAAAATGCTATGTAATGTGTGCGATCGGGGTTGCGAATTTAATCTTTTATGGGCGGGCTTTTGTATGTGCTCTTTCCCAAGCCTGAAGCCTTGGGTTAAGGATATTCTGGTATTTGGCTAAAGCCGCATTGCCGCACCCGCAAGGCGGTACTTTTGCAGCGAATGAACCAGCAATCACTCGCTGCGCAAATCGGAGCGCGCCTGCGGGAAAATACCGAGTCGCTACGCAAGTTTTGGCAGTCATCAGCGCCGGTGCATCATTGCTATCTGGACGATTTGTTGCCTGAGGAGATCGCATGTCGCATCTACAATTCGCTGCCTGCACCCGATACTTTAATGCTGCGTGAAAGCATCAAGGAACGTAAGCGTGTTGGCATTAAAGTAGAGCATTATGCGCCGGAAATGGCGGCGATTCTGTTTGCTTTTCAGCAACCGCAAGTTGTGGAAGCGGTTGGCGCCATCACAGGCCAGCAGAAGCTTTCAGCTGATGCTTCGCTGTACGGCTCAGGAATTTCGCTTATGCTGGAAGGCGATTTCCTGCTGCCACATCTGGACAACTCGCATGATGGCGATGGGAAATTATACCGTGTCTTAAATCTGCTTTATTACATTACACCCGAATGGCCCGAAGAAGGCGGTGGCAACCTGGAATTGTGGGATAAACCGATGAAAGCGCACAAGGAAATTCACGCAAAGTTTAATCGCCTCGTGCTGATGGAAACGCATACTGAAAGCGTGCATAGCGTGACGAAGGTTATGCAGCCGGGCGGCATGAGGGCCTGCATTTCCAATTATTACTTCTCGCCTATTCCATCCAACCACAAGGAGCACATTCATAAAACAACTTTTTACGCACGACCTGAAGACGGCGTGGTAAAAAAATTGCAGCTTGCTGCAGAAGGCAAGGCAAAAAATTTTCTCGCGCGTTTCATGGGGAATGAAACAAGCAAAACCAAACACCGGCGGTAGGCTTAGCGCAAAGCCGCAAAGTGAGGGCAGAGACACCAAGAACTTTATCTCACTTCACGCCTTTGCGCAACCTTTGCGCCTTTGCGTGAATAATAATGGCTAAAGTATCCATCAATATAGCAACCGGCTCCATTCAACAGGAAGAGCTGATCGTAGGCATAGACCTCGGCACTACCAATTCACTCATCGCCATCGTACGCGAAGATGATGGTGTGCGCAAACCCATCGCCCTGCGCGAAACGGACGGCCTGACACTTGTACCAAGCATCGTTCACTTTGGACATAATGGCGAAGTGCATGTGGGCAATGAAGCAAAAGAGCATCTGATTGCGGAGCCTGAACGCACCATCTATTCCGTGAAGCGGCTAATGGGCAAAAGCTACAAGGATGTGCAGGGAGACGCCGGTCGTTTCTCTTACAAAGTAATTGACGACGACACCGAATCGCTGGTCAAGATTGCCGTTGGCGACAAGTATTATTCGCCGATTGAGCTTTCTGCGCACATTCTGCATCAGCTTAAGTCACGCGCAGAGCATCTATTAAAAGTATCGGTCAGTAAAGCGGTGATTACGGTTCCGGCTTACTTCAATGATACACAGCGCCAGGCCACGCGCGATGCCGGCCGGCTTGCCGGGCTGGATGTACTGCGCATTGTGAACGAGCCAACGGCTGCTGCGCTTGCTTATGGCCTCGGCGTGAAGAGCGATGAGGAGCGCACGATTGCGGTTTATGATCTAGGCGGCGGAACCTTTGACATTTCCGTCCTACGCATTTCGGGCGGTATTTTTGAAGTGCTTTCTACGCACGGCGATACTTACCTGGGCGGCGATGATTTTGATGCGGCGCTTGTAGCGCACTTCAAAATGCAGAATGTGAAATTCAAAAACGAAGCCCCGTCGGTAATGCAGGAACTCCGGCTTTTTGCAGAGGCGGCAAAGAAGGCACTTTCCAATGCCGAGACTTTTGATGGACGGGTTTTAGACGAGCCTGTTTCTATTACACGCGCTGAGTTCAACATGCTTATCCAGCCGCTCGTTGACCGTACGCTGGATAGCTGCAGGCAGGCGCTAAAGGACGCTGGTTTGCAGGCGAAAGACATTGATGCAGTTGTAATGGTGGGCGGCTCTACGCGCGTGCCACTAGTGAAGGATTCCGTGCGCGGGATTTTTGGACGCGAGCTTTATGATGAGCTGAACCCGGACGAAGTTGTTGCACTCGGTGCTGCCGTGCAGGCCGACATTCTGGCTGGCAAGAATACCGATATGCTGCTGCTGGATGTAACACCGCTTTCCCTTGGCATTGAAACGATGGGCGGACTGATGGATGTCCTTATTCCACGCAATTCAAAGATTCCTGCAAAGGCTGGCCGGCAATACACCACGCAAAAAGACGGGCAGAGCGCAATGGCGATTTCTGTTTTTCAGGGCGAGCGCGATTTGGTAGCAGACAACCGAAAACTGGCTTCGTTTAATCTTGCCGGCATTCCGGGTATGCCTGCAGGATTGCCGAAAGTGGAAATCGCCTTCCTTATTGATGCAGATGGCATTCTTAAAGTAAGCGCGACAGAATTGCGCAGCGGCGTAGCGCAGACTATTCAGGTGCAGCCGCAATACGGCCTCACGGATGCGCAGGTAGAGCAGATGCTGCTGGATTCGCTGACGCATGCCCGCAGCGATATGCAGACCCGTGCTGTAGTGGAAGCGGCTACAGAAGGCGAACAGATGCTGGACACTACAGCGAAGTTTATTGAGAAGAATCACGATTTGCTTTCAGAAGAAGAAGTTGTGATGACGCAAACCGCCATGTCGGCATTGCGCGATGCAATTGCTGCGAAGGATAAAGACCTTATTCAGCATGCTACAGAGGCTTTAAATGAAATCAGCCGCCCTTTTGCGGAGCGACTGATGGACGCGGCTTTGAAAGACGCTATGAAAGGTAAGAAGGTATTATAGACTATCCGTCAATTACCACCTGAACAGTTGTACGCGTCTTCTGCTCCAGCAGCACTGTTTTATTCATCGTCATGCCAAACAGGATTTCTGGTGTATAGTGCCGCACTGTGAGCAGACTGACGCCTTCGTTACGCCGCACCCTATAATTAGGCTCCAGCGCTGCTATTACCGCCGCAATCTTTTCAGGCTTATTGTCCAGGCAGGCTATGAAGGAAATGGCAGCATTTTGAATCATGTTTACCCGCACCTTCAGCCGCGCAAAAGTGTCGTACAGGTGGCATAGGGCATCTTCTGTGATAAAGGAAAAGTCCAGCGTCGTCACCTGCAGGAGCACCTGCTCGCGCTTCCAGACGATAATGGGCGGGTATGCAATACCTTCTACTTCGCTGCGGATGGTAGTGCCTTTCTCAACCGGATCCAAAAAGCAACGGACGCGTAAAGGAATGTTTGCATTCTGAAGCGGCTTTACCGTTTTCGGGTGAATGACCTGGGCGCCATAGTAGGCCATCTCTATCACCTCATGGTAAGAGATAATCAGGAATCTGCACCGTATCCGGAAACAACCTTGGATCCGCATTGCGGAGGCCGGCTACATCCTTCCAAATCGTCACGCCTTCAGCACCGAGCATTGCGGCCAGCAGCGCAGCGGTGTAGTCAGAGCCTTCACGGCCCAGCGTTACAGACTCATTATTATCGGTAGCACCAATGAAACCTTGCGTAACAACGCCGTATCCGCTTTCCAAAATGGGCTTTAGTATTTCCTGTGCCTTGGCCGTGCTGTATGCAAGATCCACTTTTGCATCACGCCAGGTATCATCTGCTCGGATAATTTGGCGAATGTCTACCCATAAATTCGGTACGCCTGCCGCTTCCAGAAACAGTGAAAACAATCTTGTGCTCAGTAGCTCGCCGATACAGACAATCTGGTCGTAGCTGTAATCGTAACGCGTAGCATCCGCATCATCCGCCGCCCACTGCAGCTCTGTAAAGAAGGGCGCCAGCGCCGTTTCGGCGGCTGCGAAGCCTTCCGGCGAAAGCAGTGCACGCGCGTACGCCAGATGCTGCTGTTCCAAATCTTGCACCAGCTGTGTCGCGGCAGCCTTATCATCACATGCGGCTTTTACCACCATTTCCAGCGCATTGGTCGTTTTTCCCATGGCGGAAACCACCACTGTGAGTGCGCCTTTGGCATCCTGAATAATGGGAAGCAGCGCCTTCATGCGCTCTGGGGTGGCAATGGAGGCGCCGCCGAATTTGTACACGTTCATGTTGGAATGTTTGGGTGTTTGAATGCTGGAACTTGTGCGGAACATGCCAACGCAAAGCGTCCAACGTTCCAACATTCCAACGCGCTATCTGAACAATTCTTCCTTACTCTTTGGCCGCTTCTCCTCCAGCCATTGAAACCGGCTAAGGCGCATTCCGGGAAGGTTACCTTATCCAGCGGGCTCATTTTCTGCTTTACTTCCTGCTCAAAGATGATCCGGTGAATTTTATTGTCCTGAAAAAACACCTTCATCCGCTCGCTCTCCGCCTGATTGACGCCGAGGTAAGCATCGCGCTCGTCTTTTGGATAATAAATGCTCTCCGCTGCCGGGAATACAACCATGTAATCCACCCTGTTGTTTTTGAAATAAGCAGTCAGCGTCTTGCCTTGCACCTGGTCGTACAGATTGGCCTTTACCGGGCCGGTGCGGGATACGACAAGGGCATTATTGGGCACAAACAGCCGCTTGATGCGGCTGCTGTCAGAATAGAGCAAGAGCGTATCGCCCGTAATCTGGCTTTCACGGCTCCAGGCCACCGGCTTGCCCATCATCTTCATCACCGAATCGCGCGGCAGGTATGCGATGCTGTCGCAAAGGCCTTGCAGCGAGTCGCTCCAGATGCGCACATGATGGAAGCCGATAAAGTATCGCGGAGCGGTAGTGTCAGCGGGCGTTTCGGATTTCGGATTCCGGATATCAGATTGGGGAGCCAACTGGTTTCCAGATTTTGACTTAAGCCTGGCTGATTTGCGGATGGAGCTGTCTTTTGTCGCAACAGCCGCTAAAAATTTCTGCGGGGCTGAGTAAAATGTATCTGCCGCTATGTAGAGCGTGTCTTTACCATTTGCATTGCGCAGCACCGGCTTCTTATTCGCAAAAAGCTTTCGCGAGATCTCATTGTACGATGCATAGCCGCTCCACAGCTGGCTATGGTTGGCTGTATCTATCGCTATCACTTTGCCGCGCGCAATGCCCCAGCCGGTCACCTTATTATAGTCCAGCGTATCAGCCTCTATATAGTTGGAGCCATTCAGGATAGAGGAGCGTGAGGTGAAGTGCGCAATCTGACGCTTACTGTCGTAGGTGCCGTTGCTGGTGCGCAGTTCGCTGTTCTCGTTCGTCACCACGCTTGGACCATAGAAGCGTACAAGCTTTGTTTCGGTATTGTAGCCGAGGTCATCGGACGTTACATTGTACTGTGGATCAGAGATATAGACCTCTCCTTTAAAGCGGGAATCTTTTGTGTTCAGGTTATAGGTGCCCTGATTGGAGCTAACGGTGGTTGCATCATTCTGCAGCGTGCCGCCATTAGCATAGACACCGGTCTTTGCGCCCAAATCATAGGTTAGCTCCTCACTCCAAAGGCTGCTTTTTCCGTCTGTAAGGGCCACATTTCCACGTAGATAGGCAAGCTTCTTATTACCTGTATAGCGCAGGTAATCACTTGTGACCTGCGGTACCGCCCGGCTGCGTGATACGCACGTTGCCAAAGGCTTCTAGATTATTCGTCTGAAGGTTCAGGTAGGCACTATCGCAGTTCATTACAGTTGTCCCTTGCTGCAGGCCAACACTGTCTATAAGCTTCTGGATCATCCCGGAATCCGTTTGCTTTCCGGTAAAAGTTCTGGCAAACAGAATGGTTACGGTTGTGTTCTTACCCGTATCTGTGGGCGCCGCAAAGGAGCCGTGCGTGAAACTAAGGTACGCTAAAGCGAGAATGCAGATTTTTAAGAGGAGACGCACGGTGTTCTGAAAGGCGCGCAAAGATAGCGGCTGTGTTTTCCGCCATAGCCTGTGCGCAGCATGGAACGCTAAAGCGCTGGTGAAGTAGTCAAAACCGCTTTCTACTCGCCCACCCGCGCCTTACGACCGAATATTGTGAGGTTGATATAACGGCTTGGATGCGCTTTCAGGTCGGCAGAAAGTGTGCTGAAGTCAGCCAGCGTTGAATTCAGATTATTGTACAGGTTTTTATCATTGACTAATAGGCCAAGGCTGCCTTCGTTGTTATTGATCTTCGTCACAATAGCTTTTAAGCTGTTAGCCATTTCATCCACGTTGCGCACCGTCTCATCAATCGGCGCGCGCGAAAGCTTATCAGACGTGGCGCGTAGGTTAGCCATGGTCTGATCCAGATTGCCTCTGGCAATGTCGCCAGTGATTTTATCTGCATTTTGAATGACACGGGTTAAAGCGGCGCTTTGACCATTCAACTTTCCGGAAAGGCCGGAAAAATTGTCCATCGTTGTATGCAGGCCGGCAATGCTCCGTTGCAGATCCGTCCTAGCCTGGGGCGAGAAAATTTCATTTACGCTCATCAATACCGAGTCAATGCTGTTCACCACCTTGCGCACATCCTGCAACAGCGGTGTCACTTCCACGGAAATCTTGTCCACAATGCCCCCTTCAACGCCTGATGGCAGCTTTTCATCATCTTCTACCAGTTCGGCGGAAGTACCGAGTTCCAACGTTACCCCTTTAGTGCCGAGCAGGTCCAGTGAAGTCAGCTTTGCAACTGTGCCACGCGGCAACCGTGTCTTTTTATTAATGGCAATGACAACCTCCAATGGGCTGCCCAGCTGTGCGCGGTTCAGCTTAATAGCCGTTACTTTACCCACCTGCAGGCCATGAATCTGTACCGCCGCAGAAGGCTGCAGTCCCTGTACATTTTCATAATAAGCATGATACTCGTACTCACTTGATAAGATGTTGGAGCCTTTTAAAAAGTAAAAACCGGCGAAGAAAACCAGAACGGATATAGTGACAAGCAGGCCAATGCGGGCTTCTTTGGACATAGTAAGAGTGGATTGAAGCGTAAATGTATAGTACGCCTAAGGCTTGATTAAAAACTGCGCCAGTGCTAGATAAGAAAAGGAGACCTAGCCTCCTTTTCGTAATAGGTTTTGTCATTCTAAAGCAGCTTAACGATACACGCGCCCGTGCTTACGATCCTTGTGACGGCCAATAAGATAGCCAGTTCCAGCCCCCGCCGCTGCCCCAATGGCTGCGCCCTTTCCGCCACCAGCCACGCCACCAACCACTGCTCCGGCACCGGCGCCTATGGCCGTGCCTTTTGCTTTACGACTCCAGCGTTTACGTCCATTGCCGTCAAAGGGTGTAGCTGCAAGTAAACCGAGCGCACAGGCCATCAAAATGAGCTTTTTCATGTTATTTATTTTTTAATGTTCACTATTATGCGCCACGCTATTATTTGGTTGGAAGCTCAACGCATTTCAGGGCATTGATAAATAAAATTAATGCCGCCGCAGAATAAGAAACCATAAAGCCCAATGAGGTAAAAAGCAAAAGGCGTGCTCATCGCACGCCTTTTCGATTAAATTTAATATGCAATAATTAGGATGCAGTCGCCGGCGCCTTTTGAGTAACGGCCTGCTTCTTCTCCTTAATACGGGCGCTCTTACCGCTGCGCTCACGCAGATAGTATAGCTTAGCGCGCTTCACGCGGCCCTTCTTATTAAGAATGATAGCATCAATGTTTGGGGAAAGCAGCGGGAACAGACGCTCTACGCCAATGCCGTCGCTGATCTTGCGCACGGTAAAGGTTTGGGTGGCGCCGCGGCCCTGACGCTTAATCACGTCGCCCTTGAAGCTTTGGATACGCTCCTTGTTGCCTTCAATAATCTTATAGTTAACCGTCACGTTATCACCGGCTTTAAAGTCGGGGAGCTGGCGTGCGGGGCTCATCTGCTCGTGGATAAATGCGATTGCGTCCATGGCTGTCTTAGTTTGGGCGGCAAAAATAAGGGAAAGAACCAAGATTTTCGGGATTTTTTTGAATATCCATGCACCCAGCGGACAGATCGGACTAATCCAAAAATGCTGGTGCTAAGTCTTTCCCAGCATATCATCTGAAAGCAGATCCGGCCGGCGTTGCTCTGTGCGTTTCAGCGCCTCCTCGTGCCGCCACGCATCTACCTTCTTCGGGTCGCCGGAAAGCAGGATCTGCGGAACTTCCATCCCGCGCCATTCGGCGGGGCGGGTATAAACAGGCGGCGCCAGCAATCCATCCTGAAACGAATCCAGCAGCGCAGAAGTTTCGTCGTTTAATACGCCGGGAATCAGGCGGCCAATCGCATCAACAATCACTGCAGCCGCCAGCTCACCCCCGCTGAGTACATAGTCGCCTATGGAAAGTTCAAGCGTCACAAATTTCTGGCGGATGCGGTCGTCAATGCCCTTGTAATGGCCGCAAATCATGAGCAGGTTTTCTTTAAGGCTCAGGCGGTTTGCGGTTTGCTGCTTAAATGTTTCGCCATCGGGAGTGAGGAAGATGATTTCGCCGTATTCGCGCTCGGCTTGCAGTTTTTCTATTAAAACGGCTAGTGGCTCTGGCATCATTACCATACCCGCGCCGCCACCGAACTGGTAATCGTCCACCTGACCGTGCTTGTAGGGCGTATGGTCGCGAAGGTTATGCACAACTACTTCCAGCAGCCCCCGCTGCTGGGCGCGCTTCATGATGGAGTGGCTAAGCGGCGACTGAAGCAGGTCTGGGACTACGGAGATGATGTCTATGCGCAAAACGGTTGGAAATATTGGTGCGTTTGAATGTTATCTGTAAATATCAAGCAGTCCGTCGGGAAGGGTCAGATGGACTTGTTTCTTTTTAAGATCAACCTTTTTCAGTGTTTGGTCAATGAGGGGAAGCAAAGCCTCTTTCCCGTCAATATGGATGGTTGCCAGCCACTGCTGGGCAGTCTGGTAAATGTCTTCAATCGCGCCAAGGGAACCGGCGGTATCATCTATTGCTTCAAAGCCAATCCATAGAAGCGGGCTGTCTTCAGCACCGCTTTTGGCAAGAATGTCTTCGGCTACAAATACTTCTTTACCTACCAGCTTCTTTGCTGCTTCAACGGCTTCCGTTTCTTCAAAATGAAGAACAATCTCGTCTTCGGTCGCGGATTTAATCCTGGAAACGAAGTGCGGAATATGGCTGCCTTTGCGGATAGCCACGAATAATACATCGCCGGGCTTAAGCCATGCTTTTTTACCCGTTACGTGCGTAAGGATGAGGTCGCCGGCAAGGCCGTGCGTGGCTACTATTTTTCCTACCCGTATCATGAGCATGCAAAGGTAGCTTCTGTTTGGCGCAGCCATTATCTTTAGCGCCGCTACTTATGCAACGTTTCACTGGCCTCATCGGCATTGCCCTTATTCTAGGCATCGCCTTTCTCTGTTCTAATAATAAACGTCGTATCAATCTCCGCCTCGTGCTCAGCGGGCTGGCACTGCAGATTGTCATTGCGCTGCTTGTCTTCAAGGTGCCGGTTGTCAACTCCTTCTTCCAGTATCTCGGAAAAGGGATGGAAAAGATTGAAGGCTTCGCGAAGCAGGGTGCCAATTTCGTTTGGGGCGGTATCGGCGCTTTTGACTTTACTGGACAAGTAGTGAATTATTCGGCACCGGGAACCTTTGTGTTTGCCTTCAATATTACGGCCACCATTATCCTGGTCTGTGTGCTGGTCGCCATTTTCTACTATTTAGGCATCATGCAGCGCATTGTAGCGGTCATTGCACGGGCTATGAATTGGGTGATGCGCGTGAGTGGGGCAGAAGCGCTGAGCAATGTTGCCTCAGCTTTCGTAGGTCAGGTAGAAGCGCAGGTGATGATTCGCCCGTACCTCGCTACCATGACTGCCTCCGAGCTGCTGGCTTCCATGAGCGGCTCGCTGGCCTGCATAGCCGGCGGCATTCTGATTGTCTATGCGAATATGGGCCTTCGCGCAGGGCTCAACATCGCGCCGCAGCTAATAGCAGCCTCACTGATGGCGGCGCCGGGCGCCCTGGTTATTTCCAAAATCGTTTTTCCGGAGACAGAGGAATCACCAACGATGGCCAAGGTGAAGCTGGAAGTAAAAAGCGGCTACAGTAACCTCATTGACGCCATCTCCCACGGTGCTGCGGATGGCTGGAAGATTGCGATGAACGTCATAGCAATGCTCATCGGCTTCATTGCGCTCATTGCCATGATAGATTGGATCCTGGTGCATATAGGCCACATTTTCAGCCCCAACCTCAACCTAAGCCTCAATTACATTTTCGGCAAAATCTTCTACCCTTTCGCATGGGCTATGGGTGTGCCGGGGCAGGATGTGAGCAATGCCGCTACCCTGCTTGGCCAGAAAATAACGATCAACGAGTTTGTTGCCTTTTCCAAGCTTACCTCCCACGAGCTGCCAATTGTGACGCCTAAAGGGTTGACCATCATTACCGTTGCTATTTGCGGCTTCGCCAATTTTTCTTCCGTTGGGATGCAGATTGGCGGCATTGGCGCGCTCGCCCCGGAGCGGCGGGCAGACCTTGCGAAGCTGGGCATGAAGGCGCTGCTGTGCGGCACACTCGCCTCTTATCTATCCGCAACCATTGCTGGCCTGCTTATCGGTTAGGTTGTTTCGCCAGAATCCGTTTGTGTGTAGCGAATCTTCTGGCAATATTGAGCCGTGCCATGCCCTCATTACCAATGATGTAATTGTCTGGGTAAGGCAATTGGTAGCGGTCTACGCGATAAATGATGTAAAATCCGCCAAACCACTTTTTTGAATTATAGCCAAAGGCAAACCGGGCATCAGCATTAAGCTGTACGCCCACCTTATGTGATGAGCCGGCCTGGTCATTTATCTCGCTATAGCCTACGCCGGCGCCGGCATCGGCTAAAAGGCCAACAAACCAGTGTTGCCGGAAGATAAAGTTGTAACCATAGCCTCCGTTAAGGGTGAGCCCGTAGTTATCAATCTTCTTTACCTGGCTGCCACCCATAAAATCAGGAAACTTCAGGTGCGGCGGAATGAGGCTTTGATCATTGTTGCCGATAATATGGCTAAATGCCGAGCCCCCAAGGAGCCAGGAACCGGCACTACGAATCTGCCAATCCTGCTGGTCAATGGGTGCCCGTAGAGAAAATCGCTGTCCGTTGAACACGTACAGGCCGGTTGCGCCGAAGGTATTGTGCCGTAAATCGGGCAAGTATGGGTATTCGGTCGGGCCTTCCACCTTGGTTACCGCGCTATTATCCTGCAAATGGTAACCGGTATAGCGTTGAAAGTAAATGTCCAGCGCAAAATTGCCGCGGTAACGGTGCACCTGCAGGTCTAGTTGGCGCGTTTTTCCGTATCGGTCGTCCTTCGTATCATGTAAAGGCAGACGCGTGCTTACATTAATGCCCAGTCCGCGTACCGTTACGCCTAAACCAACGCCAAGTACATTATTAGGCCGGTATTTCAACACTTCATTCCTCGTGCGGTCTGTAAGGTCAAAGCCAGCAATTTTTTCCCCCAGAAAAGCCCGTGCGGTAAACGTGCCAGGAAATTCCCTGATATATTCTGGATTGACCGGTTTGCGCTTTGCCTGTATGGCTGCGCAATGGAATGTCAGGAAGGTAAATAATAAAAAAGCATACTGCAAACGAATGAGCATAACAGAACAATACTAAAAACTTCGGGCCTGGTTTAAGATAATGTGAGATAAGCGGCGCCGATATGAGCAACAATATCGCCTGCCACAAGTGCTTCCATTCCAGAGCGTTCGGCTGCTATATCGCCGGCTGATGCATGAAGATAGACACCCAGGAGCGCTGCATTTTCCGGTTCATACCCCTGTGCGAGGAGACCACTTAAGATGCCGCAGAGCACATCTCCGGAGCCGCCGGTGGCAAGCCCCGCATTGCCATAAATATTGTAATAACAGCGCCCGTCGGGCAAGGCAGTCTGCGTATGATGGTCTTTGGCAATAATAATGAGCCCGAGTTCCATAGCCTTTGCACGAACCAGCTCGGCACGCGCCAGAGAATTATCTGTCTTTCCAAACAGCCTTTCCAGCTCCCTGGGGTGTGGCGTCAGGATGGAATGCTTCGGTACATTATGGAACCACGCGGGATGCTCGCCAAGGATGTTTAAGGCATCTGCGTCTAAAACAATCGGACGATCAATCATTTCCAGAAAATCCTGAAATGCAGCGACAGTAGCAGGCTCCTTTCCTAATCCCGGGCCAACGCCAATGCCCTTTGCGCTCTCCCAGCCTTCAATAGCTTCCAGAAACCGTTGTCCGCTCGTCCGACACATCGCTTCCGGCGCGCCGCCCTGAATAACAATGTAGCCGCACTCCAGGTACCAGTGCCCGCACTTTACCTGCTCCTGCCCGGCCCGCTGCCTGAGTAGCCAGCAGCGCCGCACCAACCAATCCATACTGCCGCCGACGATGTAGGCAGTACCATGCGTGCCTTTATGGCTAAAGGGGTCTCGCGGGCGGTAATGAGGCTTTATTTCGGCCGTGTCTGCTGTATACCAATGCGTTTCCGCCCGGGTCAGAAAATCTGGCGTCAGCCCAATGTCCAACAGCTGCACTTCACCGCAGAAAATGCCGCTTTCCTGGTGCAGCATTGCGCGTTTGTATTGCTGAAAGGTAAGCGTGTGCGTTGCCTTCAGAATCGACGCGTCCTTTTCAGGCAGGCCCGTCCGCAGGCAGGCCAGAGGGAATATCAATCGGCTATTCTGGTATTGGATAATCGGTTCACCTTATTGATGAATTCGGCAATATATCCATTCAGTGACCTGTTCAGTCCTGTACCGAACAGGGCATCTATCATGACAATTTCTGCCGGCAGTTCTGTAATGAAATCGCCTTCCTGCAATTCCTGAACGCGCAGACGGTTCCAAGCCGTTCGAGGTTTGCAGCGCAATCGGGCGAAAGCCCGTCTGTATGCCGCACCAGCATCGCCATAGCGGCGTAGCCTTTTGTCAAAAGCTGCCTGGCAATGGCAAGGCCGTCGCCGCCATTATTGCCTGTGCCGCAAACAATCAGAAACGGCGTCTCAAGGCCATAGCGGGCTGGTAAGCCAGTCTGTGCAAGCACTTGCCGCCCGCTCCATCAGTTGCAGGGAGGTCAGGCCTTGCGCTGATATAGTCGCGGCATCCCAGGCGCGGATTTGGTCGGCGGAAAGGAGTTTCATTGTGGGCTTCGTCAGTCGGCTTTGCGTACCACCAAATGTCCGTCAAATTTCGCGCCCTGCGGCGTGGCACCATATTTTACTTTTTACGACAGCACGGACCTGCGTATTTTTGCCGTGCAAATAATTATGAATAAGCGCATCATCCAATGGAAGTCGGCCATAGAATGGCAGGCCTTTGGCGTGTGCACCGCCATTGGCGAGCGTATGGGCCTGGCTACCTCGCGCATCCGGATGTGGTTTATCTACATTTCCTTCCTTACCCTTGGCTCCCCGCTCATCATTTATATGGTGCTGGCCTTCTGGATGAACATGAAGCGCTACATCCTGATGCGGCCGGAGGAATCCGCTGCGCTGGCTTTAGATTCAATAGCTGACGTGCTGTATAAATTTTGTCATTCCTGAAGCGGGATCTCGTACGATATTTATATGCCTAGCATACAGACCGATGTCCGTCCTCCACAACCGCATCAATAACGAAGAGCTTAAGCAGCGCATGCTGGCCGAAACCGAGCCGCGCACGCACTGTTTCTTTTTACAAATACTTCCACATTCAGGACCCGCAGGCATTTCGCGACGGGCTATACCGGAAAGCTGAGCGCCGAAAAAGTTTTTGGCCGCATTTACGTAGCTCATGAAGGCATTAATGCGCCAAATTTCCGTACCGCAGATCCCGCTTTGAAGCGTTTCGCGATATCATCTACAGCTACCCGGAGATGACTGGCATCCGCCTTAACACTGCTGTGGATGATGATGGCAAATCATTCTGGGTGCTGCGCATCAAAGTGCGCCCAAAAATTGTAGCTGACGGCATTGACGACCCTCATTTTGACCCTGCGCAAGGCGGCACGCACCTCAAGGCAGCAGAGTTCAATGCGCTGACGGAAAATCCCGATACGGTGGTAGTTGACATGCGCAATCATTACGAGTATGAGGTAGGCCATTTTGAGGGCGCTATCGAAGTTCCGTCCGACACGTTCCGCGAGCAGTTGCCGATGGCGGTAGAAATGCTGCAGGACAAAAAGGACGCACCGATTGTGATGTACTGTACGGGCGGCATTCGCTGTGAGAAGGCTAGCGCTTACCTGCTGCATCATGGCTTCAAAAACGTCTTTCAGTTGGATGGCGGCATTATCGAATATGCCCGCCGCGCAAAGGAAGAAGGCCTGCCCGCTGAAGTTCGTCGGCAAAAATTTCGTTTTTGACGAGCGTATGGGCGAGCGTATTACCGAAGACGTCATTGCCCATTGCCATCAATGCGGCACTGCCTGCTGACACGCATGTGAATTGCGCTAACGATGCCTGCCACCTCCTCTTTATCCAATGCGCAGCCTGCGCTGCAAAGATGGAAGGCTGCTGCAGCCCGCAGTGCATTGAAGAGCTACATCTTCCAGATGAAGCGCGTTCAAAGATTGCTGCGGAACGAAAGGCCAGCGGTGTAAAGGCTTTCAGCAAATCCCGCGACGGCAGCAGCGCACGACCCTATCGCGGTAGTGGCCTGAACGAAGTGTAACGACGTCGGACAAGGTCATGGGGCGTAAGTATCTTTACATCTGTGACGCAAGAAATAATGCTGCAAGGCGAGCACCTATACCTGCTTCCAGAGCGTGCAGTATGGTGGCCGGCACAGCGCGCGATGATACTTTCTGATGTGCACTGGGGCAAAAGCGCTCATTTCCGTAAACACGGCATACCGATGCCGGGCAGCACGCAGCAGGCGGATGCTGTTCGCTTAGCACATATCCTGCAGCATTGGGGAGCTGAACAACTGATTATTGCCGGAGATCTTTTTCATAGTAAGCACAATAGCGAAGTGGACGATTTCACGCATTGGCGCGCTGCACACAAGGCACTGCACATTCACTTCGTAATGGGCAACCATGATATCCTTACTGCATCCTTTTATCAGTCACTGAATTTTGAAGTGCATCGCGAGGGCCTGGCGGTAGGTCCGTTCTACATCGCGCATGATGATGTTGCGCACGAAGGGCATTATACGATTCATGGCCACATACATCCGGGCATCAGCGTGCGCGGCGCGGGGTCTTTTCCATGTTTTGCCATCGGGCAGCGCGCAATGATACTCCCGGCATTTGGAAGATTCACCGGCTGCAAGCGCATTGAACCAACGCACTTCCGCAGCATCTACATTGTAGGCGAGGAGAAGGTCTTGCAGGTGAAGTAAATGATTGGCGTGTTGAAGTCTTCCGGAACAGTTTAACGCTCCAACGCGATGTGTCCAGCATTCCAACAAGCTTACACTCGCTCCATCATTGCCTCGCGGATATCGGCCATCATCTTCTTGGCAATGTTGTCTGCCATCGTCTCGCTCACGCTTTCGGCGTAGATGCGGATAATCGGTTCGGTATTGGAAGTGCGCAGGTGTACCCAGTCGCGGTCAAAGCTGATCTTTAGTCCGTCTTCGGTGTTAATCTCCTGCCTGGCGTATTTTGCTTTGATGCGGCTAAAAATCTCCTGCACATTCAGGCCTTCGTCCAGCTCAATTTTATTCTTGGAAATAAAATAATCCGGATAGGTGCCACGCAGACCTTTCACTGTCTTACCGCTCTTGGCCAGGTGTGTGAGAAAAAGCGCTATGCCAGCAAGCGCATCGCGACCATAGTGCAGCTCCGGTATGATAACGCCGCCATTGCCTTCTCCGCCGATGACAGCATCTACTTCCTTCATCTTGTTCACCACATTCACCTCACCAACGGCAGAAGGAAAATACTGACCGCCATGTTTTTCTGTCACGTCGCGCAGTGCGCGTGTGCTGCTCATGTTGCTGACGGTGTTCCCCTTCTTATTTTGAAGTATGTAGTCTGCAACTGCAACGAGCGTGTATTCTTCGCCAAAAAGGCTGCCATCCTCGCAGACAAAGCAAAGTCGGTCAACATCCGGATCAACGGCAATGCCAAGGTGGGCACCGCTCTTTGCTACTACGCTGCAGAGCTCGCGTAGATTCTCCGGCAGCGGCTCGGGATTGTGAGCAAATTTTCCGGACACTTCCTCATTAATCACCGTCACATCATCCACACCCAAAGCCTTCAACAGGGCAGGAACGAAAATGGCGCCCGTACTATTGATGGCATCTACCACGACTTTGAACTTTTTAGCCCGAATGGCGTCAACGTTTACCAACGGATGCGCCCGCAGCTCGTCAATGTGCTGCTGCATATACACACTGTTGTACGTGAGACTTCCGAGTTTTCCTACTTCCGCAAATTGCGGCGTGCCATTCTCCGCATAATCCAGAATCCAGGCGCCGTCCTCCGCAGAAATAAACTCACCTTTCTCATTGAGAAGCTTCAGCGCATTCCATTCCTTTGGGTTATGGCTGGCAGTAAGAATGATTCCGCCTGTAGCTCCTTCCGCCGGAACGGCAATTTCCACGGTTGGTGTTGTACTTAGCCCAAGGTCGACCACATCAAAACCGAGGCCCTGAAGCGTGCTTACTACGATGTTACGCACCATCTCGCCGGAAATGCGACCATCGCGACCAATGACAATCTTTCGGCCATTACCGCGTTGCATCAGCCACGCGCCATAGGCTGTCGTGAACTTAACGATGTCTATTGGAGTGAGTCCTGCGCCCGGTGCGCCGCCAATCGTTCCCCGGATGCCGGAGATGGATTTGATGAGTGCCATAATAGATGTGGAATGGTTGCGAAGATAAACTCCTTACGCTGGACGACAGGCAAGCTTCGGCCACCACAATTTGCCCATCGGCAGGTTTAAAAAATCATTGGCGACGGCCCAAGTTATCCCGTCGTTACATTCGCAGAAAGGAATTTTATTCATGTTCTCCCCCACCCGTTTGTCGCGCGCCATGCTCGCGGCGGCATTCCTGCTGTGCGTTATAAAAGCACCCGCGCAAGACCTCTCAGCAAGTCTTCCTCAAGATCCAAAAGTGATCAAAGGCACCTTTGATAATGGGCTTACCTATTACATCCGCTCCAATAAAAAGCCCGAGAACAAAGTGGAACTGCGCTTGGTGGTCAAGGCTGGTTCTATTCTGGAGGCACCAGACCAGCTGGGCCTTGCGCACTTCATGGAACACATGAATTTCAATGGTCTTCAGCATTTTGAAAAGAACGAACTGGTGAGTTATCTCCAAAGCATTGGGGTGGAATTTGGCGCTGACCTCAATGCGTACACGTCGTTTGACGAGACGGTTTACATTCTGCCAATTCCCACGGACAAGCCCGGCAATCTGGAAAAGGGCTTTCAAATCATTGAAGACTGGGCGCATAATGCGCTGCTTACCGACAAAGACATCAATGAAGAACGGGGCGTGGTGTTGGAGGAAAGCCGCCTTGGCAAAGGTGCCGAGGACCGGATGCTGAAAAAGTACTTTCCGAAGTACGCCTCCGGTACGCTTTACGCTGACCGTCTGCCCATTGGCAAGGATGAGATTTTGAAAAGCTTTAAACCGGAGGTCATTCGTCGCTATTACAAAGACTGGTATCGTCCAAACCTGCAGGCTGTAATGGTAGTAGGCGACATTGATTCCGCCACCGCAATGAAGATGCTGCAAGCGCATTTCGCCGGCTTAATCAATCCGCCATCCGAAAAGAAGCGCGAGTACATTACTGCAAAACCGCGTACTAAGCCAGAGGCGATGGTAGTGAGTGACAAGGAGGCCATCCGCCCTTCCCTAAACGTCATCTTTCCCGTGCAGGAAAAACATGAGGACGTCACGGTCGGCGATTATCGCGAGACGATGGTGCGTAATCTGGCGCTAAGCATTATCAACCACCGTCTGCGCGACCTCTCGCAGAGCGCTAAGCCGCCCTTTGCATTTGCTTCAGTAGAATTTGACAACCTGATTCGCGGCTACGAAAGCTTCACCGCCGGTACCGCATTCAGCAATGAAGGCATAGAAATGCCGCTGAATGCCTTAGCCGCCGAACTGCTCAAAGCGCGCGACTTCGGATTTACGCAAATGGAGCTGGAGCGCAGCAAAGCCGAAATGCTGGCTGGTATTGAAAAAATGTACAATGAGCGCCGCACCACGGCAAGCCAGGAATACGTAGAAGAATACATCCGCAATTTTCTCACCGGCGAAGCAATGCCTGGCTTAGAAGCTGAGCATGGATATTACAAAACCCTGATGCCCGGCATCACTGTAACCGATGTTTCTACGATGCCAAAGAAGTGGATGAGCAGCCTGAACACATTCACACTCATCACCTCACCGCAAAAAGCGGACTTGAAGTTACCTACCGACGCCGCGCTACTTGCCATGTCGCAGAAGGCATTTGCGCAAAAGGTAGCAGCGAATAAGGAAAGTGCAGTAGCTGCTGCACTCTTGGATAAAATGCCGAAAGCCGGCAAGGTGGTATCTCAGCAAGTAGAAGCTGACCTTGGTGCGACCACTTACACGCTAAGCAACGGCGTAAAGGTGACGATTAAGCCGACCGATTTTAAGAGCGATGAAATACAGCTGACCGGCACCAAAAAAGGCGGCACCAGCAATTACGGGGTGGCGGACAAAAGCAATGCGCAATATGCGACTGCGTCAGTTGTATCAATGGGCTTCGGCAGCCATACGCCTACAGAGCTGGAGCGCATCATGAGCGGTAAGGTGGCAACGGTCAAGATGGGCCTTACTGACATTGAAGACAACATCTCCGGTGCTTCCAACATCAAGGATTTTGAGACTATGCTCCAGCTTCTTTACCTCCGCGCAACTGCGCCGCGTAAAGACGAAGAGTTGTTTGATGCCTACCGACTGAAGCAAAAGCAGCAACTGCAATACCTCTCCGCATCCCCGCAGGTTTCGTTTCTGGATAGCACATTCGGCGTGCTCTACAAGCATAATCCACTCGCGCCGTCACCCGTGCCGAAGCCAGCGGACTTTGACGCCATCAAGCTGGACAGAGCGATGGAGATCTACCGGAATGAGTTCGGCAACGCGAATGGGTATCACTTCTTCCTGGTCGGAAATGTGGAGCCAGCAACGGCTATTCCACTGTTGGAAACTTATCTCGGCGGGCTGCCTTCATCCGGCAAGGAGCCTGCATACAAAGACAACGGCGTACGCCCCGTCACTGGCAAAATGAAGCTGGACATTCATAAAGGCAAGGAAAAGCAGAGTCTCATCGTAGCTATGTATCACGGCGAAGTGCCTTACTCCGAAGACTTCGCGCTGAAAACGCAGGCTGTGGCGGAGGTACTCAACATCAAGGTGATTGAAGACCTGCGCGAAAAGCTGGGCGGCATCTACAGCGGCGGCTTTCAGGCAGAAGTTGCCAGGGAGCCTTACGCCCACTATCAGATGCTTATGTACCTCCCTTGCGGTCCGGAGAATGTGGACAAACTGCTTGCTGCCGCTGCCGAGGAAATCAGAAGCCTCCAGCAAAATGGCTTAGACGCAAAAGACCTGGAAAAGGTAAAAAGCCAGTGGCGCGAGAAGCACCGCATCAACGTAAAGGAGAATACTTACTGGAGCGGCAAGCTGGAAGAGATTCTCTTTTGGGGCCGCGACCGCAGCCATGTGCTGGACTATGAAAAGTGGATTGACGCCCTTACACCGGCAGATGTTCAGCAAACAGCGAAGATGCTATTTGACGGCAAGAATGAGTTTGTGGCCGTGCTGAATCCGGAGTCTTAGTCCGCAGCGCAGACTGCACAAAACAAAAGCCCCGAGCAAATGCTCGGGGCTTTTTCATTGCAAAGAAGTTGTATTACGCCTCAGCAGCTGCAGTAGTATTCACCATCAGCTGCTCGCGGATGCGGCCTTCCACCTCATCCATTACTTCAGGATTGTCAGACAGGAAAGTCTTCACCGCGTCGCGGCCCTGGCCAATCTTATTGTCGCCGTAGGCAAACCATGAGCCGCTCTTGCTGAGGATGCCCAGCTCTACGCCCATGTCTATCACCTCACCAATCTTAGAGATGCCCTCGCCAAACACAATGTCAAACTCTACCTGGCGGAACGGCGGCGCCACCTTATTCTTCACCACCTTCACGCGGGTGCGGTTGCCCGTTGCCGTATCGCCGTCCTTAATCTGGCTGATGCGGCGGATATCCAGGCGCACAGACGCGTAGAACTTCAGCGCATTACCGCCCGTAGTCGTTTCCGGGTTGCCGAACATCACGCCAATCTTCTCCCGAAGCTGGTTGATGAAGATGCATATCGTACCGGTCCTTGAAATCGTAGCCGTCAGCTTACGGAGCGCCTGGCTCATCAGGCGGGCGTGGAGGCCCATCTTAGAGTCGCCCATCTCGCCTTCCAGCTCACCCTTTGGTACAAGGGCCGCCACCGAGTCAATCACCACCACATCCACCGCGCCGGAGGATATCAGGCGGTCGGCAATTTCAAGCGCCTGCTCGCCGTAATCCGGCTGGGAGATCAGCAGATTATCCACATCCACGCCCAGCTTACGCGCATAGCCCGCATCAAAGGCATGCTCCGCGTCAATAATCGCGCAAATGCCGCCCTTCTTCTGCGCTTCCGCAATGGTATGAATGGCAATCGTCGTCTTACCCGAAGATTCCGGGCCGTAAATCTCAATTACCCGGCCGCGCGGAAAACCGCCAATGCCCAGCGCCACATCCAGCCCCAGCGAGCCCGTAGAAATCGCCTCAATCTCATTATCCGTCTTGTCGCCGAGCATCATCACACTGCCCTTCCCATAGTCCTTGTCAATCTTGTCAATCGCCATTTTAAGCGCCTTGAGCTTGTCGTCCGCTGCCCCTTTTTCTGCTGTTGCTGCTGCTGCCATTTTCGTAGTGTTTATTAAAGTTGTTTTGATGCTCAAATTTACTGAATAATAGCCGGTTTTCCCCCTTTCAGGGCAAGTTTTTTCCACATTTCCGCCCCGCTGAAACCCGCGTCCGGCAAGGCTTTTCGCGGCTTAACCAACATTTATTGTTCCGGGCTGAGGCTGAAGCCTTTCCAGGCGTGCAAATGGGCCTTTTTGGCCCTTTTACTGCCCTTCACGGCGCGCTATGAGCCCGGAATTTCCTGCGGCGGTGTCTCTTCATCATCGCCGTTGCCGCCGCGGCGCGCCAGCGTGGCGTTATACTTATCTATCAGCGTATTCAGCTGGCCTACCGTAGTGCTCCAGGGGGCTGCGCCCTTAGCCACCTTATAATTTGCCGCAATCTGGTCGCGCAGGGCATACCATGCGTTGATGGCGGGCTTGCGCAGCTCCACCATGTTGGTACCCGTGTCGGCCGCCGCCATTGCCGCCGTGCGCGCGGCGTACTTCTGGTTGAAGTTGATATTCGCGTGCCGCAGCTCCGCCGTCCAATCATCAAGTTCCAGCAGGCCAATCGCTTCCTTCAGCTCCGGCTTTGTATCCAGGTCTGCTATCAGGTTGGTTATGGCGGCCGTCTCATCCTGGTAGGCCATCGCTACTACCTCCCCGTAGATGCTGATGGCGTGCAGCAACCGCCCGCCTGCCGCGCGTTTATCGCGGCTGAAATGCCGGGCATAGCCCTCCGTCATGTGGCGTATGCCGGCCATCGCATCGTCTCGGCGCAGGTCTGCATCCAGCACCTCCTGAGTGAGGGGCGAGGTGGCATCCAGCAGATAATTTTGCGACATGGCCGTTTTGGAGGCCAGAAAGGCGGTACGCTCCTCATCAATGGCCGCCAGGGAGGGGCCGCTGAGGGTGGCGGCTACGATGCCGTCGGCGTCGGTGAAAAATTGGACGAGGCCGGCGTTGCGGAGACGATTGAGGAGGATGGATTTTATTATCATAAGGCTCGTGTGTTTGCCGATAAAAATAAAACGCGTCCTTTTTCTGTGCAATACCGGCCTGATATTAAACAAATATTACTGCAAAAGCCCCACCGGCAGCCGGGGACGCTTTTGTATTAAGAAAATTTGCTTGCCAGGCCGCCGCTGGCGGGAATGTATTAATAATAATCACCCTACCGGCGGCCGGGGGCGCTTTTGTAGTGATTTAGAAAGCTCCGCCGGTTACCGTTGGGGCTTATGTAGTGATTATGGAAGCTCTGGTAGCCAAAGGCTACATTATAGCACGACGTAGCCGCACGCTACGCCGAACTGGGATGTCCTAATGCGCCATATTTTCTTGAATAATGACTCGTGCAATCAAACCTATTGCTAATAAGAGTCCTAATAAAAGAAATGCACGCATTATTCGCCACGCTTTAGTTGGTTTGTTGTCAACGGCGATCATGATGACTCTATAACCAGTAAAAACAATGGCGGCAATGTTAATAAAGGCAGTTCCGATCATTAGGGCAATCATGCTCGTCTAAATTTTTTTTCCGCCGTTGTTGGTATTATCACCAACACCGAATATACATCCCACGCGAAAAGCCCAATAGACTGATAGCCGATGAAACGTGCGACGCAAAGGAAGATTGGGAGCGAACGGAGAACCACAAGCGCCGCAGTGGAAGGCATTCACCACTTCTTCCAATAAGACTTAATTGATGCGGTAATTAGCCTAATTATTCCAACCCAAAATAACCATTGCCTTTGCCAGAATGGCTTAAGTAGATAATTGATAGTTGGCTTATCAACGTAAATCAATTCTAAAATCCGCCTTGCTTTGAGCTTGTCATTTTTCCTTGCCCTATTAAACTCTTTCATTAGGCCTGTCATAACAAGCCGTTCATTCAATGTCATACCACCTAAAGCATGATTACGCTTCACAGCTTCTACTGAGAGTAGGATTTCTTCGTCTGTCATTGTTTGCTTCACAAATGTATATCACGCGAAAAGCCCAACAGACTGACAGCCGATGAAACGTGCGACGCAACGGCTGCTGCATAGCGAACGGAACGCTGATAACATAAATGTCCCCGTTCCCGTCACCCCGAACTTGTTTCGGGGCCTATTGTGTGCCCGCTCTGCCCGATAGGTGCCGAAACAAGTTCGGCATGACGGGAACGGGGGCGGGAACGTTCCAACCTCTACCGCGGTATCTCCAGCCGGCCTATTAATTCCTTCAGCACCACATCGGCGGTGCCGCCTTCCATCTCGCGCTCCGGCGTGAGGCTTACGCGGTGGCGGAGGACGGGGATGGCGGCTTCCACCACATCTTCCGGAATGACGAAGCTGCGCCCGCGCAGCACGCCAATGGCTTTGGACACTTGCAGCAGCGCTATGGAGGCGCGGGGCGAGGCGCCGATGTAGAGGGAGCGGTCGGAGCGCGTCTCAAACACGATGCGGGCGATGAACTGGAGGATTTTGGGCTCTATGTGGATGGCCTTGACCTGCGCGCGGGCATCGGCAAGGGATTCTGCGGCGAGGATGGGGCGCACGGCCTGCAGCTGCTCGGCAAGGGGCGCGCCGGAGTGGCGCTCCAGGATTTTTACCTCCTCGGCAAGGTTGGGATAGCCCACGGTCACTTTCATGAGGAAGCGGTCCAGCTGGGCTTCGGGAAGGCGATAGGTGCCCTCGTGCTCTATGGGGTTTTGGGTGGCTATGACCATGAAGGGGGGCTTCATGGGATGGGTGATGCCGTCAACGGTTATCTGGCGCTCTTCCATCACTTCAAAGAGGGCGGCCTGCGTCTTGGCGGGCGCGCGGTTGATCTCGTCTATGAGCACGACGTTGGAGAAGACGGGCCCGGGCTTAAACTGGAAGGTGGCTGACTGCGGATTGAAGACGTTGGTGCCGATGACGTCGGAGGGCATAAGGTCGGGCGTGAACTGGATGCGGGAGAAGGGGACGTCAATGAGGCGGGCAAGAAGCTTTGCGGTAAGGGTTTTGGCAACGCCGGGCACGCCTTCCAGCAGAATGTGCCCATCGGCCAGAAGGCCGGCAAGGAGCAGCTCCACCATGCCCTCCTGCCCTACCACGATGTGGCCGATGGCTTCCTGGAGGGAGTCGGTGAGGGTGGTTAGGTCGGAGTGTTGGAGTGTTGGAGCGTTGGAATGTTGTTGGGCTTCCATATGGGCTATCGGGCGTTGTAGAATGATTGGATGGAGCGGTAGAGCTCGTAAAGGTATTCGGGCGTAACGGCTGCACCGAGGCGGATGTCGTGTATGCGACCGATGAGGTCGGCGGCGTCTTGTTCTGATCGCCCGCTTTTTGCGGCGAGCTGGCGGATGAATGGCTCGCCAAGCTCGTTGGTGTCAAGGTGGTAATTGTTGCGCACCCATTCCAGGAAGTGCTGGATCATCTTTTCGGCAAGGTTGGCGTGCGCCCCCTTATTGAAGTAAAGCCGGCCAACAGTTTCCACGAAGGAAACGGAAGCATTTTCAACCGGCGGAATGATGGGCACGATGCGCTGTAATCTTTTCAGGCCAAAGAGCACGTACAGCAGCAGCGTAAGCGCGGCAATGATGAGCGCCCAACGCATTGCCGGATATTTGAGCAGAACGGAGAGCGTGGATTTCTGCGTGCTTCGCTTGAAGTATTCATTCCAATAGACGACGGAGACGTTTGCCGGGAAGGCATGCCAGATGGAATCTAAGTAAGCCTTGTTGTCTTTTTGCAGCAGGAAGTAATTAGACATCACCAGCGGCGCGGCGTGCAGGGTGATGTGGCCTGTGCCGACTTTATAGCGGAGGAAGTTGGGCTTGCCGGCATGGGTGCCAAGGATAGTTGGCGTAGTGTCAATGGAGGCTTCCAGGGTGCGGCGTTCGTAGAGGTTGCTTTCTTTTTCGCTTCTTTCTTCCTGTAATGTATCGGCTTCCATCAAGTGATGCGGCTCAAAGTAGCTACTGATGCTGCGGCCGATATAGCCCCAGGAGCTGTTGGTGTCTGGCTGGAGTTTCAGGGCGGCCTTATTCTCGGTGCCGTCGTTGAATTGAGAAAGCGGATACGCTTCGTAGCCGTTACGCACCTTGCTGCAATGGAGGGCACGGGCGAGATGGACGTCCAGATTAGAGGAAAGCAGGAACAGCTCATTGCCGGCTTTTACATAGCGTAGCAACGATGTCCATTCATCATCACTCATGTAGCAGTCCAGCCCAAGGAGCACGAGCAGGCTGGCGCTATCATAGCGGCCATACATATGCTGGTCAATGCTTGTATAGCGGAACCATTTGGTAAGGGGTTCACGGCGGGCGGCGGGGAAGTATTGCGGGAGCGTCTCGTAAGCGATGGCGGCGCCGTAGGGCGTTTTCTTTTCGTGTTCCAGCGTGACGCTCCAGTCTATTTTACCCTTCTTTTTGTCGTCACAGGAAAGCAGAAACAGGGTGCTAAGCAGCACAAGACACAGGCGATATGTGAATGGCCTGCGCATCAGCTGACGAGGGAATTTTTTAGGCCGTTGAAGGTTTGCAGGTAACTATCCATTGTCGCCCTTTCAGGAATGATGTTGCCGTACCACGCCCACTCGTATTGCCGCATCACCGTGCGGAAGTCCTGGCGCTGTGGCTTGTCAGCCAGCTCCCGGTAGTAATCTATGTTGGTCTTGTCGGGGCGGTAGCTGATGAGGCCGCGCTGTTGCAGGAGTTGGAGCAGGCGCAGATAGCTGAAGCGGATGGCGGCGCGGGTCTCGCCGGATTGCAGGGCTTTCTGCATAAGGCTTTCCCAATCGGCTTCCAAGAGGCTTTGTTCGGACACGACGGCGTCGTTGCCACTGTCCGCACGGTGATCTTTTGCACCAAAAATCCATCCGCCCTGCCCCGCGACAATGCGATAAATAACATAACCGACGATGGCAATAAGCGCCCCCCAAAGAAGTATCTGTCCTAACGGCGAGGCGAAGAAGGCGAAGATTGAGTATAACAGTCTGAGCAGCCAAAGGTCAGGCGGACGCTCTTCTTTTTTACCGTTATACTCCCGCGCATCGCGGTAGGTATATGCCTTATCGGCTGTTGCCTGCTGCCAAACGGCGGCGCTGGGTGCGGACGAATTGTAGATGACGGGCCGCTCCGGTACGTATTCGCCGTCAATAGCTGTTACGCTGTCGGCATTGCTGTAGAAACCTGTGTCCGCGACTGTGGTATCTGCATCAGGCTCCTGCGCATGCGTTTCTATTGCGCAGCAGACTGCGAGGCAAATGAGTATCGCCCGCAAAGAATCAAAGCGTGCCTTGCTCATGCTGCGCCGCCCGCCGTGCGACCACAGCCGGATAGAAGATGTAGTAAAAGAGAACAAAGGACAGCGAAGCACCCAGGATGGAAAGACTGAGCAAAAGCGGCATGTTCGTATAGCGCGTCACGAAGCCTTCAAAGAAGGCCGCAACGATGAATACGGGAATGAGGCCGACCATGATCTTCACACCGTCCTTTACTCCGCGGAGAATGGATTGCCTGCGCGTAAATGTCTTGGGAAAGAGAATGGAATTGCCCAGCACAATACCTGCCATGCCGGCGATGACGAGCGCCGAAATTTCCAGCGTGCCGTGGATGAAGATGACGAGTATGCTCTGAAAGCCGAGGCCATGCCTGAAAAACATGTGCTCAAATACGCCGAGCATCAGGCCATTACTCATAAGAAAGTATAGCGTGCCCACGGAACAAAGAATGCCAAGGATAAAGCAGTTGAATGAGACGCCGATATTATTCAACGCAATGCGGAGGAACATCACGGTCGGGTTATCGCCTTTGTACACACCAAACGGGTCGCCGGAGGCAATGTTACGCTCGGTCATGTCTACGTAGCCGTCCCCAAGAACAGCGCGTACGAAGGTCTGGTCGTACATGGAGGAGAAAACGCCCATAGCTACGAAGACCGAAAAGAACATAAAAGCCACCAACAGCGTCCGCCGGTGACGGAACATAATGAGCGGCAATTCTTCCGTCCAGAAAGTAATGACCCGGCTGCCCTTTTCCCGCCGGGCACGATAGATAGACAGGTAGATATTAGCTGCAAGACTGTTGATATACCTTACGGTATTTCCTGACGGATAAAAAGTCTTAGCGTAGGAAAGGTCGTCCACGAGGTATGTGAAGCGGCGGGCCAACTCATCCGGGTCTTCTGTGGGATTTTCGTACTCGCTCCAGCGAGGCTTGTTCTGCTTGATGAATTGTCCTTCGCGCATATTTGAACCTCAGATTAGCCTGATGATGTTGATTATCCTGACTTGAATGGAGCGTGGTTAAAGATAGTAGATTTGGGTATTGAGGCGGCTGCTCAGGGCCTCTTTCCAAGCTTTATGCCCGTCATTTCCATCACCACGCCGTTCAACATAGATCTTGAATTTGCCACCACATCCGTAGGCAAGCGCATCCTGGCGTTCCTGATTGACTGTGTGATCCTCTGGCTTTACTGGCTGGCATTCAACTTTGCTGTTTATCGCATTCTGCCCGGTAATGACGCTGCACGGACGCTCATAATGGTGGTAGGCTACGTATTGCCTACCACGCTTTATCACTTCTTAATGGAGGTCTTTTTCCATGGGCAAAGCCTTGGCAAGAAGGCGATTGGCATACGGGTAGTCAATATCACAGGTAATGAAGCCAGCATATCTCAATACCTCATCCGCCTGCTGTTCCGCGCCACTTTTCTGGTGCCTCTGGCGGCAGGCATCATCATTGCCATCCTGTTTGATGTCAATTCGTCGCGGGACGCGGTAATGATCGGCATTGCCATGCTGATATTGATGGGCAGCGCGCTGGGCATGTTTCTCTACTTCGCGCTCAATAAGCGCGGGCAGCGCCTCGGCGATACGCTGGCTAATACCCTGGTAATTGAAGACCGCGCGAAGGCCGACATTCACAAGACCATTTATCTGGAAATAGCCGACGAAGCCTACAAAGTGCGATATCCCGAAGTGATGCGCCTCACCGACCGGGACATTAATGGCATTCGCAACCTCCTGGACGTGAAGCGTATCACCAAGGAGCACGAGGCGTACATGGAGCGCATTACCCACCGCATCACGGAGGTGCTGGGCATTACTGTCCAGCAGGAGCCGTACGATTTTCTGGCACAGCTCCTGCGGGATTATAATTTTCTGACGAGCCGGAAATGAAACGGGCGCCTCAAGGGCGCCCGTTTCAGATTGACAAAACCAAATTTTATTTAATGCCCAGCTTCGTCTTTACGAGTGGCAGTAGATTATCGCTTTCCTTAGCATAGAGCAGTGAGCCGCCGCTGGCGTCAAACACATAGTCGTAGCCTTTTTCCTTCGCTACATCCTTGATGGCCTTATCGGCCTTCTCCAGGATAGGCTTGTAGAGGTCTTCTTTCTTTTTGCTGATTTTTTCCTGAGAGCTTTGCTGGAATTCGCGGATGCGGCCCTCCAGGTCCTGCAGTTCTTTCTGCTTCACCGTCTTCACGGCATCGCTCATTGTCTTTTCGGTAGCCTGATAATCAGTGCCTTTCTTTTCAAATTCCTTGCCCATCGTTTCCAGTTGGTCCTGGTATTGCTTGGCAAAGCTCTTCAGATCGGCATCGGCCTTAGTCATTTCGGGCATCACAGAGAGGAGCTCCTGGCTGTTTACATAGCCCAATTTCATACTGGCCGCCTCGCCAATGGCGAAAGAGGAAACCGTGGTCAGCAGGCCGGCGGCCAGCATCATTACAAACTTTTTCATTTTAAGTTCTTCGTAGTGAATTTATTTTTACGGATTCTTCCGTTAAGGGGGCAAAGAAACAGCCATTATTTGTTAACCCCAAGTTGTTTAAGTACCTCGTCGCTCTTGTCAAGAGTCGGGTTAGCGTAGAAAAGGGTAACGCCTCCGGCCTTGTCCAGCACAATGTCATAGCTCTTGGAAGCAGCCATCTTTTGCACGGCGGTATATACGCGGTCCTGAATAGGTTTAATCAGTTCCTGGCGCTTTTTAAACAGGTCGCCCTCATAGCCAAAGCGCTTTTCTGCAGGTCGCGGGCCGCTTTTTCCTTGGCGGTGATTTCATCTTCGCGCTTCCGACGCATCTCGTCGCTCAGCATAGCGCGCTCCGCCTGGTAGCTTTTGTACATTTTATCTACATCGCTCATCTGCGCGTCGATCTCCGTTTGCCAGGTTTTGCTCTGATTGTCCAGCTTAGTCTGGGCATCCTTGTATTCTACCAGCTTTTCAAGGATGTACTTGGAATCAATAACGGCGTAGCGCTGCGCAAAAGCCGGCGCGACACAGCAGCGTCAGGGCTGCAAGAAGGAGTAGCTTTTTCATAAAAAAGGTGAATTATGTGATGACTAGATTTGGCAAAGCTGATGCCATCAATTTCCGCTAATCCGGCTCAAAGCCGAGCATAAAGGTGAATTTGGAAATGTCCTTGAATGAAGTGGTGCCTGCCGCCTGATCATAACGGTCGAAGCCTACACCATAGTCTAAGCCCAGCAAGCCAAACATAGGCAGGAAGATCCGTACGCCCAGACCTGCATCGCGATTCAGCTTAAAGGGATTATAGGTTTTGAAAGAGCCCCAGGCATTCGCAGCATCAAAGAACGCCAGACCATAAATGGTGGAAGTAGGCGAAAGGGAGAACGGATAGCGTACCTCTGCTGTGTACTTATTAAAGATAGTCGCATTGGACTGATACACTTCATAGCCGCGTTGCGAAATGATATCGCGGCCAATGAAGTACGACTGTCCGCTCAGCCCATCGCCACCAAGCTGGAAGCGCTCAAAAGGCGAGAAGCCGATGTCTTTATTATAATAGCCCATGAAGCCATACTTCGTAGATAGCTTGAACACCAGGTTGCCCGCAATGCGCTGATACCAGTCCGCTTTAAAGCGATACTTGTGATACTCCACAAACTTATAACGCTCGGCATCTGTCTCGCTGGCATAATCCCGCTGTTCCCGGAAAGCACTGTAAGGCGGCGTAAACTGGAACGTAAAGGAGATATCGGAGCCGCTGCGCGGATAAAGCGGCTGGTCAACTGTATAGCGCGCCAGAACGATCCGGAAATACAGGTTATTACTATAGCCATTCGTGAAAGTATCTACCAGCGTATAATTTTTCAACAGGTAATTCTGGTAGTTGACGCCGTAGGTCAGCACAAAGTTGTCATCCGGCCATTTCAGGCGGCGGCTGAGGGAAACGCCTCCTCCTAACTGACGCAGGTAAGAAGTATTGGCATCGGCGGCCGTTGACGCCGCGGAATAACGGCTGTAAACAAAGGAAACTGTCAGTGCATTCGGCTTCTTGCCGCCGAGCCACGGCTCCGTGAAAGAGGTATTGAAGGAATTATACAGCGGCCCGTTGGACTGGTAGTTGATGGAGAATTTCTGCCCATCGCCCACCGGCAGCGGGTCCCAGTACTTCGGCTTGAAAATATTGCGGACGGAGAAGTTGGAGAAGGCGATACCGACATTGCCATAGAAGCTTACCCCGCCGCCAAAGCCGGCTGAAAGCTGAAGCTGGTCAGAGCTTTTTTCCACCACCGTATAATCAATGTCCACGGTGCCGGTTTCCGGGTGCGGCTTGGGCTGAATGCCGATTTTTTCCGGGTCAAAGAAGCCCAGGTTGGCAATTTGGCGCTGCGAGCGGATTAGGTCGGCGCGGGAGAACTTATTGCCGGGCAAGTGTATAAAGCTCCCGGCGGATGACATGCTCATTCGTGCGATCGTTGCCAAAAATGTTGATCTGGCCAATGGTAGCCTGACTGCCTTCAGTAACGCGCATCTCGTAATTGATGGTATCGCCGGTGATAGCCGTTTCTACAGGGTCAATGTTGAAGAAGAGATAGCCGTCATCCATATACAGAGAGGAGATATCCTCCCCGCCTTCCGGCGAAAGCTGGCGGCCAATGCGGCTTTTCTAATAAGTCCGCATTATAAACGTCTCCCTTCTTGATGCCGAGAATCCTGGAAAGCTGCTCGTTGCTGTACTTCGTATTGCCTTTCCAGGCCATATCGCCAAAATAATAGCGCCGGCCTTCACGCAACCTTTACATCAATATTGAGGTTGCCATTCTTAACCGCATAAACCGTGTCAGCTGCAATAGCGGCATCGCGGTAGCCGAGCGAGTTGTAATGCGCAATCAGGCTTTGCTTGTCATCTTCAAATTTCTGCTCATTGTACTTGGAGCCGCAGAATAGCTTGAAGCGGAAATACGGGTCCAGCGCATCGAGCGTTTTGGTGGGCGACAGGAAGCCGAAATTCTTCATGTAGTTACCAAAAGACCGCGTTCCGTATTACTATAAACACTCTTATCCTCATCCGGGTGCAGCGTAAGGCGGCTCATTTCCTTCGTGCCGCGGAAAGTGCGCTTCAGGCGTGCGGCAGTAGTGGCAGATTCGTTGCCGGAAATGTTGATCTGGTTGATGTGCGTCTTCGGGCCTTTATCAACATCAAAAGTCAGGATGACGCTGTTTACTTTGTTGGTGTCTCTTGCGTTCGCGCACTGCCACCTTTACACCGCCGTAGCCTTTGTCCACAAAAAATTTCCGGACACGCACTGTAGCCTCCTTTTTCACCGCATCAGTCACAACGCGGCTCGCCATCAGGCCCACTTTATCTTTCAGCTCGTTTGCCTCGCCCTTTTTCACGCCGCGGAAGTTGTACCGGCTCAGTTTGGGCCGCTCTTCCACCACGATATTGAGAAACACCTTATCACCAGCAAAACGGGTGATGTCAATGTGCACATCCGCAAACAGATCCTGCTTCCAGAGCTGTCGGATGGCACGGGCAATGGCATCGTCGCCGGGAAGGCGCACCTTGTCACCCGCCTTCAGGCCTGCAACGGCCAGCAATAGCTCCTGATCCAGAAAATTGGCGCCCGTAACGGTAATGCCGCCAATCTCATATTCCTTTGGGCGCGCGGGCTCAGACGCGCTTACGTTACCGCCCAGGCCGCTTCTAGAGCTGCCACCGGGCATGCCTATCTGCGCGCGCAGCACGGGCGTGACAAAGGCAAAGCAAGAAACCAATAAAAAGGAGCGCAACAGCAATCTATGCATGCCGGGATTCGTCGGGTTGTGGTGTGGTGTGAGTGGCGCACAGAAGCTGCTCGGACGTAAGCCCGAAGCGGCGCTCCCGCTGCTGATAGTCGTAAATGGCTTCCAGCAGGTGCGGTTTGCGGAAGGCCGGCCAATGCACCGGCGTAAAGTATAGCTCGGCGTAAGCGAGCTGCCAGAGCAGATAATTTGAAATGCGATGCTCGCCGCTCGTGCGGATCATTAGCTCCGGGTCGGGAAATGCGGCGGTGGCGAGGTAGGTGCTGAAAAGGCTCTCGTCAATGTCTGTGGCTTCCAGCTTGCCGACGGCTACATCTACGGAAAGGCGGCGGGCCGCGGCGGTGATCTCCCAGCGCGAAGAGTAGCTAAGGGCCAGGATCAGGTTGAGCCGCGTATTGTGCGCGGTCATATCCATTGCCTCTTTCAACTCCTTTTGGCACACGGCCGGCAGGCTTTCCACATCGCCAATGACATGCAGGCGTACGCCGTTCTTTTTCAGTTCCTCAGCCTCTTTCCGAATGGTGTTTACCAGCAATTCCATCAGCGCGGCCACTTCTTCCTTCGGCCGGTTCCAGTTTTCAGTAGAAAAAGCGTAGAGTGTCAGGTATTCAATGCCTATTTCCGCGCTGGCATCTACAATATCACGTACCGATAATACGCCCTCGTGATGACCATATACGCGGTCTTTGCCACGCTCCTTGGCCCAACGGCCATTGCCATCCATAATGATGGCTATATGGCGCGGCAGACGGCTGCGGTCAATCTGTTCGGAATAATCCATTGGGGAATTTCGGGGTGCGTGCTTCGGCTATGCTCAGCAGAACGATTTCGGATTTCGGAATAAAAGGAAGTCCAGAATCTTCGGGGAGCGCGAAAGTACAAAAATAGCCGCCGGCCCTTCCCGTCAAGGTGGCACTAATTACGTTTAACGCCGATTTGGGAAAATACGTTTCGTCCACAGTATAGCCTATTTAGGCTGCACACCGGGCTGTGGCTTGATAACGGGCATCGGTGACTGGCGATTCGTATCGGGCTTTACTACCGGCATTGCTCGCTGCGTGTCGGTGCGCGGGCTTTGCGCCGGGGCGGGCTTCTGCTGGTTGCCACTTCTACTGAAATGCTGCTTCGTGTCCTGTGCCCTGCAGGAAATGGTGATTAAAGGAAGCAATAGCGTGCAGACAACTTTCATCATTGAATTCGGAGTAATATTTCAAAGATAAATCAGGCATTGCGTATCCGCTCCAGCAGATAGTCGGTTCCGAGCAACTGCCCGCAGGTGGCTATTGCCGTCATGCTAACGCCCATTACGCCATGCATATTCACATTCTGGCCCGTAAGGAATAGGTTCGGGATTCTGGTACGCACCGGCAGCATAGCAAAGCCAGGATGACGAACATCCTTTAGTGGCCCGTAAAGCGACCCGCCCGGCGTGCCTGTATAATCGCGGAAACTGAGCGGTGTAGCGATACTCCGCCCTACGATCGCATCCTTCAATTCCGGAAAACGGAGAAAGGTTTTTTCCAATAAGGTGTCAGCCACGGCATCTTTTTGAGCTGTATATGCATCATTCCGCCGCCCGTTTGTACCTGTTATGTTTTCGCTTTCCGCCCATCGCGCAAACTGCGCCGCATCTGCATAAGCCAATATCGTAACTGATTCTGCAAAACCGGGATTTGAGCGGTCTTCATTGAAAAAGAGCGCCTGCGTGTCCGGCCATTGAATGCCGTGCATAGTCGGCTTCCCCACAACCTCGCCCGACGGATGCCAATAAATGTTCCGCGGTTCGTAAGGAATAGCAGCCGGTTTTAAAACCAGATTAATCATAATGCCCGGCGGCGTATGTGGTAACGCCCCTACCCGCTCGCGGAAGGCCGGCCGAAACGTGTGATGCCCGGTTAGCGCAAAAAGCACACTCGGATGTACGGCCGCTATAAACTGTGCGCCCATCCATCGCTGACCGTCAGCGGTTTCTGCCCACTGGAGCACACCTCCTGCTTCACGAAGCGACACCACCTGAGCGTGCCGATGGATTTCGCCGCCGTGCCGCTGCAGTTCCCGCCACAAAAGTCTGGCGATAGCGGAAGAGCCAGGAATAGCCTTATGCGCGCTGTGGAGATAACCGTCTACGCTCATGGCATGGACGTAGAACGGCGTCTGCCCTTCAACGCCTGCATAAAGCAGATTGTTGCCGGCCAAGACCTTTATAAGGCGCTCGTTTGTAGTGAGCTTACGCAGGGTGGACATGAGTTCCATATCAGTCACCGCATCTTTCGCGCTTGCGCTGGCGTGCTTCAGATTGTACAACGGGAAATGTGCCGTCACAGCTTCAATCAGCGATAAATATTGCCGCATGGCCATTTCCTCGGCCGGAAAGTGCGGCAGCAGATTTTCAATAAAATGCTCTCGCGTAGCAATTGGAAAGGTTTCTGACTCGCCGCCGAAGGCGATATGGTCAAAGCCTCTACTATCCAACGCCTGAAGCGGCAGGGCGTCCACTATGCCGGCATAACTGAAAATCTGGTGCAGCGTATGCCCCTCGCCCAGCCCGCCGATGTAGTGGACGCAGGCGTCAAAGACCTTTTTTTGAAAGGCAAAAGTCTGCAGGCAGCCTCCGATCTGCCGATTCTTCTCCAGGACGCAGACCTTTTTGCCCTCTTTAGCAAGCATTACAGCGCAGAGCAGGCCACCGAGACCGGCACCAATGATTACTACGTCGTACTGCCGCTCTTGCATAGGTGCAAAGAAAACAAGAGGCGGCCTTTGTTGGGCGCCTCTCGGGATTTCCCACGGCTGAAGCCGCGGATTAAGGATATCCGGTATTTGGCTGAAGCCACTGCTGGCTTACATATGCGCTTGAATTTTCTTTTCAAACACGCTTTTCGGCGCGGCACCTACCTGCTTGTCTACTACCTGGCCGTCCTTAATAAAAAGCACACAGGGAATGGAGGTAATGCCGTAGTTGACAGAAAGGTTAGGATTTTCATCCACATTGACCTTGCCTACATTGACCTTGCCTTCGTAATCCTTCGCAAGGCCGTCTATGGTTGGACCGAGGGCGAGGCACGGGCCGCACCAGGGGGCCCAGAAGTCAACGACCGTAAGCTTGTCGCCGGCCATTACTTCAGTGTCAAAATTTGCATCCGTGAATACTGCTGCCATGATTATTACTGGTTTAAGATTGTTGGTTTAGTCTTGAAGGGTTCAAAGGTAATGCCAGCGCAGGAGCCCCGGTGGATATGGGGATAGACTGTGATTATTTTATTTCTTCTTAAAACCACTGCGGCAGATTCGGAAATCACACAAATGGACTCCTCTGATTAGTAAGCGATCCGCTTCCGTTCCCAGAAATTGAGTAATGGCAGGTCAAAATACAGCCCGCCATATATGCGAAAAGCATTGTACTGCTTTTGAGTCTCTGTGACTTCCCGCAGGAGCGGCGTAAACTGTGCGCCCATCATACCGACCAGCGGTGTAGATGGAATGCCTACAGCAAAGTGCAGACCCGGGCTGAGCAGTTGCTGCCAGTTCACCTCCCTAGGCAAGGCCTGGGCGGTAGTATTGCTTAGCCGGTAGCTGACAACGGCTCCGAGATCAACGATGCTCAGGGTCATAGCCACGTTCAGCTTACTCCGGTACCGTACATTGTTGCGGCTCAGCTTTACCTTATTGGGATTCAGAATGTAGGTATCGTCTCTATCGTCAGGGCATTTTTTCCTGCTGAAAGTCTTGCTCAGCGTCAAGCCGATTGGCGCGGAAAAGCCAACCACGCCAGCATAGTCGTCGGGCGCCTTTCTGTCTTGAAACAATCCTTCCATGCCTCCGTAAACGCCGGCATAAGCATTAAGATCCAGAGAGTACCAATTATTCCGCTTGCGCTTGTAGGAGCCCGGCGGCAGCGCATAGCTTTCAATAGACTTAGCCAGTTGTTTATCATTTTGCGCCAGCGCTGCATCATTGAGGAAGGCGGCTAGCTTGCGAATCTGCTGAACGGCATGCCGGTCCTTCTCAAAGACGATCGAAGCCATTGGACTTGTCCGCCCAAAGCGCATATTTCCGTTGGTATCTACTTCAAATTTGTAAGTATTGATGAGGTATTCCAGCCTTGTGGTCTCAATGGATCTGGGACCCTTGAATTTTTGCTCAATGAGGGTGGAAACTTCTTTCAGCAATTCACTCTCCCCAAATAGACCCTGAACCCTTTTCGCGTCTTTAGCCGGGTATACAAATTCCTTTTCCGCACCAGCGGCTGGCCTGTTGCTGTAGAATATAGAATCAACAAGCTTCAGCGTATTGTTCACCGCCCCTGCGTAATTTCTCTTGGAGATGAGATTATACACCTCGTACAGGTCTCCCGCATACGTAAACGCCTGGCGAGAATCATTCAGTTCGTCGGAAAAGATATTGGTGCTCGCCCACTTTGTATCATAAATGCTCCAGAGCTGGCTGGCCGACGTCCAGACGTTATAGGTGCTATAATCCCAATCCTTATTGCCGCCATCCTTCTGCGCCTGCATCTGCCGGATATATTCACGACGCATGGTTTCAATTCTATTGATCGTCTGCTCTACCTTGCCCAGCAGCATGCGGATGTCCTCCGCCTTTACGCGGCTGTCGCTTTTAAACTCCAGTTTCTTATCCATACCGGCCAGCATCTTGCTAAAAATGCCGTTGTACTTCATGTCCAGCAAGCTGATCATTATTTCCAGCTCTGCGACGCTCATGCCACGGTAGTCTTCATACTTCAGCATGCGGTAGCGCTGATTGCTGTCCGGCATGAAGAGCTCCGTATGGGCCGCATAGAACAGACCCGTCACCTTGTTAAACCCGAATCCCGTTTCGCCATCGGCCTGCGCCTTGCTGTCTAAGTAGAGCTTTGAGATAATATCGCGGTAAGAATAACGCTCCTGCAGCATGGCCGCCATAGCCGTGCCGCCGGTAATAAATGACTGGTACTTCGCCAGGCCGGGACAACGCTGCTGCATCCATTGGCTGGTCAGCACATTTTCGGGCATGGTGGTGAAGTCTTTGGACAATGCGTACTGCCATTGCGCGCCCATGTTGGGTATCTCGTAGACCTCGTAGCTGCGCAGAATCTTGATGGTATTGGGAAAGAAGGTGGCGATCAGCGGATAGCTCTTTGCGTTTTTGGAAATGGTTTCAAAGAACCACATCACCGCCTCCTGCTTCATGCGCTTGGCCAGGTAAATGGCCACCGCATCTATCATCTCTGACTGTGAGGGCATATGGAAGGCCGCCTGTGGGCCGGAGACATCCGTGAGGTAATTGACGTTGAAGGCCTGCTTACTTACGGCAAAGCGCGTGGCTGCCTCATTAACAACCGTGAGCGGTGCATGAGCCACAACATCCTGCTTATGGTTTATGGCTAGCAAACTGGCGAAATTGTCAGGGTTTTTATTGACGGTATCATTGACCTCCTTTTCAATATTGCTCATTAACTGCCGGATTTTTTCTGCACTGTCGCCCCAGGCGTGTATGCGTGCATCAATTGCACTGATCGGCTTGGCTCCAGCCAGTAGCTGTTCAGAGAATATTATGATACTGTCCAGATTTTCCGTTTTCGCAGCATTGCGAAACCCCTCCAGAAGCGGCAAATTCCCGGTATCACTACTGGACAGGCTTGCCTCAATCTCCACCCTTTTAGAGAGTCGTTTGATATTGAACGAATCCTCTGTTTCAATAGCAGCTTGAAAGTCGTTCATCAGGCCTCTTCTTGACGTGTCAACCGCCAAGAGACTGTCAATCTTTTTGAGCTTCTTTTTAAAGCCGACGTATCTGCTGTAGATAGCATCAATGTACTTTTTTGCACTCGGATCAAGCCCGGTACTGGCTAACGTGTCTAATTCTGATCTAAAAATGATCGACGCCGGATACATACTCAAAAACACCTGCTGCGCTATAAGGCGGAGCCGCGGGTAACGCTCCAACTTTTTCAACAGACTATCAAACTGCTCATCCGCCTCATCCTGAAGGTTGGCGTACCAGATTAGACTGCCCATCAGCATAGCGCTCGTATCCGGATTCAGCGACACCTTAGTGCTTGACAGCAGCCGCGCCTTTGCCGCCGACTCCAGCCGTGCCCACACCTTCGCCGCCTCATAGGCATTGCGTATCTGGATCTGGGGCGTACCGTACTTCTTGTCTTGCGCGGCAGCGCTGTAAACGGCCAACATCAGGCATAAGGCCGGTATGCAGCGCCTCAGGAATTTCATATTGCGTGGGTGTGGTGTATACGTTTACTACTGCTTCAAAACACCTCACGCTCCCGCCGCCGCCTTAATGGCCGTAATAGTAATGCTTGTTTGCGGAAAACAATAATGCGCCCGCGCGCCTCAGTTCCCCGAAGCTCCTATGCCGCCCCTTGTGGCCGGGCAGGCATAAATGGATGCTTTTCATTACTCCAGACGTAGCCAAAGGCTACCGGAAAGTGCGACGTAGGCGGCTATCACTCCTGGCAGCGCCTCAGCCTACGCCGAACTGAACTGGCCTAGTGCTTTTCAAGTGGAGTTGATATCACTTTATCTCCAAGTGAAATCTGCAGCCAGTAATGACCAGATGGCAAGGATTCTGTAGTAACCAGAATCTTTGAGCCGGTCTTGGTAAATGGCAGGTTGGTAACGTGACCGCCGGCGTCAATAATTAAGTAATGTAAATCGTCAATTCTCTTGCCGCCATCAATGGTCAAGTTTGAAGTGATTGTATTAGGGTAAACGGCCAGGCCTTCCGCCGCAAGTGTGGCCACCGAGGTGGTGTTTGTACACGTTGTAAAGGTTAAATCGGCCCCAACGTCAACCCTGTTTTTGTTGCCACATACGGCGTGCACGTGGTATGTGGTGCCGGGTGCCACAGGTCTGCGCGCACTGTAGAATGTGTGTTCGGTAGTAGATATCTGGATTTGGGGAACTGCCGCAACCGTATTACCGTAGCTCGTAGTCAGGCCCCATTCAAAAGTGGCAATAAGCGTATCGCCATGCGTGTTTACAGACCCGCTAAATATAATGTAGTTGCAATCCACCACAGGAGAATTTGGAGGTTCCGCCGACAGTGTAGTTACGACGTACTGCGCGCTGGCCGTCTTGCCAATCATCAATATGCAGCAAGTGATTAAGAGTAGCTGGATGTAATTTTTGCGTTGCATTTGGTATGTTTTACCGCGATAGTACAAAAAATAAATTCCGCCGTTGTTGGTGTTATCACCAAGAACGAATATACATCCCACGCCCCCGCTCCCGTCATGCCGAACTCGTTTCGGCATCTATCTGGTCAGTGCAGCACAATAGCCCCCGCGCCAAGTTCGGGGTGACGGAGGCGCTGCGGTATGTGTCGGGAAACAGATGCTAAGGGAAAAGCCCTACTTCTTTAGGTACAGTCCGATAATCATCAAAGCGAGGACAGTAAAGAAGCCGAATATCCACTTTATCAAATCCAATTTGGTCTCGCTGAGGTCTTGCTTTGTTGCAAGCGTTTCTTTCTTCTCTTGATATTTAGCTTCAGTCTTTGCGTTGAAATACTCAATAATGCTCTCGGCTTCTTTCTCGCCAAGCTTGGTTTTAAATATCTCGTAAACGCGCAGTCCTAAAGCAGACATAGCTGAAAGGCTTTCAACAAAAATACATCAATCTTACACCAGCTCCACATGATACGGTATCTCCCGCTCGGCCAGATACCCCACAAAGGCATCATCGGGATAAAACTTCTCGCCATTCGTGCGCAGGCGGATTTTGTGCTCCGCCTCATCGTCGCGTATCTGGATGCATAGCTCCGTGTTGCCGGGGCTGCTCTTTACGTTCTGCGTGAGGAAGGAGACGAGGCCTTCGTCCAGCTGCTCCACGCTCAGGCCTATGGAGATGCGTTTGGTCATGGCCTTGCGCACGCCGCTGAGCAGGGAGATTCTCTGAATCTTAAACTCCATCACACCGGGCCGGAAGGGGTGCTCGCCCCACACGCCCTGTATCGGATACTTTCTGGCCGGCCTCCAGAAACTGATGGTACTGCATGTAGTCCTTTTCCCAAAGCGTGAACTCCTGGTGGCCGCTGTAATCGTTGAGGTTGAAGGTGCCGAACTTGGTGCCCTTCTTGGTGACCTGTGCTGCGCATCGCTGACGTAGCCCGCGAGGCGCACGGACTTGCCCTTGCTCGCATCCAGCTGGTTGATGGGCAGGAAGCCGTAATGGTCCAGCTCAAACTTGAAGCCGTCCAGCGGGTGCGCGGAGATGTAGATGCCCACCACTTCCTTCTCACGCTCCAGGAGGTCGGAGATATTCCAGGGCTCGCATTCGGGGATTACGGGCGGCTTTACCTCCGGCATCGCCATCTCGCCAAAGAGGCTGTTGCCGGTCATGGCTTGCTGCCCTGAAACTGGCTGCCGAAGCGCACAAGGCGCTCCAACCCACTCACCGGGTCAACCGGCGGCGCGAAGAAGTACTGGGCGCGATGCAGCTCTTTGAAGCCATCCATGGCGCCGGCCAGACAAGGCTTTCCAGCGTTTTCTTGTTGACGGTTTTCTGGTTGATGCGGCAGATAAAATCGTAGACACTCATGTACGGGCCGCTGCTTTCGCGCTCCGCGATGATGTCTTCCACGGCCGCCTCGCCAACACCTTTCACGGCATTCATACCAAAGCGAATGGTGTTGCTCTGCGGCACCGAAAAGCCTTTGAGCGATTCATTCACATCCGGGCCAAGCACGGGCAGTTCCATGCGCTGGCACTCTTCCATGAAGAAGCGGATCTTGTCAATAGTAGCCGGCGTTATTGAGCACCGCAGCCATGTACTCTGCCGGGTAATGCGCCTTCAGATACGCCGTCTGGTAAGCCACCAGCGCATAGCAAACCGAGTGCGATTTGTTGAAGGCGTATTGTGCAAAGGCCTCCCAGTCCGTCCAAATTTTCTCCAGGATTTTTGCGTCGTGGCCCTTGGCGGTCGCGCCTTCAATGAACTGGCCCTTCATCTTGTCCAGCACCGCCTTTTGCTTCTTGCCCATCGCCTTCCGCAAGACGTCGGCATCGCCCTTGGAGAAGCCGCCGAGCTTTTGCGACAGCAGCATCACCTGTTCCTGATAGACCGTCACACCGTAGGTTTCGGCGAGGTATTCCTCCATCTCCGGCAGGTCATACTCAATCGGCTCCTCGCCATGCTTGCGCCGCACAAACTGCGGGATGTAAGCCATCGGTCCCGGACGGTACAGCGCGTTCATCGCCACGAGGTCGTCAAAGACGGTGGGCTTCAGCTCGCGCAGGTACTTCTGCATGCCGGGGCTTTCAAACTGGAAGGTGCCGTTCGTATCGCCGCGCTGGTATAGCTCGTAGGTTTTGGGGTCGTCCAGCGGAAGATTATCAAGGTCTATTTCTACATTGTGATTGCGCTTTATGAGGGCAAGGGCGTCTTTGAGAATGGTCAGGGTTTTCAGGCCCAGAAAGTCCATCTTGATTACGCCGGCATTCTCAATCACATTCCCCCCATACTGCGTTACAACGAGGTCGGAATCCTTTGCCGTGGAGACAGGAATCATCTCCGTCAGGTCGCTCGGCGCGATGATGATGCCGGCGGCGTGAATGCCGGTATTGCGCACCGTGCCTTCCAGCTTTTCGGCTTCTTTCAGAACGCTTGCGCGCAGCGAATCTTCCTTGTAGATCTCGCGCAATTGCTCCGCGCCCTGCAGGTCTTCGCCACCCAATCCTTCCTTGTCAGCAAGACTTCCTTCGCCGGAAAGAGGCGCATGCAGCAGGCGTTTCAACGTAATGCCGACGCCGGGCTTATCGCTCACAAGCTTCGCCAGTGCGTTAGCTTCTGCAAGCGGCAAGTCCATCACACGGCTCACGTCTTTGATGGAAGACTTTGCTGCCATCGTACCATATGTAACGATTTGTGCTACCTGCCGCTTGCCGTATTTATCCACCACATAGTCTATCACCTTTTGGCGTCCTACGTCGTCAAAGTCGGTGTCAATATCCGGCATGCTTTTCCGCTCCGGATTCAGGAAACGTTCAAACAGCAGCTTGTACTTAATCGGGTCAATATTGGTGATGCCGATGCAATACGCCACCACGCTTCCCGCCGCCGAGCCGCGCCCCGGGCCTACAAACACGCCGATGTCCTTGCCGTGATTGATGAAATCCTGTACAATGAGGAAGTAGCCCGCAAAGCCCATAAGCTGAATCGTGAACAGCTCAAATTTTATTCGCTCCTCCACTTCCGCAGTCATCTCCTGGTAGCGCTTCTGCGCACCCGTCCAGGTGAGGTGCTCCAGGTAAGTGTCCATCGTGTAGCCGGCAGGCACTTCATAGTGCGGCAGCATGATGTCGCGCTCCAGCTTCAGCGGCTTAATCTTCTCAACGATACGGTTCGTATTGTCTATCGCCTCCGGAAGGTCGGCGAAGAGCTTCGTCATTTCCGATGTGTTCTTGAAATAGAACTGGTCGTTGAAGAACGCGAAGCGGCGGTTTCGGTTGATTTCATCCTCGTCGCCATCCACATACTTTTCTGTGATTGCTTTTCGCCGGTGTTGATGCAAAGGAGAATGTCGTGGGCATTATAGTCTTCAATGTCCACATAGTGCGAATCGTTAGTCGCAATGATGGGCACGTTGTATTTCCGCGCAAATTTCATCAGGCATTTCATTGGCCTTAATCTGCTCCGGAATTTCATGGCGCTGCAGCTCTACGTAATAGTCTTCGCCAAACAGGTCCAGCCACCATTTAAAGACCTTCTCGCCTTCTTCCTCGCCTTTTGCCAGAATGGTCTGCGGCACTTCAGCGCCGAGGCAGCAGGTGGTTGCAATCAGGCCTTCATGGTACTTCAGCAAAATCTCCTTGTCAATGCGCGGATACTTGCCGTACATACCTTCAATATATCCGAGCGAGCAAAGCTTGACGAGGTTCTTATAACCGATTTCATCCTTTGCTAATAGCAGCTGATGGTAGCGTTTATCCTTCTCGCCATCCGCCTTTTTGAACTCGCGCTTATGGCGGTTCTCAACGAGGTAAAACTCGCAGCCAATGATGGGCTTTACAACCGGCTCCTTTATCTCCGTGCCGTCCTCTTTTGTACCTACGACTTTGGTATTCTTCCAGCCTGCCGCTACAAACTCAAACACGCCAAACATATTGCCGTGGTCGGTGATGGCGACGGCTGGCATCTCATCTTTCTTCGCCTTTTCAAACAGGCGAGGGATAGAGGCGGCACCGTCTAAAAGGGAGTATTGGGTATGGGTATGGAGGTGGGAGAATTTCATGACAGCGCAGCGACTTTCGGGGGTCTGTGAAGGTCGGTTAAAAATGCCTGCCTTAAAAGTGGGTTATCCACAGGTTGTGCGAAAACTATGAGAAGATGCGTTCCAGCCCTAAAGCTTTCAGCCTCAACTCTTCCCATTCGCTTTCCGCATCGCTGCCCCAGGTTACAGCGCCGCCTGTCTGATAGGATAAATACTGCCGTTCTGCATCATAGAAAAGCGAGCGTATCACCACATTAAAATCAAAATCTCCATCCGGCGAAATATAACCAACGCTTCCGGAAAACAGTTCCCGCCGCGCGGCCTCGTAACGGTCTATCAACTGCATCACCTTATGCTTTGGCGCTCCGGTCATGGAGCCCATCGGAAAGGCATGGCGAATGGCATCTGTAAGGGGCACGGCATCGCTCAGCAGGCCGCTCACTGTTGAAATGATCTGGTGTACTTGTGGAAAGCTATAGATGCCGAATAGCTCCGCTACCTGAATGCTGCCGACTTTGCAGCTTCGTGCCAAATCATTCCGTACCAGGTCGGTAATCATCACATTCTCCGCCTGCTCTTTTTCGCTGTCACGCAATTCATTCTTCAGTCGCGCATCTTCTAAAGGGTTACCACTTCTGCGGGCGGTTCCCTTAATCGGTTGTGAGCGCACCACCCTGCCCTTCTTCTGAATAAAACGTTCCGGTGATGCGCAAATCATTGACCTCGGCCCGTCCTGATAAAACGCAGCGAACGGCGCAGGTGAAGCTGAATTGAGCGTCCGGAAAACATCTTGTGGATTCAGGCTCACGCCCTCCGCAAAAGCCTCATTGCAAAAGGTAATCTCGTAGCAATCGCCATTTCTAATGTGCTCGCGCAATGCCGCGATTCGCTGCAAGTATTCTTCTTTTGAAAAGCGGGATTGAAAAAAAAGTTTTGGCAGCGAACTTGTATCGGTAACATCCTCGGTCATAATCTCCGCACCAATCGCAGCAGCATCGCCAACCAGTGTTTCTATTCTCAAAATAGCGCTTCCCCGCTCAATCAGACAAATAACTTCCGGCACAAAGAATTGCATGGCCGGCCAATGATACTGCTTCGGATGCCGTGATTCCAGATGTGGCTCCAGCACATTCTTCAAATCATAGCATAAGTGCCCGAATAACCAATCCTTATGCTCATCATGCCCCTGCTGAAGCGTAGCAAAGGCCTGCGCATCAGAGGCAGTAATTAAATGCGCAGCACCCGCTGCTATCAAACACTCATACCGCCCATACTTATCCGGATATTCATTGCTGTCCAGAAAAAGACAAATGCCGAACCGGGAAGCCCAGCTCAGCATTTTGTCTTTTATCTCCCTCCGCTGCGAGGGAGCAAATGGCATCTCGGCAACCTGCCGCTTAGAAATCATCGTCGTCATCATCAAAGCCGCCACGGCCGCCGCCTATACTGTCCAGGCCAAGGTCGCGGAAGTCGTCGTCAAGGTCGTCATCGCCTTTCTTCTTTGCGCCGCCGGTTGCTGCCTTGGTCTTGCTCTTAGGCAGATCAAATTCCTCAAAATCCTTGTCCAGCTTATAGGCTTCTTCGTCGTTGTCTAAGTCAAGGTCGTCATCTTCATCCACCGCAGGGGCATCATCGTCTTCATCTTGCAAATCATCGTCATCGTCATCATCCGCATCGCGCTTGCTCTTGGGTGCCGCCGACTTCTTGGCTGCAGCTTTCGCAGGCTTAATCTCCAGCTCGTCTTCGCCGTCTTCAGCCATGTCTTCCTCCGCTTCTGCTGCGGCTGCTTTTACCGGGTCTTGCGCTGTTGCCTTAGCAGGTGCTGCGCTGCTTTTGCGCGGCGCGGCTGCTTTTTTATTCGTGGTCGTTTTCATCTTTAAGTTCGAGTGAGATTGTTGCGGTCAAAATTTCCCCCCTTTGCACAAAGCACCAAATTTTTTTTGGCGCCGCTTTCCCCTAAATTCCGCCTTCCGGCATTTCCAGTAACTGCTCCCTGCCTGTACCGTTGCTCACGTAGCCAATCCGTGTGCCGAGGTACTGCTCCACATACCGCACATAATCCTTAAACACTTGCGGCAAATCCGCTGCTGACGTGCATTCGGAGATTGGCGCTTCATTCCATCCGGCAAATGTTTCCCACACAGGGCTTACCATCTGCCCGCACAGGTCATATGGCATTTCGCGGGTCTCTTCGCCTTCAATATTGTAAGCAACGGCAGCTTTGATGGGGTTGAACGCATCCAATACATCCGTCTTGGTCATGATGATGTTGGTGACGCCGCTCAGCATGACTGCATAGCGGAGCGCAACCAGATCTATCCAGCCGCAGCGCCGCGGACGGCCTGTAGTAGCGCCAAATTCACCGCCTGCCTTGCGCAGCGCATCGCCCATTTCATCTTCCAGCTCTGTGGGGAAAGGGCCGCCGCCTACGCGGGTGCAGTACGCCTTTGTAACGCCATACACCTCGCCAATCTGCGAGGGCGCTACGCCGAGGCCGGAGCATACGCCTGCCGTGATGGTATTGCTGGAAGTCACGAATGGATAAGTGCCGAAGTCCACATCCAGCATAGCGCCTTGCGCGCCTTCTGCGAGGACGTTCTTGCCGTCTTTCAGCTTTGCGTCCAGCCAGTATTCTGCGTTTACGATGTTCAGTTCGCGCAGCGCGGCGACTGCTTGGAAAAAGTCTGCTTCCCAGGCCTGCCAGTCCACTATCTCGTCATATTGCTTGAGGATGTGCTCGTGCTTGGCGCGGATGGCGGCGTAACGCGCTTGTCAAAATCGCGGCTCAGCACATCGCCTACGCGCAGGCCGTTGCGGCCGGTCTTATCCATGTAGGCGGGGCCGATGCCTTTGAGGGTGGAGCCGATTTTCTCTTTGCCCTTCGCCGCCTCGCTCGCCGCATCCAGCGCGCGGTGGGTGGGGATGATGAGGTGGGCGCGGTGCGAGATAAACAGCCGGCTCAGCACATCGGGCTGGAGGGCGATGAATGGTCGCAATCTCCTTCTGCAGCGTTACGGGGTCTATCACCACGCCGTTGCCGATGAGGTTGTCGCAGTGGGGGTGGAATACGCCGGAGGGGATGGTGTGCAGCACCACCTTTCTGGCCATTCACATACAGCGTGTGGCCGGCATTGGGCCCGCCCTGAAAGCGTGCGATGACATCGTACTTCGCTGCGAGGAAGTCCACGATTTTGCCCTTGCCCTCGTCGCCCCACTGCAGGCCTATGAGTACGTCAACCATTGGGTCTGATTCAAAATTTAAAATTCAAAACTTGTCCTGGACTCCTTTCAGAATTCAAAAGCCGGGCAAATTTAGGCGGGGCCGGGCTGTGGGGAGGTTTTTTGTTTGCTGGCTGCGGGAATGCTATTGGGCTGCCGTTGCGTCGCACGTTTCATCGTTCGCCAGTCTGTTTGGCTTTTCACCTATTATCTTTCCATTGCCAACGAAACGAGCGACTGCGCCGTTGCCGCGTCTTATGACCGGCAACGAACAGGCAACATTAGGTTCGCTGTTGGTGATAACACCAACAGTGGCGGAACAAGTTCGGCATGACGGGAGTGGGGGCGTGAGATGTATATTCGTTGTTGGTAATATCACCAACAACAGCGGAAAACGTAGTAACATATGCCAGTCATTCGCTTCCTATTTCTTTCATTGCTCTTTGCATCTAACATAATGGGCTGCAAAAAACAGGATGGCGGAGATGGCTATTACCATTGCACTGAATATGCATTTTTGTCACCTGTCAGAATTGGTTTCGTAGGCCTAAGTAGTACCGAGCTTGACACCATTATTATTAAAACATTTCAATCCGCCAGCAATTTTTCTACCCTTATCAACACATCAGTCATTAGCGATAAAAACCTAATCATTTCTGGTGACAGCGTAATAAGCCAGATTGAGCTTGACCCAAATGACTATGAGGTAAATATACCGGCCACGGGAAGTACTTATCGCATCTGGAATTTTCACGAAGGCGATTCCATCGTTGAATATACGAGTAACATCCCGTGTAACAGCCCTAATAGGGGTCATCATCCGCCTTACCGCCGGACGGTTGATAGCCTTAATATCAATGGTGCCAACGTGTGCCCTGAACTATACATCTACGGAGGGTATTCCGTGTACTTGCATCGTTAATGTCGCTCCCCCGCTGCCGCAAGATTGAGGCGTGGCCTTGAGCGATGGCATCTTGCGCCTGTGAACATGGCATTTAAAAACCCAAAAAGCCTTCAATTAATATCTCAGAGCTACTATTGTTCCCAAAAAAGCCTCCAATTAATACTCCATTCATGCCGCCCCTTACCTTTCAGTCATGATGCAGGAACGGCGGGGGGCTGCGCAGATAGATGCGCTTACCGCCACGCGGGGAGCGGCGGCCATTCTTGTTTTTATCCATCATTATGGGCCGGAGGAGCTTTTTGCGCCGGGCTGGCGGGTAGGCAATGTGGCGGTGAGCTACTTTTTTGTGCTGTCGGGCTTTGTACTGTATCTCTCTTACAGCGACAAGGCGTTCCGCTATGCGGATTATATGAAGCGGCGGGTGGCGCGGATAGTGCCGGTGTACCTGCTGGCGCTGGCGCTGATGGTATTTCCGGCGGAGCAGCATTTTAAATGCATCATCACCACGGTGCGGGGCGTAAAGGAATTGCTGCTGAGTGCGGCGCTGCTGCAGGCGTATGTGCCTACGTACCCGCTGACGCTGAACCTGCCGGGCTGGACTATTTCGGTGGAGATGGCTTTCTACATTGTGTTCCCGCTCCTGCTGGGGCTGCAGCGGAGGTCAATCCGCTGGTTTGCGGTGGGGGCGGCGGGATTGTTTGTGCTGTCGCAATGCATCCATCTGTATTTATTCCCTGTACGTCAGGGGCTGGGAGATGTGGTGTCGGATACCATTTTTTTCAATCCCCTCATCCACATGAGCCAGTTTATGGTGGGCATGCTGGGCGGCTACCTGTTTTACCGGGTAAGAGACAGGATTCCGAAATACCAACTGCTGCCCCTGTTGCTGCTGGCGATGTGCGTGGCGGCAGTGGTGTACCGCGCCTATCATCCGCAGTACATCAGCTTTCAGGTGGGCCTGCTGGACCCGCTGGCAACGCTGCTCATTCTAAGCATTGCCATTAATAATCCGGCGTGGCTGCGCGTCAGGCCCCTGGTATTCCTTGGGGAGATCAGCTACGGCATCTACATCCTTCAATGGCCAGTGTATGTCTTTCTGTACACGATGAATGAGCGGCATTGGCACATAGGCGGGAAGGCGTTTTTCTTTGGCGCACTGGGCTTCCTGTCAGCGTTTGCAGCACTTACCTATTATCTTTTTGAGCTGCCGCTAAAGCGCAGGATCAATGCCATCTGACTGCACGGGGCGAATGGCCTCACTCCTTCCGGTAATAAATGACAGACTGCGCGTAGGCGTCCGCATCGTCCCGCACGGAGGTGAGGTTAAACTGGCTGCCGGAAATGGCAATGGCTGCGGTATCATAAATGCCGGAGCTGCCGAGGATGAATTGATTGCCCACCACCTTGTACTGCAGGTCGGCCACAAAGCCGGGAGTACCGGTGCTGTCTATGAGGGTACAGGTGCCGTCTGATCGGAAGATGTATTTCTGATAGAAGCGTGTTTTAGTCTCTGTGCGCACTTCGGTGGTGCTATTGAGTTTATAGTAAATGCTGTCGCGCGTGGCGTAGGCATTCCAGGTGCCGGTGAGGGGGCCGTCCGGGTCGCTGTTCTTCTTGCAGGCAGCAAAGCAGAGCGCAAGGACGGCGATGAGTAAAAGGGATTTTCTCATGGAAGCGAATTTAGGCGTTGGAATGTTGGAATGTTTTGGGAAGGCTTCAACATTCCAACATCCTACCCGCCCTTCACCGGGCTTCCGCCCCAGATAGTGTCTGCAGGCAGTTTTTCACCCTTCATTACCAGACTTAGGGCGTCCACACGCGCGCGCTCGCCTATTTCACATTCATAAAGAATGATGGTACGTGCGCCGATGGTGCTGCCAGCGCCGATGGTTACCGGGCCAATCTTCATCACGCGGTCTTCAAAAAGGTGGGTCTGCGGGCCGCAGCCGTCATTGAGCATGGCCTCATCGCCGATGCTTACCATGTCATACTCCGTGATGTCCGTTGTATTCATCCAAATGCGCTTGCCAGTCTTCACGCCCCAGCAGGCGCAGGATGCGCGGCAGCCAGGGTGTCCCGCGGAGATATTCCAGGAAAAACGGCACCGCCAGCGCCTCGTAGGTGAAGTAATGGCCTCGCTGCGCCATACGCTCCAGCTCCACATCGGGTGGCTGCCGGCCTCGTACTTGCCAACGAACACCCATTTCAAAATGGCCGTAATAAGGAATGCCGGCAGCCCGATAAGCAGCAGGTAGAGCGCCGGAATGCCCAGCATGGCACCGCCACCACGGCGTCTTAGTAACCAGGTCGTGCCCATATGCGATGAAGATAACAGCCATGCAGATGATGACCGTCTCCGGAATGATAATGCGGATAAGCTCTACAATGGAGCGCGCAATGCGCTTGGCGGGTTTAGGGAAGGTAGTGAGGCGGTCGTCAAAGGCCTGGCTTTCCTGCCGGCGCGGCAGCGCGATTGCGGGGGAGCCGAAGTAGTCACGCGCATCGCCAAGCGCTATCTGCTCCCGGCTTGGCGGCGTGGAGAGCACACCTACCAGCATATGGTCGGGCAGATCATAGCCCTGCGGGATAAGGGCTGAATTGCCAACAAAGGAGACATCCCCAATGACCGTCTTCTCCAGGATTAGCTGCTGCCCGCGCACATCCGCCTCGCCCAGCGTCACGGCATCGGCTATAAAGGAGCCATTGCCTATTTCCAGCAGCGGGTGCGTGACGGAGGACGCGGTGGAAATTTCCGTGTTCTTCCCGATTTTAGCACCCAGTGCGCGGAATAGCAGCGACACATAGACGGTGGCGTAAATGGGATGCAGCACAATCAGCGAGAGCGACATCAACTGGTCCGCCAGCCACTTTCGCACATAAAAGACGCTGTATATAGAATGCACGCCGGGCTTCATGTCCCGCTGCAGGAGGCGCGAGACCAAGATCGTCTGCAGGGCAAAGATGATGATGTAAGCCAGTGCCAGGGAAGGCGTGATAAATAGGTAGCGGAAGTCGTAAGGATCGGCATCATTATCCAGCTGATGCAGCATGATGATGGTCAGGAATAAGGGGCAGCAGGATAAAAATGGGGAAAATGAGCAGGGAAAGGGAGAAAATGAGCTTATAAAGCGCCCGCCTGCCCTTAGGAATCTCTAGTGGCTGCGGCAAATCCTCATCCTTGCGCGTCAGCACTTTTTGCGCGGGGCTGCCTTGCCATACTTCAGCGCGGCCAATGGTTTGGCCGGCAGGCAGATAGCTCAGGTCGCCCAGCTCTCCCCAGTCCTCTATTGTTGCGCCGCCGCCTACTACTGCGCTGCTGCCCAGGTAGGCGTGATCGCCGAGGTGCACGCGGCGCAGCTTCAGCCAGCCGTCTTCCACCCATGCGTTGTTGATGACTACCTGCGAGGCGATGCTCACATCCTCGCCAATCGTAACCAAGTCTTCAGCACCAATCTGCATGGCGCTTATCTGCGCGCTGTCGGCCACCTTCACGCCCAGCATACGCAGGTACCCGGGATAAAGCGGCGTGCCGGTGAGGTACTGCATCGGCGTAAGCCGCTCAAATGATTTGGCAAGCCACCAACGGAAGTAATAGCTGCCCCACAGGGGATAATCGCCTTCCTTCATCCGCCCGATAGCAAGCCATTTACCGACAATACTAAGGCCGGAAAAAGCAATAGGCATCACTGCAAAGAGCGCAAAGGCCATTCCGATAGAATAGGCGTAGGCCAAACCATGATGCGCCTCATAGTATGGCTTGTCTGTGAGCTTGTCAAAGAGGTAGTAGTAGCCGAGGTAGGGCAGGAATATCTGCATGGCAAAGAAGCCGTAGATAAACAACAGGCTTACTGTCTGCGCGATGCCGCAAAGCAGGTGCGCCCGCTTATTCACAGGCCGAATGTTGCGTGGCTCGGCTGGAGCCACATTATCCGCTGCTTTACCCCAGTAGTCAATCAGCCGCACGAGGGGCCGGTGCAGATAAATATCTTTCAGGGAAGCCTGCGGTACGGCGGCCTCTTTGCGGAGGCGCGATACTACTACCGCCGCCAGCAGTGAGTGGCCGCCAAGGTCGTCAAAGAAGTCCTGGCGCGGGTGAATTTCCCTTCCGGGAAACACCTTTCGCAGCAACTGCAGCACACGCAGTTCCAAGGACGCACCCAAGTCTATGGGCGCATCCGCAGAAGGGTCGGTGGAGACGAGCAGCAGCGCATCCGGTACCGGCAGGGCCTTGCGATCTATCTTTCCGCTGGGCAAGCGCGGCATAGAAAAAAGCGGCGTGACAAGCGCAGGCACCATGTAAGAAGGCAAAGCTTTAGCCAGCGTCACTCTCATGGCGGCCTCCTCAAAGTGTGCGTCGTCCTCCATCACTACATAACCCACCAGCGTGTCCTGGTCTATACCATCTTTCTTGACCGCAACGGCGGCTGCGGCTACGCCGGGAATGTTGTTGAGCTGCACTTCTATCTCGCCCAACTCTATACGGTAGCCTCGGAGCTTGATCTGATCGTCAATGCGGCCCTGGAAATCCACTTTCCCTTCGGGCGTTATTGCCACGGCATCGCCGCTGCGGTATATGCGGTCGCCAGGCAGCTCGGTGTACCGCGCGGGCTTCGGCTGAAATTTCTGTTCCGTGAGGTGGGGCCTGTTCAGGTAGCCGGCGCTCAGGCCGGGGCCGGTAATTACCAATTCGCCCCGTTGCCCGGCAGGCAATATGTTGCCCGCCTCGTCCATCACCGCAAGGTTGTAATTGGGCAATGGATTGCCGATAGTGATGGGATCACCTGGCTGGAGTGCAATCATAGTGGACGTTACCGTCGTCTCAGTGGGGCCGTAGCTATTATAGAAGACGCGGCCCGGCTTGGCCCATTCGTTCAGCACCTGCGGCGTGCAGGCTTCGCCACCGGCGTTGATCATGCGCAGCGTCGGCACATCGCCATCCATTACGGCAAGGAGCGAAGGCACGGCATGAAGTATCGTGATGCCCCAGGAGCGCAGCACGGCGGCCAGCTCGTCCACGCTTTTGGCGGTGGCGGCGTCAGCCACATAGAGCGTTGCGCCTACGGAGTAAGAAATCCAGGTCTCCTCGCACCACATATCAAAGGACACGGAGAAGCCCTGATACACGCGGTCGTCTTCGCGGATGCCTATGACGGCCTGCTCGGCCCGCACGAGGTGGCAGATGTTTCGGTGCGTGATGGGAATGCCCTTGGGCTTGCCGGTGGAGCCCGAGGTATAGAGAACGTAGGCGTTGTTATTGGGGGTTGGAGTGTTGGAACGCTGGAACGTTGGAGCGTTGGAGGGTTCTTGCGGCACTTCAACATTCAAACGCTCCAACGCTCCAACATCATACACCGGGCAGGGCGCTGCTATGGCTATGTCCGAAATCAAGGCATCCGCTCCTACTTCTTCCATTACCATCAGCACGCGGTCGGCAGGCATCTCGCGGTCCAGGGGCACATAGGCTGCACCGCTTTTGACAATACCCAGGATGGCGGCGTGCAGCGCAAGGCCGCGCGGCCACCATACGCCCACATGACCGCCCGCGGTGATTCCGTTTTCATTCAGGAAGGCGGCAATGGCATCGCTCCAGGCATCCAGTTGCGCATAGGTCAGCACTTCGCCATTGAAGATGAGCGCTGCTTTCTGCGGTACGCGGGCGGCAGTGGCGCGAAAGACATCGGCCAGCGTCTCATTGAGCAGCAGGTCGGGGCGGACCGCTCCGGTAATGATGCTTTGGGTGAGCATTGGTGGGGCGTTGGTGTGTTGGAACGTTGGCGTGTTGGAATGCTGGAGCGCTATAAAGAACACTCAAACATTCCAACACGCCAACATTCCACCGCTTTTACTTCCTTCCACGCAGCAACGCAACAAGCAGCAGGATAAACACCGCTGCGCCGATAATCCACACAATCGGGTTTCCATACCAGCTATTCCCTCCGCCGCCCTTATTAATATCCACCTTGATATCTGCCTGGGCGCGGACGGCGACGGCCGCCAGCAGCGCTATGATAGTGAGCAGTCCGCGCTGCGCAATGCGTAATGTTTGCATGGTATGTAGTGTTTTGGTGTAGCGTGATGGGGGATAATTTCCATGCCATCCGTGCTGCTTTGATGATGAAGTTGCCGGCAGCAACACGCCATTATGCGGCAGCGCAGCCGAGGGATGGCTGGTTGCAGCGTTTGCTGGCCCATTACGTTTTCAAAGCATATTACTGCCCCATAGCAGCTCGTCACAATTGCAAACATTAAAATAATCATCAGGAACAAGGTGTCCTGATACGCAACCGGACCCGGTCAAGCCCTGGTACACCGTGTCCGGGGGCAAAACGGACCCGGTTGAGCCTTGTGACACCGTGCCTGGGGCCTCCACCGGGTCCGGTTATGCCTTAGTACTCCGCGTCCGGCCCTCCACCGGGTCCGGTTGAGGCGAGGTACACTGCGTCCGGACCTTAACCGGGTACTTGCGCTCTGCGTAAGTTTAAGCGAAAAGTCAAATAGACTGACGAACCCCGAAACGTGCGACGCAACGGAAGATTGGCAGCGAACCGGAAGCTGACCCAATAATAATCCTTCCGGGGCGGGTTAATCAGGGCTTCGCGAAGCGCGCGTCGTGAATAAAGTCGTAGTCCGTGAGGGTGTTGAGGAAGGCTACGAGGTCAGCCTTGTCCTGGGCGCTGAGGCGGCCACGCTTTTGGGCGCGAGGGCGGGGTCCAGGTTTTTGGCGTTGTGGAAGCCGGTGTTATAATGTTCAATGCACTCCTCCAGCGTATTGAAGCGCCCGTCGTGCATGTAGGGGGAGGTGAGGGCGATGTTTCGGAGCGAGGGCGTCTTGAATTTGCCGCTGTCTGCGCCGAGGAGGGTGATGAGGGCGCGGCCGGCATCGGCGGAGATGGAGTCTATGCCGTTGTTGCGGAATTCAAAGTCAGAGAATGTGGAGCCGAGGGCATGACAGTGGGTGCAGTCGCCCTTGTCTTCGGCTTCAAAGAGGTCGCGGCCACGGGCTTCTCCTGCGGTAAGGGTGGCCTGGCCACGCTTGAATTTGTCCCATTTGCTGTTGGCAGATATCATGGTGCGCTCAAATTGCGCAATAGCTTTCATCACCATCGCGGTGGTAATGGTGGCGGAGCCAAAGACTTGCTTGAAAAGGGAAGGATAATCTTTATGCGCATTGAGGCGCGCCAGCATGTCTGGCAGGGCCAGGTGGAGCTCTACCGGGTTCTGGATGGGAGCGATGACCTGACTTTCCAGATCAGCGGCGCCGCCGTCCCAGAAGAATTTGCGCTGGAAGCCCAAGTTGGCGAGGCTCATGGAGTTGCGCGTGCCTTTAATGCCGTCTATACCGGTACTGAAGGCAGTTCCACCGTCGGAGAAGGCGAATTCCTGCTTGTGGCAGGTGGCGCAGCTCATGCGGTTGTTGCCGGAAAGAATGGAATCGTAGAAGAGCCGGCGACCCAGGGCGATGCCTTCAACGGTGAGTGGATTGCCGGCCGGGATGCTCATGGCGGGCATGCCGGATGGAATATCCAGGTTGTAAGGAGTGGTGCCGGGCTCGCGCGCTCTCCGGGGCGGCAGGAGACGGCAAGCAACAGCAACGGAAGGAGGAAGCGATAGTGCCTGAACATAAGAAGCAACGCTTACTCGGTCTTGACGTATTGGAAAGCGTGGACGAAGTTGTTGCTCATGATTGAGAGCCAGAAACCGTCGTCGCGGCCGGACATACGGCTATTGTCGGCATTGAAATCCAGCTTCGTAGGAGCTCCGTAAAGGCTATCCAGATTGAGTCGGAAGTAAAGCTTCTTATTAGCGCCGTTGATGCTTGAGTCTGGAAATGGGGAGCTGACGGATACCAGGGAGCGGTCATTGCCGTAATGGTAAACAAAGGGGTGAGATGCGCCGGCGCTGTCTGTGTAGGTGCCCTCGTGCTTGTAGAATATGTAGCCGGTGTTCCAGGTCCAGATCATGCCCTTGGAAGGATCAAGACCGCCTTCCTGCGCACCTGTATGGTTATGATCGTAATCGACACCCAGGAAGAAGCGGACGGCATAATAGTCTCCATTTAATACCGTGTCTTCAGAAAAGGAGCGGGACGCATCATCCCCCTGATCAATCAGGCTGTAATTCTTGAAATTTTTCTCAACGCTATCTGTGCGCAGGAGCGTGAAGTTGGTAATGTAATACTTCAGCAGCAGACACGGTGTAAGGATTGCCGGCGGCATTGACATATGTGGAGTCAAGCACTAGTGCGCGGCCATTTGCTTCGTTAGAAAAGAAGACTTCTACCTTGGCCGAAGGCGGTGTGGAATCCGATTTCTTGCAGGATGCGACGGCCCCCGCGAGCAGCAGGGAGGGAATTATATAGCGTAAGAGTTTCATAAAGAACAGGGAGGAGCGCGAAAATAGGTCGTAAATATTAAAAGATATCCCTATGGTAGGTTAAACAAAAGAAAGAGCCGCTCTTTAGAAGAAGCGGCTCTTTCCCGAAATATTAGTCCAGAATCAATCAAGTCGGAAAGTTACAGGCAGTGTAAAGTACACCTTTACCGCCTTACCCTGCTGCTTGCCCGGCTTCCAGTGCGGCATACCGGCCACTACACGCTTTGCTTCATGCGTCCAGGGAGGATGAGCCAGCGCTGCGCACCACTTCAACACCCGAGATGGCTGCCGTCCTCATTCACTACGAACTGAATACGGACCGGCCTTCTACGCCACTCTCGCGAGCATCGTCCGGATAGCGGAGGTGAGAGCTGAGATAGGAGTTAAGGTCGCCCTCAAAGGCAGGCATCTGCTCTACGAACTTGAAGATCTGCGGCGGAGCCGGTGCTTCTACCTGACCGGTGCCAGGCTTGTCAATAAGACCCGGGTCAATACCATTGACGTCACCTTCTTTGTTTTCAAGGCCCACGGCTACCTTGTCATCAGGCGGCGGGGTTGGCTTTTCTTCTTCCTTTACCTCCTCATCCTTCTTGATTACCGGCGGCGTAAACTTAACCGTAGGCTTTACGGGTGGCGGCGGCGCTGGCGGCGGCGGCGGCGGTGGTGGCTTTGTCTTGTCAATTGGCGGCGGCTCTGCGAGCGTCACTTCTTTGATAGAGACCACTGGCTTCTTTTCGTCCTTGTTCACAAAGCCGGCAATGACCGGGTAGGCTATGACCAATGCGACAAACGCGAGCAGGGCGATACCCGCATTGCGCACGCGCTCCGGATATTTCCTCCGTAGCTCATAGCCGCCGTAGCTTTTGTTGCGGCCTTCAAAGACAATGTCTAAGTAGTCGCTTTTTAAGAATTTTACTGATGTCCATAATGGAAGAGTCTTTTGTCGTTAGTTCTGACTGTCAGACGCTGATGCGAGCGCCTATTCCATTACAATATTAGCGCTGCTCCGCCGTTTGCCTGTTCTGTGAGCCGGATAAACTCCCGGTCCTGATCTGTAATGTCCACTTTCGCGTACACCTTTACGTCGTTGATGGTCATCTCGTCAAATACATCTACCATATCCTTAAACGTGCTGGTGGTGTCCGGCTTAATGAGTACAATCATGCGATCGGTAGGGCCAGAGCACGCCGCTTGCCTTGAACTGCTCTACTTCCTTCTTCTTGTCAAGGATAGCGTTGCGAAGCTATTTTGTATTCTTGGTAATACTTATCGGCGTTCAGCTCGGGTGGCTTTGTCGGGTCATCTCCAATGCCTTTGTAGGTATAAATGAGGTGGTTCTTGGAGAGCAGGATAGTAAGGGCTTCGCTGGCCTTTACCTTGCTCTGATCCTTTTCCTGCATGTCCTTATCCTTATAAGGCATGTTGATTTCCATCGTCTTGGGCTTGGCCAAGGTGGTGGTGAACATGAAGAACGTGATCAGCAGGAAGCCCAGATCCACCATCGGGGTAAGATCAATACGGGTAGAGAGCTTTTTGCCTTTTTTGACGCCGGGGCCCTTTTTATGTCCGCCACCCGACGAGGTATCCATTTCTGCCATGGCTCTTTGTCTTTTTTATTGTACTGAAATATTAATGCAATCGCTTCAACAGCAAGTTGGAATTACCCTTTTTTCAATTTCTGCGCGTTATTATAAGCTGCGGTCCCTTTTGGTACCTCCTCCAGGTTTGTGATCAAATTAAACCGGAAGATCTTCATACTGCCTAGCGTTGAAATTATCTTGTCAATCGCGGGGTACTTTGTATTAGCATCTGCCTTAATGCAAATACGTAGCATTGGATTATTATTTCGTGCTAAACGAATCCATTGCGCAAGTTCGTTATTCGGATTGTCAATTGATGTATCAATCGGGATGCCTGGAGTCTGTTTGTCAATCTGACTTTGAGCAGTTGCATCTGAAGACAGATATTGCTTCAGACTAGCTATCGGCACGCCGACTGATGACCCTGTCTGAAAGTTATTGACTTCGTCTGGCGTCAGGCCAAGACGCTTATATGCATTCATATCCATTATCAGACCTTTCCGTGCTTCAAAACTGTCCGGATCGCGACCAGGGACCTTTCGTTTTCTGATCAATGGAGAAAAATACCCGGTTCCGATTATCAACAGTAATAAGCATAATTGACGTATCAGGGATGGTAATCTGCGATATAGAAGAAGGAGTAGCAACCATCACCGGCTCAGGCTTCTTCGTTTTTGCTGCAAGCATGAAGAAGGTGAGCAGCAGGAAAGCCACATCGCACATCGCCGTCATGTCAATGTTCGTGCTCTGCCGCTTCATTTTTACTTTAGGCATAGTCTGCTTGTTAGGTTCTGTGATTGAATAGACGCAGCGAGGCGCCTTTTCCACACCGCTGATTGTCAGGTCGGTGTCAACCATTTTAAAAGGTCTGCGGCCAGAAAGCCGCATTCCTTTTAATTACTTGTAGTTAGAAGCGAAGCTTTGCGTCAGCGTAAAGCCGCTTTCGTCAATACCGAAGGTGATGCCGTCAATGATCGTCGTGAAGAAGTTGTACGCGATGATGGACAGGAAGGAGGTGCCGATACCGAGGGCCGTATTGATCAGGGCCTCAGAGATACCTACGCCAGCGCAGTAGCATCTCCGCCACCGCCGCTAGACATAGCAGCGAACGAGCGAATCATACCGAGTACCGTACCGAACAGACCAAGGAGCGTTGCGCAGGAGGCAATGGTAGAAAGGAACACAAGGTTCTTTTCCAGCATCGGCAGCTCAAGGGCCGTGGCTTCTTCAATTTCCTTTTGGATGGTCAGCACCTTCTGGTCGGTGTCCAGTTCGGTGTTGTTCATCATTTCGCGGTACTTCAGCAGGCCACCGCGCATTACGTTACCTACAGAGCCGCCTTGCTTGTCGCACTCAGCGATAGCTGCATCCACATTTTTGTTAGCCAGGTGATACTGCACTTTGCGAACGAATTCGCCTGTCTGACCCTTGCCGCGGGCGCGGAAGATGGTCATGGCGCGCTCAATAACGAATGCAATCAGCGTAAGGGCCGTGCTCATCAGGATAGGTACTACCCATCCGCCGGAGTACACAGTGGCCATGAAGTTGCCTGGCTTCGGGGCGTGCTTTGTAGCAGCGTCGGCGAAGTTGTTGGGATTGCCAAAAACGAAGTGAAAAATGAGGTGGGCCACCACTATGCAGGCCACTACAATCAGGAAATTGATAAGAAAGTTGTTCGCGTTCTTCGGCTTGCCGGCACGGTTGCCGCCCTGAGGCGCTGATGGACGTGCGGTGGTCGTTTTTACGTCTGCCATAGTGGTCTGCTTTTGGGTGTTTGTTGTTGAGATTTGATGTAATGAAATGCCTTGTAAGGTAGCGATTTTGGATGGCGGCAAAGATATAGGCGGGTCGCACACTTCCAAATCCGTGCGATTAAAAATAAAGCAATGATAAAAACCGTGCTACCGCGGTATTTATTGCTTTCGCCTCAAAGGAAATATCGCGGACATTTTAAGCGAGCTTCTAAGCGCATCGCGCCAACCTTTTAACCGGTATAGGCTGTTCTTTCCCGGCGGTTCCGGAACAAGGCTACTTTTCTATCCGCACTTCTTTCAAAACTGCGCCGCCGTCTGCCGGCCGTAGCGAAATGTAAACCTTGTACTTACCATTGGAAGTCTGCAATGTACCTACAGCAAAGGAAGAGTTGCTGGAAGTTGAGGCTCCGGAATAGTCAATATTAAAATCCCGCACTGCATTACGCGCAAAGAAATCGCGCAGCACCTGTTCCCCCTGTGTCCTGCTGTAGGTAGAACTGGAATTATTAACGGTAAGATCTACCGAAGGTCCGAAATACCGGGAGACTGCTGCCGCATTGCCGGAACGCATGGCGCTCTCAACACCGTCAGCCGGCCTGCCTTGCGCCGCACTTGTATTAAACAGGCAAAACGCCATTGCTACAAGCAGTATCACCTTCCGGACCGAAGAATATGTTATATAAAAAGGAGTCACAACGCCGCAAAGGGAACAAAAATTCGGCCATTTTCAACTTTTACGCACCGTTTTTCAACGGTAAGGGCTTATTAACGCATTGTTGATGGTACATGCATTGGTTGCCGCCGGCTATTTATTCCAAAATACCTTCGCGCCATGTCTAAAAAAGCCATGCTGCTGATCATGGACGGCTGGGGCCACGGACAGGTGCCCGCCGCTGACGCCGTTCGCGCCGCTAATACGCCGTTTGTGGATGCGCTGTATGATAAGTATCCCAATACGGAATTAATTACCTGTGGAGAAGCGGTGGGCCTTCCAGAAGGACAAATGGGTAATTCTGAAGTGGGCCACCTGAATCTTGGCGCCGGCCGTATTGTCTACCAGGAGCTGCAGCGCATCAATGTAGCCATCCGCGACGGTGAACTGGAGCGCGCGCCTGTTTTGCAGGCGGCTTTTAATCAGGCGAAGGCAACAGGCAATACGGTTCATTTCATTGGCCTGGTGAGCAATGGCGGCGTGCATGCACACATCAATCATCTCAAAACTTTATTGACGCTGGCGCAAAAAGCCGGCGTGCCCAAGACCGCCGTCCATGCATTCACCGATGGACGGGATGTTGACCCGAAGAGCGGCTACGGATTTATACAGGAATTGCAGCAGCATCTGGACATTACGGGTGGTGTACTTGCTTCCGTCACTGGCCGCTACTACGCTATGGACCGTGATAAGCGCTGGGACCGGGTGCATCTTGCGTACGATGCCCTTGTGCGTGGCATGGGCCTGCACACAACAGAGCCGCTGGCCGCTATTCAAGCCAGCTATGCCGCTGGTGTAACGGACGAATTTATCAAGCCTGTTATTCATACAGATGAGGCAGGGAACCCTCTTGCCCTTATTACCGAAGGCGACATTGTTATCTGCTTCAACTTTCGGACGGACCGCTGCAGGGAGATTACAGAGGCGCTGACGCAAACAGCATTCCCGGAGCAGGGCATGGGGCCGCTGAAGTTGCACTATATCACGATGACAGAGTACGACGCGACCTTTAAGGATATAGGTGTCATTTTTCACAATGATAACCTGGCCAATACGATGGGCGAGGTTCTGGCTAAGGCGGGCAGGAAACAAATTCGTATTGCAGAGACGGAAAAGTACCCGCATGTCACTTTTTTCTTTTCCGGTGGCCGAGAAGCTCCTTTTGAGGGCGAGCGTCGCATTATGGCGCCTTCTCCAAAGGACGTTCCCACCTATGACCTGAAGCCGGAAATGAGCGCGCGGGATATAACCAACCTAATTCTACCGGAAATAGAAGCCCAAAGTGCCGATTTCATCTGCCTCAACTTTGCCAATGCCGATATGGTAGGCCATACCGGCGTGTGGGATTCGGTGGTAAAGGCAGTGGAAACAGTAGATGAGTGCGTGGCCCGCATTGTACCCGTGGCCTTGCAGCATGGCTACGCAGTCTTCCTGACCGCAGACCATGGCAATGCCGACTATGAAATCAATGAAGATGGCACCCCTAACACAGCCCATTCTTTGAACCCGGTGCCTTTGTTTTTAATCTCAAGAGATTATGGTGGCAGCCTGATGCCAGGCAAGCTGGGCGACATCGCACCGACGATATTGGCTTATATGGGCATTACCATTCCTGCGGAAATGACGGGAGCGGTGCTTATTGAAGGCAGCGCTGCCTAAAGCACGGTGCTACGCGGCAACGGTTGTGTCCGCCTTTAGACATGCCACCGCCTCTTCCACCATCCGCTTTGAGCCGATAAATATGGGTACACGCTGGTGCAGCTCTGTAGGCACAATGTCCAATACTCGTTGATCTCCTGTTGTAGCCATGCCGCCTGCGGCTTCTACCAGGAAAGCCATAGGATTGCACTCGTACATAAGGCGGAGCTTGCCCTTTTTGGCGCTGCTGTCGGCCGGGTACAGGAAGATGCCGCCCTTGATCAGGGTGCGGTGCATATCACCGACCATAGACCCGATGTAACGGTGAGTTTTTACCTCGTCCATGCATCGCGTGAGGTAAGTGCGGATGCCATCAGAGAATTTAGACCAGTTCCCCTGGTTAACGGAGTAAATTTTGCCTTGTTCCTTGCACTTGATGTCCGGGTGCGAGAGGCAGAACTCGCCGATGGAAGGCTCCAGCGTAAAGCCGTTAACACCTAGCCGTGTTGCGTATACGAGCATCGTAGAAGAGCCGTAAATGACGTAGCCAGCAGCCATTAGCTTATTCCCGGGCTGCAGAAAATCGGCTTCGGAGCAGCATTCGCCCAAAGGCGTTACACGTTTATAAATGGCGAAAATGGTGCCGATCGGCGCGTTGCAATCAATATTGGAGGAGCCGTCCAGCGGGTCAAATAGCACGACATATTTGCTTTGTTTGCTGTACTCGTCGTCAAAACAGACGATATGATCGTTTTCCTCAGAGGCTATGCCTGCGCAGTCATCGGAGTTCCGGAGCACGTTAATGAGGGTTTCGTCGGCATACACATCCAGCTTCATCTGCTCTTCGCCCTGCACGTTGGTTGCTCCGTGAGAGCCCATGATACCCTCCACAAGACCTGCCTTCATCACCTGCTTGTTGATGAGCTTGCAGGCGAGGCTGATATCACGCAACAGGCCGGAAAGCTCACCGGTGGCTTGCGGGAACTGACGGGTTTCCTGGATGGTAAACTCATCCATCGTAATCAGCTTGCGGGTAGTATTGATCATAGTGCAAAAATGCCCCTGATTTCTGGGATTAGAAAGAATTGCAGCTCTCAAACTTTAAGTGTGGGCTAAATCACGGCAAATCCCCTTCAAGCCAATAAATACAAGTCTAACTTGCGCGTGTGATTCAGTACTACAAAAATCTGAACCGGCAGACGCTGGAGGTGGAGGTTGCCGACCGGGCCAACTGGATAAATGTCTCCCCGCCCTTTGCGCCCGAGGAAATTGATGCGCTCTCGCAGCAGCTCAACATTGACCGCGACCTGTTTGTAGATACGCTGGACATTGAGGAACGGGCCCGTTACGAGTTTCATGAAGGAGCGAAGCTGGTCATCCTGAAAACGCCGGTAGAGAACAAGTCGCTTAATGAAAGTGATGCGCTTTTCATTACGATCCCGATTGCCATCATCATCACCGAGCGCAACCAGATTGTGACCGTCAACTCTTTTGAGAATGTTGCCATCCGCCGCTTCCTGACCACGTTTGCCAAGCGCCATCCGGAGCGCCCGAATATGATGGTGCTGAAGATTTTTGAGAAGGTAGTGGTGGACTTTATGGATGTGTTAAAGGACATCAATCACCGGCGCAACACCTTTGAGATGAATCTCTACAACTCCAACCGGAATGAGGAGCTGCTGGCGCTGATGCGGATTCAGAAGAGCCTCGTGTACCAGCTCACGGCTTTGCGCAGCAATGAGCTGCTTCTGATGAAGATGGAGCGCACCAACTTCCTGAATTGTGATGACGATGAGAAAGAGTTGCTGGAAGACTTGATAGTAGAATTCAGCCAGGCAAAGGAGATGGCGGATAATTACACGAACATCCTCGTCTCCACACTTGATGCGTATGCGAGCATCATCAACAACAATATGAACCTCGTCATCAAGCGCCTGACGACGATTACGATCCTCATTTCACTGCCAACCCTGATTGCGTCTTTCTTCGGGATGAATGTGAAGGTGCCTTTTGAAGGCGAGCACTACGGCTTTTGGATTGCGCTGGCAATTTCCGTTGTTTTTGCAGGTGTGATGAGCGCATATTTCAACAAGAAGAAGTGGCTGTAAGTGTTCCTGCCCGCTTCAATGTGCGTGTCTACGGTATCTGGATTTCAGATGGCCGGTTGTTAGTGAATGAGGAGATCATTCGCGGGCAGCGCGTTATAAAATTCCCCGGCGGCGGCCTTGAATCAGGCGAAGGAACAATTGATGGTTTGAAGCGGGAATGGATGGAAGAATTAGGATTGAGAATTGAAGTCCTGAACCATTTCTATACCACAGATTTCTTTCAGCAAAGCGCCTTTGACGACTCGCAGGTAATTTCCATTTACTACATGGTTTCAGCCGATGCGTCTGCGCCCATTCAAAACACAGAGGCGAACGAGCTGACCTATTGGATGCCGCTTTCAGAGATAAATGCAGCCACGTTTACCCTTCCCATTGACAAGATTGTCGGTGAAATGCTGGCGCAGCATCGCCTTTACTAATCTGCCCATAAAGTGAGCGGACAGCATGCTGGTTATCTTTAAAGCTTACTATGAAACTTTTACTGCAATATCTGAAACCTTATAAGGGCATGATAGCGCTTGCGCTTTTCCTTGTATCGGTCAATCAGGTTTTCTCGCTGCTTAATCCATATATCCTCGGGCATTATATCATTGATCCGTACGCCAATCGCGCGGGCGAGTTTCGTGCTGCAGGGAATAGCACCGGCTTCTTCCACGGTATTTTGATCGGGCTTGGGCTTATTATTGGCGCAGCAATGGTTTCCCGCATTGCCAAAGCTTTCCAGGATTATGTGGTGAATGTGATTATCCAGAAGTTTGGCGCACAGCTTTATACGGATAGCCTCAAGCATGCCCTGCGCCTGCCATTCGCTGACTTTGAAGACCAGCGCAGTGGCGAGACGCTGTCCGTGCTCCAAAAGGTGCGTTCGGACAATGAGAAGTTCATCAACAACTTCGTCAACGTCCTTTTTGCAACGATTGTCGGGATTGTATTTGTTGTGATTATCGCCTACCGCATTACGCCGATTCTGCCCCTGATTTATCTGGTTGGGGCTGTTGTTCTGGGACTGCTGACAAGTGTCTTGAGCAAGAAGATTAAGACCATTCAGAAAAGCATCGTCGGCGAGACAAACGCGCTGGCAGGCTCTACAACAGAATCGCTGCGCAATATAGAATTGGTGAAGTCGCTGGGCTTGACCGGACAGGAAATCCGTCGTCTGAATGCGACCACATTTAAGATCTTAAAGCTGGAATTGCGGAAGGTGAAGAGCATCCGTTCTATCTCATTCGTGCAAGGCACTTTCGTGAATTTCCTCCAGCAGTGCATCATGTTCACGCTCCTCTTCTTCGTCTTTAAAGACAGGCTGAGCGTAGGGCAGATGATTATGATGCAGTTCTATTCCTTCTTCATCTTTGGGCCGCTGCAGGAACTGGGCAACATCATTCTTTCCTGGCGCGAAGCACAGGCATCTCTGAATAATCTGGAGACGCTGATGGCAAAGCCGATTGAGGTAAAGCCCGCAAAGCCTGAGCAGCTTAATGCAGTAACCAATCTGCGCTTTGACGACGTTTCTTTTCAGCATCAATCAGCAACAAAGCCTGCGCTGCAGAAAGTGTCCTTTGATGTGAAGCTCGGCGAGACAGTAGCGTTTGTAGGGCCGTCCGGCTCAGGTAAAACGACGTTAGTGAAGCTGCTTGTCGGCCTGTATCACCCCAACGAAGGCGCGATTTACTACAATAATCACCGCGACTCTGCCATTGACTTTGACGAGCTGCGTCATCAGCTCGGCTTTGTCACGCAGGATACTCAACTCTTCTCTGGTACTATCAAGGAGAACTTGCTCTTTGTCAATCCGGGTGCGAGCGACAATGAAGTGCTAGACGTGATTGCAAAATCAGCCGGCAACAATCTGCTCTCACGCGCTGAACATGGCATTGATACAGTAATCGGGGAAGGTGGCCTGAAGCTTTCCGGCGGCGAGCGTCAGCGTCTGAGCATTGCCCGTGCCCTGCTTCGCCATCCGCGACTGATGATTTTTGACGAAGCTACCTCCGCCCTGGATTCACTGACGGAAGAAGAAATCTCCCAAACCATCCGCGACATCACCGACCGCCGCGAGCACATCACAGTAATGATCGCTCACCGCCTATCTACCATCATGCACGCCGACCGTATCTACGTGCTGGAGCGTGGCCATATCGTAGAGACGGGCACGCACATGAGCCTGCTGGAAGAAAAGGGTCTGTATTACGCCATGTGGCGCCAGCAGATTGGAGAGCGGAAGGAAGTGGCGCGGGATAGAAAATTGGTTGGCGCTCATTAGAGCACTACATCCTGCCGCCGTTCACTTTTCTGAGGATAATCAGTAGTAAAATGCAGCCCCCGGCTTTCCTTCCGGAAGCTTGCACCCTTCACAATCAGGTATCCAATGGTAATCAGGTTTCGTAGCTCCATCAACTGCGGAGAAATCGTCGCCGTCCGGTATAGCGCCTCCGTCTCCGCATGGATAAGGTCAATTCGCCGCATCGCGCGTTCCAGGCGCACGTCATTGCGCACGATGCCTACGTAATCGCTCATAATCGCCTGCAGCTCCTTCAGGCTTTGCGTAATCAAAATCATCTCCTTTGGCTCACGTGTGCCACCCGCATTCCAGTCCGGTACGTCAAGGCGTATTTCCGTCGCGCCAACAATTGCTGCCGCATCTTCAGCACAGCGATGTGCAAAGACTAGCGCCTCCAGCAGCGAGTTAGACGCCAGCCGGTTTGCGCCATGCAGTCCCGTGGACGCACATTCGCCGCAGGCATAAAGATTCCGGATGGAAGAATGCCCGTGCGCATCCGTCTGGATGCCGCCGCAGCAATAATGCGCAGCCGGCGCCACCGGAATCATCGCCACCGCTACATCAATGCCAATGCTCAGGCACTTTGCGTGAATATTCGGGAAGTGCGCCTTGAACTTTTCCAGCGTCCATGTCGCGGCAATCCAGATACACATGCTCGGTACCGCCACGCTTCATCTCACTGTCAATCGCTCGTGCGACCACATCGCGTGGGGCTAAGTCCTTGCGCGGGTCGTAGCGCTCCATGAAGGCCTCGCCATCCTTATTGCGCAGCACGCCGCCATCACCGCGCACGGCCTCTGTAATGAGGAATGATGGCGACACGCCCACCTCATAAAGCGCCGTCGGGTGAAACTGGATGAACTCCATATTCTCCACACGCGCCTTTGCGCGATAAGCCATTGCAATGCCGTCGCCGGTGGCGATGCGTGGATTGGTTGTGGTGCGATAGACCTGACCGGTGCCGCCCGCCGCCATGAGCGTGACGCGGGCGAGGATCTTTTCAATGGCGTCACGTCTCCAGATTCAGGGCATAGACGCCGTAGCATTGGATGTCGGGCGTCACTTTGGTGACGAGGTAGCCGAGGTGGTGCTGGGTGATGATGTCCACCACAAACCAGTGGTTGTGGATGGCGATGTTGGGGTAGCGCGCGGCCTCTGCAATGAGGGCGCGCTCCATCTCAAAGCCCGTCACATCCTTGTGGTGCAGGATGCGGAACTGGCTGTGGCCGCCTTCGCGACCGCGCATGTATTCGCCGCTCGGCTCTTTGTCAAACTGCGTGCCCCACTCTATGATTTCCGCCACGCGCTGCGGGCCTTCTTCTACCACGATGCGTACAATTTCCTCGTCGCAGAGGCCATCGCCGGCTATGAGGGTGTCTTCAATGTGCTTTTCAAAAGAGTCGCGTACCGGGTCGTTCACCACTGCGATGCCGCCCTGGGCGTACTTGGTGTTCGTCTCGTCCGTCGCGGCTTTGGTGAGGATGGTGATGGACTTGTCGGGGAAGCGCCGGGCGGTCTTTACCGCAAATGTGAGCCCGGCGATGCCGGAGCCGATGACCAGAAAATCCGTTTGCAGCATGAGGCTTCAAAAGTAGCGGGACAATTCGGTCGGAAGGGCGCAACCACGAGGCTTTGCTCCTTGTCCTGTCATGCCGAACTCGTTTCGGCATCTATCGGGCAGAGCGGCCGTCCACGATAGACCCCGAAACAAGTTCGGGGTGACGGGAGCGGAAACGTTTTTGTTAGTCAGCAGCAGCGCACGATGGAGCTGCCGTTGCGTCGCACATTGAAGGGTTCGTCAGTCTGTTTGGCTTTTTGCGTGGAGTGTATATTCGTTGATGTAACAAATCTGACAAAACTCATAGCACGTGTCTGCCAATCCAAAGAAGTCAGTTGAGTTGATGTTTAGAAATAAAACAGACGTGGCCAGATACATTTGGCTTGAGCCCGCCGCAATTTCATTGGAACTTATTTCGCATACGCAATATAAACTTGTGACTGATGAGACTGCATTTACTATTGAGTATGATGCAGAAAATCAAATTACTCTTTGGCAAGACTATTTCTTCGGATTCAGGCTTTATAAAAGAACTAATGAGCAAGAAGATTGGATTTTAGAAATTGATTTAACTGGTTAGCCGATCCACTCGCTCGAGCACGAAGAAGAAAACTGCACACTGCGCGCTCAATCCACGGCCACATTTCCCTAAGGGGGCTTTTGCAAAAAGCCCCGGTCGCTGAGCGTAGCCGAAGCGCCATCCGACATGCTGTGCTCTTGATATGACGAGGCGCTTCGGCTTCGCTGAGCGACCGGGATGCTGCGCATCCCCACGTGGGATGTGCTCCAAACTCCAGTTCGGCGTAGCCTGTGGCTACGTCGTGCTATGGGGTAGCCTGAGGATACCAGAATAGGAGGTAGTAGGCAGCTTTCGCGCAAGATTGCGCCGCAGCCTACGCCAATCGGGGGAAAGTCAAGCCCTTTCTATAGAAAGCCGCGGCATTTGGGGCGGCTGCGGCGGCCAATCGCCGGGTGGCCAGCCCCTTCCGGCGGGTAGTTGCGCACTTCCGGGGGCAGCGGAGCCTTTCCGGCAAAAAGCAGCGGCGTTCCGGCAAAAGTTGGCCCGTTCCGCTAAAAGGTTACCTCGTTCCGGAGCTGGAACGAGGTAACCGCCCGGCGAAACGCCCCTGCTTTTCAGCGAAAAAGGCCAGCTTTTGGCGAAAAGGGCCGGCTTTCCGGCGGAATATGCCTGCTTTTTTGTCGGAAAGGGGCAACCGGATGGCAATAAAAGCCTGCTAATCAGCGGAAGGCGGCTGCGCGGGGCGACACGCGGCGGCTGATGGCCGAACTGGCCTGCCTATGGCGCGAAGGGCTGCGGCTGCCTGCCGACAGGGGCGGCGGGGAAAAAGCTGAATAGACTGAAAAGCCCCTACAGTGTGCGACGCAACCGCAGCCCAATAGCGCTGGAGCGGGCAATATAAAAATCCATATGCCGCGCCAACTTTTGTAAATCGCTTACTTTAGCCTTCTACACCATTTCCGGCCAATGCAGTACGAAATCAAGAGTCAGGGCAAATTCAAGTATGTGGAGGAGGGCGAGGGCGAAATCCTTTTATTGCTCCACGGCCTCTTCGGCGCGCTTTCCAACTTTTCCGATCTCATTGAGCATTTCAGAAACACCCATAAGGTGGTCATACCACTGCTGCCGCTGTTTGACCTTTCTATTCTGGATACTACGGTCAGCGGCCTTGCGAAGCATGTGGCGAAGTTTCTGGAGCTGAAGGGCTACAACGGGGTGCACCTGCTGGGCAATTCCCTTGGCGGGCATGTGGGCCTTGTATATACGCTTAAGCATCAGGCGAAGGTGAAGACCATCACGCTGACCGGCTCCTCAGGATTGTTTGAGAACGGCATGGGCGAGACGTATCCCAAGCGCGGCGACCGGGAGTTTATCCGCAGAAAGACCGAGCTGACCTTCTACGACCCGAAAGTGGCGAGCAAGGAGCTGGTGGATGAGGTGTTTGAGATTGTAAACAACCGGCTGAAGGCTATTAAAATCATTTCCCTCGCTAAGAGCGCCATCCGCCACAACCTGGGTGATGAGCTGAAGGACATTAAGGTGCCCACCTGCCTGATTTGGGGGCGGAATGATACGATCACACCACCGATGGTAGCGGATGAATTCCATGCGCTGTTGCCTAACAGCGAGCTGCACTGGATAGACAAATGTGGTCATGCTCCGATGATGGAGGTGCCGGCTGAGTTTAATGCTATCCTTGCCGACTTCCTGGCGCGCCATAAAGGCTAGTCGTCTATCATCCATCTGTCATTAACTCCGTGTAAACGGCTAATCGTCGTTCCGGTGCGTTATTTGTATGGACAAGCATACGAATCCGAAGCCATGTTGATAGAGCAGCTTATATCCCCCGAAGTACCCACCCTCCTGCCGACGGACACCGGCAGCAAGGCGCTTTTCCTGATGGAAGAGGCGCATCTGACCGCGCTGCCCATGGTGAAAGACAATCAATATGTGGGCTTGATTCAGGAGATTGACGTGCTTGACTGGGATACACCGGAGCGCGCCCTGGACAGCCCGGCCATGCAGCAATACCGTCCGGCGGTTTCTGTGGCATCTCACCCTTATGATGCGATGCGCATAGCCAACGAGCACAACCTGAATGTGGTGCCGGTTATTGAGGATGGTAAGTACCTGGGTGCCATCACGCGCGATGATCTGCTGAAGTATTTCACAGAGAATAGCGGCCTGGATAATCCCGGCGGTATCATCATCCTTCAGATAGAGCCGCGGCAATACAGCCTTTCGGAAATTGCCCGCATCTGCGAGAGCGAAGACGTAACGGTCATTTCCAGCCAGCTAACCAACAACCGGGAAACCGGCATGATAGAGGTAACGCTAAAAACGAACCGGACGAATCTGGAGGCGCTTGTCTCCTCTTTTGAGCGGCATGAATACGTGGTGAAGCAGGTTTTCGGTGCACAAAGCGGGATGGAGGATGTGATGGACCGGTATAAGCTGCTGATGAATTACATCAATATGTAAGCTTCTTAATGAACGAATGAAGGAATAACCGCCTGCCACGTTCGTACTTTTGAGCCTTCTGTTTTTCATTATTCATTCTTTCATTCCTTAATTAATAATGATAGCGATTGGCGATGTATTAGTGGCCGATGCTGTAGTAAGCGCGCAATTTGTATGCGACCTCAACGCCTGCAAGGGCGGATGCTGTGTGGACGGCGATTGCGGCGCGCCGCTTACCGAAGAAGAAACGGGCATTCTCAAAGAAATATACCCGACCGTTCAGGAATACCTGTCAGAAGAATATCAGCAGGAAATTGCGCTTCAAGGCACCCACACCTGGGATGACGAGTTCGGCCACGTGACGCCGACGGTTGGCGGCGGCATCTGCTGCTACGCTTACACGGATGGTGCAGGCATTACCAAATGCGGCATTGAGAAGGCATGGCTGGATAAGAAGATTGACTTTCAAAAGCCTATTTCCTGCCACCTCTACCCTATTCGCGTTACAGAAAAGCCAGGATATGTGGCGGTCAACTATGAGCCGCGCAAGGTGCTGTGCCGACCTGCCTGCAAGCTGGGTAAGAAGCTGAAGGTGCCGGTGTATCAATTCCTCAAAGGCCCCATTGTTCGCAAATGGGGCGAGGAGTTTTATGAAGCGCTTGACGCTACTGCCGCTCACATGCAGGAAGTGTACGGGTAGCGCTGACTGGCCGCTGAGCGAAGCCGAAGCGTACCTTCACCCCATCATGAATCTGGACGAGGTACCGCAGGATGGCCTGGACTACAAAGAGCGCGACAAGCTCCGCAAGCTCATGTACGCTACCGATAAAGACGGCCATTACACCGGCATTCCCTCCGTGGGCTGGGAAGCGGAAAATATTGCTACAAAAGGAGCATGGGACGAAATGACCGAAACCCTGCGCGAAACCGAAGCCGCGGTCCGTGCCGGAAAGCTCAGCCCAATCGCCTACTTCATGCAACAGAGCCTGATGGATGAAGCTCTTTTGGCGAAGTATGTCGGCAAGTGGAAGTGGACCGTGAAGCGCCACATGAAACCAGCCGTTTTTGCCAAGCTTAACGATGCTGTTCTTTCTCAATACGCTTCCGTCTTCAACATTACCCTCTCTGAATTAAAATCTTTCGGCAAAGCCTAAAGCATGTCTCTGTCAGGACAATCAGCCACTTCAGGGCAATCTGAGGTTCTAAAGCATTTCCAGCACGCCCACTGCGAAAGCGGCGTAACCACCAATCTGCTGCGGCATTACGGCGTGGATATTTCCGAGCCTATGGCTTTTGGCGTTGGCTCCGGCATCTTTTTCGGACATCTGCCTTTCCTGAAAGTCAGCGGCACACCAGGCACTACATTCCGCATCTGGCCAGGTGCTGTCTTTAAGGGCGTGACAAAACGCCTTGGCATCACGATGCAATCGCAGCGGTTCACCACGCCGCAAAGGGCCATGGCCGCGCTGGATGCCGCACTGGACAAAGGTATTCCCGTCGGCATGCAGACCTCTGTTTACTTTCTGCCTTACCTGCCGGAGGCCTTCCGCTTTCACTTCAATGCGCATAATATAGTGGTCTATGGGCGTGAGGGCGATGAATACCTCGTCTCCGACCCGGTTATGGAAACAGCCACCCTTATCAATGCAGATGACCTTGCGAAAGCACGTTTTGCGAAAGGCACACCCGAGCCGCGCGGCTTCATGTATTACGTGAGCAGCGTGCCCGCAGAAATGGATTTCCGGAAGGCCATCATGGCCGGCATCAAGCAGACCTGTTTCCTGATGCTATCTCCGCCGGTGCCCTGGTTTGGGTACAAGGCCATAGGCCTGCTGGCGCGCCGCATTACCAAGTATCCGGTGCAGCTGACGTCCCGCAAGGCCGCTCTTTACCTTGGCAATATCATTCGTATGCAGGAGGAGATTGGCACCGGCGGCGCGGGGTTTCGCTACCTCTATGCCGCCTTTCTCCAGGAAAGCGGAACGCTCCTGAAAAGCGACGACCTGACAGCCTTTTCGCAAGAGTTGACCTCCATCGGCGATGCATGGCGCGACTTTGCCTACAGCGCTGCCCGGCTCGTAAAGGCACGTACCAGCGACCTTGTCTCTTATGATGAATTAGGTGCAAAGCTCCACGACATAGGCCAGCGGGAGAAGGATTTTTTTCGCCGGCTGGCCAGCGTAAAGTCCATTAAATAAGGTCAAACAGGTTTTCCAGCCGCGCCTTCGTTGCGGGCCACTCGTCACGTACAATGCTGAAAATCATAGTATCCTTCACGCTGCCGTCCGGCATGATGCGGTCGGCGCGGAGGGTGCCTTCATAGACGCCCCCGATTTTTTCAATGGCTGCACTGGAACGATGGTTTGCGCCCCTCGTCTTAAGCTGCACACGGTTGAGACGGAGCTGCTCAAAAAGATAAGTCAGAAGCAATAGCTTAACCTCGGTATTGTAGCCTTTGCCCCATACTTCCGGGTCGTACCAGGTCCAGCCGATTTCCAGCTTTTTATGCTCGGGAAAAAGGTCAAAGAGCCGTGTGGCGCCAATAATGCGATCACTGTTCTGCGTGATGATGGTGAACGGATACTGCGTGCCATTGGCACGGTTGAGCAAGGCCGTTCTCAACTCCTGCCGCAACCGCGCGGGATCGCTGCCGTCCACTGGCAGGTGCTTCCAGATTTGCGGATCTGCGCCGATGCGGATGAGCGCTTCAAAGTGCGCTTCCTGCAGCGGCTCAAGGCGCACAAGTTTGCCTGCCAGGCGGATTGGGTGTGAGAGCCAGGGCATTCAGATAACGAGTTGATAAGTGGAAGCGGGATGTGTAATGTCCCTCAAACTTACCTTCCTTCCGCAATGCATCAGCGTTTCGCTATTCAATAAGGAACTTTGCAGCTCGCATTTTGCATTTTCAATGTTCTTCTCGCTCGTTCGTTTTCTGCTTTATCCATTTGCCCTTATCTACGGCGTAGTCGTCTGGCTGCGCAATCTGCTGTATGACTCGGGCTTTTCTTCTTCCGTAGAATTCAGCGTTCCGGTTATCTGCGTGGGCAATCTCTCCGTGGGCGGCACAGGCAAGACGCCGCATGTGGAATATCTGATTCGTCTGCTCCAATATCAATACCGTGTTGCTACCATGAGCCGTGGCTATAAGCGCAGCACGCAGGGCTTTGTGCTGGCAGACGAGCGGAGCAATGCTTTGCGGATAGGCGATGAACCAATGCAGTATCACCTCGCATTCCCGGAAGTGGCGGTGAGTGTAGCAGAAGAGCGGATGACCGGGATTCCACTTCTGCTGCAGCTCCGGCCGGATGTGGACGTGGTCATATCTGGACGACGCCTTTCAGCACCGCTCGGTAAAGGCGGGCCTGAATATGCTCATTACTGACTATGCGCGGCCTTTTTATGAAGACTACATTCTGCCTTACGGAAGGCTGCGCGAAGGCCCGGGCGCATACAAAAGGGCACACACCATTTTAGTATCCAAATGTCCGCCATCACTAGCGCGCAAGGAAGGCGATGCCATGATTGCGAAAATTGACCCGCTCCCCGGGCAGCAGGTGTTCTTTTCCACAATAAGCTATGGGAGGGCTTACGACTTGTTACAGCGGGAAGGGCGCACAATTCAGGGAAGAATATCGTGCTGGTATGCTGCATTGCACGGCCGGAGCCGTTGGTAACTCATTTGAAAACACTGGCGCAGGATGTGCACGTGCTTGCGTACCCGGACCATCACTATTTCGGCTCCCGCGACCTGGAAGAAATCCGCCTAGGCTTACGAAGGATGGGCAGCGGAGGATAAAATTATTGTTACAACGGAGAAAGATGCTACACGACTGCTGTTGCACAGAGCGCATTTGGCGGAACTGAATTTGCCAATTGCTGTGCTTCCTATAGAAATTGTCATCCTGTTTAACGAAGGACCAAAGCTGGATGCGATAGTAGAGCGATATGTAGCCATCACACGTGAAGAAGAAGATAGCTATCCCGGATCGCAAGCCTCATAATTCAGGTTATATTTGATAAATAAAAACCAGATTTTTCATGAAGCAAACTCTATTCAGCGTAATGTTGGTCTTAATGGTAGTGCCTGCTATAGCGCAGATCACAATTACCGCCAGTGATATGCCCGTCAACGGCGATACATTGCGATACAGTATTGCCAATCCGGCGGCCGCAAGCATCAACCTCAGCGATTCCGGCACGAACAAAGCCTGGAATTTCAGCAGTCTGGCACCGATAGCACAGGGAGTGGATACATTTAAATCCGCAGCGCAGGTAAACGCCTCGTATGGCTTCACGATATCGCCAACGGCGTATGGTACCAAAGTGGCAGACAGCCTGCCTGGCGCGCCAATTCCTGTCAAGGAAATTTATAATTTCTTCAATAAAAAAACCGGCCCGTCACGCTATGTAACAGAGGGTTTTGCGGCGAAATTTCCGGCACGCCGGTGCCAATCAACTATTCTGACGAGGACGAAGTGTACCTTTTTCCGCTCAGCTATCCGCACGGAACAGACAGCACCACCTTTAAGCTTACATTCTCCTTTCCTGGCTTGGGCTCTTTTTCGCAGCAGGGCTACCGCAAGACGCGGGTGGACGGATGGGGAACCATTGTTACGCCATTCACAACGTCACCGGTTTCTGTTGTACGCATCCGTTCACAGATAGTTGAGGTAGATTCGTTTGCGGTGGCAGGCAGCCCTGCCCAGGGCATTCCTCGTACAACGGTAGAGTATAAGTGGCTGTCTAACACGACGCACTATCCAATGCTCATTGTTACGACCAACAAAACAGGCGGCAACGAAACGGTTACAAGTGTCCGTTATCGCGACGTAAAGCGTAACACTACGAGCATAACTGGAGTCAAAGTACCCGTCATAGCATTACAGGCATTTCCGAATCCTGCCCACGACATAATCGGTCTTCAAATACCTGCCACCTGGAAAACCTACACAATTTATGTGTACGATGTTACCGGGAAGCTGGTGGCTTCCGCTGATAACGTGTCGCAGATAACTATTGGACATCTTACGGCAGGCAACTACGTCATTACCGCGGAAAGTGACGGCGTAATGGGCGTTGCACGGTTTGAAAAGTAACAAGATTTAATTGTAATAAAACAGGCCATTCACATGAATGGCCTGTTTTATTTTGGCATAACCCGGATTGCTAAGACTGAATAGCCGCAATGCCCGGAAGTGTCTTTCCTTCAAAAAACTCCAGCAGCGCGCCGCCGCCGGTGCTCACATAGCTCACCTTATCGGTGTAGCCGAACTTATTCACCGCCGCCACGCTGTCGCCGCCGCCTACGAGGGAGTAGGCGCCGTCGGCTGTGGCATCGGCCACTGCATCGGCTACGCACTTGGTGCCGTGCTGGAATTTTTCCATTTCAAATACGCCCATCGGGCCATTCCAGAGAATGGTCTTAGAGTTCGCGAATCACTTTGGTGAACATCTCGCAGGCCATAGGCCGATGTCCAGTCCCATCCAGCCTTCGGGGATGTCGTGGTTTTGGGCAGAAGAGGTCTGCGCATCGGCGGCAAACTTATCGGCGATGATGGAGTCGGCAGGCAGGTGGATGCAGCAGCCTTTTTCTTCTGCTTTCTTTCAGCAGTTCCTTGCGGTATCCAGGCGGTCGTCTTCCACCAGCGAATTGCCGATGTCGCAGCCCTGCGCTTTCAAGAAGGTATAGGCCATGCCGCCGCCGATGATGATGTCGGTAGCCTTGTCCAGCAGGTTCTCAATGATGAGGATCTTGTCGCTCACTTTGGCTCCGCCGATGATGGCGGTAAACGGCTTCTGCGGATTGCTATCACCTGTTGCGCCGCCTTTACTTCGCCTTCCATCACCAGGCCGAACATCTTCTTGTCAGCCGGGAAGAATTCGGCGATGATAGCCGTAGATGCATGTGCGCGGTGGGCGGTGCCAAAGGCGTCATTCACATACACATCGCCAAGCTTTGCCAGCTTTTCCGCAAAAGCCCGGTCGCCTTTTTCTTCTTCCTTATGGTAGCGAAGGTTTTCCAGCAGCAGCACTTCGCCGGGCTTCAGGTTCTGCGGCCATTTGCTGCGCATCCTCGCCATCTTTTACAAACTTCACTTCGCGCTTTAGCAGCGTGGATAGATGTTGCTGCAATGGGCGTCAGCGTAAAGTCTGCCAGCGTCATTTCCGGCTTCTTCTCAATGTCCTTATGCGGGCGGCCAAGGTGGCTCATCAGTACAACGCTGCCGCCATCGTCCAGAATTTTCTGAATAGTGGGCAGGGCAGCCGTGATGCGGGTATCATCTGTAATCTTGCCGTCTTTGATCGGCACATTGAAGTCCACACGGACGATGGCGCGTTGTCCGGCAAAATTGTAATCAGAGAAATTGGGCATAAATGGGCTTTAATTATAAGCAGCGCAAAAATAGACCTTGACTAAAGAAGGCTCCATAAAAAAGCGGCGCCGTTCAGGCGCCGCTTTCAATTATATCGCAAAGCTTACTTGCTGATCAACCCGGCGAAATACTTCACCGTCCGCACGAGCTGGCTTACATAGCTCATCTCATTATCGTACCAGCTAACGGTCTCACCATTTGCTTGCCGCCGGCAGAGATCACCTTCGTCTGCGTAGCGTCAAACAGGGAGCCGAAGGACGTACCGATGATGTCGGAGCTTACAATCTCGTCTTCGTTATAGCCAAAGATTTCATTGGCAGCAGCCTTCATCGCAGCGTTCACGCTTTCAATAGTGGCTTCCTTTTCCAGAATCACGTTCAGCTCAGTCAGTGAGCCGGTAACGGTCGGTACGCGCTGTGCGCCGCCGTCCAGCTTGCCTTTCAGCTCAGGCAGCACCAGGCCGATCGCCTTGGCAGCGCCGGTAGAATTCGGAACGATGTTCTCAGCAGCAGCACGTGCACGGCGCAGGTCGCCCTTAGGGTGCGGCGCGTCCAGCGTGTTCTGGTCGTTGGTGTAGGCGTGCACCGTAGTCATCAGGCCGGTGACGATGCCGAAAGAATCGTTCAGCACCTTAGCCATTGGCGCGAGGCAGTTGGTCGTGCAGGAAGCACAGGAAATAACCGTCTCGGAACCGTCCAGGATGTCGTGGTTTACGTTGAAGACAACCGTCTTCATTTCGCCGGTAGCAGGTGCAGAGATCACCACACGCTTAGCGCCCGCCTTGATGTGGCCTTCCGCCTTTTCCTTATCTGTAAAGAAGCCCGTGCACTCCAGCACCACATCCACATCGTGCTGGCCCCAGGGAATTTGCGCAGGGTCTTTCTGAGCGTAAATCTTGATTTCATTGCCGGCTACGGAGATGCTGTCTTCGCCGTGCGTCACCTCGCCTCGTCAAAGCGGCCTTGCGCCGTATCGTACTTCAGCAGGTGCGCCAGCACGTTTGGCTTGGTCAGGTCGTTAATAGCTACAACCTCAATGCCTTCCATATTATAAATCTGGCGGAAAGCAAGACGGCCAATCCGGCCAAAGCCGTTGATGGCCACTTTTACAGTGCTCATAATCGTGATTTAGTGATTTGGCGCGAAGGTAAGGATTGGGGCGGTGCAGGAAGGTCTTTGCAGCTTATGTGGGTATTCTTTAGGATTTTTTATTGGGTTGGGGTTCGGTTCGCTATTAGGCTGCCGTTGCGTCGCACATTGAGGGGCTTTTCAGTCTGTTGGGCTTTTCGCGTGGGATGTATATTCGTTCCTGATGGCAATAATCCCATTTCATGCTGTGAATCAACGATTGTCACTTGCGCTTCTCGTTTTACTTAGCTGGAGTTGCAACTCAATTCAAAACAACAAGTCAAATGGTTATGTGCTTGGCCGGGGGCCAATGCTACTTTGTAATGGAGAAACTAAGTTTGAAACATTATTCGCTCTGCATCTGGATAGCTTTAAAGTATTGTTGCTAAAAAAAGTTGATAGTAACCTATCCACATCGCCAATCAGCATATTAGAACAGTCGTTCATAATATATGAATATAAATACAAAGACCAGACATTGTATAAATTGTCTGGCAACGAATTCTTTCGCCCAGAACTACAGCAGATGTGTTTAGGGGTAAATAGCGAGTATGGCTATTCTGCCGTTGGTTTTCGCGGTTATGGTAATCGCCTTGATTTGCTAATTGAAACTAAGAAACACAAGTTTTTCTGCATAGTATTTGATTTAAATTTTAAGAACATACCCCATCTGCTAACCGCTGACAATTGGGTATCGTCTCCATAGCTGGCGCAGGCGCGCCCCTGTTCGCCGTAGCCTGCAAACCAAAAGCAGATAACAGTTAAGCGAAGCCTCCGGCTTCGTTTGACTATCCTGTAGCCTGAGGCTACAACATAGCACGACGTAGCCACAGGCTACGCCGAACTGCAACAAAGAAGTAAATTCACGTAATCATGCAATGCTCAATCTGTAAGACCGGAACAACCCGCCCAAACTCCAAGAACATCATGATGGAGCGCGATGGCCACATGATTATCATCAAAGGCGTGCAAGGCGAGGTTTGCACCAACTGCGGCGAGCTTTACATGAGCGCCGAGACTACTCGCGCTACACTTGCTAAGGCAAACGAATTGCTCAAGTCCGGCGCAGAGCTACAGCTTGTCAACGCTTAAGCGTTAGTGGCTGCTGCGGAACGGTTTTTTCATTTACCACGCTAAACCTTCCACACCATGCGCGCCATCTGGAGCGGAGCCATCGGATTCGGCCTCGTCAACATCCCCGTAAAAATGTTCAGTGCCACGCAGGACAGCAACATTGACCTGGACATGCTGGACAAGCACGATAATTCGCACATCAAGTACCAGCGCGTCAACGAAAGCACCGGCGAAGAAGTAGCCTGGGGCGACATCGTAAAAGGCTACAAAGTGGGTAATAAGTACGTCGTCCTCACCGAAGAAGACTTTGAAGCCGCGGCAGCCAAGAAGGCGCAGGTGATTGAAATAGACGAGTTCGTGGACGAAGGCGCCATAGACAGCACTTTTTACGAAGCGCCGTTCTACCTCGCCCCCGACAAAGGCGGCGATAAGCCCTACGCCCTCCTCCGCGAGGCCCTCTCCGAAACCGAAAAAGTAGCCATTGGTACGTACGTCATGCGCGGTAAAGAACACCTCTGCATGCTGAAGGCCGAAGAAGATGTAATCGTCCTCAACCGCCTCCGCTTCGCCGAAGAAATCCGCGATACCGTAGAGCTTGACCTGCCCGGCACGAGCGCCATTAAGCCCAATGAGCTGAAGGTGGCCAAGGCACTCATTGAGCAGCTTACGAACAAGAAATTCTCCATCAAGAAATACAAAGACACTTATCACAGCGCCCTGATGAAGCTTATCAAGGCCAAAGCAAAAGGCAAGCACGTTCCCGAGCCGAAGTTCAAGCTGGTGAAGAGCAGCGCAAGGGATTTGATGGCGCAGTTGAAAGCATCATTAGAAGGTGAAGCGCCGAAGAAGAAAGCGAGTTAATTGTTTGATGGCCTTAAAAGCTCAATAGAATGATGAAGCCAAATGGTTCCTGTCATTGCGGGCCTGACCCGCAATCCGCTCAATCGGTCTTTGTCCGTAAAGGGAACACCAGCAGATTGCGGGTCAGGCCCGCAATGACAACCTGGATTAGGCTTTTGAATAACGCTAAATATCATCAGCATGTCGCTCACGACTTACAATAAGAAAAGAGACTTCAAGCAAACCTCCGAGCCAGCAGGCAAGGAGATGAAGAACAGCAAAGAGCTCATCTTCGTCGTGCAGCGCCACGATGCCTCGCACCTGCATTACGACTTCAGGCTGGAGCTGGATGGCGTACTGAAAAGCTGGGCGGTTCCCAAAGGCCCATCGCTTTATCCGAAAGACCGCCGGCTGGCTGTGCATGTAGAAGACCATCCTGTGTCTTACGCAACTTTTGAAGGCGATATTCCGGCAGGCAATTACGGCGCCGGCCATGTGGATGTATGGGACCATGGCACTTATCAGACCATTGATGAAGACGGCAAGCCGGTTTCTCCGAAAGAAGCCTTGAAGCTTTTAGAAGAAGGCCACCTGCCGCTTTGTGATGAAAGGAAAGAAATTGAAAGGTGCCTTCAAGCTGTTTCGTATGAAAGAAGAAGACAAAAACTGGCTCCTTATGAAAAGCGATGATGAATACGCCGTGGATGCACCTTACGACATTGAGGCAGCAAAACCTGCGAAGAAAGCCCCCGCCAAGGAGGCGGTAAAAAAAAGCGCAGCCTGAACCATTAGCGGAACTCCGGCAGACCGATTACACCGATTTCATAGAGCCGATGAAGGCGCGCCTAGCCGATGAAGCCTTCAACAACCCGGACTGGATTTTTGAAATCAAATGGGACGGCTACCGCGCTATCGCGGAATGCAAAGGGGCAGATTCTCGTCTCTATTCCCGCAAGGGCCTTTCCTTTTCCCAAGATTATCCTGCTGTTGATGCGGCGGTAAAGGCTATCAAGCGCAACATGGTCTTAGATGGCGAGATTGTCGCCTTCAACGAGAAGGGCAATCCAGACTTCCAGCTCCTGCAGAATGCCCGCAGCAACGGCGCAGAATTGCTTTACTACGTCTTTGACATCCTTTATCTGGATGGCAAATCGGTAGAAGACCTTTCCACTATTGAGCGCAAGAAGCTCTTAAAAGAAGTCCTGCCCGAAGGTGACGTCATCCGCTATTGCGACCATGTTGTTGGCGATGGCAAAGCATTTTTCAAAGTCATGCAGAAGCGCGGCTTGGAAGGCATGATTGCCAAGAATGCCAAAGGCATTTACGAAGAAGGCAAGCGCTCCGACGATTGGCTAAAGGTGAAGCATGTCATCACCGACGAGGCGGTCATTTGTGGCTACACAGCGCCCAAAGGCTCCCGCAAAAACTTTGGCGCGCTCATCCTCGGCGATTACAGCAGCGGCAAGCTGGAGTACATCGGCCATACCGGCACGGGCTTCAACAATAAAACGTTGAAAGAGCTTTACGAGGCCATGCAGCCCCTGCGCATGGAGAACTCGCCATTCACTGAGCGCGTCTCTGTAAATGCACCTGTCACCTGGCTGCAGCCGGAACTTGTGTGCGCTGTCAAGTACACCGAAATCACCAAAGACGGCATTCGCCGGCACCCTGTATTCATGGGCCTGCGCAAGGATAAGGCTGCCGAAGAGGTGGACCGCTCCGATGCCAAACCATCCAATCAAGCACCTATGGAAGACTTCATCAAAGCCGGAAAGCAGAAAGTTGAAATCACCAACCGCGACAAGGTATTCTGGCCGGAAGAAGGCTACACGAAGGGCGATGTCATTGACTATTACAACGCCGTCTCCAAAATCATCCTGCCTTACCTCAAAGGCCGCCCGCTTTCCCTGCGCCGCAATCCGAATGGCATCAAAGACCACGGCTTCTTCCACAAAGATGCCGGCGACAATGCCCCGGAATGGGTGCACACCGAGCCCATCTGGAGCGAGAGCAGCAACCGCGATGTGGACTACATCATTGCCGACGATAAAGCGACGCTCCTATACCTCGCCAACGGCGGCTCTATTGAGCTGAACCCCTGGCACTCCCGCGTAGGCAATCTGGAGAAGCCGGACTACATGGTCATTGACCTTGACCCCGCCGACAAGAACACTTTTGATCAGGTTGTAGAAACCGCCAAGGCCGTCAAACACGTTTGCGACAGCGCTGGCATTGATTGCTTCTGCAAGACCAGCGGCTCCACCGGCCTGCACATCTATGTGCCGATGGGTGCGAAGTACAGCTACGAGCAGGTCAACGCCTTTGCCGAAATCATCGCTACGCGCACGCAGGCCCTCGTGCCCGACTTCACCTCGCTGGAGCGCAGCATAAAGAAGCGCGGCCAGAATATCTACATGGACTACATGCAGAACAACATTGCCCAGACCGTCGCCGCGCCCTACAGCCTCCGCCCCAAGCCGCACGCCACCGCCTCCGCACCGCTGGACTGGAAGGAAGTGCGCAAAGGCCTGGACATGCAGCGCTTCAACATCCGCAGCATGATTAAGCGCATTGAGGCGAAGGGCGACCTCTTCAAGGGCGTACTCGGCAAGGGTATTAATATGGAGGCCGCGCTGAAGAAGTTGGGCGGGTAAAAGCTTCTTTGTTCGTCAACTTTCGGTTCGCTCCCAATCATCCGTTGCGACGCTCCGTTCATCGGCTGTCAGTCTGTTGGGCTTTTCGCGGAAGCTGTGGGCAAATGCTACAAATGGGACGCGTCAAGCGTCCCGGTCGCTGAGCGTAGCCGAAGCGCCTGCCCGGGCGCATACCACAGCAAAAGAATAGGCACTTCGGCTACGCTTTAGCGTACAACGCTTAGCGACCGGGCTTTCTGCGAAAGCCCACCCTTAGCATCTGCTCATCAGTATCATTAATCATACTGCCAACGGTGGGAATGCGCTTATACCGCCCAAAAGTGGTCAGCCATTAAATTGCCATGGTTAGGAATAACAATTGTATGGTTAGGACTAACGCTTACGTGATAAGCAATTAATTTCTTGTGGTGAGGAATTAGATGGTTGTGATCAGGAATTAAAAATGTGTGATCAGCGATTAAATTTGTATGTTCGGCAATTAATTTTACATGGTTAGTAATAAAACTTACATGGTCAGCAGTAACTTTTACACTGTAAAATCAGTAACCGACCGCCGAAAATGCTTTGCTGATCCCCAAAATTCAATTCCCGCCCATGCTTACCGTTGACATTTCCCGCCTTTGCGCCGACCGCAACATCATTCACCCCCGCAAATTCCTCCTGAACCTCGGCTTTTCGCCGCAGGCCGTCACCCTCATACTCCGCGGCGAAAGGGCACGGCTGGATAACCGTCAGCTGGAGGCGCTTTGCATTGCCTTTCGCTGCACGCCCAATGATGTGTATAGCTGGCACCCCGGCCGGGCCACCATTGACGAGCAGCACCCCATCCGGCAGCTCATTCATCCTGTAAAGCCCAGCATTTCAGAGCTTCTGAATAGCATCAACCACGAGGAGATGGAGGCAGTAAGGGAACTAATAGAGACAAGGGTGAAGGGCGAGTAGCAGCAGCGGCCCATCGCAGGTCTTTACAGGCGGATCACCGCCGCCCGGGTTATCATAAAACGGCCCTACAGCCAATCTTCCCCAACGGCCAGCTTATTCCTGACCGCCACCAGCACTTTATCGCCCACGCGGTATTTGCCCGGCTCCAGCGCAAAGGCCGTGAGCCGCATCCCGCTGATGTTTACCTCCACCTCGTGGTAAAAGCCCTGGAATCGCAGCGCCGTTACATTGCCCCAAAGGCTGCCCGGCACGGCGGGCCGGGGGTTGACCATCACATCTTCGGGGCGTAGCATGGTGGGCTGCGTGCCGTACATCACTACATTGTACTTGCCAAAGAGGCCCGCCACATATTTGCTCGCCGGCTTGCGGTACATCGCCTCCGGCGTGCCGTCTGCTACAAGGCGGCCGCTTTTTAATACAAGAATGCGCTCCGCCCAGGCCATCACATCCTGCGGGTCGTGAGAGGCAAGGAGAAAGGTGATGCCGAGGCGGGTGCCGGCGTCGGTGAGCACTTCTTTTAATTCTGTCTTGTGGGCGAGGTCCAGGTTGGAGAAGGGCTCATCCAGAATCATCAGGCTGGGCGCGGTGGTAAGGAGGCGCGCTATGGCAATGCGCTGCCGCTCGCCACCGGAAAGCTGGTCGGTGCGGCGCTTCAGCAGGTGGTCTATGCGGCAAACGGCGTAGATGCGGGCGGCCAGCTCGTCCGGCACGCGGCTCACCATCTGCAGGATTTCCTCCACGCGGTAATGATTGCGCAGCTCAAAGTGCTGGGAGAGGTAGGCAATGGATTCGTGGCCGGGAATGAGCTGCTGCAAGGGGCCCTTCACACGCTTTTCCCCAAAGGTGATGTCCCCCTCATTTGGCTGCACCAGTCCGGCAATCATTTTGAGCAATGTGCTCTTACCGGAGCCCGTCTCGCCTACAATGGCGAGGCGCTCGCCGGCCCGCTGGCTGAATGAGATGCCCCCTACGGGAATGATAGACTCTTCCCGCCTTACAACGCCGGATACTTCAAGAAACGCCATAGTCAATCACACGATAAGACGGCGAAGGTGGGGGTTTTATTTACGGTACAGCTTGCTCTTCAGGAGCCCCCACTTGTGCAGGCGGTGGGTAAGGCTCACGCGCAACACGCCCATGCCGTATTTGGCAGAGCGGGAGAAGTTGATGGAGGAGGCTTCCTCAAAGTATTTGGTGGGGCAGGTCACCTCGCCAATCTCAAAGCCGGCCATGAATATCTGGGAGATCATCTCATTGTCAAAGACAAAGTCGTCGGAATTGTGGGTGAAGTCTATGGCGCGGATGACCTCGGCGGAGAAGGCGCGGTAGCCGGTGTGGTATTCGGAGAGCTTCTGGCCGAGGAGGATGTTTTCAAAAAGCGTCAGCATCCGGTTGAAGATGTACTTGTACATAGGCATGCCGCCGCGGAGTGCGCCGCCGCCGAGGATGCGGGAGGCGAACATGACGGGATATACGCCGTTGGCGATGACGGAGCACATGGGCAGGATGAGCTGCGGGGTGTACTGGTAATCCGGGTGCACCATGATGACGATGTCGGCACCAAGCTCCAGCGCTTTTGCATAGCAGGATTTCTGATTGCCGCCGTAGCCGCGGTTCACCTCGTGAATGACGATATGGCGAATGCCGATGCGCTGGGCCACCTCAACGGTATTGTCGGGGCTTTTATCGTCCACGAGCACTACCTCGTCCACCACGTCCATAGGTATCTCGCGATAAGTGCGCTCCAGCGTGAGCGCGGCGCGGTAAGCGGGGAGGACGACGACTATTTTTTTACCGTTGAGCATGGTATTAATTAGCTGATTGCCTGATTAGCTGATTAGCTAGTTGGCCGGTTTGATGGGCATTGAGGTATTGATGAGATTGCTGGTGGCTTTGGCAAGGAGCGTGCCTTCCTTACTGCGGACTTTACACTCTACATGCACAATTTTCTTGCCCTGCCGGATGACCTCTGCCGTGGCAATCATCTGTTCGCCTTCCTTCGCAGCGTAGAGGAAGTCAATGTTCAGGTTGAGGGTCGTGTAATGATGTTCTGCCTCCAGGCTTACGACGGCCCAGCCAATGGTTTCATCAATAAAAGTGCTCATCATGCCGCCGTGGATATTGCCGTAGGGGTTGGTCATATCCTTTTTAATGATGACAGAAAGCGTAACAATGCCGCGCTGCGGCGTGCTCCAAGGTTACCGCCAGCCAGTTGCCGGCCGGCGAACGGGAGTCGGTGATAACCTTGTCTTTGTAGCGGGCCAGCATCTGCTCGTGGAGGGGCTGCATCATGGAATAGTGAATAATTCCGGACGAAATTACGGCACTGATGGCGGCTGTCAGGTATGGTAATGGATGCATGTAACTTGCGCCTGTTTCGCCATTGTTCCCACTATCCACCGTTCACTATTCACTGTTCCCTAAAAATGACCATCACCCAGCTTGAATACGTCGTTGCCGTAGCCACTTACAAAAGCTTTGTGGCTGCCGCCGAGAAGTGCTTTGTCACGCAGCCTACCCTGTCCATGCAGATTCAAAAGCTGGAAGACGAAATGGGCATTCGCCTCTTTGACCGCACCAAGCATCCCATCGCAGTAACGGAGGTTGGTGAGAAGATTGTAGAGCAGGCGCGGGTGGTGCTTTCGGAAGTGGGTAAAGTTGGCGAGCTGATACAGCAACAGCAGGATAAGCTTACAGGCTCTTTCCGTTTTGCGGTCATCCCAACGGTAGCGCCCTATCTGCTCCCACGCCTGCTTGAGGCGTTCACGGCCGCAAATCCGGAAATACAGCTTAAAGCCAGCGAGCTGGAAACAGGTCGCGCGATGCGCGCGCTGCGCAATGGCGAGATTGATGCCGCCATCGTAAGCACGCCACTGGAAGAGAACAACATCAAGGAATACCCGCTTTTTTACGAGCCGCTTGTGGGCTTCTTTGCCGAAGGCGAAGCCGCACTGAAAAAGCGCCTAGTAACGCCTGCTGATATTGCGCTGGACCGCATCTGGCTGCTTAGCGAAGGCCATTGTATGCGCAATCAGGTACTAGACCTGTGCAGCGATCAGGTACAAAAGCTGCAAAGCCACCGCTCTTACCAATACGAAAGCAGCAGCGTAGAAACGCTGCGCCGCATGGTGGATAAAGTGGGCGGCATGACGGTGCTGCCGGAGCTGGCTACGCACGAGTTTCCGGAAGACCTAATGGAGCGTATCCGCTATTTTGAAGACCCGCAGCCGGTTCGCGAAATCAGCATTGTGACTGCAGACCACTTCGTGCGGATGTCTATGCTGCAGAGCCTGATGGATGCGGTGCTGGCGCTTGTGCCGGAGCAGATGAGGGTACAGAAGAAGAACCGGAAGGTGCTAAGAATACAGAGTGCAAAGCTGTAACTGCCAGGCGTTAGGCTTGTGCAGCTATGTACACTTTATTGATGCCGAATGTGATCTCCTGCACTTCTCTGAATAACTCCCGAAGCTGCTCCCCTGCCCTTCCTGGCTGCTCTGAACTTTCTTCCATATAGTTCAGTACCAGAAAGCCGCCGGATAATAGTCGGGCCTGGCATTGTTTAAGGAAGCTGCTATTCAGCACTTCTGCCGGCACTTTTCTGCTAAAGAAAATGTCGACAATGATTAAGTCGTAACTGGCAATGTCGTTTGCTATAAAAGCGAAGGCATCAGCATTTATGGCGCGGACATTGGCCTTCGCGCCGGCTGGCAAAAACTCCTGCGCCCATTCCAAGACCAGTCCATCAATCTCCACTAGCGTTATTTCCGGAAAAAGGTCTTTGGCGGCCAGAATGTGTACGGCGCTGGCAAGGCCCGTACCTAAAACCAATACCCTTTTTACTTCCGGCAGCGCTGCTTTCAGTTGGCTCATTGCAAATGCTTTTAGCAATGGCCTGTACTTGTTGCCGTCTGAGTAAACCGCATCGCTGGTGGCCAGCAGTATGGCCCCGGAAATAAAAAAGCTCCAGCACAGGATTTAGCGCGCTGGAGCCTTTACGGATAGAAACGGGAAAGAGGATGCTTTGCAAGCGTTGCCAGAAAGCGAGATTGCCTGACATGGCGGCAAGATAGTATCTATCACTTTGAAGGCCATACGGACTATCGTCCGGCAGGGCGGTAATAGGTCAGCGCCTCAGGCAGCCACTTTTGAATGTCGCGGATACGGGTGGCGTCTGCAGGGTGGGTACTGAGGATTTCCGGCGGCTTTTGGCCGCCCTTGGATGCCATACGCTGCCAGAAGGGAACAGCTTCATTAGGGTTATAACCGGCAAGCGCCATAAAAATGAGCCCGATATGATCCGCTTCACTCTCGTGGCGACGGCTGTAAGATAGCGTACCTAGCTGGCTGCCTACGCCGTAAACGGTGTTAAACAGGTTGGCGGTTTGCGCGGGCTTGGTTGCAAGGGCAGTAGATAAGGCTGTTCCGCCTAATTGTACCGCTAATTCCTGGCTCATACGTTCATTACCATGACGGGAAATAGCATGCGCAATTTCATGCCCCATAACAACCGCGAGGCCCGCTTCGTTTTGCGTGAGCGGTAACAAGCCACTGTAGACAACAACTTTACCGCCGGGCATGCACCATGCATTCGCCTCAGCGTTGTTCACTAAGTTGAACTCCCACTGATAGCCGGCAATAAGGTCGCTTTGGCCTTTTTGTGACAGGTAAGACTGCACGGCGCCGGCCATACGGGTACCAACGCGCTGGACCATATCAGCATCGCGGCTACCAGCTTTAGATACGGCGGGATTTTGCGACAAGAACGTTGTGTACTGCAGCGTAGCCATGCTGCGCATCTCACTTTCAGGGACAATGTTTAGGGAGGAACGCCCCGTAACCGGATTAGTATAACAGCTATCCAGTGATAACAAACCGCCCGCAAGGACAAGGGCAAAAAGCAGTTTCTTCATAAGCAATAATTAAAAAGCGCGAAGCAGTCTGCTTCGCGCCGAAAACAATCGTACCAAATGAGTTTCTTAACGACGGCGGTGTTGGCGCCGCTTACTGCGGAAAGATTTCACCTTGCTTTCATTGCCGGCCAGCAACCGACCGATATTTTTGTGGTGAGTAAGCACAACCAGGCATGCCGTGGCAATGGCGAACACCTTATAGCTGATTTCCGGCTCGCGGAAAATAAACACAATGAGTACCGGGAAGGCAATGGAAGCAGTTATGGAACTTAAAGAAACGTAGCGTGTAATAAAAAGAATAGCAATAAAAACGCAAACAAGGCTTACTGCCACAAGCGGCTGGATTGAAAGAATCATCCCAAAGAGCGTAGCAATACCTTTACCGCCGCGAAAATCTGCCCAGATCGGGAAGATATGTCCAACAACTGATGCCAGCCCGAGTCCGACCTGAAGGTTGGTTATAGCTTCACTTTCCCAGCTAAAGTTGGAAAGTAGGGAGAGCTTTACAGCAACAAAACCTTTGAGCATATCGCCGAGCATAACAGCAGTGCCCGCTTTCTTGCCCAGGATGCGAAAGGTATTTGTTGCGCCGGCATTACCGCTTCCGTGCTCGCGGATATCTATGCCATAGAGTTTGCTGCTGACCCATACGGCTGTAGGGATGGAGCCGATAAGGTAAGCGATGACAATCAGAAAGGCTATTTCCATGAAGTGATGGCGCTATAGGGAGCCGGCAAAAATAGTTGTTAAGGCTCATTATCCATAGCTTATGATTTCTTAATTGACGGGGAATGTGGAAGATCGGGCGGTGAATTTCATAGATAACCAGTCGCCTTCATTAGTCGTAACGACATATTGAAGACCAGAATTTTCGGCTGTAGCTCGTATAATCAATTCATCAGCGGTAAGGATACCACTAAGCACTAAAACACCATCATCTACAAGTATTGCTCGCATTTGTGCCATGTACTGCAATAGTATGTGGCGGTTTATGTTGGCTAAAATGACGTCAAAAGGTGCGTAAGGAGCTGCAATTTCCAGTGAGCCCTGTGCAATGCGGACGTTGTTGCTGCCATTTGCCATGGCGTTCTCCAAAGCATTTTCCACGCTCCAGGCGTCATTGTCAATGGCGGAGACCAGATCTGCGCCGAGCTTTGCAGCAATAATTGCGAGTATACCGGTGCCGGTGCCAAAATCCAGGACTCTTTTTCCGTTCAGGTTGAGCTCCTGCATTGCAGCCATCATCAGTCGCGTAGTGGCGTGATGGCCCGTGCCGAATGACATTTTAGGTGTTACAATCACTTCATAGGGCGTATCGCTTGCTGGCGGATGAAAGGAGGCTCTCACGGTACAAAAGCCTGGCACGACAACGGGTTCAAAAGAAGACTCCCACTCGGCATTCCAGTTTTGCGGCTCAATACAGCGCTCTGAAACGGGCACTTCAAAGGTTGCACCAATGGCATGAATGCCTTTCTTATCATATTGCTCTTCCGGTACGTAGGCAATCAGCGTATCGTCCGTTTCCTGAAAAGCCTCACAGCCTGCATTAATTAGCTGAGCCAGCAATAGTTCCCGCTTGTCACCGCTTACGGCAAAGACAATTTCTATAGTATTCATCGGCGTATTTGCTGCAAAGAAAAAGGCTGCCTATGAAAGCAGCCTTTTATAAAAATTTATAATTCAGGTTATGGGTTACCAGAATCGCGATTAACACGGCTGCCGGGATTTCCCATATTGGATTCCGGATCAGCACCATCATTTTCTTCACCCTGCTCAGGCACTTGAAGGTTCTTTGACTGCGCGTTGATATCGCCGGGCATGCTGCTCTTGAATATGATGCGGCGTGTTGGATCTTCCATCACAATGCGGAACTCCGTGCGGCGGTTAATGGCGCGGCCCAGGGGATAGTCAATACCATTGGCGCGGGAGTTTGGCGCCGCTGGCATACGCTCGCCAAAAGCCTTTGCTATCATGCGATTTTCGGTAATGCCCTGGCTGGACAAATAAGTACGTACAGATTGTGCGCGGCGCAGGGAAAGTGCCTTGTTATACTCATTGGTGCCGATGGAGTCTGCGAAGGAATAGATCTCTACTGTCAGGGAAGGATTATCCTTCATAAAGGCGGTTAATGAATCCAGCGACGCGATTGACTCTGGACGCAGGTCAGACTTATCGTAGTCATAATAAACATTGCTTACGTGGAAAGTACCGTTAATGGCTATGCTGTCCATATAGACGACCACATTAACCGTCTGATCGGCGTCGCTACGCTTAATACCTTCTGTACTTACCTGGGCGCGAGTGGAGACATACTTCGGCTTATCGCCAGTAATAACGTAATTATGCTCACGAGCCATATTGAACTGAAAAGCGCCATCTGTAGAATTATAGGTGCGCAGGTTACCAGTTTCATCTATAATCTTTACAACCACATCGCCCATTTGCTTTTGCGTCTTGGTGTTTATCACCTTGCCAAGCACCTGGAGCTTTGGCTCCACCTGAATACGCCAGATGTCGTCGCAGCAGGTTGGGTTCTTCAGCGCGAAAGATCCTACGCGGTTCGATACAACCTAGGCATCTGGCTTACCAACAGGATCTTTAATGTAGTACAATTCATCAGCAGAAGTATTGATTGGATAACCCAGATTCTGAAGATTGGTATAACGGGAAGGACCACCATCTGCAGAATAGATGTCAAAGCCACCCATACTCACCTGACCATCCGAAGCGAAATAAAGCTTATTGACACGGGAGTCATAATAAGGGGTCATTTCATTGCCTTCAGTATTGATCTGCTTGCCGGCATTCTGCGGGCGGCGGTAAGTGCCACGGGCAGGGTCAATCACGGAATACCAGATATCATACTTGCCCCGGCTTTGGATCTTACGATTAGACGAGAAGAACAGGATTTCCTTTTTACCTACCTTGCGCTACGAAAGGGTGCGTGTTGGAGCCACCTTCATTGATGCCTTCGCCGAGCACTTCTGGATTGCCCCATGCGCCGCGCAACGTATCAAAATTGGAAACGTAAATGCGTGCAGATCGTTTGCAGTGAATCGCTTTCCTTACAGCGTGTAAAGTAAAAACGATCGCCGCCGGGGCTATAGGCACCATTACCTACATGTGAATTGTGGATCGTTAAAAGGACCGTCATTGAATGCTAGTGGCCATTGGAAAGAATCTACATCTGGCACATAATACTGCTTATGCGACGTCATGAAGCGGGCATAATAGTTAGCGCCCTTCTTTTTTCCTGTCGCTACCGCTGTTCTGATTCATAGTAGAAAACAGCAGGGCAGTATCACCGAGCGGCATAGGAGAAGCCTCTGTGTATGCGCTGTTCACATTCGGGCCGGCGTTCTTCATCGTCACGGCTATGGGGTCATTAACAGAATTTTTGCCCATGTTAGCACCGTCAATCTCGCGCTGTGCTGTTTTCTTCAGCTTCTTAAAAGTCTTCGGATTATCAGCAATGAACTTTTGAAAGGCTACGATGGAGGAATCATAAAGTCCCTGCATTTTCAGCATCCGGGCTTCCTTGAATTTCGCTTCAGGATAAATCTTGGAAGCAAGGGCGTAGGCCTCACCATAATTCTTGCTGCGGGTGAATAGTCGCGGCTATAGGCGTAACACTCTGCAAGCTGGTAAGTCAGATAAGGATTACGTGGCTGCTCCTGCTTTCAGCTGGCTGTAGTATTCAATGGCGGTAAAGTAGCTGCCTTCGCGGAACAGGTCGTCTGCCCAGCGGATTTTCTTGTAGTACGGAAGCTTGGTAATCGGGTCGTTTGCAGGATTACGGTACTTTTCTTTTTGCTGCTGTGCCTGTGCATCATACTGAACGGTGAACGACGAAGATGGACGCGAGTAAAAGTAGCAGCCAGTTTTTTCTCATGGAGGTGTGCGTTATAAATCGGTATAAAAGTATAGGAACGAGACAAAAAAAAGAAAGGGCAAACGATTTTTTTTTGCCCTTTCTTTTACAATAAGCTCGTTAAGCCGCTTTTAGAAACGTGCGCAGGGGTACCCGCGACGGCCTGCAAAATCAAGCGGATTGGGTGCAATATAGCGGATAGAAAGCTCAAATCCGCCATTGCCCTTGGAGGCATCTTTGAGGGAAGAAGTATTGTAGTCGTAAGAAAGCACCAAAGCGGAGGCCCTTAAACTCTACGCCTGCTGTAGCCATGATGGCATCGCTGCTGCGATAGAAAATGCCGGCAAATACAGCAGTAGTTAATGCTTGAATATTCCGGGTTAGCCAGTGCAAAGTTGAATTCATTACCTACCACCAATTCTGTAGCGCTTGCCTGAGACTGATAAAGAACCGCGGGCAGCAGGCGCAGCCGATCACCAACAGAAGCAATAGCACCAGCCTGTGCGGTATAGCGCATACCAAGACCGACTTCGCTATTATGCCTTGCGCTCCAGCGCTTCGCGTGGTTGGTTCAGATTGTTAGCGCCCACGACCAAGCGTATAGGCAAAGCGGTCTGCTACTGCGTGTGCCCAGGCAAGACCGGCATTAATCGTCCAGTAGTGAACCTTGTTGTTAAGGCTTTCCATAGCCGGTGCCGCCACCGAAATCCGGTGCCGCTGAACTCATCGCCGAAGTACAGCTTGCTCAGGTCAATGCTCTTAGAGCGTATAGCCGCCCTGGAAACCAAGCGACAGGGTCTTGTCCAGGTTCCGTTACCGCGACCGCCGCCAAGAACTTGTGGTAAGCAACAGAACCTAGAACGGACGTATTGGACAGATTGCCGTCGCCTGCCTTATCGTTGTAAAACTGCAGACCGGCAGCCAGAAAATCGTCGCCGGTAAACTCCAGATAAATGGGCGCATCCACAGAAGCGGAAATCGTGACGAATGGTGCTGTCACGCTGCGCCACTGATCGCGATAAATGCCTGGCCGCGCGAAATGTTCCATCAAATGCACCGGTGAAGGCAGGATTGAGGGTAAGCGGAGCCGCCTGAAACTGAGTAAAATGCACATCTTGTGCAATGGCTTTTGCGCCGCTGAGGGCGAGTGCCGCGGTAAGGCCTGCGGCGGCGAGCATATTTTTCCTGATCATGGTCTTGCGCTGCTGTAAACGTTGTTTGAGTAGAATGAGGTTTGTTGACGAATAAAAGGGAGCGGCTTTCCGAAAGGCCAAAATACGCATTTAATCGAGAGTTGCAAGATTACGGATAAGACGCTGACACTTTATACCTGTAACCTAAGACGTAAGCTGACTTCAATTCGTTGGGGATAAATGAAGAAAGCAGGCAAAAAATGGAATGCAGGCAAGAAATTTCAGGCTGCCTGCCTTCCTAAAAGGCCTTCTTTATTCCTCAATTGCACATCAAGTGCCAGTACCTGCGGCAATACGGCATGTAGATCGTCATTGATCACTACAAAATCGCAGCGGCTCATTTTTTCGGCTTCGTTCATCTGGCGGCCTATGCGTGCTAATACCTGTTCACGGTTCATGCCGCTGCGTTTTATAGTGCGGGCAATGCGTAGCTCTTCCGGTGCCGATACGCCCATCATCAGATCCATGCCGGTTTGACTGCCGCTTTCAAAGAAAATAGCGGCCTCTTTGATGGCATACGGAGCTTTCTGGACTGCAAACCATCTTTGGGCTGCAGCAATAGACGCCGGATGCACCACCGCATTGAGCGCTGCCAGTTTTGCCGGATTACCGAAGACTACTTTGCTCAAGGCTGCACGGTTTAGCACCCCGGAGTTATAAATGCCTTCCCCAAAAAGAGAAACGATAGTGGCCTGCAATGCCGGATCGGTATCCATGAGCGTGCGGGCAGCCTCATCAGCATAAAATACCGGGATGCCCAGCAGTTCAAAGAGTATGCAGACGGTACTCTTACCGCTTCCTATGCCTCCTGTAATACCAACCTTGAGCATAATAAGCTTTCTATGAACGGACACAGACACATGCCGCCATCCGTACGTTAAGCCGCAGTGGTTACTGCCGTGTCGCCGCTCTTTTTACGCTGCGCAGCAGTCATTTCCATACTTACGGCAGAACGCTCTACGACGATGAACACGCCGCGGGAAATTTCCAGCTGCAGGGTACCATCCTCATTGACGCGGTTGATGCGGCCGTGGATACCGGCCGTCGTTACGATTTGCTCCCCGGCGCCTATTGTCTCACCAAACTTCTTTTGTTCTTTGGCGCGCTTGGCCTGCGGGCGGATCATAAAAAAATACATCACGGCTATCATGCCTACCATCAGGAGCATGGAGAACATAGGGTTGCCGCCTTGGGCTTGTAGCAAAAGCATTCTGGTTGTTGAGTTTTAAATTTTAAGTTCTGAGCTGCGAATGGCTATTGTTCCGCACTCTGGATATCTGCAGTAATTGTGAGCATTTTGGTAGCAGGGTATGCGTTGGAAGTAACGGTTACTGCCTTCCCTACCCTGCCGTGCTTGCCAGCAGAGGCAAAGGTGACCTTTAGCGTACCCGTGCCGCCGGGCGGTACAGGCTCGTTGGTGAAGGTAGGCACGGTACACCCGCAGGAGCTGCTGGCGCCGGTAACGATTAGGGGGCTGCGTCCCGTGTTCTTAAACGTAAATTCATGCTCTACCGTCTCGCCTTCCTTGATCATGCCGAAGTCGTAGGTGGTATCCGGGAAGGTCAGTACGGGCAGCTCGGCCACTTCTTTCGGGTCGGCGCCGCCAGCAGAATTAGGGTTGTGAATAATGGCCGCTGAAGCTCTGGCCCGGCGGCACCTTCTTGGCATCGTCATTGCAGGCTGCCAGCAGGATAGCGGCCAGCGCTGCGCAAATAAGGGTGCGGTTCATCAGTAGCAAATTTACGACTTCAATCCCCGCTCATTCTTACGGATTTTGCCTTCCTTATTCAGCTCCTTCAGCAGATTGTCCAGTACGCCATTTACAAACTGGCCGCTTTGCGGCGTGCTGTAGGTCTTGGCCAGGTCAATATACTCGTTGATAGTCACTTTGGTGGGGATGGTGGGGAAGTACAGCAGCTCGCACACGCCCATACGCAGCAGTATAAGGTCAATGGCTGCCACGCGCTCCGCCTCCCAGTTGACCAGCTTGGGCCGTATGAGTTCCATTGTGTATTCCTCACGCTCTAAGGTCGTGCGCAGCAGCTCCCGGGCGTATTCAAGCTTCTCCCCGCTTACCAGGTGCAGGAAGTTGAAGCGTTTGCCACCGCGGAAGAAGTTATCCATCAGCATCTGCAGCATGGGGAAGTCGTCTTCCCAGCCTGGCAATTCATCGGAAAGGTGGTCTATGAATGCCTCATTTTTGAGCATGACGCCTTCCCATATAAAGCGGAACATGGCCGCTTCGCTCTTTGGGTCGCGGCTTTGAGCCGCGATGTAGGACAGATATTCCGACGTTTGGGTGAGCATTCCGTAAAGCTTGCGCACCCATTCCGTGTCCACTCGGCTTTCCAGCTTAGACTCTTTCAGTTTTTCCTGAAAAGTTTCATTGGAAAGTACGGACCAGACAGCCTCATTGCCCGCTATCTTGGTATTCACCACCAGATCTTCCGGCGTAGGCAGGTACTTGGATGCGCGCAGATGGGCATCCTGCTCGGCGTATTGCGCTACCCGCGTAGCGTAAAGAATAACGCTTGTAAAAAGCTCCAGCGAGCGGGAAAGCTTCTCGTTTAAAATGTCGGCTCCGGCCTGCTGCACCGGCTTCTTCAACGTCTCTGTATCCAGCGTTGAAAGGGAATACAGCGTTTGCATCACCTTCACGCGGATGTTTCTACGGCTAATCATGGGGGGCGCAAAGATAGCCGAATGGGGGGCGAGGAACAGGGCATTATGCCTAAAGGCGTCCCAAACCCATCCTTAAAATATAAAAAATGGTTGCAGGAATGGCATCATTCAGCACTTAAGCCACGCTATGCGCCTCAGGCATGCAATGTCCAGCCAAGCAGCAGCCATCCCAACACGATGAAGGGCGCGGGGATGCGTGTAAACTGTAGCAAACAAAAGGTGATAGCAATTACAACAAGGTTGCTCCATTCAAAGCGCGGCACCGAGATGGTCTGGAGTAAGACGATACCCGAGGCCCAAATAATGCCAACGACCGCTGCATTGATACCCTCCAGCGCCCGGTAAATGATGACATGCTGCCGCAGATTGTGATAAATGGGAAAAAGGAAGAACAGCAGCAAGGTAGAGGGCAGAAACACGGCTATGGTAGCTATAAAGCATCCTCCTATCTGCCAGCCCCAGCCATAAGTGCTCAGGCTCAGCCCGCCCGCAAAGGCGCACACCGAGAAGACCGGACCGGGCACTGCCTGCACCAGCCCGTAGCCCGTCAGCAGTTCCTCCGGGCTCATCCACGCCGGCCGGCCCAGCGCTACCGGCCGCGTGATGAATTGGTACAGCATCATCGGCAGCAGGGCCTGGCCGCCGCCAAACACAATGGCGCCGAAACGGTAGAAATTCTCAAAGAGATTAAAAGCGCGGCGGTGCGGCCAGTCTTCTGCGCGCGCGGCCTCAGAGAGTACGCCGGCCAGAATAAAAAGAAGGGCAAAAAGCCATAGGCTGCCCCAACGGATAGGCTTGGGCTTCGCTGTCCGCTCCGGGATGCGCTTATTGGAGAAGTTAGACAAGGTACCTGCCAGAATGAGTACGACCGGAAAGACCCAAGGTGAGCGCAGGGCCAGTGTGGCGGCAAGGCTGCCTACCATAATAGCGAATGTGGCCGCATGGCGCACGCTGTTCTTCATCATACGCAGCGCGGCAAAGCCTACAAAGCCTACAGACATAGGCTGTATATAGGTAAAGAGATTGGTGCGGATGGCCTTGGCGTCAAAGTAAAGCAGCAGAAAGGAGCAGGCACTCATAATGAGGAAAGCCGGCAGGATCCAGAGCCCCAGAGTAACGAGCGCCAGCGGAATGCCGCCACGCTTGAGCGCTATCAGCATCACCGTTTGCGTGCTGCTCGGGCCGGGCAACATGTTGGCAAAGGCATTGTAATCAATCAACTCCTCTTCCGTAACATCGTGGCGGCGCTGCACAAAGGTCTTCATCATCATCCCGATGTGACCTTGAGGCCCGCCGAAGGCTGTAAACGAGTACAGCGCAACGGCCTTCAGGAAGGGAACATGGCGCAACAGCATGGAGCGGAAAAGTAGGAAATCGTACGTTGTGCAATCGCTTATGTCTAAAAGGCGTACGGTTTTTGCTGTAAGATGAAGGAACCCCGGAAATAAGTGTTGCAAGGTTGAAAAGCGCTACGCCCCTACTTCATTGTCTGATATTGCTGCTCGCGGCGATGCTGTGGTGCGGTGCGGTCCAGGCGCAAGATGGCGCGCGGCCGAAGAAGGCAGCAAAGGCGACCGTCAAACCGAAGCGAGTAGTCTATCCAATCAAGTTGGCGGACACGGTTGCCTGCGGCGATGAGGAAGTGCGGCGCAGATGGATGCACAACCTGCTGCAACAAGCATGGAATTCCATCCAGCGCAACCCCGATGATGTGTGCAACGCAGACCCGGAGCTGGAGGTGCTGAACGTGAAGGCAGAGGATATGTTCATGCCCTTTGCCGGAAAGACCATCCGCTACATCCAGATTCTAAACCTGAATTTTGAACGTACGCTTACCGATACGTCGTCGCGTATTAAAACCTTCGCCAGCCGCGCCGCACGTGCGCTGCACGTCAACACTAAGGATTGGGTAATCCGCCAGAATCTGTTTCAGAAGGAAGGCCAAAAAGTAGACCCTTACATCCTTGCTGATAATGAACGTTACCTGCGCACGCTGGATTTCATTCAGGACTCGCGCATTCTGGTCCGTTCCGTACCCGGCAGCGCGGATTCCGTGGATCTGATCGTGGTGCTGAAGGACGTGTTCTCAATCAAAGTGGTGCTCGATAATGACGGTACAAACTCAGTAAAGGCGCGGGTCTCGGAAAGTAACTTTTTAGGAATGGGGCAGCGCATTCAGGCTACTATACTGGCATCGCAAAGCCGCGATCCGGCCTTTGGATATGGCTTTGAATACAACAAGAACAACATGGGAGGCACCTTTGCACACCTGAATCTTGCGTACAACAATATTGACATTGGCCGCAGCTACGGCTATGAGCCTGAAGTATCCTCTTCCATCCGTATTGACCGGCCACTTCCTTCTCCGTATGATCATTTTGCCGGCGCACTGGAACTCAGCACTAACAAAGCGCTAAACGCATTCAGGGTGCCGGATAGCATTTGGTATCCCTACACTTACAACATTTACGATGTGTGGGGCGGCTTTAACCTGTCGCTCAACCACATTATGCGGCATGACTCTTCCATCCGGGACAGAAAGTTTCTTTCGCTGCGCTATTTCCGCCAAGACTTTGTGGATGCGCCTCATTACTTTGAGACGCGCTTTGACCCAGTGTACAACAATAAAGAGGCGGTACTGGCGCAGCTGACCTTCTTTCGGCAGGAGTTCATCAAAACGCAATACATCTACGGCTTCGGTATCACGGAGGATGTACCCTACGGCTATAATATCTCGGTGACGGGCGGCTGGTGGCGGCAAAATGGCCTGAACCGTCCTTACCTCGGCTTGACAGGAGATTATTATACAGCGCACAAAGAAGGGCGATTTACCGATTACTATCTACGCGTCGGTGCCATGCAGGATGGTAGCAGGCTAAATGACGTGACGTTACTGGCCGGCCTTAGCCGCTTTGGGCGACTTACTTTCTGGGGTAGCGATTTCAAGGTGCGCCCCAATTACCGACTTACTTATTCACGTATTTTCAATCCGCTTACTTACGAGCCTTTACGGTTGAATAACCCTTATGGCCTGCGTGAGTTCGGATCTGATTCTGCGCAAGGCTTTGAGCGTATTTCTGCACAAACGGAAAGTACTTTTTTTACGCGTTATAAAGTGGCAGGCTTTCGCCTGGCGCCATTCATATATGCGGATGGAGCGCTGCTTCGCAGTAACGATGAGAGCCTTAACAAGAGTAACTTTTACTCTAGCGTAGGCGGCGGCCTGCGAACGCGGAATGAGAATATCATTTTCGGCACTATAGAGGTCAAGTTCAGCTACTTTCCGCGTCCGGTGCCCGATCAGGCTGCGTTCAAGTTGCTCATTTCATCAGACCTGCGCTATCGTTACCGCACTACCTATATACACGCACCCGACATTGTAAGGTTGAATTGGGACGACTGGTAGCTGCCAGACCTGATTCCGTAACACATTGCCCGAAAAACTGAGGCAAAAAAAGCCCGGCGCACTGGCGCCGGGCTTTAATATATCAGACAGATCGGTATTAAGCGAGCTTCTTCAACTCCTCAATACGCGCTTCGGTGTCAATCTCATTCTTCAAAGAATCACCCTTATCCATATCTACGAGGATAGGGGCGGCCACGAAGATGGAGGAATAAGTACCGGTAACTACGCCAATAAGCATTGCGAACGCAAAGCCACGTGTCACCTCGCCACCGAAGATGAAGAGGATAAGGATTACAAGGAATACCGTCAGGGACGTCATGATCGTGCGGCTCAGTGTATCATTGATGGCGCGGTTGATGACGCTCTCCTTGCTTTCGCCCGGGCTCTTACGGAAGTATTCGCGCACGCGGTCAAATACAATTACCGTATCGTTCATGGAGAAGCCGATTACCGTAAGCAGGGCTGCAATAAAGTGCTGGTCAATTTCCAGCGCAAACGGCACATGGCCGCGAAGGAAGGAGAATACCGCCAGCGTGATGCAGGCATCGTGCAGCAGGGAGACGATAGTACCCAGGGAATACTGCCACTTGCGGAAGCGGATGAGGATGTAGAAGAAGATGGCGAGCAGCGAGATGATGGTCGCCTTCACAGCGCCGCGCTTCAGGTCTTCGGAGATGATTGGCAGCACTGTGCGCTCCTGACCCGTTCCGCCGAGGTATTGCGTGCGGAAAGTTTCCATTGTTGTGGTAGCCGGAATGAGGTTGCCTGCCTTCAGGCCTTCAAACAGCTTGGCGCGCACCTGCTCAGTAGCATTCTTACTTGGATCTTTGATGAGGTAAGAGGTAGTGATGTTATAGGTATTGTTCGTACCGATGGTCTTCACAACCGGATACTCGCCAAAGAAAGGCTTTAGCTTATCGCGGATTTCCGTTACGTTATGCTTCTGTGCAAATCGGATGTCGTAAGAGCGGCCGCCGGCGAAGTCAACACCATAGTCAAAGCCATTGATAAAGGAGCCGATGCCAAGCAGCAGTACGATACCGGAGATGATGTAGGTGATCTTACGCATCTCGATAAACTTGAAGTGCGCCTTACGGAAGATAGACTTGGAAAGGCCGGTGAAGTACTTGAAGTGGCGCTCGCGCTTGGTCCACATATCGGTAATGAGACGGCTAACGAGGATACCGCAGAACAGGGAAAGCAGCAGACCGATGATCTGCGTGGTAGCGAAGCCCTTTACCGGGCCAAGGCCGAAGATGAAGAGGATAATAGCGGTAAGCAGCTGCGTGATGTGACCATCGAGTACAGGCGCAGTAAGAGCGCTTATAGCCGTCATTGACCGCCTGCTGGTAGCCCTTGCCCAGCGAGAGCTCTTCCTTAATCCGCTCAAAGATGATAACGTTCGTATCCACCGCCATACCAATGGTCAGTACGAGACCGGCAATACCCGGCATGGTAAGCGTAGCGTGCAGCGCGGAGAGAATACCGACGGTAAAGAGGATATTCAGGATCAGGGCGATGTTGGCCACGATACCACCGGTATTATAATACACCAGCATCAGGATGAAGATCACGATGAAGGCAATGGCCAGGGAAGCGATACCGCTATTGATGTTTTCAGCACCAAGGGTAGGACCTACCACCTGCTCCTGCACGATGTGGGCGGGCGCAGGCAGCTTACCAATCTTCAGGATATTGGCAAGGTCGGTAGCAGACTGAGCGGTAAAGTGCCGGAGATAGAAGTGCGGCCGCCGGAGATTTCCTCGCGGTTGTAAGGCGCGCTGTAAACGCGGTCGTCAAGTACTACCGCGAGATACTTACCGGCATTCTCACGCGTCATCTTCGCCCAGAGTCTGAGCGCCGGTAGGGTCCATATCCATCATTACTTCCGGCTCGCCGGAGGTCTGGTCATAGTCCATACGGGCATTGGCAACATGGTCGCCTTCCAGCTTTGCATCACCTGAGCCGGGAACAGTCTTCAGTACGTAAACGGCAACCGGCATGCTTGGGAGTCAAAGCGCGTCTCCGGATCATCGGCGCCAAGGGCAAACTTGGCATCGATGGGCAGTGCGTTACGCACAACTTCCGAATTGGCCAGCTCCAGGAATTTAGCGATATTCTTTTTAGGGATGTAGCCAATCATCGGCGCGCGCTGTTGGCGCATTGGCAAACAGCGAAAGCAACGGGTGCACTTTTTCAAAAGCGGCAAAGCCAGTGTCGTTGGTAGCCTTTGCCGTAGTCGTTGTAAAGTCGCTCAGCTTCTTTGCCGTATCGTTGTGTTGCCGTACGCTCCTCGGAGTCAGCGCCCAGTCTTTATAGTATCCTTTACAGGCGTAGTGCCGCCCATGGCAGATGCCAGCATTTCATCCGCCTTCTTTATACCTTCAATAACAGATGCATCCTCAGCATACATTTCAAAGAACTGCAGCTTGGCGGTGCTTTGCAGGAAGTCGCGAACACGATCGGGATTGCGCACGCCGGCAAGCTCTACGGTGATGATGCCACGGTTCTTGTCCAGCGTCACATTCGGCTGGCTTACGCCAAACTTGTCAATACGCTTCTGAAGCACATTGTAAGTGCTGCTAATAGCTTCATCAGCCTCCTTACGGATGCGGCGAAGCACGTCTTCGTTGGAGGACGAAGCGTAATTTCCTTTTCGCCCGGCTTTGTGAAGAGCGAAGCAAGATTTTTGCCTTGATAATTCTGGCCGAAAAGCGTTACAAAGTCCGCCTCGCTGTTCGCCTTCTGGCGATTTGCCTCCGCAATAGCGGCATTCAGCGCAGGGTCGGCCGGGTTGTTGGAAAGAGAGCGAACGAGCTCGTCGAGGCTTACGTCGAGCGTTACGTTCATACCGCCCTGAAGGTCAAGGCCGAGGTTTAGCTCCTGCGCCTTAGCTGCCTGGTACGTTGACTTGCCAAAGATGCCCGCACTACTTTCTCACCCTGAATGCTGTCGGTGAGCTGATCGTAGCGCCTGTCAACAAGCGCCGCCAATTCGTCCCCTTTTGCGCCGGGATT
>CAWAID010000007.1:0-1207830 GCA_963782125.1 uncultured Bacteroidota bacterium
TAGCCTTCATGCCGATACGCATGTTGAGCCAGGGGCCTCGCGCCACCGAGTCTGACGCCCACCGGAAGTAGATATTATTTACCGTACCGGAAGGCACGCCGGGAAAGCTGGAAGGCCGATAGATGAATTGCTTCCTCTGTACTCCGTTTTTTGCCCAACCGTGGAAACCAGGTGAGTTAGTGGGTGTGGTGTCCTTCGTAATAAATTGCGGTATGCCTTTCTGTGCATCAGCAACAAAGCACAGGCAAAGCGCGCACAACACGCATAGGATTTTTCGTAGCATGGCGAGATTTAGTTGGTTTTGTCAGGTCAGTCCTTGGTAAACTTAAATGATTCCACCTTGCCATTTCTATTCCTTACCTGAATCAGGTAGAGTCCGGAGGCCAGGCCATTTACGTTAACTGCGGCAGTATTGTCTAACACACCGTGCAGCATCTGCTTGCCGGTAATGTCGCTCACCTCGTAAGCACTGCCCGCCTGCGCACTGACATACAGCTCCTTTACCGCAGGGTTAGGATAGAGGCCTGATGCACTTACCGGAGCGGCAGTGCCCACGCCCGCAGGCTGGCTCTGCCGGAAGGCCATCACATTGGGGTTGCTGTGCTTATAGACTACGTCGGTGCCGGTGTACCAGGCCGTCAGGATGTCCTGCCCGCTGTTGGAGCAGTTGGAGATGGCAAGGCTCCGGTCCACATCGGAGGGATAGTTGACGGGATTGCCTGCGTTGTTGATTTCGTAATGGTCGGTGGGGGCTATGAGCGCGCCGCCATACACGTCCAGGTTGCGGGCGTAGCGGGTGCCGCTTGTGTTCTGCCAGGGAAAGTAGCCCGCCGTGTACTGCTGGTTGCCGATGTTGCCGCTCATATGCGGAGGATTATGCCGCTGCCGGAGTTACTGCCGGCAGCGGCTGTGTGAGATAGATGTTTGATTGATGAGCTTATTCTACCACCACCCTTCTGCTAATCACCGCCCCATCCGCCGCCACCTTCACGAAGTAGATGCCGGGAGCCGCCCCGCTCAGATTGACTTCCCTGAAAAAAGAAGCGCCCACGCCCAGATAGGTCTTGCTATACACCTGCCGGCCCGCTGCATCCGTTACCGTGACAGACGCCTCCCGGATAGCCTGCCTTGCATCAAAGGATACGTTGAAGCGGCCACCAGTGGCGGGATTGGGAAACAGGCCAAAGGCGTTGATGCCGGCCTCCCCCTCTACGCCCGTGGTGGCGAGGTCAAAGCCAATAGACAACAAGAAGAAGTCGCTTTGAGTGGTAGTAGAACGAATAGAGTCCCGGTCCCCACCCAGAAAGCTGTAATAGGTCATATAGGGCGAGGTACCAAAATGGATGGTTCCATTTGCAGGAACTGGCAGTCTTGCAAAGCTTAGGTCCAGCGCAAAGTTTTGGGTGTTATCATAGAAGAAACTGCCTTCAGTAAGCGGGATCTTTACCCAGGTTCCTCTATGGATGGTATCCGTAATTGGAAATGATGCCTTATCTACCACCCAACTCTCAAACTTCACGAAGGTGTCGTAAGCACCCTTGTGTGGATAGGCGGCCATGCTCGTAGCTTTCAGGCCGATTCGCATATCAAGCCAAGGGCCTCGCGCTACCGAATCCGCTGCCCATCTGAAGTAGATGTTTTTGACCGTCCCGGATGGCACGCCAGGAAAACTGGCCGGATGGTATATGAATTGTCTCCGGGTTGATGCCGCATTGCTCCAGCCCATTGAAGCTTTTGAACTTACCGATGCCGTATCCTTCATAATGAATTGCGGCATGCCTTTCTGGGCATTAGCAATAAAGCAGAGGCAAAGCGCGCACAAAGTGCATAAGACTGTTCGTAGCATAGCAAATCGTATTGGTTTGGTGGATGGGTAGGTCATTCTTTGGTGAACTTAAATGATTCCACTTTGCCATTTCTATTCCTTACCTGAATCAGGTACAGTCCTGTTGCCAAGTCATTTACGTTCACTGCGGCAGTATTGTCTAAAACACCGTGCAGCATCTGCTTGCCGGTAATGTCGCTCACCTCATAGGCACTGCCCGCCTGCGCACTGACATGCAGCTCATTTACAGCAGGGTTTGGATAGAAGCCTGAGGCACTTACCGGAGCGGCAGTGCCCACGCCCGCAGGCTGGCTTTGCCGGAAGGCCATCACATTAGGGTTGCTGTGCTTATAGACTACGTCGGTGCCGGTGTACCAGGCCGTCAGGATGTCCTGCCCGCTGTTGGAGCAGTTGGAGATGGCAAGGCTCCGGTCCACATCGGAGGGATAGTTGACGGGATTGCCTGCGTTGTTGATTTCGTAATGGTCGGTGGGGGCTATGAGCGCGCCGCCATACACGTCCAGGTTGCGGGCGTAGCGGGTGCCGCTTGTGTTCTGCCAGGGAAAGTAGCCCGCCGTGTACTGCTGGTTGCCGATGTTGCCGCTCATATGCGGAGGATTATGCCGCTGCCGGAGTTACTGCCGGCAGCGGCTGTGTGAGATAGATGTTTGATTGATGAGCTTATTCTACCACCACCCTTCTGCTAATCACCGCCCCATCCGCCGCCACCTTCACGAAGTAGATGCCGGGAGCCGCCCCGCTCAGATTGACTTCCCTGAAAAAAGAAGCGCCCACGCCCAGATAGGTCTTGCTATACACCTGCCGGCCCGCTGCATCCGTTACCGTGACAGACGCCTCCCGGATAGCCTGCCTTGCATCAAAGGATACGTTGAAGCGGCCACCAGTGGCGGGATTGGGAAACAGGCCAAAGGCGTTGATGCCGGCCTCCCCCTCTACGCCCGTGGTGGCGAGGTCAAAGCCAATAGACAACAAGAAGAAGTCGCTTTGAGTGGTAGTAGAACGAATAGAGTCCCGGTCCCCACCCAGAAAGCTGTAATAGGTCATATAGGGCGAGGTACCAAAATGGATGGTTCCATTTGCAGGAACTGGCAGTCTTGCAAAGCTTAGGTCCAGCGCAAAGTTTTGGGTGTTATCATAGAAGAAACTGCCTTCAGTAAGCGGGATCTTTACCCAGGTTCCTCTATGGATGGTATCCGTAATTGGAAATGATGCCTTATCTACCACCCAACTCTCAAACTTCACGAAGGTGTCGTAAGCACCCTTGTGTGGATAGGCGGCCATGCTCGTAGCTTTCAGGCCGATTCGCATATCAAGCCAAGGGCCTCGCGCTACCGAATCCGCTGCCCATCTGAAGTAGATGTTTTTGACCGTCCCGGATGGCACGCCAGGAAAACTGGCCGGATGGTATATGAATTGTCTCCGGGTTGATGCCGCATTGCTCCAGCCCATTGAAGCTTTTGAACTTACCGATGCCGTATCCTTCATAATGAATTGCGGCATGCCTTTCTGGGCATTAGCAATAAAGCAGAGGCAAAGCGCGCACAAAGTGCATAAGACTGTTCGTAGCATAGCAAATCGTATTGGTTTGGTGGATGGGTAGGTCATTCTTTGGTGAACTTAAATGATTCCACTTTGCCATTTCTATTCCTTACCTGAATCAGGTACAGTCCTGTTGCCAAGTCATTTACGTTCACTGCGGCAGTATTGTCTAAAACACCGTGCAGCATCTGCTTGCCGGTAATGTCGCTCACCTCATAGGCACTGCCCGCCTGCGCACTGACATGCAGCTCATTTACAGCAGGGTTTGGATAGAAGCCTGAGGCACTTACCGGAGCGGCAGTGCCCACGCCCGCAGGCTGGCTTTGCCGGAAGGCCATCACATTAGGGTTGCTGTGCTTATAGACTACGTCGGTGCCGGTGTACCAGGCCGTCAGGATGTCCTGCCCGCTGTTGGAGCAGTTGGAGATGGCAAGGCTCCGGTCCACATCGGAGGGATAATTCACGGGATTGCCTGCGTTGTTTATTTCGTAATGGTCGGTGGGGGCTATGAGCGCGCCGCCATACACGTCCAGGTTGCGGGCGTAGCGGGTGCCGCTTGTGTTCTGCCAGGGAAAGTAGCCCGCCGTGTACTGCTGGTTGCCGATGTTGCCGCTCGTGGAGGCGCTGAGGCCCGCCGCAATGCAGGCGGCTTTTATGTTGTCATTATTGCCGAACAGGTCGTAGGAAAGCGGGATTTCGGAGGTGCCCATGGGCGAGGTGTAGGAAAATGTGGGCGGCACAGGAACGGTCTTGTCGCTGTAAGCGGCGGCGTGCCAGTTGGTGGGCGCGGGGGCCGGCTGCGGCGGGAAGGCGCCGATGCCGCTCTCGCGGTAGAAGTTCACGTTGGCAGCCACCTCCCACTTGGTGGGCAGGGCCCCGGCGGTTGCATCGTACTGGCTCATAGCCTCTATGCGCGGGGCGAAGATCAGGATGCTGTCTTCCAGCAGCTTCTGGGGGATTGGTGGGGTTGCGCCGGGCGTATATTCCAGCACTTTCAACTGCATCCAGTTGAAGCTGGGGATGGTCGTGTATTTGTTCATGTGACTGTACACAATCTCCATGCGCTCCTGCGTTGTGCCGCCGGTTGTTGTTTCCGTCAAAACGGCAATGTCCGGCGAACTGCATGGCTTAAGACCTGTACCGGTTGGAGTTGGTGGGCTAAGCGTAACTAAGTCTCCGATGCTGACATACAATTCGGCATTTGTGGTATCCTCCGTCCAGCAGACACCGTATTTGTGCATGGAAGGCAGGCCGCTGTAAGGGTTAGTAGTCGCGGCATCGCTCCACATATCTATATGGGGGCTGCTGCCGCAAGGTCCCGTGCTGCTGCTAAGGTCCTGTGGCGGCAAAGTCGTATTAACAGTGCAAGAAAACCCACCCATGCCTACATTGTTGAGGTCATAAATGGCAATGCGCGGCTTGCGCCGGAGGTAAATGCCGGGGTAATAGCCCATCGTGTCGTACACCACCACGGCGTAATAGCTCACGGTGGTCATGCCGCCGGAGGTGCTCACCACCTCGCCAAGGGCCACGTCCGGGTTGCAGGCGCTGTCTTCCAGTTGTACGGTTGCGGTGTTTCCCATGTTGTCTTCCACATACAGGTAAGCGGCGGTAGGCTGGCTGCCAACGGCAAGGCCCCAGAATTGCCTGCTGTAAACAATAGCCTTCAGCACGCCGTCCACGGGCTGGTGCGTGCCGGGGTCAATGCTGTGGTATTCCAGCATGTCGCAATTCACTGCTACGTCGTCATTTTGCGTGGCCGTAAACGCGCCGATAGATTGCTCAATGCCGCCGGCAGGGATGATGACGGGCGGTTGCGCCTTTGCCGGGCCGGCAGATAGCAGGGAGGTCATGATAAGCAGGACGAATGCAGCCGTCCTGAACATAGACGCGGAAATTGCCGCGCGGGTTGGCGAGGATGAGTCTGGTACTGGTTTTTTCATGGCGGAAAAAGTTTTAGCGGCCCTCGCATTAAGGCCACCGCAATACTACTATCCCCCAAAGGGCATTTTCCAGGTAAAAACCCCGGCATGACCGGGTAGTTATCCCACCGGCGCAGGGGCAGGCCCGTCTATTCAAGCGGCTGCAGCCCCATGCGCAGCGCCTGCACCGCAAGCCCTACCCTGGACTTGACGCCCAGCTTCTCAAAGAGCCGCTCGCCCAGGTGCTCCACCTGGCGCTTGCTTAAGCCCATCTTCCCCGAGATGCCGTTGTAGGTAAGGTCGCTGCAGGCATACCGCAGGAAGAGTACCTCCTCATCGCTGAGCAGGGGCAGGGAACTCGTCTCCCCTGCGGGCAATAAGGTTTTTAAGATGCTTATTCACCAGCTTATTGTGGAAGTATCTGCCCGCATGAGCGGCTATAAGGGCTTCCTTCAGCTCCGCCGGGTCGGAGTCTTTATGCAGGTACCCGCAGGCGCCGGCCACCAGCATCCGGATAATGGCAAAGTCGTCGTCAAACTGGGAAAGAACGATGGCCTCTGTGGCTGGGTAGCGCTCTTTAAGTGCCAGGAGGGTCTGGTGGCCGTCCATCACCGGCATCTGCATATCCAGCAGGCACACATCGGGCGGCGTGCCGAGGGCGGCGAGCTGCTCCAGGAGGGCGGCACCGTCGGGGGCTTCGGCCACTACCTCAAAGTGCGGGTCGGCCCGCAGCATGGCTGCCAGCCCCTCGCGCACCATGGCATGGTCATCGGCCAGCGCTATTCGTATCGGCTGCGTCATCGGCGGATAAAGGTATGCTCACGGTAATGATGGCGCCGCGCCCCGGCGTGCTGTCCAGGCGGAAGGCGCCGCCCATGGCGGCAGCGCGCTCCTCCATATTGCGCAGGCCGATGCCGGCCGCCGCGCCGCCGGCCGTGTCCCGCTCAAAGCCCCTGCCGTCGTCGGCTATGCGCATGGTGTAGGCGCTGCCGGCGGAATGCAGGCTGACGGTTACGGCCCCGGCTCCGGCGTGCTTCAGCACGTTCTGCAGGGCTTCCTGGGCTATGCGGAAGAGCAGGAGGCGCTGCTCGGGGCCGGGCTGGCGCTCCTCGTCGGCCTCCAGGGCGCAGGTGATTCCGCTGAGGGACCGGAAGCGCTCCAGCTCTGCGCGCAGCACATCGGTGAGGTCGCGCTGCTCTATGAGGCCGGTGTTGAGGCTGTGGCTGAGGCGGCGCAGGTCGCTTATGCCCGCGCGGACGGCTTCCTTGGCGGCGGCTACCACGTCTGCTCCGGGCGTGCCGGCTATGAGCGGTGCGGCGTTGTTGAGGCGGATGACGCCGCTGGTAAGCACCTGTATCACGTTGTCGTGCAGCTCGCGGGATACGTTGGTAAGGGTGGCCTCCTGTACTTCCAGCCGCGTGCGCAGGAGCGTGGCCGCATAATGCGCCTCCGCCTCCTTGCGCGCCACGATGCTCCGCACCTGCCGCTGCTTGTAAACGACGAAGCCGGTGATGACGGCCACCGCGAAGCACATAATGATGAAGGTGCCGGCGATGAAGAACAGGGCTACATTAGGCTCGCGCACCGGAAGGAAGGAGTTTGGGATAACGGATAAAAACAGCGGCTATGCCAGTGTAAAACAGGTAGTTGGCGAGCGCCAGCACAGAGCCGAACGCCCTGTGCAGCAGCGGGTGCTCCAGCTTGTTGAGGTATTCAAAGAGGCCCCATCCGCAATAGGTGGCGCTCCAGTACAGCACTAAAAGGGCCGTTATCCAGAACTGCGCGAAGACAAAAGGCGGGCGCTCCGCATCCATGGCTATGTGGGCGAGGGAAAGCAGCGAGAGCATAATGATGGCGCAATCCTCAAAAATGAGGAAGTAGGCGTTGAAGCTGGTGAGCGGCTGAACGCGCAGCGCGATGAAGGCGGCCAATATAATGCCGGCGAGTCCTGTTACGGCGCCAATACGCAGCCGGTGCAGAAAGCCGACGCTCCTGTCAAAATAAAGGGCAATCAGCAGCAATTCAAGCGGGCTGTACAGGTTATACACAGCCATATTATTGCCCCGGCACTTAACGGCGGCGAAGGCTGTTGTTTCCGTTATTACCGACAAGGTAAGCAGCACTGCCAGCACCCGGTCGGCTGCCGACAGGATACGGTACCGGTAAAGTCCGATAACGGCGGCGAAAATAAGCAACGCAAATTCAAGAATGTACGTTACAGACATATATCAGACCTGTTTCAGTGAATATAAACATCGCCGATTTGATTGGGACAATAATTAGGGCAAGGCGTAAAGTGATCATATACCTCATTCCGGCTATTGAGCACACAGTTCTCATTATCGTCCAAACCTACAATGATGATCGTTAGAGCGCCGGGGTTCATGCCGGCATAGCTGCCGGAGCTGCTGCCGGAAGCATAGGCTGGCTGGTGGGCCAGCATGAACTTAATGCTTACGATGTCCGGGTTTTGAAGGTAGGCGCGCAGGGTGTCGGCGTCAAAGCTGAGGGAGCGCACGGCGGTGTCCACGGAGGGGTAGCCTACGCTCCTCAGGTAGCTGTTCAGCATCATATTGGCGGTATCCACCGGTATGGACCGGGAGTTTCCGGCAAGGGTAAGCCGCGCCATGCTTCCATGCGTAGCGTGTACGGCAGGGGGCGTGACATCCGGGGCGGAGGGCGCTTTGGCGCAGGCGGCGCAGAGCAGGAGGAGCGCTGCGCAGGTGAATGTTTGGACAAGGCTCTTGCGGTTTTGTGTGTTCATGGCTGTTGTGTTTGTGATGTGTCACAAACCTCACAACATCCCGGGGCTGTTTTAAGGGATAAATACAAAGCCGCGCGGGGATTACTCCCGTGGCGAAAGGGGGAAAATCACGTGATATTCTGGCAATCAGCATCCTTAAGCCAGGCAAAAGGATGCTTGTATGTCCGGAATTGACCGCGGTTATGGCGCGGTTCCTTTTTTTGCCTTTATTCGTTGCCGGTCATAAGATGCAGTAGCGGCAGAACAGGAAGACCAGTAAAAGCGAATAATTGTATTGCTACAGAACAGCTACAAAAAGTTTTCTTTTAGAAAACCGTTTGTAGCTTCGGCCTGTGTGCAACATCATTGCACGGAACACACTGCTTGCCTATTGCGATGCCTGCCCGGAAGCAGATACCGCATTACGTGAATGGGTAGTGGCTCAGTTTGAAAGTTAACAGCGACTTGTCACCCTGAAACGAGTTCAGGGCAGGCTCCTGAAAGGGTCTTGCATATCATTGCAAGATTCTTACAGAATGACAAGATTGGGCGAGCAATAATTCAAACTAAGACACTACCCGTGAATGGTATCATGAGCTGCTGCATGCCTCATTTGCGAACTTTAATGAGCTGAAGGCGCAGTATGGCTCCGCAAGCGTGGCCGGTGATGACCGTGTGGTGTTCAACATAATGGGCAATAAGTATCGCTTAGTGGTGCGGATGGTCTTTGCCTACAAAACGATTCATATAAAATGGTTCGGCACGCACGCTGAGTATGATAAGACGGACGTCGGCAGCGTAGCCTTTAAAAGGAAATAAGTCATGGAACTCAAGCCGATAAAAACTTCTGATGAGCACGAAGCCGCCCTCGCTTGGGCGGACGGGCAGTTTGATGCAGGCGTACAGCCCAATACACCTGCGGGTGAGAAGCTCCAGGTGGCCTTATTGCTCATTAAGCAGTATGAGGATGAGCATTATCCGGTACTGCCGCCTACGCCGCTGGAAGCTATCCGGGTAAAGATGGAAGAGCGCGGGCTGAGGAATAAAGACCTGATTGGGAAGGTAGGCTCCAAGGGGTATGTATCGGCGCTGCTTAGCGGGAAGAAGCCGCTGACTTTGAGCCTTGCCCGCTTGTTTCATCGTGAACTGGGGATACCGGCGAGTGTGTTGTTAGCTTAACGCCTTTGTTGGTCTTCCCGGCCCCGCCGTTTTCCTACAGCAGCCGCCTGATATAGGTATTAATCACATTCTCACTGAATACCACCGAGAAATTCTTAATCGCCATCAGGCTTTCCAGCTTACCCGCCGTATCCACTGCCTTCATCGTCGTCATCTGCACGGCAAAGTCGCTCGGGGCTATTTTCAGCATGCCTTTTCCTACCACCGCGCCGCCGTCGTCCGGGCCGTCATAGACGGTGATGTAGAGCGTGGACGTATCGCTCCAGAGGTCAAAGCCGCGGTCGTTTTCCACCTTCTTGTAGCCGTCAAAAAAGTAGGTCTTACCGTCCTGCGCCGTCAGCCGCATCCGGTACTTCATCCGCAACTTCGTCGGGTCTTCCGCCATCTTCTGGAAGAGATTAAAGACGCCGCTACTCACCATCAGCGGCTTATCTGAGAGCGATGGCGCAATAACCGTCCCGGCAATCGTGCCGGCATGCGTCTCGTCTTTGCGGAAGCCGTTGATGTCGCCTGTCTTAATGGTGAGGGTGAAGAGAAAGGGCGAGCCGGAGGCCTTGCCGGCATCGTAGCCGCGCTGGAAGTCTTCGCCTTCGCCTTTCGTAAAAAAGCCCTTCATCGTCTCGGTGAATTGCACCGCCGGGAAGTAACCGACATCCGGCAGATTGATGTTTCCGTATTCTTCCTTCGCGGAAGCACCCAGGCCTGCCACAATCAGCTTACAGGCCCGCTCCGCAACCGCCGAGATGGTGAACAGCGGGTTGGTGCCGACCGGCGCAGGCAGCAGCGAGCCATCCAGCACATACAGGCCGGGATGCGTTGCATCGTCCGCGCCGGAAAAGACGTTGCCGCTGTGGTCGGCCACGCCACGCGAAGCGTCATCGCCCATGCAGCAGCCGCCCAGCGGGTGAACGGTGATGAGGTCGTAGCCCATCATCTTATTCCATGTAGCGTTAGGCAGGTAAGTACCGCCGAGCGCTGTTGTTGCTGCTTCCATCGCATCGCTGGCCTTTTGGAAGATGGGCTGCTGCCCTACCCTGTCCCATTTGATGTCTAAGTGGCCGCGCTCGTTGAGGCTCATCTCGCCCTCGCCGTCGTCGTTGGCCATGATGAGGAAGGTCTGCGTATTGTTGGTTGCACCCTTGTAAGGCCCGCGAATAAGGCTGAGCATCTCGCGGCCCTTTTCCTGTAGCTTATCCCAGGCGCCGCTGTCTGTATCCTTGCCGGAAAGGCCGTCCAACGCCAGCAGGCTTGTATTGATGGCGCCAACGAGCGGGCCGGGAATGGAGCCTTCCTCAAAGGTCATCCCATCGCCAAGCTCGTGCTTGTTGCGCATGTCTATAATGCTCGTGATGCAGGGGCCGACGGGGCCGAGGGCGGGATTGTCCCAATGGTCGCCGAGGCCCATGCCCTTGATTTCCTCGTCGCAGTTGTAGGCGAAGCCCAGCATGTCGCCATTGCCGGTAAAGCGCTTGCCAATCATGGGCGAGACGGAGAGGCCCTTGTCGCGCGAGTGCAGGAGCATTTTGGTGCTGCCCAGCGCACCGCCGGCAAGCACGCAGAGCTTCTTAGCCCGTACGAACATCGGCGGTGCGTCAAACTTCGCGCGGTCGGTGCCAAAGACTTCAAAGAATACCAGCCAGCCATCGCCGGAGCGCTCTACATGGCTGACGGCGCAGTTGCAGAAGATTTCCGCGCCGTGCGCCACCGCGTCGGGCAGGTAGTTCATGATGAGGGTGCTCTTCGCGTGGTGGTTGCAGCCCGTTACGCAGTCGCCGCAGTTGATGCAGTGCTTCTGCTCGTATCCAACGTTGTTGAGGCCGTCCTCAAAGGCTACATTGATATCCACGTAGCGCCAGGGCTCGCCCATTGCCTCCGCACTTTTACGCATGGCAGCCGCCTTCTTCAGCTCCGGATAATCCGGCGTGCCGGCGGGATATGGCCGGGGCTTCAGCACATGCCAGGCCTTCGCATAGCCTTCTTCCAGGGACGACATGTTCTCCCGAATGGCCTTTGGCCAGTGCTCGCTTTCAAAGACGCGCCCCTCCGGCCTGATGGACACATTCGCATTCACCAGCGAGGTGCCCCCAAGGCCGCAGCCGTGGAAGACAGAGATGTCCTCGCTAACGTGGAAGTTATAGAGTCCGTTCTTTTTCGCCTCACGATTGTCGGCGTCAATCTGCATTTCCTTCATAGCCTCGGAGAGCGTGGAGGGATAATCACCCGGCTGGAACTCCTTGCCTCTTTCCAACAAACAAACCGAAAGGCCCGCGCGGGCAAAGCGCATGGCGGCGATGGAACCGCCGTAACCAGAGCCAACGATGACGGCATCGTATTCCGGTTGGAGCTGGTCAATGGGGCGGGAGAGTTTTCTCATGATAGCTGTGTGTTGAGGATGTGAATGGGTGGTTCAATAAGGAATGCTTCGGGTTCTTCGTCACCGCTAAAATGGTAGCGCTCGTCGGCGGGAATGAGCGGGCTGGCTTTGGGCGGAACAGTAGTCCACTTGCGCGGCACCTCACGGATGCCGATTGGATAAATGGTGACGCCATCTTTATGCACGCGCAGGCGCAGAAAATTCTTGAAATCTTCAGACGCGAAAGACGAGGAAGCCTCATTCATGTGCATTCCAAAGAAACGATTGCTGACAAAGAGATAGGTACCGAAGAAGAATGCTGCAACAATGCCGCCCGCAACGCATAGACCGCCCACCCACAGTATCCGCTCCCACAAGTGCATGTGCGGGCAGCTCCCGCAAAGCGGATACGCGCCTATGAAGTACATAGCCACGTAAATGAGCTTGACCTGGCCTATGCCGTGCAGCGCGCCGATGAGCTTGCTCCAGCGGGTCATGACCTTAGTATCCGTAAAGGAATAAAAACCCAATAAGAGCGCAAGGGTGAGCAGGAGCACGCCGGGGCTGTGCACGAGCATGAGGCCGGTATGCGCCAGAAATTTGGGCAAAGAATCTACATTGTCCCGCATCGTTTGCAGGTAGTCATAAGCTGCATTGCGCAGGATGGCGAAGAACACGAGGTATATGCCGATGAGCAGCGCAGTGAAGAGCTTATTCTTCCATGGGAAGGCAAAATTCCGCCACATCAGGCTCTTGCTTTCCGACTTTTCCGGAAAGCGGTTTTGCAGGTAAACATCGCCCGTATCTACAGCCATCAGGCATTCCGGAAGGTTATGCGTCTCGTGCAGAAAAGCCCCGCCGCCGCCCGCTGTCAGATATTGATGACCGCCATCGTTGCCCTTCTTCTGGTATCGGGAATAGTGGTGCAGGTCACCCGTTAGCGTAGCGGCCAGCTTGAACGAGTTTTTGTGCCGCCCGTCACTGTTCCGGATGTAATTGTCCACGAAAAATTTGAGCTTGCTGAACGAGCGGTCACCTTTCAGGAGCTGCGCATAAACCCATGCCGGTTCAGCCGTAATCAGGATGATCTTATCTCCGGGCTGCATCTTATCGTCGGCAATGGACCGGAAATAATTAAGCTGCGGCGTGTCAATGTCCGAATTCAGCTGAATGTCGGTAGCCCAAATCCAGTAATTATTGGGCAGCGGCAGCGCAAAGTAGGATCGGTGCTGCTTCGTGCTCCAGATGCCAATCCAGCGCCGTTGGCAGAAGAGTTTGATGAAATTGCCGAGGCCATCGTACCAATCGTGGTTGCCGGGGATGGCGTAGAGATGGGGGCGGTTTTCAGTTACATCCGCCTCGCTGCGGTCTTCGGCGGCTGCGCCGAATGGCACTTTAAACTTGTCACTATATGCTTCAATTGTCGGAAAGGGATAGACTTCGTCCCCGCCGAAAATGAGGATTTTGGGCCGCGGTGTTGTGATGGTCATATCACCTCCGTCCGGTGCTTTGCTTTTCAGTGTGAGGCTTTTCTTCGCTACACATTTTGCAATAGCGAAGGTAGAGTTGAAGCCATCGCCGGTGTCGTTCACCACGTCTATCCATATTTCCTCCTCGCTGCAATAGGCTTCCTTCAGCTTATCCATCTCGCCCTCGTCCAGATTGTTGTCAAGGGCGGCCTGTAGCTCCCGCCGGTCGGCATAGTTGCCGAACGTGCCGGATATCATGGCCTTCAGCGCGATGTTGAGCAGCATGCGCGGCTCATACCAGTTGGTCATCGGCGCCTGAACGTAAGTTTTCTTTTTCATGGTGTGATGGAAGGCTGAAGGATATGGACGATAGTTGACAGCGAAAAAGAGATGTTTAAACGCACACGCTTACTCAGGCATTCAGTTCGCGCAGGATGGTCGGGAAGATGTCTTTGTGCGCATTCTTACCCAGAAAAATATCCAGGTGGCTGTAGGCATCCCACTGATAGAGCTTGTGATAAGCCGGCCGCAGTCCATCCATGAACTTAAAGCTGCGCTCCTGGCTTTCATGCCGGAAGCATTTATTCAGCTTTCCTGCGGTGAAGACGAAGCGGGCGTCTGTCTTTGGTGCGGTGGCCATATAGTTAGTACGGCCATCAATGGCTACTAGCGCACCGGCCTTCACGCATTCCCGGATATGCCGGAAAAACGTCAGCGGCACTGCGCCGAATTCATTCCTTATCCAATCCTTCGTCTCGCCGCTCAGATTGTTGAGCTCCCACAGCGCTGCAAAGCCGGCACCGTACGTGAAGCTTACCATTTTGCCAACCGTCGTATCGTCTTCATGGTGCGTGAGCCGCACCATACCACGCAGGAGTTTCGCAAAAAGGGTCGGCGCTTCATCCCCCCAATGCGGGTTAAGGTAGTGCGTCAGCGGCCCCAACATTGGCACAAAAGCCTTGAGCTTAAACGCCGACCAGCCCGGCACCACCGGGTGCATGGAAACCGCATTGCTCACAATAGTATCTACCTGCGGCACCAGCCCCTTGACTGCCGAAAGCGCGAAGGAAGTAGAACCCTGACAATGAATAATGGCTTTGATACGCTGTGCGCCCGTTTGCCGACAAACTTCTTCTACGGCTGCCGGATGGTCGTTGTCTGCCACAGTGTCTATGTCCCACTCATTGGGCGGACATTCAATAGAGCCGCGCCAGTTTTCCAGCCAAACGTCGTAGCCTTCATCGCGCAGCACCTGGACCAGGTTTTTTTCATTCGGCGGATTGAAAATATTTCCGCGAACGCCGGCGCCATGCACCAGCAACACCGGGCCTTTTGTTGCTTTTTCGCCGCCTTCCGCCCGCAGCAGATTGCAGGCAAAGCCGTCGCGGGCGGTGAAGGGATAAGTCCGAAACATGGTGGTTTATTGAATTAAAAACAGGGTGAAGATAAAAACCGGACGATGTAAAACAAATCTTTGCAGGAAGCTTATGGGCCTATTGCTGCCACTATGTCTGTGCGGCGCAGCTTTTGCCCTTTCAATGGCAAATCAACATCTATGGCAAACACCATCTTGCACCGCTCCGATTCCCGCGGGCTTGCTGACTTTGGCTGGCTGAAGAGCCGCCACAGCTTTTCCTTTGGCAGCTATCATAATGCCGAACGCATCCATTTCGGCGCGCTGCGCGTCCTGAACGACGACATCGTAGCACCGGGCGGCGGCTTTGGAACGCACGCGCACGACAATATGGAAATCATTTCCATTCCGCTGGAAGGCGATCTGGAGCATAGGGATTCAATGGGCAATACGGCTGTCATCCGCCGCGGCGATATTCAGGTAATGAGCGCAGGAACGGGAATCCGGCATTCAGAATATAATAAGAATACGGACAAGCCCGTGAAGTTTCTCCAGATCTGGGTTATTCCGAAGGAGCGGAATGTAACGCCGCGCTACGACCAGATAACGCTGGAAGAAGGCGCAACGCAGAATAAGCTGCGCCAGATTCTATCGCCTGACGCAGGCGACGAAGGCGTCTGGATTCATCAGGATGCCTGGGTCCACCTTGGGCGTTTTGACAAAGACTTTTCTACTGATTATCAGTTGAAAAAGGACGGCAATGGCGTTTATGCCTTTGTGCTTAGCGGCGACGTTACGATTAACGGCGAAGCGCTGCACGAGCGCGATGGTTTGGGCATCACCGATGTGTCTACGCTTCAGATAAGGGCGGATTCTGACGGGGCGGAATTGCTGCTGATGGAAGTCCCGATGATGCTTGCTTAAAATGCAATTCATGAAAAAAGCCTGCTGTAATGCAGGCTTTTTAGTTAAACAGTAGGCTTGACTGACGAAAAGTCGAACCTACTGATTAAGTTTTTTAAAGACGTTTATTCACTCAAAGAAGACTTCAGGCAAATCCTTTAACGGTTTTGCGAAGTGCAAATGTAATGAAATCAGAATCGCAATCTGCTGAAATTAGGTGCGGGCTGAAGAGCTATTTATGAATGGTTGAGGCCTTCACACAGGTTAATCGGTCAACTTTCCGGGTAATTCCATTTCGTCTTCTAAAGAGGGTGGTGTCCACTCAATTTTATCTCCTATAACAGTCCCGGTCGCTTGGGTCTGATAATTGAGTGTGGTATCTGATAATCCTGTTATCAAAAGCCTATACACCTTTTGCAGCTTCATATAACCGTCAGCAAAGTCAGGCCGGATGGCAAGGTTACATGTATTGGCACTTGTCGTAAAACTCGGATAGACCAGCATATCAATCCCCGAGAAGCCGTATAAAACTTCATCCGCGAGCCACGAAGTCAGGTAATAAGGTGAAACCTCTTCAACAAAAGCTTCTGCGAGAAAGTTGGTGATGAGTTCTAAGTGTGCTGCTTTACCAACCCCTATTTGTTGGGCATATTTACTGACGTTTTTAAATTGATTTTGAGCAAAATTGAACCAAGGATTTCTGGACGGTATGTCAGGTGGCAAAAAACAACTTAAGCGCCATTCACGATTGCACAGAATCCCCCACTTTCCTAAATAAATCGTGCTGCCTAAAGCTGGCTTCGTTTCAATCATAGCTGTTCCGCCCTGGTCAGAGCAGTAAAATACCGGCTTCCCCATCAAGTTTGCCCGCCCGTTTTGACTACAAAATTGTGGTGGCGGATAAGAAAAGGTTTTCGGGCAGGTGATATCTTCTTTTATATCGTCAATATCTACTCGCGCGCGAAATGCTGTCAACAAATTAAGGAGGTTGCCATCATAGGCGATGTATGAGAAGGGTTGCAAAATGGCCTGACGGAAAAAGGTGTCTCTTATTTCCTGTAGCGACATACGGGATTTGTCAACAGACATCAATTCGGCAAGATTCCGCTTTAATGTTTGCAGGTCGGGGAATCTATTGACTTCATTTTGAAACTCCTGCTCTGAAGCTAATGGCTTTTGAAACACCTCGTGAACCGCCACACTCTTTTCCATCATGAAAGAAAATTACGCTCCCATTTACGCCTTAGTTAGCTCTCAATTTTGTTACGCTTACTCATTGTTACCGTAACAAATTACTTAGCCCATAGCGGACAAACCGTAACAAAGCCATGCTATACAGTTCACCTTAAATAGGTGGTCAGCTTTGCAAGAATCAGCTTTGCTCTTTCTGATGTAAAATCTTCAAACCGGTCTTCTGTCCAGAGGCTTTCATCAGCCGGGATAAGGTGAAGTGCTACGAAGGCTGCCTTGTCTTTTACATAGTCGGGATTATTGACCCATTCAGCAAATGGCTTTCCATTCTTAGTGCCCCGGTTAGTACCATAGTCAAGAAGCTGAAAGTTTTTAATGCTGTTGATTTTTGCCAAATCATAGCCCTTCCCTTCAAGAATTGACTTGGGCATTATGTGGTCAATATCATTCGTTCTGATTGTTCGTCCCCGGTCATACATGAGGTAGTAAACGAACGCACTGTCAAGTTGGTCAAGGTTGTCCTTCGTGTAAGACTTGGTAAAGGTGATAGGATGATTGAAGTAAACCTGGAAAAGCTCATCAATTGGGAACGTCTTGTTCTTATGGTGTTTGATGGTTTCCGATATCTTCCTTATGCCGGTCTTATAGGGTATCCAGCCTGCCCCTTTGCTCCGAAATACGCCGTTTATCAAAGAATGGTAAAGCCACTGCTTCATAAGTGGGAAATCTCCATTGCCCGCATCATAATTGTCAAAGTAGTGTGCTACTCTATCATCATCAATTTGCTTGTGGAACAAATGGTAAGCGATGAAAAATAAAGGGATAAAGGAGCGATTGCCGTCCTTGTAGTAATCGTAAGTCTTTGAGCATTCCAGAAAGTCCTTAACCGCCTTAATAGTAGCCTTTATCCGTTCCCGGTTCTTGATAGCGAAATCCGCATCCGAACCTTCAATGGATGCCATTTCCTTGTTGTAATTATCCTGAAGCAGGAATATGAGCTTAATAAGGTTGTCCTGCGAAAGCCCGATGTCCTGGTACTTCTCCAACATCTCTTGCAAAAAGCCTTCCATCTCCCACGAAAAACCTTTCAGGATAGAAGCCACAAGGTCAAAAGACGAAAGCCTTGTCCCGCCATCATTCAATCGCCTAAAAAGCTCAACAATTCTCTGCCTGTTATCCAGCTCAGGCAATGTCTTATTGATTACCACTTTTGAAATGCCAAGCGTTTCAGAATTTAAGACATTCTCATAGAAGGAGAGCACATTTTCCTCTACATGGTCTTTCCGGTTGTCGTTGGTAATTCCGAATAGGTCAATTAGTTCTTTTATTACCTGCTTGTACCGTCCTGTATTCTTAAGCTTTTCTAATAGCCCCTTTGCAGGATACCAGAGATGCTCAGGAACTGGCCTATCAGCGTTTTCCTTTGACTGCTTTGGCAGCTTAGCTGCGTCGTTTTCAAACTTAAACTCGTACTCTGTATTGAAGTCGCTGTACAAGTCAAAGTAGAGCACTTTGCCGTTGATACTTCCCTTCAGCCCTATATAGAACGATTGGAGACGTTGCTGACCATCAATTACAAATAGTTGCTGTTGCGAGAGCTGGTCTATCTGACGGGATGATATAAAATTTCCATCCCGTGTAAAGGGTCGGTAATTAAACAGCGGTTTGCTTTGCTTTTCTTCTTCAATTACCATCACGCCGCCGAAGCTATCTCCCTTCAAAAGCGTGTCAAAAAGTAGCTCCATCTTTTCTTCAGTCCATACGAGCGAACGCTGAATAACCGGGAGTACGAATTTTTCTTCTCCGATTTCTGTTACTGCATCCGCTATTCGGTAAGTTTTCCAAATTGCCATTATTGTCTTTTAAGTTGTTGGTTTGAGATTCGTCAGCGCTGCATCTGCGGTGCCTTCTTGTTATAGTCAAGATTTAGAGAGACGGCGCATCCGGCTCCGGGAGTCGCTTCAATTAAAACTTTAGTGCCCAAAAGGTTTGCTCTATGCTCCATACTCTTGAAGCCAAGTCCTTCCATGTAACGTGAATTGCCTTTATCAAATCCGCGTCCGTTGTCGGCAATCTGCATCCATAAACTTTCAGGGTTGTATTTGATAGATACAACCAGCTTCTTAGCACTTGAATGTTTGATGCTGTTATGTATTGCCTCTTGGACTATTCTGTATAAAAGCAGCTCCTGCCCCGGTTCAAGCGTCTGCGGTTTACCCTTTAGCTCCAGTTCGCACTCCATGCTTCTTGAAGAAGAAATGTAGTCAAGTTCCTTCTTGATTACAGGGCCTAAGCCGTGCGCTGTCACATAATCGCCGTTTAGAGAATAGCTGATGTTACGAAGGTCATTGCCAATCATCTCTACCAATGAAAAGCTATTAGAAAGCGCCATCTGATTTTCAGGGTCGTCCTGTAAGCCTTTAATGTTCATCTGCAAAACGTCTATGTTCTGCGCAACGTTATCGTGAATCTCCCGTGAGATTTGGCCCATCGCCCGTTCCTGCTCCTCCAACCTTGCTGCCATTAAGTTGAGGTTGTAATGTAAGCGTCCCTAAAAACGGAGCCGTTTAAAAGTAGAGTTTTGGTTGTTTTTCGGGCATTGGTTTTTCAAATATCTTATCCACAATTCCGCGTTATACGGCAGGCTTGCTTTGGCTGCGCCGGCCTACGCGGATTTGTGGATAAGGCTTCTGTGCTTTCATCATCTTTAGGTTCGCTATTTAGCCGGCGCTTTGCATAGGTGACAGGTGAGAGGTATCCGAGTGCTTTATGCGGACGCTCACTGTTGTAATCCCGCTGCCACTCGCTGCACATGGCACGCACTTCCTTCAGAGAGTCAAACTGATAAGCATTCAGCAGCTCTCTTCTCATAGATCCGTTCTGACGTTCAATAAAGGCATTCTGTGTCGGCTTCCCAGGCTGGATGTAATGCCAGCTTACCTTGTTGTCCTCGCACCATTGCTCCATCAGGTGGGAGATAAACTCAGGCCCATTGTCAGAGCGGATATTGCCGGGCAGTCCTCTTTGGGCAACTACATTGTCCAGGACTCTTTGCACGCGCCGGGCAGGCAGTGAGGTGTCCACTTCTATTTGCAGACTCTCCCGGTTGAAGTCGTCTATGATGTTGAGCACCCTGAACTTCCTTCCGTCAGTAAGGGCATCGCTCATAAAGTCCAGGCTCCAGCACTGGTTAGCGCCGGTAGGAACCATCAGCGGCAGCTTGATCCTGTCGGGCAGTCTGCGCTTAGGCCTTCTGCGTATGTGCAGGTTCATAGCCCTGTAAATGCGTCGTAGTCGTTTGTGATTGATACGCTCGCCACGGTTGCGCAGACGGTAGTAGCAGCTCCAGAAGCCAATGTTGGGGTGCTTCTGTGTGAGTAAATCCAGCTTGTCATGCACGGCAGCATCGTCCTTTGGCTTACTTGTATAGGCGCAGGTGGTTCGTGGCAGCTTCACGAGGATGCAGGCCTGCCTGTGGCTGCACTGCCGCTCCTCTTTGAGGAATCGGACAGCTTCTCTTTTAACGGCAGACCCTACCATTTTTTTGCAAGTAAGGCTTTGGCTGCATCCAGCTGAAAGCTCACATCAGCATACATGCGTTTGAACTGGGCGAGCTCTGCTTCTACCTCTTTGAGCCGCTTTACTTCGCTTACTTCCATTCCTCCATACTTCGCCTTCCAGTTGTAGAAGGTTGCATCTGATATGCCGAGCTCGCGGCATATCTCCTTGACTGCGGTGCCTGCCTCCTGCTTTTTAATGGCAGACACAATCTGGCTCTCGGTGAATTGTGATTTTTTCATCCCCTGTTTGTTGGTGTTTTAAAGTTAGAGATAACCTCTACTTTAAACTGGCCAGCTTTCGGGGACGCTTACACAACAAACCAAACAATGAAAAAACTATTTACTTTCTCCCTACTTGCTCTCGCGCTCTATTCCTGCAAAAAGGAGCAGACGCTTGAACCTACAACGCAAACTGCGATTCATCATAGCATGGCGCGTGAAGCAAATGATTTCACGGTCATTGATGGCCGCCTGGCATTTGCATCCGACAGCGCTTTCCACGACGCGATGGCTGAACTGAACGCGATGGATGAATCGCAGCATCAGACTTGGTACGGCTCAATATCCGGCTTCACAAGCCTTGCCGGTTTCTATGCCGAGCAAGATGCGAAAGCAGAAGCAGAAACCGGCATTTCTGCCGACTCGCTGATTTCCACAAATCAGGTGCTGGACATTCAAGACCACGCGCTGGCTTCGGTACTCAATCGTGACGGTATGATTCAAATTGGAAATGATGTTCACATCATTAGCCTCAATCAGGACACTGTATATACGGTGGCTGCTGACCAGACAGACATTATCGCATCACGCAACTGGAGCAGCAGCATGGTCAAGAAAACTGCCGTTAAAGAAGCAAGCTGCAACTGGTTTTCCCAGCATCAGTTTTACTATCAAGACGACAATGGGCATGACTTTCCGCAGCACAATGGCCGTGCTACTCGCCTTACGCTGAGCAAATGGAATACCTGGTATTTGTTCTATTCTACAGCAGGTGTTCGTGCACGAATTGAGAAGCACACTCGCCTTGCTGGTTGGCTGAACAACACTAACATGCAATATGTGAATTATACATCTGGCTGGGTAGGCGAAGCTCGTTGGATGATGCTACCTTCTGCAGGTTGGAATATTCCGCCGACTTCGTTCTATGGCTCCGGAATTCTGTCTAAGCAAATAACGCATGTATGGTACACTGGCTGGAAAAGTGCGCCAAGTCTTTGTTACTATCCCGGCGACTATCCTTTCAATGGATATGTCAATTATGCTGGCGCAATTAAGCATTGGGCTTGGAATCACTAATCAGAATGCTGGCAGGGTTGTGTAATGCCAACCCTGCCAGCTTCTATTATTATTCAAACAATATAGCTATGAAAAATTGTTTATTTGCAATCTTCTTTTGCTTCGGGTCATTTTTTTCTACGGCGCAGGATAGAATAAAGCCCCTGCAGTATTTGAGCGCAGGTCTTGGCTGGACAACTTACCAACCAGAACTTATTCAAGGCAGCATACCTGCCCACGAGGATAACATTGAATCAAAGACAACATTTTCACTCCTGTTTAATTATACACGGCAATTGAAACAGCATTCATTTTTGGACGTTGGGCTTCGTGCCAAAATGATTCAGTTTTTCACGAGGTTTAATGTGCCAAATTCGCAGTATGTTGATATACATTATACTGTAGATAACATCCCTGCCTTTGACTTCACTTTCTCTTATGCCTATCAATACACTTACGGACGATTTACACTTAGGCCGAAAGCTGGTTTAGCGCTTTTTGTTTCTCCGTTTCACATGGACACGACAAGTTTCTTTGATTTTGGCAAAACCGAATCTGCGCATGGCTATTATAAGGGTTTAATTCAGCCTGGCTACAGCTTAGGAGCGAATGTTGACTTTAGGCTATTCCGGCGCGTGAACATTGGCGCTGATATGAACTTTACATCAGCTTTCAGTAATAAATACTTCTACTACTATCGTGAGCGTGTTCAATACACTCATGAAGGAGATGTGACGTACGGAATGAAAATGCAGAATCTTCATTACGGGATTCATTTAGGATTGCAGTTGGGGGCGGGAAAGCCCAAAAAGAAGTAGGTATTCTTCTATTTCCCTTCTTTCGCACCTATTCATCGGCTGCAAGTGAAAAACCGAGTTGCTTTAGGGCATTTTGAACCATTGACAGTTTATAGGGGCCAAACCCTCTGCGCATTCGGCTTTTAAGCTCAGAAGGCGACAATGCACATAGTTGCTCCAAAGAAAATATACCTGCCTCAGCCATGTGTCTCTTTAGATATTCATCAATGGCAAGTTCATCAAGAGAGCTATGCCACAGCTTAGGTGGAAACATTTTTTTCGCCAGCTTTCTAAAATCCCGATTCAAATCAGCAACGTAGAAATCGTACTTCTTAGCTTTTACAGTGTATTCATCCAGGCGTTTTTGCATTTCTATAAAGTTATATTGCTGCGCCGCCTTACGATATCTTTCCAAAGCACTGCTGATAAGCCAAAAGACGCGCGGTTCTGTGAGACCTTCTGACTTTGCCAACTCTGCCAATGTAACGCCACAGGTAAGTAGTCAACCAATATTCTTACCGTGCGAGGCCCTGCTATTTCACCATTGGCGGCAATAAATTCTACAAGAATAGCCACAATGGAGCGGTGTGCGGCTTTGTGTAAATGCTTTTCACCATTATGTTTAAAACGGCTCTTTGGATTATGGCTCCAGTAATATTCCTGCATTTCTGCTAAGCTGGTAAATTGTAAAGCTGCCATCAGAATAGTATTTTGGATTTGGCTGTAATGGATTCTACCTTCCGCTTATTATAGTAATTGGCCCGTTGCTCTTGTATTCAAAGGCACATCATCACTAAGACAATGGTTATCGGTGATTTCGCATCTCGTTTTAAGGTATTTCAAGAGTAAAATTGGAATGGAAGTAGCTGGCCGCAATCGGTTGAACAACGGAGAATTTTCAGTTGTTCAACTGACTTTTATACTTAGGCTTTTGGAATGTGGATAATTGCTCATTTCTTTAAAATGCAATCATTTCTTTCTCGCTTCCAAATCTGCAGCCTCAAAATTCCACAACTATTACTTAGATAAAGAGGGAAAAAGCCTATTTCTCAAGAGGCAAAAGCCTATTTTTTCGGAACAAGGCCCTTCTTAGCTCTATGGATTTTGTCTTCAAATGATGCATTGAATCGGCATTCAAAGGTTTTATATTAAAGTCTTATTTTTTGCAGAGTAAAGTCATCTGGTAAAATTGGTACCCATCTCATTAATGAGGAGGGGGAAAACCCACTAATCTTTAGGAGATTCCCTCAGTAAGAATAACCATCCGCGACACCATCACCAATATGCGAGGCCGTGAGGTGCGGGCTTCTGCACCGCAAACCTTTTCTGTCGGTAAGCATGATGTGTTAATGCCTGTGCAGGAACTTGCGGCGGGGCAATATTTCTACCGGCTGAGCGATGGTAGTGGGAAGCTGTTGGCGAGCGGAGCAGTAGTGAAGGAGTAAAGTATAGGTCCGCCTATTGTGCAATTCAGTATGAATACCAATAAGCCAGTGATGAACAATTGCTCGTTACCAATTGGTATATATCCTTCTACTAATTGATGCTAAAGGGCTGGTGGCATGATGAATATTCTGAAGTAATAACTAAACATCTTGCTGTGAAAATCGCGCGCTTGGTATTGATTGCCTGCTGTATGAGCTTTTTGGCTACCGCGCAATCGGTATCGGTAAAGAAGGATATTGTTTATAAGGGCGACCAGCCTTATTGCAAGCTGGTAAAATCAGGCGGTCTTACGCCCCGCTACAGCGTCCGCAATCTGGACGACCAGGAGCTTATGGTAGCGCAGTTCAGCAATGAGCAGCAGCGTTACATTGTCAGCTTTCTGGGCAGCGGGCAGGTTTGCTATATGGATGGCACATTGGGCTTTGGGAAGCTCTTTGCCAAAGACCTTGCTGCCAATAATGTGATTGTGGGTAATGCCGTCAATCCAACAGGTGAGCGGCTGTTTTTACAGCAATACGGCGTAAGCAGTGCAAGCGCCGGTCAAATTGACCACCCTTCGCCGGTTTAAACTGACCAGGGCGCGCCGGTTCAAACTGACCACCCCGCGCCGGTCCAAATTGACCACCTAAAAGGAGAGAGGATATCACGCTGCGATGAGTGCGGTAAAGAGGCCTAAGTTCTCACAAAACTTAAGCTCCCTTGGCCAACAATTCCATCAGCATGATTAAGATCAGACAGATCCTGCGCCTGCACTTCCAGGGACGCAGCAAAGTGCATATAGCCGCCCAGACCGGCATCGCACGCAACACCTTAAAGAAGTATCTCAAAGAGCTTACGGCCAGCGGACTGAGCTTTGAAAAGCTGAATCCTCTTAGCGATAAAGACCTTGAAGACCTGTTCATCAGGCCCGAAGACAAGGCTGTCAATGAGCGGGTAAACCATCTTTTCAGCCTCTTTCCTGCTATTGACAAGGAGCTGAAGAGAAAGGGGGTTACCAGAGAGCTGCTGTGGCAGGAATACAAACGCAGCCATCCGGACGGGCTGGGGATAAGCCAGTTCAAACATTACTACGCACAGTGGAAGGCGCAGGTCAATCCCACCATGCACATGGAGCACAAGGCCGGCGACAAGCTCTATGTAGACTATGCCGGAGACAAGCTCTCCATCGTCAACCCGCAGACCGGAGAGCTGGAGCCTGTAGAGGTGTTCGTAGCCATCCTCGGCGCCAGCCAGCTCACATATGTAGAGGCTGTAAGGACGCAGGCAAAAGACGATTTTATAGCCGCCTGTGAGAATGCCCTGCACTTCTGTGGTGGCGTACCTGCGGCAATTGTGCCCGACAACCTGCGCTCAGCAGTCACAAAGAGCAGCAAGTACGAGCCTACCATCAATGAGACCTATGCAGACTTCGCAGAGCACTACGGCACCTCCATTCTTCCTGCCAGAGCCTACCGGCCAAGGGATAAGGCTCTTGTAGAAAATGCCGTCCGCATCATCTACACCCGCATCTATGCAAGAATCAGAAAGGAGAGCTACACAAGCCTTGCAGACCTGAATGCAGCCATCCTTGCAGCGCTCGCAGACCATAATGGCGCTTCATTAAGAGGAAGAAACTACAGCCGCCGTCAGCAGTTTGAAGAAGTAGAGCGGGCCGTAATGATGCCTCTGCCAGCACTGCGTTACGAGCTAAAAGCTCAGCTCTATGCTACAGTAGCCAAGAACGGTCACATCGGTCTTGGGCCGGACAGGCACTACTACAGCGTGCCTTACCGCTTCATAGGCAAGAAGGTAAAAGTGCTTTACTCCAGAAGCACCGTAGAAGTCTACTACAACTACGAGCGCATTGCCCTGCACAACCGCACCCGCAGCCCTTACAACTACACCACAGAGCCCGACCACCTGGCCAGTGCCCATCGCTTCGTCAGTGAATGGACGCCGGAAAAGTTCATCTCCTGGGCCGAAGATATTGGCGAGGATGTGAAGCTCTACATCCTAAAAGTGCTGGACAGAAAGCAGCACCCCGAGCAGGCCTACAAGAGCTGCGTAGGCATCCTCTCATTTGCAAAGAAGGTTGGGCACCGCCGGCTGATGAGTGCCTGCCAGCGCGCACTTGGATACGGTGCTTATAACTACAAGACCATCCAAAAGATTCTGGAGAAAGAGCTGGACACACACGACGCGCCGGACCAAAGTGACCAGCTTCAGATGCCCTTCCACGACAATATCCGGGGAGGCAATTATTATCAATAATCAATCACTTCTTCACCCCTTAAAACCTCAAAAACATGAATGCAGCAACACTGGAAAAGATGCGCAAAATGAAGCTCCTCGGTATGCACCGGCTCTTCAAAAGCTGTCTGGAAGCAGACCAGCACTCCGCCTACACACCCGATGAACTCATAGCCCATCTGGTAGACGGGGAATGGGACGAGCGGCAGAACCGCAGCATCGGACTTAAAGTAAGGAATGCCCGCTTCCGTTACCGGGCAGCCCTGGAAGACCTCCACTACAACACCGACCGCAACATTGACAAGAATCAGATACTTCGCTTTGCCGACTGCAGCTTCATAGACAAGAGCGAGAACATCCTCATTACCGGTGCAACAGGCATCGGCAAGAGCTACATCGCTTCAGCCCTTGGCTACCACGCCTGCGGCCTTGGCTATCGTGTGATTTATCACAATGTACCCAAGCTGTTCTCCAGGCTCAAGATGAGCAAAGCCGATGGCTCTTATCTGAAGGAAGTAGCCCGGATAGAGCGCCAGCAGCTCCTGATACTGGACGACTTCGGGATGCAGCCTATAGACGCAGCCAGCCGGGCTGCACTAATGGAGCTCATAGAAGACAGGCATGGCAAGGGAGCGATGATTATCACCTCGCAGGTCCCGGTCAGTAAATGGTATGATGTAATCGGAGAGCAGACCATCGCGGATGCCATCCTGGACAGAATTGTACACAATGCTCACCGCCTGGAACTGCAGGGAGAGTCCATGCGCAAGCGGAGAAAGCTGACTGAAGAGCGAGCCGATTAGATGTAGATCTGGCCGGGGGGCGGGAGCCATAAAAAGGGGCCTGCCGGCGGCTCCTCATCACGAAGCGATATCTTTTTTTAGCTTTAGCTCATCTCCGGGCTTCATCAGAAAAGACATCGCTCCGTGATGAGGGAAGAAAACAGAAGATTTAAGACACGATTTAACTACCAAAACAAACATAATCAAACACCACTCATCTCATGCGTGAACCCCTTCTCTTCGCCAGCAAAACAGGTGGTCAATTTGCTCCGGCGTAGGGTGGTCAGTTTGATCGGCGTGCGCATTCTTAATGCCAAATGCACCATCTTTTTCTTCGGGAATAAGCTCAATTTCTGGTTTAGCAAACACGGTAGCTAACGTATCTATGTATGGAAAATGCTCGCTGCATAAATTGTTAAGCGCGCTTGCATCTTGCCTTCTAACGCTTTCTTTGAAAAAATCAAAAGCATCACTACTTGACAAGGAGCATTGAGCTTTGCTCAAAGTAGTCTGGCTATCACAACTGGAGAAGAAGATTCCGATTGCCGCACTTGCTATTCCGATATAGTATTTGAATTGAACCATTTTGCCGGTTTATACTTTTATTGCTTTGCTAAAGAATTCTGCTGAATCCAGAGGCGACAATACTTCCCCATTATAGTACTGTGCAGCTTCTATCACATATACTTCCTTCAGGTTGCTAATGTTCTTTATCCAAGTCAAATACTTCTTGAGATGTCGCGCTATGGAAACTGCTTTGGTATTCGGCTTAGGTACGATAATATAAACCAGCTTTCCCTTTCGCTCACCTTGCAGAAAGTGTGCGGCTTTTATCATACCGCCGACAAACGTCTTTCTGCTGGTGGCATTTTCTGATTCCAGAATGAGATAGCTGTCGCCCTTCTTCAAAACATAGTCTGGCCGGTAGCCCTCGTCTAAGCTCTCTCCGCTGAAGTGCTTTTCGTAACCCTTACAGCTATGCGGTAGCGCCTTAAAAAATTTGTCAGGAATCATTTAGAGTCGTTTTCCCAAAAATGCCGTTTTGTTTTGAGCTTAATCAGGATTGCTGCGATGGCGATAAAAATTGTGTTGTTGATTATCCCGAATATAGCGTACTCAAGTGCTACCAATGGACCAGTGGTAAAGAACAAGACTACCCAGGCTCCCAGTGCATCCGGCTTCTTATAATCCCTTATGTGAACCGGTTCAAAGCCCGCAGCCATACCAGTCTGCCAAAACAAAAATCTATCTTCCTCTCTCGCAGCTACATTTTCGTCGCTTTCGCATTCAATCTCATCCTGGTATCTGTCTTTTAAGCTGTATGGAAGAAGCACGCTAATTCCAGCGCCTGAGGAAGTCATTTCACTGGTTTTGCAATACACGTGCGTTCCGATATAGTCCAACGGTATGAGCCTGCTAACGCGCATACCCGCATAGGAGAGCAAACAGATCCACAAGCTGCCCCAAATAAGAATACCAACGAATGGCATTTTGCCAGCATCGCCGGGAACGAAATTCAGAAACCTCGCTGAAAAATAGATTAGGGCGCTAGAGTGCAATAAAAAGCCAGACTTGGTACAAGCTATGTGGCTTACCAGGATAATTGGTATCCTTCAAAGAATCAATAATGCCGTAAAACAGATTAGTCCCAACAGCACACACCAGTATTAGCTGAACTGTGATCTTAGAACTGTTTGCTTTTGCCATTTTGAATAAAACATCTCCAATGAATGTACAGCACAAGAACCGGCAAAGCGGCACTGCAAAGCTTTGTACGTTACACGAAGGGTTAGATATATTGCTTTTCCCAAGCCTTCCTCTGAACTAATTTGGCTTCAGTCTGATGTTCAAAGAAGATGTTTGGATAGTATTGGATTGGATCTATCCCTTGCGTGAAACCTTCCGGCAGATTTTTGATGAGATTGTACTTCGTAATCATCTGCTGATTAACCAGGATTCCATCACCTCTTTCCCACGGCTTGCCAAGCTCGGAAAGTGAATTATAAAAGACAATGGCTTGTTCGTAAGTAGAAAGTTGCGCCCGCAATGTTTTTACATAGTTGTATTTAGCGGAGTAGGGAATTAGATTAGACGGTTGTTCATTGATGTAACTCACCGTCTGAAAAAGATGACGGAAATAGTAGCTGAGCCGCGATTGATGTCCGTCAAAGGGTAAATACTGTTTCGCGAAGCCATATTGAGTGTCACTGTTTCCCACTTTTACGGCGCTGTGTTCGCTTTTAAGAATGTCAATAAGTTCCTTTATTCTTTGATAAGCTGTCTCGTTTTGTGCGATGTTATTGATTAAACGAAGCAGAAAATCCTCGGAACTATTATTGACCCCAAAAAACCAGATTAAGTAGGCAATATTTACCTCGGATTCATCTTTGATCAGCTCCGTTTCTCCGGGCGGTGGTAATAGAGCCACGATAAGTTTGGAAAGTACCTCGTGAAATTCATCTTTCATCTGCACAAAGACCGTCCTCCCCTGCTTGCCCTTTGATATCATTTCAGCAACATTTTACGGTGTATCTGCAAGAGCTGATAAAAACGTGTTTCTATCTGTTGTCTTGCTGTATTATTACGTTGCTCGTTTAGATTGATAATTAGGTACTGTTTACAGAATGAATTTAGAGTTTAGGATTGCAGCGGCGAGGAAGATGAATCCTTCATAATTGCGGGCGAGTTTATCAAATCTGGTCGCTATTCTTCGGAAGTATTTCAGGCGGTTGATAATTCGTTCAATGAGATTTCTGTCTCTGTATTTGGATCGGTCTATCTGCCTTTGCTGCTTTCTGTTTTTCTTCGGTGGAATGATTACCTCTACAACTCCGGCTCTTTCTAAATCTGCTATAAACCAGTCAGCATCATATCCTTTATCGGCTATAGCTATCAAAGGACGATAGCCCTTCACCAAAGCTGATGCCTGCTTATAATCACTCTCATGACCTGGACCAATAACTGTTCTGCAGATTCTGCCCAGGCCGTTTACAGCCAGATGAATCTTAGAAGTCAGTCCACCACGTGAACGACCCAGAGCGGCTGGCCGGGTTTGAGTTTTTTTTGACCTGCTGCTACCTGATTGGCCCTGACGGTGGTAGAGTCCACCATAATTACCATAGGCTCCGGGTCGGCCGTAAGCTCAAATACTTTCTGCCATACACCCAGCATGCTCCAGCGATTATAACGCTGATAAATGCTGTACCATTTACCAAACCTTTCCGGCAAGTCCCGCCATGGAAGTCCAGTCTTAGCATGATATAGAACAGCATTCACAAACAAACGATCGTCATTTGACCTGCCTCTACTCGGAATCAACGGCTTTATCTGCTCCCACATCTTATCACTTACCTCATGCCTTCTCATATCCTCTAAGTTCCAAAACCTGCTCTTAAACCATTCCCAAACTGTAAACACTGCCTAGAAATAATATCCCAACTAAAGAGAATACGGTTCCAACCGTTCCGCTTATTACGCCGCCAAAATGCGCCCAGATTGTAGTATCTAAATTGCCAACAATAAGGGGCATTGTTTTGGTTAAGAAAAGGGCAGTAATACCTAATAGAATTGCTATTCCCACAAATAGGAAAATGCGAGCGGCAATTTCTATCAATCTCATAATAGAAAGGTAGTTTCTTATTTGATGACGTTAATCTAGAGGTAATTGCCTTATTGTTTTTGACCGAACAAAGCTCCATCCTATTTGTGCTATTTGCCTCCGACTTCCCATACTTAATAAGCCGCCAACCTGATTAACTCGTGTCGCATAAAAATGATGTGCGCGTTAGTACCTTGCCTTATGTCCATGACGAAAGTTGAATTCTTCCGCCTCTTTCTGGAAACAACCCCTGCAATTCGTGAGATTGCGGGAACTGCATTGAGCGAGTATAAAGCAGGATTTGAAGCACAAACCGGCGTCCAAAACCCACAAGAGGCAAGCGAATATGCTGAGCGGTGTTTAGAGCAGCTAAAAGTAGATGAGCACCTCGTGCACCTCTTCAATACTGTAACAGAATTCATGTCACCCACACATTTAGGCGATGGTTTGGCAGAGGACATGCCCTTGGTTGAAGAAGTAGCTGAGCTTGCGCTGCGCCTAAGTAGTAAGACAAAGCTTTCGCCGTCAGCTTTGCCGCTTATAGCCGGTGCAATAGAACACGAGCTTGTTCAAAACGAAAAGAAGAACTTCCTGACCCGCTTTCTTCAACAGAATGCTGGGAAAGCCCAGGAATACAGAATCAAGCAGATTGAAAAGGGGGCTAAACGCAATCGTAACACAGAGCCGGATGGCGAAACATCCACCGGTTATACGCTCACGCAACAGGCATTAGCTCTTCACTTTTTTCTTACGGAAGGCATGAACGTAACAGGGGTTGACAAGACAAAAATCATTGCCCTTGCCCACCTGTTTGCAGCCAAGCCGATTCCGGTGAAGAATGGCAAAGAGGTTATCGGTAACAGCGGCATCAAAACAGCCTTTGCCAAAATCAGGGAGAAGCAGGACAAGGGCCAACTCGCCGACCTGCGTTTCGTGTTACGCTTCTTCAAGCCTTTTGAGGATACTCCTTCTGACGGTATGAAGCGTATCATTGCTGCAATAGAGCGGGAAATCGCCAAGACGGAAGAACGTCTGAAACGGGAAGAGTGGTAACGTAACGGAATAGCCTTAGCGTAATAAAGAAAGGCGCTGCCCTAATAAATATCAGTTTTGAGGTAACAAAACGTCCGACTATTCAGACGCATTGTTACGCATTCAGACGCAAGAAGGCTCTAAATGCGTAACACAGGCTACTTATGCCTTACCGATAGCATAGTGTAACGCTGTCCTTTCCGAAACGTAACAAGTCCGACCCAAACGTAACAAGTCAGTAGTTCGCTCAAATCAGGGGCTACCCCTTACCTGACCCCTCGTGTCCTATTGTGGGATGTTAGCAGTATGAATATCTCACATTCAGAATCCGGCTTTACCCAACAAACCTATTGTGCATGAAAAAGCCAGTCGTTGAAGCAGGATGGTGTTACGTTCCCCCTTTCCAAAACGTAACAAATAGCAGGTCTGGCAAATTAGAGGTAGCCCCTTCCCTGACCCCTCGCCCCGTTTCGTCGGAACTTTGCAATATGTTTCAGACTATCAACAATTTACCACTTAACCCTAAGCCCCAAACCCGCATGAAAAGCATCTTTCAAAAACCCGTAACAAAGTGCTCTTTTACCCGCTCTGGTATGAATCCATGTCCCAAGTGCAGCCAGCGCATCCGCAGCCTTCAGCCAACCTGTAATGAATCACTATTCAAGTTCTTTTCTGCGGCAACAGCCGTAGCAATCATGCTCCGGTTCTGCCCGGTGTGCGGAAAAGTAAAGCAGTGAAATAGTGCTAAGAAGAAACACTGCTTCTGTCTTCTTCCTGTCACGATAGCCGCGCCGCACTTGTTACGATTGCTATTCAGCCTTTGTTACGATTAGAAGTACAAGACACACAGCAGACCAACCATCACCTCATCCCTTTAACCCTTAGACCCAACCAACCTATGAAACCCGTAAAAAAGCTAAGACACATTCTGGAAGACACCCTCGGCTTACTGGCAGAGCTGGAGCAGCACAACCGCAATGTGCTCATTCAGTTCACCTGTTACCGTAACAATCGTATCGTTCATAAAAGCAGTCCCATAAAGCGCGGTCAGCTATCCGCAAAACTACCAGAAGCCTGCCGCCAGCACCGGGCCACAGAACTATCCCTGCTTATCACCGGCACCAACCGGCAACTTCAGCCGGCAGAGCTATACCGGGCAGACTTTGTATTGGGAAGCAAAGAGCCAGCCCACGCTTCTTACCAAAAGCGTGGGCTGGGCGGCTTGGACTCAGAGTCTATGGTCGCTGAGACTTGGTCAGACAGCGGCAGAGGAATTGGCGGCGGGCTGGGAGCATTGGATGAGGCTGTAGAGGTGGCCAATCACCTTCTTGCCGAAGGACGATTTATGGACAAGCACGAGGCGCTTCAGCAGGAAGCTGCTGAGCTGCGGAAAAAAGTAAAAGAACTTGAAGACGAGCTTGCAAAGGAGCGGGAAGCCCTTTCAGCCCGCGATTTGTTCAAAGAGCGAATAGAGCAGTTTACCCCTTTTATGCCTCTGCTTACACAGCTTGTAGGTGTTAATTCTCCGGTAGGCAGGGCGCTCAGCGGCTTGGGCAGCATAGGCAGCAACAATCAGATTGAGGCAGCCGGTACTGTGCCCGATGATGCGCATACTACGGCTGTGCTGGGAGTGGTGCGCGGGTTTATGGGCACCCTACATGAATCATACAAAGGGCAGCTTGTTTTTGTGATGCAGCGGGTACAAAAAGACCCAAACCTTATTCCCCATCTTGCCCGTTTCATTCAAACGCCTCCTCCGGCGAACCCAGCACCTCCGCCAGCCACTCAGCAAAATCCTACGCATCAACCAACAGAACAAAAGCAAAAACAGAAGCAGGATGCAGCACAACCAGACAGCGGCCGTGAGAAGGTGTAAGTGCTGCGGGGTGGAGATGGCGACACGGCCAGGAAGACGCTCCAAAACCTATTGTAGCAATGCCTGCAAGCAGACTGCTTACTATCAAAGACGCAAAACCTCCGGTAACAATGTTGTTACGCAAAGAGGCTTTGTTACGGGAAGCGCCCTTAGCGTAACAAATCATACTGATGATATAGCGATCCCACAAACAGCCAATCCGCAACCCTTCATAACACCGCACTCACAAGCGAGCGAGCAGAAAGACCAAGCCCTACCTACCTATTACCCTTCTTACAAAACAACCTTGATGGAACACCATAGACTATCAGACGAACATAACGCCACTGATGAATCAACATCCCCGCAGTCCATAAGCGTTATGGGCATGGAAGTGGACAAAGAATGGTTTACCGGCCTGCTGGAAACCCTGCCCGAAGACCAGCAGCGGCAACTATCCCGGCTACTGCTTCAAACCATCACAGATGTATTCCCAGACCTTACAGACGAGCTGATTGTTACGCATTCAGACCCCTATGACGAATCTTCCGTAACAGATGACCAATCGCTGAACCAGAACGGAGAGGAGGATGAAGGCAATGAGGAATACAATTATGATGACGGTAATAATGGTGAAGAAGGAGCGGGCGAAGGAGACGGCCAGGAAGACGGTGGTACAGAAGAGGAGGAGTTGTACCCTAACGACGAAGGCAATGAAGTTGAGCCCGAAGATGATGATGGCAAAAACCAAGCAGGTGCGCATGAAGATGCAGGTATCAAAACCTACCGGCTTAATGCCCGTGATTCAGAAACAGCAGTAAGGCAACCACAACATGGAGATGCCCACTTAGCATTCTCTCAACAAAACATAACAAGCCGTAACAGCAGTCACGTCAATCACGCTCCTCACTGTCCTGGTGGTGATAAAGGGCGGGGGCATATAAGCGGTTATCTGGCCCGCTTTAACTCGCCTAACATCAGGCGGGGCTTGACTATCTGGGAAGAGCTATCCGTAACAATACCTCACTTCATGGAAGACTACCTGATGCAGTTCGCTTCAGAAGCAGGTATGCTTGTTCATCCTGCCGGTACGAAGAAGGGCGGACTTGTTACGGTACACATCCTCTTTCACCTGGCTCATCATCGCCGTCCTATTTGCAGGCTGCTTGACCTTGTGCTGGAGGCAGAAGATGGAATACTAAGGGAGCAGGATTTTGGAGCAGGCGGCGCTTTTACAACAGATGAAGCAGCAATGGGGGACGATGGTGACCTGTCGCCAGAAGACGGGGCGATTGACTATGATTGCTTTGACAGCGCTGCTGCAACAGGCATGAGACCGCAAGGGGGTCGTCGGCACATCACGGCCCACGACATTGCCATGTACAGCAATATAAAAGCTGTCCGGCAGATAGTGCGCCCCGGTGCAATGCGTGCCTGATAAGAGCGTATCCATTACTGCAACAATATCGTAAGGCAGGCAGCAGGTTTTTAGGCGAGGAAAAACGCCTTTAAAACTTTTCTCAAGTGCTGCTATCAGCATTCTGTAAGAATGCACCGTAGCAGGCATCACCAAAGCATCCTCGCGCGCCCGCGCGAATGTTAGTAACTTTTTTCCACACCAACAAACCCTAATCCTATTTTTGGCATGAAAGTAGCAACAGAGAAAACAGACAAAGCAGAAAGCATTAGTGCGTACTATACCAGAGCTATACCCCTTCCAACACAAGAACAAAAAGGCGAAGAAGCAATACCCGCAAGGGTTTCCACCATCCTTCCCAATAAAGTACCGCTACATAAACTGCAAGCTATATGGAATGATGAATCAGTTACCTACACAGAAGAAGAGCTATTCAGAATCAGGGAATGGCTCTATGTGATGGCAGAGGTAACAATTACTGAATTTGAAAGGCATCAGCACTCAGCCCATATTATTCCGCTTACGCAACACACAACCAATCACACTCACACTAACATCTCTACCGCTCCGCCAAATGAAGACCAGAAAAGCCATTCTATACGTCCGGGTATCTACCGACGAGCAAGCTGACAAAGGCCATAGTCTTGCCGATCAGGAAGACAAGCTTCAGAAGCTACTGCGCTTACAACAACATGGAGATAGTAGGCTTCTATAAAGAAGACCACTCTGCCAAATCTTTTGAGCGTCCTCAATTCAGGATGCTCCTTGACTTCCTGAAAAAGAACAAGGGCAAGGCTGATACACTGTTGTTTCTGAAGTGGGACAGGTTCAGCCGCAACGCACCGGAAGCCTATGGAATGATTAGCACCCTTGCGAAGCTGGGCGTAGAGCCACAAGCTGCGGAGCAGCCCCTTAATCTGGAAGTGCCCGAGCAGAAAATCATGCTTGCCCTTTACCTCACGGCACCAGAGGTAGAGAACGACAGAAGAGCGATGAATGTGTTTGCCGGTATGCGCAGGGCGATGAAGGAAGGCCGCCAGATGGGTAAAGCACCCTATGGTTATAAGCACGGACGTTGTGAAAGAAACAGGCCGCGCATTGTACCAAGCGATGATGCTCCTCTTGTACAGCTATCCTTTGAGATGATGGCAACGGGCCATTATCAGATTGAGCACCTTAGGAAGATCATAAACGAGAAAGGGCTGAAAGCAACCAAGAATACCTTTTGGGCAATGCTACGCCATCCGGTCTATATGGGAAAGGTGCAGGTTGCTGCCCATAAGGATGAGCCTGCGATGCTGGTAAATGGGCTTCATGAAGCATTGGTCAGTGAAGCCCTGTATTATGAGGTGCAGGACGTGTTGGACGGTAAAAAGCGGAAGCCGACTATTCCAGGACATGAGACGAGCCACGAAGAATTACCGCTAGGGGCTTTCTGAAGTGCGCAAGGTGTGGCGGCAATCTTACCGGCAGCGCGGCAAATGGACATGGCGGCAAGTATTACTACTACCACTGTAGAAAGGGCTGTAAGGAGCGTTTCAGGGCGGATGCAGCCAATGCAACCTTTGAGGGGCTTTTAGAGCGCATTAGCGGCAATAAGAAGGTGCTGAAATCCTTTGAGCTAATCCTGACCGATAGCTTCAAAAAGGATGGGACGGGTAAAGAGGCAGAGCTTAAAAAGATAGCTAAGGAGTTGGCAACCCTTCAAGGGAGGCTTCGCAATGCCGAGACCCTGATGCTGGATGGCGAAATAAAGGCATCAGACTACAATGGAATAAAAGCAGGCTGGAGCCGGAAATTGCAAGGCTTATAAGGCAGCAAACATCACTTGACAGCAGCAGCAATCGGGAGGAGCGGCAAGTGCTTGAATTTGGATTCTATTTTTTGAGCAATTGTGCCAAACTCTTTAAGGACGCGGCTTTGGAGCAAAAAAGAAGGATGATAGGTTCGACCTTCCCTGAAAAGCTCGTTTTTGAGAATGGTGAGTGTCGAACCTATTCTGAGGATAGCTTCATATCGCTGCTTTGCAGGACTGGCGCGGTTTCCAAAAAGAAAAAGGACGGAGACAATTCTAAAAATTGCTCTCCGTCCTGTAATGTAGTCGCACCAGGACTCGAACCTAGAATAACTGAACCAAAATCAGTTGTGTTACCATTACACCATGCGACTATCCGTAACGGGAGCGCAAATGTAAATCCGGGCGAGGGAGCGGCCAAAAATTTTTTAGCAGGACCGCTACTTTTTGCCCTTTTGCCGAAATGACTTGTAGGTTCCCCTTTTCGCTGGTGGGGCTGCAGGCTGCTCAGGCTTTGGCGGCGCGGCAACTGCGCCGGATTTTGCATGGGAAGCTTTGCTGCGCTCCGGCTTTGTTTGCTTGGGCGCTTCTTTTGCGCTTTCCGACACCATGCGCATTATTCCCGCCACTTCTTCAGCAGTGAGGGCGCGCCACTGACCCGTTGGCAGCTTGCCGAGGTGCACATTCATAATGCGCACCCGCTTGAGGCGCGTCACTTTATAGCCAAGTGCTTCTGTCATCCGCCGGATTTGCCGGTTAAGGCCTTGAATAAGGGTGATGCGGAAGGTCGCTTTGCCTTCCTGAGCCACCTTGCAGGGCCGCGTCATCTGGCCAAGAATGCGGACGCCGCCCGCCATTGCCTGCACAAACTCGTGGTCAATCGGCTTATCCACGGTCACGATATACTCTTTCTCATGACCGTTGCCGGCGCGGAGGATTTTATTGACGATGTCGCCGTCATTCGTGAGGAAGATCAGCCCTTCCGATTCTTTATCTAAGCGGCCTATGGGGAAGATGCGCTCCCGGTGGCCAATAGCATCAATGATATTGGTTTTGTCCTTTGTGTCGGTTGTGCTGGTGATGCCGGCGGGCTTGTTGTAGGCTATGTAAATCGTTGCCCGCTTCTTGCCAAAGGGCTCCCCGTCTATTTCCACCACATCGCCAGGCTGCACGCGGTTGCCCGGAACAGCAACATTCTCGTTTATGGTCACCCGGCCCATGGCTATATAGTCATCAGCCTCCCGCCGGGAGCAAAAGCCGGTACCAGAGATGTATTTGTTCAGCGAAACGGAGTCACGGGCAGACATTGCAGGTATCGGGTATTAGTATCAGGCAATTCATCATTCATCATTCCCTCCTCACTTCTTCAGACCGATTTCGCGCAGCCGCTCGTCCAGATATTCTCCCGCTGTCGCGTCCTCATATGCCTTCGGATGTGCCGCATCCACGCAGCTATCCAGGCAGCGCAGGCCCATGCTACTTTTAGGGTGCAGGAAGAAGGGAATGGAAAAGCGCGGGCTGCCCCACTTTTCCCGCGGCGGGTTCACCACACGGTGCGTCGTGCTCTTCAGACGGTTATTGGTCAGGCGCTGCAGCATGTCGCCCACATTTACCACAATCTGCTCCGGCAGCGAGGTTACCGGTACCCACTCACCCGCCTTTGACAAAATCTGCAAACCATCGGCGGAAGCGCCTACCAGCAGCGTAATGAGGTTGATATCCTCATGCTGCTCCGCGCGGATGGCGCTCGCCGGCTCCTGCGTGATAGGCGGATAATGAATGGCGCGCAGGATGGAATTGCCATTGTGCACGTATTGGTCAAAATAGTGCTCCTCCAACCCCAGGTAAAGGGCGATGGCCTGCAGGAGCGCGGTGCCGCTCTGCTCAAAAGCCTGGTAAGCAGCGCGCAGCGTAGGCGTGAATTGCGGAATGTTGTCCACCTCCACATTGTCCGGGTATTCCTCTGCCGTCGCATCGCCATCTTTCACTTCCTGGCCATATTGAAAAAACTCTTTCAGGTCGGGCGCGTCAAAGCCTTTGGCGTGCTCCCGGCCAAAGGAGGTAAAGCCGCGCTGCCCGGCCAACTCCTTCTTCTCGTATTGCTCTTTTGCCGCTGTTGGCTGCGCAAAGAATTGCTGCACATAGTTATAGAGGTCGCCAATCAGCGCGTCCGGGATGCCGTGGTTTTTGACGGCTACGAAGCCTACGTCCTCATAAGCCTTGCCGAGGGCCATCACAAAAGCGCCTTTCTGCTCCGGAGTGCCGCCCGTAAAATGCGCGAGGTCAACGATGGGAATGCTGGTGGGGGTCATGGTTACTGGATTGATGCCGCTAAGCTACGGGTTAGGATTTCCTGGTTAATGCAGTTTGTTGCTGCATCGCAGAGCTTTTACATTTGGAACAAATCTGGAAACAAAACCTAGCAAATCAAGCCAGGATACTATTGGCATAGCGAATATGTTAATGAAGGCACAATTTTTGTACGGAATTTTAGTCTTATTATTTCACCACATCAATTTCAACATCCATGAAGCATTTCTCCCCCCCCCCGCTATCGGAGTAGCAATTTCACGCTTTTGTGCCGGGTTGCCATTGCTCCTCATCTGCCTTATGCTTTCTAAGCCCATGGCAGCGCAGCCCTTCATCCCGTGCATGAGCAATGTCCCGCACCAGGTCATTGCCACTGTATCCAACCCCTTGGATGTCACCATCAATGACGACATGCTTGAGACAAATAACTACCTCGGTAATGGTGCGTGGAAGGCCATCGCCTGGGGCAATACGCCCTTCTCCGGCTCACCGGCATCTTCATTCTACATTGAAGACCCTTGGAGCGGCAGCGATATTATTACCCTGCCCTCCGGCGCCATAGGGCCGGATATCGTCTTTTACTACGGGGATTCCACCGCGCCAAATCCTACTGGAATTGGCGCGCTGGTAACCTATATGCTGGGCGGAAAAGCTTACTTAGAAAGGTATAAGTGGAGCGGCAACACGGCCAGTCCGGTTACGCCGGTGTTTACAAGTCCTAAAAATTTAGGTAACTGCGACAGGCCACCGCATATAGACATGTTCTCCGATGGTAATAACCTTCAGGACGGCCTGCCTTCCCTGCATGAGTTTGTGGTGGTATGGGGCGCTAACAGTACAAACGACCTGATGATGTATTTTTCTGATGTGCCCAATTGGAACGTGGGCTCATCACCAACTTCAATAGGCAGCGACTGCTTCATGCCTGACGTGGCAGCTACTACGGACATTTCCAACGGTGATAAAATCATCTACATCACCTACGGCCACGCCACATCGCTCAGCAGCTCCGTGCCCAGCACATCGCTGGAGCTGATGGAGTACAACTTCACCACCGGCACGCCAAGCACCAGCACACTCGCCAGCGGCAGCGTCTATGCCCCGCGCATAGAAGCCATGAGCCAGTACGACCCATCCATGCCGTATGCCAAATGGCAGGTAGCCGCGCCCATCGGAGCGCTTTCCGGCTTCTATCCTTCCGTGGTCTATGGCTTTAACGATAAGGGCGGCAGCAGCGGCGTCGATATGAGCTCCGTGGTTTCATCGGTGCATAGCTGGCTGCCCTACAGCTATGCCGCCATGGGGGCCTGCGTGGCGGCGGGCACAGGCCCTGCGGTCAACCCCGGTAATATCGGCAACGCGCAATACACGGTAGGCTTCTATCCCTGGCAGTACGACAGCCTGTACGCACGCGACGTGGACGCCACTTCCGGCAACCTTATCACGCCCGGCTATGCCTACCTCGTGACCTGCCCGGTATCCGACACGATTGCATATCACTGGGACCTGAACCAGGGCATAGCGGTGGCTAACAGCAGCAACTCCGGCATGGACCTGCTGACCGCCTATTTTGACGGCGCCCAGGTGGCCTACAAGTACAGCGCGCCCAATACTATGTCGTTCCGGCCCTCCCGGAATCCTAAGCAGGCACAGGAAGACAATCTCCAGATTGAGGGAAATATCCTCCATATCAAGAGCAGCGCAAGCGGCGAAAGCAGGAGCAACGCATCTTATGCCATAACGGATATGAGCGGCAGGGTGCTGATTAACAGCGGGCAAAAGGCAGGCGACGCCATAGACATTGGCAGCCTTGTACCCGGCATCTACCTGCTGCGCAATGCCGCTACCGGAAAGGCCGTAAAATTCACCAAACAATAATCCCTTAAAGCAAACCAATATGAAACGCTTTTTATACTGCGTTGGGGTGCTGCTTTGTGCCTGCTCCTGCGCCTTTGCCCAAACACCGAAGTATGCTTATTCCTCTTATGTGCCTAACAAGACATTTGGTGGGGTAAGCTTCACCTCGCCAAGTAACAAAGCCCAATGTATCTATTACCCGTCTAATTTTCCCGCAATGCCATCCGGAATGGTAAATGCTATATATCTGCGCGTCAACTCCCATATCATTTACAATCCACCACCCATTGTTTACAATAACTTCAAGCTGAAAATCGGATATACGACTGACAGTGTGTGGCGCTCCTCGCCTCCCGGCTCCTATGATACCTTTAAGACCGGGCTTGTAACGGTTGTGGATAAGCCTGCCTATACATTTACCGATACGGCGCACGGACATTGGGTGAAATTCCCGATGGATGGAAACAACTCGTTTTATTACGATAACACGAAGAAGTTTGTCATTGAGCTGGAGCAGGGCTACCAGCCAGCCAACGAAGGTTTTGACTGGCTGGGAAGTAATACCGTTACCAGCGCCAAAAGGACGCTGCCAGGCGCTAAAGATTCCTTACGCACCACTGTTGGAGGAGTTTCAGGTGTAGTAGCAGACCTCGGCTTTGACCTCGTCACCACAAGCGTAGCCGGTGTAAGCAATTTCCGCATATTCGGTTTAGAGCCTAACCCCGCGCCTAAAGGCGGGAGCGTTCAGATAGGCTTTGAGTCCGCGCAGCCCCTCGATGATGTGCTGATAACCCTCACCAACGTAGCCGGCCAGCAGGTGCTCAGGCGGCATTACCGGGCCGGCGGCTACCGGTTCAATACAGAGCTGTCCATAGGAGACCTGCCGGCGGGCATGTACATCGTGCGCGTAGCCGCAGGCGGTGAGGCTGAAAGCCGAAGACTGCTGGTGGAGTAGCTGCCAATTCAAAAGCAACGTTCAAAAAGGACGCGCCACACGGTGTGTCCTTTTTATTGCACGCTTCCGTCTGCATAAGTAGCGCACTACCTTTGCGCCCATCTGAAAAATTCCCGTGTCCGTCACCGTTTCCATTATTAATAAAAGCCCGCATCCGTTGCCGGAATACCAGACGGCCGGCGCAGCAGGCATGGACATCCGTGCCTGGCTGCCGGAAGACATTATCCTGCAATCCTTAGAGCGCCGCCTCATCCCCACCGGACTGTATATGGCGCTGCCGCAGGGCTACGAGGCCCAAATCCGCCCCCGCAGCGGCACGGCCTTTAAGCGCGGCATTAGCTTAATAAACACTCCTGGAACGATAGACGCCGACTACCGCGGAGAAATCATGCTCCCTGTCATCAACCTATCTGCCGGGCCTGTCACCATCACGGACGGCGAGCGGCTGGCGCAAATGGTCATTGCGAAGCACGAAACGGTAAGCTGGCAGACCGTGGAAAATCTTGAGCAGACAAAACGTGCAGGCGGCGGCTTCGGTCACACAGGCAATTCATAATCCATAATTCATAATTCTTAGATGAACATCATCATCCCAATGGCCGGCATGGGCAAGCGCATGCGGCCGCATACCCTGACTACGCCAAAGCCACTCATTCCTATAGCCGGCAAACCCATGGTGCAGCGCATCGTAGAAGACATAATAGCCGGCGCGAACGAAAAAGTGGAGGAAGTGGCCTTTATTATTAATCCCGCTTTCGGCAAAGAAGTAGAGCAACACTTGGTAAAAGTGGCCGAATCCCTTGGCGCTAAGGGCAAAATCGCCTACCAGGAAACGCCCCTCGGTACCGCCCACGCCATCCTGCAGGCCGGGGACAGCCTGGACGGACCGGTCTTTATCGCTTTTGCGGACACGCTTTTTAAGGCTGCCTTCAAAATAGACCCTAACAAGGATGCCATTATCTGGACGCAAAAGGTGGACGACCCGACCGCCTTTGGCGTAGTGAAGCTGCGCAACGACCAGAGCATTGAGGCCTTTGTGGAAAAGCCAAAGGAATTCGTTTCCGACCTTGCTATCATCGGGATGTACTACTTCCGCGACGGCGCGCGGCTGCGCCGGGAAATGCAGTACCTCTTAGACAATGACATTAAAGGCGGTGGCGAATACCAGCTCACCGACGCGATGGACAATATGCTGAAGGCAGGCGTAAAATTCTACACCGACCAGGTGGAAGAGTGGCTGGACTGCGGCAATTATAGTGCAACAGTTTTTACGGCGGGCCGCATTATGGCACACAAGATTGCCGCTGGAGAACAATTGCAGGCTGCTTCTGCAAAGCTGGAAAACAGCATCATTATTCAGCCCTGCTTCCTCGGCGAAGACGTGGTGGTGCGCAACTCCGTCGTAGGACCTAACGTTTCGTTAGAAAAGGGCGCACGGGTGGAAGATGCCCGCGTTTCGGATACGATTGCAGGCGAGCACAGCGTTATAAAAAACACGGTTGTAACATCCTCTTTGCTAGGCAAGCACGTAACTTACAGTGAGGCGCCGCGCAACCTGTCGCTGGGCGACTTCTCCACCCACTCATGAGTTTGAAAACTTCCTTTTTACGCATATCCGTCTGCAGCTTTTGCATTTTGCATTTTGCATTTTGCATTGCCAGGGGGCAGCACGTTGCTGAGGGCAAAGATTCCACAGAGGCAGCGCCGACCACTGCACGCATATACTACGATGCCCTTAAAGCCCGGATGAAGGGCGAGGACAAGGAAAGCGAGGCCCTGCTGAAGCGTGTTATAGCCGCTGAGCCCGATGAGGCCGCGCCTTACTATGACCTGAGCCGGCTGGCGCTGAAGCAAAATGACGCAGAAAAGGCAACCGATTACATTCGTAAAGCCATCGCGCTGGACGGCAAGAATAAGTGGTACCGCGAGCAATACGCGAACGTACTGACGCTGCGCAATGAATACGCCGCCGCCGCGGATGAATATGCCGGCCTGGCCAGGACCGAACGTTATAACGAGCAATATTTAGAGCGAAGCGCCCTGCTCTACCAGCGGGCGGGAAAGTACAAAGAGGCCCTTGCGCAGCTCCAGACCCTTCGTAAAAAGAACGACGACGATGATGTGCTCCTGCAGCAGCAGCAGATTTACCTGAAGCTGAACGATGTGGCCGGCGCTGCCCGCACGGTGCGCGAGCTGATAGACCAGAATCCAAAGGAAGCGCGCTACTACGCTATGCTTGTGGAGATCTATGAAACTAATAAGCAGCCGGAAAAAGCAAAGGAAGCGCTTGCAGAGATGGCGAAGAAGTTTCCCGCCGACCCCTCACTCCAGATAGCTCAGGCTACTGAGGCGCTGAAGCGCGGGGATACGCTTCGCTATCGAGAGTATTTGCGGAAAGCAGTTATTAATAAAGACCTGGATGCCGAGACGCAGATCGGCTTGCTGCGCAGCTATGTTGGCGACCTGCCTACGGACAGCGTACGCCGGCGCGAGGCGGCCTCTATCACGGAGCAAATCGTGGCACAACACCCGGAACATGTGGGTGTGCTTTCCTTTTATGCCTACGTGCTGAGCCTGAACGGTCAGCGTGATGTTGGGGCGCAGCAGCTGAAAAAGGCCATTGCCATCAAAAAAGATGATTTCAGCATCTGGCAGCAGTTGCTGTACAGCTACACGGACCGCAACGGCGCGGACTCCCTGATAAAATGGAGCGAGAAGGCTGCCCGAGTCTTCCCCAATCAGGCAACTGTTCATTATCTAAATGGCGTTGGGCATTACAATAAGAAGGAATACCCTGCGGCAATTGCTGCCATCACCCGCGCCATAGATCTGGAGCCGGAAGAAAAGAGCGAGGAGCTATCTGAAATGCACACCACGCTCGGCGACATCTATAACACTACAAAGCAATACGCTCTCAGCGACAGCAGTTATAATGCTGCCCTGCGCCTCAACCCCGGCAACGCGTCGGTGCTGAACAATTACGCCTACTACCTCTCTGTGCGCAACACCCGCTTAGACGATGCTGCGCGCATGTCTAAAGAATCGTTGAAAATCAGGCCGGGCGAAGGGACTTTCTTCGATACGTATGGGTGGATACTTTACCAGCAAGGCAAGTACAAGGAAGCGCTGGATTATATCCAGAAAGCTGTAGATGCGAATCCTTATGAAACCGACCCGACCCTTTTTGAGCACTTAGGAGCGGTGCAGTTCAAGCTCGGCAATAAGGACGCCGCCGTAACTGCCTGGCAGAAGGCTAAGGAGCGCGGCAGCGAGAATGCCAGCATTGATAAAATGATTTCGGAGCGTAAGCTGTATGAATAAATGGCTGCTCCTGCTGCTGGCAGTGTCGCTGTCCGGCGCCTCCTCCTGCAATATTTACCGCCGCATTGGCGGGCGTAGGCAGCCCACTCCAAACGTTGATTCCAGCCTGATCACCGTGCGGGATTCTATTTTAAGCACGGTAGATACAGACATTGTCGTTAACAGCGGAGTGCCGGCCATCCAGCGGATTGCGACCGACAGCGGGCTGCTAATGGCATTGCTGCCTTACTGGAACGCACAGACAACCTGGAATACGTTTAATGGCAAGGCCAAGGCACATTATGAAGGGCGGGGCGAGGATCGTGATTTTGCCGTTGTCATTCGCATGGAGCGAGGCAAAAGCGTATGGATAAGCGTCACGGCTTTGGGGCTGTTTGAAGCGGCCCGCGTGCTGATAAGGCCGGACAGCATTTTCATTCTGAACCGGTTGCAACGGGAAGTGCGGTCAATACCCTTCGCCGACGCCGGAAGCCTGCTGCCTATCCGCGCTGATTTTGCGGCGCTGCAAAGCCTGATAATTGGCGACCGGCTGCTCACAGGGCACGCGCCGACCGATGCGAAGGATACTGCGGCAACGCTCATCATCAGTGCGAAGGACCCTGATTTTAGTCAAAGTCTACAGTTTGACCGGCAGGATACGCTGCTACGCTTCCAATCAATTGCCGAAGGCGGCGCCTTTCTGCTCGCGGAATCCGGAGATTACCGGCGCGTAGACAGCATGCGGCGCTTTGCTGATAAGCGGGACATCTTTATTACGGACCGCGGCGAACAACACGTGCTGACTCTGGAATTCAGTAAAGCGGATTTTGACGAGGCCGTAGAGCTGCCATTTTCTATTCCGGATAAGTACGAGCGCAAGTAGCGCGCTCCGCATTCCGCCGCTTTCGCGCCCAACCGGCATCTTTGCAAGCTATGCGCAGCTGCTGTTACCTTATTTTCCTGCTTTGTCTTGGTGCTCAGGTCCTTGCCGGAACACTTACCGGTACTGTGCGCGACTCCAGGGGAAATTCGCTACCGTTTGCGACCGTTTTTGTGGCCGGCACTACAAACGGCACTGCAGCCAATGCCTCGGGTAATTATGTGCTGTCCCTACCGGCCGGCACTTATACCGTCACCTGCCAGTACATCGGTTACCAGCAGACAACTTTTAACCTGAGCATCGGGAAGGATGAAGCGCTGACCCATGACTTCCGGATGGTAGATCAGGGCCTGGAGATGAAGGAAGTAGTAGTGCGTGCCTCGGACGAAGACCCGGCTTATCGCATTATCCGCGAAGCGATCCGGAAACGGGACTTCCACTTGCAACAGGTAAAAGAATTTCAAACGAGCATTTACCTGAAAGGCGTGTTGCGCACCCGCCAGACGCCAGACAAAGTGCTGGGGCAAAAGGTAGATAAGGGCGAAATGGGGCTTGATACGGCAGGCAAAGGCGTGCTATACCTGTGTGAGGAGATAGCAGACTATTACGCGCAGCGACATCCCGACAAGGAACGCACCATCATTCATTCCGTACGCGAGAGCGGCGACCCGAACGGTCTGGGCTTCTCGCAGCTGCCGTCGGTCATTACATTTTATGAGAACAACGTTGAGATAGCGGACAACATCAATCCGCGCGGTCATGTGTCGCCAATTGCAAGTGGCGCCCTCAGCTACTATAAGTACCGGTTGGAAGGAGAGTTCAGTGAAGGGCGCAATACGATTTACAAGATTAAAGTAATACCGAAGCGGGCCTACGAACCACTCTTCTTCGGCAGTATTTACATCGTGGACGGAGACTGGGCTATCCATTCTTTAAGCCTCACTACATCGGCACGTTACGGACTGGAAAAGTTGGATACGCTGCGCCTGGATCAGCAGTTTCTTCCGCTGAAGAAGGACACGTGGGTTATTAAGAATCAGCAGTTCTACCCTACCATCAACATCTTCGGCTTCGGTATAACCGGCAACTTCGTAACCATTTATGACAATCAAAAGGTGAATGAGCCGGTGCCGGATACAGTTTTCAACAAGAAAATCATTTCTACCTACGATAGAACTGCTAACAAGAAGGACTCATCTTACTGGGATGAAACCCGCCCGCTGCCGTTGGAAATTGACGAGGCGCGCGACTATCGCATTAAGGATTCACTGCGGTTGGTGCTGGAAAATCCGCACCGCATAGACTCGCTGCGCCGCCGGGAGAATCGCATAAAGCCGGCTGAACTTTTCCTCAGCGGCATTACATTTAACGACAGCGGTTACCGTAGCTCGCTTACTATATCGTCGCTGCTTACTTCGGTCAACTTCAACAGCGTGGAAGGCTTCGTGCTGGAGCCGCAGCTCACGCTGCGCCGAAAATTGGACACGCCAAATACGTTGCAATTGCGCATCGCGCCACGCTACGGCTTTGCCAACACTCATTTCAATTTAGTATCAGCGCTCACTTTCTTTCATAACAATCCGGCATGGCGCGGGCGTGGTTGGAGCCTTGCCGGAGAAGGCGGGCGCTATGTATTTCAGTTTAACCGTGAGAACCCGATTACCACCATTTTCAACACCTTGAACACGCTGATTCTTGACTACAACGAGCTGAAAGTGTACGAGCGATGGACTGGCGCATTACAGGCTCGCCGGAGCTTCGGTAACGGTCTGCGGCTGCATGCAAGGCTGGCTTACGAGCACCGGACACCGCTGGAAAACACAAAATATTACAGTTTTACAGGTAAAGCGCGGGAACAATTTCTACCTAACCTGCCTACAGAGCTTGGACGTTGGCATTTTGAAGAACATGATGCCGTGTGGACACGAATCGGCGCTTCTTTCCAGCCAGGATATTCCTACGTTCAATATCCGGATTACAAGCAACCGATAGGAAGTACATGGCCCACCTTCTCCGTTCAATATGAGCGTGGCTTTCCCACCCTTCTGGGCTTAGACGTTGACTGGGATAAATGGCGCGTGGGCATGAGCGGAGAAGCCGGACTGAAGCTGCTTGGTTCGCTCTCGTACAATCTGTCTGCCGGAGGCTTTATCACTAAAAAATATGTTGGCCTGCCCGACCTGATGCACCCGTTTGGCGGCGATGATCCGGCCTTTACGCTGGCCTCGCCGTATCTGAAAGCATTTCAGCTCGCGCCTTTCTATCACTACAGTAACGATGCGGACTTTTTTGCAGAAGCGCATCTGGAATACAATCTGCAAGGGCTGCTTTCCAATAAGCTTCCGGGGCTGCGACAGGCCAAATGGTATTTCATTGTTGGCAACAATACTTTTTACGCAGACAGGAACCTCTACTTTTCGGAAGTATTTATATCCCTGGACAACCTTGGATTTAAAGTGTTTCGCGTTTTCCGGCTCGAACATTCTGCATGGCTGGGGTTTCAATGGCTACGCAGGCGATACCGGGGAACGCGCTTACGACGGCATTCGCATCGGGCTGCGCATTCCCGCACTTACACGGCTGCGGGCAGGTACAAGTGACACAGAGTGGTAGAAAACGACAACGAAAGCTTCACAAAGTTGCATCAGACATTTCCCTTAAATTAGAATACGGATTAAGAGAAGCGCACCGAATTTTATGGAAGTCATTGCTGAACATCTACAGGAACGGGAAGAGCAGGAAAAACGGATCATTCTACGCGAATACCGTGCGCTATTGCGCGCGCTAAAGCTCCGCATTAAAAAAGGCGACCGCGACCTACTGCGCCGCGCATTTGAAATTGCAGCAGATGCACACAAGGAGACACGCCGCAAAAGCGGCGAGCCGTACATCCTTCATCCGCTGGCCGTGGCTAGAATAGTAGTAGAAGAGATCGGGCTTGGCGTGACTTCTTCAATTTGCGCACTGCTGCACGATGTGGTAGAAGATACAGAGTTGACGCTGGAAGACATAAGCCGCGAGTTTGGCGAGCAATATGCCAAGATCATTGACGGGCTGACAAAGATTTCCAATGTCGTTGATCTGAAGGCAGAGACTACGATGCAGGCGGAAAATTTCAGGAAGATTTTGCTGACGCTTGCCGATGACCCACGCGTCATCCTCATAAAGCTTGCCGACCGGCTGCACAATATGCGGACGATGGACAGCATGAGCCGCGAAAAGCAGCTCAAAATTTCCAGCGAGACGACCTATATCTACTCTCCACTGGCCCACCGTCTGGGCCTTTATGAGATAAAGAGCGAGCTGGAAGATCTCGCGCTTGAAGTACACGCAGCCAGAGGTATTTACGGACATTTCCAAAGGCCTGAAGGAAACCAAGCGGGACCGCACGAAGTACATCAACGAGTTTATCCGCCCGCTGAAAGAAGAACTGGAGCGCGCCGGGCTTGGATTTTGAGATCTATGGCCGCCCAAAGGCCGTGCATTCCATCTGGAACAAGATGCGAAAAAAGCACGTTGCGTTTGAGGAGGTGTACGACCTTTTTGCGATCCGCATCATCCTCAATTCGCCGCTTGACCGGGAGAAAGCAGATTGCTGGAAGGTATATTCTATCATCACCAACAATTACCGCCCCAGCACAGAGCGCCTCCGCGACTGGATTTCGCGTTCCTAAGGGGAACGGTTATGAGGCCTTGCATACGACCGTAATGGGGCCCGGCGGACGCTGGGTGGAAGTACAGATACGTAGCGAACGGATGAATGAGATTGCGGAGAAAGGCCTTGCTGCGCATTGGAAATACAAGGAAGGCGCGACACCGCAGCAGGCCGCGCAGGAAAGCAAGCTGGACCACTTTCTGAAGCATATCCGCGATGTGCTTTCCAATCCGGAGACGGATACACTGGACTTTCTTTCCGACTTCAAGCTGGAGGTATTTACCGAAGAAATATACCTTTATACGCCGAAGGGTGAGCTGCGTGTACTGCCGAAAGGTGCAACCGCGCTGGACTTTGCCTTTGACGTGCATTCTGCCCTCGGCGCGCGTTGTATCGGCGCAAAGGTGAATCATAGGCTTGTGCCGCTGAGCTATACGCTCAAAAGTGGCGATCAGGTAGAGATTATAACCTCCGCAAAGCAGAAGCCAAGTGAAGACTGGCTGGCTTTTGTGACGACCGGTAAAGCAAAAAGCCGAATCAAGTATTACCTGAAGGAGGAAAAGCGGGTTATCGCTGAAGAAGGGAAAGCGGTGCTACAGCGCAAGCTTTCTCACATGGGTGTGGACCTGACGCCAACTAATATCAATGAGCTGTGTCTGTACTTCAAGAAGGCCAGCATGCTGGATTTATTCTATGGCATTTCGGTAGGCGCCATTGAAATCAAAGATCTGAAGGAGCATTTCAATGTGGTTGGCGACCGGTTGGTACTAAAAGAAAAAGAAGTCAAGCCGGAGCATAATCATAAGCATGCAGACGAAGAGGTCAAAACGATCAAGCCCGGCAAAGGTGCTGAGCTGATTATTTTCGGAGAGAGCTCGGACAAGATCCTTTACAAGCTGGCACAATGCTGTCAGCCGATACCGGGCGACGATGTGTTTGGTTTCATCACGTCTGGCGAGGGCCTGAAAATCCATCGCACAGACTGCCCGAACGCTGCACAGATGCTGGCGCACTATGGCCACCGCATCGTAAAAACGAAGTGGGCGGTTAATAAGGAAATATCCTTCCTCAGTGGCGTGCGCATAACCGGCCTGGACGATGTGGGCGTTGTGCAAAAAATCACGAACATTATATCCGGCGAGCTGAGCATGAACATGCGCTCTCTGTCCATAGACTCCAAAGACGGCGTATTTGAAGGCAACATCAAAGTATTCGTGCACGACCGCAGCGAGCTGGACAGTCTATGCCAGAAGCTAAGCGATCTGGAAGGCGTAATGCAGGTGGAGCGCTTGGAGCAGATTGAAGAGTAATTGCGTTGAATCGTTAAGTCGTTAACCTCGCTTTAGCGACTCAACGTACTAACAGCAGACTCCGCGCACCGCTCTCCATCAATTGCAGCGCTGACAATACCGCCTGCATAGCCTGCGCCTTCGGCGCATGGGAATAGCCCAGGCACCTGTGGATGCTGCAGCGTATCCGCGTCTCGCGGAATGCGAACAGGCGATGAAGTACGCGACTCGGTAGCGACAAGCACAGCTTCGTTTGTCAAGTAGCCCCGCATCTTCTTCCCGAAATCAACAACGGCTTTCTGCAAGGCAATATGCACAGCACCGGGCAATACCTCCGCAATACGGACACTGCAGATGCCAGGCAGGTAAGAACAATCGGGCAATGACGAAGAACGTTTATCAGCCACATAATCTGCCATGCGCTGCGCAGGAGCCACCAGATCACCGCCGCCGACTTCAAAAGCTTTCCGTTCAACAGCCGCCTGAAAGTGCATGGCCGCCAGCGGCCCGCTGAAGCCTGCCTTTGCAAAATCTTCTTCACCGACTGCCACCACGGTTCCCGAATTAGCGTATGGATTATTCCGCCTGGAAGGGCTCCAGCCGTTTACCACAATCTCACCGGGCGCGGTTGCTGCCGGTGCAATAATGCCGCCCGGGCACATGCAGAATGAGAATACACCGCGCCCGAACTCCTGCGCTACAAGCGAATAGGAAGCCGGCGGCAGGTATTCGCCGCGAAGTGCACAATGATATTGAATAGCGTCAATCAGCTCCTGAGGGTGCTCAATGCGCACGCCTAGGGCGAAGGGCTTGGCTTCTATGGCTATGCCTTGCATGTGCAACATGGAAAAAATATCGCGGGCCGAATGGCCAGTCGCAAGAATAACTGCAGATGCATCGTAACGCACACCGCCAATAGTTTCAACACCCTTAACGCTCCCTGAATTAAGTATAATTCTTGAAATTTTTTCCCCAAAGTGTACCTCCCCTCCACAGGACTCAATGCCTTCGCGCATCGCGGTGATGATCTGGGGCAGTTTATTTGTGCCGATGTGCGGATGTGCCTCGTAGCGGATTCTTTCATCTGCTCCAAAGTGGATGAACAGCTCAAGGATGCGCGCCACATCGCCGCGCTTCGTAGAACGCGTGTAGAGCTTTCCGTCCGAGTAAGTTACCTGCGCCGCCTTCGCCGAAGCAGTAGTTGCTTTCGGGATTGACGATGCCTTCTTTGTTCATCGCGGCAAGGTCACGGCGGCGTGCACGTACGTCTTTGCCGCGTTCTAAGATGATGGGTTTAATGCCTAGCGAGATGAGCTTTAACGCAGCAAACAGTCCTGCCGGGCCCGCGCCGATAATAAGGACTGTCTTTGCCTGACGGACGTCTTTCAGCTCCGGATCAAATGTTTTGACCAGCTGCGGTGGCTCATCAATTGACAGCTCTATCTGCTGCACAATTTGCACGCCTTTACTCCGTGAGCGAGCGTCAATGCTGCGCTTGAGGATGCGATAGCCGGTGATGCGGTTTTGCGCAATGCCGGCACTTTCGGCCAATGACTGCCTAAAGACAGTCTCGTCAGCCGCCATTTGCGGCGGCAGTGCGAGGGAAATATTCTTAACCATTGGGTTAGGTGTTTATCCTAAAACCTTCATTTGCCATGCGAATTCAGATTACTGTCTGTGCCAGCTATGGATGCAGCGCCCTGATACTTTAGCCTTCACAGCGTCCAGATGTGCTACAAACTTTGAGACGTTTGTATTTGTGCCATAGCCTTCCGCTGCCAGCTTTGTTCCGCCATCATCTACGAAGAAGTAGAATGGCTGCGAATTAGAATTGAATTTAGACACCTGCAGGTCCAGACAGCGGTCGCCGAGATTGGTAACCTGCGTGTCGAGCGCTGTGGAGTGATATTGGTCTTCCTTCGCCAATGCGACCTGACTGGCATCGCAATAAAGAGAGGCAACAATAAAATCTTCTTTCATCCGCTTCATTACCTCCGGCGCGGCCCAGACATTCGTCTCCATCAGGCGGCAGTTGACACAGGTGATACCTGTAAAGTCCAGCATCAGCGGTTTATGCTCCCGCTTCGATGCCGCGACGGCTTCATTATAGTCAAAGTAGGTAATGAGGCCGTTGTTCTTCGCAACGTCAGGCTCGTACATGGTCATTTCTTTCACATACTTAACCGGCCCCATACCATCAACATGTACTCCGCTGCCGCTCACAGCCATTGTCCCGCTGCCGCTCCCTACGACATAATCCTGCGTACCCATCGGCGGCAGAAACTGTCCGAGACCCTTTAGTGGCGCGCCCCACATACCGGGAATCAGATAAACGGCGAATATCAAGGCCGATGAAGCGAGGAAGAATTTGAACAGGCGAAACATACTCCTGCCCGTAGATATTCTTTGCATTCGCATCATCATGCGAAAGCTTGAGTTTGCCGAGCAGGTACATTGCCAGCAGTATGGCGATGACGACCCAGATGGCAATAAATATTTCGCGGTCCAGAATGCGCCAGCCTTTTACAAGGTCGGCATTGGAGAAGAATTTCAGCGCCAGCGCCAGCTCTATAAAGCCGAGCGTCACCTTTACCTGATTCAGCCAGCCGCCGGCATTGGCCATCTTGTTGATCATTCCCGGCGAGAAGGCAAAGAAGGTAAAAGGCAGCGCCAGCCCCAAGCGAGAACCCAAACATGCCAAGTGCAGGCCCTACCAGGCCGCCGCGGCTTGCTGCCACGAGCAGCGGACCAATGATGCCGGAGGTGCAGGAGAAGGACACAATGACTAATGTCATGGCCATGAAGAAGATGCCTTTGAAAGAAGCTGGTTCCCGCGCGCGAATCCGTCTTGCTTGTCCATGAAGACGGCAGCGTAATCTCAAAAGCACCAAGAAAGGAAATACCGAAGACGATAAATACAGCGAAGAAGAACAGATTAGCGATCCAGTTGGACGAAATCTTATATAGTGCCGACGGCCCAAATATGGCTGAAATCAGCACGCCCAGAACTGTAAAGATGATGATGATGGATAGCGAATAATAAATGGCATTTCGTATGGCCTCTGCCCGGGTCTTGCTGCGCTTGGTAAAGAAGGACACCGTAATCGGCACCATGCTGTACACGCAGGGTGTGGTGATGGCCAGCAGGCCTCCCAGGAAACAGAGTGCGAAGAGTATCCACAAATTGGTCGTGGGTGGAACATCATCTGAAGCTTGTTGTACGGGTGTTGTACGGTTGACGGAACTTGTGTCTATAGCACCGCGCGATGCCGTTGGCGTTGCAGCTACCACGGTGCTGTCTGTACCAGTTGATGTAGGGAGGATGGCCCGACCAGCTGTATCGGGCGTAGCGCCACCCGCGTCTTTTATCTCAAAAGAAAATGGCTTTGTAGTAGGCCGCAGACATGATTCGTGATCACAAACCTGATATTCGTGTGTGCCGCTCACTTTTATATTTCCGGCGACGGTGACGTTCTGGATGTAATCAACGCTTCCTTCGTAAAAATTAGAAGCCGGGTCGCCGTCAATGAAGACTTTGGATTGGAGCTTGCCCTTTTCCTTCACGCTTCCTTGTAGCGTAAGGCCAGACGCCTTGCCAAACTGAAAGGAAGGTGGCACCAGCGTACCATCGCCGCCCGGGTTCATTGACCAGATGTGCCAATCCTGCTTAAGCGTCAGGTGGGTGATAAGCTGATATTGCTTATCGCCGGTTTTCTTCACTTCATAAGACCACGTTGTCGGGTCACTTTTCATTTGCGCCTGCGCGCAATAACTCGAGAAGAAGCAGGAGCGGAAGAAAAGCCTGACGAAAAAAGCGCATGATGTATGAAACGGGAACGTTGGATTAAGGAATCTTGACCGAGAATGGAACCGTCTTAGGCGGAAGACACATCATATCATTACACAACTGGTAGCTATAAGTGCCTTTAACCGTGCTGCCGCTGCTTGCTTTCACGGATTGAATGAACTGTGCCTTGCCGGTAAAGAACCGCACCTTACCCTCAATTCCTTCCATTTCCTCTTCAGTTACGACGCCCATTTCAACCGGCTTACCAATAAGCTGCTCAAAACCACTTTCTATTTTGAATTCGGGCGCGATCAGCGTGCCATCCCCGCCAGGATTCATGGCCCAGAGGTGCCACTTCGGTTCCAGCTTCACTTCAAAGACGATGTCGTAGATGCCTTTCCCGGCAACAACGGTCGCCGTCCATGCGGACGGGTCTTTCATGCCCTGAGCGTTTGCGATACAAGCGACCATAAGTGCAACTATGGCCAGAAACAGCTGCTTCATATTAATTCATATGGGTAAACGCCTCCAGTATCATGCGCCCGTCCACATTGCCCAGCACTTCGCTCGTTGCGCGCTCCGGGTGCGGCATCATACCATAGACATTACGGTTCACGTTACAGATGCCGGCAATGTTGTCCGTTGCGCCATTAGGGTTTGAAGTCAGGTGGACCTCACCGGCAGCATTACAATAGCGGAAAATGATTTGATTGTTCTCGCGCAATGACTGCATGGTTTTCGCATCAGCGTGGTAGCGGCCTTCGCCGTGCGCTACCGGAATCTGGAGCACCCGCGCGCCGACATTATCACCAATAATGTTGTCGGTATGCTCACTTTTCAGAAACACATTCTTGCAGACGAATTTCTGGTGATCATTTTGTAAAAGCACGCCGGGCAGCAGTCCGCTTTCGCAAAGAATCTGAAAGCCATTGCAGATTCCGAGGACTTTTCCGCCACGTCCGGCGAAGTTGATGACCTGCTCCATCATAGGCGAAAAGCGGGCCAGCGCACCGCAACGCAGGTAATCGCCATACGAAAACCCGCCGGGCAATACGAGGCAATCGTCTACGTCAAAGGCGCTCAGGTCGCGGTCTTTGTGCCAAAGCATGGTGACTTCCTGACCAAGGTCCTCGCGCAGGGCATGCTCCATATCGCGGTCGCAGTTGGAGCCGGGGAAAACGATAATTCCAAATTTCATTTTTATAAAAACTATCTCCGCAGCGCAAGTTGGCAAAAGAGGACAAGCGCCAGCATAAAATAAAAGGTAAAGGTAGCAAAGCGGGAACGCTTGTCGCCCATCATAGGCGGGATGACTAAAAGCGCCATGCAAGGCAGCACGCATAGCCAGGCGGCACCTTCTGAACGTGGTGTAAGTAAGGCGACTGCAATGCTGACCGTCATAGCCGTACCTACTGCGCCCCATCCACGCCTTACAGAAACCGGCATCTTATAAATGCCGCGCATCAGAAAAATGAGGCCTGAAACAATCAACAAGAGGCAACCTGCCATCAGTCCGAAGAAGTAAAGCGGCAACTCACCCTTACGTGGTAAGCCATTGCCCCAATAGGGCCAGTCATGCGCCACCAACCACGCGTTAGAGAGATATAGCAGGCAGGCAGCAAAGTAAGCGGGGACGAGGTAGCCAAGCATGCCCACCACCCATTCTCCGAACCTGAATACCCGCAGCCACATTAGTGACAGGACAAAAAATACAACGTACAAAACAGTGGGAAAGTGCAGCAGCGCGGCGCAGCCAAGCAGGAAACCTGTATTATATATAGTACGCTGAGGCTCCTCACGGCGGGTAAAGCTTAATGCCGCATCCAGGGCGCCGAGCAGCAGCCAGTTGGCCAATAATGGCGCAGAAAACTGGCCCAGCGCCGGATGCAGGGACGAGAGTACGATGTAAGCGAATGCAGGAACATAGGTATGCCTTTGAAACAGCCGGTGCCGGCTGGCGATGCTCATGAGATAGATGGCCTGACCAAAGCACATGACCAAAGCCAGAAGCGTAAAGGCGTAACGGCTGTGCCCAAATACATAACCGAAAAGGCGTACGATGTATCCAAAAAGGGCATGATGCACATCTGCTACCGGATAAACAGGCGCGCCGAGCGCCTGCAATTTCAGCAGCAGCGTCAGGATAGCGAGTATAATGACGGTATAGGGACTGACCGTCCGGACAAGATGCAGCACAGGCGCTAAAATACAACCTTGGCAAAGCAGATTTGGCGGCGCTTCAGGCAGGGTACTATTACCTCATTTGCAGATACCTGCTTGCCGGCCTTTGGCAGCCAGTCGGGGTCATCGCCGCCACCGGCATCCAGCGGATGTATTTCAACCTTTCCCTCATCGCTGACCGTGGTTAGCATAATATGGGAATGGCGTGCGTCATAATCATTAAATAAGAAGCCGAGCGCGCCACCGGTGTTGATAAATGCATACGACGAAAAGGCGCCGCCGTCTTCCTGCGAATATTGATCTTTACGCGCAAAGGCGTGCCATTCCAGCCTTCCGTCGGGTGCATAAGATAGCGTGAGGACATCGCCATAATGGTATTCCCGGATATTCTGGGATCCGATAAAGGGGCTGTAAAACCCGGTATAATATCCATAAGGCGAAATGCCATTGCGGACGCTCATAAAATAGTCTTCTGCTACCAGCACAAAACCACCATCGTTGCGGATAATAAGCTGGCGGGTCTGATAATCATTGAACGCTTTCCTCGTGTTCCGCTCTCCGCTTGCAACGCGCAAACGTTCATCAAAAGGAAGTCGTTGAGCCACAACGCCGGGCGAATCCAGACTAAAAGCGGCAAAGACAGTTCCTTCATGATTGCCTGCTTTCTTTTCAGAGTAAAAGCCGCCGGCATAAATACGTCGCATGGCGTTGTCTGCTTTCAGATACAGGCCGGTGGCGTATTTACCGCCCAATGGCAGCTCCGTAGCAGTTAGCCTGCTGTTGCCCACGGGAAGGCCGAGCAGCCAGATACCGTCAGCATAGTCTTTACTGCCTAACGTAGTTACAACAGGCAGGTAAAAGTTGCCGCCATTGTCAACAATGCCGGGAAGTGTGCTCAGGTCATGGTCGCCGCGGTAATTACTCTCGCTGCGCGCAAGGGTTCCGAGGCTATCATTCAACAGCGTATGGGTCAGGTGCAGCGCTGCCCCTTTTACCGAAGCGTCATATACCACAAACTTTCGCTTGTCTTCAGAGACGGCAACGCTGAAGTAATCGCCGCTGGGCCCAAAGAATCCTGTTTTGGCTTCATCAATCTTTTTAGCGCGGCCTTGCAGCCGGCCCTTTGCATCGAGTAGCGCTGCCTTTTGTGTTATCTTACCGCCTTCCGAGCCCTGAAAAAATACGATGATCTTATCTGCGTAAGCAATGAATTTGGTGCTATACACTTTTTCCGGAAAGAAATCCAGCACAACTGTAGCCTGGCGCTCCATGCTGTCATTCCAGGCATCCAGAAAATATCCGCCGTTCCCGGAGCGATAAGTGTAAATGAGGTTGCCGACTTTTCCTACCACGCTATAATCGCCGGTGCGGAGGTCAAACTTTTCATAGGGACTGTAAAAGACACTTTGGGCCCTGACCCCAAAGACCAGAGCAAGCAGGAAAACGAGACTGAAGAAAGACTTCATCTTTCAAATTTAAGCCGCGCAGAAAGCAGGGTTTGTTAGGATTTTTCAGTTATCGGCAATATCATAGGAATTTTGTAGCGCGGTAACTTTACCTACGCTACTACAAAGCATGATAAACGAAGCTGCATGGCAGTCCCTGATAAGCGAGCTAACGCCAAAAGCCGTTACACTCGTTGCCGTTTCCAAAACGAAGCCGAGGGAAGATATACACGCGCTGTATAACCTTGGGCAACGCGATTTTGGCGAGAACTATGTGCAGGAGCTTATTGAAAAAGCGGCTCTGCTCCCACAAGACATCCGCTGGCACTTCATAGGCCATCTGCAAAGCAATAAGGTAAAGTACATCGCGCCCTTCGTCCACTTAATCCATGGCGTGGATTCCTTTAAGCTCCTGCTGGAAATCAATAAGCAGGCGGCAAAGGTTAATCGTAAAATTGATGTATTGCTCCAGATGCACATTGCCGAAGAGGAAACCAAATATGGGATGGATGAGCGCGATCTAACGGAATTCTTCCAATACTATGAGACACAGGAAACGGGCATACAACACATCCGCATCTGCGGCCTGATGGGTATGGCTACAGCTACAGAAGATATAGCCCAGATACGGGCGGAGTTTAATCGCCTTCGGACAATGTTTGGCAACCTAAAAGGCGCTCAGATGCTCGGCAAATCATATTTCAACACCTGCTCCATGGGCATGAGCGGCGACTACAGGATTGCTGTAGAGGAAGGTAGTTCCATGGTGCGCATCGGCAGCCTGCTATTCGGGGCGCGATAGCGTGGCTTCACCTGCACGATACAACACCCAATAACCTGCAGCTGACAGCACAGAAATGCCGACTATGATCCACCAAAGCGTAGCGAAGCCATACCCGTCTGCCAGCCAGACGGAAATGGGACCCAACACCTGCGCTGTAGCCCACGCCACGGTGTAGAGACCGGCATATTGACCACGGTTAGCATCGGTAGTTCTGCTCAGCCAGTAGGTATTCATAAAGGGCATAGATAGCATCTCGCCCATCGTCACGATAATAGTGCTGCAGCACGGCCACGGCTATGCTGCCGGTCATCAGATTGAAGAGTATAAACGATACCGCCATCATCAGCGTACCTATCGGAATGTATTGCAGCGGATGTCGCTTTCCTTCCAGCCGGAAGACGAGTACCATTTCAAATAAGGCGATCATCAACCCATTGCCAGCCATCGTTGCCCCAATAATCCGTTCTGAAAGCTGCAATTCCTTCCTGTAATAAACAGGAAGCGTGCTAAACAGTTGAAAAAAAGCAAAAGCATATAAGAGCGTAAAAACGGTAAACGCCATGTATCGTCCATCCCGGTAAGCCTGAAAACGCGGCGCTTTTGGCACGGCTTCCTTTACATGCACCTGTTGGCGTGCCGGCGACAGAAATATGCGGAGCAGTAAAGCCGCCCCGATGTTAGTAAACCCGTCGATGACAAACAACAGGTTGTAATTGTGCGCGGCAATAAAGCCCCCTAGCGAGCCGCCAACGCCCAGCCGAGGTTGATAGCCAGCCGGTTCAGAGAATAAGAACGGGTCCGGTTTTCTTCCTTGCTGTAATGGGCAATGGCAAGTGAGTTGGCTGGCCGGAACGACTCATTGATCAGCGCAAGCGCAAAGGTGCAGCCGCAGATAGCTACGTAGGAACGCATTTGACCCAACAGCAGGAACATCAATCCGCCACATATAAGCGTAACCAGCTGAACGGCATAGAAACCGAACCTGTCGGCGAGGCGGCCGCCGATGAAGCCACCGCAGATAGCGCCTACGCCAAACACGCCAAAGACGAAACCGGCTTTTGACACACTGTAGTGCAGACTTTGGGTAAGATAGAGCGTCATAAACGGCACAACCATGGTACCACTGCGATTGATGAGCATGACAGCGCTCAACCACCAACTGGCCGGCGAAAGCCCGCTATACGAGGCTTTGTATAATGCTGCAACCCGCTTCATCAGGGTTGCGATGTTACGCGGATTTCTGCTAAGATGCCTGCTGGCGGAACTCTAAGGGAGCAGATAGCATCAGATGGATTTTTCATGGAGGGAGCAGGCACTGCTATTCCACTGGTATAGTCTGACCATCAAAATTGCGAAACGACAATGTGGCTTTGTTAGCGACAGAATTAGGTACACCGCCCGCCGTTCCCGAAATTCGCGGACACGCCTATGCGGAACATCAAAATAATAGAAGTAAAAAGCGAAATAGGGGCCGGCACGCGCGGCGCCTCTCTTGGCGTAGACGCCCTTAAAATCGCCGCGCTGGACTTTATGAGTTCCTTCTTCGTCAACTTCCCCTCAGAAGTGGTGGAGACCGAAAACAACCTGCTTTATGAGCCGGTCGCCTCCCCTTACGCCAAGCGTATAAAAGGGGTATATACCATGTACGAGCGCGTTGCAGAGGCCATTTCGGCCACCCTTAAGAGCGGACTGTTTCCGGTAGTCCTTGCCGGAGATCACAGTACTGCCGGCGGCACAATTGCGGGCATCAAAATGGCAAAGCCGAAAAGCAAGCTGGGAGTAATCTGGATAGATGCCCATGCCGATATGCATACGCCATTTACCTCGCCCACGGCAATATGCATGGCATGCCACTTGCCACCGCGTTAGCCCTAGACAATGTAGAAAGCCAGATACACAAGCCGGATGCAACGACACTTGAGTTTTGGAATAAGCTGAAAGGCTTAGGCAAGATTCAACCAAAAGTATTGCCGGAAGATGTGGTGTTTATTGCGCTGCGCGATTATGAGAAGGAAGAAGAACAGCTGCTGCGCACCCTTAATATCAAAGTGATACCTGTAGCGGAAGTGCGGCGCAAAGGCGTGGAGCAGGTGGTTCGGCAAACGATGCTTCACCTTGCAGCCTGCGATGACATCTATGTGTCCTTTGATGTGGATAGCCTGGATGCAGGCATCTCGCGCGGTACCGGTACGCCCGTAAGCAATGGCCTTCGGGAACGTGAAGCAGAAGATCTCCTTGCCGCGCTGGCGCAATACCATAAAATCTGCTGCTTTGAGGTGACGGAAGTGAATCCGACGCTGGACAAGGAAAACCTGATGGCAGAAATCGCTTTCAACATACTGCAGCGTACTGTAAACCTGCTGATGCAGAATGTGGGTGGGGTTCTGCGTTAACGCGTAATCACAAACTTCATGGACTTTCCAAGCGCAGGCTTTCCATCAGCCATGCGTATGTGAATGTCGTCATAGTACGCGGTGTCACCCGGCTTTGTGCGGCTGCCAATGGTATGGCTGATGATGGGGCTAAGGGTATCGCCCATGCAATACTCAGTCAGATAGTCGGTTACCCAGCTTCTCATTCGCCATTGAATCCTCATAGAGGTTGCGCTCTCCGTAAGTAAAGGAAAAGCCCTCAATAAAGGCGCCCTGCGGATTCTTAATACGCATGCCTTGCGGCGCAATGGCGTCAAACTCACTCTTGGAAATAGCGCCACCGCTCCAATTGCTGCTACGTCCAATGGCTACTTCCATAACAGGCTTTGCGGGTCCGGTAAGTGGCTTTGCGGGCGTTTTATCTTTCGCAGGTTTCCGTTGAGCGAAGGCAGCGGTAAAAAGGAGCGCAATGGCTGCAACAAAAAGCAGTCGGCGGTGCATCATAGACTTAAAGTTATAGCAAAGCCAGACTTTCCTCTATGACACGGATTCGTGATTTAGCATCGCTTTGCTTTTTCTGCTCCATAGCCACCACGTCAGGCTTTGCGTTTGCTACAAACTTTTCGTTACCCAGCTTTTTCTCCACGCTTTGCAGGAAACCCTGCAGATAAGTCAGCTCTTTCTGCAACCCCTCGCGCTGTATACTCTTGTCTACCGCCTGCTCGGCAATGAGGTAAAGCTTATCAGTTTGCACAACGAGCGAGATGGCGCCTTCTACTGCGTCACGAACGAAAGACAAGTCTGTAGCATTTGTCTGTCGCAATATGATTGGCTTTGTGGTCTCGTAAAGCGATATGTCACCGGTCAACACCGCAATTTGAATCGGGTCTTTGGGCTTCAGGCCAGCCTTGACCCGCGCATCGCGGATGGCGGTAATCGTTTCCTGCAATGCTATTCCGCTTTTAAGGACCGTCGTTGCCGCCTCAGAAGCAGCTGGCATTTGTCGTACAATCAAATCATCACCTTCCGCACGCTCGCGCAACAAGTGATAGATTTCTTCAGTTACAAATGGCAGGAAGGGATGCAGCAGCTGTAACAGACTTTCAAAGATGTCAATTGTTGCTTCATATACTTCCTTCGCAACAGGCGCATCCTGAGCAGGCTTTACCCATTCCAGGTACCAGGAACAGAAATCATCCCAGATAAGAGAATAGATTGTCTTCAGCGCCTCGCTCAGGCGAAAGGTTTCAAAAAGACCTTGTAACTCGCCGCTCACCTGCCGGATGCGGGACTGCATCCAATTGATGGCGAAGTTTGCCCCGCCTTCTGGGCTATCGGCCGATGTGCGGCCCTCCCACCCCTTCACCAACTTCATGGCATTCCAGAGCTTGTTGGAGAAGTTGCGGCCCTGCAGCAGCATGCCTTCGTCGTACAGCAGGTCATTACCGGCCGGCGAAGAAATCATCACGGAGAAGCGTACCGCATCCGTTCCCCATTCGTCAATCAGCGCCAGCAAGTCGGGCGAGTTGCCGAGGCTTTTGCTCATCTTCCGGCCCTGCTTGTCGCGCACGATGCCGGTGAAATAAACCTTTTCAAATGGAATTTGCCTTTGAACTCCTCACCCGCCATGATCATCCGCGCCACCCAGAAGAAGATAATTTCCGGCGCGGTAACGAGCGTCTGCGTAGGATAGTAATAGTCCAGTTCTGCATTGTCCGGTGAGCTCATTCCAGTCAAAAACCTGCATCGGCCAGAGCCAGGAAGAGAACCAGGTATCCAGACATCCTCATCCTGCGGTAAGCATTGCGCCGCGGAGTGTGCTCAGCTTTGTTGCCTCTTGCTTCTGCCTCTGTCTCGGCGACATACATGTTGCCCTCCTCATCGTACCATGCGGGTATGCGCTGGCCCCACCACAGCTGGCGGGAGATGCACCAGTCCTTGATATTCTCCATCCAGTGCCGGTAAGGTTCTTGAACTTTTCCGGATGGAACTGCACTTTATCATGTCAATACACCTCCAACGCAGGTTCCGCCAGCTCCGGCATATTGCACCACCACTGCATGGACAGGCGTGGTTCTATCACCGCATCCGTGCGTTCGGAATATCCTACCTGATTGCTGTACTCTTCTTCTTTACAAAGTTGCCGCTCGCCTTCAGGTCTTCTACGATCTTCTTGCGCACGGCAAAGCGATCCTCACCAACATACATACCTGCGCTGCCTCGCTCATCGTGCCGTCTTCGTTCAGCGTATCGATGACAGGCAGCTTATGCTTCAGTCCGAGGTTATAGTCATTGATGTCGTGCGCGGGAGTCACTTTCAGCGCGCCGGTTCCAAACTCAATATCTATGTAATCATCAAAAATGATCGGCACCGGGCGGTTGACCAGCGGCACAAAGCAATAGGCACCTTTCAGAGTGCTTGTAGCGCTCATCATCAGGGTGCACGCAAACGGCCGTATCACCCAAGAATGGTTTCCGGACGAACGGTAGCGATGGTGATGCTGCCACCGGTTTCGTTACCTTCCTTATCGCACAGAAAATACTGTACGTAGTACAGCTTGCTCTGCGTGGCTTGTGGATCACCTCTTCATCGCTAAGCGCGGTCTTTGCCTTCGGATCCCAGTTAATCATCTTCACGCCGCGGTAGATGTGGCCTTTCTTGTACAGCTCTACGAACACTCGGATGACGGCCTTGTAATATTCCTCATCCATCGTGAAATGCGTACGCTGTCCCAGTCCAGCGCACAGCCAAGGTGCTTCAGTTGCTCCAGGATAATGCCGCCGTACTTCTCCTTCCATTCCCAGGCATAGCACCAGAAATTCATCGCGGCTCAGTGTATTCTTATCAATGCCCCGCTCGCGAAGCATCCCCACCACCTTAGCTTCCGTAGCGATGGAGGCATGGTCGGTACCCGGCACCCAGCAGGTATTGTAGCCGAGCGCCTTGGCGCGGCGGATCAGTACATCCTGGACGGTATTATTCAGCGCATGACCCATGTGCAGCACACCAGTCACATTGGGCGGCGGCATGACGATGGTATAGGGCGGGCGCGCATCGGGCGTTGAGTTAAAGTAGCCGCGGCTCATCCAATGGCTGTACCAGCGGCTTTCGGCCGCGGCATGGTCAAAATTCTTAGCGAGTTCCATGATGGGCGGCAAACTTAACCAATGTGCCGATAGGGTTTGGAATGCCCGCCCGCGCATTCCATTTCTGTAAGACACCAGCATGGATATTGAATGCCGGCTAAGCCAGCCTCGTCAAACGGCCTACAATCCCGACCTTCGCCCCGATTTTTGTATTCATGTCTCCCGTACTTTTTGACGAAGCTAGCCGGACGGCGCTCTACCCTTTCACCCACACCCGCACCGTAGCTGACATTCGCTGCGGCATATTGACTGCCCGGGAACGCTGGAGCCGGCTGCTTGAAAGTGCACAGACTGGCACATTGACCGCTCCATATCTGCAAAGTACCTATACAAATTCAGATGCCGCCGATGATCCGGTTCTTGTCAATGGCAGCATTATAGCGACGCCCGAAATTGCAGCCGCCGTTAAAGCGCTCCCTCCCGGAGCCGCGCTTTACATCGGCGAAACGCTCATCGCCGTAAGGCCTGAAAACGAATTACCAGCCTGGGAAGACATTGCCGATTTAGCTAAAAGCCTGCAACCGGAAGCGTACAGCGGTGAAGTATTGCGCATATCACGTCCCTGGGATATTTTTTCGCTTAATGACATTGCGCTACGGCTGGACTATGCCTTCCTTACAGAAGGCCGGGCTTCAGCGCCTGTTCCGGCAGGTGTAATGGTAAGCGGCACCGAGCTTTTTCTTGAGGAAGGCGCAAGTGTTGGCCCCGGTAGTATTATCAATGCAGCGACTGGCCCCGTTTATATCGGCGGCGGCGCGGAGGTCATGGAGGGCTGCATCATCCGCGGGCCATTTGCACTCTGCGAAGGCGCTACGCTGAAGATGGGTGCGAAGATCTACGGCGGCACGACCATCGGCCCCGGCTGCAAGGTAGGCGGCGAGGTGAGCAATGTGGTCTTCTTTGCCAACAGCAACAAGGGCCACGATGGCTTCCTGGGCAATGCCGTGATTGGCGAATGGTGCAACCTGGGCGCGGATACCAACTGCTCCAACCTGAAGAACAATTACGACGAGGTAAAGGTGTGGGACGAGGCTGCCCAAAAAAGCGTAGAGACCGGCCTCACCTTCTGCGGCCTGCTCATGGGCGACCACTCCAAGTGCGGCATCAATACCATGTTCAATACCGGCACCGTGGCCGGCGTAAGCTGCAATATCTGGGGCGGCGGGCTTTCCGGAGAAGTTCCTGCCTTCCTTTACCTGGGGCGGGCCTGAAGGCATGAGTACCTACCAGTTTAACCGGGCTATGGAGACTGCAGACCGCATGATGGCCCGGCGCGGCAGAAATCTCTGGCGAGGCGGAACGTGCTATGCTGCAGCATGTATTTGAAAGCAACAGCCGCTTCGCGCTCCGCTCATTTTTCAGTAGATCTTGAACACTTTATCTCAACACTATTACACATCCTAACCATTATGCGCAAAAAAATAGTAGCCGGCAACTGGAAGATGAATCTCACCATTCAGGAGGGCGGCCCTTGTTCAGGACATAATCCATGACCTGCCCGCCGGCCTGTCTGACGACTGCGAGGTAGTCATTGCCCCGCCTGCTACACATATCGCTTCCATTGACCGTGACACAGAAGAGGTGGCACATCTGTGCCTTGCCGCCCAGAATTGCCATCAACTGAGAAAGCGGCGCCTATACTGGCGAGATTTGCGCGCCAGATGCTCTGGACCTGCGGTGCGCAGCTACGTAATCATCGGCCACTCCGAGCGCCGGGAATACAACGGGGAAACAGACGAGTTGCTGGCTAAAAAGGTGGATGCAGCGCCTTGCCGCAGGACTCTAGCGTCATTTTTTGCTGCGGAGAGCCGCTGGAAATGCGCGATGCTGATGAGCAGAATGATCATGTTGGCGCGCAGATAGCTGCCGGCCTTTTCCATTTGTCGGCAGAACAGATGAAGAATTGTGCGATAGCATATGAGCCGATATGGGCCATCGGCACAGGCCGCACGGCATCTGCGCAAGCAGGCGCAGGATATGCACGCACATATCCGCAGCGTACTGTGGACCAAATACGGCGAGGAAGTGGCAGACAACACGCCTATCCTTTATGGCGGCTCCTGCAAGCCATCCAATGCTGCAGAACTCTTTGCCTGCCCAGACGTGGATGGCGGACTCATCGGCGGCGCATCGCTGAAAGCGGAAGATTTTCTGGGCATCATCAGGGCCATGCTTGCAGCAAGATAAATTTTTTGTGTTCCAAGTCTTGGCGCAAAGGATAGAGGGCTGTATATTTGCCATCCCATAACGGGAATGCGGCGTTGGTAAATCGGTTAATACGCCTCCCTTTCACGGAGGAATGACGGGTTCGACTCCCGTACGCCGTACTAAAAAGCAACCTCTGGTTGCTTTTTTAATGCGAATTCAAATGCAGTATAGCGCTGGTATTGGGCGGATTTTGCATGTATAATGGCTTCGTAGTACAATGGATAGTATAAGAGTTTCCGAAGCTCCAGATCCAGGTTCGATTCCTGGCGAAGCCACCCAAGCGGGGAAATTGATTTTACAATCGGTTTCCCCGCTTTTCTTTTTGTCCAGAACGTGCGCCAGGCTTGCCATATAAAGGAGTACACTATTTACTCTCGGGGTTCGACACTGGTCACTTTTCCGGCTGTAGTACATCCCTTCCGGAAACACCGCTTTTTGCACGCCTTGTTTTTCGCTGTAATCGCCAAAGTCCCACATAGACGCCAGTTTGGAAGAGAATTCAATAGCCGCATCAATGCACTTATCAAGGTTCGACACCCCTGAAGCCGATTTTGCCAGCCTTGCCTCTATTTCTGCTCTTTCCGAGATGAACTTCTCCTTGTATCGGCCAAACATATCCCTATCTATTTCTTCACTGATAAAGCGCTCTTCCAGCCGCTCTATTTTCTTCTCAATGTCCTGAAGCGACTTTGCCACCTGTTCTGTTTCCGATTCCTTATCTGCGTTTAGACGATTATAGACGCCGGTCATCTTCTTCTTAATCAAAAAGGCAGTGTCTAGGTTTGCAGGTATGGCATAAGGTGCCAGTTCTCTTTTAAAGGCATCATGAAGGCTGTCTGCGCGTCTATTACAGCTACAGCCTTTAGTGTTGCACTTGTAGTAGTACTTCTGGTTTTTTCTAGCCTTATAAGCCCGTAAGAATTCGCCACAGCTATCGCACTTCATAAAACGTTTTAAGGGTACTTCTTCATTTTCCGGATGGATACTATAGCCTGATGGCTTCTTCTCAGAAAGAAGCCCGTTTACCATTAGAAACACTTCCTTGCTTACTGCCTTTTCCTGAATGCCTTCTACTACTTCTCCTTCAAGAGCATTATGAACAAGCAGTCCGCAATAAAACGGATTACGCAGAAAGTTGGATACCCGCTGGTCGCTCATCTTTAGTCCTGCTTCTTCCAGCTTTAATCTTACTGCTTCACTAGACATGCCTTTAGCCCTCCAGCCAAAAGCTTTAGCAATGAGCTTCCCTTCCCTATTTAAGACGAACTCTTTCTTCCCGTTTCGCTTTACAATATCGTAGCCTCTCGGCGGTGCAGTGCACCAGATGCCTGCATAGAGCTTTTCCTTTACGCCTGCCATGCATTTTTCCCGCCTGAGCTGGTTATCGTACTCTGAGAAGATGAACTGGATATTCTGCTGTAGTCTGCCAGACGAAGTTGTTGCATCTGTAGGCTGGGTAACAGAACACACCACGATGCCTTGCCCATTCAACTGCTCAGCGATATAGATGGCATTGGCGCCGGAGCGGCTGAATCGGTCTACAGAATAGACAATAATTGCTGATACTTTTTGCCTGCTACCCTTTACAAAAGAGAGCATAGCATTGAACTGCTTTCGCTCATCTGTTTTGGCACTCTCGTAAGTACCGCCGAAGTATCCGAGAATCTGATAGCCTTGTTTAATAGCAAAGTTCTCACAAGCCTTGCGTTGGGTCTCAAGGCTCATGTTATTGTCGGCTTGCTCCTTTGTGGATACTCGGGTATAGACAACACAGTTAGAGCCGCCGTGCTTTGTAGCAGCTTGTCCTTTGGCGAAGCTGGAAAAGGCCCTATTCGGGGAAGCGGTGTTTTGTTTGGTTGTATGTCTGGTAACGGTTCTAGGCATAGAGGAGAGAAGGAAGAGGAGGTGTTTTGATTACAATACAATCTGCGTTATTGGCAGTGGTCTACATGGCTAAGCTGCTTTCCTGACTTTGTCTATTCGCAACTCAGATTGAGTAAGGGGAATAGTAGCAGGCGTGCTTGTATTCGCATTTGTGTGAAATGGATTATTGGTTTCGTTGGACGAACAATCCTTATTACTTCTTGAAAATATGCTGTATGTCGTCTCGCAAACTACTCCGATTAGTCTTATCAATTCCCGTGCCTTTTCCACGCCCAGGTTATAAAACGAGGGCAATGCAAGCACATCCTCAACACTTAAGTCAGGGTCGTGGAAAACATCCTCAACACAAGGCTGTTCCTGCTTGAACCGGCTTGTTCTGTATTCGTGGTTGTCGTCAGTATTGGTGGAAGAATTATTGCTAATGGCAGTGTTTGTCTTGAGCGTACATTCCATTTTGGGTTTGAGATTGCCGGGTTGCGGCGCATCTCTTTTAGGGCTCACTTTCTTTCGATTATTTTTTCGCATCGGTAAGGGTTTAGGGTAGGTTGGGTTCAGGTTACAGATTATCAGAAGAAGGATTTACTTTTCTAAAGCGGGCAATATAAGGGGCTGCAGGAGCTGGCTGTCCGCCAACTGCCGTCAATGGTCGCTAAATGCCGTCAATTGACGTGAAAGGCAACAAAGGACAACCAGGGCCCCATAGGTTGCTTGGTACATCAGCAACATTTTCTATATCCCTACTCATGATGGTGCTTGCAATATAGGGGCGTGGAGGAAGGTGCTGAGGGCCTGTGAAGTCTTTTTGATGCTCGCTGAAGCTATAGGAAACCATAGGTATCGTTCGCAGGAGTGGAAGGCTGATTGAAACATAGGTATTTGGTACACGAGCGCGAAGTTTCAACTTTTGATAAGTGTGATTTCCCACATTTTCCTGCTTGGGATCAACTGGTCTCAACTTTCCCCGCTTTGGCTCAAAGATTCCGTTTAGCCAACCTCTTTCTAAATGACGAAAAGGGGGCTTTGAGGGGTATTGGAGGAGGGCTAGAGGGTCAAGTGAGGGGCTGACGGGGAGTAGCGACCTATAGCTGAGGGTTTATAATGTCAGCCCACCTGCTTGAATCAGCTCGTGGTTATCAGGTAGCGACTGATTTTCGCTTCGGACGATGCAGTAAAAGCTGCGTTTTGTGTACCAAAAGCTGCAAACGATACACTTTCGGTTCACTTTCGGCTGATTCCGATCCACTCGCGACTTCAGGCAATCCACTTTCGACTGATTTCGGTGCACTAGCAGTTGCGGGCCATCGACGTTTGTAGAAGAAAATTGCCAATAATTGCGATTTCTGGAAGAAAGTCCAAGAAAGTTGCCAGCTCTTGCCATCTGCGTGGAAGATTATGGAATAGAATTGCCGCAAATTGCCGGCGCTCGTAAAAACCAATCGATGACTCCAAAGCAGGAAGAGCGAATCCGGAAAAAGATTGCCTCCGTCAGGCAGACGCTTGCAGCAGAGCGCCGAAAGTTTGGTTGGTATGATGATAGCCGTGGTTTACGATACCTTCCGCCGGAGCTGTACCTGAAGCTTGGTGATCACAGAGGCGGACTCACCTACCTTAAATGGTTTGAAAAGAACTTCCCGGACGATAGCGGCTACCCGCCTTTCTTATTTGAGTGGACTATTATCTTATTTAAAAATGGAAAGCTGGCCGAGACGGAGCAAAAGGCGCTCAAAACATTCAGCGCGAATACGTATTTGTTTGACGCCTTTTTCGGCAAGCCGATAGTGCACCAAAATATCCGGCACTGGTCAAATTGGGCAGCGCCTTCAATAGCTTCCGCGTTGAACTATTCATTTGAGCAGCCCGAGCTTGCTGATTTCAGCCCGTGGCTGGAATCATTTACCACATCAGAGAAGTTCATAAGACTCAAGGAGCAATTCCTCGCCATTCAGGCTAACCTCGAAACGGAAAGTGATTTGGAAACCAGGCGCGATTTGGTCAGGCAGTTGAGCGAACTGTTTTAGCACTAATCATTGTGCAACAAGACCATCGAATAAAATATTGCGTCTGTGCATTACCTTTCAGCGTCACACACCTATGCTCCCTTCTCCGCAGTGGAATGAAGCGGAAACCCGCTACAATTCGATAGACCCTTTGCTTCAGAAAAGCGAAGTGGAATCTTGCGGACCGGCGCGAGATTGCTTTTGAAGTTCCTGTAAAAGGCTACGACCAGACGCCGGAAGATGGCATCACCGACTATACCCTGTTCCGGGCCAATGGCGAAGTGCTTGCGGTTATAGAAGCAAAACGCACCAAACGCGATGCCCGCGTAGGCAAGGAGCAACTCAAACAATACTTAGACAAAATTGAAGCAAAGCAGAGCGTCCGGCCGTTCGGCTTCCTGACCAATGGCATCGACATCTGGTTTTGGGATTCCGCAGAATATCCCGAGCGCGCCGTAGCAGGCTTCTATACAAAGGGTGATTTGGAGCGACTGCTTTACCTGCAGCAAAACCGCCAGCCATTGCCGTCTATTGATATTAAAGCGAGCATTGTCAACCGTGGCTACCAGATAGAAGCGGTGCGGCGCATAGGTGAGCGGATAGATGTAAAGAAGAAGCGCAAAGCCCTACTGGTGATGGCCACCGGCACCGGCAAAACGCGAACGATTATGGCGCTGATTGACGTCTTCCTTAGGGCTAAGCGCGCGCAAAAGATTTTGTTCCTCGCAGACAGAGACTCATTGGTGGACCAGGCACTGACCGACGGCTTCAAGGTTCACCTGCCCCATGAAAGCCGGGAGCGTATTCGCACCGGCTTACTTAAAGACCCAGTGGAAGCTACCAAGGTGCATGGCGCGCGCATCTTAGTCTCTACGCTTCAGACATTAGAGTTGTGCTACGAAGAGTTTTCTCCCGGTGCTTTTGACCTGATTGTTTCTGATGAGGCGCACCGCAGCATCTACAATAAGTTCAGTGATGTGCTGGCCTATTTTGATGCTATACAGATTGGGCTCACGGCTACGCCTGCACATTTTATAGACCGCAACACCTTTAAGTTTTTTGAGACCGACGGTACTGCACCCGCCTTTCTCTATACCTATAATGAAGCCGTGGCTGAAGGACACCTTGCCGACTATAATGTATGGGCCGCGCAAACGAAGTTTCAACGCAAAGGCATCAAGGGTGTGGATCTGAGCGAAGAAGACCAGGAGGCCTTGCGGGAGCGCGGCATAGAGCCGGAGGATATAGACTTTGAAGGGACAGACTTAGAAAAGAAAGTAACCAACAAGGACACGCTGCACCGGCAGTGGGATGAGTTCATCAATGTGTGCCATAAGGATGCCGGCGGTCAACTGCCGGCCAAGACTATTGTGTTTGCTATTACGCATAAGCATGCGCTGCGCTTAGAGGAGGCATTCAATGAAATGTACCCGGAGCATAAGGGTTTGCTGGCGAGAGTAATTACTTCTCAGACGGAACGCAACAAAGAGTTGTTGCGGCAGTTCAAGCATGAAGAGCTGCCCCGCATTGCCATCTCGGTGGATATGCTGGATACGGGTGTGGATGTGCCGGAGGTGATGAACCTCGCATTCATGAAGCCCATCGGTTCGCAGATAAAGTTCTGGCAGATGATAGGGCGCGGCACACGCAGCCTGGAAGCCTGCAAGCGCCTGAGCTGGCTGCCCGGCTTTAAGAAGGACAGCTTCCTGATTGTGGACTACTGGGAAAACTTTGAGCACTTCAACATGATGCCCAAAGACGATACAGAAGGGCCGGCGCAGATACCGGTGCGAACGGGCATATTCAATACACGATTGTCAAAGCTGGCCCTGCTCCTCGGGGCGCAACAGGGAGAAGATTTTAAGCGCATCCTTGCTGATGTGCGGGCAGATATTGCCAGCATCCCCACCACTTCCTTTAGCGTGAAGCAGGGGATGAAGGATGTACTGGATGCCTGGGATGATAGCTGGTATGGCTATATCACTACCGACAAGCTGGAACTGCTGCGCATGAAGGTGGGGCCATTGCTGCGCTTTGCGCCTACGGGAAATCTGGCCGAGGCCTTCTTTACGAGTAAGATGGAACGCCTCAGCCTGAGCCTGCTGGAAGGCAAGGACGTAGCTGCCGCTGCTGAGGGCATACGCGAGGATATAGACCTGCTGCCCCGCAACCTCAGCCAGGTAGCACCAGCGCTGCCGCTGGTGAATGCGATGCTGACCGGCGACTGGTGGGCGCAGGCAACGGTAGCGAAGGCCGATGAAGCGCGCAAGACCCTCGCGCCGCTGATGAAATACAAGCGCGAGAAGCCTAACCCGGTAATAGAGCTGGGACTAGACGATATAATTGAAAGCCGGAAGTGGGTAGTCCTTTCCAAGGGCGCAGGAGGTCAGAAGATGATGGTGGAAGATTACAAGGCAAAAGTGGAAGCCCGCATACAGCAGATAGCAAGTGAGCACCCGGTAGTGCAGCGCCTGATAGCAGGTGAGGCGGTATCCTTGCAGGAATTGCTGAAGCCTGGAGAGCACGCTGGAGCTGGAGCTGCGCAGCGATGATGGACTGGCGTTGAGCGAGGATAATATGCTCAAAGCCTTTGGTGTGCGCGTGGGTGCGCTAACCGACTTCCTGAAGTATGTGCTGCGGCTGGAAGAGGTGCCGCTCTTTGATGAGGTGGTGAAGCGCGCCTTTGACACCTTTATCCGCGAGCATGGCTATAATGCCGACCAGACGCGTTTCTTACGGACGGTGCAGCAGGTATTCATGGATAGGCGTAAGCTCTCTGCCGATGATTTGTATGAAGCGCCATTTACCAACTTTGGGATGGGCGCGGTGGACAGGCTCTTTACAAATGAAGACGTTGAAGGGATAATTGAATTGACGCAACAACTGAAAAGCTAAATGGAATTGCGCGGCGACTTGCTTAAAGAAATCCTCGGCATCATACAAGGTGCCCGGGCGGCTTCCATCCGCTCAGTGGATTTTGAGCGTACGCTGATGTACTGGAAGATTGGACAGAAGATTTTTGAGGAGGAACAAGGTGGCAAGGAGCGTGCAGACTATGGCGCGCAGCTTATCCGCGCATTGTCGGCCGCCTTACAGCCACAATTTGGCAGCGGCTTTGGCGTACGCAGCCTGGAAACTTACAGGCACTTCTATAGAACTTTCTCAAATGCGAACGCACTGCGTTCGCAATTCAGTTGGACACATTATCGCAAGCTTATCCAGCTAGACAACAGCGATAAGCGCGAATTCTATATAGCCGAAGCCGAAAAGAATAACTGGACGGCGCGCGAACTGGAGCGCCAGGTAAACAGCCTGCTGTTTGAGCGCCTGCTGATGAGCAATGATGTAGGCAGTGTACTGGCTGTTGCACGTAAAGAACGGCAGCCGCAAAGCCCGCAGGAAATAATCAAAGACCCGATGGTGCTGGAGTTTCTGGGACTGAAAGACCATGCGAGCTACCGCGAGCATGATTTGGAGATTGCCCTGATTACGCACTTGCAGGACTTTATCATGGAGCTGGGTAATGGCTTTGCCTTTGTTGCCCGGCAGAAGCGGATTCATATTGACGGCGACGAGTTCTTTATTGACCTCGTATTTTACAACCGCCTGCTGCAATGCTTTGTGCTCATAGAGCTGAAGACCGAAAAGCTGAAGCACGAGCACCTCGGCCAGCTACAGATGTATGTGAACTATTACGACCGCTACGAAAAGCAGGACTTTGAAAACCCGACCATAGGCATCCTGCTGTGCACGGATAAGAATGATGCGGTGGTAAGAATCTCCCTACCGGAAGAGAATAAGACGATTGTGGCCAGCAAGTACCAGCTTTACCTGCCAAGCGAGGAAGCTTTGATTGCAGAAGTGAAGAAGGAGATAGAGAAACTGGATGCGCAAAAGGAGGAAAGAGATGGCTCAGCATGAGTATTTTGGCTGTCGCCGGCGCACGGGATACCGCGCACGAAGCTGCGCCAATCTTGCAGCAGCGAAAGCTATTTAACAGAAGTGAGATAAAAACCAATTATTACTCCCTATGTCAGCGCCCAAAAAAGTCAGTTTAAAGAACCTCTGGATTAATACAGAGAATTACCGTTTTGAACCCGCAGAAAGTCAAGCTGAAGCTATTGCTGTTATGGTTGAAAACCAAAAGGACAAGTTGTACAACATAGCTGAGCACATTGCAAAAAAGGGAATGAACCCGATTGATTTGCCAATTATTACTGATATGCCGAATCACAAGGGTAAATACCTTGTCTTGGAAGGGAATCGTCGGCTCACTGCGTTGAAACTCTACTCTAATCCTGACCTATTAAAGGATACATCAGCGTCAGCAAGCCTGAAAAAGAAATTCAGGGACTTACACAACAAGGTTTCGGAATCCATACCTACCCACGCTGAATGCATATTCTTTTCAAATCCAAATGATGCAGATGAATGGATTAAACTAAAGCACACCGGCGAAAATAATGGCGTAGGTACGGTAGGTTGGGATTCTCAGCAAGTGGGGCGCTTTCAATCAAGAGTAGGTGAAAAATCGTCACCGGGACTTCAAGTAATTGACTATCTAAGAAAAAATAGAACAACTGACCCGGAGCTAAAAGCTAAACTTAGCGGAGTTCCTGTCACGACACTCACTCGTCTGGTCACGGACAAAGACGTACAACGGATTCTAGGAATATCAATTGTGGACGGCCATGTTGTATCAAAGCTTCCCGATAGCGAATTATTGAAAGGCTACAGCCACGTAATTAAAGACCTTTTAAAGAAAGACTTTTCAGTAAAGGATGTCTATACTAAAGAGCAAAGAATAGAATACGCCAAAAAGTTTCCGCAGGCTGCAAAGCCAAACTTAAGCTTAGCTGGTTCGGGTCAGCCGACAAGTTCAGCGCCAGAAGCAAGTCCAACCCCTGTAGCTGTGCTTCCACCCACATCAAAGCCCCAAAAGGCATCAACTGACAGGGCGGCATTGATACCAAAGACCTGCATTATTAATGTGACCAATCATAAGGTTAATCGCATCTACGAAGAACTTCAAAGGTTGAAGCTGGCTGATTTTGTTTTCGCTTCTTCAGCCTTGCTAAGGGTTTTTATTGAACTCAGTCTTGACCTTTATGTTGAGCAAAATGGCCTCACAAAAAATGCCCTGTCTTCGGCAAAATCAAGTACCTCATTACAAGGTAAAGGGAACGCGGTAATCAACCATATGAAGAACAAGGGCTGGACAGATGATGCTATTTCACTTGAAATGCGAAATATGCTCAACGGCAAAGACACTATATTGAGTTTAGAGACTTTGCAGGCGTATCTACATAACCATAGAGTCAGTCCAACAGATGCTACCCTAAAGCTCTCTTGGGATGGAATTCAAGATTTCATGATTGCGCTTTGGAACCATATTAAATAGGCAAGAATGGACTTTTATTCGCCACTACGCTACCCTGGAGGCAAGGGGAAAGTTGCAGCTTTTTTTAAACAGCTTTTTTTGGACAATGGACTTTGTGATGGAGTTTACGTTGAGCCGTATGCCGGAGGCGCGTCAGTTGCGCTCTCACTACTCTTTAGTGAGTATGCAAGCAGGATTATCATCAATGATAAGGACAGGTCTATCTATGCATTTTGGTATTCTGTGCTGAATGAAACCGAAGAGCTGTGTAAGCAGATTAGCGACTGTACAATCAAAGTTGACGATTGGGAAAAACAGCGGCACATCCAAAAAACCAAAGAAGAACATGACCTGCTAACGCTGGGCTTTTCTACATTTTTCCTTAACCGTATAAACCGCTCCGGGATTATCATGGCTGGAATAATAGGTGGGCGCAATCAGACCGGCAACTGGAAAATGGACGCCAGATTCAATAAGCCTGACTTAATAAAGAGAATTAAACGAATTGCCTCGTACGCTGGCAGCATTAGATTGTATAATAAAGATGCAGTTTCCCTAATAAAACAAGTTGACAAAACACTGCCGGCTAAATCGCTTCTCTACCTAGACCCGCCATACTTTGAAAAAGGAAAAGAGCTTTACATGAACCATTACAATCCAGAAGACCATGCGCATATCGCTGAGCTAATGGGCCAATTGGAACACCGGAATTGGGTTGTCTCGTATGATGGTGTTGATGAAATAACTGAACTATATAAACAGTTCCGGCAGTATCAATACATAATTAATTACAGTGCTGGGAAAACTAACAAGGGGAAAGAACTCATGGTCTATTCTAACAGTCTAATTATTTCTAAAGAAGTTTTTCCAAGACCTGTTAGTTCTTAATCATCCAATGCTCACCAACCCAACTCTAAAATCCCAAATAGACGCCCTCTGGCTGCGCTTCTGGAGCGGCGGCGTCAATAATCCGCTCAATGCCATTGAGCAGATGAGCTACCTCATCTTCCTGAAGCGCTTAGAGGATACCGATAATGATGCAGCCCGCCGGGCAGGCCGTCGCGGCACGGCGCATGTGAGCGTGTATGAGGCCTATGCAGCAGCCCTGGCTAAAGCAGCCGAGGCCAAAGGCGACACCCTGCCCGAGCTTGTGCGTAAAGACCCTAAGGGCGATAGCCTGAAGTGGAGTAACTGGAAGCAACTGCCCGGTGATGAGATGCTGGCCTTTGTGCGCGATACGGTCTTCCCCTTCCTGCGCAACCTGGGTGCCGAGTACAGCGCCTTTACCCAATACATGCAGGATGCAACCTTCATCATCCAGAAGCCCAGCCTGCTGCAGGAGGCCGTCAAGATTATTGACGACCTGCACCTGAGCGAGCAGAATGCGGATGTGCAGGGCGATATCTATGAGTACCTGCTCAACCAGCTCAGCAGCGCCGGTCGCAACGGGCAGTTCCGGACGCCGCGGCATATCATCCGCATGATTACGCGCATGGTAGACCCCCAGATTGGCGAGCGCATCTGTGACCCTGCGGCGGGTACGGCGGGCTTCCTGGTGACGGCCTATGAGCATATCCTGGAGCAGAACACCAGCCCGGAGATACTGAGCGTGGATGAGGAAGGCAAGGCGCACAACCTGATTGGCGACCGGATAACCGACCCGAAGCTGCATGAGTTCCTGAAGAGCAAAGCCATCAGCGGCTACGACAATGATGTAACGATGGTGCGCATCGGGGCGATGAACCTGATGCTGCACGGTATAGACCGGCCCCGGTTCCGCTATGCGGACGGGCTGAGCAAGGGCTTCAATGAGGCGAGCGACTATGATGTGGTGCTGGCCAATCCGCCGTTTAAGGGCAGCATTGATGAGAGCGATATGAATGCCCGCTTCCGCGTGAAAACGAAGAAGACGGAGCTGCTGTTCTTAGAGCTAATCCACGACCTGCTGGACAAGGGCGGACGTGCCGGTGTAATAGTGCCTGATGGCGTGCTCTTCGGCACGAGCAATGCGCATGTGGGCGCACGGAAGATGCTGGTGGATGAGTGCAAGCTCTCGGGCATTGTGAGCATGCCGAGCGGCGTGTTTAAGCCTTATGCGGGCGTGAGCACGGCGGTGCTGCTCTTTACTAAGGGCGATGTAACGGATAAGGTCTGGTATTACGACATGCAGGCCGATGGCTACAGCCTGGACGATAAGCGGCAGAAGATAGCCCGGGATGACACGGCGGAGATTGTGGCGGAGTACAGGCGCTACATGGCGGAAGGCGCAGATTACAAGCCGCCACACGGCAAAGTGCTACTGGTAGATGCAGCGGATATAAGGGCCAATAAGTACGACCTGAGCATCAGCCGGTATAAGCCGGTTGCTTATGAGGCGGTGGCGTATGAAGCGCCGGAGGTAGTGCTGGATAGGTTGATGGTGATGGAGGAGGAGATTGGGTATTTGGTGAAGGACTTGAAATCTAAAATCGCTTCTTAAATGCAAACTTGGAGCATTAATGAGCTTATTTCTGATAAGATTTCAGGTGAATGGGGCGATGAAGTGAATGGCACTCCTGGTGTAAAAATTCTGCGTACTACCAACTTCACCAACGATGGAAGGTTGAATTTTGACAATGTCGTTCTGCGAAAAATCAGACCTGAGCTTGTTGAAAAGAAGAGGCTCGTTCAAGGCGACATTATTATTGAGAAATCCGGTGGTAGTCCGAATCAACCTGTTGGTCGTGTTGTTTTCTTTGACGAGACTGATGAGTTTCTCTGCAACAACTTCACAGCCGTTTTACGGCCTGCAAAGAAGGTATATCCTAAGTATCTTTTCTATGCCTTGTTTTATATGCACCAGTCCAAACGGACGTTGCGATATCAGAATAAAACAACGGGGATTCTTAATCTAAAGTTGGAAAGGTATCTGGACGAGGAACGGATTCCGCTACCCGATTACAACAAGCAAAAAGAAATCGCTCATATTCTTTCGCAGGCGGATAAGGCGCGGCAGCAGCGGAAAGCAGCCAATGCGCTTACTGAGCAGTTTTTGCAGAGCACTTTTCTTTCCCTCTTCGGCGATTTGGTGGCTAATGATAGACGGTGGCCGGTGCACTCTTTAATTGAAATCGCAGAAGTTAGTTCTGGCATTACAAAGGGTAGAAAGTTGGCTGGGCAGGAGACAATACTGGCACCGTACATGCGTGTCGCTAACGTGCAAGATGGCATGCTTGACCTTTCAGAGATAAAGGAGATAGAACTCAAAAAGGATGAGCTTGGTAAATTTCTGCTTAAGGATGGAGATATTCTGCTCACGGAGGGTGGTGACCCGGATAAGCTAGGAAGAGGCGCAGTATGGCAGAATCAAATTGAAGGTTGTGTTCATCAAAATCACATCTTCAAAGTAAGAGCAGACAAAATGCTGTTTGCGCCTGAGTTTTTAAGCTACCAGTTTGGAAGTGCCTACGGCAAGCGTTATTTCTTCAGAGCAGCAAAACAAACAACAGGGATCGCTTCTATTAATTCCACGCAACTAAAAGCGTTTCCTGTACTTACACCACCGCTCAAACTCCAACAACAATTCGCCGCCATTGTAGAGCAGACAGAGGTATTGCGGCAGCGGCAGCGGGCACATGCGGCGGAGTTAGAGGGGATGTTTCAGGGGCTGCTGCAGAAATACTTTAATTCGTAGTCCGAGGCGGTTTAGCTGCTAACTAAGACTGCCAAACCCAATCAGATCAATGCAAGACCTTATTCTTAAAAGACTCGAAACCGACCGCAAGGCTCTTTTGGATTTAAGTCTTCGAAACCCTTTGTTGTCTTACAGATTGTCAAAGGCACGCGGCGTAAAAATTGTCCAGGAGCAATGCCAATCTGTATATGACCTTTTAGTTACTAAGGGCAGGAAGCTTCAGTTTGAGGATAATGGAAAGAAAGATGGCGAAGAAGAGAACTCGGAGCTTTTTGAGCTAAGCGAGGAAGAACTACAGAAAGGATATGTTGACAATAAGCTGAAGACTGCAGAAACGGCAAAGAATCTTCAGAAAAGGCTGCTAAAAACCTACTACGATGCCAATGCCAGCATACAAGAGCAGGGCGTCAATATTTTGTTCCTCGCACTCGGCACCCTAAACTGGTATGAGGCGGACAGTAGTGAAGATGCAAAGCTGGCACCCCTCGTACTTGTGCCCGTAGAACTTGAGCGTCAAAATTCGAACGAGCGGTTTAAGTTGCTTCACACGAAGGCTGACATAGAGAGTAATCTTTCCCTTCAGGAAAAGCTCAAGGCAGACTTTGGGATAAAGATCCCGCTCCTTTCAGATTTCGAGTCCATTACCATAGATGATTACTTTGATGCGGTTGAAAGAGAAATTAAGGGCAAGAAGCGTTGGGAAATTGACCGAAGTGGAATTTATCTCGGGTTCTTCTCATTTGGGAAGTTTATGCTGTTTCAGGACCTGGATAATGCTAAATGGCCGGAAGGCATAAAGCCTGTTGATCATCCTTTATTGCAGGCGCTCCTTCATAGCGGCTTTACAGACGACGAGCCTTCTATAGGCGACGATGTCTTTCTGGATAATACGGTTGCTGCCAATAATCTGCTTCAAGTGCTGGAAGCCGATAGTACACAGGTGCAAGCAATGCTTGCTGTAGATGAAGGCCGGAATATGATTATTCAGGGCCCTCCGGGAACGGGCAAGTCGCAAACCATCACCAACCTTATCGCCAATGCTATTGGAAAAGGCAAAAAGGTACTTTTCGTAGCGGAAAAGCTGGCGGCTCTTGAGGTAGTGAAGCGCAGGCTGGATTCAGTACATCTTGGAGATGCATGCCTGGAACTTCATAGCCACAAAGCCAATAAGAAGGATATACTGAAAGAGCTAGCCAGGACCCTTGACCTGGGGAAACCTGATATGCGCGACCTGCAGGCAGAAGCGCATACGCTGGAGACCTACAAAGCTGAACTAAATAGCTACTGCCAAGCGGTCAACGAGCCTGTGGGAAGGAGCTGCCTTAGTCCATTCCAGATCATGGGCACGCTATACAAACAGAAGTTTGAAGTACAGGAGGAGCACGTAAGAGTATTACCCATTCCTGGAATAGAGGGCCGTGATGCACGTTGGTTGCAAACCGCCTCCGATATAGCAGATAAAATTCAGGACAGGCTAAAAAGCATTGGGATGCCGGTTGCACTGCCGTTCTGGGGCAGCCAACTAAAAAGTGTACTGCACACCGAGCTGAAGGTTATTGAAGAATCAATAAAAGCTGCCCTCACTGAATATGACGCGCTGCACAAATTAATAGCCGAGTACAGCGGCCTGTGCCAGATTCCAGGTCCTACAGACAACGCTCAACTGGCCAGATGGCTTATACTGTTTGAAATGGCATCCAAGGCGCCAAGGCTAGACGATGCGCAGGTCGAAAGTTCCGAATGGCTGGCGCAGGAAACGCGAATCAGGGAAACAATTCAAAGAGGGCGAAAGGCAAGTGCACTACTCGCCAAGCACACGCCAAACCTGATGCCAGAAGCCTGGACAGCGGACTACGGAGCTGTAAGACTCGAAATAAAGACACATGGGCGCAAGTGGTGGAAGTTCCTGATCGGCTCTTACAAGGCTGCTGCAAAGACTTTAGGAGGATGGTGCAAGGGAGCGCCGCCAACAAATTACGAAGGCAGGATACAGCTGGTGGAGGATCTAATAGCATACAGGGAGCTTGACTCTGGTCTGCATAAGGTGGCAGCAGACATGCAGCGGTGCTTTCCAAAATCATGGAAGGGAAAGGACTCTGATTGGGAAGCTTTGGAGCAAAGAGCGGAATTCATGGTCTCCGTCCATAAGGCGATAGCAAATGGAAAAGCAGGTAGGGAAATCTTGCGCATCCTTGCGCAGATGAGTCCGGCTGATGCGCGGATAGCATATGACAAGCTCGAAACGTGGCGGTAATCTTTATAGAAGTGTCTGCGAGACGCTGCTGCAAAAGCTCCAATACAAAACACCGCGCGCTCTGCATGATGGCAGTGCGTTCAGCACGTGGTCCTTCAGCCAACAACAAGAGCTGCTGGAACAGTGGCGTGGTAGAGGGGAATCGCTTCAATCAGTAGCCGGCTGGAATACGTTGAAAGAGGTAGCGGCCGATGCTGGCTGCGAATTCCTGGCGCTGGAGAGCGAGGGGTGGCTGGAAGCATCAAACTACCTGAAGCAGTCGCTGGAAAAGACATGGCTCGAGCACTATCTCAACCATGCATTTACCGAGCGCGGTCCGCTGCGACAGTTTGATCAGAGCACGCACAATACGGTGCTCGAAAAGTTTAGGCGCGGGGATAAGATGGTGCAATTATATCATCGTGCGAAGGCGGCGCTGGAGCATTTTAATAAGCTGCCGCCGAAGCACGGTGGCGGGCAAATGGCTACTCTGGCGCAGGAGTTCAATAAAAAAGCAAGACATAAGCCCATTCGAAAGCTCATCGAAGAAGCAGGTTCGGCAGTGCAGGCCATCAAGCCCGTATTCATGATGAGTCCGCTTTCAGTAGCGAACTACTTAGCACCGGGTGCTTTGAGCTTTGACCTTGTGATATTTGACGAAGCCAGCCAGGTGAAGCCTGTCGATGCCTTTGGCGCTATCCTGCGAGGTAATCAGCTTGTGGTAGTCGGCGACACAAAGCAACTGCCGCCAACCAGCTTCTTTGATAAAATGGTCATGGACGACGCCGTTGACGAAGACGACGAGGCATACTCTGCAACCTCAGATATGCCGAGCATACTAAGTATGTGTAATGCCCAGCGCGCACCGGAACGCATGCTGCGGTGGCACTACCGGAGCCGCCATGAGTCGCTTATCTACAGTATCCAACTACGAATTCTATGAAAGCAGGCTGGTTGTCTTCCCGAGCCCCGGTGAAATAGATCATCTTGGCTTAGTGCTAAACTACCTGCCCAATACTGCATACGACAGGGGCGGCTCAAGAACTAATAAGCAGGAAGCCGAAGCAGTTGCTACCGCTGTGATTGCCCATGCAGGACGCTACCCGGATAAATCACTTGGCGTGGTCGCTTTTAGTGAGGCACAAAAGCAGGCTGTACTAGATGCGATTGAACTGAAGCGCAAGGCCAATCCCGGTCTGGAAACATTTTTTGCATCATCAGTGCCGGAGCCATTCTTTGTCAAAAACCTGGAGAGTGTACAAGGCGATGAACGCGATGTGATTATGATCAGCGTCGGTTATGGCAAAGATGCAGCCGGGTATCTAGCGATGGCTTTTGGTCCCCTGAACAATGATGGCGGAGAGAAGCGGCTGAACGTGTTGATCACCCGCGCGAAAGAGCGCTGTGAAGTATTCACAAACATCACACACGATGACATAGACCTTAGCAGAGCTAAAGGTGTAGGTGTAAAGGCATTCAAGACATTTTTGAAGTATGCAGGTACAGGCATACTCGACATTCCGCAGGCGACAGGAAAGGAGGCAGATAGCCCGTTTGAGGAAGCCGTTTGCAAACAATTGGAGTCGCAGGGCTACGTTGTTCACAAGCAAGTAGGCAGCAATGGATTCTTTATAGACCTCGCCATTGAAGATCCGCAGAAGCCTGGCCGATATATAATCGGCATTGAGTGTGACGGCGCAGCCTATCATTCGTCACGTTCAGCACGGGACCGGGACCGCTTAAGGCAAAGTGCACTGGAGGGGATGGGATGGACCTTTCACAGGATTTGGAGTACAGACTGGTTCCGATATCCTGACAGAGAGCTAAAAAAGCTTGTTGAGGCTATTGAAAAAGCAAAAGTGAAAGCACCTGCCGTGAAGGAAAAGCCGGCTGCACCTCCGGCTGCTGTCCTTGAACGCAAGAAGGAAGAGGTGAAAGTTGTAGGGATTCCAAAGTACGTAACCGCACAACTCCCGGCATACGTGAGAAACAACAATCAGGAATTCCACCTGCACGCGCCGGGCACAATTGCTAATTGGCTGGAGCCAATTGTGCGGATTGAAAGCCCGATTCACGTGGAAGAAGCAGCAAGGCGTCTTGTGGAGGCTGCAGGCTTATCCAAGGTAGGGAGCCGGATCAAAGTTGCTATTGACCGTGCTATAGATGTGGCAACCCATTCGGGCGGGGTAAAGCGAAAGGGTAACTTCCTCTGGCATGTATCGACCCAAGTGCCAGTAGTCCGGGACCGAAGTGAGCTACCAAATAGTTCCAGAAAAATACAGTTGATCGATCCGGAGGAAATAAGTCAGGCGCTTATCCAGGCAACAAAGAATGCATTTGCGATTAGTGAAGATGCATTGATTGCAGACTGCGGGAGGATATTCGGCTTTGCCCGTGTAACAGAGGATATGAGAGATATTATTGGTAAAGTATTGACGACTGCATTGACCGATGGGCGGCTGATTAAAGACGGTAATTGGGTTAAGCCTGTCTGAAACATTTAAGTTTCTTATCAAAGAGCAAGTGTAACGACTCTTTTGTTGATCAAAATAATCATTTGCCGGCAGGGTCTTGCCCGGAGAGTACAAAGGGACGCACAATCGAGTCGCGAGACCGTCGCCAAATATATCCAGAAAAGAACAGCGGTATTTAAGCATTGGAACATCCAGAAGTATCTGATCATAGCAAAGCTTATGCAGCCCTGTTATGCGTTCAAAGGAATTATTGCACCTCAATCATTTGGTGCAAGGTGGGCCAGCCGATTCCCGGGTAAGAAATACACAAAGGCTGTGTTTTGGGGTGGCGGCTTCAAGCAAGTGCTGATCAAGAATATTACCCCTGCCTACTGCAAAATAGTTGCACTTTAGCAATGGAACGCACCGGGCGTATCCTCCCAAATAAGCATAGGTAATTGCATTGTGGACTATAACTTGTACAAAACTTGTACAGTTTTCACTTGTTAAATTAAGCTTAGTTGGATAAAGCATTTGCACGATTAGCAGCTACATGACTGTAGCGAAATGAACACGAGAAGCAAAGTATCTATAAGCTTATCAGGTCTTAATCCTTTACCATGCGCACCACCTGGCCACCTGGCAGACGAAGCACGTAGATGCCTGATGGCCATGTACTCACGTCAATAGTTGCGGTGGCAGTGAGCGTGAGGCGATATACTTCGCGCCCCTGCATATTGGTTATAATGGCTGTGTTGCCATTCAGGAATGCATCTCTATTGGTAATAATAACGTTTTGCGAAGCAGGGATGGGTGCGATGCTTATCCAGTCTTTATCGGCGCTTCCGTTTACAACGATAGCTATATTGCTATAAGTGGTCTCGCCATTACTTCCAGTCGTCCTGAGCCGGTAGTAATTGATCGGTGCCAGCGGTGCTTCGTCATAAAAAGCATATTCAGATGCTGTCCCTTTGCGTGGCACAAAGCCAAGGGACGCAAACAACCCGCCATCGCTGCTGCGTGTGACTTCAAAAGTACTGCCTTGGATTTCTGAAGCTGTGGCCCAACTGATACGGTTGCGATGGTCGGTCACTTTTTGGGCAGTGAAAGAATGCAGATTGAGAGGAAGTGGTGTGCCCGCTGCACCAAAGGCGAAGAAGCCGGAGAAGCCATTGACATCAAAGCGGACCTCCCAGCGCCCGAGGTTACTGTTATAGACGATGTTGGCATCCGCAGGGTCTATTACTACAGTACTGCCACTGTAAGAGCCGAGTGCCCCGGAGGCGGATATGCCATGCTCCTGGCGGATGCGCAGGTTGCCGATGCCGGTGGCATCAGATGCTGAGGTTGGAAGGTCAGGGTCGGTGCCATTATTGCTGTTGTAATTGTTGAACTCTGCCTGTGTAAAGTAGAGGGTCACAGTAGCGGTAACTGTACTTGGGTTATTAGCCGGTAAGATGTCGTAATGGCGCATGACATAGGCATGGCCATTATAGGTAGGGGCTGTGCTTTCTACATACACTTTAGCCGTCACGTTTCCGCTTACCGGGCTGGCGCCGGAAGGTTTGACTGAAGCAATGAGTTTACACGAGACATCTACAAAGGATATAGTGGTCATGCCCAAGGCATTGTCTGTGACGCTGTCGGATGCATTAGCTGGCGTGCTTTGCGATGGGCTGAATATGGTGACTATATTCTCAGTGTATTTGCCTGCAATGAGGTATTCATAAGTATTGTTGTAAGCAAAGCGGGAATAGGTAATACTATTGGTAATGCCACCCGGCACGCTGTTGCAGGATGTAATGGCTCCAATCGTGCCGCCATTGCTTTTGCCGAGCGTTATTGCTCCTGCATTCACGACAGCGCCATTATCCCAGATGGTGCTGCGCACTACATAGTTACCGTTAGTAAGAGGGGTAATGCCAGGACTGCCAACTGAGTCGCCGGCCGTACTACCAACCAGCGAGTTTGTGCTGCTGACCGCCCCACTGACGCCTGCTGTACCGCTGCCCCAGGTGACCGCACCGGCATTTGCAATAGTGCCATTATCCCACAGATAGCTACGCACCACATAATTGCCGTTGGTCAAGACGGTGATGCTATCGCCTACCCGGTCGTTGGTAGTGTTGCCTACGAGCGAGTTGCTGCTGCTAACCGCACCGCTAACGCCCGCTGTACCACTGCCCCAAGTAGCCGCACCGACATCGGTAATGGAGCCATTGTCCCAATTCTGGCAGCGCACCACGTAGTTGCCGTTAGTTAGGGCGGTAACAAGGCCTACCTGGTCGTTGGAATGGCTACCAACTAACGAATTACTGTTGCTAACCGCTCCGCTGAGGCCCGCAGTGCCGCTGCACCAAGTAGCCGCACCGGCATCGGCAATAGTGCCATTATGCCAATTCTGGGAGCGCACCACGTAGTTGCCGTTAGTCAGCGCGGTGGCGCCGCCACTGCCTACCTTGTCATTGGTAGTGCTGCCCACGAGCGAATTGCTGCTGCTAATTACACCGCTAACGCCCGCTGTACCACTGCCCCAGGTCGCCGCACCGGCATCGCCATTAAAGCCATTATCCCACAAATAGCTGCTCACCACATAGGCCCCGTTGGTCAGGGCGGTGATGCCGCCGAGCCCGACGTAGTCGTAGGCTTGGCTGCCCACGAGCGAATTGCTGCTGCTAAGCACACCGCTAATGCCCGCTGTACCGCTGCCCCATGTTACTGCGCCGGCATAGGCATTAGTGCCATTGTGCCACGAATCGCTGCGCACTACATAGGCCCCGTTGGTCAGGGCGGTGATGCTGCCAAGCCCTACATTGCCGCCGAGCCCTACATAGTCGTAGGCTTGGCTGCCCACGAGCGAATTGCTGCTGCTTACCACGCCGGTGCGGCCTGTTGTGCCGCTGCACCAAGTGACGGCGCCGGCATCGGCAATAGTGCCATTATCCCAATAATAGCTGGTCACTACGTAATTGCCATTGGTCAAGGCGGTGACGCGAACGCCTACCGCATCGCCATATTGGCTCCCTACTAACGAATTGCTGCTGCTAACCGTGCCGCTGACCCCCGCCGTTGGGCTGCCCCAAGTAACAGCGCCGGCCTGGTTAATACCGCCGCTACTTACCACATAGGCCCCGTTGGTAAGGACGGTGATGTCACGGCCAACCGCATTGTTGTGATAGCTACCTACCAGCGAATTGCTGCTGCTTACAACCCCGCTGACCCCCGCAGTTGCACTGCCCCATGTGGCCGCACCGACGTCAGTAATACCATTATCCCAAAGTTCGCTGTACACCACATAGGCCCCGTTGGCGAGGACGGTGATGCCGCCGCCTACCTGATCGCCCCACTGGCTGCCTACCAACGAATTGCTGCTGCTTACCACGCCGCTAATGCCCGCGGTTCCACTGCCCCAGGTAACCGCGCCTGCATAGGGAGCAGAGCCATTATGCCAATGAGTGCTGCGCACCACGTAGGCGCCGTTGGGCAGGGCAGTGATGCCGTCGCTACCTACATCGTCGTAGCCCTGGCTGCCCACGAGCGAATTGCTGCTGCTTACTACTCCGCTTACGCCCGTTGTACCGCTGCACCACGTGACGGCGCCGGCATCGGTAATAGTGCCATTACTCCAAAAAATGCTGCGCACCACGTAGTTTCCGTTGGTTAGGGCAGTGACATCAAAGCCTACCTTGTCGTTTGCCTGACTACCGGTTAGAGTAGCTATCAGCGCATGGGTACTGCCATTGTACAGGTACACGGCGCCCACATCGGCGATGCTGCCATTGTCCCAGAAGGGGTCAGCAATCACGTAGTTGCCATTAGTAAGCACGGTAACTGTTGCGCCGAATCGCCCGCTGGATACAGGCGTGCCCAGATTGAAGCTTTGCGCCTGTGCTCCCACGCATAGTAGCATAAAGTAAATCAGGATAGCTGCTCTTCGGGAAGTGCAGGGTAATGTTTGTTTCATGATTATTGACTGGTTCGTGGTTTGAATATTGGAAGTAAGCTTTGCGTGCAGGCCAACGCGGTGCAGAAAGTGAATAATATGGTCTTCTAAAAAGCTATGGTTTCGCCACCCGTTATTTCTTTACCTCACCTCTCAATTGACATGTATGGGCGTCCGCACAACCTTGAGGCTAGGGTCCATATCAATCGCCTTTTTTGAAAAGTGTTTTGCCATCCTTTTCCTTCCCAAGCTTAACGTAGCAGCTTCCGATTTGATACACTACACGCGCATTATCCGGATCTATCTCCAAAAGCCTGTCATAGAAGTCAATTGCCTTCTGATAGTGACCACTAATATAAGAGATGTCTGCAATCATCCTGATAATACCTAAATCCTTTTCCCTTCGGGCAAGAAGCTTTTCCAAAATTGCGATAGCTTCGCCAGGTTGCTGCGCATCGGCTAATGTTGTCGCGAAATTGCGAGCATAGGAGTCGGTTTGAGGATATCCATTTTTCCTCGCTTTGATAAAATATGGAATCGCCTCATGAGGCTTCCCTGCCGTATACAATACCAACGCTAGGTCATACATATGGGTAGGTTGCGGTATTGTATCAAGGGACAGGGAAAGCTCAAAAAATGGAACAGCCGCCGCATAATTCTCCATTTTTACTTGCATGCGGGCAATCAGATAAGCAGCTTCCGCATTCGGACCCTCCTTTTTCAGGCTTCGCTTCAAATATTCCATTGCCTTATCATAATCCGGATTTGACAGAGTGTAATAGCTCTTACCTAGCATGAATAGCCAACCGGGCGTTGCACTCACGTGCTCACGAAGGGAAGGCAAAAGCGCTACTACTTTTGCATACTGGTCATAGCCATAATAAATCCTGATGAGTTTCCATTGCAGCGCGTAATCCTGTGGGCGCAAGTCGCGGACAGCCTCCAGCGCGTCAATACCGCATTTATTTTTTCTGATGAGAAAACAGACATCAGCCATACGTAACCAGGCTTCTACATTTGATGGATCAAACTGGGTCGCCTTGTCATAATAAAGCCAGGCTGCATTATACTTCCGGGCAGCCTCCTCGGTAGCACCCATCTGAAGATAGTGCGCTGCGCTGTCCTTGTCGGTAGTGCGATGGGTGGCAAGGGCCCAGAAGGGAGTAACGGCAAAAAAGATCAGTAGGAAAAGCTTTTTCATTGCTTAGTTGTTTGTGAATTGTGAGCAATAGATTTTGTATCGCAACCGCTCCTTCTCCTCAATTATGACACAGGACCAACCGCTACAGCTTAGACCTTGTTCGTGCGCACAACTAAAGTAGCAGGCCCGTGAAGGCTAGCTTAAATCAACTCTGCGAACGGCTAATTGTAGCAGGCGAGCGGCAGTTTTATTGAGGGAAGGCCGGAATCTTTTGCATTTATACCAAAAGGATCTACGTTATTGGTATCGCCCTTCCCAAATAGCCTGTGCCATTTTCTGTCTTTGGCGATTTACCTCTATTAAGCGGAATAGTAAATCCGGATTTACCCGACGGCTATCCTTCTTGGCCAAACTAAAAATATTAGTCTGTTCACCAGCCGACTGCTACATCTCACGCAGATACGTTACAGCGCTAAAATTTGAGAAGATTAGATTTATATTCAACCCAGCCTTACAAGGCATATGAAGTACCTCGTAGTTTTTACAGCCTTTTCGGTTTTTCCTTTATTACTCTTCGCACAAAGGATAGAAGAGCATGCAGATACATTGCGACCAATCAGCGAAGACACTCATTTTGCTAACAATCCTGATAAGCTCAAAAATCTAGAATCTCAGTTTCGGTTATGGCAATGATGGCAACCTGTTTGTGATGAAGGCCGGAATTCTCGGCCCTATTCCTAATGATATGAAGGATCAGGTAGTCTTGGTTTTGCGCGAAAATCTATTAATGCTAAATGAAAAGGCAAGGGTTTACCAAAGTGAGAACGAACAAAAGGAATTAGCCGGCATACACCTACGGCTCGCCAACGCCTATTTAGTGCTCGCCAAAAATGACCTGTTTGGTAAACCAGGTGATTTATTGATCCCTGAAAACAGGGCAAGTATTCTGAAAATGGCATCTGAACACTACGCACTTTTTTTAGAAGCATCTGACTCCTTGATTGAAAAAAAAACCAAAGTACCGGCGTTAAATATACTGTCCGAAATACAAAAGCTACAGGGAAATATAAATCTGGCACTGAAGAATAAGCAGGAAGCTGATCGAATATCAGATACCCTCAAAACACAAAGTGCTATCGCATATGACAAAATGATGCGTGATGCATCCTATGAGCATGATTCAATTGATTTAGAAAATGAGAAGCGGAAACTTGTTTTGGAACAAGAAATAGAGCTTGGCGCACTCAAAAATGAATTTCAAAAAAGACAAGCTGCTGCAAAGTCTGAGGAGGAAAGGCGCCGAATAATACTCGAGGAAGAAATTAAAAGAAAACAGATCGAATACACTTATCTCCGGAAACAAGAACGCGAAGTAGGAAGACAGGAAAAAGATAAGGAAAGAATAAGGCAACAAGAGGCACTTAGAAGATCCCGGTTAAAGCTGAGATGGGTTTTGGGCAGTGTTACATCCTTTATCTGTCTTGGATTGATTGCCATCATTTTTATTTTCCGCAGCCGCTTCCAACGACTAAAATTGAAAAACGAGCTTCTGAAAGAGAAGTCCGATAGGCAACTGGAAGAAGCTGAGTATAGAAGCCGAGTGAACGATATCACCTTCACCGCCTTGCGCGCGCAAATGAACCCACACTTCATCTTTAACTGTCTGAACTCAATTAAGCTCTACACCGAGCAAAACAATACAGAGGCAGCTTCCCAATACCTGACCAAATTCTCTAAGCTTATTCGGAACATGCTGGATAGTGGCCGTGCCGAAAATATTATCCTTTCTAAGGAGCTCGAATCCCTGCACTTGTATCTTGAAATGGAATCCATGCGTTTCAAGCAAAAGCTGCGGTACACAATTCATGTGGATAAGGACATCGATGTAGAATTTATTGAAATCCCTCCGCTGCTGATACAGCCTTACGTGGAAAATGCAATCTGGCACGGACTGATGCATAAGGAGGAAGGAGGGACTATTCATATTGATGTTTCTCAGTCTTCAGCGCATGATAAGTTAATCATTATCATTTCCGACGATGGTGTAGGCAGGGACCAGGCCGCATCCATTAAAAGCAAGACAGCGGTGCAACACAAGTCCTTTGGCACCATAGTCACCGGAGAACGCATTGCTCTGATCAATCAAAAATATAAAGCTGGTGCTGAGGTTATCATCACAGATCTTTTCAACGCAGAACACCAAGCTGCCGGTACCCTTGTCACCATAAAACTCCCCATCAAATGAGACCGCTCAAAGCAATTATCATAGACGACGAACCAGACAGCGTCACCATGCTTCAGTTGCAACTCACCCGGCACTGCTCTGATGTCCAGATAGTAGGTGCTTTCACAAGTTCTTCAAAAGCCCTAGAGGAGATAGAGCTTTTGCGACCGGATATCCTATTCCTCGAATATCGAAATGCCCGTCATGAACGGATTTGAACTCTTGGAACGCCTGATGCCGCTTCATTTCAACATCATTTTCATCACCGCCTACAATGAGTATGCCGTACGTGCATTCAGATTCAATGCCATCGACTACCTCGTAAAGCCAGTGGACCCCGACGATCTGAAAGCTGCTGTCTCTAAAGCAGCCCAAAACCGGACGCCATCGTCGGCTCAACTCAGCTTTTCTGCAGCGCCAGGTGCTAGGGAGAGCCGGCAAGCAAGATCGCAATTCCCGCTCAAACCGGAGTTTCATTTATTGAACTGGATGAGATTATTTACGCGGAGGCCAGCAATAATTACTCCCGGCTAATATTGAAAGCTGGGAAGATTGTCACCATTCGAAAACACTTAAGGATGTGCAGGAGATGCTTGAAGAGCGGCACTTCCTTCGCATTCATCGCCAGTATATCAGCAATCTGCATCACGTCAAACACTTCAATCGAAAAGAATGTCTTCTGACTATGGATAATGGAGCAGAATTGCCAGTAGCCCGTAGCCAGAGTGATCGGCTGATGGGCGGATTCCACCAATTATAGAAAGTCAACTTCTGCAGTCCTTTCATTTCTATCGTCCAAAATCGTGAATAATGAGTGGGAAGAAGTTATTCTGAGATAAGAAAAGTAAGTTTTAGCGGCAAGAAAGCTGACATAGTTACCAGAGCGGGTTTCAGGCCTTTGCGCTTCTGCATATGCTCCTTCTTTCAGCGGCAATCTGAAGATTGCCAGCCAAAATCACGAAGTTTAAAAACTTAGCAATAGCTATTGTAGACTCCCTAGAGCTGGAGTATATTGGCACCCTTTGATAGACAATATATATCCGTTATGCTGGAAGACACAAGTGATCACAATATATCCGCTACCGACGAAAAGAGCAGTTCTTTTGGATTGATTGCCCAGATTTATCATAGCGGCCTTTCAGCAATCATGCGAAATGATTGTGCCTGCCGCATTATTGCCAAATTGGCCAATGCCGATGCTGTAAGCATATTACTTTATGACGGCAGCAAGGATCGGCTGATAAATAGTGGCACGTACATCAATGCAGACAAGCTTGAGTATCGACCGGCATCCGACGGTGTACCGCTATCTCACAAGATGGTAGCCCGTGAGCTACATGTATTAAAATATATAACGATTTATGATTTTCTTTTGGACTGCTTTCACGATCTCGGGATACCAGAGCACATTTCTGATAAGAAACTCGGGTGCCTCATCGAAGACTTTAAGACCGCTCGATTCAAGCACTTCAATTACCGGTTTTTGAATGAAGACCTACCGGAAGCTGAGTTCACCGTCGGTTTTATCCGGAAGTGCATCGACAACTCCATTCAATTAGCAACAACTAGCAAAGCCGAGCATGGCTACTATATATTGGATAAGACGGCATTTTATTCGCGGTATAAAAAGGTTTTTAAAGAAGAGGAGCAATATCCTATAGGCCCCTATGTTGCTAATCCAAGCGGGCGACTTTACTACCGGACGATCGCGGACGGTGACCTTAAGATTGGCATTTACGATGCCTCCCGCCCGTTTCTGCATCTTGAAGATTTGATGGAAGCCGGCAAGGAAGGCTTGCCCAAAGCATTTAACAAGTTTCTAATTAAGATTTGCCGGTATTCGCTAGTAAGGGGCGCATCCGATGCCCGTTTTGCTTATCAATATACAGGTATTCCTATCTGGTCGGGCAAGCGATGCATAGGCGTCATCAGGATACTGATAAGCGACGTGAACGAGGCGCTTCGGCACGACGATAGTGAGAACAGGGGCAGCCGCGTACGACATGCTACTGAAATGCTTGGCTATTTTTTGGACCAAAGCTATGCAGAGCAGTATGTAGATGACATCTCTTACGACTGGAGCGAGGTGGAGATGACCAACAGCGAAGACCAATGCTACCCCTCAGCCGGAGGCCGCCAGGCGGGCGCCGCACTGGGCAACCGGCACAACCGCTACTGCTCAAAGCTTAGAAGGGCCATGAACTCCTACGGCTGCATCTTGCGGTTGAGCGATTTTAAGGGCGCCACACCGAAGATCGTCGGTAAATCCACCGACCCGGCTGAGTTTAAAGAGTTTGTCGACGTATATGTTGCCAAGAATGATTCGCTGATTGTGGATGGGCATTTCAACAGGAACCTTGCCCGGTACTTCCCATCTACCAACCAGACGAAGGAGCTGCCAACTATGAAAGATGACTTCCGGCTGATAGGTATTTCTGTAGCGCTGGACTATGACGCCCCCGCCCACCATAAATCTACCTACTACTACTGCAGCAAGCGAAAGCGCAACGGCAGGATGCAGGATAGCGAATATGTGCGCGAGACAACTGATACTTACATTTTTAAGGAAGGCATAATGCCCGACATCTGCGATTATTTCCACCCCATAGTGCTCCATGCTCTCAAGCAATTCTCTGTGAGAGGAGGCGATAACCAAGATACACCTGTGCTGTTGAAGCATGTGCTGATGATGGACATTCCCGCGCTTGATGTAGATGGACTCATCACCTTCCAAAATACAGGCAACCGGCCCTTTAACCTGTAAATCGTCAGCGTAAAGTGGACTATAAGGCATAGAAGTCTTATGTAGGGTTTTGCGGAAATTTACTAACGCAAAAACTCCTGCAAATGGAACAGAACAAGCAAAGCGCAGACGGTATTATCAGGGACATCAAGCGCCAGACACGACGGGTATTTTCCTCCGAAGAGAAAATCAAAATAGTCCTTGAAGGACTGCGCGGAGAAGAGTCAATAGCAGCCCTTTGCCGCAAGTACGGCATCCACGAAAACAACTACTACAACTGGAGCAAAGACTTCCTGGAAGCAGGCAAGAAACGCCTTTCAGGAGACACAGAACGCTCCGCTACATCCACCGAAGTAAAAGACCTCAAAGACGAAAATAGAAACCTCAAAGACCTCGTTGCCGACCTCTCCATAGAGGTCAAGGTGCTTAAAAAAAGTTTGAGAGGCTTAGAATAAAACATGAACCTGAGCAGAAGAAGTATATGAGATACAGCACGCAGGAAAAGGAAGAAATCATCCGCCTTGTGGATGGCTCCGACGTGGGCGTGAAGCGCACACTCGCAGAGCTTGGTATCCACAAAAGCACTTTTTACAAGTGGTACGAAAAGCACCGCCGAAAGGGTGCGCAGGGATTGGAAGCTGCCACTCCATCAGAGCGGCAGACATGGAACCGGATACCGCAGAAAACAAGAGAACAGGTCGTAGAGATAGCCCTTGAAAAAGAAGACTATTCAGCAAGAGAACTGGCCTGGCACATCACCGATGCGCACGGCTACTACATCAGTGAGAGCAGCGTCTATCGCATCCTGCGTGAATACGGGCTGCTAAGCGCTCCGGCGCACATAATCACTTCAGCCTCAGCAGAGTTTAAGGACAAGACAAGCAGGCCCAACCAGATGTGGCAGACCGACTTTACCTACTTCAAAATCGTGGGCTGGGGCTGGTATTACCTCTCAACAGTGCTGGACGATTACAGCCGCTACATCGTAGGCTGGGAGCTGTGCAGCGGCATGAAATCAGAAGATGCGCAAAGCACCGTAACAAAGGCGCTTGCTCATGCGAACCTGCCCAAAGGCCAGCGGCCCCGTCTGCTCTCCGACAACGGCAGCTCCTACATCGCGGACTCCTTCAAGCTCTTCCTCAAAGGAGAACAGATAACACCCGTTCATGGCCGCCCCATGCATCCGCAGACGCAAGGAAAGATAGAGCGCTACAACCGCTCACTAAAGAACCGGATACTGCTGGAAAACTATTACAGCCCTGAAGAACTGGAACGCGCAGTGGCTGCCTTTGTGCATCATTACAACCATCACCGCTACCACGAATCCATCAACAACCTGACACCGGCCCAGGTGTACTTTGACAAGGGCGCAGCCGTTCTGGAAAAGAGAAAACGCACCAAAGTCCGCACCCTGCAGGAGCGCAGGAAAGCGCATCAGCGCCGGCGGAAGATGGTGCAAAAGGAATAGCTTTGAGATGCGCCGGCGAAGCGGAAGCGGGCAATGCTGGAGAGCAACCCGCCAGGAATAGCCGGAGCCAACGGAAATGAAAAGCGCCCTGTCTTGTAAAGGGCAGGGCGCAGATTCCGACCTTCATTTTTGTTGCCCATGCCTGAGAAAACTCACCCTAACTTTATCTTTCAGAATCCGCCAAACACTACATACGCTCATGCATCAAGTAGTCCACTTTGGTTTGACGACATACAGGTTGCCCAATGCTTCAACTTCTTTGCACGCTGAATTAGGCACAGTTAGCATGACTGAATACAAAATCCAAATTCATCGGCAGGGTTACTCAGAATACTTTACCTTTTTGGAACACGCGGCAGATGCCGCAGAAAAATGACAGATAGGCATGAGAGCTGTGATCTGCAATAATCCGACAAGGCTGGATGTGATTTAAAAGAATAAATCTACAGTGCCCAATTGTTTGCAATTTCTCGTTTTTTGAGACCGTAGGAAATGATGCGTAAACTATTGTTGCCTACATGACAAGAGCGATTCAATAATCCGCATATCCCCAATGAAAAGGTTCGACAATTCCCCGCTTCTTTCCACTAAGACCCCCGCAATTGCGGGGCTTCTTTTTACCGAAAGGCGGGTTAAAGTTGCCATTTGGGCGTGTATGCAATCGGTCAGCCGTCTATGGGAATAGTTTTATAAGGTTTTGGGCTGAATATCACCGCGTAAGCACGTTTGTAATCCTATGTTTGGCCAGGACCCAGGTTTCTTCATTTCCATTTTCAAGGCATTTCCGTGTCCGGCACTACTACTCTCTCCAGAGCCGCCGGATTTCCAGATTCTTGAGGCAAACGACGCTTTTTGTAAGACGACAGGACGCAGTCGCGTTGAGTTGGTTGGCCAAAAAATGTTTGATGCGTTCCCCGACAACCCGCATGATAACCAGGCTACAGGCGTTACCGACCTGAGGGCATCGCTGATAGCTGCAATTGAAACAAAGCGTCTGCAGGAATTGAAAGGTCAACGATATTCCATCCGGCAAGAAGGCGCTGAAAACTATGAGCTTCGCTACTGGAATGTGACGAACGTACCGGTCGCCGACGCTTCAGGTAGGCTGACCTGTATCATTAACACTGCAGAAGACGTCACGGAAGAGCATTTGCTTACACTGCGCGCCAATGAGGCAGAACGCAGCTCCCAGGAATCATTGCGTAACCTGATGACCGTACGTGAAGAAAAAGTGGCGGCCGAAGCGAGCAGCGCCGTGATGCATGCTATTATTGATACCGCGCAGGCCGCCATCTTTCATCTCTTACCGGTATATGACAGGCAAGGTATATTGACAGATTTTCGCTTCTCCGTTGCCAACAAAATGCTGGCGGCTTACGTAGGCCAAACGCCGGAGGCCGTGATAGGAACGCTGGGTAGCAAGTGGTTTCCCAGTTACAAGACGAATGGCCTGTTTGACCGGTACAGCCACACCTTCCTTACAGGTACATTAAACCGATTTGAGTTTCATTACGATGCCGATGGCATTGACGTGTGGCTGGACATAATGAGCACACAGGTGGACGATGGCGTGTTGGTGACCTTCACCGACTTCACGGCTATGAAAAACCTCCAGCGGAGACTGGAAGAGCACGTCGCTGAACTGAGCAGCTCCAATACTAATCTGGAACAGTTCGCTTACGTAGCATCTCACGATCTGCAGGAGCCGCTACGAAAGGTCAAATCCTTCGGTGACATGCTGCAAGGCCGCTACAGTGAGATGCTTGGTCCCGCCGGAGCCGATCTTATAGCTCGTATGCAGTCGGCAACGGGACGAATGGGCACACTGATTGAAGACCTTTTAGCCTACAGCCGGGCATCGGCGAAGCCCGCCGAGATGCAGATTATAGACACCACAAAAGTGCTTCAGGCAGCGCTCATAGACCTGGAGCGGGTCATTGCCCAGAAAAAGGCCAGCATTAAGTGGGATCATCTGCTTCCAGTTGCCGGCCAGACCACGCAACTCGGACAGGTTTTTCTTAACCTTTTAAGCAACGCGCTTAAATTCTGCCCGCCAGACCGGGCGCCGGAAATACGCATTACTTCAAGCACTATCAAAGGCAAGAATGCGCCCGTGGCGGTAGCCGGGCGGGACAGAGAGCGGCAATTTCAGCTGATCCAGATAACCGACAACGGCATTGGCTTTGACATTACTTACCGCGAGCGCATTTTCCAGATTTTTCAGCGCCTTCATAACCGCTCTGAATATCCAGGTAGCGGCGTGGGCCTTTCAATAGTGAGAAAAGTAGTGGAAAACCACGGCGGTTATATTGACGCTAGTTCAGAACCTGGAAATGGTGCTACTTTTTCCATCCTGCTGCCGTTGATTAATGAAGATGCCTGAAACAACAAACCCCGGGTTACTGTCCGACAGCACCGGGATTCATTTCCAGCATTTATGCTATTGCATTTAAGCCACAGCATTTATGCTCTGGTACTCCAGATGGAATACCGTGTTAATAGCGGCAATATTGGGGCCTGAAAGCGTTAATGGCTTGTTTCGGTAGCAATGTCTTCCGCCTCTTCCCCTTTGTTATTCCATTCCAGGATAAAATTATTCCGGCCGCCGCCGGTCAGGATCGTCAGGTAGTGCTGCTGAATAAGTTCCAGCATGGAAAGGAAGGTGAAGATGGCATGTATCCGGTTTTGGCAGCTTGCAAAAATCCCTTCAAAAGTGACCCGCCCCGTGCTACCGACCTGTTCCATCAGGTAGGTCCGCTGCCCTTCAAGGCTGTAATTGTACTTTACCACCACATGCTGCGGCTTGTCCGTTCGCTCCTTAAACTTTTTTAGCACCCGTTCAAAGGTCTGTGCGAGCTTATAGACCGTAATAGTTTGTACTTCTGTACCCTCACTATTAGCCTCCGAGATGGCTTCCATTTCCGTTCGGATGTTTCCACGTTTCTGCGCCAGCAGCCGCTCCGCCTCCAGTGCGGCCATCCCTTCGGAAGCCTCCTTAAAGCGCTTATATTCCAGTATCTTATCCACCAATTCCTGCCGCGGATCTATTACGTTGCCCGCTGCATCCAGCTCCCGCCTTGGCAGTAGCATCTTTGCCTTGATGCGCATTAGCGTGGATACAAACAGGATAAACTCCGAGGCCATTTCCATATCAAGAATCTCAAGCTCATGGATATAGGCAAGGAAGTCTTTGATCAGCCCGTTAATAGGAATATTATAGATATCCAGCTCATCACGCTCAATAAAGAACAGCAGCAGATCAAAAGGCCCTTCAAATTGAGGAAGCTTGATTTGGTAGGTCACAGACCGCAAGTTACGGCAGGCAGTGCCGGCCGCTCAGCAAGCACATTAGTGATTGTCTACCAGGCAACGCGCGCAAACGAAGCCTGCCCGCCAGACTTATTTCCCCCTTCCCTGAAAGAGCACAATAAACGTGTACAGGATGATTTTCAGATCCAGTGCGAGGGAGCAGTTTTCAATGTAAAGAAGATCATATTTCATGCGCGCCTTCATCTCCGTCACATTTTCGGCGTAGCCAAATTGCACCATGCCCCAGCTGGTAAGGCCGGGCTTGACCTTGTGCAGATATTTGTAGTGGGGGTGGGTTTGAGAAATGATGTTGATGAAGTGCGCACGCTCCGGCCGGGGCCCTACGAGGCTCATATCTCCACGCAGGATGTTGAAAAACTGCGGGAGCTCGTCAATGCGCCATTTGCGCATAGTGCGGCCCCAGCGCGTAATACGGGGATCATCTTTGGAGGAAAGAGCAGGCCCGGACGCCTCTGCATCGGTGCGCATGGAGCGGAACTTGAGGATGTTGAAGGGCTTACCATACTGCCCTACCCGCTCCTGCAGGTATAGCACGGGGCCGGGCGATGATAGCTTTACCCGCAACGCGGCAAACAGATACAGTGGCGACAGGGCGAGTATGGCGAATAGTGAAACAACGACATCGATTACCCGCTTGCATACACGCTGCCAGTCGGGCATAAGGTCCGGGTAGATGTGTATAAGGCCCACGTCATATACATTGCTCGTCTTTACGGAGCCAGAGATAATATCGTATAGGTCTGGCAATACACTGACCACTACGGGACGATGACTTAAGCGGGTGAGAATACCTTCCAGCATGTGGTGCTCGGAGGAGTCTACAGCGACAATTACTTCTTCTATCTCGTGTTCATCAATAGTGTTTTCAAGCTGAGAAAGGTGGGAGAGCTGGGGCAGGTAATGGCTCATACCATTGCTTGCTTCAAGAGTGCTGTAGGTAAAGCCCACGAAGATGTTGCCCTGCCGGACAGCGCTTCCCTGGATACGCTTATAGATGTCAATTGCCTTTGAATTACCGCCAATAATTAGGGTACGAAAGCCCGCTTTCCCGCTGAGCAGCCGCCGCTTCACTGCGTTGAGCATTAAGAGCCGCACGGCCAGCGTTGCAAGGGTATGAATGAGCATATACCGGCCGGTCATCTTAATAAACCAGGAGTGGTCGGCCCGGTCATTGGCAAATACAGCCAGCGAGATGATGACCGTTCCTATGATGCAGGAAATGAGCGTTCTGTTCACCTCATGGAGGCGACTCTTGCGGTACAGGTCAAAGTAAGTGCCGGACAGGAGATAAAGCACAACCCAACCCAGCGGCACCAGCAGCAGCCCGATTATAAAGTCGCGCAGACCCAGCTGGGTCCAAACCTGCCAGCCTTCGGCGTGCCCCAATAACTTGTGCCGGTAAACCCAGAACAGCATCCACGCCACCGCAGCCGCTGTATAATCCAGCAGGGCAAGTTGGCGGATGGCCCTCCTCTTAACAGGGTCTGCAAGCTTCATGCGCTGCCTTGGTAGAATTTATATTCAGAAGCTGATCACTTTTACATTGTCCACAAGTACATAGCCTTCGGTTTGACCAGCCAGCTTATCGGCCCGGAGCAGCACTCTGTATTCTGTACCCTGATGCGCAGATATCCAGCTAGTAATGCCGACATAAATCTTACCCCAACTCTCGCGCGGCTTAAGTCCAATGATTTGCTCCAGATACTCACCGCCGCCATTGTTAAGCTGAGAATACATACCAACTCGTAGGTTGCAGGTGCCTCGGTAATCCAGTTCAATGTAGGCATCACTTCCGGCCAGAATGGGCAGCGTAGGGCCACTGAGCACCACGGCAGAGTCAAATCCGGCATTAAGGCGCATAATTCCGGGCCTCCGCCTTCCAGCGCCATTCCCGGCTCGTTTGTATTGAAAATAGTGGTGTCGCCGCTGCGCCGTATGAATGAGTTGTTCCTGCCGGCGCCGTTGTCAAAGCGTTCTTCAAATTTTAGAATGGAGGCCTCAATGTATCCGGTCTTTGCATTGAAAGGAATGACCGTACCGGGCGATGGCTTTATGTGCAGCGTATCTGCTCTGTAAAGCGGATAAATAAGTGGATAGCCACTCAGGCCATCAAAGTCAATGCCTGGAATAACCGTAAGCCGTCCTTCCTCTGTTGCGATAACCGGAAATTGTGCAGGAAGGTCAAAGTTGCCAACTGCCGCTCTATTATAGTAAACCCATACATTGGTGACTTTATGCGAGGTTGAGCCGCGCACCACATCATTCTGAAAAGTAAAAGAGTCTATCCGCACATAGGTAGGGACTACTTCAGAAGGATTAATGATGTTGCAGCTGCCAATGGCCGACAGCAATGCAGCAACGAGAAAGGAAACGTAAATTTTTTTCATAAACAGCAGGACACACGCCGCAATCTGCGTTATTAACGCTTTACAGTCTTATACATTGTGCAGCTCATGGTGAGCACTCATTTTTTTGAGAATCTGATGGGCAACGTCCATCGCATTATAGCCATCCTGCACGCTTACACGTACCGGCTTATCCTGAAGGATAGATTGGGCAAATTCGCTGAGCTCTGCATTGATAGCATTGCTCGGCGCCACTTCCGGCATATTAACGGAAATAATCTTTTGCTCACCGTTCGCAAGCTGTAAAGGGAAGTCCAGCATACCCGCCGGGTCAGCCTCGCCTTTGAGGCGGATAATTTCCGTCTTCTTATCCAGGAAGTCCACCCCGATATAGGCATCGCGTTGGAATAACCGCATTTTGCGCATGTTCTTCATGGAGATACGCGACGACGTGAGGTTGGCTACGCAGCCGTTGTCAAATTCAATTCGCGCGTTGGCAATATCGGCGCTCTCACTCATCACTGCCACGCCGGAGGCGGAAATGCGCTTCACAGGGCTCTGCACAAGATGCAGTACCACGTCTATGTCGTGAATCATGAGGTCAAGAATCACGCTTACATCCGTGCCGCGGGGATTAAACTGCGCCAGCCGGTGCGCTTCAATAAACATCGGGTGCAGCGACTGCGCGCCAAGCGCCAGAAAAGCTGGATTGTACCGCTCCACATGACCCACCTGGCATTTTACGCCGGCCTCACCTACCAGCTTCACCAGCTCAGCAGCTTCTTCCATCGTATAGGCAAGCGGCTTTTCAATGAATATGTGTTTGCCGGCCTGCAGGCAGCTCTTGGCGGCACTATAGTGGGCAGTGGTTGGCGCCACAATATCTACCGCATCTACGGCTGCTATCAGGGCCGCTTCGTTGGCGAAGCGCTCTACGCTGTATTGTGCGATGGCGGCGGCAGCAGCATTGTCATCTGGATCGTAGAAGCCGACTAGCGTTGCGGCAGGCACCTGCAGCCATTGCTGCATATGAATCTTGCCAAGATGGCCCGCGCCGAAGACACCTATTTTAATCTTATCCAAAGCGTTGTTATAAAAGGTGGCGCAAGATACGCCATGCGGGGCAGGGGTATTCCTGGGTATAGGCTATCAGGCAAGCAAACCCTCTTCCTGAAGGCTCAGGTAGCGCCCGCCGGCAATGATGAGGTGGTCAAGCAGGCGGATGTCCATGAGCGCCGCAGCTTCCTTGAGCTTCGTAGTGAGGAGACGGTCGGCATTGCTGGGCGTGAGATTGCCTGAAGGATGGTTGTGCGCCACAATCATCTGGTTTGCATTGTAAAGCAAGGCATTCTTGAGAATAATGCGAATGTCCGCAACAGTGCCGGTGATGCCGCCAACAGAAATGATTTCAGAGCGAAGCAATTTGTTGGCCTGGTTCAGATAAAGTACGCAAAAAGCTTCCGCATTTCGGTCGTTCAGCAGCGGCAGGATGATTTCTGCGGCGTCTTCCATGCTGGTGATGGCAGGGCGGCTCAGCACATCCGCGCTTTGCCGGCGGCGGCCAAGTTCCAGTGCTGCAGCAATCGTGATTGCCCGGGCTTCGCCCAAGCCCTTGCCGGGAAGCTGTAATTCTGAAAGGGAGAGGCGGCCCAGATCGTGCAGGTTTCCAGCCACCTTGCGAAGCACCTCTTGTGCCAGAGCAAGCGCGCTGTACTTAGGTGTACCGCTATGGATGAGAATGGCGAGCAATTCCGCATCGCTAAGGGCAGCAGGGCCTTTAAGCATTAGCTTCTCGCGTGGCCGGTCGTCTTCCGCCCAATCTTTGATGCTGGTATTACTCATACTGCGGACGTGGAAATTTCTTCTAAGTAAGCCAGGTCTTTGCCGAAGGTTTCTTTGGTAAATATGGCAGCAACGATGGAAATGCTCATCACGACTATACCAGTTATTGCGGCCGCGTGCACAAAGCCCTGCGATGGCATAAGGGCCTCGTGGAGCAAAGTGATAAGCGGCAGGGAGCCGCGCACCATATTAGGCACAGTAGTGGCTGCAGTCGCTCGCATATTGGTGCCAAATTGCTCGGCCGCCATAGTCACGAAGATGGCCCAGAAGCCGGTGCCAAAGCCCATGAATGCGCAAATCCAGTACATGCCTTCAACACTGCCGCCTTCCTGCATAAAAAAGATGATAAGGCTGGCAACCGTAAAGCCGTAGAAAATGTACAGCGCTTTCTTTCGGCTTTGCAAAGCCTGGCTAAGCAGGCCAATGAGGATATCGCCGATGGAAATGGCGACATATGCGAACATCACAGCCCGCGCAGGGTCAATTTTCCCTTGAAGGTGGAACGCTTCACCAAACTCATTGGAGAAAGCAATGAGCCGACCAATGACGTACCACGTGGGAAGGCCAATGAGAATGGCGAGCAGGTATTTTCTAAACCGCTTCCCATCGGTAAAGAAGGCGAAGAAATTTCCGCGCGCTACTTCCCGGCTTTCTAAATCCTTGTACATCCCACTTTCAAACACCGATACGCGCAATAGCAGCAGGAGCAGGCCCATACCGCCGCCGATATAGTAGCATACGCGCCAGTCAAACTGTTGCTTAATAAAGTAAGCCGCCACCGCCCCCGTCAGGCCAATGCCGGCGACAAATGAGGTGGCAATGCCACGCTTTTCTTTTGGAATAAGCTCACTGACGAGCGTAATGCCCGCACCTAATTCCCCGGCAAGGCCAATGCCGGCAATAAGTCGGCAGATGCTGTATTGCGCCACGTTCTGCGCTAAACCATTGGCAATGTTGGCCAGAGAATAAAGTAGAATAGAGCCGAAGAGCACGGAAAGGCGGCCCTTCTTATCGCCCAATACGCCCCAGAGAATGCCACCGAAGAGCAGGCCGGTCATCTGGACATTCAAGATAAAAGTGCCGGTCTTGCTCACCTCAGCATCCGTCAAACCAAGTGCCTTGAGCGATGGAATGCGGATTTGCGTAAACAGCAGCAGGTCGTAGATATCCACGAAGTAACCGAGCGCCGCCACAATGACCGGTGCGCTGAGCAGCGTGATGGTTCTGGCCGGAGTGGCTTCGTTGCGTGTCAAGTGCAGCGGCTATTTAATAGTCACGTCTTCCGCCACTTCCTGCACAGGATGCTTCTTACCGAAGAACATCTTGAAAAGTACCGGCCCGGTGGTAACAAGGATCAGGCCAATTACAATTTTCTCAAAATTGGTTTTCACCCATACAAACTCTCCTAGCAGATAGCCGGCGGCAGTCATGCTAGCCACCCACGCTATGGAACCAACGACGTTATAGAGCAGGAATTTCTTGCTGTCCATCTTCACCACACCCGCAACAATTGGCGCAAACGTGCGTACAATAGGCAGGAAACGGGCCAGAATTATGGCCGAACCGCCTTTCTTCTCATAGAAGTCATGCGCCTGCACGAGGTGCTTGCGTTTAAAAATCCATGTATCACGGCGCTCAAAAAGCAGCGGCCCCGTCTTACGGCCAAACCAATATCCCACCGCATTGCCGGCAATTCCGGCAGCGGAAATAATCACAATCCAATAGAGCAGATTCAGCGGACCTTCCGCAAATGGCGCAGGCTTGTTAGCAATGATGAGGCCGGAGACAAATAGCAGGGAATCGCCGGGCAGAAAAAAGCCGGCAAAAAGGCCGGTCTCGGCAAAAATCACGAGGGCTACCAGATAAAGGCCGCCGTGCTGCATGACGGTGTCCGCCAGCCATTCGGCGTTCATCAGGTGCTTCAGGAGCTCAAGTAAATCGTGCATATGGGTTGGCTAAAGTACGTTGGCCAGCCAATAATGTATGGCTGTAGTGTGAAACGCTATAACGATGTCACGAAACGGAAATTATACCTTTGCGAACATGGTGAATGAAATTTTGGCAGAGGCGCTGCCAGTGAAAAAGATTGATGAAGAGCGTCAGGGTGAGGCGTACATGCCATCAATGCCCATGGGCCAGCCATTAGGGCGCCGCTTCTACATAGAGAGCTACGGCTGCCAGATGAATTTTGCGGATTCGGAAATCGTTGCATCTATTCTGCAAGGCCAGGGCTTTTCTGCTACGCGGAATGCCGAGGAAGCATCGCTTGTACTGCTCAATACCTGCTCCATCCGCGAGAAGGCGGAACAAACCGTACGCGCGCGGTTAAGAACTTCGAAAAAGCAAAAGAGCGCGACCCCGGGATGCTTATCGGCGTGCTCGGATGTATGGCGGAGCGTCTGAAGGCGAAGTTTCTGGAAGAAGAGAAGCTGGTGGACATCGTGGTAGGCCCGGATGCATACCGCAGCCTTCCCGGCCTGATTGAAGAAGCAGAAGGTGGGCAAAAGAGCGTCAATGTGCTGCTGAGCCGTGAGGAAACCTATGCCGATCTTTCGCCCGTACGCCTGGATAGCAATGGCGTGACCGCATTTGTATCCATTATGCGGGGCTGCAATAATATGTGCTCGTTCTGCGTGGTGCCATTTACCCGCGGGCGCGAGCGCAGCCGGGATGCCGCAGTCCATCATTCGCGAATGCAACGATCTATTTGAACGCGGATTTCGCGAGGTTACGCTGCTGGGGCAGAATGTGGATAGCTATTACTGGATTGGACTACGCCAGAGAAAGCGCCGGTTGACTTTGCAGATTTGCTGGCGCTTGTCGGCACAGATTTCGCCGCTGCTGCGTGTGCGCTTTTCCACTTCACATCCAAAGGACATTACCGATAAAGTGCTGCACACGATGGCGGCTTACGACAATATCTGCAAGTATATCCACCTGCCGGTGCAAAGCGGTAACACCCGCATCCTGCAGCTCATGAACCGTACTTACACCCGCGAATGGTACTTGCACAAGGTGAAGCGCATCCGCGAGATCATGCCGGACTGCGGCCTGAGCACAGACGTGATCAGCGGCTTCTGCACAGAGACGGAAGAAGAGCATCAGCAGACGCTTAGCCTGATGGAGCAGGTTTGCTTTGATTACGCGTACATGTTCTCTTACAGCGAGCGTCCCGGCACTTTGGCGGCACGCCGATATGAAGACGATGTGCAGGAAGAAGTAAAGAAGCGCCGCCTGCAGGAGATTATTGAGGTGCAGAACAAGAGCAGCCGTATCAGCTATGCCGGCGACATTGGCAAGACGTACGAGGTGCTGATAGAAGGCGACAGCAAGCGCAGCAAGGATGACTGGTATGGCCGGAACTCTCAAAACAAAGTGGTGGTTTTTCCAAAGGAAAGCCTGATTTGAAGAAAGGAGATTATGTGCAGGTTAAGGTGGAGCGCGCTACGCAGGCTACGCTGATTGGCAGAATGGTTTAGCCAGCAGCGTCAATTGTTTTAAAAATTCCAGCAATCCACCAATTGAAAAAACTTTCAAGTCTCCTACGGCCTATTTGATGAATTGCACTGCTCTTGTCATCGTTAAAAGATATGTTAGTCCTGCCGTAGCAGAAAAATGAAGCAATTATCAAAGCCTGGAGGCACCCGCTCGATAGGCATTGATAATTGAAACCTATTCTATGGACATCCAAAGCATCAAAGCCCGTTTCGGCATTATTGGCAATGCGCCCGCGCTCAATCATGCCCTGCATGTAGCGGAGCAGGTATCGGCAACCGACCTGACCGTGCTTATCAATGGCGAAAGTGGCGTGGGAAAGGAAGCCTTTTCCAATATCATCCACGCACTTTCGGCGCGTAAGCATAATCCGTTTATTGCTGTCAACTGTGGCGCTATTCCGGAAGGAACGATTGATTCCGAGCTCTTCGGGCACGAAAAGGGCTCTTTTACCGGTGCGGTGGACAGCCGGAAAGGCTACTTTGAAACAGTAAATGGCGGGACAATTTTCCTGGATGAAATCGGCGAGCTGCCGTTGGGTACACAAGCGCGCCTTTTGCGCGTGCTGGAAACCGGTGAATTTATCCGTGTAGGCTCATCAAAGGTCCAGAAGACGAATGTGCGCGTCATTGCCGCCACCAACCGGGAGCTTCTGGAACACGCCAGCAACGGCAAGTTTCGCGAAGACCTTTATTACCGCCTTTCTACTGTGCCTATCCGCGTGCCTGCGCTCCGCGACCGGAAAGAAGATATTCCGCTGTTGTTTCGAAAGTTTGCCAATGATTTTTCAGAGCAATACCGCACGCAGGCCGTGCAGTTGGACGCAGGCGCACAACAGCTGCTCGTTAATTATCCGTGGCCGGGCAATGTGCGGGAACTGAAGAACATTGCGGAGCAGGTTTCTGTGCTTTCTACTGATAAGCATGATTACCGCTGATGTGCTGGAGGGCTTCTTGCCAAAGCGCATCGCTGCTCCTCTTGCGCCAATGTTGCCCGCGCTCAGCCACGCACCCAACACCGCCGGTGCAGATTCGGCAGTACGGAACGCGACATTCTGTACAAACTTTTCTTTGACCTGAAGAAGGACATGAATGACATTAAAGGTGCGCTGGGGCATTTGGCACAGGGAGGTTTTACTGGCACGCAAGTACCGCGTGCTCCGGAATCGCTGCTGCCAACCGTCAATTATGGCGATGAGCAATGGAGCTGGCTTCGGGAATATAGCGCCGGTATATGTGCAGCCCGTGCAACAAACTCCGATGGCACAGCATGAAGAAGTGGAAGACGCCCTTTCTATTACAGACATGGAAAAGGAGCTGATTACAAAAGCCCTCAAAAAGCACCGTGGCCGCCGGCGCGACGCTGCTTCTGAGCTTGGCATATCGGAGCGCACGCTTTACCGGAAGATCAAGGAGTATGATATTGAGGAGTAATTCATTGCTCGCTCAAACTTTGTCATTCCCGAAGGGAATCTTATCTCGCACCGAATATGCCAAAGCACCTGTGAGATTCCCTTCGGGAATGACAAAGTCGCTGTGAACTTGTTTAGCTTACGTTTTTTAATCGCCACGCATCATGCGGCTGTTGCTCATTCTTTTAATCTCCATGTCCTTCGCCGGCTGCGGCGTTTACTCCTTCTACGGAGCATCCGTAGAAGGAAAGACGATCCGCTTTGCTGTGCTGGAAAACAAGGCGCGTAATGTGGTGCCTACCCTTTCGCCTGCCCTTACAGAAAAAATCCGCAGCCGCATTCTTTCCCAAACCGGCCTTACGCCCGTGACATGGCCTGCATGCGGAGGCGGACTATGAGATGAGCGGTGCAATTACAACGTATGAGGTGACGGTATCAGGCGTACAAAACACACAGCAGGCTTCCCAAAACCGGCTGACTATTGCGGTGCAGATGGTATTTAAGAACAAGATTAATCCCAAGGCCGACTTCACGCAGAGCTTCTCCCGATTTTCTGACTTTCCGGCCTCCCAATCGCTGCAAGCAGTGGAGACGCGCCTCATTGACGATATTGGAACGCAGCTTGCAGACGACATCTTCAACAAAGCCTTTGTAAATTGGTAGCCGCAAATGAAGATGACTCCTGATGCCATCACCAGCTGGCTTGCCGCGCCTGCTGCCCTCCCGGACGGAGGCGATATTGACGCCTCACTGCGCGCCTGGCCATGGTTTACTCCCATCCGACTGATGGATGCCATGCGGGAGCATCAGCAGGCTCCTTTTTCCGAAAAAACGCTCGCTACGCTGCAAGTTGTACAATTCCGACTGGCTGCCGGCTTACTCGCTGCTCACACAGGAAGATGCGTTTGAAACGTACGACGCGCCGGATGACGAGGTGCAGGAAGAGGATTTGGAGGCGTTCAAAATGCCGGAAGCAGATGCAATAGAGTTGGAAGCCGTTGAAGTGATAGCTGTTGCCGGAGCGCCTTCAGAAGAGGCATTGCCGGAGCCTGAAGGGTCGGAAGCGCCAAAATCACACCATGAGCAGCCGCTCATCCAGCCGCTTTATACAGAGGATTATTTCCGCCACCAAGGCGTAGCAATTGCGGATGAGGCGGCCCATATTGCTCCGAATGAAATACAGAGCCGCAAACGCTGATGGTAATGATGGCATTTGCGGAATGGCTGGCCCATTTTAAGACAAAGAGCCAGAAAGAAGAAGAGGAAGCTAAGGAAAAGCGGGCGCTTCGCTCCATGTGGCAGCAGGAAAAACTGGCCGCGGCCCTTGACGACGAGCCGGATGAAATTCCGGAGGACGTGTTTGAAATGGCTGTTTCTTCCATTACGAAAGAAGACGACATCGTCTCTGAGCCTCTGGCGCAGATATATGAGCGGCAGGAGAAATGGGGCGCTGCCGCCGACATGTATCGTAAACTTGCACTTGAAATATCCGGCAAAAAGCACTTATTTTGCGTCCCGCGCCGATGCGGCCAAGAAGCGATTGATATGATTACTCTTATTGTAATACTGATTATCCTTGCCTGTACCGTACTGGCATTTTTCATCCTCGTGCAAGCGCCTAAGGGCGGCGGGCTTACAGGAAATTTCGGCACGCTCTCCACTCAGGTAATGGGTGTAAAGCAAAGCACCGACATTATGGAAAAGGGAACCTGGAGCGCCATGGGCGTTATTGCAGCGCTGTGCATCATTACGGTAATGTTTATTGACAAGCCCGCCCGCGTAGAGCAACCTGGTAAGGGCAAAGCTCAGTCAGGCGCACCCGCAGCTTCCCAGCAGCAGGCTCCTGCAGGCGCTCCTGCCGCTCCTAAGAAATAATCCATTCATCAACGTTACAAACCTGCTTTACGAAGCAGGTTTTTTATTTGCAGCATGGCGCGCAGAAAGCAGGCGGTTGGCAACAAGCTAGTGCGAGTAATGGTGCTCTGCACGCTCGCAGTGATCATGATTGCTGCCTACTTTTTCTTTGGCCCGAACACCTGCCCTCTCACCAAAGGCGAGTATCTGTACATTCATACCGGCGCTGATTATGCACAAGTAAAGGAATCGCTGGCTTCAGGTGGATATATTCAGCATCTGCCTCCTTTGACTTTCTGGCCAGGCGGGCGGGCTATCCACAGCATGTGCATCCCGGAAAATATCATATTCGGCGTGGAATGAGTAATTATGCGATCGTGCGGCTTCTTCGCTCCGGCCGGCAAACACCGGTGCAGCTCGTGATTGGTAAGCTGCGCACGAAAGAAGATTTTGTCCGGGCCGTCAGCACCCATCTAGAGGCAGATTCTGTCGCCCTGCGGAAGATGCTGTCCGATTCGGCCTATCTCGCAAAGTTTGGCCTGGATACTGCAACGGCGCTTTGCGCCGTGATGCCAAATACATATGAATTTTACTGGAATACAGCGGCGAACAAGGCCTTTCGAAAAATTGAGAAAGGCTTTGCTGCCTTCTGGACGGAGGCTCGTATAAGTGAAGCCAAAGCACTGAACCTGACGCCTGCTGAAGCTATTACGCTCGCTTCCATTGTAGCAGAGGAAAGCAATCGGCGCGATGAGCAGCCTATGATTGCCAGCACCTACCTGAACCGGCTCAAAAAAGGCATGAAGCTGCAAGCCGACCCGACCGCTAAGTATGCGGCAGGCGACTTTGCGCTGCGCCGCATCACCTCCGCGCAAACTTCCATTGCCTCGCCATACAATACTTATTACGTCAGCGGGCTGCCGCCAGGACCTATCTGCACGCCTTCGGCGAGGACGATTGAGGCTGTTCTGGCCGCGCCGAAGACTGATTACCTGTATTTCTGTGCAAAGGAAGATTTCTCTGGCTACCATCGCTTTGCGGCTTCTTACGACGAGCATTTAAAAAATGCGCAGCTTTACCAGCATGCTTTAAATGCACGCGGTGTGCACTAAAGCGCATTTCCGCATCGTTATGAAAAGCAGTTAAAGCTATGCGGCGCGTCTACCTACTTATTGTTTTTGCCCTTTTTTCCTGGAATAGTTTCGGGCAGCAGGCGAAAAACGTAAGGCTCTTATGCAACTGGAAGGACACGGCTAATGCTCCGCTTAATGGCGGCGGGCAACAATGGAATGATGTCTGGGGCTTTACGATAAAAGGCAGGGAATATGCTGTGATTGGCGGTACACGCGGCGCGCACATCATTGATATTGATTCCTGCAAGGAACGTGCTTTCTTGGCCACGCCCACAAGCGGGGTCGTTCACCGGGATTATAAGACTTACAAAAATTATCTCTATTGCGTAGCCGATGAAGGATTGCAAAGCGCGATGCTGGTCTATGACCTTCAGCGTATTGCCCGATACGCCCAAGCTTGTGCACGTGAGCGACCGGGATACACTGAACCGCGTGCATAATATCTTCATTGACACCGCTAAGGCCCGACTGTATTGCGGCACCATAACGGGTTTCAGTACCGGGCAGCATTCATTGGGCGTTTATAGCCTCGCCAATCCCGCAAAGCCCGTGCTCGTTGCGCTGATAGATGGCTTTGACAAGACGCACGACATGTATGTGCGCAACGATACGGCCTGGTGCAGCAAAAGCAATACAGGCTACACGGTGCTGGACATGGGCAGTTTGCCAATAGTAAAAATCCTGGGTGGCCTCTCCGCCTATCCATATAAAGGATATAATCACAGCAGCTGGATGGGCTACGACTATATCGGTGTGATGGCCGATGAAACGTTCGGCATGCCGTTGAAGGTGATTGACGCGCACAACCCAGCCAATATCCAGGTGCTTAGCACCTTTTCCCCACGCGGTACAGACAGCACTTCCATGCCGCACAATCCATACCTGCTAGGGCAATATGCTTTCATATCCTACTACATGGATGGCCTGCAGATATACGACCTGAGCGACCCGGTCTATCCGCTTCAGGCAGGTTATTATGATACTTATCCCGGCCCGGATGCGCAGACTTTCGCTGGCGCCTGGGGCTGCTACCCTTATTTGCCTTCGCACCGCATTCTGGTCAGCGATATGCAGACGGGTCTCTATGTGCTGGACGCAACAGATGCCATGCCTAAGTTGGGCATAGGTCAGCAGATTGAGGCGGAATACCTTCCCCTTTTTCCAAATCCCGCCAATGAGTGCGTGAGCGTCCTGCTGCCTGCAGGCATCAGCGGGAAGGTGAAATGCACCATTTACAGCATGGCAGGCGCCACTCTGCTTCAGAGCAACGTGCAGCCATCTTCTAAAGCAAACGGGCGGCTGGATGTATCTTTACCCCCGCACCTCCCGGCGGGTATGTATGTGTTGCGCGCCGAGGCAGGCGGGCAGCGGTTCACCGGCCGGTTTATAAAACGATAGTCCCTCTTGCGCCTTCGCCTTCTTCTGCTTCTTGTCGCCGCGCTGATGGCTTTGGGCATAGAAGCCACCGCGCAATCCCCTGCCCTTCCGGGAAATCCGATTACGCTGGACAACACGCCCCAGCGCGATACCACCAACAGAAATGCAAAGAAGGACTGGCACGATGAGCCGGTGACCATCTACTCCACGCTTGCCTTTTCCGGCATGCGGTCCTGGCTGCCGGATACGACGCTGCACAATTTCCAGCGCCGGCCGTTCATCCAGCCTTATTATCACGATCTCGGCAATCTGGGCACGCCCGTGCGCAGCCAGCTTTTTATTCCGGAGAATATTGGAATCACTGGGCCTTCTCTGGGCTATCATGTGTATGATGTCTATCGCTTCAAGGCCGATAGCCTGCGCTATTACAATACCACGCGCCCTTATACATCTTTCTCGTACCAGCTTGGCTCCAAGCTGGAGCAGACGGCGCGGCTGATGCACACGCAGAACATCACGCCCCGCTGGAACTTTTCTGCCCAGTATCAGAAAATTAACTCCGCAGGCTACTTCCGGCTACAGCGGTCCAACCACGACTGCGGTGCACTGAGCACACATTACAGCAGCAAGAATCAGCGCTATGAACTCTTTGGCGCAGCTGTTTACAACAACCTGCAATCGGATGAGAATGGCGGCATTCTTGGCGACACACTTTTGGATGAGACGCGCTATTCTGACCGCGCTACGGTTCCCGTGGCGTTGGACAATGACCGCTATACCAACTCCAGCAGCCAGGGCCGGCGCTCGTCGTTCACCAATACGCTGCGCGACTTCAATGTGCTCCTCCGTCACCAATTCACACTTGGACGGCATGATACGCTTTACAATGCCGACTCTACGCAATACAGCATTGTGCTGCAGCCACGCTTCTCCTTCGGGCACCGCTTTGAGGCGGGCTCGCAGAAGCATCGCTTCAAGAGCCTTGTGGCGCAGCCTGATGCCTGGTCTTCCTTCTTTACGCCTGCTTTTGGCACGAACGACTCAGTGTACACCGAGCAATACTGGCGCTGGATAGACAACCGCTTTACCCTCTCCGGCTTTGTGGGACAGGGCGCTAAAGCCGTGAGCGGCAGCGTGGGCGTTGGCACGCGGGTGGATGCTTTTTACACCGAGTACATTACCGGGCGCGATGCATCTTCCATCCTTTCCACCTACCTCACGGGCGATGTGCGTAAGGAGGCCCTTACACCCGAAGCATGGGGCTATGAAGCTTCCGCAAGGCTCTTTCTGACGGCGCCTCCGCGGGGAATTTTCTGGCGCAGGGCGTCGCTGAGCAAGGATTTTGGCCCGCGCATTGGCGCGCTGAGCATTGGCGGATTGCAGCAGCTTACGGATGCGCCGTATGCTTACACCATTTACGCCAATCAATTCTTCCGGCAGGATGCCGCGCTTTCCAAAGAAAGCATCACGTCCTTCTGGGGAGCGCTTGCGGGTGCCGCGCCTCGGCATTACGCTTGGTGCGCGCACGTACCTGATGGGCAATTATATCTACCTCGCCGACTCAGCCTCCCGCGTGACCAATGGCAGGCTCCGATTCTCGCAGGCCGCCGGTGCTTTTACTGTCAATCAGCTTACGGCGCGGAAGGTGCAGCGCTTTGGGGGCTTTATACTGGATGTGGACGGCGCTTTTCAGGGCGTCACGGGCGATGCCCCGCTCTTTGTGCCGCTCTTTACGGGGCGCGGGAGCATCAGCTATGAGGCCGCGCTTTTTGCGCGTGCGCTGAAGCTGGCTGCCGGCGTGGATGTGCGCTACCACACGCGCTACACGCCGGAGGGTTATGCCCCTTTCTACAACCGCTTCTATTATCAAACCCAATACACGGCGGATAATAAGCCGGAGGGCTCCGTCTTTTTCAACTTTCGCGTAAAACGCTTTCGCGCTTACCTGATGGGCGACCAGATTCAGACACTTTTCTGGCGCAATACGGTGGTGACGCCGGGATATCCTTCCCAAGACCTGATGATAAGGTTTGGCTTTGAGTGGGTGCTGGTGAATTGAGCCGTGATAGCAGCTCGCTTTCTTCCATTTTCAATTGAAAAATGTGAATTTCCAATTGGGAAAATAGAATTTCCAATTGAAAATTGAATTTTTTGGCCTCGCTTTTCTTTAAGTGCGCATTTCAGCGATTGAGAAGCGCTGGTACAACGCTCGGTAGTATCTTAGTTTGAATGGTGCTCGCGCAAACTTGTCATTCTGTAAGAATCGTGCAACTACATGCAGGGCCCTTTCAGGGTGACAAGTCGCTGTGAACTTTCAAACAGAGATACTACCGCCATGCGCCAACATTCCAACGCTCCAACATTCCCACGTTACCTTTGCGCCCCTTATGGCAGTCGCAAAGAAATACCCTGAATATATCTCCCTGAACATGCCTGCCATCGAGCAGGAAATCCTGCCGCGTGGAAGGCGGAAAAGACATTCCAGAAGAGCGTGGATGGCCGCGAAGGGGCAACGCCATTTGTGTTTTATGAAGGCCCGCCGAGCGCCAATGGCCTGCCGGGCATCCACCACGTCATCTCCCGCACGCTGAAGGATTTGGTGTGCCGCTACAAGACGATGCAGGGCTACCAGGTGACGCGCAAGGCGGGCTGGGATACGCATGGCCTGCCGGTGGAGCTGGGCGTGGAAAAGGAGCTGGGCATCACGAAGGAAGACATCGGCACGAAGATTTCGGTGGAGGATTACAACCAGAAGTGCCGCGAGGCAGTGATGCGCTACACGGCGAATGGGAAAGCATTACGGAGAAGATGGGCTACTGGGTGGACATGAGAGACCCGTACATCACCTACGAACACAGACTACATCGAAAGCCTGTGGTGGTGCCTGAAGCAGCTTTTTGACAGGGACCTGCTGTATAAGAGCGTGAGCATCCAGCCATACTCGCCGGCGGCGGGAACAGGACTTGTCGCAGCCATGAGCTGAATCAGCCGGGGACTTATAAGGATGTGAAGGATACTACGGTGGTGGCGATGTTCCGCGACGAATTCGGAACTCGGAATGCGGAATGCGGAATGGGCTGCCCAACGTACTTTCTGGCCTGGACGACAACGCCCTGGACGCTGCCCTCCAATTGCGGGCTTGACCGTCGGGCCGAATATTGATTATGTGCTTGTAAAGACATTCAATCCTTATACGCATGAGCCGTGCAACGTCATTCTGGCAAAGGCGCTGGTTGGTAAATGGTTTAAAGCCGAAGGTGAGAACGGGGACTTTGACGCTTATGCCGCCAACGGCTACGTCCCTGCATCCGAAGAGCATGGCCAGCAAGGCCGCGGCGAGACCATTACTCGCTCCCATGAGGATGCGCCTACGGCTGCAGCAAATCCGAAAACCCAAACTCCGGCTGCCAAAGGGCCATGCCCTGGCAAATCATCGCAGAGTTCAAAGGCCGTGACCTGGAAGGCATTCGCTATGAACAGCTGCTGCCCTTTGAGGCAAATCAAAAAAGGCCTCTCCGGCGGCGATCCGTTGCGCGTGGTGCTTGGCGACTTCGTAACTACTGAAGACGGTACCGGCATCGTGCACACAGCTCCCGCCTTTGGCGCGGATGACTTTAAGGTGGGCCAGAAGACCGGCCTCGGCATCTTCACCCTTGTTGACAAGCAGGGCAAGTTTGTGGATGGCATGGACAATTTTGAGGAAGCCTTCCATCTCTCCGGAAAATTCGTCAAGAATTACCGCTCCGACTCGGATTGGAAGGACATGGACCTGGAAATAGCGCTGTACCTCAAGGCAAACGGCAAGGCATTCAAGCGTGGAAAAGTACGAGCATACCTACCCGCACTGCTGGCGCACGGACAAGCCCATCATCTATTATCCGCTGGATGCGTGGTTTATCCGCACCACTGCTGCCAAGGACCGGATGATGGAGCTGAACAAGACCATCAACTGGAAGCCTAAGAGCACCGGCGAAGGCCGCTTTGGCAACTGGCTGGAGAACATGGTGGACTGGAACCTCAGCCGCAGCCGCTATTGGGGCACTCCGCTGCCCATTTGGGTAAGCGAGGACGGCAAGGAGACCAAATGCATTGGCAGTGTGGCGGAACTAGAAGAGGAAATTCGCCATGCGAACGACAAGCTAGGTCTCAACCAATTCATTCATCCGTCCGTAATTGGTCAGGATGAGCGGCAGCGGGATACTTTTTATAAAGAAGGTAATGGAATAGACCTGCACAAGCCCTGGGTGGATCAGATCATCCTGGCCACGAAGGACGGCAAGCCCATGCACCGGGAGCCGGACCTGATTGATGTGTGGTTTGATTCCGGCGCTATGCCGTATGCCCAACAGCACTATCCATTTGAGAATAAGGAAGCAATAGATAAGAACCGTGCTTTCCCGGCGGACTTTATTGCGGAAGGCGTGGACCAGACGCGCGGATGGTTTTATACGCTGCATGCGCTCGGCGTGCTGCTGTTTGATTCCGTTGCTTATAAGACAGTGGTTTCCAACGGTCTTGTACTGGATAAGAATGGAGCTAAGATGAGCAAGCGCCTCGGCAATGTGGTCAATCCGTTTGAGACCATTGAGAAATATAGTGCTGATGCCACCCGCTGGTATCTGATTACCAATGCCTCGCCGTGGGACAGCCTGCGATTTGACATCGGCGGCATTGGCGAAGTGCAGCGCAAATTTTTTGGTACATTATATAATACGTATCAATTCTTTGCGCTGTATGCGAATGTGGATGGCTTTCACTTCAGTGAGAAGTTACATTCCCCTGAATGACCGTCCCGAAATTGATCGCTGGATTCTTTCTTCGCTGAACAGCCTTGTACAGGAAGTGTCTGTACAAATGGATGATTATGAGCCTACTCAGGCCGGCCGGGCTATTGAAAACTTTGTGGATGAGCACCTGAGCAACTGGTACGTACGCCTTTGCCGCCGCCGGTTCTGGAAAGGTGAATATGAAGCGGATAAGATTGCTGCGTATCAGACATTATATGAATGCCTTGAAACTCTTTCTCTACTCATTGCTCCTATTTCGCCTTTCTTCTCCGATTGGCTTTATAGAAATCTGAATGGTACAACCGGGCGTCTAAAGGCCCATTCTGTGCACCTTGCCGACTTCCCGGACGTTGATGCCTCCCGAATAGATAAGGAACTGGAAGAGCGCATGAGCCTTGCGCAGGATATTTCTTCGCTTGTCCTTTCTATTCGCAAAAAGGTCAATATCAAGGTACGTCAGCCACTTACCCGCGTGCTTATTCCGATAACGGATACACATATGGAAGCGCAGATCCGCCTAGTGGATGAACTGATCCGCAACGAGGTCAATGTAAAAGCAATTGAATATCTGACAGACACCGAAGGCTTTATTAAGAAAAAAATAAAGCCAAACTTTAAACTGCTTGGCGCCCGGCTCGGCGCAAGGATGAAAGCGGCTGCGGCTGCAATTACTGCGATGACCCAGCAGCAGATTGCGGAACTAGAAAAGGCCGGCAGCACAGATGTAATGGTTGAAAATGAGCTCGTTATCGTTTCAAAAGGCGAAGTGGACATTATTGCTGAAGATATTCCCGGCTGGTCGGTAGCTAATAAGGATACGCTGACAGTGGCCCTGGACATTACGCTCACGCCGGAACTGGAGCAGGAAGGCTTGCCCGCGAGTTTGTGAACCGTATTCAGAAGTTGCGCAAGGACGAGGGCTTAGACCTTACCGACCGTATTAGCGTTTCTTATGAGGGGTTTGACGCGTTGAACCTTGCCGTAATGAATTATCAGGAGTATATTTGCGCCGAAATTCTGGCAGATGATATTACGTCTTTGTCAGGCATGTCAGGTGGACACGTTGTAGAACTGAATGATGTACATCTGAATGTTTTAATTAAAAAAACATCGTAAAGAATGGCTACGCCAAAAAAACCTGTTGGAAAGGTGGTAAGTAAGAAATCAGCACCCGCGCCGGCAAAGAAAAAGGCGCCTGTTGCTGTTAAAGCTGCCCCGGCTAAAAAGTCGGAAAATGCTACAAAAACAGGTACAGTAAAGAAGGCGCCGTCCAAAGCAGAAACCCCGGCAAAGAACGCTGCCGCAAAAAAGGCTGCTCCCGCCCCTGCTAAGAAATCAACTGGATCTCCTGCCAAAGCGGCTGCTGCTCAAAAGGCTACAGCCCCCAAAAAAAGCGCTCCTGTAAAGTCGGCGCCTGTCGCTGCTAAGGCTACTGTGGCTCCTGCCAAAGCCCCAGCCAAGAACACCGCCGCTAAAGCTGCGCCTGCGCCGGCTTCAAAGAAAGCGGAACCAGCGCCCAAGAAAACGGATAATAAAAAGGAAGTAACTGCAGAAGCCGTCCCCCCACCACCGAAGAAAGAGACAAAAGCAGAAAAGAAAGCAGCGCTGAAGCGCACAGCATCAGCGGTTCAGCGCATACAAGCCCGTATTGCCAATGCTGCACCTAAAGCAGTACCAAAACCAGCTCCGTTGCCCACTGTTATGCCGGGTCGGGAGGAGAAAAAAAGCAATGTGATTGTTGCGCATCGCAAAATTTCAAAGGCAAAGGAAGAGGAGGTTGATAACAGTCTGACAATGACGGAATATCAGCCGGAGTTCAAGCGTTCGCTACTGGATCGGGAGTCTAAGGAAACAGGCCCAACCTATCGTTATAGCGACGAGGACTTGACCGAATTTAAAGAGCTGATCAGCACGCGCCTTGCTACTGCCCGCCGGGAACTTGCTTATCAACAGGGGCTTATCACCCACCGTGATGCTGCCGGCACTAATGATACAGAAAATCGGTATATGAATATGGATGATGGCAGCGGTGCTATGGAGCGGGAGCAGCTTTCGCAACTTGCCAGCCGTCAGATCCAGTTTATCAACCACCTAGAGAAGGCGCTGATCCGTATTGAGAATAAAACATATGGCATTTGTCGCGTTACGGGCAAGCTGATTGATAAAGCTCGCCTGCGCGCGGTGCCGCATGCAACATTGAGCATTGAGGCTAAGAATACAATGAGCAATAAATAAAACTTTATATAGGCTTAAACTGAATCGGCTGTCCCCTAAGGACAGCCGATTTCTTTTTTTATTGCGCCCATTTAATCTTAATTCCAATTGGTAGGTCTGAGGCGACTATAAAGAAGCAGATATCAGTTAGTCATGCGTGTTTTTCATCTCCAACCTATCCGCAAAAAGCTGCGTGATTGAAATTGCCAGCATAGCGTCAGCTATTTTCTGCTACAATTATCATTGGCGATTTGGAAAAGTCTTTGGCAGATTTCCCGCGCTCGCCTATCTTCGCACTCCCTAAGGGGAATGGCTGCGTAGCTCAACTGAATAGAGCATTTGACTACGAATCAAAAGGTTTCAGGTTTGAATCCTGACGCGGTCACCAGGAAGGTCTTACTGAACAGTAAGGCCTTTTTTATTTTAGACTAATGATTTATCACATCGTAGTAGGCGATGAAGCGGCCCGCCCGCTAACCGACCCCGTAACCTCTAAGCCATCAATGGCCGGAGAAGTCGTCGTGATGCGCGATATCCTGCATATTGGCCCGCTGGAACGTGGCGAAGGCCAGTCGTTTTCTGCCCTGCGCACTGAGTGGTGGCAGCAGGTGGTGCAGGAAGCAAAGCCAGCCATTGCCGTGGATGATTTAGAGCGCCTGTTGGAAGTAAGCAATGAGCTTTATAAAGACAATGATGCGGTTGTCTGGTTTTGGATGGCACCCTGGCCTGCAGACGTCTGCGCATATCACTGGATGTTGCCTTATCTCGGCAAGCACACGGGACGGTTTTGTGTAGTGAATCTCGCCAATCTGCCATTTCTGGATGAAGCAGGTAAAGTATTTTACCCGAAAAACATCTCCGAGCTATTGCCGCGCGAGCTGATAAAGGCACGCCGGCTGGCACGGGCCATCACCGCAGCAGAATTGGAGCTGGATAGCGATAGCTGGCGCAAGCTGGTAACCGAGGATGCGGGCGTCCGTACGCTGGAAGGCGGTAAGAAGCTAAAATCCCAGCCGGAAAGTTTTTACGATGCACGGCTCATTTCCGCAATCAACCACCAGTCGCAAAAGGCCTCCCGGGTTTTACATCAGGCTATGAGCAAGCACATGTTGCCTACGGGTGACACTTTTCTGGCGTGGCGACTGCGCGTGATGGCGGACAACGGGCAAATTGAGCTCCTTGGCGATGCCGCACGGCCTTACAAGGAATGGGAAGTGCGCCTGCCGGCCTCTGAGTCGCAGGAAGCAGCCCCGCAGTAGCGGCATATCTTTGCAACTGATGGAATACCGCCTGCCGCTTGCCGCCACAGACAGCACTTCTACCCGCCGCATGACGACGCTGCACCTCATGCTCGCATTTGTCCTGTGCGGCCTTGGCGCTGGATGCTTAGTGCTGTATTGGTTTACTACGGTATCGCCGAAGTTCACGACCGCATTCCGGCCCTTTCTCCTGCTTGGAATAAGCAGCCTGCTTGTTGGGCTCGTTATCACCGCCATAGCCATTTTCAATAAAGGCTGGCTGATGCAAGGCAAGCGTAGTACCGCGCTGCGTGTAGCGGAAGTGCTCATACTCGTTAGCGCAGGTGCCACATTCGCTATTGCCGGTCAATGGCGTCCCGCGGCGATGTTTGGCATTATTGCGATCGCTGTTGTTGTTGCGACGCTGTGGGAGAGCCGTAAACCGGCTGCCCAGGAAGCTATGATCAGCGAGCTCGGCATCATATTGCCTAAAGGCGGACTTCCCAAAACCTACCGGTGGACGGAGATAGAGGCAGTACTGCTGCGTCACGGCATCTTAAGCATTGAGCTGAGCGGCAACCGCCTGCTACAAAAGTCACTCAATCCAGAAGCTGGCTTGGATGGAGCTGCCATTGAAGCCTTTTGCCAGCAATATATCAAGCAATACGAAAAAGCACGCGCTTCCGCCAATTCCTGGTAAGGCGCATCAGCTAGTAAGAAACCGAATTCCCATGTCTCCCTATTTACTTTATTCCGATGGCAATGGCGGCATTTTTGAAGATATCTCCCTCTATGCGCTCGGCCGCTCCGGCTGGGACGCCTTGCCGGTTGCCGAAGAAGACTGGATACCATTGCCCAACGGTGGCTCTTTATATGAGCTTCCGGGCCGCCAGGGGATAGGGCTGGATGTAATTACGGGCGAGCTGCGCCTTTGTGACAAAGGCTGGGCGGTGGCTGCGTTCATACCGCCTGCGCACACCGGCCTTTACCTGGCCGCATACGAGACCAAAGCGGATGCGCCCACGCTGCCACTGTTCTGCTACACCGCGGCCGGCTGGCATAATGATACCTTTTACGTAACCGCCACGCGCATTGAGCGCGACATACGGCAGGAAGCAGCAGGCTACGATGAAAGCACGATTCATAGTGGCGTGGAGCGCATGCTCAAGGCCTACCCGCACAACCGGTTGGTGCAGCATCTGGCCAATACCTGTGCCTTAACCTACCATTGTCCCGCTGCGCGGAATTTCTTCATCGGGCGCTGGGAATGCCCGATTCCGTCGTCGCCGGCCTGTAATGCCAATTGCGTGGGCTGTATTTCCTTCCAGCCGGCCGAAGAGACCATCACCTCTTCACACGACCGGCTGACTTTTAAGCCAACGGCGGCCGAGATTGTAGAATACACGGTGCCTCACTTAGAGACTGCTCCCTACCCTATCGTTTCGTTTGGGCAGGGATGTGAGGGAGAACCGCTGTTAATGTGGGAAACGCTGCGCGAGAGCATTATTGAAATCCGCAAGCATACGCAGAAGGGCAGTATAAATATCAACACAAACGGCAGCAAACCGGCCGCAGTGGATGCGTTGATGCAAGCCGGCCTGAACAGCATTCGCGTGAGCCTAAACTCTGCGCAAAAGAGCATTTACGAAAAGTATTACCTGCCCAATAACTATACTTTTGAAGACATCGTAGAAAGCCTTCGGGTAGTGAGGCGGCATGGCGGCTGGAGCTCCATCAACTACTTCGTGTTTCCGGGAATGACGGATTCGGAATCAGAATATGAGGCGCTGCGAAATCTCATCCGCCAGACGGGCCTGAATATGATCCAGTGGCGCAACTTCAACATTGACCCCGACTGGTACCTGCGCCGTATGGGCATTATGGATACGGGCGAAACCTATGGTATCCGTCAGGTTATGGATGAGCTGCGTGAAGAATTTCCAGACCTGAAATACGGCTACTTCAATCCGCCGCGTGAGCGGATGGCCAATTTTGACGAGTCGTTTGCGCATTAAAACAGCTGGCGCATTTTAAGCGACCGTCAGCATACCGGCCATGTACATCCCAAGCCATTTCCGTCAGGCTGACCCAAGGGCAGCAGTTGCTTTTATGAAGCAGCATCCTTTCGCTGTGATTGTCAGCAATGGGGTGGATGCGCCCTTAGCTACGCATTTGCCATTTCATGTTGCTGAAAAGGGCCGGGAGATTATTCTCACCGCACACTTTGCCAAAGGCAATCCACAGTGGAAAAGCCTCAAGGAGGCGCTTGTTATTTTCAGCGGACCGCACGCATATATTTCGCCGGCCCTCTATGAAATGCAGGAGAACGTACCAACCTGGAATTACATCGCAGTGCATGCCTATGGGCTGGTGGAGCTGGTAGCGGATGAGGCGGCAGGTTTCGCCATTCTTGAAGAGATGATGCAGCAAAGCGAGCCTGCGTACCTGGCGCAATGGGCGGCGCTATCTGTTGATTATAAAATGCGTCTGTTTAAAGGCATTGTGCCCTTCCGTATCCGGGTAACGAAGCTGGAAGCCAAAGAAAAGCTGAGCCAGAATAAAACAGCCGGCGAGCGCACAGCAATTATTGATGCGCTTGGCGCAAGCGATGATGGCGCGGCGCAAGACATTAGCAAATTCATGGCAACAAGGGACGGCAGGTAAGCTAAATTTGAGCAAGACAACGCTTATGTCACCCAGCCCGACACATTCCGGAAACCTCGTACAGTCCAAACCAGCGCTCATTACCGCGGGCGTACATGTACTTATTCTGCTTTTGCTGTTGTTTTGGCGCTTTAATTTGCCGGCGCAGGAGCCGCCACTGCCGGAAATGGGCATGGAAGTAAACCTTGGCACTTCGCTGACCGGCAGCGGCACGGATCAGCCAATGGACATAGAAGACCCGGCTGCTGACTATGCCAATGTGCGCTCATCGGCAAGCGCTGCTTCCAGTAATGCAGAAGTGGAACGCAGTGAAGATGAGGACGCGCCTTCGGTACCTGCAGCTAATCAGAATGGCAGGCAGCAGCGCGCGAATACGACTCCCGCCCTGCGGCCTTCGACTACGCAATCTGCAAACACTCACAATGCCCGTAGCCAGCAACCACAACGCCCGCGCTATGTCTATCAGGGCAGTAGTGGGCGTGGTGGCAATAGCGCGGCAGCAAACGCTCAGGGCACGAATGAGGGCATTGCAGGCGGCACAGGCGATCAAGGCGTTCCGCGCGGAACGCCGGGCGCTGCAAATTATACGGGCAGTCCAGGTAACGGCACAGGTGGCATATCTTATGCACTAAGCGGTCGTACGATGGTTGCTTTCCCGCCTAAAGAAGCACAATTCCGCTCCGGCGGCCGCGTAGTTGTTCGTGTAACTGTGGCCCGAGACGGCTCTGTGACCAACCGGCGCGTAAAGTCCTCAACAAATACCGAGCTCAACGCGATAGCACTGCGTAAAATACAGCAGGTGCGCTTTAATGCGAGCGCTAGTGCGCCGGAAGAGCAATTTGGCGACATAACGTTTGTGTTTAAAACCCATCAGTAGGCATGACACGTCCGGATTTACGGCGTGGCTCAAATCATAACGGCTGAGCGATTCTGTTTCGCACGGCGCCATTGATATTCGCGCTGCACTTTTGCGCAACCATGTCACCGACTTACGCCGAAACGCTCAATTACCTTTATACACGCTTGCCGATGTTTAGCAGGCTGGGTGCAGCCGCTATAAAGGCAGACCTGACGAATACGCTGGCACTGTGTGAGGCGCTGGGTAATCCCCACTCCAACTTCCGATCCATCCACATTGCGGGCACCAACGGCAAAGGCAGCACGAGCCACATGCTGGCAGCGATTTTTCAGGAAGCGGGGTTTAAAACGGGGCTTTATACATCACCGCATCTTGTCGATTTCCGCGAGCGCATCCGTGTTAACGGGAAGATGATTCATCAGGAGTTCGTGGTGGACTTTGTGCATCGCAACCAGTTACTCATTGAACGGATAGCGCCTTCTTTCTTTGAGATAACGGTGGCAATGGCCTTTACCGCCTTTTCGGAAGCTGGCGTCGACATAGCCATCGTTGAAACCGGCCTCGGCGGCCGACTGGATTCCACGAATGTCATTATGCCGGAGCTAAGCATCATTACCAATATATCCTTTGACCATAAAGACCTGCTGGGCGATTCGATTCCGAAAATCGCGGCAGAAAAGGCAGGTATCATCAAACCGGGTGTACCGGTCATAACCGGCAAGATGATACCGGAAGCATTGCAGGTAATGGATTCGACGGCGGAAAGCAACAACGCCTTCTTTGCTAATGCTCCTCAGCACTGGAACCTTTCACTTGCGCCTCCAGGGACGGTAGTGCCCGGGCTTTGCCAATATGATGCTGTTCCACTCAAAACGAATCATTCTTACAGATTAGTTACAGACATGGCCGGCAGCTTTCAGGCGGAAAATATTGCTACCGTCCTGACCGCGGTGGAGCATTTGCCATTGCCATACAGCAAAAAGATTGACCGGGAACTTGCTTTCCGCGCTTTAGGAAAAGTAAAAAAGACGACTGGCCTGCGTGGACGTTGGGACGTTTGGCAGGAGGCGCCGTTAATCATTGCTGATGTGGCGCATAACCCCGCTGGCCTCAGCACGGTAATGGAAGACTGGTCGCAGCTAACGGCCACGAAAAAGCACATCATACTCGGTTTTGTGCGCGATAAAGATGTGCGGGAAGCCCTGGCGCTGATTCCCAAAGATGCAGCGCTTCACTTTTGCGCGGCAAATATTCCGCGAGCATTACCCGTAGATGAGCTGGCAGCAATTGCGGCCGAAAGCGGCCTGACCGGCAAGACGTATCCTTCCGTTGCTCATGCCTTGAAGGAGGCCAAAGCCTTGCTTCGCGACACGGATGCCTTGCTTATCACCGGCAGTTTCTTCATAGTAGGTGAGGCGATGGAAGCGATGGAAATACCATTACCCGAATAATGTCTGACGTAAGCTACCGAAGCTCCAGCAGCGCGACGTTTTCTATGTGGTGCGTATGCGGGAACATATCCACCGGCTGCAGGGCTTTTACATCATAAGCTTCGTGCAATAACGCAAGGTCACGGGCTTGGGTGGCGGGGTTGCAGCTTACGTATACTACTCGCGGTGCGCGGATGCGTAGAAGCGTTTCTATGAGTTTTGCGTGCATTCCGGCGCGCGGCGGGTCGGTAATGATGACATCCGGGCGGCCATGCTGCGCAAAAAAGTCGTCGGTGCAGACCTCGCTGACATCTCCCGCAAAAAACTCGCAATGCGTAAGGCCATTCAGGGCCGCATTTGCCTCGGCGTCTTTCACAGCATCGGCAACGGTTTCTATTCCAATAACTTTTTTAGCGCCACCGCTGCAAAAGATGCCAATGCTGCCCGTGCCGCAATAAAGGTCATATAGCGTTTCACTTCCGCTAAGGCCGGCGAAGTCGCGTGTTACGCGGTAAAGACGTTCAGCCTGGGCGGTATTGGTCTGAAAAAACGATTTGGGCGAGATATTAAACCTGAAATCTTCGAGCGTCTCCTGAATAAAGCCCGGCCCGAAGCAGGTTACTACCGGCAGGTCGTAAAGCGTATCATTGACCTTGCCATTTATGGTATATAGTAGCGTGGTAATGCCGGGCACATTCTGCAAGACGTGATCCAGCAATGCTTCCCGTGCTGCCCGATCTTCTTTTTGAAAAACGATATTGACCATCACCTCACCTGTACGAGCCACCCGAATGATGACATTGCGCAGCCAGCCGTGTTGCTCCCGGACATTGTAATAGCTCAGTCCATTAGCCTCGGTATAGGTGCGCAGGATGTTCAGCAGGATATTGGTAGGCTCCGACTGCAGATAGCAGGTGTGGATGGCTACAACTTTATCAAAAAGTCCCGGTGCGTGAAAGCCGAGCGCAGGCTCCTGTGCCAGATCTCCTTCCCCGGCGCGGGCTATTTCGTCTGGCGTAAGGTAGCGGGTAGCGCTAAACGTAAACTCCAGTTTATTGCGGTAATAGCGCGTACCATCGGCACTGGCCCCGATAATAGGATTTACAACAGGCAATGAGATGCCCGATATGCGCGTCAGCTGGTCGTGTACCTGCTGCTGCTTGTAAGTCGCCTGTTGTTCATAAGGCAACATTTGCCATTTACAGCCGCCGCAGGTGCCAAAGTGGGGACAGAAAGGCGTTACACGGTCTGGCGAAGGGGCGGTAATAGCAACTGCTTTTCCTTCGGCCCAGCTTTTTCTTGCTTCTGCCTAGCCTGAGGGTGACGACATCGCCGGGGACAGCGCCCTCCACAAAGGCCACTCGGCCATCAGGGAGGTGAGCAATGCTTTTGCCTTCTGCGGCATAAGCAGTTATGGCAACGCCCTCAAGCGGCGGCTGGTTCTTTTTAGATTTACGCGACAAGGTGGAGGATGAATTGGCGGGCAAAAGTAGCAGTGCAAACTGCCCCGTGCATTGCCGAACGGCATCAATTGCAGCTCCGTCATAAATTTTCTACTTTTCCGCACCGCCTGCACTAACATTCCATGTATGGCGGACGTCTAACATTGCGTATCTTGGAGCCGCAAAATTTGCGCTCCGTATATAAGAGCCAAAAACGATACTTAAAACTTTATGAGCACAGTCTACTCTAATTTCAGGTACCCTTTGCTGACGCTGCTTTGCGGGCTTTTCGCCATTAGTAGCTACGCACAGCCTAAAATTGATCTGCCGGTTTGTAGCGGTACAGGTGTGGATACACGGACCAATATTCCAATGCACTCCGGCGCTACGGGCATTATCTATGCGCTTGCTACCAGTGGTACTATCTATAAGATTGATCCGAAGGTGGGTGATACGGCCATTGCTACATCTATCTCTGTACCGGCAAATGCCAAAGGTCTGGCGGTTAGTCGTAATCTGAACGGTGGCGCAATTACACCGACCTATTATACCGTTGTACAAATCGGCACTTTTAAATATTTGCATTATTACAATGGAATAGCGGGCTGGGTTAATACAGGTTTTGTATTAAATGCCGATAATATTGCTGCTGGTGGGGGCTTTATATACGGTATTGACTGCTCCTCCGGGCTGGTTTTTAGAAGTACCGGTACTGCTGCACCGAGCATTGTGACCACAATTGGAGCGATTGGTTCCTGTGATTTGTCTGTTGACTGCAATGGGAATTTTACCGTCATTAAGCAGAGCGACTCGGTAATCACCAAGTATAGCGCGACGGGTGCGGTTATCCGCAAGGATACTATGGCTGGCGCTTACGCTGCCGGCGCTGGTGGCTTTGCGGTACTTGGCAACGGAAACGAATTTTACTACGATGGCGCTGATGGAAAGCTGTATCGTGGCGTGTACGGCGGTGTTCCTTACGCCGCATTCCCACGCGTTATTTTTACAGCCGTTTCAACCAAGACGCCGTTTGCTACCCTTCCAATTGACGACTTTGGCAGCTGCGGTGAGAATGGTGTCGGAGCGGGAATATATGCTACGGATACAATCAGATTATGTCAGGCGGGCGGTGGCGCAGCTCAAAATGTGTCGCTCAACATACCCCCCAGCAACGGTACACCTAACTGGCGGGTAGCCTCCGGCCCTGCAGTTTTATCAAGCGCAACCAATACATCAGTGATTGTTTCCAATCTTTCCGCTTCTGTTGCATCAGTTATCCTACACAATGATCCGGATTGCGCTAACAACAATACATTGATTGATACGACTGTTATCACCATCGCTGGTGCTACCGTTGATGCGGGCCCGGATATTACACTATTTGGGTGCGGCAATTATCAGGATACGCTTCACGCGACGCTAAAAGACACTTCCGTCGGAATTTCCTTCGCGTATGAATGGTCACCTGCAGCTACTATATTGAATCCGACTCAGCTGACGCTTAACCCTGTTATTTTCCCCAAAAAGACCACCGTATACACACTGGAAGTGACTACATTGGCCGGTTGCAGCTTTAAGGATTCTGTCAAGGTAACGGTGATTGACTCAACACCAAAGGCAAACTTCCAGTTCCTGATCAAGCTTGGCTGCGAGGAGGATACCGTTCAGTTCTTTAATACTTCAACACCTATTAACGGAATTGACAGTGTGGCCTGGGATTTTGCGGATAGTGCCGGTAACAACAATCAGTACTATTACAGCAATGCCGTTTCGCCACGCCACATTTTTAAAGACCAAGGTATCTACCCTGTCCTTTTGCTGGTGAAGAATAAGTACTGTTTTGATACCATTCGCAAGAGTGTCAATGTACTGCACCCGCTGGTAGCCCGTTTCACGGTGAGCGACAGCACTGCCTGCTCCAACAAGCTGATCACCTTTACGGATGGCTCCATTGCGCCGCCACCACCGCCCGGAGGCACCAAGACTACTTATACCTATAAGTTTGGCGATGGGCTAACGTCTAACCTATCTAATCCCACGCACAACTATACGCGATCGGGGGTTTATGTAGCCACCCTTACGTTACAGAATTATCTGGGATGTAAAGATTCGGCGAAACGGACAATAGTTATTGACTCTCTGCCTTTTGTCAGGATACTCTCGGCAGATACAGTAGTTTGTCAGGGACAAAAGGTAAATCTGAAGGCAGACTACTTGACCGTTGGCAATACCGGCATTAGCGTGAGCCTCGGCGATGGTACAGTGTTCCAAAACACGCCGGATGTTTCTTATGCTTATGTTGAGCCTGGCACCTATAATGTGACGCTGACTGCCAACTACCGTTATTGTCCACCTGCCTCTATTAGCTATCCGTTCACCGTACGTCCTTTCCCCGGTGTCAATCTGGGCCCTGATACGATATTGTGTCCTTATGGCGCGCCCGTGGTGCTTTCTGATCGCACCAACCTTGGTAATACAGATGCGCAATACCTCTGGAGTACCGGCGAGACAACTCCTGCGATTACCGCCCGGAACATTGGTACTTATTGGGCGCGCGTAAGTCTTAAGGGCTGCGTAGCTACAGATAGTATCGTAGTAAACAAGGACTGCTATATAGACATTCCCAATGCATTCACACCAAATGATGACGGCCAGAATGACTATTTCCTGCCGCGTCAGTTCCTGAGCCGTTCCATCGGAACATTCAAGATGAAAATCTTTGATCGCTGGGGTCAGCAGATTTTTGAGTCCGTTCGTATTGACGGCCGTGGCTGGGATGGCAAGTTTAATGGCGTCAATCAGCCAACGGGTGTATATGTCTATCAGATTGATGTGACTTTTGAAAACGGGGCCGCCGAGCACTATACCGGAAACGTAACACTCCTGAGATAAATCAGGACACTGCGGAACAAAAAAGTGCCGGGCTACTAATCGTAGCCCGGCACTTACTTTTAATAGCTTATTTAGTTGCCTTATACGCGCTCCGGTTCTTTCACATCATCCTGTGGCTTGGGATTGGCCATCTTCATCGTAGTGGTGAGGCCGCTCTTTGTCAATTCTATTGCGGCTTTCGCCGGCCCCTTAAGCTTAATCAGATCCATAGTCTGTAAGCCGCCAAGGTGGCGCGCGGTCTCATCTGCATCAATGCCCATCTCACGCATGAGCAGGGAAACGAGAATCTGAGGACTGGCGGTGCCTATCCGATGATGAATCTCTTTAATCTTGTTGAAGACTTCTACCTTGTTAGCCACTTGCATTAGTTTTTATAAAGGTAAGAATAAACCGGCCAAGAGTTGAAAAGCATTTCCCTTTATGTGATGGCAGCACTGTATATTGTTGCCGGCACGATGCACTTTCTGCATCCGCAGTTATATCTGCGCATAATGCCACCCTGGCTGCCTTCACCTATACAGCTCATATGGATAAGCGGTGCCTGTGAAATCGTTTTCGGAGTACTGCTTGTACCCAGGTTCACCCGAAGGGCAGCAGCATGGCTCATCATTGCGCTGCTAATAGCTGTCTTCCCTGCAAACATCCAGATGCTTTTAGATTGGTACCGAACCGGCCATTCCCTATTATGGATCGCGTGGATGCGCCTGCCAGCGCAGATTTTGCTTATATTTTGGGCCTGGAGTTATACAAAATTGCCGGCCAAAAACAGATAAGGGTAAAACGAAACTTTCCAAACGTATCTTTGGAGCGTATACATACAGAGGCAATCGGCGCATCTGTAAATTTTTTCCTATCAGATCATTATGGCTATTTTGCTGTTCCTGGTGCTTCACTGGTACACCTCTCTTTTCTTTCAGTCCGTATTTCATCACCGGTATGCTGCGCATAATGCATTTACCATGAGTAAGGGTTGGGAACGTGTGTTTTACATTGGTTGCCTTATTACGCAAGGCTCCTCATATATAAGCGCACACGCGTACGGTATTATGCATCGCCTGCATCATGCCCATACAGACAAAGAGACCGATCCACATACACCACACTACACGAAGAATGCCCTGCATATGATGTGGGTTACGCGGCAGAATTACTTCAATATCTTTATTGGCAAGACACCTGTGGAGGACAAGTTTAAGAAGAACCTGCCCGATTGGCCAGCGTTTGAGAAACTAGTGCACAACTTTTACGTACGCTTCGCATTCGGGTTGATGTACCTGGCGTTTTATATCGTTTTTGCTACTGCCTGGTGGCAATTCCTGTTCCTGCCCTTGACGCTGTCTATGGGCGCGCTACAGGGCATTGCGGTTAACTGGTGGGCGCACCGGTTCGGATATGAGAATTTCCGGATGAATAATACATCCAAGAACATTTTACCTGTAGATTTCATCTTCTGGGGCGAAGCATATCACAATAATCATCACCGCTTCCCTGGTCGCGCCAATAACGCAATTCGCTGGTTTGAGATTGACCCCGGTTATTGGAGCATGCGCGGCCTTGCCAGGCTCGGAATCATCAGGATGGCGCCTCAGCTCGCCAAGCCTACCTATATTAAAGGTGCTCCGCCAGTGGCTATGGAAGTCTAATAAGCAGCTTCAAAAGCACGACGAAGGAGCCAGGCCTGCGCAAATGCCCTTTGTGCTGAACGCGGTTTGCCGTTTAGCAAAAGCAGATATAAAGCAAGATCAGAAAGCGACCAGTCGTCATGTACATGGCCGTCTGAGCTGTGTACATGAATTGGACGAAAATGCGCTTCTACGGACACGCCCAGCCGAAGACACACTTCTATGGCTTGTTGCAATGCCTCGTCTAAACCAGTAACGTCGTCATAAACGCCATCGTCTAACAGACAACTCGCGACATGCGGTGTATGGACATAGGCAGATGGCGTTATTTCTTCGTGGTCGTCACTATAAACAATGATGGTTCCAGACGCAGCCATAACTCATCAATTTTGACGGTTTACAATGGATTGAATTTGAGCAAGTTCTTCGGCGGTGAGGTGTTTGGGTGAGTGTAACTGAAGTCGTACGTAGGCGTCTCCCCACGCCTCGGGCTTATCATAGCGCGGCATGCCCAGCCCTTTCAACCGCAATATTTTTCCACTGTCTGAGCCGGCAGGAATGGTGAGATTGAGCCGCTTATGCAGCGTTTCTACGGTAGTTTTTCCGCCAACGATAGCTAGCAATGCATCAACTGGTTGCTCAATGTAGAGGTCATCGCCGCGCCGTTCAAAACGGGCATCGGGTGCTACGTTTATTGTTAGCAATAGATCGCCTGCCGGGCCACCATTAATGCCCGGGTTACCACGCCCCTTCAGGCGCAGTGTTTGCCCATCGGCAATGCCCGGCTTCAATTTCAGGTTTACAGCCTGGTCGTTGATATTAATGGTTTTGGTCACGCCCTGAAAGGCCTCTTCGAGCGTTATGGCAAAGCTGGCTCTTACATCACCCCCCTTTCTTGCCCTTGTGCGGCCGCCTAAGCCACTAAAGAAGTCCGAAAAAAAATCGGAGAAGTCTCCGTTTCCGCCCTGTGCAAAATCTTCCGGGCGAAAACCTGCGCCTCCATTCCCGTAGGCACCTCCGGAGGCCTGCGCCTGATCATAGTACTTCCAGTTATCGCCCATGGCGTCATAGCGCTTCCGTTTTTCTGGGTCAGAAAGCACGTCATAAGCTTCATTGATCTGCTTAAATTTTTCCTCGGCACCCTTGTCACCAGCCGTTTTGTCCGGGTGATACTTCACTGCGAGCTTACGAAATGCTTTTTTGATTTCGTCAGCACCGGCCTTTTTAGTGACGCCGAGGACGCCGTAATAATCAGATGACGCCATGTTTTATTATTGCGCTTGCGCATCAACAAATTTGCACCAACGTTGCGTTCTTTTGCCGTCTTATACCTGCAACTTCATCGTAATCCCATGCAGCGTGGCAGAAAGATCATCTGCAAATTTTGCATAGCTCTCACCCAAAATCAAGCTGCAGGCATGTCCTGCCAGCATTGCCTGGCTGGCAACATGATGGGTCAGGTGTTCTGTCACGGTAGGATCAACATCAAAGAAAGCCTTCGCTCCAGTCTGTAAAACGTTCAATAGTATCTGAGGTATCATCTTCGTCACATTTTTCTTCTGTAACACTGATGAAGTAAAGACTATGCCATGCTGACTATGTGGCACTTATGACCCGATAATTTTTCAGAAACATCCGTCAGTCGTGATCGTTCGTAGATTGAGGAATGCTAATCCGGGTATTGCTTACTATAGTTCTGGCATTTTTTTCGGAGGCTGCTTCCGCGCAGATTGACCAATCCCGGCACAGCAGTCCACCTGTGATAGACAGCAGTCAACCGCCAGTAATTTTCTTTCGGCCTTCAAATATCATTGCTGCAACTCAGCCATTCATAGACGCGCGCGCAGCGGCCACGCATCTTCCATTTTTTTGTGAAAAAGAAATGATGATGGATAAAGTATTGCCAATGCCATTAAGGTTCCGCTTAGGCAGCCAGCAACAAACGGATTGGCTGGAAGGTAAGCCCGCCGCTATCCGTCCGCAATAAAACGGTATTAGCTTTACCGGCATGATACGCAACATGCTGGCCGATCGCCCTACAAAGCTGTTCCTTGCACTTTCAGCGTTTTTCGTTGCCAATGCGCTGATTGCAGAATGCATTGGCACCAAACTGTTTTCGTTAGAACAAACGATCGGGCTTAAACCGCATCCTTTCTCCTTACTTGGCCAGGATGGACTTACTTATGTGCTAACCTGCGGTGTGCTGCTCTGGCCGCTGGAATTTGTGCTTACGGACGTCGTGAATGAATTTTACGGCCCGAAGGCGGTACGGCGTATTTCTTATACGGCGGTTGCGCTGATTGGTTATGCCTTCCTGATGTTTTATCTGGCCATTCATATACCCGCGGATACTTCATTCTGGACAAGTTCACAAAGTGCTGCAGGTGTGCCGGATATGCAGGCAGCTTTCAATGCCATATTTGGGCAGGGTATGTGGATCATCTTTGGCAGCCTGGTTGCATTCTTCGTCAGCCAGTTGGTAGACGTGACCGTGTTTCACCGTATCAAAAAGGCAACGGGAGAGAAGAATGTGTGGCTGCGCGCTACCGGCAGCACACTGATTTCACAGTTGGTTGATTCATTTATCGTGCTCGGCATTGCCTTTGGGAAAAGCTGGGGATGGCAACGTGTATTGGCCATTGGCCTTGTCAATTACAGTTATAAGGCAGCCATGGCAGTGATACTTACTCCAGTCATCTACATCGTTGAAAATAGAATAGCTGCTTACTTTGGGCCGGAGACGACACACCGGATGAAGCAGGCCGCTATGGGTAAAGAGAATGAATAAGTGATACGGCCAATAAAAAAGCCGCCAGGATTCTAAAATCCTGGCGGCGCTGCTAAAATTGACAGTTTGTTACTTCCTGGAACCGAAGCGATAGCCGACGGAAACCTGAACAGAAGGTGTGCGCAGCAAATCTTTGGATACCTGCTTGCGCCTGGTGTCTTTGAATTGTCCCAGAACGTTTGCGTCAGCCGCATATCGACATAAACTGCGGGCGAGAACATATAGCCGCCACTAAGTACGTAACCAGTGCCGAAGCGAGCTCCAAAATCGCTCAACTCCACATTCGGATGGTTGTTGGTGATGAACGGGCCAGGCACCATACTCGGACGCGATTCGTTGTGCTGCTTATAGTCGTCCAATGCTGTAGTGGATTCTTTAGCGTTGATGGCCTGACTAAACACAAGATTAGCGCCGCCCTGCGCGTACCACTGACCCCAGTGATAACGGGCCATGATAGGAAGCTCTATCGTGTTCACCATGTCATAGTTCAGGTTGTGGCGAATGGTCTTGTCGGTCCATACATACAGCATATTGCCCGGATACTGAGGGTCAGGGGTAATGGAGCCTGAATTGTCTACCACCTGCTTGTAGTCGTCCCGAACGCTGCTACCGGTGTTAAAGCGCATAATGTACTTCGGCTCAATCATCAGACTCCAGAAGTCGTTAATTGCAAAAAGCGAAGTCAGGCCCAGTTGAAACCCACCTAACGCATTTGGCGTGAACATGCTTGCGTTGATGCCTGCCATGATGCCGGGATGAATTTCCAGGCGTGACACGTCTCCCTTCACTTTATCAACCATTGCCTGCATCTTCTCGGCATTCCAAAGGCGGAAGCTATGGCTCTTGGCAGCCGCAGCTGCAGCATTAGCCGCAAGCAGGCCAACTTCCTGAGAAGCCGTCTTTGCCTCCGGCGCGGCTGCATTCGGAACTATGGGCGTTGAGGCTACTGCCGCACCCATTTTCATGGAAGGCTGATTTGTTGCGACTGAATTGTCAGCCGCTGTCCGCAGTGCTTGGCCATCAGCTGGCTTACCGGTTGCCTGCTTGCGGGCGAATATTCCGTAGCGTTTAGGCTTAACAGGTATCTCTGTAGTGGTTGCCACGGCTTTTGGCTCCGCGATAATGTGGTCAACAACAATTTTTCCGGCCGGGAATGTATCAATGCGATAATAGTGGTGTCCGGCCTCAGCATTCCACATACGGCGGGCTACTATTTCCAGACGCTCAATAGTATCATGCTTTACCATTACTACGGCTGGACGGGGCTGATTGATGGCGACATTAGTAGTAGCAGCCTGTAATGGGTCGAGCCCGTTTGCGGAAAGATGCGCCGGCGCTTTCTGCGTGCGGCGACTACGAACGGTTGCAGATGCTGAAGAAGCATAAAGTCGGCTGTCTGCAGTAGTCGCGTCAGGAGCATTGTTGCTGGATGCCGTGCTATTGATAGTCCCAGCGTTTTGCGTTGCTTCGCTTGGCATATTTGTCGGCAGCTTAGCTTCTTGTCTTGGAGCGCCGGTCGCGCCGAGCCGGGTAGATTGATTGCGGCTTACTCGTGCTGAAGCACGTGCTGGAGCAGTCATGTTCGTTCCAGTCCGGCTGATGGTGGCATCAGACGGTACTGAGCGGTCAGAAGCATTAGCAGCAAAAGAGGAAGCAGCAGTATTGGTCTTTTTAGTTGAAACAGCAGTATTTGCAGTATTATCTATTGTAGTCTCCACAACTCCATTCCCCATTAAGCCTCCGTCCGGAACGCCGTACACCCCAATTCCATCCCGGCCACCACCGGAAGACGCCGCTTGCGTACCTGCCAGGTGACTATTGTACATCCGGTACCCGCCTACAGACGCCGTAGTCAGCAGAAGCAGAGCCGTGAAATACCCAACAATGCGGCGCCAGTTGTAGCCTGCCTGTACAGGCATCTCTTTGTCCAGCAGCTCGCGCATGGTGAGCCAGGCGCCCGGCCGTTCAGGCTCCTCGCCCCCCCGCAGTCGCTGACGCACCAGGTCGTCAATGTGAATCATGTTGTTATCCATCGTATCAATCGGATAAAAATTCTTTAGTGTTTAAAATGCAACTCCAGCTTCTCAATCTTATTCTTCAACTGCTTGCGCCCCTCGCTTAGGTGCCATTTTGATGTCCCTTCCGATATATTCAGCATCTTCCCAATCTCTTTGTGCGAAAAACCCTCCATCACATACATATTGAATACAGCCCTCGTCGCATCCGGTAATCCCTGCACCAGTTGGAGCAACTGATTGTAATACAGCCTGTCCGCATGGTCTTTGTGCACCAACTCGTCCTTTTCCACGAGCACCGTATTCTCATTGTAGCGTATGTTGCTCTTCACATAATCACTCACGGAGTGAAAAACAATTTTGCGTAGCCATCCTTCAAAAGAACCTTGAAAATTGTATTGCGAAACCTTTTGAAAAGCACGCAGAAATCCATTGTTCAATACTTCTTCCGCTTGCTCCTGCTGATCGATATAGCGCCGCACCACGCCCATCATGCGGGAATAGAAAAGACGGTACATCTTCTCTTGCGCCGCACGCTCATTACGCGCACACCCCTGAATCAGCTCCTGAAGCTCATCGGCCTGACCGGGAACACTATATGCCAAGGCTAAGGACAACTATTGAATCGGTTAACTTAAGTTCAAGAATACAAGACGACCTCCCGGCTGAATGGGTTGGGTAGGCAATGTATTATGTCTGTCTAAAATAGGGAATTAGTCCCGGTTTCTGAGACGAACGCCCGCCGAGAGGCTCCAGTTAAAACCCGGCATTGGCCGGTAAGCCACCACAGCATAGCGCTCATTAAAGATATTATTCAAGGAAAGCTGCACGTTGTACAAATCCCGCTCCGCCCAAAAGCCGTAAGCGACCCGCAGCCCGGAAAGGACGTATCCCGGCAGCCGCTGGCTCTCGTCTGAAGTTACGAAGCGGTAGCCGGTCACAACCGTATTCCAATATGCAATTAAACCCTTCCAGCCAATGCGGCCGGTGGCAGTAAGCGTCGTCAGTGGCACGTAGGGTATTTGGCGGCCCACGCTGTTATCGCCCGGCAGGTAGCTTTCGGTGGGCGTAGAGCGGGTATAAGCAGCGTTGAGCGTCATTTGCCAATTCACCTTTTCCGTGCTACCGCTCAGGCTGTTTTCCAGCTCAATGCCCCGGCTATGGACGGCGGCGAGGTTATGTGGTGTCCAAATGGAGCCGCCCAGCCAGATTATCCAATCCCTGATGAGCCGGTCATAAACGGCACCGCTTTGATGAAAGCGCCAGTGCACCTTCCGCCCCTCCCGGCTCAGGTCTTTGCGCCAGTCGTAGCCCCCATCAACGCTCCATCCGCGCTCCGGCTTCAGATCAGGATTGCCGCCGGGCTGGTAATAAAGCTCATTAAGTGTGGGCGCACGATAGGTGTATTGCGCATTGGCCAAAAGGGAGAAGCCGGAAGTGATTTCAGAATGTGCATTCAAACCCGGCAGCGCAATCAGCTTTCCGTCAAAAGACTCAAGGCGAAAATTGGCTGCAGCCTGAATGCGATAATGCTGCGGCGCAAGTTTCCGCCTGAAAAAGCCGTAAGAAACGGCACCTGCGATGGCCGCCCGCGTTTGCGCCGTGTCCGGCGAGCGCACCAGCCAAAGCCTTTGCAGCGGCGCAAAAAGCGTAAAATATCCGCGCTGACCAATTCGTTTTTCTACACCGCCTTCGGCGAATGCCTGCCGTGTGGCGACTTCGCTATAAAGGCCAATGCTGCTGTCACCGTAACTGAAGCTGTTTCCGAGCAATGCTGCTTTTGCATAATACCTGTTCGTGGAAAAGTCGGGCCTGCGCTCCCACTGCAGCATCGTGCGGAACCCATCATCGGTTTGCCGCTTTACAGAGCCGGATTCAAAGAGCGCTTTGGGAATCTGGCGGTCATATCCATAGAGCCATAAGCGGCCGGTTAATATATCACGGCCCTTTTTTCCGGGCGAGCAGCCTAAGGTCAGATTGGCATTATAACTCTGCTGACGGGCATTTTCCGTCACAAAATGATTGCCACGCTCATCCACCACTTCAAAATCATTTTCCGCACGAACGGCGCTTCCCGCGACAGTGGCAAAAAGCCGCTTCCCGCTGTAGCGGACATTCCCAAGTCCGCTGTAATGCCCGAACGAACCCGCACCGCCCGCTACTTCCCCGCTCCATTTGCCATTTCCAAAAAGAGGCCGCTCATCCTGCAGGAGAATAGCGCCGCCCACATTCCCGCTGCCCCAAAGCGCCGCGCTGCTGCCGTAATCCACCGTGACGCTGCGCATGGAGGACACAGGCAACAGCGAAATATCGGCACCCCCGGTCGCACCATTCATCAGCGGCACGCCTTCCCAGTAAACCGCCGATTGTGCCGACGAGGCTCCGCGCAGGCTTAAAGTAGAAAAAGTGTTCAGACCGGTAGCACGGACAAAAGCTGTTGTACTTGCCGCCAGCAATTCCGCCAACGACTCCTGGCGGTAGAGCTGGCGCGTGAGGTGGTCAATGGTTCGCTGCTTTACTCCTGCTTCGTATCGCTGCTTTTCCTGCGCGGCGTCGCGCGGAGCTACTACTTCCAGGCCTTGCAGCGTATCGCCCGCTATCTGCGCATATCCATTCTGCGCAAGCAGGCAAAGCATCATCGCCAGCCACCGCCTCATTGCTCAAAGTAAAAATGTCCCGGCCCGACGCCGGTTTCAAAAGAGTCCACCACCTTCCCGCCTGGCTGATAGATGCGCACCATGCCGCGCTGCGTAAAGCCTTTCGGATCGGCAACGTAGATGTTGCCGCTGGTTGGATGCACGCCCACGCCCCAGAAATATTGCAGCCCGCTTGCGGCAACGAAGGCCGAACCCGGCAGCCCATCCTGATGAATGCCGAGGCGGTAGATTCCATTGTTCGCGCTGCCGCCACTATAATTCACTTCAATGAAGTAAAGCGTGTCGCGCGTGTTATTGAACGTTGGCCGGAGCGCATCAGCAGCGCCGAAGTAGTAGGTTTTGAGAATGCTGCCATCCGCCGGGCTGACACGCGTGAGTACGCTCTGCACGCCTTTGGCGTCGTTGCCGGAAAGGACCCAGAGCAGGCCTTCCTTATCGCGCAAAATCTCTTGCGGCGCATGGCCGTCAATATGGATGGCAGAGCCGATGACGTCCGTAGCCGTGTCAATCGGATAAATATCCTCCGCGGCTACATCCCAAGTGGCTACATAGACCCGCCCGCCCGCCAGCGCCATGCCTTCAGGATTCTGGAATGGCATATTGACGCTGCCACGCACTGCCCCGCTCTGCGGGTTGATGATATAAACCTTGTTGGAATAGAGCGTGGAAACGTAAGCCTTCGTCTCGCTTACCTGCATGATGTAGCGTGGCTTGGGAATGGCGATGGAGCCGGTTTCCAGAAAGTTCTGGTTAAGAATGGCAATACGGTCACTGTTATTGACGACGGCGAGGTATTGGGTGGACGAAACTTTGTAAAGGCTTTGAAAAACGTCGCCGATACTGTGGCCGTTGGCATCGTTGTAAATGTCGCCCCGTGTATAGCCGCCGGCTGGGTCGTAAATAGTCGCCGCGCTATTGCCAGAGCCGTACTGCCCTTCGCAAACGGCAATCACAGACCCCTTGTTGATGCCGCCTATCGTACAGCAATCCGTTTTTTGCTTACACGCCGCAAGGCAGCAGGCTGCTATCAGTAATGCAAGAATGCGCCGCGCCATAATTCGCCCTCACTGTTTTGAACGGTAATGAAAAAAGTGCCCGACTGCAAGCTACTGAGATTAAAAGCGGCGTTGCCTCCCATGACCTGTGTTTCCAGTAAGCGCCTTCCGGTCACGTCAAAAAGCGAAACGTTTGCGTGGCCGGAGGTCTTTATGGTAATGGCAGCTCCCGCGGGATTTGGGAAAAGCGATATGCCGGAAGCGCCGGCAATGGCTTCAATACCCGCAGGCGCAGCATGAAGCACGCCCACCGCATCCAGGTCAAAGCCGCTGCTCGGGAAAGGTGAAGGAAACGGGTCGTTTACCTTCCGACCGCCTGCATCGCGCGAGCCTTCAGCGCCAATGCTGCCAATGGCGTCCACGACGCGGACGTGCGTGATGCGGCTGATGTCTAAGCCCGGCGTGCCGGCCAGTTCCTCAAGGTCAAACGGCGTGCCCCAGTTGGCAATGTACTTGCCGGCGAGGTTATTAATCTGTCGGGCATTGGTATAGCTCGGCGGCGCGCTCGGCGAAAGTTGCTGCGTTTCCTGCGTAAGGCTGGTGGCCGGGAAGCGCGTAAAATTGACGCCGTCGGAGCTTACTTCTACGAATGCCAGTTCTAAAAACGCTTCTTCGGGATTCGCGCCGTTAGCGAAGCCATTTTCAAAAACGGCAAAGTCGGTGCCGGGTCCATTGGTAATGGGCTGCGCAAAGCGCAACACCGCGACACCGCTGTCTCCGAGACTGACCACATTACCGTCAGGCGCTCCAAGCGCAGCGGTAGAATCGCCGAGGCTTGCATAACCGGACGACGGCACGCCTATCTGCTGCAGTCCCCGCCGGACGGTGCAGGCCGCTGCCCAGGCTACAAACTGGCTGCTGCTTTTTGAGATGGCCGTGCTTCCGGCAATACCGGCCTGCGGCGCGTATTGCGCGCGGGATGTTGACGCAGTCAGAAGCAGTAAAAGGAAGGCGTAGCGAAGCATTACGGAAGGCGCTTATTGCTTAATGATGCGCTGGGAAGCGGTCTGGCCGGCGGCATTGCGCAGTTGCAGCATATAGTTGCCGGAAGGCAAGAGACCTATACTCATTTCTTCTTTTGCGGAATGCACTGGCTTTGATTGTAGCAATTTGCCGCTCATGTCAAAAAGCAGAATCTCCTGCGTCTCGCCTTCCGCAAGCTCAACATACAGCGTTTGGGTGGCAGGATTCGGGTAAACCTTTGCGGCCAAAGCTGACATCTCGTTTCCTACACCGACGCTTTCATTCGTTGTAAAATCGTCCATGCAAAAGTAGAGCGGCGTGTTGATGCCGTATGTACCCGTATCGCTGGAATACATGCGGAAATGCAGGCTGTCAACGCCGCCCAGCTTTAGCAGAGAAACCCAGCGCCAATCCTTCAGGATATAGTCCTGCGTAGAATCTGCAAAACGGTAGTCAGCGAGGTAAGCCTCCACCGTATCAGGCTTCAATACGCCGCCGGAGTAGCCGCGAATCACTACCTTGAAGTAGTCGGGAAAGGAGCCTTGGGGCAGGCCGGAATTTGTACCGGTCGTGTCGCCGAATTTTTTAGAGAATGGCGGCGTGCCGTACTTCATATCATAATAGGCGTAGGAATTATTGGTGATGTAGAAGCCTTTTACGCTTTTACCCTTCGCAGCGCCGACCAGAATGACCTTGTTTGTGTCGCCATAAGCAACCGCATATTGTGCGGAACCGTTGACACCCTTGCCTGAGCGGGCCGAATACTGATTTCCGTAACCACCGCTGAGGCTGTCGGTCATATTAGAATACGTAAATCCGTTAAACGACTTATACTGGGAATCCACATAAAGCGGAAAGTGAGCGAGCCCGCTATTAAGGCCGACGTCCGTAGTCTTGCTGACATCGTAGCGGATGAAAAATGTATCCGCTTTCGGCAGGGCCGGAGTTTCAAATGTGGCGACGGTTTGTGCTGCTGCAGCGAAAGGCAACAGGGCGAAGATGGTAAGTAAACGTTGGCGCATATCAATATATGATCTAAGATGTGGTATGTTCCTACATCGTTGCCGGCGGCCAAAAGAATACGGAAGAAGGAGCCCTACGGTGGTCCGAAGGCTATTCTATCCGCGCCCTTATTCCCGAAGGCAGCGAAAAAGTGTTGCAGCGCGGCAGGTCTTCTGACTTTGCTTCCTCCGCTTGCAGCCTTCCCGCCGTGAAGCAGTGGCTTGAATGCAAGCGAAGCTTTGGTGAAGCTTACAGCATCGGGTAATGTCGCGGATTTGCACCGCATTCCCTTTTCATCATCCGCTTGACGCGGAAGAACCGTTTTGCCCTGCAAATGTAGGGCGGCGCGCCTCAATAGTAATCAGGAATTTCCGGCGGCACCTCCACTTCAATGACCGGTGCAGGCCATTCCGCCCGGAGCTTCGGCACATAACAATAACCAATTACCAAACCTGCAACCAGGCCGCCAAGGTGCGCCGCATTGTCAACTCCCTCCTTAAGCCCTCCAAGCAGATTGTAAACAACGAAGAAGAGGATACTTGCAAAAAGTTGCTTTCGGCTTCGCTTTTCTACCAGATCCGTAGTAAGCATTGCCAGAAACACTCCGTACATCCCAAAAATAGCGCCTGACGCACCCGCGCTAATGGTGTGGCCGTGCCACCAAAGACTTATTCCGCTGGCGATGATGCCTGTCAGAAAATAGGCAACAGAAAAACGCAGGCTGCCAAGCCGGGGCTCTAATTGAGCGCCAATGAGCAGGAAGGCGTACATATTCATCAGGAGGTGAACAACGCCAATGTGCAGAAAACAGGCGCTAAGGAGCCGCCACCATTCGCCGCTAAGGGTGAGCGGGCCATAATTGGCGCCCCAAAAGAGCAGGCTGCCGCTGTCAGGCTGCACTACACTTACCCCGGTAACTGCCATCAACAAGAAAACGGCAAGATTTAAATTGAGGATGATGGGCGTGATGAAATAATTCTTTGCCGGCTTAAAAACAGCGAGCAAGTCGGCAACCTAGAACCTTCCCTTATAGCCATGTGTTGGACGCAGGGTGTTGACTCCTATGCGTAAGCTGAAACATTCAACAAATCATCCAGGATGGCGCCAAGTGCCAAACTGTCGCAGTATAGGGCAATTGTGCTGTCGCGTAAATCCGGCACGGCTACTTCAGTCCCGTGCGCTGGCGCATTGCCTCGTACAGCACCATGCCCGTTGCCACAGATACATTGAGTGAGTCAAACTTTGTAGCCATTGGGATATGGATAAGCGTGTCTGCGCGCTTCAATACTTCTTTGGAGATGCCCTTGTCTTCCGCGCCCATCACAACGCAGGTAGGCAAAGCAAAATCTGCTTCATGCACCGGAATGCTGGCCCGCAATTCGGTACCGAGAATCTGAATACCATTCAGTCGCATCACGTCCATCGCCTGCTGGGCAGATGGCGTACGGAGGAGCATAATCTTGTTGAGCGCGCCTGCGGACGTTTTAATCGCATCCTCGCCGAGCGTAGCCGCATGAGACGTTGGCAAGATAAGTCCCTGGACGCCACAGCACCATGCTGTGCGGGCGATAGCACCGATGTTACGGACGTCCGTAACGCCGTCCAGCATGATCAGCAGAGGCGTTGCTCCGCTTTCCACAACGTGGCTGATACCGTCCTGCAGCTCTGTGTATTGCAGCAGGCCTGCGAGGGCGATTACGCCCTGGTGATTGCTTTTAGTGAAGCGGTCGAGCTTCTCCCCCGGGACTTGTGTGAGCGGGATGTTGAGCTGCGCGGCGAGGCGTTTTATCGTAGAAATGTCTTCTCCGGAGGCAGAGCGCAAGAGGAAGATTTTTTCTATTGCTACACCGGTGGCAAGGGCTTCTGCAACGGGATTGCGCCCTATAATGAGGCGGAGTGGCTTGGAACGAGGAGAATTATCTCGCATCATGCCATGTTGTGAAACACCCGCTGCACGTCATCATCTTCCTCCAGCTTCGCAATGAGCTTTTCCACGTCTTCTGCCTGCTCGTCGGTAATAGCAATGGTATTTTCTGCAATCCATTCAATTTCTGAAGAAATGACCGCAATACCCCGCTCCTCCAATGCCTTCTGCATATTGCCGAACTCGGTGAAAGCACAGCGCACAATGACGTTGCCTTCGCTGTCCTCACCCAATTCTTCCAGGCCAAAATCTATCAGTTCCAGCTCTAAATCTTCAGGATTGACGCCTTCAGGCTTAATCTTAAAAACGCCAAGGTGCTTGAATAAAAAGCCCACAGAACCACTGTTGCCTAATGAGCCGCCGCCTTTATTGAAAACAGCACGAACATTTGCTACGGTGCGGGTTGTATTATCGGTAGTTGTAACCACCATCAGCGCGATGCCGTGCGGCGCATAGCCCTCATAAATAACCTCGTCATAGTTGCTGGTGTCCTTGCCGAGCGCATTCTTAATAGCCCCTTCAATGCGATCTTTCGGCATGTTGTAGCTCTTCGCGTTCTGCATCACGCGGCGAAGCATTGGGTTAATGTCCGGGTCAGGTCCCCCCTTCTTTACAGCAATAGCTATTTCACGGCCTACGCGGGTAAACTGCTTCGCCATGCGGTCATAACGGGCGAACATGGAGGACTTCCGGACTTCAAAAATGCGACCCATATACTATCAATGAAGAATTGAGAATGAAGAATTGAGAATTGTGGCGCGAAAATAAGGCAACGAAATTCGGATGCATGCTTATAATAGCTTCGAAATTTCTTGTACATTGCTTTCTCTAATAACTGCCATGTATCATGAATAAATTAATTTGCACCATATTATACATAGCAGTTTTTTATTCATATAGTGCGAAAGCACAGTTTCAACACGCCTCGAATGGAAGTGCAAATGTTGGTTGTATAGGAAACCATCCTGGGCATTTCGAAAAGGTCGCCGGTATAGCTGCGCCTTTAATCGCCATGGCACTATACGACTACCATGGGAGCGGGCTGCCATTGTTAGATACAGAAATTCTTACTTATAGTAATGGACGAAGTGCGGCTTTTAATTTTATTGATTTGGATTTTGATATGCACGACCAAAATCTTCTTCCAGGTTCTCCTTATTGCTATGCCAGCAATGGTTTTTATTTTCCTAGCATTAAAGATGCCATAGCCATTCCGTCCTCTGTAGATTTTGATTCAGTGAAGCACAGCAGCCCTTATCTCCTACCAACATTTATCAAAGGGTATTATCGCAACTATGATATTGGAGGCAAACTTTTAGAAAGTTGGAGAGGTGATGATGTGCATCTATTCAGCTATGACAATAGTGGAAATACATCATCCGTTTTAGAGTTGAATGTAAACCTATCGGGAGGATATGACAGTGCGATTAGACACTATTATTTATATAATACATCCGGCAAGTTAATACAAGACAGTATGGAATATTATGGATATAATTTTTCAACAAACAAATACGGCTGGCAAGTTGGAAGTATAGGAAAGTATATTTTAAATAACTTGGGTTATCCTAGCCAGATTGACTTTTTTTGGACTTTCAATAAATTTAGTTCTCCAAACCAGCATATATCTAACATATATAATTCAGTAGGTCAACTCATTAATAGTATTAGTATCATCAATAGCCAAATTCCCAACAAAAAAGACGATACAACGTACCAAATTAGAATTAATTACAATGGCATAGCTAGAACGGCTATATTTATTGATGAATGGGACACGGGTTTTAAAGCGTTTAGACCAATCAAATACGAATTCAGACAATTGAATGCTTTAATGTTGCCCGATAGTATTTGGGCAGGTACCTATAGAATTGCGCCTTATAAAGATACGGCCATAACAAAGATTTTATATAATCCGCAAGGTGCACCAATTTCCAAGGCTATATATGCTCTGGATGGAACTACAAAGCAAAATGAACGGTTTTACTATTACTCGACTACGACTTCCGAAGCAAGTAAGCGCCAAGTAAAGGCATTTATTTACCCGAATCCCGCAGAAAGTAATTTATATATAAGCAGTGCGGATGACGGGCAATACCAAATTATTACTTATACTGGTCAAATAATGAAATTGGGCAACATAAGGTCAGGATTATTTAGTATATCAGTTGGTGCCATTCCAGCGGGCGATTATTATCTACAGTTAATTGACAGACTTGGTCGCATGACAATAAATAGCTTTACGAAGAAATAATCCCCTAAATAAAACTGTTATTTCGGCACATAGACGATGTACTTATCCTGAAACGTTTCTTCCTCAAAAATATCCGCAACAGACAACACGCGCGGCTTCACCCCACTTTCCGCAAACTCCTGTGCGAGGTCGCCGCCTTTGAGGCAGATGAGGCCATTACCATATTCCTCGCTTTTTCTTCCAACGCGAAGCAGGGGCTTTATCCAGCCCCAAAGCGTACCCAATGGTGCCACTGCGCGCGACACGGCAAAGTCAAAACGGCGGTCTTTTAGTTCTTCAACCCGCGAGTGAATGGCCGTCACGTTTTTCAAACCAATCGCGTCCGCGACACCTTGTACCACTTTGATTTTCTTACCAATGCTGTCTGAAAGCAAAAACTCAACCTCCGGGAAGAAGATGGCAAGCGGAATGCCGGGGAAGCCGCCACCGGTGCCGATGTCTACCACCTGCGCACCATCTTTGAAACTACAAACGGCCGCGATAGCCAGCGAATGCAGTATATGACGCTCGTAGAGACTGTCAATATCCTTCCGTGAAATCACGTTGATCTGCGCGTTCCATTCCTTATAAAGCGGCCCGAGCGATGCAAATTGCTCCTGCTGTTTCGGAGAAAAATCAGAAAAGTATTTGTTGATTACTTCCAGCGCTGCTTCGTTTTCCATAGTATGTAGGGAGCAAGTAAGGCATTATAAAGCACCCAGCAAAAGGAGAAAGCAAACCACCCGATCACCGTGTTGCGTTCTTTAAGCAAACTCGCTGCATATTGAAATGACACCAGCAATAAAAGCATTGGAATAGCGAGCATTATAAGCGCTGCTAATGGCATCCCGACAATCAGACCTGTTACGAGCAACACCCACCACAGCAGGTGCAACAACGCGTAAATACCTACCGCCAGTTTAGTAGGCAAAGAATAATATTTTCCGGTTGAAACGTGTCGCCGCTTCTGACTAATATATTCCCTGAAGCCATCTTTTCCGGCCGACCACGTAAACGATGCCGGATGCGAAATCACGGCCATATTATCGCTTGTGGCGCAGAGTTGAACCAGCAAATCATCATCGCCGGAAGGCAGCTTTGACCATGCCGGATGATCGCCTGCTTTTTGAAAGACGGCCTTTGTTGCTGCCAGATTTCGTCCCACGGCCATGTAAGGAAGCCCGGCGCGGGCAAATGAATAATATTGAATGAACGTATGCACCGTCTCATGCCGGATGAAGGTATTAAGCCGCCGCTTAGTGTTATTATAGCCGCTGTACCCGGCAACAATCGCTTTACCTTTTTCCAGCGGAGCAGCCATAAAGTGCAGCCAGGCAGCACTTCCAGGTGTACAGTCTGCGTCCGTACAGACTATCCATTCATGCTTTGCAGCAGCAAGTGCGCGGGATAGCGGGAATTTTTTGCCCGGTAATGTCCGGTGTTCATCCGAAAGAATATCAATGACGCTCAGATGCTCAAAATTTGCCGTAAAGTATTGAAGCACCTCAGCAGAATCATCGATGGAAGCGTCATTCACCACGATGACTTCAAACGCCGCAGTGCCGTCCGGCCAACGATAGTCCAGATCTAAGATCTTGCCGAGATTTTGCCGGAGATTACAGCCTTCATTTTTGGCGCAAATAATGACCGAAAGCGGAGTTGCCGCGAACCCCGGCGCCTGAGCACGATGATTAATGCCATCCTTATCATTAGGCATATTCCAGATATGCCTGAAGAAATAGTAGCTATAAAAAACCTGCAGTACAGCCGTGAGGGCAGTGCCGGCCCATAGCACGTCCATAATCATGCGCTCAAAGTAACTATTCCGCGGCACCTTTGCAGCTGAAGCGCCCGCATGGATTTTTTATTAGAAAAGACAGATAGCCAGACTGCTGCCCGCGCAGGTACCATTACCACTGCGCACGGCACCATTCAGACGCCCATTTTCATGCCGGTAGGCACGGTGGGCACCGTAAAGGCAGTTACAAAACAGCAGCTTAAAAGAGAGGTTGATGCCCAAATCATTCTTGGCAATACTTATCACCTTTACCTCCGCCCGGGCATCGGCGTACTGGAAGCCGCAGGCGGGCTGCATAAGTTCAATGGCTGGGACCGGCCCATATTGACAGACTCCGGGGGCTATCAGGTTTTTTCGCTCGCCGCAAACCGGAAATTGAGTGAAGAAGGCGCCCTTTTTCAGTCGCACATAGATGGATCACGCCATCTTTTTACGCCCGAAAGCGTGATGGATGTGCAGCGCAGCATTGGCGCAGACATCATCATGGCTTTTGATGAATGCCCGCCCTACCCGAGCGAGTATGCGTATGCGAAAAAGAGTATGGAGCTGACGCATCGTTGGCTGGAACGTTGTGTGAAGCGGCTTGGCGAAACTCAGCCAAAGTATGGCTATGAGCAGACGCTATTCCCGATTGTGCAGGGCAGCACTTTTCGCGATCTGCGGACAGCTTCGTCAGAGTTCATTGCAAGCGTCGGCGCGGACGGAAATGCAATTGGCGGCCTGAGCGTCGGCGAGCCTGAGGAGATGATGTATGAGTTGGCCGGGCTATGCTGCGAGTATCTGCCGGAAGATAAGCCGCGCTATCTCATGGGGGTCGGCACGCCGTGGAATATTCTAGAAAACATTGCGCTCGGTGTGGATATGTTTGACTGTGTGATGCCAACACGCAACGGGCGGAACGGAATGCTGTTCACCTCACAGGGCGTGATCAATATCAAGAATAAGAAATGGGCGACCGATTTCTCACCTTTGGACGATGGAATTGACTGTGAGACTTCAAACTTTTATACCAAAGCTTATTTGCGGCACCTGTTTATTGCCAATGAGTATTTAGGTCTGGTGATCGCTTCTATTCAAAATCTTGCATTTTATCTTCATCTGGTAAAGGAGGCCCGCAAGCATATCCTGGAAGGTGATTTCGCAAGCTGGAAGGCTGCAACTTTACCGCAGATAAGGCAGCGGTTGTAACATGCGTGTCGCGTCAGCCCTCCCTTTGGTCGTTCAGCCGCTATGAAGAAGCTAGACTGGTACATCATTCGCAAATTCATCGCGACTTTCTTCTTCGCCATTCTTATTCTGGCGATTATAGCCTGCGTGATTGATTACAGCGAGAAGCTTACAGACTTCAACCAGAACCATGCACCGGGCTGGGCTATTGCCAATTACTATAAGAATTTCATCCCACATATCTCTGCGCTACTCTACCCGCTTTTCATCTTTATTGCCACCATCTTCTTCACTTCCAAGCTGGCTTATAAGACGGAAATCGTAGCGATGCTGGCTACAGGCATGTCGTTCAACCGCTTTCTGCGTCCATATTTCGTCGGCGCCGGTTTTCTCGGTGCGTTGGCCCTGCTGGCCAATCACTGGATTGTGCCAATTGCGAACAAAGCGAGGCTGGATTTTGAAGATAAGTACGTGCATGAAAAAATTACTTCTGCAGACCGCAACGTACACATGCAACTCCTGCCCGACCTGCTCGTGTACATGGAGTCTTATGACTACGTAGCTAATACCGGTTACCACTTCACGGCAGAAAAAATCAAGGGCACTTTCCTACGGGAAAAACTCATGGCCGACCATGCCTCCTACGACAGCGCAAAGAAGATGTGGCATTTGTATGAGGTCACGATACGTAAAAATGACAGCGTAAAAGAGAGCCTGGAACGAATCCCGGAACTGTTCGCTGCCTATCCTTTTACGCCCAAAGACTTAAAGGAGGACGCGGATGTCAAAGAAGCACTTACCACACCCCAACTTCAACGCTTCATAGACCGCCAGCAGATGCATGGCAATGACAACCTGAACATCTACTATGTGGAAGAGCATCGTCGTACTGCACAGCCCTTTGCCGGGTTTATTCTCAGTATTATCGGCGCCTGTATGGCCAGCCGTAAAATACGGGGTGGCAGCGGTTTTCACCTGGCAATCGGCATTGCCATTAGCGCCATTTACATGCTATGCCTGCAGTTTTCCACCACCTTTTCCACCAAGGCGGGGCTTAACCCCTTTATCGCTGTGTGGATACCTAATATGCTCGCGGGCATAGCGGCATTTTTTGTTTATCGCAAACAGGCTGCAGGTCGCTAAAGGACTACTGCAGCAAATCCTTCCATTCGCGCTCCAACTGTCCTTTAAGGGCCACATCAGTAAGGTCAAATTTTATTGGAACGACGGATGCGTATCCTGCCTCCAGCGCGTCAACGTCCGTCCCGCCTCCCCGATCTTCGTTCACGAAAGCGCCCACCATCCAGTAATAATCCTTACCGCGCGGATCTACCCGGTGGTCAAATTCCTCTTTCCAGCGCGCATTAGCCTGCCGGCAAAGCCGTAAGCCTTTAAAGTGTTGCCGCGACACTTTTGGAATATTGACGTTTAAAAGTGCATTAGGCAGAAGCCCTCCACTTAGGAGCTTTTCCGCTACGGTGCGTGCCACCTCGGCAGCTACGGAGAAATCAGCGTCAAAGGAAAAGTCCAGCAGGGAAAACCCTGCCGAAGGCACGCCTTCAATGGCAGCTTCCATAGCTGCGCTCATGGTGCCGGAATACAACACATTGATTGCGTGATTTGCACCGTGATTGATGCCGCTCACGCAGATGTCAGGGCGCCGGTGCAGTACCTTGTCGCGCGCCAGCTTGACGCAGTCAACCGGCGTGCCACTGCACTGCCACGCTTCAATGCCTTCAAAAATATCTACTCGGTTCAGGCGCAGGGGATGACCGATGGTGATGGCATGCCCCATACCGCTTTGCGGTGCATCAGGCGCCACCACTACAACATCTCCTAACGGCCGCACGGCCTCCACCAGCGCACGGATGCCGGGAGCTGTGACGCCGTCGTCATTGGTTACAAGAATGATTGGCTTTTCTTTCATAAAACGTCTTACAGGAACAGGTCGCGCTGCAGCGATTCGCCGGGCTGCACTGCATAGGCGCTAAAGTCAGTGAAGCCTGCCCTTTTTAATACTTCTTCATCCAAAAATAAATTACCGGTGCAGTCGCGTGCGTTTTGCCGCAAGATGTAGAAGGCCGCGTCAGCAACAATATCCGGCTTACGGCTACGGCGGATGAGTGCATCGCCCCCAAGCAAATTCTGTACGGCGGCGGTCGCAATCGTTGTAGCCGGCCATAGTGAGTTAGCTGCTATGCCAAGTCCACTAAATTCTGCGGCCCAACCCATGCTCATCATGCTCATGTTATATTTGCTTAATGTGTAAGCAATGTGCGGCCCCATCCATCGCGCATCCAGCGAAATCGGTGGCGACAGCGTGAGGATGTGCGGATTTTTTGAACGCTTGATGTAGGGAAGACAGTGTTTTGTAACGAAGAAGGTTCCGCGCACGTTGATGTCATGCATCAGGTCAAAGCGCTTGCTATCCGTAGCCTCAGTAGGTGTCAGCGAGATGGCAGAGGCATTGTTGATCACGGCATCTATGCCGCCAAAAGCATCGGCGCCCTGCTGTACGGCAGCAATGATCTGCGCCTCATCACGTACATCACACGCTACAGGAAAGGCCTTGCCGCCGTCTGCTTCTATCTCATCGGCGGCGGAAAAGATGGTGCCGCCAAGCTTTGGGTTTTCCGCCACTGACTTAGCTGCTATAATGATATTGGCACCTTCCCTCGCCAGACGCAACGCAATTGCTTTGCCAATGCCGCGGCTGGCGCCGGTAATGAAAATAGTCTTACCGTGCAGGCTGAAGGCTGCAGATGCTTCGCTCATAGTTGCTCCAGTTTTAGAAGCAGTCAAAGTACGGGCTATTGCGCCAAACGAAAGAGGCTGCTTACATTGCCATCCTGGCCTTCCAAATGCAAAAGGTAAGGCCCGTTGGCAAGGCCGTTTAGTTGCAGCGTGCTGCTTACCGGAAAGGCGCCGTGCTGCCACATCCTGCCCTGCATATCATATACGGTGTAAGTGCTCCATTGTCCTCCATTCACGTGCAGCATTCCGCTGCTTGGATTAGGGGACAGCCTGACTGTTGCCGCTTGTGTGTTGCTCACAGCTGTTGTTGCTGCTGCGTCTATTACATAACGTGTGCGCACTGGAAAGTGATCGCTAATGTCGTTGTCATAATTCGGGAATATGCTCTTAACGAAGCTGCGCAACACCTCCGCGCTACCGGGCACATAATAGCGCGCCATCTCGTCGGAAGCAACCACATGATCGATAAGGCTGCTGTAGCCATCTGACGAAAAGGCGCCGGCGCGGGAGATGGAAAGCGTCAGCGGTACATAGTGCAAGCTGTCGCGCACCATGTACCAGTAATTGCTCTCGGCAAAGCTGCTGCAATTGCTTACATCCAAGTCGTCATTAAAATCCCCAAGAATGAGAAAGGGGTCTGATGAACGGTAACGGTCCAGCGTGTCTTTTAATTCGCGGCAACCTTCAATACGGCGGCTGCAGCTTTGCGCATCTGCCATCGCCTTTGCGTGGATAACGATGAATTTTACAGACCGCCACAGCCCGTCTCTCCCCTTTACTTCTGCAGCTACTTCATAGGGGAACCGGCCACTTGCAAAACTGTTGTAAGCCACCGCAGAACTGGCCATCATGGGCCGCCCGCTTACATTGCGCAGGATGCTTTTACGATAAACGAGCGCCAGCTTTTGCGCGCCTGGCCAATTTCCAGAAAGTGTATCGCCGGCAAAAGATCCGAAGTTGGAAAGTACATATCCATATCCCGGCAGTGATGCCACCAGCGAACGCAGTGAATCCGGATTTACGATTTCGCAAAGGGCATAAACATCGGCGTCAATAGTATTCATGAGCGTCCGCACACCCGAAACCTGGGTCTTGGCATTGTGTGTATGACCATCGGCAAACCACTCTAGGTTCCAGTTGACTACCTGTAAGGTATCGCCGGATGGCGCCGCGGCTGCGCGAGGCATTAGGAAAATGAGAAAAAGACCGATCAGAAGCGCACGAAACATATTCAACGACAAAAAAATACCCCGCTTTTAAAACGGGGATATATTACTACAAAGATAACCGTCGTCTTAATCCTGCCCCGCGCCGTCACGCCCCGATTTCTGTATCTCCTCGTTAAAGATCTTGTCGCGGACCAGATCTGCAAATTCTACAGACGGCTTAAAGGCTGGAATTGTATGTTCCGGGATCTGTACAGCCGTATTCTGACGAATGTTGCGGGCAGTTTTGGCAGCACGGCGTTTCAGCATGAAAGAGCCAAACCCTCGTACATGCACAGGTTCACCCTGCTCGAGTGCACCTTTTACTTCTTTAAAAAAAGCCTCTACTGTAACAAGCACATCCACTTTGGGCACGCCCGTTTTCTCAGAAATACGGTTTATGATATCAGCTTTCGTCATAATAGAGCTCTATAATAAATTTGTTGAAGGCATAGTGATCTCGCATACGTCATTCCCAAACACAGACAGACTTTTGCTAAAAAAATCATTCCAGATTGGCCCTTAATCCCCAATAAAAAGCTTAGCTGGATATCATTAGCGAAGTTTAAGGGCAATGCCATGCGTTTTTGTATTTGCGTCCCTACCCGCTGCGTCAATACCAGGAGGCATCAAAGCAAAGCATCAAAGTAGGAATTTTATTGCTGTATTTTGTGACAATTTGCTCTTGATGTAGTCAAGCTTGACACCTTTATGAAGCTGATGCAAATTGGAAATGGTGCCATATTGCAAAGCACTTAAAAACACTAATATATTAAGCATATTTTCCCTAAAAAGCAATAGGGACGCTGTTTCCAGCATCCCTATCATGTTTTTGGCATACAGCCAGAAGTGTCCCGCGTACCGCCAATTACGAACCGTGACGCCGAAAATATAGCTCGGTTGGATACCATATTAAAAATGATTGAGTCGGGAAGTAACAGCGAGCTATCTATTGCTCACGAAGCTCATTAAGAGTTATCGGGTAAGGGAGACTACCCTGCTGAAACCGAACAAAATCGTACGCTTTATCTATTGTCATGTCGGAAAAAGTCTTTTCCATTTTGTAATTGAATTAGCACCTGTACTCACGCTGCATTAAATCATAGTGTTTATTTTCTTCCTGGTCCAGATAGCCTTGCAAGAAGTTCAGGCACCGCTGAAAAGCGGGACTATTCGCGCTATAGCCTGAAATCTTTCTTACGACAAGTTTCGCCACCACCTGCATCAGCATAGCTGTATTAGTTGTAAGGCGCATGACATTCGAGCTGATAAGGTCACAAAAGCGATAAGGCTTACCTGTTCTGGGATTCTTTAGTTCTACAATCTTGTCATTTTGTCTCCGATACTTGCCATATTATTCTTTCCGGCCGCCTAATTCGCAGAGTCTCAGCAACTGGTTATTGAACCAGCTAAGGAACACTTCAGAAACACGGTCTTTCTACATTTCTATTTTTTGTACCTGCCTAGAATACGGAGCATAATTGGGAAGCCTCACACGCGTGGGCGTTTTCTTTTTTAAAGAACAAACTACCAGGTAGTACCCGTTGCCAATGTGTTCGATGTTTCTCCATTTAATGCTTACCAGGTCACTTTAGCGACACGCAACTGTACAGCTAACAATAAAGATGTCCCGCATGGTTTCCATCTTAGGGCAAAGGCTTGCCCTGAAATCACAGTTTTGTATCAGAAATTATAGCAGCTCGGCGATAGGGTGATTATGGGTATCTCTTCTTTAATCACTTAAAGCTGCTTGCGATAGGTGGAAGCAGTTACCAGATATTCGTCTTGTGCAAACTGCAGAACAGCCCGCAGATTTTTCAACATAAAACCAACGTAGTTGTTGAAGCCTCCTATCTTGTATAGAAGCTGGTGAAGGAGGTAAAGAACTTCTTCCAGTAACGCCGCCCCACAAGTAACTGCTTTCTTGTAAGCCTGTTTTCAGATACGACTCTGATGTTGCGCCCGGTCTGTGCTTCAAATTCCAGGAGCCGCTTTTGCAGTAGCAGGTAGTTGTCTAAACTGCCAAGACTGATGCGTTGCCCTCCTCCGTAGCGGCGAATGCCATTTTTGCACTTTCTGATGAAATCTGAGATGAAATCTGTAGGTAAATAGGTTCGAGCACCTTTTTTCATCTTGCAATGGTGATTTGTCCATGGGCGATTTTTCCTCGTAAGCCGAAATAATCTGCGCGTAAGGAGACGCATCATTGTCGAGTTAGAATCCCTTTCTTCCACCGTTGCTATGGTGCTTACAAGGCTCCTTGGGCCGATTTCACTCGGGGCACCAAAACCTGAATTGCCAACTCTAAATCGGATGGTTCGAATCTAGTCGTCCCGACACAACTGGACAAGGCACTCAATTGAGTGCCTTTGTCATTTTTGTTGTCCGCTGAAAGCCGCGCCACGTCTGCCATAAGCTGAAAAACTGAATTTACTTCTGTGGTTAGAAGTGTGTCTTTTTCGCGGTTATAAGGTATTCCCCGTGGGAAGACCATTCTCTGTATGATTTCCTTACCCTTCACATCGCTGGAAAGCCATGTGGGCGCGAGTTTCGCCGAAATCGCTACCGCCTTTTCAAACTGCTCTTTGAGGTTAGAACTATTTACGCCTGTGTTCTGCATTTGTGCTTCCAGTTCGCGCCTTTCTTCGGTAAACTTGACCATCAACCGCTCATATGTTTCACGACTCATTTCAGAAGTTGTGAAGTAGCGCTCCTCCAACTTTTCAATTCTTTGCTGCACCTCTTTTAGGTTGGCAGCAATTGCCTTGCTTTCCTCTATGCTTGCCTCCTGACGTTTGTCAAACACTTTGCCTACTACTTTCATCAGAAGACCAGAATAACGCTCATCCATTTCATACCGTTTCAACAACTTTACAAACTTGTCATTAAGCGCTTTGGCGTTCTTATTGCAATTGCATCCGTTCGTTGGGCACTTATAGTAATAGAGGTTCTTTGATTTTACAATGTAGCCGGTAAGAGGTTTATTACACTGTTCACAGTACACGAATGTTTTGAGCGGTATGGCTTCATTTTCTTTTTGATGAGACACACCAAGCTTACCTCCACGTTTCTGCTTTGCTTCATGAAGGGATAGGAAAAGCTCTACGCTAATCAATTTTTCATGTACTCCTTCTACGACTTTTCCTTCCAGCATCTTGTGACTGAGCATCCCACAATAAAAAGGGTTGTCAAAAGTCTGAGAGAGCTTTTGCTTGTACATCTGCACGCCCAGTGCCTTCAGCTTGAGAATTATTTCCTCATTCTTTAGGCCCTGACTTTTCCAGATAAAAGCCTTCTTGAGCTTTTTGCCAATCTCGTTTACCACAATCTTTCGCTCACCATTTCTGCGAACAATGTCGTATCCGAGCGGTGGCTTCACACACCAGATGCCCTTCTGAAATTTCTCCTTCATACCAGCAACTGCCCTTTGCTTGCGAAGCTGATTGTCGTATTGTGAGAAGATAAAATGGACAGACTGCTGTAACACTCCGCTGGGATTGGAAGTGTCAGCTGGCTGTGTTACGGCAAATACTGTAACACCATACTTCTCACGTAACTCTTCCGCAAGCTTGATTGCTCCACCACCTGTGCGACTAAACCGATCAAGGGTATAAACAAGAATGTGCGAAACCTTTCCTTTGTTCTTTTTGATAAAGTCCAGCATTCTTCCGAACTCTTTACGACCATCGGTCTTAGCACTTTCATAGGTGCCGCCGAAGTAGGCTAATGTTGTAAAGGCATTGCGACTTGCATAATCCTCAATTGCCTTCTTTTGAAAGTCCAAGGAAAGGTTGGTGTCTGCTTGCTCTTTAGAGGATACGCGAGTATATACTACAGCAATTTTAGCCTCTTGGATTCCGGTCCTTATGGTAGATGCCTTTGCGAATTTTGCGAAGTTGGAATTGAAGCTCATGCAGCGATTCTTTGTTGGTTTATCTGGTCTGTTTTTTGAGAGTCAAGAAAGGTGCCATTCTTGAATAAGTTGTTCACAATCACGGTTGCAAATGTGACGAGCGTTTCCGCTACTGCTAAGGCTTGCTCGTCCGAGTAGTTCTCACAGCCGCTAACGGCTCGCACATCGTTAATAGAAAGCAGAAGTTCATGTTCTTTGGGGTAAGGGTTTACTAGGGTAATTACTTTACTCATTGTCAGGATAATCCTTTTGGATTATTCCCAATTTCCGACGCTGGGGGTGGCCCCCGAAGGGCCTCCAATTATGTTATTGTCCTCTTTCCTGCTGTTCAAACTGAATGTCAGACTGAATCTTTTCTACCAGCCTTAAGGCGCCGACTGATTCAAACAGTGGAACTATCGCTTTAAGATTATCCAAATGATACGGCTTTTCGGTAACGTTTAAAGTTGGAAACTTTTCTTTGACTGTGCCCACTGATATACCGGTAAGTGCGGATATGAAGCGCTGTTGTTTTGCTCCCTGGCGTAGACCTAATTCTATCCCTGACCAACGCATCAGGTAGTAAACGGCAAGCACTTTTTGCGCTGCAGTCAAATGACTTCCTTTCTCTTCTTTGACTTCTTCAACTTCCTCTTTGGATAGCTTTTCGCCTTCTTTGTGCGCCTCAGCCAAATCCATTAGCTCTGTAATCTGTTCAAGGAAGTATTGATGGGCGAGGTATTCCTTATAGCTCTTCAGAATATCATAAGCAGGGTGGTCAGCAGGGATGGCATTCAGCCCTACGCCTTCAATTTGAGAGAAATCTATCTGTTCCAGTTGACCAGTGACGCCGATAAAGCTTCCAAACCTCTCTACTACATCTGAAACCTGCTCTACACGTGTGCCGGAACCCGGAAGCATCTGTAGAATACGCGGCAATTGATAAGTGCCATTCTCATCAAGGCCTTTAAGCACCCCAAGTGTCTCGTTGTAATAGCTTGTAAGCAGGTCTAATTGCTCTCTAACAGTTCGCAGCCTGCCTAGTTGAAGGGTTACTTTATTCATCTGGCCGTCCGCCTCGTACGTTGCCACTTCATGTAGTGCCGTCTCGTGACGGGACAACAGTTTTGCTATTTCTGTGAGAAAACTCATTGCTTATTGATTGTTCAGGGTGGAAAGACAAAAGACAATGTGCACTACCACATTTCATCTCTCATTGCCTTTGATAAATTGCCGTTCTTATCCACCCATTTCGGCAGTGCATAGTAGGCACCCCTTGTGCCAGGAACCTTGAATTGCTTGAGCCGTCCAGTTTCCACGGCTCTGGCAAGCGCTACTGATAAGGAGCCTTCAGGATTAGATAAGGATTCTATCGCGTAATCCTTATCCATTGCCTTTAGCTCGTGCATGAGCTCTCGGGAACGCATGGGCCTTTCTGTCCGGCCTATTACCAGAACTATCTTGTCAATCCAGCTTCTGTCTTCAGCTCTCCGGCCTTTAGGGCTTTCAAGCTCCTGGATGCGGGCCTCCAGCCACTTGTTACGTGCTATAAGGCTTTGGTTCTTGTTGTAGAGGTCTCTGGCCACGTCCAAGGCAGCCCCTTCCTTTTCCTTTGCGGCTTCAAGTGCCTTCTCTAATTCCTTTATACGCTCTGTACTCATTGTATTCTTGTCTAAACCCTATGTGCTAACACTTCTGAGGCTGACTGATTCCCGCGGAATTACCATTTCTGGCTGATTATTGCTGATTCTCGCTTCTAAAAGTGCTTTTTGGTGTAAAAAAAGTTGCATTTTGGTTACTTCCGCTATCTGAATACTAACATTCGTGCAGCCGGATACTAAAATTAGGTGCTTTTTTTGGCTGAAAATTGCTGAAAAGAGAAGTAGACTATCTCAATGCTAACGACGGTGTTCCATTTCGGCTTTTTTGCAGAAAGGAGAACCGATTTAGTGTGCAAATAATGATGGCGCATGGAGCAGGAAAGGGTTTTATAACGTCAGCGGCATCCTTTCCTCAAACATAATGTGGAGCTGACTGGCAGCTAGGCCCGAATCGGGTAAAGGTCTTGTTCACTTTTCGCCTATCTGGGTTGATGCCAGATAAATCAGTTTGGTCAAGGCCATATTCTTGGACCAAGATCATGGAAGATCGCAGTGGGAAATGAGACGCGGCCTTTACCGGGCTTCAACTCTTTGATGCAATGCTCATTTTGGCGAGTTGCTCCGGCAGCCAATCGTTGTTCAAGGGCGGGCTGGAAATATGCTCTCCAGGAAGAGATTGATGTACAGATAGAAGGCAAGAGCATTAATGCGAATCCATTGACAGAAAGCAGCCAAGAATACAAGGCGGTAGGAAACGGACGAAGCAGTAGGAGGTGATTTTTTGAGGAGCAATAACCCCTAATGCTTATGAACTTTCACACATCCCGTTGCATCCGATGATTTGGCTTAGTGACGCGAAGAGCTATTGAAAAAAATAGCTCTGATTTGTAAGGGGATTAGAAAGAACAAATCTCTAGCCTAGGTTGGACAAGGTATTCATTTGAATGCCTTTTTCCTTTAGAACCCTCTGAAATAAAACGGAGATATTTCGCTGCCTGTCGCTTTAAAGCTATAAACCTTTCCCGCGCGTCAAATAGGCCATGGAAAGTACTTTCTTCAGCAGAAGTATATGATGTTGGCTTTTCATGTTTTACTTCGGCCGAAGAAATCCTTCCTTCTTTGTGTTTTCCCCTTCAAGTAATCTGCAACTCTTATGTTCTATCCCGAAAATGCTTCTTGTACATCCTTTTGAAGCCATCAATCGCTAGAATAAAGAGAGAACATTGTTTCTAGGAGATTGTAAGGAAGCAATATATAGATGTAAAAAATAAAATTGCAAAAACACCGTTAAAAAACGGTGTAAAATTTTGAGATCTAGGATATACTTTCAACCCCACATAAGAAATCATTCGCATAGCATATCGGAATTAGCACTGTAGTCAGGTAGTCGGCATTTATCTCTAACCTATTCCCTGCTCTACACACATGCAGGAAGGACACTTTAGCCGGGCCCGCTGCCAGACGCACCTTATCCTGCGCCCCTTGGGATGCATGTGTATATGCTTACTGTTCTCAATCGCTGCCTCAGCTAGAGAAAGTAGCAATTCAATCATCCGGATATGTGTTGATTTTGCCTACTTCGGTAGCGGACATAAGCTTGCTCAGGAAATTCAGCTATCAACAAGCGATAAACTCGCCGGAACACTTCAGTTTGCCTGCTACCGCTACACCACTCCCACTGACAGTCTTTGCATCTATAGCCAAAAAGACCTGCGTTTTAAAACTACAAAAGGACCCAAACAATTTCCTTCAAGTTTGGACCCGGTAGCTCCAGCAGTTTCGTATATCCGCAGTTCTATAATATTCTTCGCACCTGTGGAACTGTGCCGGCAGGGTCCTATCGCCTGTATGTTGCAATTGTGACAGATTCGGGACTTGCAACCAGTCGCGTCTTTTCATTACAGGCCGATACTACGCTGCCGTCGGCTTTACTCTTAAGCAGGAACCTGAGCAGCATTATCGCACCAGACCCTACAAAGCAGGGCGGCCTATTAAGAAAACTCATGGTCAGACTTCCGAGGCAGTATCCAAGACCTCAGCGGCAAAAACGTTGGAGCGCAGCGCCGGCCGTATGGCCCGCATGTTTAAGTCGCGCGGTCTTACACCACATACCGAACAGCGGGGAGATAAATCCTTTGTCAACCTCTGGTACGAAGACTGGTTCGTAGGGCGATACGAGCTGCAGGCAAACCAATCGGCAGCCACCCAGATCCGCCAGCAGCAGTCGCGCCTTTCCGGCAACATCTCCTCCTTTGCCGGCACAGAGCTGGAAAGCTACCGCTCCCTGACCTCCCAGGTGCGTGAGCTCTCCAAAGCCAATAAGGAAGACAAGGAAATGAGCGGTGAGCTGGCCATGAGTGGCAACTTCTCCAGCGGCCAGCCTGAATACTCCGCACAGGACAATAATTATTACGAACTAAGAGGCAGGGTAAAGACAGAACTAGCTGATATCCCGATGAGCTTGGATGGTTATTATACTACCCAGGATGCCCACCGGCTGGTAAAAGGCAGCTACATCCGCGTCCACTACGATGCAGACCGGGCCAAAGAAAAGCTCATGAAGCTCATCACTGGCTACCGTAACAAGTTCACCCAGACCGTGGCCAAAGGCAAAGGGCTTGAGCAGGTGTACGGCTCCTATCTCAGCAACCTGCAAGGTGCCAAAGACCATATGACGTTGGACATGCTGCGCGAAGCCGGCCTTCCCATAGGCAGCATAAAGGATGGAGATGCTAATGCTGCCAGTGGGGGAGCAGGGGCAATTAATTCCGACCAATTAAAAGCCCGGATAGAAGCAGCGCTTGCTAAAAAGATGCAGGACACCTCCGCACTCATTGGCAGCGCGGAAGGCAAACTTGATTCTGCCGGTAAAGCCAAGGCAGCGGTAGCAAAGGCGAAAGCGTCTGAGCAGAAAGCGGCCCTGATCAGAGATTCTGCATCCAGACTGCATGAGCGGGCGATGAAAAAATGGGAACAGATTCAGAAGATAGCGGCCCAGATAGAAAAATATCAGGCCCTGCTCGCCCAGTCTATAAGAACACCGCCTACTTTGATTCCGCCCTCGCCTACGGCAAAGTGGCAAACCTCAAAGGCGGCGATGAAGTCACCTATAAGCAGATGGCCAAATCCGCTTCCGGCCTGTTGCCTGAAGGCAAGGCCAAAACATTCGTGGCAGGGCTGACAAACCTGGATGCAGGCATTTTCTCTAAATACACTTCCAGGTACACTGCTGCCGGCCAGCAGATGACCGGGCTGGACGTCGGCTACGACATAGGCTTTGCCCAGATAGGCATGACGGTTGGCAAGACCGAATACGCAGGCAGGGACGGCGGACTGGACAAGTACACCACCTATTCCGGCCGCATGCTCTTTAGTCCTGCAAAAGGTCAAAAGGCCGGGATCGTGTATTACGGCTACACCCCGTCCAGGAGCATGCTGGGCGATAACGACTTTTTTAAGAACGCAGATATTGCCCTTCCCACCTTCCGCGCTCCTGTGCATATTGTATCGGCGACCTACGAAGGCACCATAGCCAAAGAAGTCTCGCTGGAAGGGGAAATAGCCACTTCCTTCCGCAATGGCAGCGACCAGAAGTTTTCCAGCGGCTTTGACGCCGACCGGATTGCCTGGCACCTGAATGGAGAGAGTCGCATTCCCAAAACACCGCTGGCGCTGACCGGCGGCTATGAGCATGGGGGCAGGAACTTCCAGAACAGTACGCTACCGGTAGGCATAGCCGGCGCCGACCTCTATAAAGCAGGCGTGAAAGGTGCATTCTTCCACGACTTCCTGACAGCAGGGGTGGAGTTCAACCACATGCAGCAGCAGAACCTCTACGCTACTGGCGGTAATAACCGTTGGGGCTTTGAGGTGGCCACTCATTCCAAACAGTACCCGTCGGTATCACTTTCCTATAAGCCCTTCGCCACCTTCCGGGCAATTACCGATACGCTTGCCATTCCGCAGCGGCCCCTTCAGGGAGCAGTATGGATCGGTAAGGCTACCTATCAGATTAAGCGGCCCGGCGGCGTATCCTACCGGTTCAGCGCTGTGCTCAACCGCAGCACTTCGCATAGTGACAGCGTGCGCTACGGGGCAGACCTGGTGCAGCTCAATGCCATCTACACAGATAAGATATGGATGGCAATGCTTTCTGCGGGGCAGAGCATGATGAGTACCAATAGCAGCGGATACGGTACTGATTCCCTGAATCCGGCACATGTGCGCACCACCTTCGGGATGGGTAGCCTGAGCTATGCTCTTTCAAAGGCCGCAAGCGTAAGTGGGGGAGCGGACATCGGGTTTGCACCCTTCGGTCTATCCAAGTGGGGGCTGAGCGGCGGATTAAGCTACCGGATGAAGGCAGCGCCGCTAACCGCCCGGATCAGTACCAGATATAGTGCGTACAGGCTGGCCGGCTACAGCGGAGCGGTGAACAGGGATAGCGGAAGCAGCGGAAGTACAAATAATACGGAAACAAGCGAGCCGATGAGGTGGCGGCAGCTCATCAGCGGCAGCATAGAGCTTATCTGGCAATTCAGAATGAAGCTGAACGGGTAACGTAAAACAAGCAGCAAGGTGACCACCTAAAATCAATTATTGTTCATGAGATCACTTTATCCGGATACAGGCAAAGCAGGTAAGCTGCTAAGAGCTTCATCGCTGATACTGCTGCTATTGCTCTCCGTGGCGGGCGGCAGGCTTCATGCGCAGGTTGCCATGATGCTCAACCTGTCTCCGCTGGACGGAATTACGCTCACGCCGGACAATGTTTTTGGCTTTGCGGTGCAGTCCAATATGCCTGCTGCAACGGAGGCAGTAGTAAAAGGCAGCCTGCGCTACCGGGAAGGGGGACACTACTTTAGTTATACGTTCCGAACTACGCTGCGTCCCGGCATGAACCGGTTTGATGGGGCATCCATAAGGCCGGAATGGACGTTCTCCGGATCGGCCTTCCGGGAACTGTTTCAGGATTATCGGGTGCTGCCGCAAGGGACTTACGAGTATTGCGTTAGCATTAGTCCGCTTGGCTCAAACGGAGAAGTAAAGGCAGGGGAGGAGATTAGCGAATGCCTCTACAATAAAGCAGACGACCTGTTTCTGATTAACCTCGTTGACCCGGATAACAACGCAAAGCTGCATGAGCATTATCCTGTGTTTTCCTGGATCGCGAACTATCCCTTTGCCTCACAGCTGACCTATCGTATCCGGGTAGCGGAGATTAAGGAGGGGCAGAATGCGGTCAATGCGGTGGTGCGGAATAATCCCGTGTATACTGAAAGCAATCTCCCGCAGACGACAACAACTTATCCGGTCTATGGAACTCCACTAAAAACGTTTCAATCGTACGGCTGGACAGTGGATGCCTATTATAAAGGCATTCTGCTGGGCGGTGCGGAGCCTTGGAAGTTCACCATTGTTGAGGATAGTGAACTGGTTGGGGTACCGAGAGAGCAGGCTTATTACGAGTTCGAAAAACACCACGGAGATACCCGGCTGTATGCAGTTGGCGAATTAAAGTTCAAGTACATAACGGAACTGCAACACGACACACTTCACTTCGAGTTATTTAGTGCCGAGGGGAAACAGATTGCAAACTGGAAGAAAACGGAAGTCTTGCGGCTGGGCGACAACAGGATTATCCTGCCGCTCGGCGACAAAGAGTGTAAGCACAAGATGCAGTACACCATAAAAATTACCGCAGAAAACGGCAAGAGCTACAGCATTCCATTCACTTACATCAACCCACTTTACCTGCAATAATATGAGCCGGAAGTTTGACCAAATCCTGTTGTATAGCGTCGCGCTTGCCGTGCTGCTTTTGAGCGGCATGTGGATGCGAAACATCTATGCTACGCCGAAGATTGCTTTCGTTGACATTGGCAAGATGGTCGCGGACTATAAGTTCAAAAAGGACCTTGAAAAGGTGAGCGAAAACGGCTTATACCGAATCAAAGCAGTCATTGATAGTCTCGGCATGGTCAAGAAGATAGGGACGACGGATAAGAAAGTCGATACCATGCTTGCAAGTGCAGAATTCGCCTTTCAGAAATACTATGAGCAGTCCAATCTGGAAATAAATAAAAAGGTATGGTCACGCCTGAATCCGCTCATAGACAAGTACGGCAAGGAAAAGGACATGCAGCTCATTATCGGTGCGACTGGGACAGGCACCGTGCTCTACGGCAATCACGCGACAGACGTAACAGAAGACATAACACAATACATCAACCGGCATTTTGAAAAAGGTTCTTAGCACCGTTGCACTCTTAGCGCTTATTCTTTCCTGCGGGAATCGCGGGAAGCAGATGTCGCCTGCCGAATACATCCGCTATATGGAGGCAAGCCCGGATATGGTTAAGAAGGTGGAAGCCGGAAGCATTGTCTACACTGTTCAACTGGCTACACCTGAATACATGACCAGCAAAGAACTGAATGGAAGCAATGATAAGGCGGCTTTCAGCCAACGGCTAAAGGAACGAAAAAGCAGCCTCTTTTTTCTGATAGGGATAGAATCGAAAGACAAGAACCACAGTTTAAACAATGAAGGCATGGCGCTCTATTATGGAAGCACCGTAGTAAACGATGTTTCACTACAAGCCGGTAATGTTCGCTTAGCGCCGATAGTGTGCCATTTTGAAAACAACCTTGGATTAACTGACAAGAATACCTTGGTCACGGGCTTTTATGTACCTGACACGCTTAAAGAAGAAGTTCAGTTTGAATTGAATGACCGCTATGCCGGGAACCCCTTAGTCAAAGCAAGCTTTTCCATGAAAGATGTTTCCTCGCTGCCTTCATTGAAATTATAAAACACGAAAGATGAAAAATACTTTGCTGCGCTGCGTCTCCAAGCTGCTATTACTGGTGATGCTCTTTCAACTCGGTTTTCCGGTATATAGTTACGGGCTTACTACAGGGCCGTCACAGCCTGAAGTGCAGTCGTTTGAGCCAGTCGGAACCACCGATATGGTCAATATGTTCACCGGTGATTTTACTTATAATATTCCATTGCTGGACGTGGAGGGATACCCTATCAATATCTCGTATCACAGCGGTATCACGACTGAGCAGGAAGCAACCTGGTGCGGGTTAGGCTGGAACATCAATCCCGGTGAAATCAATCGCTCCGTCCGCGGCCTGCCGGATGACTTTGATGGAGACACGATTGAAAAGGTAACGCACATTGAGCCGGAAAGAAATATCCGCGTAGGGCTAGGTGCAAACGTCGGGCTTGAAATCTTCGGCTTAAGCCCTGAAAAGCTTCAGCAATAACCAGGTCAAGCTATCATTCAATGCCGGTATCTACGGCAACTGGAACAATTATAAGGGCATGTCGGTCGGCACCAACCTCGGCCTCACACTTTCAACACCGTACGGCAGCGTTGGGACGAATGTCGGTATCGGTTCGCAAGGCGGAGCTGACATTGATGTTAGCGCGTCTCCATCCATTAGTCGAAATCTGAGCAAGGATGTAAGCGGAAGCGTATCCTTAGGAATTGGAACGGGTTTCAATTCCCGGCAGGGATTAAAGGATTTGAACTTCAATGTGTCACATTCTGCTGCTCATCGCAGCACCGAAAGAAATGCAGACGGAACGAAAAGCAAATCATATGGAAAGAGAGACAATTCTTTTGGCGGTGGAGATATATATGGGAGCAGTGTGCAGATAGGTCTTCAAAACTTCGTTCCAATCGTTACGAATTCGAGTGCTATGAACTCATTATCGTTCCAGATAAAAGCCGGCGGCGAATTATTCGGTATTTACCCGAGCCTCTTCATCAATGCCTCATGGAGTGAATTGAGTTACGATACGAACGGTACGAGAAAGGCATACGGATATCTGTATTCCGAACATGCTGGCGACTCAGCGATAATGGATTTTAGCCGCGATAAAGATGGAGTTTATAACCGGACCCTTTCCAATCTCCCACCGAGTAGCAGCACCTACGATGTGTATAGCGTCAGTGGCCAAGGAACGGGCGGTTCGTTTCGGCCCTTCCGCAACGATATCGGCTCCTTTTTTGATCCGACCACCGGGAGTTCCACGAGCAGCGATGATGTACAGATAGAGTTTGGAGGAGGAAATCTTTTTGAAGTCGGTGGTGATGGAACCTTTTACGAGAACAGCAATGTATGTGGACCCTGGAAAAAGATTAACTACGGCGGTGAGCGAATGGGAAAACTGTACGAAAAGGTTTTCTTTAAAGCCGCAGGCGAGCTTACTTACAACTATCAGCAGGATAATAATGCGCTGGCCAGTTCCGAGCCAGTATATGTTGCGGCGGATGGTGCAAGCGTTATCGGAAAGAGCAGCGGCAGTCTTGGAAGCTTACCCCAGATTGTCGGCGGCGAAACCGACCGGACAACTCGTGCCAATCTGATTTCCTGCCTTACCGCCGATGAAGCTAGCGTGCCGGATATTGCCCAGACAGAAAAGCTATGGTTCGCTGCCGAAAACCCCTCGGGCAACAGCAGGTTTTTTGACCCGGTGATGTCCAACAAAAATCGGTCGGCAGACAATCACTATGAGTTACGGAAGCACCAGCTCAGCGAGTTCACGCAAACCTTGCCGGACGGCAGGAGGTATATCTACGGTCTACCGGCGCTCAATCACATGAGCCGTGAAGTAAGCTTCAGCGTGAATGAGTCAGGTGGCAATCTCAGTACCGGCCTTACAACCTTCTCACCTGGTAGCGACGATGTTCCTGGTAATCAAAACGGCAGGGATAAATACTACAACTCTGTAACCACTCCGGCCTATGCGCACAGCTACCTGCTGACCTCGGTGTTATCGTCCGATTATGTGGACATTACTGGCGACGGCGCTAGCGATGATGATCTGGGAACATTCGTCAAGTTCAATTACAAGCTGTGGAATGACGACTATCGCTGGCGCGCGCCGTACCAATCCAACCTTGCCCAGTACAATCCCGGTTTCTACAGCGACACCAAGGATGGGAAAGGCAGTTATGTGGTAGGCTCACGTCAGGTAATGCAATTACGAACTGTGGAATCAAAAAATTTCATTGCGGAATTCTACGTCTCCGAGCGCAATGACGGTAAGGGAGCTACGAATGCCGTGTTGCCCACCGGTTCCCAAATGCGCATGCCTACGGGAGCAAGTTTAACGTCCACCGTCAGCGCCGGTTCGTCATACAAACTAGATTCCATCAAGCTCTTCAATAAACACGACCGCTACCTGAACGAAAATAATGCGGTCCCCATCAAGACCGTTATTTTCCGCTACGATTACGAATTGTGCAAAGGCATACCAAATACCAGCAATACGGCGCAGGGAAAGCTTACGTTAAAGCAGATTTATTTCCGCTACGGAAACTCCGATAAAGGCCTGCTCAGCCCTTACACATTTTCTTATCAGAACGCCAACCCCGATTATGCGTTTGATACAAAAGACCGCTGGGGCAACTACAAACCTACTGACCCTGGCGTCAGCAACTACGAGTTTCCGTACAGCGCGCAAAGCGGTTCAGGCGTGACCGACGCCGCAGCCTGGAACCTGACGAACATCAAATTGCCGTCCGGTGGAAAGCTGACGATTGAGTATGAGTGTAAAGATTATGCCTTCGTGCAGAACAAGCGAGCCATGCAAATGTTTAGGACAGAGGGATTTGGTGCAGGACCAAATAAGGACAATAAGGACTTCCTATACGCCGACAAATCAAACATCAACGACTACGTTTACTTTAAGCGGGAAATTGCTAAAGAGACCCCTGGACTTAGTCTTCGCGACAATTATCTGGAAGGTCAGGACCTTTTATATTACAGCTTCAATCTGGACATAACCGGTAACGGCCGTTACGAGAATATTAAGAGCTACGCGAAGGTCAGTGAGGTCAATGTTTGCCCAAACAACAGTAACTATGGCTACATCAAATTAGAGCGGGACGATGCGGGCAATATGAAGCTTCATCCTGCGACCATATATGGCCTGAATACGGCCCGATACTATCTGCCACATATACTGTATCCCGGTGCGGATGCCGGTAGCAGCCTTAAAGACATCGTTATGGGGCTTGTGGATGCCGGGCAGGAATTGGGCGCAATATTTCAGAACCCTTTCGAGCTATTCATCTCCAAGGGAAAAGCAAGAAAGGTAAAGATTGAGCGCTCCTGGGTGCGATTGCATGCTCCGGGACTAAAAAAGAAAGGGGGCGGCGTCCGGGTCAAGCAACTGACGCTGGACAATAACTGGAGCGCCATGTCCGGCATTGCCGGCCAAGATGCCAGCTACGGCAAGACCTACGACTATACGATACAGGATTTGCGGTATGGCAAAATTAGCAGTGGCGTGGCATCATACGAACCGCAGATAGGCGGGGATGAAAATCCGTTTCATAAACCAGCGGAATCATACCAGGCTGCGGGAGGACGATTGCTGCCCTCGATTGACTTTTTTCAGGAAGAGCCCTTCGGGGAAAATTTCTTTCCGACGCCGGTAGTCGGTTACAGCAGCGTAAAGGTAAGGAGTATACATATTTCGGAGGGAAAGTCATCACAAAACGAGGAGGAGTATCTCTACTACACCGCAAAAGATTTTCCAATAGAAGTCAACTACACGTCCAAAGTCGCACCAGGGCAAAGTGTGGCAAAATCACTCCGTCATACATCGCGAAAGGAGCACGTGCTTCAGGGCTACACGCTGCAATTCAATGACATGCACGGCAAGCCGAAGGGGAGCAGTAACTATGTGCTCACGCAAATCGCCGGCCAAACTAATCGAGAGAAAATAACGGGCGAAAAATATAACTATGTAACAGATGGCAGCGGAAGCCTCAGCGGCAAAGTGCGCGCCTTGATTCGCACGAGGGGACAAGGCACATACGAGTTGAAGGATAATGTGCAACTCGGCAGGGAGGTCGATTTCTCCATTGATAGCCGCTCGTGCTACTTCCGCTCGTTCAGCCGGAAAGTACAGTTGAATGTGAACGGAAGCTTTTACGGAATTTTCTTGGTAATCGTCCCCACGGGCTTTTTCCCCGATAAAGAAGAGGAACAGCTGTTTCAGACGATGGTATCCACCAAGATTGTACAGCAGTACGGCATCGTGAAATCCGTAGAGCATTTTGACCATGGCGCAATTACGGTTCAGGAGAATATGGTTTTCAATGCGGAATCCGGTGACATCCTCTTGAGCCGGACCAGCAATGAGTTTGAGGATAACACCTACGACCTTAAATATCCCGCCTACTTTGCCTACCCGGATATGGGGCCTGCCTACGTCACCGCAGGATATGAGATAGCTGGGACGGCATTTATAGCCTCTCCGCATCCCTATATTCAGGTTTCAAGCAACACAAACCTGAATTTCGGCGACGAGTTGCTGGTTACTTACGATGTTAACTCAAGCACGGTCCGCCGCAAACTGTGGATAGATAGTGTGGGTGCCAGCACACGCATCTATGTAGCTCCTCGTTTCAAATCGTCAGGCTACGGCAGCACCCAGAGCACAACATTCCCGGATTGGAGCACAGGAGCGACCGTCAACAACATTAAAGTCAAAGTTGTTCGTCCGGCACGCCACAATACCCTGCAAACACTTTGTCAGTCCGCCGTTCTGGCTCAAAATCCCGATGAAGGGAGTATCAACAGCCTATTTGGAACCGCTGCAGCCTATCAGAAAATACTGAGTGTATCGGGGTCAAGATTTTCCGATAGCATGGGTCGGTTTACGAAAGTGCTTAACAATAAAGTCTACCAAGATAACCTGAAGTATCTGAATGCAAGCTCTCATTACCTCAACGACCTGAACGAGTTTGTGACCGGCATCAGAGGAAACTACCGGGCCAACGAAACTTATGCTAGCATCTATGGACGTGACTACAGTAAGAATCATATCCGTTACGATGGAGCATTCGCTGCTCATGCGTTCTGGGTGTTGGTTAATGCCCAAACGCTGCTAGCGAAGAATAGTGGGCTATATGAATACTTCCCTGGCTCAAATGCCCATTGCACGTCGGAATATGCGAGGCCGAGCTATATCACCAATGTCGACGTGTATGGAAACGTTCTGGAAGAGGTAAACATGATGAGTCAAAAGGTGGCCGCGCAGTATGGCTATAACCATCAGTTGCCGGTTGCAGTTGCTGCCAACGCTCGTCATTCGGAGTTCTTCTTTGAAAACTTTGAATCCTACAGTCTGTTGACAAATGGCAAAATGCGAGGATTATGGCGAAAAACCGGGTTGCTGTTTACGCCATTTGCTTCGGTATTTGATACCGTTCGGCCTATTAGCGGGTTTTACACGAATGTCTCCGGGTCAGCTACCAACAATCTGAATGAAAGCAGTTATGACATTATCCGCAACATGCAGGCCTACAATTTCATGGACAGGCGAGCCATCAGCGCCAATCTTCAGCGATAGCTTGATGATTAGCGCAGAAACCAGTCATACCGGATTGTTTAGCTTAAAGGCGTTAAAAGCGCGACTTATTCCTATTGCGACGCAACAGAGTGATGTTCCATCACATGATATGGAGGCTGCGCAGGGAAGTCTTTCCGACCGTTGCATCAACGGTTTCGCAATGCCGATAAACAGAAAGTGCATCGTCGACTTATGGGTCAAACCAATTCAAGGTTCCAATGCCCATAAGCAGGTATTTGTGTCCTATGATGGAACCGACCATTACCTAAGTCCTAAAACACAATCCATCGACGGCTGGTATCTGGTTGAAGGTGTCGTAGCCGCAAGTGGTAGCAATCCTCTTGTTTACATTGGCTTACCTGCCAATGCCTTCATTGATGACGTTCGCATTGTCCCGGTTGACGCCAGTATGAAGTGCTTTGTCTACAACCCTTACAGCTTTAAGTTGGTTGCGCAACTGGACGAGAATCATGCAACCTCGTTTTACGAGTATGACCAGGAGGGCTTGCTGGTACGAACGAAGCGGGAAACAGAACAGGGAATACTCACCATTACCGAAAGCCGTCGCTCCAATGCAAAGAAGTAACCGCGTCCGCGCATGGATGATTTTCGTCACGGTTTTCATCCCGGGTTTTGTTTCGGCGGAGACGCCGATTGAGAAAGTGCTGCGACAATACGCAAGCCTTGCGGCGATGGAATTGACGTACGATTATAAGGTATGTCTGGTTGCCTTGGAATACAAACGTGTGATTGATAGTACCGTCGGTAAACTTTACCGATTCGGGCGGAATTATGCCGACAGTACCAGCGAAGCCGAGACGATAGTAAGTGACCGCTACTACTGCAAACTGGACCATGACAGAAAGAAAGCGACCGTTTATGAGCTTGCCCTGCTGCAAAAAAAATTAGGACTGAAGCTTGCCGATACCGGCCCTGGGCAGCTACAGGTCAATGATTCGTTTGCGCTGAAACACGGTAGTCTCCATGTTGATAGCAGCCAGCGATATGAATACCTGGTTAGCTGGCAAGTGGAGGGCCTGCCGCACACAAACTTCGGTCTGCGTCTTCGGAAGTCCGACTACGCGGTTACAGAATTTACGATGGAAGAGACCGAATACGAGGCAGAGAAGCCTACCTATTTACGCCGCCGGAGCATCTACAATATTGGTCATGCCGTGCCGACGGCAATGTTCAATGTATCCCGGTTTTTCACAAGGACGGGCAGCGGAATTGTCCTTGCCCCAAAGTATGCTGAGTATAAGTTGAAGTACCTTATAAACTAATCGTTGTATGCGCAGATTACTTCTATTGTGTTTGCTCACCTTGGCCTCAGCGCTTATAAGCAAAGCGCAGCCTTTCCACTTTCATACCGACCCCTACTCAACAGTACTGAATAGTCCTGTTCTGGCAAACACAGCCCTGTCCTCAACCTATTATGACACGGTGCAGACAGTGCTCTATGACCAGTGGACGAATTATATCGCATATAAAAACGGGACGAGTTTTCCCGGTGGATATGAGTTCAAGAGTATTGAGGATATTGTCCGCTTAGGTGTGCGTCACAATACCAAAGTTGCGGCGGCCTATGATTACAAAGTGACGTTTGAGGTACGGAAATACGCACATATATCGCCGACTACACCGGCAAGCGTCGACACGTTTCAGTTAAGCATCAGCTACGACCCGGATTCACTGCAACCCTATCACGACTTATCCGTGTATAAGTTCAACGGTTACATGAAATTTCAGGTTGTTGTTACCGGCATTTACGATGTATCGGGTGGCACTCCCGTAAGCGTTTCCCGCAGTGCCCTGGCAAAGAACTTTTACATTGAAACCGAAATAGCGGCACAGCGCGATATTCAACTGTTACCGGACATTGTTACAGATTGCGGCAACAGTGTTTCCGGGAGCCTGCTCCATGTTGAATGGGAAACCCTAAAACCGGGTACATCGGTCGGCTACTGCTTAAAGCGGGACGGCAATTTTTCAGATTTTATGGAGTACAAACCATTGGAGTTTGAACTTGAGTGGACCTACATTGACGACTACGCCTGCGATTTCAGTACCACACCGCCTACATACAGCTATAAATTTCCGCTCAGCGGTGAAGTGCCGTATAACTTTATTCGTAACAGCACCAAGATACGAACCAGTCAGAAGAGCTATGACATACCGCTCATTTACGAGCACGGTGCGATTGTGTATCGAATCCGTGCGTTGCAGCCAGACAGGGACAGCATGTATAAAGTGCTACGCTACTCCGGCTGGACGTTGGCGGATACCGGAACATTGGCTATGGACTACTGTTTTCCTGCCCATGGCTTTTTAATAACCCTACCGCACACCAGCGACAGCCTGAATTGGCAATACACCATAAATTTTGCAGAAGAGGGTAAATACAAGCATGTTATCAATTATTTCGACGGAGCATTAAAAGAACGCCAGACTTAGACCAAACTGAATTCCAATAACGCTTATGTTGTCATATCTGAAAAGGCCTATGATTACGAAGGGCGGCCGGTGCTATCCATATTGCCGACGCCGGTAGTGCAGGACGTGCTGCAATTCCGGAAAGACTTAGCGCTCAACAGCGCAACCAGCAAACCGTACGGGCCTGCAGACTTAGACCATCTGGGAAGCAGCGACCCAGACTGGCTTGCACCGGTCTCTTCCAGCGCGGCTGCCCAGAAATATTATTCGAGCGCCAACACCGACACGGGTGGGATGCAGAAGTTTGTGCCCGATGCAGGCGGATACCCATTCGTGCAAAGCATTTTGTCCCCGGACAATACCGGGAAGGTGCTTTGGTCGGGCGCTGCCGGGAAAGACTTTCAACTGTGGAAAGGACATGCGACCCACAATGAATATGCAATGCCGGAGCAGCCGGAACTTGATAATCTGCTGGGCACGGAGGCCGGTCAACAGGGATTTTATCGCAAGCAGGTGACAATAGACCCGAATACCCAGACCAGCTTTTCGATTTTCAATGCCACTGGCAATACCGTTGCTACCGGACTGCTTGGGTTGGCGGATACTATAACCAAGCCGATAGACTTAATATCCGATTATACCGCCGGAAATGGATTGTGCATTGACTTGTTGCGGGGCCGCAAACAGCAAAAGAATTACAACAGGTCGGAGGTCAAGGTTCCGTATTACTCCGACAAGGATAATAACCATATAACGCTGCAATACTCCGCGTCAATTCCCGCGTTCCCGGTTGGATGCGGAAAGTACTTGTGGACAAGTAGCTATTATAAAGTGAGTGTCAACAGTGACCGTGACTCTATCATGAGCAGCACAGATACGATTGGCAAGGATAGTGTGCTAAGCAACAATGTTGCTGTCTTTGGCATAAGCGATTCCCTGGGCACGGATATCCAAAAAGGCCGCTATACGGTATCTAAAGAGCTTCAACTATCGGAGTACGATATCCGTAGTCAAGTGTCCAAGTTCGTGAAAGACAACGAGCCGAACTGCTTTAACGACATAAAATATTTTGTACGTAAAGCAGTAGAAGCAGCTGATTTTCCCTGTGTCAACGAAGCAGACCCAGACCCCTGTGCAGGGAAGCGGGCACAGATGATAAAAGAGCTGTATCCCGGAGCGAAATACGGCCAATACACAAAAATCAGTAATGATAGCTTTTATGCGTATACGCCAAACTCAATTTTTACCGCAATAGATTCTTTCTACACCGGATACCAACTCGTAAAAAGTCCCCTTCTTTACGGAACGGGCGTGGATGCATTTTTCCTGCCAATAAGTATAGGAGCGCGTGACCCGCATTGGGAGATAGATACAACCGGATCCGGGGATTGGCATGCTGCGTACAGAATAAGAGATTTTTGGAGCACATACCCTATTCCCGGTCCTTTCTCATACGGACGGTCACCAGTAACTGCAGAAAATGGGGGTTTCAAAGGTTATGCATGGTTTCGAACAACTATAAATTTAGATTCTCAACATTATAAAACGCTCATTGTTGACTTTGACGGAGATTTTGGGCCGTCGGATAGCAAATACTATGTAAACGGTACACTTCAGTCAACTCCAACTAATTGGAGGAGTTTTCATCCACAAGGACTCGTTATTGGAGCAAATGAACTAAAGTTTGAAGTATATAACACGAGCGGGGCAATGGCAGTAGGAGTCCGGTTTTATTATTCTGAGGATAGTTTTATGATTTGGAGACGGCGGTATCAGTCAACTTGTATTTCGCTTCCATCATCTATTACCAGTAATGGTGTTCGTTACACAAGAATAGACACACTGTCCACTCGAAAATTCATTGAGATTTTCAAAGATTCCATAGCAGAAGCCCTGCTTCCACTACACCCAGAATACTGCAAACTAGGCCGTTGCAATGAAGGAAACTTCATTGAGGCATTTCAGGCATTAGCCACTTACAAACAGGCTAGAATGCTAACCGATTCAAGCTGGACAGCATTGTCAAATACGACCCTATTTATGTCAATGCAGATGCCGGTGCTAAGAACCAGATTGCGCGCGCACTTTCGCACCTCAGCAACTACCGGCGACTAGATTCGCTGGCCATAGAAATGGCCTATTGCAATGGCGGAAACGGAGAAATGTCAGTGCATTGCACCAGCTACCTATTTCCAAACGAGATTGCGGCCATTTCCTTTAACAATAATTCGGTCAAGCAAAACTACTTTTCGCTGCTCCAGCAATTATATGTGGTGAACCGCAGCCTGATACTGCAACGCTTATACGATACTGTAACTTCCGCATGTCCGTCATGTTCGTTGGTGCGCATGCAACTTACGCCTCCGCCTGTTTTTCCTTCTGTATTTACAGCTCAAGGAGGGGTTAGTTCAGGTGTTCATTTACCCGTCTGGCTGGATAGTGTTTTCACCAATGCGCAGAATGGTGACACGACTGGCATCAGCAGGCATGTCGGCCAGATACAGGACTCACTCAACAGCATCGGCAATCTGTTTTGCCAGGAACAAATAAATGCTGTGTTGCGGTCATTAGCGAATTGCGCAAGCGATACGTCCTACTATTCTTCAATCCGCGGTTTCCTCACGGCAAGATGTACCGGCAACGGCGCGGAATTCACGCCGCAAGTCATTGACAGCGCGATCGCCGCCGCCGGACTGTCCAAAAACGACCTGTGCCATGCCTTCCTCGTTACCTATGGCTTATTCGCGCCGGTGTATGACGAGAATACGCGGCTGTATGCCTGCGGCGATTCCGCGCTATATGCTGGCCTGAAAAGTTTCTTGAATCGTAGCGATGTAAAAAATGCCATCACGGATGCTACAACATACAGCGGTGGAACCATATACTCTGGCCTTACGCTTAATCCAAGCGACCCCTTTGAGAGCAAACTGAAGACCAGGCTTGGCAATCCTTCAACATTCAGCATACAGGGTTTTGACCAGAATGCGCCGCAGGGAACTGCAGGGGCACCTCAATTTGTCAAGCTGCGGATACAGGGGAACGATAGTTTTGCCCTATACCTGCGTTCGCAGGCGCGCACAAACGCCGCGCAGCTTAACGGCCAAAGCGGGTTTTCATTTACAGACGCTATCTGCCTCAACAATGACCTCAATAGCGCTACCATTGGCCTCGTGGCTCAAAATGCGGCGCTTGTTACCGCAACGGTAGGCGGGACGCCCACCCGGTATTATGTGTGGAGCAAAGACTTGGCGCTCATGTCGTCGGCTGATGCTAGCTCAATAGCCGGATGCGTTACCTGTATGGATATTAAGCGCGGACTAGAGCAATTTTATGCAGACTCCGCCACTTACCACTACGACCCGGTTTTCAATCATCCGCTGTATGCCACGACGCTGACCAGCTATTTGAACTACAAACTACAGAAACGTCACACTTACCGTGACTATGTGGATTTAATGAAGGGTTGCGCGCTCAGCAACCAGGCTGATGTAAAGCGATACCTGGCGACCTATGAATTGGTGTTTAGCAGCGCTACCGCGGCGAAGGATTTTAATGACGCGCTCCTAACCGTCGGCGGGAACGCCATCCCGGACAATTTTATGTTCAAAGACGGCAGTTCCGTGCGCTGCTGGCTGAATTTGGGAAGCGTAGATAAGAATGAGGTTCGCTTGTACAAGAATTACCTCGACAACTACACGACAGGCGTCACCGGCAGAACGTACCGGTACGGCAAAGGCAACGCGGTTATAATGAAAGACACCGCAGCTGCCTGTAGTACATTGTCCGTCTCCTCGTTCGGATCACTTAGCTCCTATGGAGCGATAGCATTGGGCGCTGACGGCGATGCAGGCGGTTATACATTCTACACGTTCACTTCCGCCGGCAGCACGCTCACCAACTTTTCGGACGATATCGCAGGTGTGCGAGCCGCTGTTGCCGCGCAATGCCCGTCGGCTATCTATTTCCCCGGGCGCGAATTGCTACGGAGCGCCGACTATGGCAGTACAGCCAAGACCGACTTTCTTTCCTACGTATACGGCATGAATTCTTCCGGCCACGATGCCATAGTGACCTCTATAGCGCCTAACATCCTTCAGGCAAGCCTGACGCCCTTTGCCGGAAAGAGTGTCACTTACGACGACCCGCTTTGTCGCAACAAAAAGCGTGACCTGTATCTATACACCTCTCTTCAATCCAGCCATGCCGGGTATGTAAGGGCAGACAGCATTCTGAAAGCCGTTCCGACGCTTTTTCCTATACCGCTAAGCACCACCGTAAACAGCAAGCTTCGCGTCTTTCAGAAAGCAAACGGCCTTTACTGGTATCGCTACTTCGGGGCCGGCAATCAGCTCTACAACATGTATATCGTGCCGCCCATCATCGATAGTGGTGTGTCGAGTGGATATATACTAGACTCAATACGTGTAGCGCAAGGCGGTGATAGCTCGCGCTTCTTCAAAGCATACGTCCACTACGGCGCTAAAACGGCGGTTTGTGCAGGGTATGCCGACTTTACGCTCGGCTACAGCCAAAAATTGGAGAATGTCGTACTACTGGATAAGGGCGGCGACGACTACTGCATTGACACCGCCGATTGCGAACACAGTCTCTTAGCGATGGCGCGGGCCAACGGCAGGCAGGCGTACCGTTTGTATAATGATTCCCTTAACCGGGTGTTGTCCGACAGCATGATTCGGTATGTGATTAACAATACAAAAGACACCCTTCGCTTCTGCTATTGGAGCCAGAAATATCACTACACACTCTACTACTATGACCGGGCAGGCAACCTTGAAAGGACAGTGCCACCCGCCGGCATACGGCCTGTGACGACGACCTTGGACTCCATAGCGGACGCCCGTGAATCTTCGAATGTGGCGGTAAACAGCAAGAACAAAACCAGTCATGAAAAGGTAACCGTATATCGCTACGACGCACAGAACCGGAAAATCTATGAACATACCCCGGACGCCGGCTCCACATATTACTTCTACAACGTGCTCGGCAACCTGGCCTTTTCGCAGAACAGCCGGCAACGCCTGCTGGGCAGGTACACGTATATCATCTATGACGACCTGAACCGCCCCATAGAAACCGGCGAAGCGCCGCTGGGCCTCGCGCCATCTACCAGCACTGATATTGACACCACCCGCCGCAGCTATCCGGCGGACGGCGGGTTCCCGGCAAGCTTCTCACTGCATCCCATTTATATTGAGAACTGTGCGCACTATTCCTTTGCGCCAGACACGCTCCGAAAGCTGATACGCTCCAAAACGCGCACTGATGTCGTCGTCACTACCTACGATACCGCGTATGTGGCGCTCCAAAACATTACCGGCTACAAGCTTCCCGCACAGCAGTATTTACAGCACCGTGTCTCCGCAATCGCCTACTACCCCAGCATCTACCCTAATTTCCCCAATTTGGCTGCGGGCGGTACGCCGAAATTCACAACGCATTACAGCTACGACATGAGCGGTAATGTTAGTACGCTTGTGCATGACTTCCTACCGTTGGCCGCTATAAGGCAACGCTACAAGCGCATAGACTATGAGTACGACTTGCATTCCGGCAAGGTGAACATGGTGGCGTACAACCGTGGCGGCGTTGACCAATTCTATCAGCGGTATGAATATGATGCGGACAACCGTATTACGAAGGCGTTCACCTCAAACGATGGCCTTATCTGGAATACGGATGCGCGCTACGACTATTATCTGCATGGCCCACTGGCTCGAGTGCAATTGGGCGACGTTCAGATTCAGAGCCTGGAGTACGCCTACACTATCAACGGTTGGCTGAAAGCCATCAACAGCGATGTGCGCCGGCCCGACCTTGACATGGGCCGTAATGGCGGCGCAGGGGATGCCACGTATGCCCGAGATGTCATCGCCCACGCGCTAAGCTATTACAGTAACGACTACAAGCCTGTTGCCAATACACCAGCCACCTATTTGCCTGGCCCATCCAAGAGCCTCTACAACGGCAATATCGCCCAGCAGACAACGGCCATTGCCAACGTAGGCAACATGCAGCGCACCTATCGCTATGACCAGCTACAGCGTTTGAAGCTCACCGGCAACGCGAACGTGGATGAAAGCGCCCTGACAGTTGCCACGCCTTCAAACCTGTACAAGAGCATGTATGCTTATGACCCTGATGGCAACATCACTAAGCTTGCCCGATGGGATGGTGCAGGAACGCAATTTGATAGCCTGATTTATCAATACGACCTCACCGCGGTGAATAATAAGCTGGTACGGGTTATGGACATGGTCAGTACCTCACCGTCAAGCTACACCGACATTAAACACAATCAGCCGACGGTGAACTATGCCTATGATGCTACCGGCAATCTGATTAAGGATAAGCAAGGCCATCTTAGCGATATTACCTGGACTATGAATGGTAAAGTGAGGAGCATCACGGATACGGTGAGTGGGCAGGTGGTTTATTATGACTACGATGGAATGGGCAACCGGATTCAAAAGGAAGTGGTGAACGACCTGGGAGCACCTGGCGAAGAGCACAAGAGCGAGTATTACGTCCGCGATGCAGGCGGTAATATCCTCGCTACTTACCGACGCGATAAGATTTACAAGAGCACAATACTGGCGCTAAACCATAGCATCGCGGCAGTTAGTTTGCCTGACTATCACACCTTCATCAGCGGCGACCTATGGCCCCTAAGCAATTTTAAAGCTGCCCTGATGGCTGAGGCGCTTGCTAACCTCCCCAATTGGGTGGACAGCGAGTTGGCTGCCGTGCCGCCATCTGTGTACTACGCCGCCAATAGCACCTGGGAGAGCAACATGCTCGGCTCAACTAATGACTGGGTGGATAGCCTGCGTGCCTATCAGAATATCAACAGCCTGAGCACGATTCAGGATGCGTTGGTGACGGCTACTACCACCAATAGCAGCGATGCGGTCGCATTGGTGGAAGAAATTATTAATTCGGGCACCACGGAGTACACCGAGCTGATGACTAATCTGGACATGGCCTTTTCACCGGGCACTGGCATGACTTTCTGGAGCATGCATGTACCGTCGGCGACTTATATGATGAGCAATGCCCCGGCCAACGCGAGTGCCTGGGTGGGCGCATCGCCGCCGCCGCCGTCTCCCAATACCGTCGCAGGTGACATTGTGAGCACGCTGTCTTCCAATGCTACTGACAATGCCGCATTCTGGAATCTGGTATTCAACAACAATAATATCTGGTATTCATCCGCGCTGCGGCATACGAACTGGTACATATATCTCGGCAATATCTTGGCGAACTATGGCTCACAGACAGCTTTGGGCGGGTTTTACGATACGTATTGGCCTACCACGCCTAAGGCATGGGCGGCTGCCAACACTTCTGCGTCCGACAGGCTGGACATTGCCTACGACCATGATGCGACGCTGGCGGCGCGCTTTGCCGACCGTGTGAGCGAGCAGACTTTTGCTTCACTGATAGAAAACGACTGCGGCATCAGCTTCAGTGCCTACGTAACTTTAATCAACAACAGCGCAAGCGGCGTGGCAATCTACACTGGACCTACCGATACGATGCGGCTGGCAGAGCACCACATTTACGGCTCCAGCCGGATAGGGGTGCAGACGTATGCCGCATCTGAAAAGAATGTGTGGCAGGAGAACGTAGGGGTATTGGACAGCTCCATGAATCGTACGGTGCCGTGGTATGGTGAGGGATATGGGCAACTGGTGAACAAAGACAGCCTGGAGCCATGGGGGAACGGGGATGGTTCAACAGGATACAAAGCCGGCAGAAGTGTAGGGCTGCGGTATTATGAGCTGAGCGACCATCTTGGAAACGTGCTGGCTACAGTGCTGGATAGGAAGACTGGTGTGAAGGCCAGTAGCGGGGATACTGTGTACAGTTATTGGAAAGCTGATGTCGCAACAGCTACGGATTACTATCCTTTTGGGATGGAGATGATGGGACGCACTTACTCGGCTAGTATTGGGTTGCTTGGGAAGTTCGGGTTTAATGGACAAATGAAGGATAATGAAATCGCAGGGGTAGGAAACTCGTTGGACTTCAAGTTCAGAGCATACGACCCGCGCATAGCACGATTTAGAAGTGTTGATCCGCTGGCTGTAAAATACCCTTACTATTCTACTTATCAGTTTGCTGGTTGTAATCCTATTAAGTTCATTGACTTGGAAGGGCTCGAACCTTTTGAACGCCCAATTAGTTTAAATACTCCTTTGAAACTGATGTCATATCATATTCCCCGAACTGCGATGAAACTTGGGGAATCACGTGGAGGAAGAATCGCGGGAGGTGTAATGAATCTTACAACTGGTACGTTAGGCGCGATAGGTTCGGGTGGATATATGATTGCATCTGATGGAGTAGGCGCTGGTCTGGGTGGATTGGCAGCATTTAATTTGTCAGTTGGGGAAATGGCTATTGGAGTAGCGCAGATCATTGACGCTTTCAATGACAAGCCCAAACTACCTGATGTTGGATCAGTTCCAGGTTTATTGGTTTCAAGGTTGCTGGATGAAAAATATGTAAAGATGGTTGATGGCGCAGGTCAAGTACTTCCCGCGGTATTGACTGGAGGTCATACGCTCAAGAATCCATTTGGACTTGCTGAATCGTACAAAGCGTTTAAAGAAACGCCAAACCTGGCGACTGCGATTGGACTCTACGACAATGTCATGGATGTCGCTGGCTTTACATCATCTATTGTTGGTAATTCAAGCGATATGGCGCAGGCTAGCACTTACACTATGCGATCCAAAACAAGTACAGTAGCAAACGGTAATGGTACTAGTACTACTACTATGAGTGTTGATATCGACTATTCTGTTGACCGCTCCTCGTGGAACACAATTGACATTCAGTACCAGCACGTTCACAAAGAGTATACAAAAACTGAATAATGTTTATAGGTAGATCTGCACACAAATTGATATTTGAAATCAGTATAGTTTCAGTTTTGCTGGGATTTATAATGTGGATAGCATATGTAAGAACAGAAACCATTACAACGCTTCTGACTGGGTGTTCATTGGTTGTAGTATACTTTTTTTATTCTCTTAATGTTATGAGGCCTTGTTCCATAGAAATTAGTGAACAAAGGTTTCTTATTGCATACTCAAATCTGCTCGGAAAAAAGAAAATCGCAGAATACAATATTCAGAGTGTAAGAGCGAGACTTTCATATGTTGCTACTGGCAGGTTCAGAAAGGCGTACAAGCTTGTTTTGTCTGACCTATATGGAAAGCCAATTGTTAGTTTATATTCTGGTTCAGATGGATTTTCTAAGGCAGAGCTCCGTAGTTTTTATGAGTCAATCCCCAGACCGATTGGGTAATGCGTCAGAAGTGTATTTTTGAAATTTTCCTTTCCGGTAAGCCCCTAGATTGATTTCTGATGGCTTAAACCACATTTTGCCGATTGGTGATTTCATCCGACCGCGTGAGTGAGCAGACTTTTGCTTCACTGATAGAAAACGACTGCGGCATCAGCTTCAGTGCCTACGTAACTTTAATCAACAACAGCGCAAGCGGCGTGGCAATCTACACTGGACCTACCGATACGATGCGGCTGGCAGAGCACCACATTTACGGCTCCAGCCGGATAGGGGTGCAGACGTATGCCGCATCTGAAAAGAATGTGTGGCAGGAGAACGTAGGGGTATTGGACAGCTCCATGAATCGTACGGTGCCGTGGTATGGTGAGGGATATGGGCAACTGGTGAACAAAGACAGCCTGGAGCCATGGGGGAACGGGGATGGTTCAACAGGATACAAAGCCGGCAGAAGCGTAGGGCTGCGGTATTATGAGCTAAGCGACCATCTGGGGAACGTGCTGGCAACTGTATTAGACCGAAAGACAGGTGTGAAGGCGAGCAGCGGGGACACGGTATATAGCTATTGGAAGGCGGATGTGGCTACGGCGACGGATTACTATCCTTTTGGGATGGAGATGATGGGACGGACTTATTCTGCTTCTATAGGACTGGCAAGCAAATTTGGTTTCAATGGGCAGCAGAGGGATGACGAAGTGTACGGAAAAGGCAATCTAAACACAGCTTTATTCTGGGAGTATGACACTAGGTTGGCACGACGGTGGAATATTGATCCGATTGGTAAACCATCATTAACTAGTTATCATGCTTTTGAAGATAATCCAATTCTGTTTAGTGATATATTGGGAAATACCGTTGAAATCCGTGGGAAGGAAGCAAAAAATGACACGAAGAAATCTTCAGAAAGAAGTGAGGAATTCGCGACTTGGATAAAAGACTGGGACGAGGATAAAACACACACATATGTCATAACTACAAATCCTAAAGACATAAAACCATTTGTTAAGGATTTTGATGAAACAACGGGAGGTACTATTGCGTCTGACGGCAAAGCGACCTACTATATATATTATAATCCCGAAAATACGGGTCGCTTAGGGGCATCGGGAGTTTTAGAAGAAGCTTACCATTTAAATGACGCATTAAAGGGGGTCGATATGTCATTTTCAAGTACTGGCGAGTGCTGTGCTAATCTGGATATTTGGGACGAGGTAAGAGCTAAGACTTGGGTGGCGAATCTAAAAGGAATGAATTCTACCTATCAGTTTCCATATGGGGATGACGTTTATATACTCCCTTCCCATTATGGTTACATTAAAAGACTTGCAACTCAAGATGACGTTGCAAACTTTCTAATGAACGGAAGTGGTCCTAAGGTCTATTCTCCTGAAAAAGGATTTAATGACGTTCCTACCTCAAATGCGCCTAGCGGTGGTAACACCAAAAGTGCCTCCAAATCAATCTATCGATCCAACGGCGTATTTGGTGGAGGTGGCAAATACAAGAACTTTTCGACTGAACACAAATCAAAACAACCATGAAAAAATGGAGAGCTGTAATTTTTGCGGTAACCCTATGCTCATGTAGATCGGGATATTTTCTTGAAGAAAAGACTGTAATACAACCAAACCCACATAGCAAGATTCCCAAAATAATTCTAGATAAGGTAGAAGGAAAGAATACACATACCTCTATTGATGATAGATTGTATCATAATGGAAGATGTTCAAGGGTTATCTTGTTTATAGACGGAAAACCATATATTGAAACTATAAATTTATCAGATACATCTGTTTATGTTAACGATTTTAAATGTGGCCGGTTGATGGCGAATTTCATAGTCGAAAACGATAGCATCATAAATGGTACGGTGAATTTCTTTAACAAAATGGGAAAATTATCAATCGTAGCTGTTTTTAAACAAGGGGAATTTGAAGATGTTATATACTATAGAAAAAAGCGACACCTAAACAGTTTTTTATCAAAAAATAAAAAAATAAAATTTGTAATTAACAAATAGTATATATATCATATAACCGTGGGGAAACGGGGATGGTTCAACAGGGTACAAAGCGGGCAGAAGCGTAGGGCTGCGGTATTATGAGCTGAGCGACCACTTGGGAAATGTGCTGGCTACGGTGCTGGACAGGAAGACGGGTGTTAAGGCCAACAGTACGGATACTTTGTATAGCTATTGGAAGGCGGATGTGGCTACGGCGACGGATTACTATCCTTTTGGGATGGAGATGATGGGACGCACTTACTCGGCTAGTATTGGGTTGCTTGGGAAGTTCGGGTTCAATGGACAACAAAAAGATGATGAAATTGCTGGAATTGGGAACTCATTAGATTTTGGGGCGAGAATGTATAACCCTAGGCTTGCAAGGTTAGGAATGTCAGTTGACCCGCTGTTTATGAAATTTCCGTCGCTATCAACTTATCAGTTTGCCCAAAACAACCCTGTGTCTATGGTTGATATAGAAGGGAAAAGAGGAATGTATTTCACAAAAATAATTGATTTGCGAACGGGCATTACTACTTTAAGTCTTCATACGACTAATGAGTTGATGCCGCGAGTGGAAGCAAAGGGAGCTGTATTTGATACCAAAAGCTGGCATGATTTCGGCGCCTTTACTACTCTTGTAATTGATCGCGATGGATCACGCCACGCTAATCCCACCAGTTATGTATTATCGCCAACAAGTAAGTCTACCACGTCTTGGAACTTGATTCCTCAAACAGATGAACCAACTAGAACAAAAGACGCTGGAAAGTTTGATGGATGGATAATGATTTCGCCTGATGCCGACGGAAGCGACAATTTTCTAAATCCCAAAGCTGGTAAAAACGTAAACGTTTTCAAAGTTGACGGTATACTTGCCGCTTTCGGTATGAGCTCGGGCGAGCTACCAACATCGGCAAGCGCTAAGTTTGAAAATATTGCGGATGTAGTAGAGCATATTAATAATTCATTAGACGCTGGTGGAAAATTTGGCGATGCTTGGAATGCCGGTAAAGATGAATTATCAAATCGGAAAACAATGGACGGCTCAGTTCACTGTAACACCTGCAACGCAAATTATGAAAGGGAAAACGGAACAATGACCTATGATAGAAGTGACCAACCAGCTATTGATACTCAAGAAAGCCACTAAAATCAGCTGTATGAGAGCGATTGCTCTAATATGTCTATTAGGTTTGACATCTTGTAACGTGCAAGGGCGCTTTTCTGCTCACAAAATTGCTACGACAATTATAAAAGGTACTGACTCTACAAAGACTAAACTATATTCAGACGATAACAAAGTAACTAGGCTAATAGGTTCATATTACAATGGAAAGGTGATCACTGATATATTATATCGTGGATATCATCCAGTCAGTATTCAATCAACATTTGTAGGTAAACCATATGGTCATCTTTTTTTATTCCGGCCAGACGAGAGTTTGAAATCTTATTCATATCTTATTGGCAAGGGTAATTCCGCATCATATAGAAGGTCATTTGAAGGAAAGAATCAGCTCGAAGAAGGAACACCTATAGTAGATCATTGGAATATTGAGAAAGATTCTTTAGAGATACTGATTTCATCAGTGTTCATTGAAGATGCTGTGTTATGCTGGCAAATAGAAAACGACACTACAGAAAATGCAATAAGCCTTGTTTCGTCACAACTGGAGCCTATGATACTTGAAGGATATATCAACACAAAAGGTACTCAACCAGTTTATTTGAAATTGACGTGTAGAGATATTTACGACAACAGTAGAAAGGTGTACCGTGACACAATTTTCTTTGCCCAGCAGTGACCGCACAATAGTACTTGGTATGGAAATGCCAGATAGAACTTACACTGCTTCTATTGGACTACCAAGTAAGTTCGGGTTTAATGGACAAATGAAGGATAACGAGGTTGCAGGAGTAGGAAACTCGTTGGACTTCAAGTTCAGAGCATACGACCCGCGCATAGCACGATTTAGAAGTGTTGATCCGTTGGCTGTAAAATACCCTTACTATTCTACTTATACTTTCGGTAATGACAATCCAATTCTCAACATTGATAAGGGAAGTATGGAGTAGTCTTTACTCAGATTACTGACAAGCAAGGATATTCTGGTAACGATATACTTGATTGTACCAGCACTGCAACGGGCTGATAATAAATTGCCTATCCTAATTAAGCACAGATAATACACGCCAAATAACAGTAAATCCACATGAGAATGTGGGAAGTTATATATAGCCAGCGCCACCTATTCATAACGAGGTAGTAAGTTGGCATTTATAACGCTGACGGTTATTTATTGTTCCTGTCTTCACCGCAAAAATTTGGAACATATAAAGAGCAATGCGTATATTTACATCTTTATAATAACAACCATGACAGACCAACAACTTGACGAACTCCTTAAAGCCCAGAAAATTGAGCTAACGGAAAATCAGCGGGACAGACTATCCCATCTTTACGGGATGTTTGAAAATGACCCGAATCTAAATTGGGGCAAGCATGAGATTTTCGTAGAAAATGACGTGCCTAAGATTCGCGTAACGTTCGTGCTCTCGTAAGGCGCTAACGCTGTAATGGGCTAATCACCGCCCTTTTGTCTTGGCGGTTTTACTGGAGCCTTTCACCATCTTATCAATGGCTTTCTCAAAGTCAACAGGCTTACCATTGTCGTACTTAGCGGCGAGCTGCTTATCTGTGAGGGGCTGAGGGGCTGGCTTTTTCTCTTTCATCGGGCGATATTTCTATAAAAATACGACCTAATAAAAGGCATCAAATAATTTTACAATACTGTGACAAAACCTATAACGTAAGCTGGCAGCGGATTCGATTGATTTAGTGTTACCTAAATACCCCTACTCTATTTGAGTGAGATAGAGTAAACCCTTCCGTAATGGCCGATTGAATAAGGAGAGTTAGTAGCTTTACAAATAATTAGATCAAATACCATGAGCCAATCTATTGCGGTGACGCTGTTACAAAGGGAGTTAGAAAAGGCGCTTGAAGTAGAGCGGGATATTCTTTCAAGCCTTCATGTAGCTCAAGCACAATCTGAAGAGCTCCAGCAAGCAATAAATACACTACTGGGTAAAAGCGCCGGCGTTGCGCAACTACCATTTGTAGAGGTAAAGGAAAAGAAGGAGTCTGGAAGAAAGGCCATTGCGCGGACAATTAAAGAGGCGAAGCGGTTTGTCCATGTTAGAGAAATAGCCGACCTGTTAAAGCAGGAGTTCCCAGAAGACAATTGGGATGCAGATGCAGTTTCGCGAGGATTGACCGCTTACAAAGCCTATAATAAAGACCACGGTTTAATTACAGTCAGTAAAGGGCTTAAAGCAAATACCTTCCACGGGCTTAAAGAATGGGTAACTGAGGAGGATAAGAATTTACCCAAGCCGGAATATATGTACGATGAGCGCTTATTGGTTCTTAGCACCAAAGAATATATGAAGGATGCAGCATAGTAAATTAATACCGACAGATTGTAGTAAGATAATGCGTACCGTCATAAGCGGCGGGCGTAGTAAAGATGGGAATAACCCCAAAAGCGAAAGCAGCCTTGGAATGGCTGCTCATCGCGTGGAACATCTATTCTGTGGCGTTTCCACCACCTTCACCAGAACCCCGCACGACAGTAATCGTAGTGGTTCTTAACAAGTAGCGAGGAGGGCTACTAAATGGGAGCCGGACGTTAGCGCGTCCGGTTTTCTCATTTATGCAAATATAGAACCCTAAATCAACTTTTACAACGTTGTAAAAGTTAACTGCGGTCAGCAGTTGCTATCAGCGATTAACACCGCATACGGCAACTTCTTAGAGTTACGCAGGGAGAAATCAAACCGATCATTTACGGATAGCTTGCGGTTGTTGTAACGGAACTCATGCTCGTTACAATATGCCTGTAGATGCTTAGGGCTCACATTGTGATAGATGCCGATAACCATGCGGTCAAACAGGCTAAAAGCGCCTTCCAGCGTGTTTGTGTGCCAAACCTTATCCTTCACGTATTCTTCCTTAGAGTGGTCAACAGATACGTGGAAAGCGTACTCACGGCCCACCTTACGATAGCCAACGTGTGAATCTGTCATAAGCACAGAACCCAAAGCGACACCGCCGGTGTCAGTACCCCGGTATTAGCACCGGTTTAAGGTAGAGATTTTTGATGTTTTGGTTGTTCAGCCAACAGAGGGGGTACCCCCTCTGTTGGCTGAAATTTTTCGGTTGCCCATTCGGTTGGCGTTTGATTGTTTAGCCCTTCGTGTGGTCTTTCGTTGTTGTAATGCTGTAGCCAGCGCTCAGCGTGCTGTTGTACTTCCCAACGCTCCATAAACAGATACATATCCAGTACTTCTCTTCTAAATGATCCATTGAACCGTTCCATGTATCCATTCTGCATCGGCTTGCCCTTCTGAATGAATACCTGCTGGATGCTCTGATCCTTGCACCATTCCATAAAAGCAACTGATGTGAACTCGGGACCATTATCTGACCTAAGGAATACAGGCTTTGTTCCTCTGGTTTCAATAACCCGTTCCAGGACCCGGATACATCTGAGTGATCCAATGGACGATGCTGCTTCTATGGCCAGCCCTTCTCTGCTTCCTTCATCTATTACATTTAGTGTTCTGACTTTTCCACCACAAGCCAGGCTGTCGCTCATAAAATCCACCGACCAGATCTGATTGACGGATGTCTGCTGCTCCAATGGCTGCTTCACTCGGTCGGGCAGTCTGCGCTTGCCTTTCTTGCGCCTGATGTTCAACTTCAACAGCCTATAGACCCTATAGACTTTCTTGTGATTATAGGAACTGCCTTTTCTTCTAAGCATTGCATAGCACTTCCTGAATCCATAGGAAGGATGCGCTTCGGCGAGCTGCTGCAGCTCTCCGATCAGGCTGGTATCGTCCCTCCTGCTTTTGTAATAGAAGGTGCTCTTTGAAAAACCACACAGTTTACAGGCCCTGCCCACACTGATCCCGCTTTCCTTCAGTTCACTGATCACTTCATCCCTTGTGGCAGGGCCCATCCTTTTTTTGAGAACAGATCTTTCATGGCCTGAACCTCCAGGGCCCGCTCCGCATACATGCGTTTAAGCTTGCTGTTTTCTTCTTCCAGCTCCTTCAGCCGCTTTACATCGGATGCTTCCATCCCTCCGTATTTGCTTTTCCATTGATAGAAGGTGGCTTCAGAGATGCCCAGGCTACGGCAGATGTCGCCCACCTTCATGCCACCTTCCTGTTCTTTAAGAGCCTTTACGATCTGGCTCTCCGTAAATCTTGATTTTTTCATGCCCTTTTGATTGGTTTAAATTTAGCGTGATATCTCCGCTTTTAAACAGTCCTAATTTTCGGGGCACTGACAACAGCACTTACATCAAAGCCAAAAGACTGCCACAAAAAATCACGCGGCTGTTGGAAACAGAGAGCGGCACCAATGCTTTGATATGGGGTGGCCAGGATAGGTCTCGGAGCAGGCAGTTTGGTATCTGTCGCTTAGCTTGCAGTAGCATTACAGATACAGAACAAAAGTTGTAAGACAGTACTCTTTGTGCTGCCAATTTCCATACATAACAAATGGACCGGCTGCGGAATTTCCAGCGGTTAATATCGGATAGCTTTTACAACAGATAGCCAAACAGCACCAATCACATAAAAGGGTACGAATGTTACTCCGCTCAGTCAAGTGAGACGGTTGTCAGGCAGGAGAATTCCACCTATAAGAAGCACAAAAATGTTAAAGGCCCACAGCGGATACACTTATACAGAAGGCATAATAGTAGCTAGCACTGGAATTTAGAAATCTCAAGAAAAGTATGCAGGTGGTCTATCAGATTAGGCGCTGTGCAGAAGGGAATCCTACATATTAAAATAATATTATTGAATTATCACCGTTTAAAAACGGTAAAAATTTGTTATCCTTTCCTTATACTTTTATAGCGCTTAATGCAGTAGAACAAAGTGCGCACGAGTGGCATGAAGCATAATCTTAATGATTCCTTTCACCATTAAAACATAATCTTCATGCGCACCAAGACCACCCACTTCGCAGCCATGTTTGTGCTGCTGCTCTGCTTCGCTATCCCTCAATCGCGGGCGCAGTACAACCACGCCCACGAGGCCAATTACTTCTCTGGTATGTATAACTTGCAGCTAAGTGGCGATGCAGTGGACATCGTAACGGCTGATCCAAATCATCAGTGTGTATTATCCAGCTTACAGAATCAGAGCTATCTCACCGGAATATTTCCCTGCGATTTTTTCATCTCTCTGAAGAACATAGACATGTCCGGCTCCACGGTCTGGGATATGACGCACTATTTCTTGGATACCTTTTACAAGCTGGAGCCAGTCGCACTGATTAAAACTCTTGATGAAGGATTTATCGTCGTTGGCAGGGCCGTTAATTACAGCTCTGGTTCGCAGCCATTCGCGAATCCATTTGCCCTCAAGGTGGACCAGAACGGCAACCTGCAATGGGCTAACATTTATCAATCCAATTACACGCGTTTCAGCGACTCTGTTCAAACAACCGTCACGCGGGTTGAAGACGATACGACCGGAACCGAGTCTTATATCATTGTGCGCAGCGGTACAGCCGATCCGCAGCATGAACACTTTACAGACGTCTGCATAAACGCGCTTAAAATTGACGTCAACGGCACGCTGCTTTGGAACAAAAAGTACCGCATGCAAAACAGGAGCAATGCCGACAGCGTTGTGTCAGATTACCCGGCGACTATTACCCATGTCGAAGACTCGGCATCGCACTATTACTTCATAGCCGGCACGCGGCGGACCACATCCGCTACCTACAGCCGGGACTCGGCGCTGTTCTACCTCGGAATAGATCGTGACGGACGTGTAGTGCGACCCTACCGTTGGCTCACATGTGCCTGGTTATCCCTTCAATGAGGATGTTATCTACGATGACGCTGCAAACCAGCAGTCAATTGTGATGACCTATACACATGGCAACAGCCGTCTGGTGGATGGACATATGACAACCAACCGTTCTCAGGTCGGGGTCATGAAGCTGAACCGGCGACTCGGCATCACGATGATGAAATACTACTGGTCGCCAGACATGTATGAAAACAATGGTGTGCGCATCAAACGCAACCCGGCGGATGATGCCTATATCATTGCCTGCAATGTGCGGGACAGCAATGGCGGCAAGCAAAACATTGCCCAGCTAAAGACGGACAAGAGCGGCAGCCCACTGCATTACTACCGCTACAATACCAACCGCGATGCCGGTGTATCCGGTCTGGTCACTTCATACGATGCCGGCATGGGTATGGAATACTACGACATGGTTGGATACCGCAAAGGCAGCAGAATGTTAGCTGACCATGACTTGCGTATCATGGCCACAAACGCTTCAGGGAGTGACTGCGGCGGCGACCTGCTGCAGGTATTGGATAGTAACTATGAGGACAGCGTACAGATGTGTACCTATGCGCCCGAAGACACAAGCGGATACTGGAGCATAACCATGTGGCAGGATTTTCTATACTTTGATAATTATGACTGTGCTACCATATCTAACGCAAGCAGCTTCCGTCAGGCTCCGAGTGCTGTAACAGCAAGCAGCGCAGATCGTAGCTTATCGGTCTATCCGACAGTTCTTTCAGCTCAAGCCAGCGAGCTGACTATTGAATCAAAAGGTAGTGAAAACATTACGGCAGCGCTCTATAGCTATGATGGCAGATGCATAGCTCGGTATGTATCCGCAGCTGCTGTGACTGTGAAATGGATGTTGCCTGACCTGCCAAGTGGAAGCTACACGGTTAAGTTATCTCAGGGGAATAATTACAGGAGTTTCAGAATTACGAAGCTGTAGCTAACCGGATAACGTATCCAAATTACGGATCAAATCATGGATGCTCGCCGCGCTGTACTATACGGTCGGCTTGCTGAGGGGCTGTCTAGAACGGCAAGAGCCTAGATTAAGAACACGTATTCGCTCTGCTCGATGCCTTTATCGCTACCTCTAAAATGCAAGGTTACCTCGGCAGGTAAAACAACATAGCCCGGAATCAATAAAGCCCCGCGCAGGATGCACGGGGCTTTATTATGTCACCTCCTTATGTCGGTTACTCATGCAAGCCTCTATGATTGAACAGCTTGCCCCTCCCAGAACCCGCATTAAGCGACCTATAATGACATATCCTGCCTGCTGAACGGGCGGCACGCCTACACAAGCGAGGATTAACGCAAGAGTGGCTCATTAATAGGGTGATACTTTCTTTCAACAAACTCAAACTGTTTCCCGCTTAGTAAAAAAGTTAGATTGTTATACCAGAGAAGGGTTTTCCAAATTCCTTTTCAGCTTCCGAGAATAAAATCTGTAAGTCTCTATCTGAAGCTTACTGCCCGTGTTCTTAAAAAGGGCTTCTTTCGCAGCATAGAGTTGCACTGAATCAGCGGCTGAAAATACCCGGACATCAACTATAAAATTGTATCCATGATAGCTTAGCGCCTCATAAATCCGGTTAAAAGCACCAAACAATTTTGCATCTTCTTTCCCGAATAATGCTTCCATGTCCAAAGACTCATAAGAATTACTTGCCTCAAAATCTACTACTGTCTTTTGCTTTTCTTGCCGAAACATTATCCAAAAGAGCGGCGTGAGACGATTATCAAATTCTGGCAGCTTTTGGGTAGTTGCAACAAGCGTATCAAGGCAATGAAAAAACATTGGAATCAGTGATGCTTAACTGCCGCGCATCTATTCTTACAGTATCAATTCGCTAAGACAAAAGAAAATCCACACGCCTATGCGCAAGTATGTGTGTAGAGCGACACCCTACAAAGAACAATAGAGAAAGCACAAATGCAATCCTACCGATGTGGGACGGGGTATGTTCTGTACTGCTCACGAATGTAAAATTTCGAGTCAAGCTTTTGACGCCAGATGGATTGATAGAATTCCATGTCCCCAGTTCCATGCTCTGACGTGTTTCTGTCTGAGGGCTGCCCATTCAAACTTGGTGCAAAATCGTCTCTGGGGTGATTATGCGTATGCTGTAAGAGGCCTATTGCCGTCCCGCCGGCAGTTGCCAAGCTTTTTACCCTTGCAGGCCCTAAGCTCTCTTCGTCTGTCTTGTAGCGGGCTCATAAAATGATTTTATGGAAGTTGCCGATTTTATTACTGCTGCTCTCTTACTTTCAGGTAACGCAGCAGCGCGTTACTCGATACACCGTAAAGCCTTGCTATGGCTGATTTACTGACCTGTTTAGAAAGCAGGTTGCTTATCTCCTTATCTGCCGCTTGTAGCTTCTTATTGAGTTGAAAACTGCCCTACGGCCTGCCTATTGTTTTTCCTTCCGCCCTCGCTCTTACCAGCCCTTCTTTGGTACGCTGGCTGATTAGCTAAAGGCAAAGCCAGCACTTTAGAGCTGATGTTTTCTCACAGCTCAAAGCCTTCTTTGATACTCATCACCTGCACTTCCTTTGCCATCAGATGGCCCAAGATTTCCATCACCTCAAAAAGACTGCGACCTAAGCGGCTTAGTTCGCTTACCAATAAAATATCGCCTTTCTGCAACTGCTCTGTCAGTCCGTCAAGCAGCCTGTCTTTATAGCTTTTCATTCAGCTCTCCGTCTCCGATACCCGCGTGATTTCTGCTGGCAGGTTCTTCGTTTTGATATAACTGCTGATAGACAGCTTTTGATTTTCTACTGTCTGCTTATCTGTGCTGACCCTGACATATCCGTACAACATGATAAAGTAGGTCAAAAAATAAAGCTGCTCCACTTATACCCATTACCTGAGTTAATTGCAACAGCTTTTGTAACGATTATCCGTATCCCTTGCCAGTACAGCTTTTGAGCCGTTTAAACGGTCGGTTTATTGAACAATCCTCGCGCGCGGCGCGCGAGGATTGTTGTTCATTCTGCCTATACCTTAAACGTATCAGAATACAGCCCGTGCGCTTTTAAAATGTCTACTATTGATTCTTCCCCTAGTTCAATCCGCGTAAGTATAAAAATCAACTTAACGATATTTTTTTCTGCTAAAGCTTCATAGTATTTATCATCTAAATCTTCCGAATAGAGACGCTCGTTAACTGTCATTCCTGAAAATTTTCCACCCATATCCAGGGATTGTTGTTTACTCTGCCACTGCTTCATCATGTATAGCTTCATTAGCCCCTTCCTGTTCAGAAGGTGGTGGCGGATCAAACCACTTGCCTGACCGCACTACGTTATATAAATGCAATGCAGTAAAAGATGAATGCTTTGGTGTCTTGCTGCGTATCGCACGCCAGATGTGCAAAAGGAAATTGGCAATCTCTGCCTCATCTTGATGATACTTCGTCGGGTCGTAATCGCTCAGGTCAACGTTATACTTCTCCGCAATTTGAATCATCATTTGCTCCGCATCTAAGCCGTCAATCCCTACTCCTTCAAAAAAGCGAGTATCATCATTAATCTCAATGCCAATCATTGACTTGACATAAGAGTACAACTCTTCTTTATTGACTTCCATAATTACCTGTGGCTAAGATTATCAATAGCAGGAACAGAGTAGCCTTCACTTAGTCCTATACCCACGGCATTTTGATTCCCACTTAGATTATTAACTGCTGCCCCAACAGACAGACCGATGTTCAATGTTCCTAAACCAATTGCTTGATTCTGCCATGCCCGTCCAATTATAGTTGCCTCCGAATTACTGTATAATAAGTTTAAGCCTCTTCCTGTGAATAAATTACGCACATTATGGCTTGCCTGCACAAACGGCCCTGCCATAACTCTTGCCCCTGTTAGCTCGGTTGAATACCCTGCCTCCACCGCTGCTTGCGTATAATAATTCACGCTTCTTGAAGCGCCGCCTAAAATCCTACCAGTTTTAGCAGTTGCGCCTGCCATCCCCGTACCCCTCCCAAAAAGTTGCAAGCCCTTTGGTAACGGGATAAACAGACACTCATAACAAACCGATTCAATAGGACCATCTGTAATAGAGCCTATAACTTTTTCTCCCGGTGCTCTGTATGCTGTGTAAGGCGCAACCCCGGAACCAAACGTCTTTGTCTCTACAGGAACATCATAATTAGTTGTGCTTGCAGGAGTGGTACCAAAGGGCGTCTTAGTTTCTGGGTTGTGGGAAATGATATGATCTACATCATCATCACCCTTATCGTCAATCTTTTTAAAGCCTGATTTGCCTGCTGTAACCTCATAAGTATTATCCGTGTTTCCTAACGGGTCGTTCCTCAGTATCGGATTTCCATGAAACACTGAATAGGGACTGACAGATGGGTCTTTCACGGGATCAGGATTCTTTCTTGTGGCTTCTCTTGTACCGTACTCCCAGAACTCGGCAGTGTACCAATTTCCAGCGCCTGCGATTTCGTTTACCTTCTGTTGTCCATTAAAGCCAAACTTCCCAAGCAACCCAATACTAGCCGAGTAAGTGCGTCCCATCATCTCCATCCCAAAAGGATAGTAGCGTAATTCATAAAAAACCGCGCTAGGTTTAGCTCTCAAAGAACATCGATCAGCCAAAAGTAGCTGGTTTGTGGATGAAATGCTACCTTTTTAGAATGAAAAAATGCACGCATTTACACACCCTTACTAACGTCATTGAAGAATTTATTCACAAATGCAAAAAGGGTACACGCAGATATGGAAACGGCTACAGAATCAGGCCAAATACCATTGAGAACTACCGCTTTCTTTTGAAGCTCGTAAGGGACTTTGAAGCAAAAACATTGACAAAAACACGTGTCATTTCTGAACTGAAGTTGACAAAAAAAGAGTTTATGGTTGAGCGCAGATATTGGAAGAAATTCTTCGGCTCCTTTACTGAATTTCTTTACCGTCAAGGTAGGTTTGACAACTATGTCGGGTCTATGATAAAAAACCTTAAGGCAGTATTGAAGTTTGCCGAGGACGAGCACATGATAGGGACTAGTTCCTATCGTAATCAGTTATACGTTATTAAGGAAGAAGTGCCTATTATCACGCTTACGCCCGAACAACTGCAGTTTCTAATTCATGATGAAGCCTTCCGCCATAAACTCACGGCAGATCTTCAGACGGTTCTCGACATCTTTATATTGGGCAGTACGGTTGCTCTACGTTTTAGTGACCTTATCGCAATTGGCTGGTGTAATATCAAAAGAGTAGGGGAAAGCTATTATTTAGCAGTATCCTCCATTAAGACTCAAACTGCGACCCGCGTAAAGCTTCCCGATTATGCACTCGAGGTACTGGCTAGGTACAAATCAACCCAAAAACGAAAAGCGGTCTTCCCTCTCATTTCACTAAGCTGGTTCAATATTCAATTGCGGAGAATCTGCGAGATGGCAGGCTGGACTTATGATTGCGGAAAAAGGAGAAGCCGGAATGGTAAAAAAGTTGAATTAAAAAACCCACGCACGGGGAAGTCTTATAGGTTTTGTGATCTAATAAGCTCGCACGTAATGCGGAGAACTGGAATCACAACGATGCTAATGAATGGCGTGCCTGAATTAGTTGTTCGTAAAATATCCGGACATGGTCCTACCAGCCCATCCTTTCTACGCTATGTAAATTTTGTTCAAGGTTATTTAGATCAAGAAATTGAGAGGCATCATGCGTTGATGAGTAAGTCGTCTTTTCAAGCTACGTTTTAGCTTAGGCCATTGACGACTTGCTGGTTACTCGTATGACTTATACGCCCTCGGGGATTTGCTATCAAACTGTAGCCTGAAGGCTTGCCTTCAAAGGCTACGTTAAGTATGTACAATCATGTAACCGCAACAATTAAAGATAGGAATATTAATATATTTTGCTTCATACACATTAAGGCGCCAGTAGGCGCGCCTGAAAGAGATTGAGCCATTTCCTTTCAATTCCTCTTGGTGCAATTAAGGCCAGGCTGTATTCCACCGTGCGCAGGTCTGCATCGTCTTTCAATTCCTCTTGGTGCAATTAAGGCGCGGTGCAACAGACCTCGTTACCATCACAAACAACGGCTTTCAATTCCTCCTAGTGCAATTAAGGTTTCCATACCGTACCCGCCACCTTAGCCAACCAGCTTTCAATTCCTCTTGGTGCAATTAAGGCCCTCGGTAGATGGCCGTGTGCCGGTGATGTACTACACTTTCAATTCCACTTGGTGCAATTAAGGCTATCGTAGGGGATTGGTACCCATCCTGAAGCATGATCTTACAATTCCACTTGGTGCAATTAAGGCCATTTGCGTAGCGGCTCTACCGGCTCTTTCCTGTCTTTTCAATTCCTCTTGGTGCAATTAAGGCTCCGCAGATGGCATCCTGCACACCATTCGCTTCCATACTTTCAATTCCTCTTGGTGCAATTAAGGCCCTCCTGGGCAGCAGCCTGGCACTAGTCGCTTACGGTCTTTCAATTCCTCTTGGTGCAATTAAGGCCGGCGAAATGTCCAGCTTTCAGAAGCTAGCATTAAACTTTCAATTCCTCTTGGTGCAATTAAGGCAGAGCTTGACCGGATTTATATAGCTCTCTTTAATTAGTTTCAATTCCTCTTGGTGCAATTAAGGCAAGAACTGCAAGCTGTCAGACAGGCCAGCGCTAATAAGTTTCAATTCCTCTTGGTGCAATTAAGGCAGCCTTTTTCCTTCAGTGCGTAAAGCAAGACGGCGGGTTTCAATTCCTCTTGGTGCAATTAAGGCTTCCTTGTCCGGTTCCTTGTCTTTTGCCTTGTCTTGTTTCAATTCCTCTTGGTGCAATTAAGGCAGGGCGTAATGATGAAGCCTTCGCGCGTTGCAACAAAGTTTCAATTCCTCTTGGTGCAATTAAAGCTCATGGCTTGGTAGTGTTTTTGGCAAGGCTGTCTAGTTTCAATTCCTCTTGGTGCAATTAAGGCTGCACGACGCACCCTTGTACGGGTGTCACCATGCTTCTTTCAATTCCTCTTGGTGCAATTAAGGCGGCGGCGGCTACGGCTTACAACACGCAGGCATCATTCTTTCAATTCCTCTTGGTGCAATTAAGGCCGTAAAGAACGCCTTACAGCGCTGTTGTATGGAACTTTCAATTCCTCTTGGTGCAATTAAGGCCGCAACATCCTGAGCCGGATGCGCCGCTCACATTGCTTTCAATTCCTCTTGGTGCAATTAAGGCTGAAGCCTTTGAGAGAGCTATTTCCCGTTCATTGCTTTCAATTCCTCTTGGTGCAATTAAGGCTGGCGTGTGCTGGCGTATTACAATAGACAACCTTTCAATTCCTCTTGGTGCAATTAAGGCCAGCAGCAGCCGCACCCTATTGCCCTTTGGCAACTACTTTCAATTCCTCTTGGTGCAATTAAGGCCTGCGCATCCGCCTCAGTAATGCCGAATATCTGATCTTTCAATTCCTCTTGGTGCAATTAAGGCTAAGATGCCAGAAATACTTTCGCTGGCTCCTCAGCTTTCAATTCCTCTTGGTGCAATTAAGGCTTCCACGTCGCGGCCTGCCCATTGCTAACCCGGCTCCTTTCAATTCCTCTTGGTGCAATTAAGGCAGGCTGACACTCTCGCAAATGAAGTGCTCCAACTACTTTCAATTCCTCTTGGTGCAATTAAGGTTCCGAATTGATGTTGAAGCGGACTTGTTTTTCCTCTTTCAATTCCTCTTGGTGCAATTAAGGCTTGCCGAAATGCGCGAATGGATAAGTGACTGTTATCTTTCAATTCCTCTTGGTGCAATTAAGGCCGCTTTGCTGTAGCTGCGAGTAAGGGGCGCGTAGTCTTTCAATTCCTCTTGGTGCAATTAAGGCCCGCCAGCGATGCCTTCACCTCATCGGTGAAATACTCCTTTCAATTCCTCTTGGTGCAATTAAGGCCGATGGCGGCCATGATGTGGGCCACTGCCTTATCCTTTCAATTCCTCTTGGTGCAATTAAGGCTCCCATGCTCCAGGCAATACACCAATGATCAAACGCCTTTCAATTCCTCTTGGTGCAATTAAGGCGTCGGAGCGCGGGAAGCTGGAGGGCGTGCTGCAGACTTTCAATTCCTCTTGGTGCAATTAAGGCTCTGTTACCCTTGACGTATCAACGAATACAGCTCCTTCTTTCAATTCCTCTTGGTGCAATTAAGGCTTTCTGCTCCTCGTTAAGGTCGATCAGGTACTTGACTTTCAATTCCTCTTGGTGCAATTAAGGCACTTGGCAGGGGCCATCGTTAAGGCGCGGAAGATTCTTTCAATTCCTCTTGGTGCAATTAAGGCTAAGCAGCGCGGCGACGTTCTGTAATGTAACCGGCTTTCAATTCCTCTTGGTGCAATTAAGGCTGATTAAAGAAAAAGGGTGGTCTGTGGTGACGGTAACTTTCAATTCCTCTTGGTGCAATTAAGGCCCCGAGAAAGAAAGGTGGATTTTTGACGGTAAACTACTTTCAATTCCTCTTGGTGCAATTAAGGCCGGTCATTCGGCTGCCAGCCTGCATGGCAATTACTTCTTTCAATTCCTCTTGGTGCAATTAAGGCGCAAACGTGCTCCGCGTAATCCCGGCGATGTAAAAAGCTTTCAATTCCTCTTGGTGCAATTAAGGCAAGCAGGGCGTCAAGATTATAAACGCCTCCTTCGTGCTTTCAATTCCTCTTGGTGCAATTAAGGCCGTAAATAGATAATGGGTGAACGCGTCGCAAGATGCGCTTTCAATTCCTCTTGGTGGAGAGGCTGATGAAACTGATCCACCTACGATGAAGCAAACTAAGCCACCTTCGGTCTGGCGAAGATTTGGCGATTTTGCTGGCGAAGGTTGTGAGCGATTTTGATTGTTGAGTGTTGTTTTAGAATGTGATTTTAACCTCGCAGACGAATGATATCTTTTCTTCCCTGAAGCCGAATAAAGATACCTAAAGCCTGCAAAAGATATCATTTGGCTGCGAGGAGCCGCCGGCAGGCTCCCCCCATTTATCCTTCGGATTCCATTACCGGTTTTTTACGTCGCAGCGATTCTCCCTTCAGGTCCAGGCGATGGGCTTCGTGTACAATCCTGTCCAGTATTGCGTCGGCTATTGTCTGCTCCCCGATCAGCTCATACCACTTGCCCACCGGCACCTGTGAGGTGATGATTAGCGAGGCCTTGCCATGCCGGTCTTCCATAAGCTCCATAAGGATTGCACGGCTTTGGGCATCGAAGGGTTGGATACCAAAATCATCAAGAATGAGCAGGTGCTGCCGTTCGATGCGGGCCACTTCCTTGAGATAAGAACCGTCAGCCTTTGCCATTTTCAGACGGGCAAAAAGCTTGGGCACATTAAAGTAGGCTACTCGATAACCGCGACTGCAGGCATGATGGCCGAGTGCAGATGCGATGTAGCTTTTGCCAATCCCGGTGCTGCCTGTGATCAGAATGTTTTCATTCCTGTCTATAAAGCTGCAGTCGGCAAAGCGCAGGATCTGGTTCTTATCCGCATTGCGATCGGTATGGTAGTACAGGTCTTCCAGCGCTGCTTTGTAACGGAAGCGGGCGTTGCGGATCTTGAGATCAATGTTGCGGTTCTGCCGCTCATCCCACTCCGCATTTACCAGGTGTGCGACGATCTGGTCGGCGGTGAATGTTTCTGCTTTGCCCCCTTCCAGGCTGGTTTTGAAGGCACGGAACATGCCGTGGAACTTCATCTTCCTGAGCTTGTCAAGCGTTTCTGTGTTCATGGTCTTTTGTTGATTTTATTGGTTAAGACTGGTTGTAATACTGTTCTCCCCGGATGTTGTCGTGTGTGGGCATGGTGAGCTGCAGCTCGTCTTCTTCCTGCTGTGTATCCAGACCCTTTTTTAGAATGCCCTCTATGATCTTGTAGTTATAGCTGCCATAGCCTAAGGCGCGCTGGCAGGCTTTGATGAGCCGCTCGGGCCCCACCTTTTTGGCGAAGCTTAAGATCCCCAGACAGGATTTGTACGCCTGTTCCGGATGCTGTTTGCGATCCAGAATTTTCTGGATGTAGACCACTACGTCCGGGTCTATATCGGCAGCCCAGCTCAGGAAGCGCTCGGGCGTCCATTCTGTAACGAAGCGGTGGGCGGAGGCCAGGTGATCCGGGTCTGTGGTATAATGGAAGGAGCTCTTCACCCGGTTGTGCAGGGCAATGCGCTCGTAGCCGCTGTATACCTCCACCGTCTTGTTACTATAAAGCAGCTTTACCTTTTTACCGATGTACCTGTAAGGAACGCTGTAGAAGTGGCGATCGGCTCCAAGGGTCACATGCCCGTTCTTCATCACCGTGGCAAAGCAGGATTGCTTCATCTCAAAGCGTGTCGCGGGAAGCGGCATGAGTGTACTGCGCTCCACTTCTTCAAATTGCTGACGGCGGCTGTAGCTGCGGCCTTTTAGGTGGGCGTTGTTATGCACTTCAAGCGCTTGCAGTATGGCTTCATTGAGTGCTTCCAGTGTTGTGAATCGCTCATCTCTAAGCTTGCTGTAGATGCGCGCATAGACGATTTTTACGGCATTCTCCACATGCGCCTTGTCTTTTGGCCGATAGGCTCTGGCCGGCAGGATGGTGGTGCCGTAATGCTCGGCGAAGACGGCATAGCTTTCATTGATCACCGGCTCGTACTTGCTGCTTTTGGTAACCGCTGAGCGCAGATTATCGGGCACGATGGCTGCCGGCACGCCGCCGATGAAGTGCAGGGCTCCTTCGCAGGCTGCGATAAAATCTTCTTTCTGCTGGCTCATCACAGCCTCCACGTAGGTGAGCTGACTGGCGCCCAGGATCGCTACGAACACTTCCACCGGTTTTAGCTCGCCGCTTTCCGGGTCTGTAATGTGGAGCTTGTCACCGGCGAAGTCCACATAGAGCTTGTCGCCGGCCTTGTGGTCTATGCGCATCGAGGGATTGACGCTTGCTTTCCACTGCCGGTAGTAGGTGTTGAACTGGCTCAGGCAAAGGCCATCGGGATGATCCCGCCGGTACTGCTCCCAGAGCACCTGACGGGTAGCGCCTTTGCGCTTCAGGGCTTTATCTATATCTGGAAACAGGCTGTGCAGGTGGGCTACCCGTTCGTTGGAAGGTGTCTCTTGTGGTTTAATAAACAAGTCCTCCAGGTCCTTATCGCTGAGGGTGTCGAGCTCTTTGAAGCTCAATCCGCTGGCGGTAAAAGCCTGGAAGTGCCGTTTTAGTGTATTGCGGGAAGTGCCGGTTTGTTCGGCGATGAGGCGCTTGCTTCGTCCCTGGTCGAGCAGGCGTAAGGCGTGTCTGATCCTGGTCATGCTTATCGGATTATTGGCCATCAGGGCTAAGTTTTTGAGGAACTTAACCCCGATTGCCTCCGCCTGAAGCATCAGCTCAAATCTTGCTTTCCGGGTGGGTCAGTTTGCACCGGCGAGGGTGGGTCAGTTTGGACCGGCGCAACTGGGTCAGTTTGAATCATCCGGGGTGGCTCTGCTTAAATCAGCGAGGGTGGGTCTGTTTGACCGTTCCCTCCATCTGTATGATCTTATAAATCGCAGCAGATAATGGATACGAGTAATTTAGTGTCAGTTTAGGCGACCGACTTATGCAGAATAACCTGAGTTGAAATCGCATTGCAAATATTACGGGGCAATGTAAGGAAGTCTTTAATTGATTAAGACGGAGTTTTATAAATCTATTAAGTCGTTTATTGGGATAACTACAGCTAATACTTGTAATACTAACAGTAGAAATATTAATAATGTAGTTATCGGTGATACTTGATTGTATCACATGCAGGATAACGACATTACAAATAGGATGAAAAATATCACCTTCCAAACCTGCCCAGAGTAGTAGGCAGTTCAATCACATGTTCAGGTTTGAGGCATTTATTTTGTCCAGATCATCAACAAAATTGTTCGAACTCTGTAAAGCCCTGCCGTCTGAAAATTGACTACGCTTGTAAGAGCGTTGGCGCATTTCGCTTAGAGTAACAGGCATAATGATTCTACGGAAATAAGCCAGGACCGAGGGCGGCTGACTATTTTCGACTAGAAAAAATATTCTATAATTCAGAAAATATTTCTGGAATATAGAAATGCATTGTAGCTTTGTTGAAACGGTTCAAATGGTTGTTATCAGCTATAAAACGATCAGAGACTTCGCAGAACAGAATCCGGAAGCAAAAACACCACTGGATTATTGGTATAACGTAATAACAGACGCAGAGTGGCGCTCGCACGCTGATCTAAAAGTCACTTTTCCAAGTGCGGATTTTGTAGGCAATGAGCGTTATGTTTTCAACATTGCAGGCAACAATTACCGGCTGATCGCAGCAGTTAACTTCAAGATCAGAACAGTGTATATAAAATTCATTGGGCTTCACAAAGACTATGATAAAGTGGATGCAGCCAATGTGAACCGCTTTTGAGCATTTTGATAGAACAAACAGGACGACGAACTGATTAGAAACAGTAAAAACAGGGCACAATATGAAACAGTCACAGAAAATAAGAATCCTGACAGAAGCAGAAAATGAGCGTTACCTGAGGATGATTGAGGAACTGATGAACAAAGGGAGCGATAACCTTACGGAAGAAGAGAATGAACAACTCGTGCAAATGAGCCGCGCCGTGCAGGCCTTTGAACAGGCTTTCTATGATATACCCGAAGATCAGTAGTCTTGAAGCTATGCTGGAGCTTAAAATGTATGAGATGAAGCTGAATCGCTCCAAGCTTTCTAAGCTTTGGGCGTTGCCAATTCCAAGCTTAGTGAGATTATGAATGGCAAGCGGTCACCGGATGTAAAGTTTTTAAAGGCGGCTTATTCCAAGCTTGGTATTGACGCAGGCTTTCTACTAAGCCATGCATGATTGTTAGTTGCAATTGAGGTCAGGTAAAAACAAGCAAAGCCCGTACGCTACGTGTGGGCTTTGCTTATGGAATTGTGTGCATTCAGTCTTTCATTTCTCCCGCTTTTGAATAGTTGCCCGCTAGTCTGTTCAATTTAAGTGTGGCTTTGCAGGACTATCTGCAACTGGCAAACCAGCTTTTATGGAATACGAATTGAGCGAAGAACAGTTTTTAACGGTGAAGGCTACTCTTGAAAAGGAGCTGGGTGTTGAAGTGTCGATGGACGATGCCCGCGAGGCATTCCGGACAATAAAGACTCTAGCTGAAGTAATAGTCAGCATTGCAATGGAGCAATGCAGAAGAAAAAGATTGCTTGAAGAATCACCTTCAGGTTTTCAATTTGATAAGCGTGGCGCCTGTGTTATTTGCAGGGATATTTTGCCCGGCGAAGAATTATGGTTTGATAATAATGGTCTTAAATGCAATACCTGCCAGCGGGCGATGAATAAGCGTATCGTCCATGCTTCTGTTGCTACTGACGAGGGGAGTTGGTATTCTGCCTGGCACCTTGAATATTATTTCAAAATCAAGAAGCCCCAGCTGCGAAAGCTGGTTAAGGCAGGTCTTTTGAAGGGCAGAATTATCGAGCATGAAGGCGGAGAAGTACACTTGCAACTCTTTCTTATTAGAGACAATAAATCCTTTCTGCCACCAAAACATCTGCTCAAAGGAGGCGTTCGCGAAGAGATAATAGATGGAAAGAAGTGGTTTGTTACTTATTCCTGGTATGACGTAGTAGACCCGGTACGATACCTTGCCAAGTATGGTATTTCAAATCATCTCCATTTCAATGATTGAAAGGGGTGGCTTCATAAAAGTCTGCTTACAGAAACCTTCGTTTTTGGTCATTACTGACTTATTTTCGGAAGTAGAAGTACTATGAAAATGCAGGTCTGACAATACTTCTGGCAAAGTCCGTTATCATTCTGGGAGTATGATACTAGACTCGCCAGAAGATGGAATCTTGATCCAGTAAAGAAACCTTCTCTTAGTGACTACTTAGCATTCAGTGGCAATCCTATATGGAAAGTTGACCCAAATGGCGATGATGATTACTACAATAAGAAAGGAAAGTTCATAGGGAGTGATGGAATTGGTTCAAAACTCCGTTTGATGGATAATAATAATATTCAGGATGCAAAGTCCTTTGCATCTACTTTGGCTATAGCACAAAAATTAAAAATCAATATTGTTGAAGCAAGGGATGGAGTTTCGCGATTAATCACATTTCATAACGAGGGATTTAGATTCAAGAATATGATGAAAGCAGCGGAAACAGATCACAGAGAGAGAGGTGGCTTCTTATACCTTGATACCAAGAAGGCAGAAGTAGGACTCTCGGGTATCTTGAAAGGCACAGGAAATATGGAGATGTCATTGCCCAATCGGACGGGTGGCCACTTTGGTAAAGATGGAGAGAAGCTAATCTTGGGGACTATTCATACACACCAAGCTGAAAGCGAGTATAGGAAAAAAGGATTTTCTGATAAGGAATTGTTTGACTCTCAATATCGCAACCCAGACTCAGATGGACAAATGGCAAAATCTGCAAAGGACAATCGTTATACAATAGGAACAGAAAACGTAAATTATTATAGCCCTGACGGCAAAACGCATAGCTCTAACAATGCCGGCAGTCGGCAAGATTTAGAGTCGGGCAAATACAATATTGGTAAAGAAGCCTTGCAGAACTATGGTAAACAACCTTAAAAATCTGTTTTTTCTCTCTATACTCCTTTGCGCTATTGCATGTAGAAACTTCCAAAGACATGATAATAAGCAAAATAAACTAGAGGCAGCAGATGCTGGTAGCATTGTCTATAAGTTAGACAGCGGTCTAAGTGCGTTTATTGCGGATAGCATTATGAATTCTTCTTACAGTAAGAAAGTTAGCCATTGCTCTTTCAACACTTGTATGGACGTAACCGAGATCGCATTTAACTATCAAAATGACGACATAGCTCCGAGGACGGCTTATTTAGTCAAAAACACTCAAAGATTTTTGTTCGTCAATGGAAACTACCTCCCTATTGTCTTCGCAGAAGATCTATACGCTGACTTTAGTTTAGTAGAAGGTACAAGGCCAAGAATGAACACTAATAATTGGATGGATTATGCAATCCTACAAATTGATACGAGGCAGAAAATTATAGAGTACAAAAACTATTACCTTGTCAGTAAAAAGGATAAATAAGTGGACATTGGTGATTCAATAACCCACCGTTTGAAAAAAGGATTCTGCCTTCATTGGTATTACTTCCTCCTGTCGCTACCACATCTTTTGACCGACAGTGAATTCCTACCTTAAGGATTCACTATGTAAGCGTCCCTAAAAACGGAGCCGTTTAAAAGTAGAGTTTTGGTTGTTTTTCGGGCATTGGTTTTTCAAATATCTTATCCACAATTCCGCGTTATACGGCAGGCTTGCTTTGGCTGCGCCGGCCTACGCGGATTTGTGGATAAGGCTTCTGTGCTTTCATCATCTTTAGGTTCGCTATTTAGCCGGCGCTTTGCATAGGTGACAGGTGAGAGGTATCCGAGTGCTTTATGCGGACGCTCACTGTTGTAATCCCGCTGCCACTCGCTGCACATGGCACGCACTTCCTTCAGAGAGTCAAACTGATAAGCATTCAGCAGCTCTCTTCTCATAGATCCGTTCTGACGTTCAATAAAGGCATTCTGTGTCGGCTTCCCAGGCTGGATGTAATGCCAGCTTACCTTGTTGTCCTCGCACCATTGCTCCATCAGGTGGGAGATAAACTCAGGCCCATTGTCAGAGCGGATATTGCCGGGCAGTCCTCTTTGGGCAACTACATTGTCCAGGACTCTTTGCACGCGCCGGGCAGGCAGTGAGGTGTCCACTTCTATTTGCAGACTCTCCCGGTTGAAGTCGTCTATGATGTTGAGCACCCTGAACTTCCTTCCGTCAGTAAGGGCATCGCTCATAAAGTCCAGGCTCCAGCACTGGTTAGCGCCGGTAGGAACCATCAGCGGCAGCTTGATCCTGTCGGGCAGTCTGCGCTTAGGCCTTCTGCGTATGTGCAGGTTCATAGCCCTGTAAATGCGTCGTAGTCGTTTGTGATTGATACGCTCGCCACGGTTGCGCAGACGGTAGTAGCAGCTCCAGAAGCCAATGTTGGGGTGCTTCTGTGTGAGTAAATCCAGCTTGTCATGCACGGCAGCATCGTCCTTTGGCTTACTTGTATAGGCGCAGGTGGTTCGTGGCAGCTTCACGAGGATGCAGGCCTGCCTGTGGCTGCACTGCCGCTCCTCTTTGAGGAATCGGACAGCTTCTCTTTTAACGGCAGACCCTACCATTTTTTTGCAAGTAAGGCTTTGGCTGCATCCAGCTGAAAGCTCACATCAGCATACATGCGTTTGAACTGGGCGAGCTCTGCTTCTACCTCTTTGAGCCGCTTTACTTCGCTTACTTCCATTCCTCCATACTTCGCCTTCCAGTTGTAGAAGGTTGCATCTGATATGCCGAGCTCGCGGCATATCTCCTTGACTGCGGTGCCTGCCTCCTGCTTTTTAATGGCAGACACAATCTGGCTCTCGGTGAATTGTGATTTTTTCATCCCCTGTTTGTTGGTGTTTTAAAGTTAGAGATAACCTCTACTTTAAACTGGCCAGCTTTCGGGGACGCTTACACTCAGCCTCAACATTACCGGTATTACGGCCCAGTCCATTCAACTTAATCCCTACTTCAGCTCCCTAAACGGCTCGGTCACGATTACAATGTATAGCGGCACTGTCAGCCATTCGTTTAATCAACAGCAAGACTTCTTTCTAATAAGGTCGGTCGCGCCTTCTTGAGGTATTTAAAAACACATTCTCCTTTCTACAATCCTGCCTGGTCTACAGACGACTTTGGCAACGGTCAAGAATCCGAAATTGCTCGTTATTTTAGGGACTTTATTAAGAGTAGACATCAATAATATGTCTTACAGATATTGCATACAATTTCTTCTAGTGCTCTTCATGCTTTTCTCGTCATGCGCGGATAGTTTATCTGGCAATGATGATGAAGAAAAAAGACTGTTTAGCCAGATTTCTGCTGGTATGACCACCAATCAGGTAGGATCAATATTGGGACAGCCCGACGCTATCTCAATTGATTTGTCTAATGGGCATAGTACCTATCACTATTTTACCAAAAATAAAAGTGGGATGCGGTCAGAAATGCCAATTGTAATTTTTGATTCTATGGGCAGAGTTGTTTTTGCGACCTATGGAGATGGCGGATAATATATCGGATGTGTGTTTTTAAAAATTTACTTTTTGGAGAGCCACACAACAACTTATTTCTAAGCATTGAAACCTCATTCTCACCTTTGAGCAGCGTGACAACTAGCATCACTTCAACTACATTGTCTGCGTACTTTATCTAAATTCAATATACTGCGATTGGATAACGATACTGTTGGCTCGCATTAGTCAGGCATTGCTTTGACCCAGTGGATATTTGTGGGTTTGGGTTTAACGGGTAGCGGAAGACCAACGAGATTGTGAGCATCAGCAATCATACTGCTATTCTGGGAGTATGATACAAGGCTGGGGAGAAGATGGAACATTGATCCAAAGGGATCTATAGGTTTGAGCTATTATGCTGCATTTAATGATAATCCAATATTAAATGTTGATTTTTTAGGCGACAAAGATGTTGTTTCAAAGAAATATTTAGTTGAAACTGCTACATCACGGAGCGTATACTATTATCGTCAAAAGGACGAATTTCAGAATTTTACGAAAGAATGGAATCGTGCAAAAGCTAGTTTAAGAGCGAACGGCTTTGGTTATCTAGTAGATGGGATTGAACAGTCTACTGCAACGGTTAATATTGTGCAGGCTAAAGACATGGCAGCATCGCTATATGAACGGACGCAGGGTGGAACACTTACTATTTACTACAATCCTAGGGGCGGATTATTGACGACTCTTGGTAAGAGATTAGCACCTATTGTTGTATTGGCTCACGAGATGGACCATTGTGGGGATGATTTAAATGATCATACTGCCCATGCAGCGAGAAGAGAAGAAAAACAAGACGGATGGGACAATGCTGAAGAGAAAAGAGTGATTCAAGGTGTTGAACAGAGAGCGGCTGAAAAGTATGGAAATGTAAAGCCTGGTGAAATGACGCGTCGTAATCATGACGGCTCCATTTTTAGAACTACGGACTTCAACAATAATAGTAAAGCAGTAATGGGCGAGGTTCCTATCGGAGATTCAGAAAATAAGTCTGGGGGTACAAATGGTAGTGAAACTTCAAAAGAATCTAAACCAAACGAACCTTCATCTTCACAAGGTTGGAAAGCAACTGGTGACGGCACATACTCTATAACTCCAGCAAAGTAAACCTACATGAATCGTGTAATATTTGTGGCCGCTTTTATTATTTGTTCAAGCTTTGGTTATGGGGGTAATAAGAGGCCACCAAACAAAATTGTAATACATAAAATGCAATTCGGAGTTGAAACTCCAATACGTATATCCTGTGATAACTTTTACAAGGGACCGCCTAACTACATATACGATACATTTGTGTTTAATAGACCATTAGACATTAATAAAATAATTAGCATGATAAGGGGTGCGACTCGTTCCGCGAGTCGCAACAATATTGACACCAGGGCGAAAATTTTCATTTATTATGAAAATAATAAGCCTGACACTATATGTTGCACAACAACAAAGTCATTTTCATATAATGGCGTGAGTATGGTATTTAAAAACTTTAGCTTGGTTAGATACCTTGCTAGCCTTCCAAATATAAACGAGAAAAGATATATTGCGAGTGATACTATAGGTCCCGATTGGTAATGGATGCACCTTCCATTATGGTGTATGAGACCCGGCTGGCTGGCACGGGTATATCTCTAACAGACAAAGCTGGCGCGAGTTTGAGCCTACGCTGTCTAAACAACCTGTTTTGTGAACAGCTCTATCTTAGTACTGCCTAAAAGTGATTGGAAATGTAACACAAAGACTTATCGGTATTCGATCAATAGCTGCTGGCTTCCATTCATTCATGCTGCGTGCTACCCTGAACGCTTCACCATCGAGTGACGTATCTGCACTCTTGAGCACTGCAATATTTGGAAGCGAACCTCCCTTGCTTAGGCTCATGTATAAAATTACTCGTCCCTCGATACCGCTCTCTACGGCACGCTCTGGATAGCTAAGAGTCTTAGACCGGTAACTTGAGACGTCTTCGTAACGAACAAGCTGCAGTGGTATGAACTGCCCCGATATACGCGGCTCCGCTGTCGTTGACGTTTGCACCAACATCAACCCGCGAACTACAAATTCATTATTGCAATGATACTAATAACGATGAAAGCGAGCACTCGGGATGTAATGTGTTTAATTCTTTAGAAAATCCACTCCAAGCTCGCTTACACTTAAATACTTGATAAGCTCACTTGATGTTCGCATACTGGTTCTTTTATGCGGAGTTTCATATAGAGAACGGAGTATTGAACGCGCCTCGCCATCCAATATGTCGCCATCAATCATTAATCGGCGCAATCCCTCCGGCAGAATTGAATACGTTTTATTGACTTTTATGATGTAAATTTTTGAATAGGGCAGATAGGCAAGAAAATATATACGCTCAGCGTGTACGTACAGAGAGTCTTTACCTAAAAGCTTTACCAATATACCGTTATTAGTACTGTCATCGATTTTATAAATTCTTTTTACGGCTGAGTCAATTACTACTGAATAATTAATAGACTGCTGGCCTGAATAAAAATCTGCTCTTTTTTTATCATCAACGGTTTTGAGATAGAGACGTTCAAATAGCTCAGCTCTATTATACAGAGTTACTTTGTAAAATACACTGTTGGCAAACCCATGGCTTTGTAGCGTATCTACACGACTTACTGCTAACTCCTGTATTAGTTCTGACATGACAGGAAACAATTTACCGACGGCAACATGCGAGTTCACCACTAAATTAACTCTATAGAACTCCTTATCATCAGCTTGAGCGGATGAGATAACCCCTGCAAACGACGATAAGAGAACGGTTACTAAGTATTTTACCATAGTTGATATTCTCCATTTTCAATTTTTTCCAGCGTACTATTGTTCTTTACCCTTTCCATGTATCTATTAGCATTGTCCTCTCCGCCATTACCCTCTCCATGGGTTGCACCAGGATAGCCTTTTACACCCATCCACCAATGGCCTAAAGAATGAAGTATATCATCCACTTTACTATCAATCAATTCCTTGATCCTATTGTTATTGGTTAGGCCCACAGCGGGATATGATAAAGTTATCCTATACCCAACTGTTATGCCGTTCCTTTGTAACACCTCTCCCATTTTGGTAGTCACATCTCCCTCAGGTCTTCTAATTGCATATGATGTAAGACCAACATGGGCTTCAAAATCTGACTTCGACCTGTCATTATTTTTCCGAGTCTCGATTGAGTTGTACCAAACAGGGTTTTTTCTTTCCATATCGCCGAGTAAATCACCTATAAACTTTGACTCTTTAACAGCATCGTTGTAAGCTTCCAAGTCACTATTCATTTTTGACTGCATTCTTATCATTTTATCATGGGCTTTAGCAACTTTCTTTGAGTTTGCTCCAGAGTTCACTAGTTTCTTATAGTCGCTCTCTGCTTCCAGATATTTGTCCCTGCTAGTTCTGTATTGTTGGCCTGCGTCGTTCGCCTTTTTTTGACCATCATTAATCCACTTATCACCAAGTATATCCTTGTTGTATATGGGATTACCTCCGAAAACAGAATAGTCGCTTTCCCAAGGATGTTTCTTAGGGTCCAAGTTCCATCTTCTGGCGAGTCTAGTATCATACTCCCAGAAGAGTGCAGTATTATGACTCCCAACCCTTGCCTTTTCGATTTAATAGCATTCACACTTATTACGGTATACCCTTTATTGCCGTTGTTGGACTTTTTGTTCGGTAATAGTTGTTGCACTAAGAATTTTGCGACCGTCACATTCTGGATAGAATTTGCCGACTTCCACACGATGACGATAAACAGCGATCCATACGCTATCGCGCTTTTTCACTATAGAGTCACCCCTTGTTATTGAAGCAACACACTCTTCCGAATAAAAATTTAGATACGCCTTGCCGTTGAATTTGAGAATAGCAATTGGCGAGGAATGGTCCATTCTGTCTATGTAAGTGGAATCAACTATTCCATGATATTCTTCAGGAGCAATAAACTGCTTTACTTGCTCTAAGCATCTATTATAGGTACAAGAAGACAATATGCTGTAAGACAACAATATTGATGCAAACAAAAAACATCTAAAGCGCATTACAGTTAGGTTATTGTGATTTACGTATTTCGCTCCACATGCGGGCGATGTCAGCAGCTGTTACAGTGCCGAAACCGCTTTTGCCTGCATGTATCAACGGTAAAGTGTAGGATTTAGAAATGCTAACTCCTCCACCTGGTGTTTGGGCACCAATTGTGTAGAAATCCCAAGTTTCCGCGCCTTTATCGTTATAACTACGGCCGTACCCACCGGTCACATACCCAACACCCCCATCAATTGAACTACCCCAGCCCGCAATGCCACTATACCCTGATGCTCGCGGATCAATTTTATTCCCAAAAGTAAGCGTAGCGCTGCCTCCACCTTCAAAGCCTGCACCCGCAGCCGGGGTTACAAAAATCCCCCAATCGCCATCTACATAGCCTGCACTAAAGTTGACCTTACCACCAAAACCTCTGTAGTATCCACCCCCTAAGTTGAGCAACACTGCATCTGGTCCCATATATGGCATGTACCTCAACTCATAAGCCCGCCTATAAGCTTCCGTGCCTCTCCGTTGCACGCGTTTAGCTTCCGCGCCTTCTTTACCTAAGCCACCGCTGACAGTTAAACCTTTAAGCTCCCCTGCATTTACATCCATGCTGCCGTCCTTATTACCTCTAATCCCGGCACCACTTTCCGTTTTTCCGCTGAAAGATTCACCGAGCCGTCTACCCATTCCTTCTCTTTTACGTTCCTCCTTGCTAAGTCTATGGTCGTAGAATTTGGCTCCGCCATCTTTAGACTTATACCAGTCATCGCCCAATACATCGTTACGCCAAATTGGATTCCCTCCATATACCGCAAACGAACTTTCCCAAGGATGTATAACTGGGTCTCTATTCCATCTTCTCCCCAGCCTTGTATCATACTCCCAGAATGATAACGTAATTCGCCAGAAGCCTTGTCAGACCTACATTTTCAAAGAACTTTCACTTCCGAAAATAAGCCATTAATGACCAAAAATGAAGGTTTCTATGAACGAGTTTAGGGCAGCGGAGGTTTGCTGTCCACTTGGTTATTACTCATTTGGCGGGCAGCTATTATTCTTTCCCTGAAGATGTACAGAGGGGCTTTTTGCTTTGCTGTCTTTTCATTCCGCAATGATCCGGATCATTGCCAAAATGAGGTATTCTGTAGCAGCATTTAGATTTGATACACGCTTGTTTCAGCGTAAGCTTAGGCATGACCTAAGCGGGTACAAAATCATTTAGTCGCCAGTCAGAAGCTTAAACAGCCTTGCATTCAGGTAATAGTTTTCTCTGCCAATTTTCTGCTTTTGAACAAATTCATGCTGAATAAGTGATTCCAGATATCTGGTGGCTGTTTTAGCACTGACGCGTAAGTCTCTTTCCAGAAATTCAATTTTTGTGTACGGATAGCGAAACAGATTGCTCAGTAAATCCTGGCTGTAAAGCTTTGGCAGCTCTGCGCGCAATCTGGTCTTGTATTCCATCATTAGGGCTTTCAGACTATGAATGAGCGCGATACTTTCTAAAGCCGTTTCTTCTATGCCGGCGAGCATGTAAATAATCCAGCTTTCCCATTCGCCGGTCGTTCTTACTGATTGCAGCAAACGATAATAATCATCCTTATGCCGAATGATGTAGCGGCTTAGGTACAAGACCGGCAGGTCTAATAATCCCTTTAAGACCAGATACAGAATATTTAGAATTCGCCCTGTGCGGCCATTGCCATCATAGAATGGGTGGATGCTCTCAAACTGGTGATGCAATATTGCCATCTTCACCAGCGGGTCGGCGTCCATCATTGTATCATCATTAATGAACTGTTCCAGGTTTGCCATCAGCGTTAGAATTTCTTGATGCTCCTGCGGAGGGGTATAGATTACTTCGCCGGTCCTGTCATTCAGCAGTTTGGTGCCGGGCAGCTTTCTATAGCCGGCGGTATTTTGCTCTATCACTTCCTGAATGCGCAGTATATAATTACTGGTGAGCAACTTGTTGTCTCTGACCAACTCAAAACCAAGCTTGAGTGCCTGCGCATACTGATGTACCTCTGTTGCTGCCGGTGTGCTGAATTGTTTTGTCCAGACATTGCTCTGGTAAACTTCAGCCATAGTGCTAATAATGTTTTCTATGGCCGAGCTTTCGCGAGCTTCTCTTAGTGCAAGTGTATCCAGCAGAATATGTTCATTGGGAATACTTGTAATTACCCCCTTTAGCTCTGCGAGTGCTTTATGGGCATGTGCAACCTTGCGAAGCACTGCCTTGGTTTCGACGTCTTCAGAAAGAGGTAAAAGATTCAGCATTTTGTCCGCCATTATTCAAATGTAGGACAGAAGTTACGATTTTTGTCTTGTATTATCTGAATAACGGACAGAATAGCCATCATCAAGAGGGCTATATGGCCCAAAAAAAAGAATGCATTTTTGTATAGAACATACAATTTTGAGTGCAGAAAAGAAGTGAAATTTTACCTGATTGTACTAACAGATGTCTAGCCAAAACAACCCTGAAGAGCAAAATCAAAGTTGGGACAAAGCATTCAGCGCCCTCTTTGGTCGCTTTGCTACTGATGCAAGCGAAGTAATAGATGCAATGCCGCCGGTTCTGGCTTTGGAAATTGTGAACCATTTACTGGCCAGCATTGACATCTTTGAGCGTTATATACATGCTGAGGACTTGGATGCCGGACTCGAGATATACAGCGAATATGCACAGCTTGAAGAAGCACTTATCAGAAGATGGGGGACATTATTAAAGCCTTACCGGGTAAAACAGTTTCATCTCTATTTTGAACCCGACAGAATATTATCGCTTATTGACATCCTGGGCTTAGACATCAACCATAATCTTGACAGAAATGACGTTGACGTTGATGATATAGAAGTATTGATGAAGCTATCAAAAATTGGTCTCGAAATCAGCAAGAGCGAATTGCTGGAAAAGCAGCCTCCCTCAGACGAAGCACTTCAATTGCTAGCTAAAGCTAGGCTCACCCAGTTCCAAATAAGCCAACGCAGGGCATCCAGACAACACAAAATCCTCCGGAGCATAACGAGCCTGCGGGCATCGTAATTAAAGCACAAAGCCGGCTGGCGATATACTTTCTGGCCAAAGCAGCAGGCGTAGATCCAAGAGCAAATGCAAGTATCAGCGCACTGACAAAGCTGGCGCACATGGTAAGCGGCGAACGGCTTACGACGCTAAACAATTCCAATACCTATAAGTTCTTTCTGTCCATGCCGGACTTTAAGACGGCCAAAGGAAGACTGGCAGACATGCGATCCATCCGGCCTTATTTTGAAGAGCTGGGATTACAAATAGCGTTGCACTTGATAGATGAGGAAATAGCAAGAGCTACTGCCGAAGCCTCCGGCTCAAAAAAGAGTTAGTGCTACTGACGTACCGAACAACGTGCACACCGCGTTCGGAACACTGATTTAGAGGACCTGAACGTTCCGCAAGGATTCAATAGACATAGGTTTTGCATTGGAATGTCGCTGTTATTCACCGACAGGAACGTTCGCAGGTAAGCTAAACGAATTGCGCGAACGTTCCGAACAATTTTCTTCCGGTAAGGCATTTGCCATCCCTTTTCAGAACGAAAGCCGGTGCGTTCCGAACGTTCGGAACGCAAAAACAGAACAAAGCTTTCGAACGTTCATAACGCCACTCTGAATTGGTACCGCGCTTTCGTTAGATATGTAACTGCGCTGCGGGACGAGGCAGACTTCAAATCTGCAATAGTTTAAATCAGCAAAGCATAGGAGCACATCTGCCATTATGCACTAAAAAGTATCGCTGACGACACTTGTCAATTAGCAAGGCGCCCCGTCACTTTTTTTGGCAGCTTTTTTCAGACGATTTGGCTTAAAAACACGAATAGGGTCACCCTATAGGTGAACCATGTGCCAATAAACGGAACGCTAATTGACAAATAGATTTTGGACGCAACCAGTACGCTAAGCCGACAGCCGGCAGCCAATTGGAGCCCCTCAAAATCATCTATGAGCGACAAAGAAAAAGCACTACAACTACACAACTTAGGGCTAAGCTATAGTCAGATTGCTAAAGCACTTGGTGTTGGCAAGACTACGGCATATCAGTATGTAAAGGAAGGGCGGCTAGGTCAGCATAAAGTGGAAAGCGTTGATAAGCCGAGTCCGGCCAGCTCATCAGAAGTTGCTTCCTTAAATACATTTTTTTCCGGAGCTATTGTGGAGCAGAATGCCAGCGAGCAGATATTTGGCGGGGCGTCCTTCGGTCAAGAGAATGCTGGTTCAGCCTTACAATCTCAGCGCATAAGCATTTTTGGAAACGCACCTTTTAATTCAACCACTCAATCCCAGGCCCCGGATTCACACAGCAGCAAGTCGGCACATCAAAATGGCACTTTAAAGGCCATCACTTCAATCAGCCAAAAACAGGATTCACAACAGCCAAAAGAAGCAGTCAAGCCAGCCGTAAAAGCAATTGCGGACAAAAGAACAGATATACCACAGACAGATGGTGCTACCAAAGTGCAACATGCGACGCCAGTTGTACCACCAAAGCCGGCAGCGAAGCTCAAAGAGTTTACAGGAGATGAACTAATCGCCAAAAAATTTGAGTGCCTGGAATTCACCGGAAAGTTCCTCGCATTAATTGGAAAGCCGTCGCGACTCTTTTCCGGTATTGTATGGGGACTGCCCAAAGGAGGTAAAAGCAACTTCTCTATTCGCTTCGCCGATTATCTGCAGGAGTATTTTGGTAAAGTCGTCTATATCGCAGCAGAAGAAGGAGAAAGCGTGACGCTGCAGGAAAAGTTCAAAGAAATAGACGGCTCTAAAGTAACAGTAGTAGAATGCAGGAGCAGGGATAAAATCAGGGAATACCTACAAGGCAAGGCTTGCGACTTTGTCTTTATAGACAGCATCAACAACGCCGGCATTGACAATGAATTCCTGGAAGACCTAAAAGCAGAAAATCCGACCAAGTCGTTTATCTCTATTGTTCAGGCAACGAAGGGTGGGAATTTTAAGGGAGATCAGGCACTCACGCATAACTGTGATTTTATCGTCAAAGTAGTTGCGGGCGTGGCCTATCATACCGGCCGCTTTGGAGTTGCTTCAGAGATTTCCATTTTCGACGAGCCACTTTATGAAAAGAACCCAAAGCCTAAAGTTGTTTCAATCCCTAAAGAACACACTAAGGAGGACAATGACTCGCCACCAGAGCGAAAGGCTATCTCCAATGAAGTAGATAGGATAGGTACAGAAAGAACTGTCGAAGCATCGGAAGGAGATAAAACGGCGCAACCTGCGCATGAGTTTCCTGCAGTGCTTAACGTACGCTCTGAGTCAAGCTCAACTAAAATAGAAGTAAAGCCAAAGCTCATTTTTAGCCGCCCATTATATGGTCCTAGCAAAACTGTTGGTGGCATCAGGAACCCCAGCTCAAAAAGTAAAAGGAGAAAAGAAGAAACTTTCCTTGGACTAGATGGAGAGATGTGGGCAGCCGTTGGGGTAACAGGCCTTACGATAGGTCCCATCATCTACCACTCTATAAGGAATTACAAGGCGGAAAAGGAAGCACGAAAGCAATTGGATATACTCATAAAGAGAGTAGAAAATGAATTAGCCGGGACGAACGGTATGACTGGCTTACAGCAAAAGCAAAGGGCTCTTTTGTCGAATACCCAAGAAGTGAACAGAAGGCCTGTTCAGTATCAGCCAGCGACCCAAAAGAGAACCTATTCCCGGGATGATGAGGAAGAAGATGTATTTCCTCCCGTCATTGACTTTTCTCAAATACTATAATCACCCAAAAAAAAAAGAAAGGAGGCAGTAGCAAATGAAGGCAATCATAAAGACACCCTGTTAAGCGCACATGCAGTAGCATGTGCGGTAGACAATCATTAGCAAGGAACTGGAAAAACTGTTGCAAAAATCGGTAGGCACAAGAAAAACCACCTATTCTAAATCCCTTAATAAAGTAAGACAAACAATGCGCACAACAATTCGCAAAGAAGAAATCACGGTTCCTCAAGGCGCTTTTGCAGCCGTAGCAGCACTCATCACAGAGCACAGCCTGGAGCATACCATCACCGATGCCGACGATTCCGAAGGAGAAGAAACCATCACCCTTAGCATACGGTATAGCAAGGACGAAAGGAATGCTTTTCATGAAATTGAAGACCTCATATCAGAGTATGAGAACAGAGATGATGAGGACGATGATGATGAGTAAATAATATCTGAGAAACCTATCAAACTGGCAAAAGATTTGGAGAGATAAAATGCTCTCCAAATCTTTTTTTGTCAGAATCATAAACCTGATAATGTAAAATTGAAATGAGGAAGCAAGTGCTACGAAAAATAGTAACATTCAGAACCAAGATTGAAGAATCACAACCAGAAGAAAGCAATAAGCTCTCCCTAAAAAAATGTCGGGAAATTCTGTGTACAAATGGTCTAGACTATACCGACAATGAAGTGATTGAGATAAGAGATTTTCTATACCAACTTGCCTCAATTGGCAGACATCAATACAGGTTCAACACTACTCATACTTCAGTAATTCCATTACGCGCCAACCAATTCACTAATGACCAAGAGAGCTATCATTTACGTACGGGTTAGTACAGACGAGCAGGCAGAAAAAGGATATAGCCTGAGCCATCAGGAAGAGCGCATCAGAATGTATTGCCAGCATCAGAACATCGAGATTGTAGGCTTCTATAAAGAAGACCATTCTGCAAAGACATTTAACCGGCCTGCATTTATTCAATTGCTAGCCTTTCTAAAGAAGCGTAAAGCTGCGGACCTTTTACTGTTTTTGAAATGGGACAGGTTCAGCAGAAATGCCGGCGATGCATATGGGATGATTAATCAGCTATCGAGGCTTGGCGTAGAGCCACAAGCAATTGAACAGCCGCTTGACCTTTCTGTTCCGGAAAACAAGATTATGTTGGCCTTCTACCTTGCCGCACCAGAAGTTGAGAATGATAGAAGGTCATTAAATACAATTGCAGGTATGCGGAGGGCGCTAAAGGAAGGCCGTTATTGCACGACTGCGCCGCGCGGATACAGAAATACACGCGATGAGAATAACAAGCCCATTATCGTTCCGGGAAATCATGCTAAGATTGTGCAGTGGATTTTTGAATCAGTCGGCAACAGGCTTCATAGCCCTAGGGACGTCTGGAGACTAGCTGCTAAAAAGGGATTCAAGATTAATCGCAACAACATTTATTACCTCCTCCGGAATCCCATCTACATGGGTAGAATAATAGTCCCGGCATACAAGGATGAAGATGTCAAGCTCGTAAGAGGAATACATGAGCCACTGGTAAGTGAGAAGCTCTTCTACGATGTTCAGTATGTTCTAAATGGCAAGAAGCGAACAATGCCAACTGTATGTAAGGCTAAAGAAGAACTGCCGTTGCGAAATTTTCTGAAATGCCCTGAATGCGGCAGGAATCTGAGTGGAAGTGCATCGAGTGGAAATGGCGGCAAATACTTTTATTACCACTGTTTTAGTCCATGCAAAGTCCGCTTTAAGGCCGAAATCGTCAACGAGAAATTCCTTGACGCCTTAGATACAATAACTGCAAATGACCAAGTCGTTCGTCTCTATGAAAAGATACTAGGCTTAGCGCCGAGCACAGCGGAAGAGAAAGGGAGTGGTAAAGGAGCGGTTGAAGCCTTAATCGAAAAGCACCAACACCGCATTGCAAATGCACAGCAATTGATGCTGGACGGGGAGATTAGCGCGGCGGATTACCGGGCTATTAAGAGTCGTTACGAACCGGAAATACAAAATCTTCAACAAACTCAAGTGCAAAACGCCGAAGCAAATAAGTCTGTTACAAAGCATTGGCGCGGCGCAATGAAACTATTGAAGTATCTGCGTTACTACTATGAAAAAGCCGCATTACCGGTAAAGCAGATGCTCATTGGTTCGATAATCTCCGAAAAAATGGTTTTTGAGAAAAATAATTATCGAACCATTCCTTGGGTGAATGTAATACCTCTGATATGCAGGCCTGGCGCTGGTTTCGGCGAAAAAGAAAAAGGGCTGACTTCAAAATTTAGAAGTCAGCCCTATCGGTGTCCCCGCAAGGGCTCGAACCTTGGACCCGCTGATTAAGAGTCAGCTGCTCTACCAACTGAGCTACAGAGACGTTTTCCGTTGGGAGGGCAAATGTAAGGCCGTACGCAAAAACTACCAACGGTGTGGAAGCCTAAATTTTCCAGGCTCGCACCGTATTGGCCCAGTCGGCACGATAAGGGACACTTAATTTGATATAATTGTCTGTGTAACCTTCCATCATGCCCGCAACCGGAGCGCGTTCCCACAGCACCGGGCGTTCCTGCGCATGGTGCTGCTCCGTAAAGTGGCGTAGCTTCCGGTAAGAGAGTTGCCGTAATATTTTATTTCGCTGATTGCGAACGTTCACGGGCACGGCGCCTTGCATTTCTGCCGCAAGTGTATTGGCCCGCTCAGAATAGGTGAAGACGTGCAGGTAGGAGACCGGAAGCTCGCTCAGGAATAGCTCCGTCTCCCGAAAGGCCGCTTCGTCCTCTCCCGGGAAACCGACAATTACATCTACACCGATGGCACAATGCGGTATTGCCTCCTTAATCATCGCCACGCGTTCGGCATACAATTCACGACGGTATCTCCGACGCATAAGGCCGAGAATGCGATTGGAGCCGCTTTGCAGCGGCATATGAAAGTGCGGCATCACCTTCTTTGATTGCGCAACAAACCTGATGATGTCTGGATGCAACAGATTGGGTTCTATGGATGAAATCCGGTACCGCTCAATGCCATCCACATTTTCAAGCGCCTGCAGCAATTGCAGCAAATCCTCGCCGCGCTCGCCAAAATCACCAAGATTGATTCCCGTCAGAACAATTTCTTTTGTGCCTTGCGTAGCAAGGCTTTGTGCATTGGCCACAACATTGACAATACTATCGCTGCGACTTCTGCCGCGGGCCATCGGAATCGTGCAAAAGGAGCAATTGTAATCACGACCATCCTGCACCTTCAGGAAACTGCGCGTGCGGTCGGCAAGGCTGTAAGAGGCCTGAAATCCCTCAATGGCAGCTACGTCGTTGCAGTGCACCTGAGCGCCGCCAATGCACTTGTCTAATTGCCGGATATGCCGGGGCAGCTCAAACTTCTCTGCCGCGCCCAGCACCAGGTCCACACCCTCAATCCCGGCGATTTCTGCCGGCTTAAGCTGTGCGTAGCAGCCAGTTATCACTACAAAAGCCTCCGGCGCCCGGCGCTGGATTTTACGCACCAGGTAGCGGCACTCTTTATCCGCATTCTCTGTAACGGAGCAGGTATTAATGACATAGACATCAGCTACATCCTCAAAGGCAGCCTTCGTAAACCCCTCCCCTTCCAGCATACGGCTAAGGGTAGAAGTCTCGGCATAGTTGAGCTTACAGCCAAGTGTGTGAAAGGCGACAGAAGTTGACATCCGGCGCAAAAATACGTTCCACATCGGCGGCAGATGCCTTCAGAAGCGGTAGCCCATCTTAAAATTGAACTGCACCATCGGCTCATCTCCGGCGGCGAAGTCAGTTGTCTCGTTATTGTAGTAGAATATGCCCACACCCAGTTCCAGCCCTACGTAAAGCGCTTTGGTCGGCTGAATATTGAGCCCGTTTGTTACCAGAAAGCCGGCTTTAAATACAGAACCTTCGTTGTAAGAAATCATCAGCGAGCCTGTGCGGGGGTCTATGCTGCGTGTCTCTTTGTACTTCGTGCCAAAGCCCAGGCCGAAGCTTGGGCCTACGCTGTATGAAACACGGTGCGCGCTGCCAGCGGGATAAAACTTGGCACCGGGATAGACGTACACCATACTGCGCGACTTCTTCGGATAATAGTAGGAAGACTGATAGTTTGCTACCTCATCCTCATAAAAAGAGATAGCTACCGGAACATAAAGGGCTATAATGCCCGCCTTGTCCAGCATCCGCTCGTAGTGAATGCCTAGGCCGGCCGCACTTTCATTGGTCATTTGAATGGGCGCAATGCTGAGAATGTTCTTTCCATATCCTCCTATTGGTGTGCGTTGATGGCCTTCACGGGCACCTGCCGCGTCAATGCGTTGCCGAGGCGGCACCTGCCTACGCGGCTCACTTGACATCCTGCCACGCGTTATGACCTCTTCTGAAGCCATTTTGATAAACAATGCGATCCACATCACGTCGATTGACCACATACTCGGGGCCATCCTGATTATCCCAACGGCGGTAGATGACCTGGCGCGGGCTGACTTCTTTTACTTTAACCTGTACCGAGCTGCCATCAGTCAGGTAGATTTTATCCTGCGCATTAGCGCTGATGGCTGCGAGCATTAGCAGGCCGCAAAAGGCAAAAAAGTGCATTTTAAACATATCAGGAAGTGATTTTTAAGCAATAACGGGCCAGGCAGACTAAAATTTTCCTCCAAAGTGCATCCCGAAGTGAATGAAGAATCTGGAATCATCATCGCGCACTTCCGCAAGCGCGCCAACGCGCACATCAAAGCCAAACTGAAAATGGCCGCGATAAAAATTGATACTGTTGTCAGCTATAATCCCAAGCAGGCCATAGTTGAACGGCTCGGCATTTATCTGTGAGCCGCCGTAATAATCATTATAGGGCTGGAAGTGCATGTTGCCGATTAAAATGGCCGGGCCGGTGGCAAACTCAGCGTTTCTTACCGCCGCCTACCGGCGCATGGAAGCGTACGCCCGGTGCGGCATAAAAGGTAGTGTGCTTGTAATCGTTACCGTTATAATAATTAAAGCCCTGCTCAGGCCCGGCGTAGCCAAATGCAAACGGCAACCGAAGGCCAATGCCTGCGTCCTGATTGACAATGTACTCATATTCAAAGCCGAGGCCCGGATTGAATTTCCCATAGGTCACCATGCCGCAGATGGGTGTCAGGGAAAGGCTGTGGCGGCCGTCTATGGCGCCGTCAAATGAACGGACATCTTGGGCTTGCGCATAACTCAGATTAATACAAAGCAGAAGTATGCTAATACAAAAGGAGCGTGCAATGATCATAATTCTACTCATTGATGTTCGTAATGAAACCGCCCGTATGGTCCCTCTATCACCAATTCCTTCTTCCCGCTCTCCTCTACCCTACCGCTAATCGTCGCGTCAATCCCGAAGCCCTTTGCTATTGCAACAATGCTTTCTGCCGTTGTCACATCCGTAAACATTTCCAGTCGCGCACCCATATTGAAGACCTGGTACATTTCCCGCCAATCCGTGCCGGCGGCCTCCTGGATCATGGTAAATAACGGCGGTACCGGCAGAAGATTGTCCTTCACCACACGCATAGCGCCAGGCAGGTAATGCAGGCACTTCGTCTGACCGCCGCCACTGCAATGGATGATGCCATGGATTTTCTCAAAATGCTCCTCTAAGACCTTTAGCACCACCGGCGCATATGTCCGAGTGGGCGAGAGTATCATCTTGCCCACATCCAGCCCTGTTTCCGTCGGGTCTGTCAGGTGGTATTTGCCATTGTACACCACATCTTCCGGCAGCGCCGGGTCAACACTTTCCGGGTACTTCGCCGCGTAGTCTTTGTGGAGCAATTCGTGGCGCGCGCTCGTCAGGCCGTTGCTGCCCATACCGCTGTTGTAGGCGTCTTCATACGTGGCCTGACCGTACGATGCGAGGCTTACCACCACATCGCCCGGCGCCAGCTTTTCCGTAGTTACGAGGCGTTCTCGGCGCATACGGGCGGCCATGGTGCCGTCCACAATAACGGTGCGCACCACGTCGCCAACATCAGCGGTTTCGCCGCCCATGAAGCGGACTTCTATGCCGTAACCGGCCAGCTTATCAAAATATCGCTGTGTCCCGTTGATAATCTCCGAAATCACTTCCCCCGGTATCAGGCCCTTGTTGCGGCCTATGGTGGAGGAATAGGTAAACGGCCCCGTTGCGCCCACACACAGCAGGTCGTCAATATTCATCACAATAGAGTCTATCGCAATGCCGGCCCACACGCTCGCGTCGCCCGTCTCCCGCCAATACATGTAGGCGAGGATGCTTTTGGTACCCGCCCCGTCGGCGTGCATGAGGTTGCAGAAGGCATCATCGCCACCCCAATAGTCGGGGTAAACCTTACAGAAGGCGTTGGGGAAAAGGCCTTTGTCCAACGCCGCCGTGGCGCGGTGCACATCTTCTTTCTGGGCGCTGACGCCGCGCTGCGCGTAGCGGCCCTGAGGGGTTGCGGATGACATGCGGCGAAGGTAAGCGCAGGAAATGACCGGGCTGATGACCACAATTGCGTTGCCGGTCCCGGATTGTTAATTCAATAATTGATTGCCGGCCCTTGTGATGCTCAGTGGCTTTGTAAATATTTACAATAGGGCCCTGAAGCTTCAGGATGGCATTGTAAATATTTACAAGGCAGGTTTGAAGGTTCTACCCGACATTGAAAATAATTACAATGCCGTTATAAGCTCATTTTCAGCTGAAGAGGCTAACGAACGATGAAACGTGATTGAATGTTCTTTTTTCAAAAGAACATTCAATACGCCTTTGGCGGCAACGGCAGATCAGGAGCGAACCGGAAGCTGACTCAATAAAAATTCCCCGCGCCCTACTTTTGGGCATTATGAAGATGCACGAGGTAAGGACGGAGGCGGACAAGCACGCGTTCCGCGAATTGGCGGTGACGATTTACCGCGACGACCCGCATTGGATACGACCGCTGGATAAGGATATTGAGGCGGTGTTTGACCCGGCGCAGAATAAGTTTTTTAAGAAGGGCGAGTGCACGCGCTGGCTTCTGAAGGATGACGGCGGGAAGGTGATAGGGCGGATTGCGTCTTTCGTGAATAAGCAGTACAAGCAGGAGCAGCCGACGGGGGGCGTGGGTTTTTTTGAGTGCATTGATGATGATGCGGCGGCGCACTTCATGTTTGACCATTGCCGCGAATGGCTGCGTGCCCGCGGCATGGAGGCGATGGACGGGCCGATCAATTTTGGGGAGCGTCTGGCGTGGTGGGGATTGGTGGTGGAGGGCTTTCACCCGCCGCTGTACCAGATGAATTATAACCGGCCGTATTACCAGCGGTTGTTTGAGGGGTATGGTTTTAAGGAGTATTTCGGGCAGATTTGCTTTGCGCGGGAGACGAATACGCCGCTGCCGCCGAAGTTTCAGGAGCGTCACGCTACCTTGATGAAGGATCCTAATTATCGCGTGGTCCCGATTAAAAAAAGTGAGCTGGCGCGCTTTGCGAAGGACTTTGCGTATGTCTATAACAAGGCTTGGGCGGGCCACGGCGGCGGTAAGGAGATAGAGGAGCGCGTAGCGCTGAAGATGTTTGCAAGCATGAAGCCGGTGATGGACGAGCACATCACCTGGTTCACATATTATAAGGATGAGCCGGTGGGCATCTGGGTGAACCTGCCGGACCTGAACCAGTGGTTCCGGCACCTGAACGGAAAGTTCGGGCTGCTGCAGAAGCTGCATTTCCTGCTGCTAAAACAATTTGGGAAGTGCGACCGCTTTGTGGGCCTCGTTTTCGGCATTATCCCGGAGCATCAGGGCAAGGGCGTAGATGCTCTGATGGTTACGGAGGCGGCGAAGGTGATACAAGGCCGTGGCAAGTACCAGCGCTACGAGATGCAATGGATCGGCGACTTTAATCCGAAGATGATCAACATTGCGGAGCATCTGGATACTGTCCGCAACCGCCGGCTGGTCACGTACCGGTATCTATTTGACCGGACAAAGGCGTTTAAGCGCCATCCAATGCTGGGATGAGATGGGCTGATACATCAGCATAACAATTCAAAAAGCTCAACCGCTTCCACCGCTTCCCGCACATCATGCACGCGCAGCATCGACGCGCCTTCGCGCAATGCGGCCACGTGCAGGGCGGTAGTTCCGTTCAGCGCCTTGTCTGGATTCACCCGGAGCGGCTTGCAAATCATGCTTTTTCTGGAAATGCCGGCGAGGATGGGCTTACCCAGTGCGCGGAAGACGCTCAGCTCATTCAGCAGGGAAAAATTGTGCGCCACCGTCTTGCCAAAGCCGAAGCCGGGGTCAAGGATAAGGTCGTGGATGCCTGCGACGGTGCATCGAAGCGTGACGTCTTTTAAATAGTCAAATACCTCGCGCACCACATCTTCATACTGTGGGTCTTGCTGCATGGTGCGCGGCGTGCCCTGCATGTGCATGGCGATGTATGGCACCCTGAGGTGGGCGACGGTTTGAAGCATATCAGCATTCCTGCCGCCGGAAATATCATTGATCAGATGTGCTCCAGCGCCTATTGCGGCTTCGGCCACTTCCGCATTCATTGTATCAATGGACAGCCAAGCCTCCGGGAAGCGTTTGCTGATGGCTTCGATCACCGGAACGACCCGCTTCAGCTCATAACCCGAAGGAACATCTTCGGCTCCGGGACGGGTAGATGCGCCGCCAATGTCCAGGATGGCGGCACCTTCCCGAAGCATTTTTTCCGCCAATCGTAACAGCTCATCCCGATTTACTGTACCGGTAAAAAAGCTGTCGGGTGTGGCATTGAGAATGCCCATGACCGCCGGCCGGGACAAATCCAATAGACGTCCCCTGCTGACCACTGAAGTCGCTACCGGCAAAAGCGTATTTTTGAAACCCATCGTTACCACCAAAGAAAATGCAGGATACCGGCATTGCCAATTCACCCACCTGAACACCCTTCAGCAATACAGGCAGGTCGTTGCCCGGTCCAAAGAGCTTTTCCTGCGCAAAGCCGCCGATTACGGCACGAGCTGGCGGGTGTTGCGGCCCATTTCCATCGTTGACCAGATTTACATCAAGGCGTGGCGCATCCGCCAGATTCAGGAAACCGGCGTGCAGCTCATCGGCGACAGTATCAGCCAGCGAGTTTGTCGGCATTGTGAATTATGGCATCATTGCCCTGATACAAGACGCTGCGCTGAATGATGATGAATGGGAATGGCCGATTGAGACCGTAACGGCCGCCTACGAAAGCGAGGCAGCTAAAGTAGAAGCGCTGATGCTGGAGAAAAACCATGATTATGGCGAAGCATGGCGGGATATGTGTGAAGAAAGCCTCGTGGATTTGATTCTTGTGAAGCTGCTCCGTATCAAGCAAATTATCGCCAACAGCGGCAGGACGGAGGTAAGCGAGGGCGCGGACGCGAACTTTATGGACATCATCAACTACGCAGTTTTTGCACTTATAAAAATCTCAGAAGCCGCATAATTTTCAGGCTCTAATCGTTTCAACGGATATGGCAACATCTACTGCTACTCAAAGAAGAGCCCCCGGTCTCAATATCTTTCTTCAGGTCTTGCGGGTGGTCATGGGCCTGCTCTTCATTTTTTCCGGCCTGGTCAAGGCGAACGACCCGAGCGGACTGGCTAATAAAATGAATGAGTTTTTTGAGCCGGCTGTGCTCAATCTGCCCTGGCTCATTCCGCACGCGCTGGCATTCTCCGTTTTTCTCATTACCTGCGAAATTGTGCTGGGCGTAGCGCTGCTGCTCGGCTTTGCGTGGCGCTTCTTTGCGTGGCCCATGCTCGGGCTCAACATTTTCTTCACCTTCCTCACCGCTTACATCTATTACTGGGATGTCATTAAGCATTCCGCTAAGGTGCGGGAGTGCGGCTGCTTTGGCGATTGCATTAAAATCTCCAATTCGGAGACTTTCTGGAAAGATGTCATTCTGCTCATTATTGCGCATCATCCTGTTTGCCTTCCGCAGGCGCATCCGCCCGTTGATGCCGAAATATCCGAATACTGCGGTGTTCATTCTGGGCGTGTTTGCCGTGCTGGCATTCAATGGTGGGCGCTGGAGCACTTGCCATTTCATGATTGTATGCCGTTTGCCGTTGGCAAAAGCATCTGCGAAGGCATGAAGGCACCGAAGGAATGTATTCAGGACAGCGTGGAGATGGTATTTGTCTATAAGCATAATGGCAAGCAGGAAGACGTGCCCATGAGCCGCATCGCAGAAATTGACAGTACCTGGGAGTATGTGGACCGCCGAGAGAAGGTAGTACGCAAGGGTAATGGCTTATGCGACCCTGCGATAAAGGATTTTGTGGTGAATGATTACAGCGGCAATAACTATACTGATCCGATGCTGCAGGACCCGGGTTATAAGTTTCTGCTGTTTCTCAAAAACCCCGCTACTGCCCGTACGTGACAATATGGACAAGCTGAAAGCACTTTCCGCTGCAGCTGCTGCCAAAGGCATTCCGATTTATGTGCTTTCTTCCGGCAGCCGTGCCGAAAACGATGCGCTGGCAGAAAGAAGCTGCCCTCGCCTCATCCGAAATTTACTACCTTTGACCAGACCGCCAGCAAGACCGCCATGCGCACCGATCCCGGGCTGATGCTGCTGCAAGGTTGCGTCATCAAGGGCAAGTGGAGCTTCCGGGATTATCCGGCGAGCCTGGAGGCGGCAGGCGTGAAATAGGTTTGAGCCTTGGAATGCTAGGCAAATGCTTCAACGCTCAAACGCTCAAACTTTCCAACACTCATGCTTCCCTATCTGGTCCGCCGGCTTTGCTACAGTGTTCTGGTGCTCTGGGGCGTGGCTACGCTGGTATTTCTTCTGTTTCAACGTTCTGCCCGCCGATCCGGCGCGGCTTACACTTGGCCAGCGCTCCGATTTATCGTCTGTGGCGGCCACCCGAAAGGCCTTAAATCTGGACAAGCCGCTTTGGACACGCTATGGCCTTTACCTCAACGAACTTTCGCCTATCGGTGTAACAGGGAAGGCATTTGATGCCCCCGCTGGCCTTAGGCTGACGCGCATGAGCGACAACAGCTTTTTAGTCGTTAAAGGCACCCTATCTCGGGCGCTCTTATCGTACCAAGCGCTCCGTCAGCGAAGTACTGGGAGAGGCGCTGCCGGGAACGGTTGTGCTCGCGCTTACCGCAATGCTGCTGGCTACCATTGCCGGTATAAGCCTTGGCATTCTGGCGGCCCTGAAGAAGGGCACGCCTTGGGATACCGGAGCAATCGTAGCCTCGGTAGCAGGCATTTCAATGCCGTCTTTTTTTGCCGGACTCATCATTGCGTATGTTTTCGGCTATCTGCTGAGCAGTTATACAGGTCTGGATATGACGGGCAGCCTTTACGAGTGGGACGCTTTCAGCGGCCGGCATCTGGCACTGCGCAACCTTGTCCTTCCGGCCATAGCGCTTGGCATCCGGCCTATGGCCATTATCACACAGCTTACGCGCAGCGCTATGCTGGATGTGCTGAGGCAGGATTATATCCGTACTGCTTACGCAAAAGGCCTGCGCAAGCGGCAGGTAGTACTGCGACATGCGCTGCCCAATGCACTCAATCCGGTGGTAACTGCCATTTCCGGCTGGCTTGCAGAATTACTGGCCGGTTCGTTCTTCGTAGAATACATCTTTGGCTGGAAAGGTATCGGCAAGATCACCGTTGATGCGCTGGATAAGTTTGACTTTCCGCTCGTAATGGGCGCAGTGCTGCTCACGGCGCTGATCTTTATCATCGTCAACCTGCTGACAGATTTGCTTTATGGGCTGCTTGATCCGCGGGTGCGTCTGTCCTGATTCTTTAAGACCTGCCCATTTCCTGCCACGCCAGCATTCCGCCGGTAAGATTCTTTACATTCTTAAAGCCCATCGTCTCCAGCATCATGCCGGCCTGCATGCTGCGCTTTCCGGCATGGCAATGCACGATAAGCTCCTCCTCCTTCAGTCTTCGATGTCATCGGTCTGCATAGACAGGATTTGACCGAAAGGCATCAGCTTCCCGCCAATATTGAATGCCGCATATTCATCCGGCTCGCGGACGTCGATGATATTAAGCTGCTCGCCGGCATCCATGCGGGCTTTTAGCTCTTGTACGGAAATTTCTTGCATAGCTATTGTTTAATGAATTTTTGCGGAACACTCCAATAGCTCGCCGGCACTTAGGCGCAACAGATACATGCCCGGCGGCAGCGTAGACAAAGAAATTTCACCGCCAGCATAGTTGCCTTCCTCACGACGCGGCCTTGTATGTCAGTAATGCTATAACGGCTGATACCGGCAGGAGCACCGGCGATGTGCAGTGACTCCGAAGCAGGATTCGGATGCAACGATATGCCGGAGTTTGCTGCGCCGTATTGTCGACCGCCGTACCCGTGACCGGCCCGCCAAGCAGCGGACGAATCATGATCGCGCCGCTCACAAGGGAGCCCTGCCAGCTATTAAGCACGTTGAAGTATAGATGGTTTCCACCCACGCGGTTGGCATCTAGTCCTATGTAAAGCGAGTCAGAGCCAAAGTTGGCAGGCTGCGTCGTGCCGAGGTAAAAGACACCAGCAGGTAAAGCCACCGGCTGCTCAAAACGATAAATAGAAAAGCCGTTCACCGTGCCGGTAAAAACCGGCAGCAATAAATCAGTTTCATAAAGCTTCACATCCTGCGTCCCGCCCAGGATGCCGCCAAGTTTTGAATAAACTGTAGCGTTGAAAAATTTTCCGGTAGCTGTAGGCACCTGCTGGCCAAAATAAATGGCCATTCCGCGCAGCGTATCCGGTGCATTCAGCCGGAACTCAATGGCAGTCTTGCCCGGCAGCGGCGTGGAAAGGTTTAGGAAGTAGCTTTTCTCAGCGGTACCGTCGTCGTAGGCGAGGGAATTATCAAAGACCTGCTCGCGCACGATGCTGTCATTATCCTTTGGCTCATTTGGGTTGCCACTTTGCAGGAAGAAGGTACTGCGATAGACAATGCGGGAGCGGCTGTTGGGTGGCGTTACGGTTGCCGTGTAGATGGGAAAGAGAATGCCGCGTTTCGCGTAAGGCCCGAATGTTGCCGCTTGTAGCAGCACTACTGAGCGGTGTGCCCGTCGTCGTTTCCACCGCATTATATCCATACGTTACGGTTGCATTGGTGCTGTAATGATTCCAGATCGTATCCATCATCTGCGCAGCGCGCTCCGCACCGGCATTTGGCAGGAACTGGCGGTATGGCATAGCCGTAAAATCGTTCAGCAGGAAGGTCGGATCGGTCGTAAAGGAGAGGTCGCGTACGGCAGTATCGGTTATACTCCGATTCACGCCCATGCGAATATAGTCCAGATTCCAGACATCGTCGTTGCTGTTAATGCTGACTTTGTTCGCGAAGCGGAACTGAAAATCCGGCGCAAAGAATTCTGTGTCCGTTACCGGAATCATCACCTGCCGGAAGGGCTGCACATCGCTGCCGGGCACCGCCCACATAGTCTGCCACCCCCCACTCTTGCGGTGAAAGAAGAGCATGAAAGAATCCTGTACTTCCGGCGAGAAGCCGCGGCCCTGCGGCTGGTAGAAGAACGAGAGATAAATGCTGTCGCCCGGGACGTTTCCACCTAAGTCTATCGTCCGGGAAGTGAGGCTATCGGCAAACAATACGCTATACCGGTTGCTGGTATCGTACGGCCGCCCCTGTTTGTTCAGCGCGTCGAAAGTCGCCACGCCCCGTGCAATGGGGTCCAGGCACATTGTATTGTTGATATAAACCTGGCTGTCCGTCCAGCGGGCCGGGTTCGGAAAAAGCGCGTAATCCGTAAAATCTTCAAAGAAAGGCAGAGTGAGGGCGGCCGTTCTTCTCCGCATAATGCCTGCTGGGCGCTGTAGCCTCCTTCAACTGCGGATTCCATCGTAGCGGCGCCGTCGCTTCACCTTGCGCAGCTACTATCAAAGGCGCCCGACCAGCAACAGCACAATCCGGCCTATCCACTGCTTCATCATCATTGCGCACTATTTGGAAGTATCGTCGGCCGGCACATCAGGCGGTGGCGGCGGGTTATTGTAAAGGTTCTTTTTCCACTCATTCCGGTTCTGGTCCATAACGCTATCCGCAGGATTCTGCCCGACGTAGATGTCCACAAAATCGCCGCCGCGGATGATGCTCGGTGTGCCGAGGTCGGAAATGGCATTAGGCGTTTGCTTGTAAACCTTTGCCATTGTTGTATCCATGACATCCGCATCAAAAATCGGCGTGAATTGAAGGCCTGTGCTGTTCAGCATTGCCATTGCCTCCGGATAAGTCAGGCCTATAACGTCCGGGACCTGCAATTCATTGCTCAAGCCTCCTCCTATAACCAGGTCAATGCGGCTGCCCTGTGGCAGCATCTGGCCGGGACGAATGGGCTTGCCCATATAAAGCTGCTCCAGAATAGCGCCTTCGGCGATGTCGGGGCGGTAGCTGGTATCGCCAAGAATCAGGCGGTTACTTTTCAGGATAAGCGTGGCGCTGCGGAAGGACAGGTTTACCAGGTTCGGCATCGGCGTTTCCGGCGGGACACTTTTGTTAACCGTCAGGAAGATCATCCGCCCATGCTTCACCATATCCCCGATGTCCGGCAGTTGCTTCAGCACCAGAAAGGCCCGCTTATCCGGAAAATAGGTACTATCTACTCTCACTTCAAAGCCTTCAGCATCCAGAATGGCCATCGCTTCTTTGACACTCTTACCGGTTACATTCGGCACTTTCCGGTCATCGCCGTGGCGGGTAATAAAAGCAAGCGAGGAGAAAAATAGGGCGTAAAACAGGATACAAACTCCAAGCGCGAGCAGCACATTAAACCAGAGCTTGCGCGTGACCGGTTCTTGAACGAGGTGGCGCGGCGGCGGTATGGCGTTGCGGGCTTGACTCATCGGGCTTGCAATAATAGGCCTATTTAGCGGCTGGCAGATTGAGCGTGTCTTCCAATAATGCACCATAGAAAGACTTCAGATCAGCACCGGCGGCGCGTACCTGCTGCGGCACAATGCTGTTTTCGCTCTGGCCGGGCATGGTATTCACTTCCAGGAAGTAGAGCTTATTGCTCGGCTGCTGCAGGATGAAGTCCATGCGCACTACGCCACGGCAGTTCAGGTGGCGGTAGATGTAGGCTGCTTTCGTTTCTAACTGCTCGCGGATAGCATCAGAGATTTTGGCCGGCGTGATTTCGGAGGTTACGCCGGGCGTGTATTTCGCTTCGTAATCAAAAAATTCGTTATTGCTCACAATCTCCGTGGCCGGCAGCGTATGCAGCTTTCCATCTACACGATACACGCCGATGGTCAGCTCGCGGCCTTCTATGAACTCTTCTATAAGCACCTGATTGTCTTCGGTGAAGGCCTTTTCAATGGCCGGCAGCAGCTCTTCCACAGCCTTCACCTTGCTCACGCCGAGGGAGGAACCACTTTCATTGGGCTTCACAAACACCGGCAGACGCAGCGTATCTAATATTGCGCCCATGCTGTACGGCTCGCCTTTAATGAGGTGTACAGAGTTAGCGATGGCCACAACGTTAAACGCCTTCACCACCTTATTGCAATAGCTCTTATTGAATGTCAGCGCGCTCACAATTGCGTTGCAGCTTGTGTAGGGAATCTGCAGCATATCCAGGTAACCCTGAATGCGGCCATCCTCGCCGGGCGTGCCGTGGATGGCTATGAAAACGGCGTCAAACAGTACTTTTTCGCCCCCAAGTGCAAGCGAGAAGTCGTTTTTGTCCACTTCCACCTTGTTGCCGTCGGTCGCCTCGTGCCACCAGCCGTCGCGGGTGACAATGATTTTGTAGGTATTGTACTGCCCGGCGTCCAGATTCTGCTCAATCGTCTTGGCGGTACCGATGGAGATGACGTACTCGCCGGAATAGCCGCCTGCCAGCAGGGCAATATTTTTCTTCATTTAAAAAGCGGAAATGCGGCGCTAAGGTAGCTTTTGAGGAGCGATGGCCCCGTTAAAGGTTCTCGTTAAAGTAGTCTGTAATCTTCTGCATCAGGTGCACGCGGTCTTTGCCGCGCACATTGTGCTCATAGCCGGGATAGACGAAGTAATCTACTTGCTTGCCGGCATCCACGGCGGCTTTAAGGAACTTGATGCTGTGCTGCCACACCACAGTGGCGTCCTGCGTGCCGTGGATGAGCAGGAGCTTGCCTTTCAGGTTCGCCACCTTGTCAAACAGGGCGCTGGTTTTGTAGCCCTCGGGGTTTTGCTCGGGCGTGTCCATGTAGCGCTCACCGTACATGATTTCATACATGCTCCAGTCCATCACCGGGCCACCGGCTACCGCGCATTTGAATACGCCGGGATGGCGCAGCATGAGGCTGGTTGTCATAAAGCCGCCGAAGCTCCAGCCGTGGACGCCGATGCGCGTAGAATCCACATAACGCAGCGACTTGAGAAACTTTACTCCTTCCAACTGGTCTTCCATCTCCACCGTGCCGAGCTTGCGGAAGGGGGCCTGCTCAAACTTCAGCCCACGGTTGGATGAGCCGCGGCCATCCATTGTCCATACTATGTAGCCGTGCTGGGCGAGGTATTCGTACCAGAGGTTGCCGGATGCGGGGAAGCTTTTTTTGACGAGCTGGACGTGCGGGCCGTTGTAGAGATAGACGATGACGGGGTATTTCTTGTTTGAATCAAAGTTGATGGGAAGAATAAGCTTACCGAATAGCCTTTCGCGGTCATCAGCCGAAATAAAACTAACATCTGAGACCTGTGGTCTGGAGAAATTCTCTAACGGATTCTGTGAGTTAACAAGTGTCACTATCGCTTTGCCATTTATAGCGCGTACTACCCCGCATTTTGCTATTGTCTTTTGTTGAGCGATGCCGGTTTTCGTCAGCAAAAGATTTTCAGGCCTTGATTTAATCTTACTGAATTTTTCACTCCATGTTGTGTTAGCAGATTCGGCGCTAAATACATCATACAAATACTCGCCATCTTCACTTGCGAGATAAGTATGCGTACCGGCCTCAGAGTCAAGTCTGCGCATTTCTTGCGTCTCCCAATTCACCGCATAGCCATGCTTCTCGCGCGGGTCTTCTTTGGCGGATGTCAGCAGCACTTCCTTGCGCTTCGCATTGAAGCCGATTAAATCATTCACCACATAATTGCCCGGTGTGAGGCAGCGCATCTTGTTTGTGGCGTTGTCGCAAAGCCAGAGGTGCATGTATCCGTCGCGCTGGCTCCACCAGATGAACTGCGTATTGCTGCCGGGCAGGAAGGCGAGCGAATGCTGCGGCTCCACATACTTATCGTCCTTCTCCTGTAATATGGTTTTAAGCTTAGCCCCTGTCTTCGCATCATATTGGTTCAGCCAGAGATGATTCTGGTCGCGGTTGAGGATGCCGATATAGATGTAGCGCTCATCCAAGCTCCAGGTAACGCAGGTGAGGTAATGGTCCTTCGGGCCTTCCGTCTTTACCTGAATGGTCTCCTTCGTCGTGATGTTGTAAATCTGCAGCGTCACCTCGTGGCTTTTGCGGCCCGCCATCGGGTATTTGACGTTCTCATTCTTCGCCGGCGTCACGCTCCAGTCTATCACCGGGTAATCTTCTACCATCGTCTGGTCCATGCGGTAATAGGCCAGATAATTTCCCTTTGGGGAAAAGAAGATGCCTTTGTCAATGCCGAACTCGTTTCGGTGGACAGCTTGGCCGTTTACGATGTTCTTATCGGCATCCGAAGTAATGGCGGATGCTTCGCCGCTCCCGGCACCGAAATAGAGATTGTTCTCCACTGTAAAGGCAAAACCGGCACCGGCAGGCGCAAATTGCAAATTCGCGTAACCCTTTTTCATACGCTGAATGCGCGTGGTCACCATCGTATCCTTACGCGCTTCCCAATCTGAAATTTCCAATGTATCGCCGGCAGTATTGTAGCCAGACTTGCCGGAAAGCCATGCAAAGCCGGACTTGCGGTTAGCCACAATATCTCTTAATACCGTATCGCCATTATCTGCGTTAAAGACCTTTAGCTTCCCTTCCGGCGAACGGTAGTAAAACTCATGCGTACCGGGCCGCCATGCCGGGCTTTTAATGCTCTTGGGCGCAAGCGTTGTGGAGAGGCCGTTCACCGCCTCTGCCATCGTGTACTGTCGCTTTTGCGCGGTGGCAGAAAAAGTGGTTGCGCAAAGCAGAATAGCCGAAAGAAAGTAATGGTGCCGCATAGCGGCAAATGTAGGCTCCGGTCTCCACGCAACGGGAGCAAAGGGCACGCAGCGGACACTGCTATCCAATAGATTTCTTCCTGCCGCGCCAGCAGCAGGCAAGCGAGGGCCCCATTTTTGAAGACAGCTTTCATGCGCGCTCACTTTCATGTTTGCCTGCGCAGGCTTCGCCAATGAAATACATACTGCTACCGCTCCTCATCCTGCTTGCGCCCGGCACGGCGTCCGCATACAGCGTACTCACGCACGAGGCCATCATTGACGTGGCGTGGAAAGAAACCATAGTTCCGCTGCTGAAGCAGAAGTACCCGGCCACCACAGCGAAGGAGCTGGAAGACGCCCGCGCATTTGCCTATGGCGGCGCCATCATGCCGGACATGGGCTATTATCCCTTCGGCAACCGCCTGTTTTCCGACCTCGTCCATTACGTGCGCAATGGTGAATTCGTCACTGCCCTTCGCGACGAAGCCTCCAATGTAAAGGAATACGCCTTTGCCCTCGGCGCGCTGGCTCATTACAATGCTGACCGATACGGCCATTCGCTCGGCGTCAATCCGGCGGTACCAATCGTGTTTCCGGAACTGCGCGAAAAATACGGGCGGGCAGCCACGTATGAACAAGACCCGATAAGCCACATCCGCACCGAGTTCGGCTTTGACGTGCTCCAGACGGCGCGCGGTAATTATGTGCCCGACGCTTACCACCGTTTCATATCCTTTGAGGTAGCAGACAGCCTGTTGAAGCGTGCCTTTCTGCGCAACTACGGCCTGTCCATTGACAGCCTGTTCAAGAATTATCCGCGCTCTGTACGCACCTTCCGCTGGGCAGTGAAAGACATCTTTCCGCAGCTTACCCGACAGGCGTGGAAGTCCAAACGTTCCGAGCTTCGTAAGATGCAGCCTGGTGCTACCGCCCGGCGTTTTCATTACCGGATGCGGCGTGCAGAGTTTTACAAATCTTACGGACGCGAGATAGAGCACACCGGTGTCGGCGCGCGCTTCGTGGCTTTCCTGATGCGCATTGTGCCCAAGATTGGCCCGCTAAAAGCGCTGAAGCCTGCCCTGCCGGGGCCAGAGGCAGAACGGCTATTCATCTCCAGCTTTGATACTGTGAGCTTTCATTACCGGCAAGAGCTGGCCCGGCGTGACGGAGCTGCTTTGCCGAACATAGATTTTGACACCGGCCATCCCTCCGAATTAAGCGAGTACCACCTTGCTGACAAGGCCTATTACGATTTACTGATGGCGCTTCAGGAGCGTCATTTCACCGCACTGGCGCCGGGCATGAAGGAGCATATTCTGAAGTTTTACGCAGGGTGGAATAATAAAAGCGGAAGCGCTGAGCCCGAGCATTGGCCGGAAATTCAACAGGCACTGCAGGAATTGAAACGGGCCGGAATGGCCGCTAACTAGCGGCAGGCTATTTTTAGCGGAAGAAGCTGGAACTTAAAATATTATGAACCGCAACGGTCTGCTGCTGCTGCTCGCCATCCTGCTTCCGTATATCATACAGGCAAAGGGCAAGGAAAACTATTATACCCGCTTCAACTCAGACAGTTTCTGGCACCGACTGGTGATAGACAATGGTCAAACGCCGCTACATCTTTCGCCAACAGATACGGCTATTATTGTGGCTTCTAACCGCGCTACGGGAAAAACGGCACTGCGCTTTATGAGTGAGCTTCGCTGCGACAGCCCCGCTCGCTTTTTTCTGGTGTACACAAAAGGCGCAGCGTGGCATGTGCGCGCCTGCCCCGCATTGCGCACTGCGGTGAGCGCGATGCCACAACGAAATAGCGACTGGGTAGTGTACGCCGAAGGCATGGGAAAGATATTCACAACAGACATTGATCGTGGCATCGCTATGAGCAATCAATACGGTGTAAATGTGCTCATGCTGGATTATCCGAGTATCCGCAGTGACTATAAAGCGCTACGCAACTACCTTTTTGTGCTGCGCAATGCCCGCAGTGCTTACACGGATTTCGCGCCAGTGCTGGATAGCTTCAGAAAGCTTCGCACAGAAGGCAGCGCCGGCAGCGGCAGGCTGACACTGTTCTTTCACAGCATGGGGAACCATATCATCCGCCGCATTGCGCAGACACGGCTAGTAAAGCACTTTAACGACACTGTGTGGGTGGATAATCTGGTGCTCAATGCGCCGTGTGTAGCCAGCGTTGGCAGCACAGAATGGATAGACCGCATCCGTTTTGCCCGGCGAGTCTATGTACATTACAATCCGCATGACGCGACGCTGAAATGGCCAAGATTGCTGTCGCTGCACGCCATCCTAGGGGAAAGGCCGGAGCTGCCGCTTAGCCGGCGGGCAGCATACATCAGCTTCAATCAGCTTTGCGGCGACGGCCACAGCAATTTTCTGAGCCGCTACAGCCGCTGTGCCGCAGAAGGGGCAGCTGAGCATTACAAAAAACTGCTGCATGGTCAGCCCGCCCCACTCTCCGACGGGCATATTTACGGACTGCAAGCCGATGGGATAGGCTGGTATCTGAAAGGGGAGCCAATAGAAAATCCGGCAAAAATCAAAGGCGTGTACTAGGGTGTCGGATGCAGGCTGCTCATGCCGCTGAACCACTAAGCAGATAAACGACCGCCATCCGAACGGCTACACCATTCTCCACCTGCTCCAGAATGATAGAAGCGTCGCTGTCCGCCACATCGGAGCTGATTTCCACGCCGCGGTTGATAGGTCCGGGGTGCATGATGATGATTTCCTTTTGCAGGGACTGCAGCAGCGACTTATTGATGCCGTAATACATGGCGTATTCGCGTAAAGTGGAGAAGAGCGGCTTGTGCTGGCGCTCTAACTGAATACGGAGGACGTTAGCGACCTCGCACCATTGCAAGGCTTTCTTTACATCATACTCCACACGTACGCCAAGCCCTTCAATGTCTTTTGGAATGAGTGTGGGCGGCCCGGCGACGGTTACTTCTGCACCCAGCTTTATTAGGCAGTAAATATTCGATAGCGCCACGCGCGAGTGCATGATGTCGCCGATGATGGCGATGCGCTTTCCTTTCAGGTCGCCCAGCTTTTCCCGCATAGAAAATGCATCCAGCAGAGCTTGGGTAGGATGCTCGTTCGTGCCGTCGCCGGCATTAATGATGGCTGCATCTGTGTGGCGGGAAAGGAACCAGGGCGCGCCGGATGCGGAATGTCGCATCACCACCATGTCCACCTTCATCGCGAGGATGTTGTGGACGGTGTCAATGAGCGTCTCGCCTTTGGAAACGGATGAGCCGGAGGCGGAAAAATTCACCACATCTGCGGAAAGTCGCTTCTGCGCCAGCTCAAAGGAGATGCGGGTGCGTGTGGAATTTTCAAAGAAGATGTTGGCAATCGTCGTGTCGCGCAGCGCGGGGACTTTCTTGATGGGCTGCTGCAGGACTTCCTTAAAGCGGTCCGCCGTCTGGAAAATGGTGTGGATGTCTTCGGTCTGAAGCTCTTTAATTCCCAGCAGGTGTTTTACCGAAAGCGACATGGTCTGCGGCGAAGATAATTGGAAGTTGCCGGACGGCTTTTAGTCAATTAATACCACTTCGTCTTTCGTCCAGTCAACGAGCACTTTCTGGCTCATAATGGTATCAATGCTGCGCCCGGTATAATCCGGCTGCACAGGCAATTCACGGGAGAATTTCCTGTCAATCAGCGTCAGCAACTCCACCCGTGCCGGGCGACCATAGGCCATCAGCGCATCCATAGCCGCGCGGATGGTACGGCCGGTGTGCAGCACATCATCCACCAGAATAACTGTTCGGCCTTCCACAGAAAAATTCATACTGTTTACGCTGGGCGTATGTAGTCCACCGCCGCTGTGTACATCGTCGCGGTGGAAGGTGATGTCCAGCTTGCCGTAGCGGATGCTTTTATTGCCGGTGATACCTTTCAGCAATTCCACTAGCCTGTCCGACAGCGCTACGCCGCGCGGCTGTATGCCTACAATGGCCGCTTCGGCGAAGACGTCGTGCTCTTCGGCTAGTTGGTGGGCCAAACGGTGAAGCGTTATGGAAAGCTGGGCGGAATCTAAAAGGGTCTTCATGGCGCGAAGGCTAAATCTCGGAACTGTTGCCCAATATTAAGCTGTCATTCCGAGGTGCGAGGAATCTGCCCAATCAGAGCGCTTGGCCACTACAATGCTTCTGTGCTAGATAAAATCATCTACGCGAATTCCTCTTGCCAAGAGCGCATCTCTGAGGCCGCGCAATTCAAACCAACTCATTCCAAGTACAATCCCCGTCCCTTTTGCATCATTAGTGTAAACGTCCATACTATTCATACCCGGACCGGTTCTTAATACAACCCGATAAATATCCGTCAAGTCAAAAACTTGTTTGCGTCGTATCGGGTTGAAGACCTTCACAATTTCCATTGTCGTACCGCTAACTGAAACAAGCTTGAAAAAGAAGAATTGCAAAAGGCAGAATGCGACAAAGTATATCCAACCGGCCTCTGAAATAAAGGCGACGAAATTTCTACGATACCGAACAGAATATTCAAAGAATGACCATGCGCAAAAGAAAACAGCCAGAATTGCTTCAGACTTATATCCGAAAGTTTTACGCGCTGCTGATTTCACCTGCAACGAATATACATCCCACAGACAAAGCCCGGCAGACTGACGAACGCTGAAGTGTGCGACGCAACGGAAGATTGGGAGCGAGCTGAAGCTGGTAACATAATTATCACCCGAATAAATCAGGCTGCTATCGCGTCCCGACTCACTTAAACGCATTAATCCCCGTCACCTCCATCCCCGTAATTAACAGGTGGATGTCGTGCGTGCCTTCATAGGTCACCACACTCTCTAGGTTCATCATGTGGCGCATAATCGGGTATTCACCCGTAATGCCCATGCCGCCGAGCATCTGCCGGGCTTCGCGGGCTATTACGAGGGCCGTCTCCACGCTGTTGCGCTTCGCCATTGAGATTTGGGCGGGCGTCGCGCGGTCTTCATTGCGCAGCGTGCCGAGGCGCCATACGAGGAGCTGGCCCTTTGTAATTTCCGTAATCATCTCCGCCAGCTTTTTCTGCGTGAGCTGGAAACCGGCAATCGGCTTGCCGAACTGCTCACGCTGCAACGAGTAGCGCAGAGCCACATCGTAGCAATCCATCGCGCAGCCGAGCGCGCCCCAGGCAATGCCGTAGCGGGCCGACGAAAGGCAGCCCAGCGGGCCTTTGAGGCCCTTGATATTCGGGAAGACATTTTCCTTCGGCACCTTCACATTGTCAAACACCAGCTCGCCGGTGGCCGATGCGCGGAGGCTCCATTTGCCGTGCGTCTCGGGCGTGGTAAAGCCTTCCATACCGCGCTCCACGATGAGGCCGCGGATGTCGCCCGCCTCGTCCTTTGCCCATACAACCGCTACCTGCGCGAAGGGCGCGTTAGAAATCCACATCTTGGCGCCGTTCAGCACTACATGGTCGCCGCCGTCCACGAATTTGGTCTCCATGCCGGCGGGGTTGGAGCCGTGGTTTGGTTCCGTGAGGCCGAAGCAGCCCATCCACTCGCCCGTCGCCAGCTTGGGCAGAAATTTCCGCTTCTGCTCCTCACTACCGTACTTGTAAATCGGGTACATCACCAGCGAGCCTTGCACGGAGGCCGTAGAGCGCACGCCGCTGTCGCCGCGCTCCAGCTCCTGCATCATAATGCCGTAGGAAATGTAGTCCAGCCCAGCGCCGCCATATTCCTCCGGCACGAAGGGGCCGAAGCAGCCCAGCTCGCCTAAGCCCTTGATAATCTGCGTCGGGAAGGCGGCGCGCTGCGCATAATCTTCTATGATAGGCGATATTTCCTTCTTTACGAATGCACGGACGCTGTCGCGGATAAGCTTGTGCTCGTCGGTGAGGAGCTCGTCAAGGAGGTAGTGGTCGGGATGCTGATAGAGGTCTTGGGCCATTGGAGGAGTTTTCGCTTGCGGGGGCGAAGGTAATTAATGCGGGGATGGAGATTTTTATTTAGTCAGCTTTGCCTCACTATTGAGCGTCTGTTGCATCACACATTGAGGGGTTCGGAGGTCTATTTGGCTTTTCTCATTCGCTAAGGCGTTGCATTTAGCGGAGCCAAGCACCAATACTAGACCTAACCTCAAAAAAAGTATTGATTTTACTTAAAACATCAGCAGATAGACCTGCTATCAACCTAGCCTTATATGCATTACCAATTCCTTCAGTTGAACGTTTCACGAGTGGATGCAACTTTCTAGCCACTTCAAAAATGAAATATTTTTCAAAGGCAATATTTCTATTTCCAAAAGAATTTAGGTCAGTAACCTTTTGAGCATCTGGAAGCGTCAATGTACCGCCAGTATGTACAATTGAGTGGCGTAATTGCCAAAGCGTTTGTAAACGCCGTATGTCGGCGTTTGACAAGAACGCATAATTCAGCTTGAATGCTCCAAAATGTTCATTCACTTTTTCTGGGCTGTGCCAACCCTTAAGGCTATCTGCTATAATGCTGCCAACAGAAGATGTTCCGATATTTCTATATGCAGAAAGTCGCTTGACATCTATAAAAACATTTTGCTCAGTAAGTTTTTTTACGAATGGCTCAAGTTGGAAAGACGTAGAGTAAACGGAGAAATCAAACATACCTGCATAAAGAGTTTTTTGAAAGGTTTCAAAATGCCCCATCAATGCGGATAACATTGCAGTGCTTAAATGTTGTAGGCTGTCCAAACTATCAGAAGTATAACTTCCGTCAGCTTTGATTGGAAATTTCCTAATGCACAGGTCAATAGCACTTTTAGCCTCAATGGTATATTTAAGAAATGTTGTAGCGGGCGACTTTAAGTAATCGGCATGTGAAACGTGAGCGCGAGTGGCTTCGCACAAATATTCGTGGAACTCTTTTAATGGTTTACCAGCAGGCATGACAAAAATTAGTTGATACGAATGTAATTCATAAAGGGAGGGTTTAAGATGCCCCAATCGCGCGAGCATGCAGAAGGGCCTTGTGTAGCGTGCTGGTGCGCTAAATCATTAAAGCCCTGATAAAGCAGATTGCGGGTCAAGCCCGCAATGACAGGAACCATTTGGCTGCGGTTCAATGATTGAGCTTTTGCTGCCGCCAGCTCATCCACCCAAGCGATGCTGACCATCATTCTAAAGCCCTATCAAGGCTGTCGTTGCGGGCTTGACCCACAAACCGCTGGTGTCACAACACAGGCAAGACGAGCACTTCGGTATTGTCGTACGTTTAAGTCTAAATACGCCCCAATGGATTGGAGAGCACATATTAGCGCCGACCCGGCCCCCACTGATTTAAGTCTTGCGAAGCAGACTTAAATACAGAATAGAAGCAAGTCTCCGACTTGCAAAGCCTATGCAAGAAAGAGTCTTGCCGTCATTTATCATTGAAGTCCGCTTTGCAAAACTTCAACGACTTTAGAGTCTGACACAGTTCGCGAAGCACTTAGCTCCCTGCAAAGCGCGTCCCGAACAGACCGACGGCCAGCTCCACCCAGATAAGCGCCAGGGCGAAAAGAATAGCGCCACACACAAGCAATCGGTTGCGCCTGGTTTTCACTTTCCGCATCACAAGCTCGCAAAGGAGTCCGGTACCGAGCAGCAGAATACCCGCAATGACAAAATCAGAAAGTGTCCAGACTACTCCGCTGCCGGAGAATTGCATGGCTATCAGCGGCGTGAGTAGCAGCATCGCTACCACGCCGAGCATGGCGCTGAGTCTTTTGTTTTGAGTGAGCATAGTTCTTTGTTTTAAAGTCAGGAAAATGTTTTGCCACTCAAAGGTATTGAAAAGCACTTTGCATTTCAAAGTACAATTGATAATTCCTAAAAAAATCAGGTTTGGCTTTTGTCATCTTAGAATACTTCGTCATGCCAAAAAATCTTTGGCTATTCTATTCCTTTATCAAAAAATACGGACAGCTGCAACGTGCTGTTCGTCGCAATTTTGCCAATCATTTTTCCACAGTGCTGTAAAACCATATACGGTGGCAAGGCCTTTGCAGCCAAACGTTCAGCCCAAAATAGGCGTCCATTTAACAAAGGTTTCTTCGGCCCACCTTGCAAGGCTGGCCTTAGGGATTTACTTTTACACGTTTTTAGATTAAAATTATTTTTTCTTAATGAGGCAGTTAAAAATCGCTACGCAAATCACCAACCGTGATTCGCAGGCGGTAGAAAAGTATTTACAGGAGATTTCTAAAATCTCCATGATTACGCCGGAAGAGGAGACTACCCTCGCCCAAAAAATCAAGAACCTCAAAGAACCCGAAGCCGGCCGCCGTGCCCTTGAAAAGCTGGTACAGGCTAACCTCCGCTTCGTCGTTTCGGTAGCAAAACAATATCAGCACCAGGGACTTAGCCTTTCGGATCTGATTAATGAGGGCAACCTCGGACTTATCAAAGCCGCTCAGCGTTTTGACGAAACCAAGGGCTTTAAGTTTATCTCTTACGCCGTTTGGTGGATTCGTCAGAGCATCCTGCAGGCTTTGGCCGAGCAGGGCCGTCTGGTACGCCTTCCGCAGAATAAGATCGGCACTTATAACAAGGCCAACAAGGCATACATCGCCTTTGAGCAGGAGCACGAGCGCGAGCCTTCTACCGAAGAGCTGGCGGAAATCCTGGACATGAGCGAGACGGAAATCACGAACATCTTTACTTCCAACACCCGCCACACCTCGCTGGATGCGCCGGTGCACGAAGCTGAAGACGTAGCGATGGGCGACCTTCTGGAAGGCGCCAACGATACGGATGAGGACGTGATGAAGGATTCGCTGCGCAATGAAATCCGCCGTATCCTGAACTCGCTTTCTATGCGCGAAGCAGAAATTCTCTCTGCTTACTTCGGTCTGGAAGGCGACAGCGGGCCGACTATTGAAGAGATTGGCGAGAAGTATGATCTGACCAAAGAACGTATCCGCCAGATTAAAGAGCGTGCAATTAAGCGCCTGCAGAAGGCGCGCTATAGCAATGCGCTGAAAGTATATCTGGGCTAAGTCCGAAACGAATTCTGAAATTAAAAGGTCGCATTTTGGCGGCCTTTTTCTTTGCCAATATCTTAGACAAATGCCAGCGCAAGACCCATTTGCCCCTTCGCAGCGACCCCGTTCTGCGCGGCAGTTTTTCATATTGCTTGCAGCTTTGGTGCTGGCGCGGATTGCTTTTATTGCATTCATGCCAGCAACTTATTCCATAGACCTGCACAGCTGGCTGCGCGTGATGGACAATCTGGAGCATGGCGGAAACCCCTACCGGGATATGGATGTGCTAAATTGGCCGCCCTTTTGGATGCAAATCCTGTTTGGCCTGCATCAGGTTGCAAAGCATACGGGCGCGTCACCTGTGTACCTGATTCAGGGAACACTCATACTTGGTGAGGTAATGGTGCTTTGCACTGCCTTCTGTATGGCTAGAAGATTCTTCCCGAAGCAGCCTGTTTTTTTGCCGCTGCTACTAGGACTGGCGCTGAACCCGGTATCCATTTTTTTAAGCTGCCAACATTGCAACTATGATGTCTTTGTGGGATTGTTCGTGCTGCTGACCGCCTGGATGCTGATGGAATGGGTGATTAACGGCAAGCCGGAAGCATGGCTGGCAGCCAGTTTTTTCCTGGGCATGGGCATTCTTGCTAAGACAGTGCCGATTATACTCACGCCGCTATTGCTATTACATTTTCGCCGCCTATCCTTGCCCATAAAGGCGTTTGGTGCACTGCTGGTTGCAGCTCCATTTATCATAGGAATGAGCGTATTGTTTACGCTGGAGCCTTACGGCGTAATGCGCAATGTTGTTGACTATCGCTCCTATGCAGGATATTATGGCATTACCGGCCTGCTGCTGCGCTTTGGCTGGCTCGGGGCGCATTATGCATACGCAAATATGGGCGCTTACTTGTTTATTGGTCTAATGGGTTATATGGCATTCTGGTGTTACCGGCAACGCATAATATCGGTAAAGGCCGCCATGATGCTGCCGCTCCTGCTCATGATGTTCATTCCGACATTCGGGCCGGGTTACTCGCCGCCTTACATATTGTGGTTCCTACCTGTGATGGTTTTACTTCCCATTGCTTTCCCGAGGCTGCGCATAATTCTTTTGACAGGATACGTTGTACTCATCTGCACTTATGTTACCGAGTATGCCCTGTTTCGCTCGCACGGCGCTTTCCTGCAGCAGTGGTATCCTTCCGCTGCGTTGGATGCTTTGGGCAGCTATTGGGAACGTCGCGAAGGCCAGACATTGATCCGGCTGCCTATGTTCCTGTTTTATCTGGGCTTATTCGTGACAGTCATTAAAAGCATCAGGACCGGACAGCGGGCGGCACTTTCCGGAATAGCTTGAGGCCGGCAAGCGTCAGCAGAAAAGCAATAGCACCGAGGGACAGCGCCAGAGCACTTCCGCCGGCAAAAAAAGCAAGTCCGTCCTCCTTCACACGTTCTAAAGTAATGCCGTCCAGTCGCAAGTTCCATTCCCGGAAGCCCAGCATCCATTTACCCAATGCCAGGGAAGCCGCCAGCCAGAAAACGGTAAATGGGAAGATGCTGATGTTAGCTGCTATTACAAACAGCGCTTTATTCAGCCGCATCAGCAAGGCCAGCGGGATGCCAATAAGCAGCTGAAAGCCCCAAACCGGGACAATGCCCATAAATACGCCAAAGCCAACCGATGCTGCTTTTCGGAGATTACTTTCTTCGGGATGCTGAAAAAGCTTTTGCCAAAGCTTGCGCCAGCCCGCCGCACTAAAAGCGCCACGAATCACGTCGCGTGGTTTTATCCATAGAATGGCGATGGTCACGAGCGCTGTATTGAGCACCGAAATGCGTGAAAAATCTTTAAAAGGCCTGAAGTGCGAGATGCGTTCAGCAGCAGGCGGATAATAGACCGAGACCGGCACGGCGCGCACTTCCACCCCACTCCACGCAGCCCGAACAAGCACCTCTATCTCAAACTCATACTTACGCGTAAAGTAGCGCTTGCGGCCTATGCGCTGCACCGGATAGAGCCTGTACCCGCTCTGCGTATCAGGCAATTTAATGTGCGTGTTAAACCAAAACCAGAAGTTGGAGAAGCGATTGCCAAAGGAACTCTTCGCTGGCACGTTGTCCACCTTCATATTGCGTGCACCGACGAGGAGCGCGCCGGGCGTTTTCTGAATTGCTTCAATAAAGATGGGCAGGTCGGCAGCATAGTGCTGGCCGTCGCTATCCAAAGTAATAGCATACTCGTATCCGGCATCGGCGGCGGCACGGAGGCCGGCGCGAAGTGCATATCCCTTACCCCGGTTGGGGGAATACGAAATGATCCGAAGCTGAGGATAGGCACCGAGGATGGCACTTGTTCCATCCGTTGAGCCGTCGTTGACAATGATGATGTCTTCTGTGAAGAGCCGGACGTCTTCAATTACCTGCCGGAGCGTTCCCGCATTATTGTAAGTGGGCAGCAACACACACACTTTGAATTGCCTGAAGATTTCCAGATACATGGCGGTACTGCTGGCGTTCAAAGTACGGTGTTCATGTGTGCATCTTCTTTTCGCAGGCGGAAATCTTTTTCTGAATCGCCTCCCGCTCAGGCACAGTAGCCACCTCGTGACGCAAAGCTGTTTTGTAATAACTAATTGCTGCGGCCCACCAGCCTTTTGAGCTGCAGTAGTCGCCGGCTACACGGTAGGCGTCGTAGTAAAGCGGGTTGCTGTGAACGGTGACAGATGTGTCTACGGGGCCCTTTCGTGCAAGCGAAAGCTTATTAGCCCGGAAGCGCAGAAAATCCTTGTAGGATTGTGTGTATAGAAATGAATCAGGTGCAATCGTGCGGCTTGTTTCTGCAATGGCGGTATCACGTTGCAGGCCATGCATCCCGAAAATCTTCTTTAAATCGTAGCAGACAAAAGTGCCAAGCTGCCAGGGCGATGTACTCACCCACACACGCAGACTATCGGGCGAGAAGATAATACAGTGATGCGCAAGGAGCTGGTTTACGGCTTTTTCATTGCCATTGCCGATGTCTGCATCGTGCAGACCGCGCCGGTCGCGCAGGATGGCGGCTACTTTTTCAGGCGTCAGCGGATAAGCTTGTTCCATCAGTTCTTCCAGCCGTTGATGGCGATAAACTGAAGCGCTTTTATCTTTTTGCTCCTTATTCAGGTCCTGACCTGCAAAGTGTGTGCTCTGGTAATGATTCGTGCAGAGGATGTTGTCGCTTTCGGGATCGTAGATGGCCAGCTCATCAGGCGTCTTCTCAATGGCGATGGCCTTATGGTCCGCCGCGCTGCCAATGAGGAAGCTTTCTGAAACAAACATTTTTTTGCTTCGCGCAATGGCGACAGCTTCTTTCAGATTGCCTGCATATTGCAGGACTTCCCGCGCTACCAGCGACACCGGCGTTGCCGCGCCAAAAGGGATTTTTGACTTTGCCGCATTAATAGTAACAGTTAATCCGGCATCATTCATTCCTGAAACAACGCCCGTAAAGCCGCCCCATGTGACGAACATGAACTTATGGCCCTTGTCAGGCGCATAGAAAGCGACAATTTTGTTCGCAGCAAATTCGTCACCGACCCAAAAGTCAAAATTCCGTCCCAGCAGCATGGAACCATCCGCAGTTTTGCCGCCCCACGCACCGAAGGATGTGCAGCCTACCAGCATCAGGTTCTGCAGCGCATGGCCAATGTCGTGGGCAGCATGATAGTTAAGCAGGCGGGCATATTTGCTGCCTACCCAGTTAAATGAATCGGCGGCCGCATGAGAGATGCCGTAAATTTCTTCCTTGTACTCTGAATCAACTGCTTCTGGCAGGTTGCGGTTCATAGCGCCGATGACGTAGCGCAGGAATTTCAGGTAGCCCGGCGAGGGAATCATTTGCCGGATCTGGTCGGTAAATGCCTTTTCCTGCGCGGTAATCAGGCCGGCGGACAGCTTCCCAACCTTTACACCACGCTCATAGGGTTTGCCCGATACGTACATTTCATAGAGGCCGTATTTGTTCTTCCGTATCCAGTTGTCACCAATAGTATAAAGACTGCCTTCCGGATGTGCAACCCGCAGTCCCAGCGCGGAAGTGTCCGTCACCTTTGGGGGCTGAATGTCGCTCACCTTCCGGACCCAGACGCAGAATCCGGCAAGCAATAAAAGAATTACTGCCAGCGTCCAGCCTAAAAATTTGAGGAGCTTTTTGAGGAAGCGCACGTTGCTTGCGAAGGTACTTTTGCCCTTGTTAAGGTCTGCGCATTAATTGTGCCGGTCCGCTCAAACACATTTTATGCGCACACTTATCACCAACATCCGCATCCTCGCAGCAATTGAAGAAGGCCCCATCCGCAGGTCCCGCATTGCCGGTGCGGAGATGGCCCGGCTTGCTACTATTGAAAACGCCTGGCTGCTGACCGAGGATGGCCGCGTCCACTCCTTTGGCAGTATGGATATGCTCAGTGAGGGACAGGCCGACAATACAATTGACGCTTCCGGCCGAATTGTGCTGCCTGCATGGTGCGATTCACATACACACATTGTCTTTGCAGCGCCACGTGACGGGGAGTTCGTTGACCGCATCCGCGGGCTTAGCTATGCGGAAATTGCAGCGCGCGGAGGTGGTATCCTTAACTCGGCAAAGCTGCTGAATAACATGGACGAATCACAGCTATACGAACAGAGCCTGCAGCGGGTGCACAACGTAATGGCGCAAGGCACAGGGGCCATTGAAATGAAAAGCGGATATGGATTGAATACAGAAGCCGAATTGAAGATGTTGCGGGTCATCCGCCGGCTGAAAGAAGCGCTACCCATTCCCGTAAAAGCCTCCTTTCTCGCCGCCCATGCGTATCCGTTGGAATTCCGGGAAAACAAACAGGCATACGTCCGACTGATCATTGAAGAAATGCTGCCACGCGTGGCCGGTGAAGGGCTTGCAGACTACATAGACGTCTTTTGCGAGGAAGGCTTTTTCTCAGTGGCTGATACTGCACGACTGCTGGAAGCGGGAGCAAAGCACGGATTAAAGCCTAAGATTCATGCTAATCAACTTCACATCAGTGGCGGCGTGCAGGTAGGCGTACAACATGGTGCAGTGTCAGTTGACCACCTGGAATGCATGGACGATGCTGCCATCCGTGCGCTGCGTCATTCCGATACCATTCCTACGCTGTTGCCAGGCGCCGCATTCTTTTTAGGCATGCATTACCAGCCGGCCCGCAAGATGATTGACGCCGGCCTTCCGGTATGCCTTGCTACCGATTACAATCCAGGCTCCTGCCCGAGCGGTAATGTGCCGCTGCTGCTTACGCTGGCCTGCACGCAAATGAAGATGCTGCCGGAAGAAGCGATCCATGCCGTAACACTGAACGGCGCAGCAGCGCTGGAATTGCAGGGCGAGATCGGGACCATTGCGGTCGGGAAGCGCGCCAACCTGATCATCACGAAGCCAATGTCTTCTGTAGCTTACATCCCGTACGATTGGGGGAACAACCCTGTGGAGCGGCTGCTTATTAACGGTCGGTAAAGATGCTTGTTAAAGCGTGTTTAAATAAACTTTCACACCAAACACATCTTTGGCGGTAGCTGTCTCTATCTGCTTCATACGCATTAATTTCACACCACTTTTATTATGAAAAAACTTCTGCTCCTCGTAGCAATGCTGGCAGGTTTCGCGGGCGGCGCCACCGCCAAGGATGGTTATAAGATTACGCTCAAGTTTACTGACCGGAATCTGAAAGACAGCCTCGTGTATCTGGCGCATTACTATGGCGAACCGCTTCCTAAAATCTATAAGGCAGACTCGGCGCGGTTTGATAAGAACAATGTAGCGGTTTTTGACATCAAGGAGCCACTTGTGGGCGGCATTTACATCATGCTGCTGAACGACCATACCACATTCTTTGAGTTTTTGCTCAACAATGGTGATGATATGAGCATGACTGCAACTTCAACCAACCTGCCGGACGGTATTTTGGTGAAAGGTTCGCCGGAAAATGAGCGTTTCATTGCCTATGAGCACTTTCTCAAAACTTTTGGTGAAGGCCAGCAAAAGCTGCAGGCTGACATCAAGACCGCAAAGACAAAGGCAGACACTGCGGCTATACGCGCTAAGGCAACTGCGGCTAATGATCAGCTGATTAAGTACCGCACCGATTACATTGCGCAATACCCGAATACATTGCTGGCGAATATCTTCAACGCAATCTCCGTCCCAAATGTGCCGGAAGGAAAGCATCTGCTGCCAAATGGCAAGGAAGATTCCACGTTTGCTTATCACTATTACAAACAACATTATTGGGACAAGTTCAATTTCAAGGATAATCGCCTCATCCACACGCCTATATACAACGCAAAGCTGGAAGAGTATTTCAATAAAATCGTTCTGCCCTATGTAGATAGCCAAGAGAAGGAATGTGATACGCTTCTGGCACGCGCCCGCGGTTCGCAAGACCTGTTTAAGTATGCACTCTGGTGGCTAACGCGCAACTCGGAGAGCAGCAAGATTATGGGTATGGACGAGCTATTCGTCTATCTGGTTGAGAAGTATTACATGAAAGGCGATGCGTTCTGGCTTTCCAATGAAGACCTTCAGAAATATGTGGATCGAGTGCAGAAGATTGCGCCGAACGTAATTGGCAACGTGGCGCCGGAGATCAAAATGGAAGACATAAGCGGCAAGAAGATTCCATTGTCTTCTGTAAAGGCAAAGTATACGCTCGTAGTGTTCTGGATGCCATCCTGCGGCCATTGCCAGGAAGAAATTCCTAAGATTGACTCGGTTTATCGCGCGTCGCTCAAGGCTAAGGGTCTGAAAATCTATGCGGTACGTACCGAAGATGATCCCAAGCAGTGGCAAGACTTTATCAAAAAACACAATATTGAAGATTGGACGAACGTATATGACCCCAATCATGAGAGCGACTTCCGCAGTAAGTATGATGTGTACCAAACCCCGGTGATATATTTGCTGGACGAGAAGAAAATCATCCGCGGTAAGCGCATCGATCATTCCAACATCGGCCAGGTAATAGAGATGTTGGAGCGGAAGGACAAGCAAGCCGGACGTTAAGTTGAATATTTTTGATAGGTTGACAAGTTGATATGGCACTGATTCCTGCCTTCATCTTGTCAACCTATTAGCTTATCAACCATCAACATAATAACACACACTTACATACATGCGCAAGCTGGTACTCACCACCCTGGCCACAAGCCTCAGTTTATTTCAACTTCAGGCACAGACCCTCTTCACCTATGGCGGCATGCCGGTTTCCAAGCAGGAGTTCCTGCGGGTTTATCAGAAAAACAGCATCAACAAAAAAACCGACTTCTCTGAGCCGGCGCTCCGCGAATATCTGGATTTGTACTCACTATTCAAGATGAAAGTGCACGAGGCGGAAGGCATGCGCCTGGACACCGTACAGAGCATATCAGCAGAACTCGACAACTATCGCCATCAGCTGTCTAAAAACTACCTGACCGACAAGGAAGTAAGCGCCCGGCTGCTTAGAGAGGCGTATGACCGGATGAAGGAAGAGCGGCACGTGGCGCACATACTCATTTCCTGCCCTCAGAACGCGCCTGCCGAAGACACGGCGAAGGCTTACGCGAGAATTGACAGCCTTTACCAGGCCATTTTAAAGGGCAAAGCAGATTTTACCAAGCTCGCCGAGCAATTCACTGATGATCGCGGCACGCGCGAAAGCGGTGGTGACATTGGCTATATGACGGCATTGCAAACCGTATACCCTTTTGAAAATGCGGTGTACAACACGCCTGTAGGAAAAATCTCCGCGCCCTTCCGCACGCAGCTTGGCTACCACATCGTCAAAGTGATTGATAAGCGGCCTGCCCGTGGCGAGGTAAAGGTGGCACACATCCTGCTGACCAGCCCTAAAAGCAAGGGCGAGGAAGGCCTTGCCGCCGCACGCCGCCGTGCTGACAGTGTAGAAATGCTGCTCAAACAAGGCGTGCCATTTGACACCCTTGTCGGCCGTTATTCCGAGGATAAATTAAGTGTGGCTGAGAACGGGGTGCTGCAGCCATTTGGCGCAGGACGCATGGTACCGGCTTTTGAAAATGCCTCATTCGCACTTAAAAATCCGGGCGACGTTTCCTCGCCGGTGCAGACAGAATACGGTTACCACGTCATCCGGCTTATTGCCAAAATGCCACTTAAGCCTTTTGATTCACTGCAGGAAAGCATTAAGCGCCGCGTAGACAATGACGCCCGTGCCACTATCGCCCACGATCAATTCATGACGCGTATCAAACAGCAACATGGCTTTAAGGAATATCCAGCCGCCATGCAGGCAATATCAGCGCGCATCAATGCACTGCCCGACACCGGCGCAAAAGCCAATACGTTCCGCGCCGCCGACTTCAGCAATATGAACAGTCCACTCTTTGAATTGGGTGGCAATAAGTACCTGCAAAGCGACTTCATGACTTTTGCGGAAAGCCTGACGCGCGGCCGGCTCATGGGGCCAAAGAATGCTGTTATGGCAGATATCTATAAGCTCTATGTAGAGCGCACAGTGAATGATTACGAAGAGCATTATCTCGCCGAAAACAACACCGACTTCCGCAACCTGATGGAAGAATACCGCAATGGCATTATGCTCTTTGAATTGATGGACCGCAATGTGTGGGGCAAAGCTTCACGCGATACAATAGGCCTTAAAAATTTCTACACAAAGAGCGCTGGTAAATGGCAGTGGGAGCCGGGCTTTCAGGGTACGGTGTACCACTTTAAAGATGAGGCTACTATGAAGAAGGGCCTTGCTATGCTGCAAAAGGCAGGTACCAAAGAAGAAGACCTGTATAAGAATCTCAACAGCGACAATATGCCTGATGCCTTCAACGCCCAGAAAGGCCGCTACGAATACACGCGATTTAAGGATGTGCCGGCGAGCAGCATCGTCCAGGGCAAGCTGAGCACGGCCGTCCGTGCGGCGGACGGCTCCTACACGGTGGTAAAGGCCGACGATATCTATACATCACCAACGCCCAAAACACTGGATGAAGCCCGGGGCTACGCTGTAGCGGAATACCAGGATGAACTGGAAAAGTCGTGGAACGCACAGTTACGTGCCAAGTACCCGGTCAAGGTGGACGAAGCCGTTTTCCGTTCGATGGTTAAATAGACCGGACAGATTTATCAAAAACGCCTCGCATTGTGCGGGGCGTTTTGTTTTGCACCTGAAAAAATCTTTCAGGGTTTATCTTCGCTATCCCTTTCCAGCCTGCCATGGCCGGATACAATAGCAACATGCAACTCAAGCCGATAGACCGCGTAGCCACCATTTCTCCACAAGAGTTTCGCAAGCATTACCTGCTGCCTAAGAAGCCGGTTATCATTACCGAACTTTCAAAAGAGTGGCCCGCTTACAATAAGTGGAACTGGGATTATTTCAAAAGCCTGGTTGGCAAGGTAGAGGTGGATGTTTATAATAACATTCGTGCTGGCGCTCACGTTCCCGTGAATGGTGCTGATGACACAATGCTGTTTGGCGATTACTTAGACCTGATTCAGAAAGGTCCAGTGGAGCTGCGCATCTTTCTATTCAACATTTTCAAGTATGCGCCACAACTTACAGCAGATTTCACTTTCCCGGAACAATACACGACGTCTTTTCTAAAAAAGTATCCGATGCTCTTTGTGGGCGGCGCTGGTTCTATTGCCCATATGCACTACGATATTGACCTCTCGCATATATTCCATACCCAGTTTATGGGCCGCAAGCGCGTGCTGCTGCTTCCCAACGACCAGGCGCCACTGATCTATCGTATGCCTTTAACTGTGGAAAGCGCGGCCTCCTTCGTTAATTGGGAATATGGTGTAGATGAAGAGAAATTTCCAGCGCTCGCAAAGGCCAGAGGTTATGAAACCATTCTGGAACATGGCGAGACGCTGTTTATGCCTACCGGCTTCTGGCACCACATGCAGTACATAGATAGTGGTTTTGCCATGAGCCTTCGCGCGATGCCGGAAGGTATAGGGCAGAAGCTGAATGGACTTTATCACCTCTTACCAATGCGTACCCTCAACAATGTGCTGATCAAGCTGGCGCCCCAATGGTGGTACGACAAGAAGCGGGAACTTGCACGAGCGAAGGCCCAACGTGCGATGAACATCGTTTCCTGAACTTCTGCTGAAACAGGAGCAACCACGGCCCCAGCCGTGGTTTTTCATGCGGCACTATTATTTTAATGCAGCCCAGCATGAAGATATCTTTTCACGGCGCTGCCCGTACCGTTACCGGCTCAAAACATCTGATTACACTTGACAACGGCACTAAAATCCTTCTGGATTGCGGTATGTTTCAGGGTTTGGGTAAGGACACGCTCGGACTGAATAAGGACTGGGGCTTTGAGCCTTCAGAAATAGATGTTGTTGTGTTATCGCATGCGCATATAGACCATGTCGGGCTAATGCCAAAGCTGGTGCGTGATGGCTACAAAGGAAAGATCTGGTGCACCGCGGCTACCGCAGACCTTGCACGCATTCTCATGCGCGATTCCGCGCGCATACAGGAGGGAGATGTTCGCTTCGTCAACAAGAAGCGCGCAAAGGAAGGTCGTGAGCTCGTTGAGCCACTTTATACAGAAGAAGATGCGGTTGCTGTGACCGAAATGTTTGCGGCAATAGATTACGAACAACCTACCGATATTTTTGAAGGCGTACGGCTGACTTTTACAGACGCTGGCCACTTGCTTGGCAGTGCATCAGTAAATCTGAAGCTGACAGAGGGCGACAAGGTGACGCGCGTCTCTTTCTCCGGAGATATTGGCCGCTATCACGATGCTATCCTGCGTGCCCCGCAGGAGTTTCACCGGGCCGACTACGTGATCATGGAATGCACTTACGGCGACTCGCTGCATGAGCTGACAATGCCTGCAGCGAATGACTTATTGCGCTGGATCAAGCTTACGTGTATTGAGAAAGGCGGAAAGCTCATCATCCCTTCATTCTCAGTTGGCCGCACGCAAGAGATTCTTTATCAGCTCAACCGGCTGGAGTTGGAGCGCCGCCTTCCGGATTTGAAGTACTATGTTGATTCGCCGCTTTCTATTGATGCCACAGAAATCATTAAAGCCCACCCGGAATGCTACAATGAGCAGGTAGAACAGGTGATGCGCACCGACGATGATGTCTTTCTGTTCAAAGGGCTGGAATACATCCGCTCAGCGGAAGAATCACAGGCGCTGAATGACGTGCAGGAACCGTGCGTCATTATATCTTCTTCAGGAATGGCAGAAGCAGGCAGGGTTAAGCACCATATCGCGCATAACATCGGCTCGGTTAAGAACACAATTTTGCTCGTTGGTTACTGCGAGTCCCGCTCCTTGGGCGGACAGCTAAAGTCAGGCGCGAAGGAGGTGAAGATTTTCGGGAAGGAATTCAATGTGAATGCGCAGATAGGTGCTATCAACAGCATGAGCGCGCATGGTGACTATGACGACCTCATTCACTGGCTTTCCTGCCAGAAGCCGGAAGAGGTTTACAAAGTGTTCTTAGTACATGGTGAGTATGAGGTGCAGCAGGCGTTTGCTAAGCGGCTCAACACGAAAGGCTATGCCGATGTCGTGATTCCGGAGCAGCACAGCGAATGGGAATTGAACTAGTCCAGATTCGCACCAACACGTTTCAGCTTATATTCAGTTGGTGTGCTGACGATGATGGGGTATTTCTCCACCGTTACATCAGATGAGTCAAGGCCAAAGCCACGCTCCTCAGAAAGAGAGAATCGTTTGAGGATGAAATATCCGCGCATCATCATGCGTTCCCACAGTGGCAGTTCATTGTCGCGGCTTAGGAACTTTTCAAGCACTATGAAGCGGAAGTCGCCCATTACATTATTCCGGCTAAGCGACTCGTAGCGGCTTACAATGTTCACTTCTTTATTCTTCACCATCTCTTCCACTACCTTGCGAAACATCATGGGCACACGGTGGTCAACACGGAAACCAAGCCGGAATTCCACGCGGATAATTTCATTCGGAATAATGGTATTTACACTGTATTCCATCGTGTATGGATCGTCTAATACGTCCACGTGCACAAACCAGTAGATGTCGGCGCGCTTTGGCTTTCTATAAAGGATAGAGAACACAACTTTATGCTCAATCTCCATCGGATTATTGGCCGAGGTGAGGTAAACCAGGTGCGTTGCGTATTTCGGAATGGTGCGGTCGTTGCTTAATTCCTGAATGATAGGCACATAGTCCTCCAGCCGTACAAATTCAACGTAACGGTTCTTAATCCGCCGCGCCTTGAACCATATGAACATGATCATAAACAGCCCAGAACCCATAATCACCGTCACGTAGCCGCCGTGGGCAAACTTGACTAGATTGGCAATGAGGAATGATACTTCAATCGCCAGGAATACCAGTAGATAGGTGACAATATACCCGATTGCTACCCGCCGCGTAAACATGTAGTACGCAAAAAGCAGCGAAGTCATTATCATGCACACCGTTATGGCCAGACCATACGCGGCGTCCATATTGGCAGACTTGCGGAAGATGAGGGTGATGCCCACACAGCCCAGAAAAAGCAGGAGATTAATGCCCGGAATGAAGGTTTGTCCGCGCTCTACCGTCGGAAAGACAATCTTCATCTTGGGCCATAGATTAAGCTTAATAGCTTCTGAAATCAGTGTGAATGAGCCCGATATCAACGCCTGCGAAGCGATAATGGCCGCCGCCGTTGCAATGATGATCCCCGGAATGACCCACCATTGTGGCATCAGCTCATAGAATGGATTTTGAACATCGGCATTCCAGCGAATGCCGTGTTTACTTAAGAGCCATGCGCCTTGGCCCAGATAATTGAGCAACAGGCAGATTTTTACAAACACCCATGATACGCGGATATTGCCGCGCCCGGCGTGACCGAGGTCAGAATAAAGCGCCTCCGCCCCGGTAGTACAGAGAAAGACGGAACCAAGCACCCAGAAGCCGGCCGTAGGGAACCCATCCGGACCGATCATCATTCCTTTTGTGGTGAGCAGTTTGATGGCATATACTGGATTGAATGCCCGCAAAATGCCCCAATCGTCATTAAGATGATAGAGGCCTAGTGCCGCCAGCATCAGGAACCAAATCGTCATCACCGGCCCAAATGCCTTTCCAATAAATGTGGTGCCGAATTGCTGAAAGAAAAACAGGACAGCGATAATACCAAGCCCGATGAAAACGATTGTCCAGTCGTCAATATGCTTTAGAAAGGGAATATTGCGCAAGCCTTCCACCGCTGAAATAACCGAGATGGGCGGCGTAATCATGCCATCCGCAATTAGTGCGGCGCCGCCTACCATCGCGAGAAATACGGCCCATCGGCCATGTCGCCTTATTAACGCGTAAAGCGAGAAAATGCCACCTTCGCCCCGGTTGTCCGCCTTCAATGTCAACGCTACATATTTAATGGTCGTTTGAAGCGTTAGTGTCCAGATGATGCACGACAAGGCCCCGATAATTAGCTCAGGGCGGATTATCTGGTGGTTGCAGATTGCGTTGAAAACGTAAAGCGGAGAGGTACCGATGTCGCCAAACACGATGCCGAGCGCAATGAGCAGGCCGGCAGCCGTGGCCTTGTTCATGTTTTTATGATGGCTCATAGCCGTGGGAAATTTCCCGATGCTTTTTAAATACAGTACGAAGGTAATGCCATGGGGGTGCGCACGGACGGACGTAACAACTTACTTTTTCGTAGCCCGCATCAGCTTCAGCACTTTATCAATGTCATCGGGCGTATCAATGCAATGACTGTCGTGGTGGGTAATGGCACACTTTACTTTATAGCCGGCCTCCACCCAGCGGAGTTGCTCCAGCGATTCTGCTTTCTCCAGGGAAGAAACCGGCAGCTTCGTGATTTGCCAGAGAATGTCCGCACGGTAGGCGTACATGCCCACATGACGGTAATACATCCGCCGCAGATGCCATTCGCGCTCCGGCACGTCTTTAAGAAAAGGGATAACCGAGCGGCTGAAGTAAATCGCCTCCATCTTTGGATTGAGCACAACCTTAACCTCGCCGACGTCAAAGAGGACGTCTTTATTATCAACCGGAATGATGAGCGTAGCAATCTCTGTCGTCCCATCCTGCAACACACCTGCAAGCGTATCAATTTGCTCCGGGTCAATGAAGGGCTCGTCGCCCTGGATATTAATGACGTACTTATAATCAGGACCGAGCTTTTGTAGTACTTCTGCGCAGCGGTCTGTACCGGATGGGTGATTTGATGCGGTAATAATTGCTTCGCCGCCAAAATCTTTTACATGCCTGGCAATGCGCTCGTCGTCCGTAGCTACCACTACCCTATTCAGACTTTTACTCTTGGATGCCTGCTCCCAAACGCGGTGTATCATCGTCTTGCCTTCAATCTTCACCAGCGGCTTTCCGGGAAAACGGGTAGATGCGTAGCGGGCGGGGATGATACCTGCAATCATAGGTCAACGATTTTAGAATCTTTTACGGTATAAAAAGACGTTTGCGCCTCGTTGCGCTCTTCTAGATATTGCTGGTAGCGTTCGGTGAATTGTGCGCGCTCACTGATTGTCTCCTCATACTTTCCGCTAACGCCGGTAAGCAGCTCAATGGTTTCGCGCAGGGCGTAATGCGCGCCGTCATTAGCGGTTAAATAATCAACGTAGCCTTTGCCCTTTGCCCAATCAATCATTAAAGGATTGCAGTCGCGGCCAATCATGACACGTAATCCGGCGCGGGCGGAGATGGAAAAGTCCAGCACATCGTCAAAGACGAAAACCACTTCTTCGTCCCTGATGCCGTACGCTTCGCAGAGATGGTCTAATGCCGTTGCCTTGTATTTGATGCCGCAATAAACAGCGTTGAAATGCTCGCGTTTCGCGAACGCAATTGCCGCCTTATTATTCTCGCCGGTAATAATGGCGGCAACCGCCTGCTTGTCATTGCGCAGATGATGATTGAAACGCAACAGATTGGTGCCCATCGCGTCCACTTCATTGAATGCGCTGGAGCCTTCACTGTCTTTCCAGCCGCCGTTAAATACGCCATCCCAGTCAAAGACAAAGGCTTTGACGCGGTGCAGCTTTGCGGCCAGCTCCTCAGGTTCGGTAAGGAACTGGCCTTTGAAGCGGGCGGCTGTTTGGCGGATGTCCATTGCGCAGCAAAGGTTGGCTTCCACCGCGGCGGAGACCGACCGAATTGTTTCTTAGGCTTCCAAATCCTGAATATCCAGCATTCCTACCGGGCGACCGTCTTCTGTAATGAGGATCGTGTCCACATTCGTCTTCTTAAAGAGATTGTGCGCGTCGTTGAGCAACGCGTTGCTCTCAATTGAAATAGGCGTTTTGTAAATCATCGCATCCATCTTCTTATCCAGAATATGCTCGCCTTCGGTTTGCAGCAGGCGGCGGATGTCGCCGTCCGTAAACACACCACGCACCGAGCCGTCGGTATTCGTAACTGTAACAGCGCCAAAGCCATATTCTGTCATTTTCACCAACGCATCCTTCAGCGCAGCGGTAGAAGCAACAACGGGATTTACCTTGCTGGCAGCCTCACGTACACGCATGGTCATCAGGCGAGTATCCTGTAGGAACTGCTCGGTGCCTACTGTCGTGAAATTATTATCAGTGAGGCCTTTCAGCACCTTCAGCGGGACGGTAATGGTATGCACGCCTATGTTGATGGCATTCCGTACGTGCTCCGCGTGGCGCACTGATGAAAACATGATTTTGCTATCATAGCCGTATTTCAAGACCGCATCCACGCACTGCTCTACCAGCATCAGCGCGTCATGGCCTTGGTCTTGCAAGCGCCCAACGAGAGGACATACATAAGTGGCGCCCGCGTGCATCGCCATGTAGGCTTGCTGTAGGGTGTATACAAGGTGGACATTTACCAATAACCCCTCATTACGCAGCATCTTGCACGCGCGCACCCCTTCCAGTGAAACAGGGATTTTAAAAACGGTCTTAGCGGGGTCAAGGCCAAGATCAAGCTGACGCTTTGCTTCCGCCACAACTTCTTCAGCGGTGTTGCCCAGCGCTTCTATCTGCAGCACCGGAACCATCTTGGATAGCTTGACGATCGTGCCGTCAATATCGGTAATGCCCTCACGTTGCATGAATGTGGGCGTAGTGGTAAGGCCGTCTAAGAAGCCAAGCTTAAAGCCTTCTTCTATCTCGCGCAGGTTGGCGGAGTCAAGGTAAAGTTCCATGGGCGCGCAATTTAGCGCGAAAAATCCGCCTGTCTATGCCGGATATTTCTTTGCTACGGCGTGCAGTTCCAGGAGCGGCTTCATAAATTCTTCCAAATCATAAACGCAAAGCTGGCTGGCGGCATCACAGAGTGCCTTCTCCGGCTCCGGATGCGTCTCCACGAAAACCCCATCAACGCCCGCCGCAACACCGGCACGACTAAGCACCGGCAAAAACTCCCGTGCGCCACCCTTTGCATCGGCAGAAGGGATACCATACTTACGGATGCTATGCGTAATGTCAAAGACAACCGGATAGCCAAGCTGGCCCATGTGATAGAATGAGCGTGGGTCAACAACGAGGTCGTTATAGCCCATAGTATATCCGCGCTCAGTAAGAATGATTTTATCGTTGCCGGAATCAACCACCTTACCCACAGGATGCTTCATATTCTCCGGCGCAAGGAATTGGCCGTGCTTGATGTTGATGATGCGGTCAGTTTTTGCAGCTGCAACGAGCAGGCCACTTTGCATACACAGGTAAGCTGGAATCTGCAGGATGTCGCAGACTTCTCCAGCCGGCGCGGCTTGGTCAGGATAATGGATATCCGTTAAGATGGGGAAGCCGAACTGCTCCTTTACCTTCTGTAACATCTTCAGGCCTTTATCCAGGCCGGGGCCGTCGTAATACTTGAGCGAGCTGCGATTGTCTTTATTGAAGGAGCTTTTGTAGATGATGGGCAGCTTGAGGCGCTCGCCGACTTCGCGCAGCATCTCGGCGGTTTTCATCATTACGGTTTCGTCTTCTATGACGCAAGGGCCGGAGATGAGGAATAGCTCATCGGAGCCGATATTAATGTTGCCGAGCCTGAATTGTTTTTGGGACATCTTGTTTTTGTTAGTTCGTCTCGCCTACATCCTTCTGAATAAGGCTTCTATATCCTGAAGAGTTACTTTCTCCTGCCAATCCTCACCTACTGCATGACGCCACATATGCGGCAGATTGTACGCCACCTTCGCCATCGCTGAAATCGTCTCATCACTCCATGATGCGCTTAAACCTTGTGGCAACTGTATGTTGTGCTTCGTCAGCATCGTCTTAAATTCACGTACGCCTTCCGGATAATAATCTTCAAGATGCTGAAAGGCCAGGCAATTTGCGTAGCAATGCTTTTCATCCAGAATCTTGGAAAGGCCATAAGAAAGCGCATGGCAAACTCCTACCTCAGAATAAGTCAGCGATAAGCCGCCCATAAGGGAGGCGACCATCAGCTTATCATCGTTCTCAGGCGTCTGCCCGGAACTATCTCCCAGAAAAATATCGCGACAGAGCTTCAATGATTGCTCTGCGTAAGCGTGGGAAAAAGCATTATTCAGCGCCCCATTCTCGCTTTCTATGCAATGGATGTAGGTGTCCATACCGGTATAAAACCATTTATCACGCGGTACGGAGGCAATGAGCTCCGGGTCAAGAATGACCTGGTTGAATACCGTCCAGTCGCACTTCAGGCCGAGCTTTTTCTCCGGGCCGGTAAGTACCGCCGTCATGCTTACTTCCGCGCCTGTGCCGGAAATTGTGGGGACGCCAAGGTGGTAGATGCCGGGCTTTTTGATCAGATTCAGGCCTTGGTAAAGCGTGGACGAACCTTCATTCGTTAACATAAGGCTCAGCGCCTTTGCAATGTCCATGATGGAACCACCACCAATGCCGACAACGCCTGAGGGCAAGCCGCGAACGGCCAGGATTTCGTCTCTTAAACCATCTATCTGCTCCGTCGTGGGTTCATGCGGGTCAACGTCAATAAAGCGCACAACGTCTTCATCGGTCACAGGCAGCCGGCTTTCTAAGTCCTTTCCTTTGAAATAGTCATCAACAAGGAACACGAAAAAACCGCCTTCCCGCTTATCGGCCAGTATGCTTTCCATCATTGAAAAAGAGCCGCGGCCATAGCAAACCTTTTCTATGTTTTTAAAATTCTTGTGCTGCATTGTTAGAACGTTGGAGCGTTAGATTGTTGAAGTGTTTCTAGGCTGCGATAGTTTGCAATGCCTTCTCAACGCAGGCTCTAATCTTCATCGCCAATTCCTGCACTTCCTCATCCGTCCAAGTGCAGCGGATGCCGAAGGATATTAAGCGCCCGATTACCTCCTGCGACTTTGGCAAGTCAAGATTTGCGTAGTCCTGAGGCGCGCCGAGCAGCTGCACGTTCAGCCTGGAGGCGGTACGCATCTCCTTGATATGGTCCCACTGATTGATGAAGTGGTACATGTTAGTGTACCAATAGTTGAATCCACCAACGCCTGCAGCATTCAGTTCATCCACCACGCGTTTGGCGCTCTCCGTATCCGGCAGGAACATGTTCAGGAAGGTGGCGCTGTCACCATCCGGGTCGGCGAGGCGTGCAAAGGAAATGCTATCCGTCTTGCTCAATGCAGCAACCAGCGCCGCTTTATGCTTGCGATTAGCTTCCAGCACCTGCGGTACGCGTCTCGTTTGCGCTGCACCTATCGCTGCATTCAATTCACCAATGCGATAGTTGAAGCCCAGCACCGGATGCGGTTCCATACCACGATTGTTGCCAACGTGGCTATGACCGTGGTCAGAATAGGCGTCTGCGAGCTTGTAAACCTCTTCATCGTTTGTCACCAGAATGCCGCCTTCTCCTGCCGTAGCTATTTTAAAGAAGTCAAAAGAGAAAGCGCCTGCTTTTCCAAACAATCCGACAGCTGTTCCCTTATAAGAGGCGCCAAACGCCTGGCCGGCATCATCTACAAGTGTGAGATTGTGCTCCCGGCATACTTCGAACACTGCATCCATATCGCCCATGCCGCCGCACATATGAACGAGGCAAACGCCCTTCGTCTTCGGCGTAATGGCTTTGCGAATACCTTCTGCAGAAAGGCACAACGTCTCATCTATCTCTGCAAATACTGGCAGCGCACCCAGGAAAAGCACCGCTTCAATTGTGGCGATAAATGTGAATGGCGGAACAATGACTTCATCGCCTGCTCCAATGCCGGAAGCGGCCAGGGCGGTCATGACGGCCGTAGAGCCGGAAGACATAGCATGCACATACTTAGCGCCGGTTATCTTCTGTACTTCAGCTTCAAAGTCTTTTGCTTTCCAATGACCGTTGCGTTGTGCGTCATGGTTGTAGCGAAAAAGGACGCCGGTGTCTAAGACATCGTTGATTTCCTTACGTTCTTCCTGGCCAAAAAGTTCGGTTCCGGGCATGATTAATTCAAAATTTAAAATGCAAAATTCAAAAGCGGGACGAAGTTACGCGTTCATAGAGCCTGCGACAGGCGCGCCAGAATTTTAGCAGTTGCCCCGGTATGTTCCTGAATGTAGATTTTAATAAAGCCCTGAAGCGATTCACGACCTTCATGGTCAGAAATAAGGTTTTGAAGAATATCCAGGTATGCTGCTTCATCCTTGGCTGGAAAAGCAAAACCCTTCTTCACCAATCCCACGGCCTCGCTGAATTTTTGATATTCCGGCCCCATTACTACCGGCAGCCCGAAAACCGCCGGCTCCAAAACGTTATGAATGCCGCTTTTGCTAAAGCCGCCGCCAACACAGGCAATTTCGCCATACCTATAGAGGCTGGACAGCATACCGATGTTGTCAATTACCAAGACCTTAGCGCTGATGCCGGCTTGATAATTTGAATAGAAGATAGATGTTTCGCCAAATTGTGTCTTTATTTCCTGTAAGTGGGCTGGATTAATCTCGTGCGGTGCTACAATCAGCTTCCAGCCAACAGGTAATAATGGGACGCATGCTTTCAGCATCCGCTCATCTGTTGGCCATGTACTTCCTGCTATGATTAGCTTATCACCGTCGCGAAACTGTTCTATCATTTGAAAATCCACGGCAGCCAGGGCAATTTCAGCTACCCGGTCATAACGCGTATCGCCTGTCAGCACCGCCTTTGTTCCAAGCCCGATACGTTCCAGTAGCCGAAGTGAATTTTTGTCCTGCACCGTCAGCAGATTGAAGCGCGAAAGAATCTTCCTGAAAAAGCCGCCCCATAGCCGAAAAAACGGCTGGCCTTTACGGAAAGCGCCGGATACAAGGACTGTAAAAACCTTTTGTCTTGATAGTTCTTTGAGGTAAAAATGCCAGAATTCATACTTCACAAACAGCGCCAGTGACGGCTGCACAATTTTCACGAAACGCCTCGCGGCGCGTGGGCCGTCCATTGGCAGGTAACAAATAAAGTCGGCCCCATCCCAATACTTCCGCACTTCATAGCCAGAAGGCGAGAAAAACGTTAGTACGATAAAGGCATTCCGATGGGTTTGGCGCAGGGCTTCCAACACCGGGCGCCCTTGCTCAAACTCACCGAGCGATGCGCAGTGCATCCAGATCCGCCGACGGTCACCCGCATGTTCCAGCGCCTTCATTATGTGGTGCCACTGTCCCGCGCGGCCCTGCCGCCATGCCCGTGCCCTACTATTCCAAAGTGCGGTTATTGAAATGGCGAGCCGGTAGAGTAAAAGTGCCAGCAGGTACATTAATTCCACCTTGCGAAGGTATCGCCCCGCCGGCACGGCGCCAGGTTGGAGGCCCGTATTATTCACCTTTCGCTTAACAGGCGTGCAACATGTAAGGGAAAATTCCGGTTTAGCTTTGCTATCGTGAACCAAAATGCGGCATTGCGTGTGAAAAAGATTGACGTTCCCTTTATTTCTTCTGGCTGTTCTGTTCATAGCCGTATACCTGTGCTTTATGCTGTAGAAAATCATGAAGCAGATTGCATACAGATCTTTCGCTGCAAAGTGGGATTACCCACCGAAGCAATGCCCGATTGGATGCGTCCCGGCCACTTTGAGCTGATCACACATGTGCGTGACGGTATTCAGCTCGTGGATTATAATGCCTCTCAGCCGAGTGAAATGCCGACGCGCGACGCCGATGCATTTCGTTATAAGGTATATTCCGAGATATTTTTTTGCGAGCAGAGCGCAAGGCAAGCAGCTTTTGCTGAATGCTAGGCCGAATATGCTTCAAGATCTGCTTGTTCAGCGACTTCCTCAATTATCAAAAAGGAAGCGCTGAGCGGCTCTATAAAACGAATCAGGATTTCAAAGAAAGCGGCGCCGTAAGCCAGATAATAGGGCATAAAGTTTTCTAACCGTTCTGCCAGGCCGCCCTTTGGAAATAAGGCCTCCTGCAACTTGTTAAGCCTGCCGAGTGCATCTGACTCCTTGCGTTTTGCTGCACGCAGCATTTTATGTTCCAGCGCCGCGAGATTGCCTTTTATCTTAGCTAGAGTTGCATCGGCGCTGCGCAACAAAGTAGTGTCAAGGCTGCCAGCCTTATCACGCAGCCCGGCAAGCAGCACTTCTAGCGCATCCCGTTCTGTACTTAGCTGCCATGTAGCGGCATTATTCAAGGTAAGATGCTGTTTTGCGGCCTCGTCTTTTTGCAAGGCCAATATCTCGTAGCTAAGCTTGCCGCGCTGTATGGTGCGGTAATGCACCGCTTTCACCCACATTACGGATTGACGCAGGATAATGGCAGGAAAGAAAACGTTATGACGGGCGAAGAGTGCGCCCAACTGCAACCAATAAGCCACTTCCGCTCCGCCACCAATAAACGCCACATTAGGCAGAATTGTCTCCTGATACAGGGGCCGCAGCATCACGTTGGGTGAGAAGCGCTCGGGATGTTGCTGCAACTCTAATTTCAGTTCTGCTTCTGTCCAGGAAATGCTTGTATCCAGAACGCGCCAACGTCCATCCTCTTGTTCAATCCGTTCGCGAATATTTTCCTTTAGATAAAACAGGTTGATAGCGCGCGGGTGCGCCTGTGCTTTGTAACCGGCTGCTTTCAATTGGTCAATTGTATCGCCGACCAGGCGTTCTGAAGGATGTGCAAAAAGGTCCGCTTCCATGACAGGAATAAAGCTGCGCTTCAAACGTGCGTCGTCAGGATCAAGCACCAATAATCCATACTTTCCGAAAAGAGCATGGACGAGGTATTGCGTAGCGCGCGCTATCGTGTCATGGCGCAAATATGCTTCGCGCAGCATTTGCTCCAGGTCTTCCGCAAAAGGGCCGGGCGGTCCAAAACACGCGAACAACTCCTTCAGTAATGGCGACAGCGATTCGGTGCTCATGCGGCCAACAGCTCCACGCTGGCCATCGGCATCCCACACAAACTTTCTATCGCTGAATAGAAAGGTGCCCAATTCTTCCAAATCGGCATCTTCGCTGCCCATATAGTACACTGGCACAAAGCGGTGCTGCGGGTGCGCGCTATTCAGCTCGGCGGCCAGCTTAATGGCGTGAAGGATTTTGTACACGAAGTACAGATAGCCGGTTGCCAGATTAGGCTGGTGGGCTGTGCAAACTGTAAAGGTGCTTTCGGCGCGCAACGCATTGATTGCATTTTCTGTAGCTGCCTCATGCGGCAAATGGCGGTATTGTGCGTAGAGCACTTCGGCCAACGTATGGCGGTCAACGGTAAAATCCTTTCTTGCAGCAATGGCTTTCGCGAGGCCCAATGCATCCGGCGTAAAGGTGTAAAGCGGCTCTATGGCTACATTACCGGCCAAATAATCGAGCACTAATGGTGAAAAACGGCGGGTAGCCGCAAGGGATAGGTGGCGCGCTTGGTGCTTCATCAGTGGACGGCGCTAAGATAAGGCCTAGGTAAAGCGAGCGCCATCAGCAATGCTTACGGCTTCATTTATTCAGACCAGCCCTAGCCAGCGCATGCCATTATCCCAAAGCAAATCCTGTTTTAGTGTTTCTGTAAAGTCCATGCTTTTGATAAGGGAGCCCGGCTGATGCTCGCCAAGCGGAAAAGGATAATCAGAACCCATGCACACTTTGTCGCGGCCCATTAAATCTACCACGTAGCTCAGCGCTTTGGGGTCATGCACCAATGCGTCAATCCAGAACTTGCCGAGGTAGTCGCGCGGAGCAACGGCATTATCAATGGCGCATAAGTCCGGCCGCACGTCAAAACCGTGTTGTATGCGGCCGATTGTAAACGGGAAGGAACCGCCGCCGTGCGCAAAGGCTACCCGCAGCTTTGGAAATTTTTCAAAAACGCCGCCGAAAATCATAGAAGCGATAGCGCGCGCCGTTTCTGCCGGCATACCCACTAACCAAGGCAACCAGTAACGCTGCATATCACCTTCTCCCATCATTTCCCAGGGGTGTACGAAGATGGCGCAACCCAGTTCTTCGGCAGCCTGCCAGAATGGAAGAAAGGAAGGGTCGCTAAGATTTTTGCCATTGATGTTTGAGCCGATTTCAAGGCCTGGCATCTTCAATTCTTTGACACAGCGCGTCATTTCTTTTATGGCGAGGTCAATATCCTGCAGGGGCACGGTGCCAATGCCTATGAATCGCTCAGGCCGTTCCACTACACAGCCGGCTATGTGATCATTGAAGAAGCGAGCGGTTTCCAACCCATGCTCAGGCTTTGCCCAGTAATTGAACAGCACGGGAATGGTTGAAAGCACCTGCATAGCCACCTCTGTTTCATCCATTTCCTTCATGCGCACAGCGGCGTCCCAGCAGTTCTGCTCCACCTCGCGGAACACCTTATCGCCCTTAATCATCCGCGCGCAGCAGGGCTTGTGATGCTCCAGATGGATAAATTCACCATACCCGAACTTTTGAAACCAGTTTGGGATGCGCTCCGGCATGATGTGCGTATGGATGTCTAAGGCTTTCAATGTGCGGCCAGATTTTAAAATGCGAATGTAAACTGCGCCATGCACCGCTTTTCAAATCCATTCCCTACATTTCGTCGTTTATCCATAAAAAACCTCTGAATACTATGACATCACCCCTACGCTTACTTCAGGTAGCCTTTTCGCTTGCGCTCTTAGCGCCGGCTGCCAACGCCCAGACCATTATTGGCATTACCGATAGCGATTCGCTAATCGCGTTTTCAGCGGCTACACCAGGATTTGTCACCAGCAAGACCATGCTTACGGGTATTCCTTTCGGCCAGACGATTGCCGGAATGGATTACCGCCCGGCAACGGGTGAGCTATTCGCCCTCGGGTACAATAGTGCTACCGGAGCTGCGCAGCTTTATACCATTAATACCAGCACAAGCAGCGCCGTACCGGTAGGGTCTGCCATTACGCTGTCACTCGGCGCGGGTAGCATTGGCTTTGACTTTAACCCGACAGTAGACAGGATTCGTGTAGTCGGGGCCAACCGGAGCAATTATCGTCTAAATCCAATTACCGGCGGAATTGCCGCCACTGATGGCAACCTCGCTTACGCGTTAACTGACCCCAATGCCCTGACCCTGCCCTCGGTTGGCGCGGTAGCGTACACCAACAGCTTTCCAGGCACCAGCTCGGTTACCTCGCTGTACGATTATGATGAATCGCTGAATGTGCTTTCCCTACAAAACCCGCCAAACAATGGCACGCTGAATACCATTGGCAGTAGCGGAATTACCGTAAATCCAACCGTGCGGACGGTTGATATGGATATATGGTTTAACCCGAGCACCAAAACCAATACCGCTTACCTCATTGCCAACACAGGCAGCAGGATTATTGACAGCCTCTACACCATTAATCTGACCACGGGCGCTGCCACCTCAGTTGGTTCTCCCGGACTCGCAGTAAAAGATATTGCCGTGATACCAGGCAGCCTGGCGGCCGGCCCCTTTGCGGGAAGGGGTGTTTATGCATTAGCCGGCAGCCGTGTACTTGTTTCTTTTGATGCTGCCACCCCCAAGCAATTGCGCAGCCTGGGTTATATAACAGGGGTAGACTCCGCGCATACCCTGGTGGGCCTTGATTTTCGCCCTGCCGACGGGCAGCTTTATGCATTGGGATATACGGGCGGCGCCTTTAATACCTACCGTCTGTACAGGATTAATCCGGCGACTGCGGTTGCGACACCTATTTCCTCCGGCAATGACACAATGGCCCTGGGCAATACGTTTGACATTGGATTTGACTTCAACCCGACCGTTGACCGCATTCGCGTTGTGAGCGCGCTGAACGGTGCTAATTACCGTCTCAACCCTAATAACGGCCTTATAGCAGCTACAGATTCTAACCTTCGGTGGACCGCAGGCGATGTAAATGCAAGCCGTGCCGTACGCGTAAGCACCGTTGCTTATACGAAGAGTTATGCCGGTGCAACGGCGACAACACTTAATGCCATCAACGATTCCGGCGCCGTATTTGTGACTGTTAACCCGCCAAATAACGGCCGGCTGAACACAGTCGCATCCAGCATTTTCGGGGCTGGCATTATACCTTTCGGACCTTCCGACCTTGACTATTTCTATGATTCAACCTCGGGAACCGATGTCGGCTACCTCGCGGCTAATACGGGCAACAGCGCCGTAGATTTACTATACACCCTAAATCCGACCACTGGCGGAGTAACGCTGGTGGACACGATTGGTTATGGCCTGAGTATAACGGACATTGCCGTGATGCCACAATTCCGGAATATCCAGATCCCTGGTGTGGGGATTAAGGGCATTAACCCTGAATTTCAGCCCGCCGTCTATCCAAACCCGGCAACTGAAACCGTCAGTGTCAGACTCCCCGACGGCGTGCCTGTGGGTGCCGGAAATTTCAGTGTAACGGATATTACCGGCCGCATGATGATGCAGGGCAAGATGGTCGCTGGCGCGAAAGAAGCACAGATTTCGCTGAAAGCCATGCCACAGGGGATTTACCTGCTGCATGTTCAAGGGTATGCACCCGTTCGTTTTAGCAAACAATAATCGGTGCTATTTCAGGGAAAAGCCGGGCTTAAAAAGCCCGGCTTTTTCATTTAAAGGTTAGATGCGTTCATAAATAATAGCCGAGCCCTGCCCGACACCAATGCACATGGTAGCCAGACCATATCGCCCGCCGCACCGCCTTAGCTCATGCAACAGCGTTGTGGACACCCGGCGCCGGAGCAGCCGAGCGGATGGCCCAAGGCAATTGCCCCGCCGTTCACGTTCACTTTCGTCTCGTCAAGACCAAGTTCCGCCATGCAGGGAATAGCCTGCGCGGCAAAGGCCTCGTTCAATTCTATCAGGTCCAGGTCATGCGGCTGTATGCCAGCCCTTAATAATGCCTTTCGCGACGCGGGCACCGGACCCATGCCCATAATTGCAGGCTCAACACCGGCAATACCCATCGCTGCTACCCTGGCGAGCGGTGTTAAGCCATATTTTTTTACCGCTTCTTCTGATGCCAACAGTAGGGCAGCTGCGCCATCATTGATGCCGCTGCTATTACCCGCAGTTACGGTACCGCCGGCTTTAAATGCAGGCTTGAGCTTCGCCAATTGCTCAGTAGTAGAGAGCCGGGGATGCTCGTCCGTATCTACAATTGTAATCGCGCCCTTAGCACCTGGCACTGCTACAGAAACCAATTCATCGGCAAACTTTCCCGCAGCGTTAGCGGCAAAATATTTTTCCTGAGTGCGGGCGGCGAAAGCATCTTGTGCTTCGCGACTCACGTTGTACTGCGCTGCTACATTCTCCGCCGTCTCGCCCATTGCGTAGGGATGATAAAGTGCGCTCAGTTTTTCATTGATAAAGCGCCAGCCCATCGTGGTATCGTACAGCTCCTGCGCCCGGCCAAAAGCCGTTTCTGCCTTACCCATTACGAAGGGTGCCCGGCTCATACTTTCTACGCCGCCTGCGATGAAGAGTTCGCCATCGCCGCACATAATGGCACGCGCAGCCGTCTGAATGGCCTCCAGCCCGGAGGCGCAAAGTCTGTTAACGGTAGATCCGCCCACGGTTACCGGCAGCCCGGCCAGCAGCGCGCTCATACGGGCCACATCCCGGTTGTCTTCACCGGCCTGGTTCGCTGCTCCGGCAATGACATCTTCAATAGCATTGACGTCAATTTTGGGATTGCGGGCGATCAGCGCTTTGATGACAATGGCCAGCAGGTCGTCTGGGCGAATGGTGGAGAGTGCACCGCCGTATTTGCCTATTGGCGTGCGGACGGCATCTATTACGTAGGCTGCTTGCATGGCAGCAAATTTACGCTTATGCGATGCTAAGCCTTAGCAAGGGCTTGCGCTAAATCTGAAATAAGGTCTTCAATATTTTCCATGCCCACACTCATCCGAATCAAGCCATCTGTGATACCCGAAGTCAGTCGCGCTTCGCGCGGAACACCTACGTGGGTCGTGGACGCCGGATGCGAAAGAATCGTATCGCATGTGCCTAAGGATACGGCGTTTGTGCAGAGCTTCAAGGCATTCATGAATCGCTTGCCCGCTTCAAATCCGCCTTTTAGCTCAAAGCTCAGTACGGGCGGCGCCTTCTTCATCTGACGCGCGGCAATCGCATAGTCAGGATGAGATTGCAGGCCCGGAAAATTCACTTTGCCGATCGCATCGTGGCTGTCCAGAAATTCAGCAACCTGCTGTGCATTGCTGCAATGCCGCTCCATCCGGATGCCAAGTGTTCGCAACCCATTGGTCAGCAAAAAGGCTTCAAAGGCATTTGAATTGCCCCCGAGCAGCCGATGGGTTTTAATCAGCTTTTGCTGGCGTTCTTCCGGCAGATCAGCCCGGTAAACGACTACGCCGCCAACTGCGGTGCCGTGACCGTTTAGAAACTTGGTGGTACTGTGCATCACAAAGTGAACGCCATGCTTAAAAGGCTGCTGTAGAAATGGCGTAGAAAAAGTATTGTCGGCGCAGATAATAAGGCTATGCTGATGACCGAGCGTGCACAGAGCCGAGAGATCAATGCACTGGAGCGTCGGGTTGGCCGGCGTTTCTAAGTACATCATCCTGATGCGGCTGGTGGTGCGAATTGTTTCCTCAACCGCCCGGAGATCATGAAAATCAACGACAACCGCTTCTATGCCGAGGCCCGGTAGGATTTTATCAATCATCTCCTGCGTACCACCGTACAGGCTGTGGTGGGTGATGATTTTATCGCCGCTCTGCAGGTTAGAAAGCAGCATAGTGGTCACAGCAGCCATTCCGGATGCGTGAAGAATCGCCTTAAGCGGCACATCCAGCCCATGCCCTTCCAGCAATGCAATCTTTTCTTCCGCCTCGCGAATGGTAGGGTTGCCGAAGCGTCCATAGATATATCCCTCCTCCTCGCCCTGAAAAATGGCCACGCCCTGTTCGGCCGAGTCAAAAGTGTAGGTGCTGCTCGCATAGATAGGCGTAAGATGCGCCCGGTGTTGCTCGCTACGGTGGCCTCCGTGGATGCAAAGTGTGTCAAAGCCGGCGTCAACTGCTTGAAAAGTCATGAATGGTTTGTTATTAGAAACGTTTACAAAGGTAAAAGGACCTGTTACCGTTAAAAAACGGTTCATTATTTTAGGGAAAGGGCTTTACCTTGTTGAGTGTAAATTCGCACACCTTAAAAAACACGGGGCTAAAACATCATACGTGCCACACGCCCGATACATTTTGTGAATATGGAAGCAGCAGTCAGACGCGCACCGGCTAAGAAAAAGGCCACCAAATCCCCGACCACGGATATCTCGCCACTTACTGCGTCGCTGCAGGAGCATTTCGGCTTTGAAAAATTTAAAGGCAAGCAGGAAGCCATCATCCAGAGCATACTTTCCGGCAAGGATACCTTCGTTATTATGCCTACCGGCGGCGGAAAAAGCCTTTGCTACCAGCTTCCGGCAGTTGTGAGCGAAGGCGTAGCCATCATTGTTTCCCCGCTCATAGCCCTGATGAAGAACCAGGTGGATCTGATGCGCTCTTACAGCAGCAAGGATAACGTGGCCCACTTTCTGAACTCTACGCTGAGCAAGGTGCAGCAGAAGGAAGGTGCAGGCAGGACCTGATGGCAGGCAAGACCAAGATGCTGTACGTGGCTCCGGAAACGCTGACCAAGCAGCGAAAACATTGACTTTCTTCTCCGATATCAAGATATCCTTCGTTGCTGTAGACGAAGCGCACTGCATCTCCGAATGGGGCCACGACTTCCGCCCGGAATACCGCAAGCTGCGCGGCATGATTGACGAGATCGATCGTCAACCTGCCCATCATTGCGCTCACAGCTACCGCCACTCCCAAGGTGCAGGACGACATCGTGAAGAACCTCGGCGCTGCGGAAGCCAACATCTTCATTGACTCCTTTAACCGCCCCAATCTGTATTACGAGATAGTGCCCAAAGGCACGCAAGGCAGCAGGTGCTGAAGCACATGGTGCGGTTCATCCAGGGCATGAAGGGCAAGAGCGGCATCATCTACACCCTCAACCGCAAGACGACGGAAGAGCTGGCCAGCACCCTTGTTGCCAATGGCGTAAGCGCTGTGGCCTACCACGCCGGCCTGGATGCGACTACGCGCGCAAGCGGCAGGATCAGTTCCTGCACGAAAAGGTGGATGTGATTGTGGCCACCATCGCCTTTGGCATGGGCATCGACAAGCCGGATGTGCGCTTTGTGATGCACTACAACATCCCGAAGAGCCTGGAAAACTATTACCAGGAAACAGGCCGCGCCGGCCGCGACGGACTGGAAGGCAAGTGCATTCTTTACTATTCCATCAAGGATGTGCAGAAGCTGGAGCACCTGATGCGCGACAAGCCGCTAGCGAGCGCGAGATGGGCGCACAGCTGATCTCCGAGACGGTTGCCTATACTGAAAGCGCCGTATGCCGCCGCAAGCTGCTGCTGCACTACTTCGGCGAAACACTGACGCAGGAAAACTGCGGTGCCTGCGACAACTGCCTGCACCCGAAGGAAAAGCTGGACGTAAAGGACAGCGTCAAGATTGTGCTGGACGCCGTACACGCGCTGGAAGAGCGCTTCGGCATCAACTACGTGGTGGATGTGGTGCTTGGTGCCAGCAATCCGCAGATTGCGACCTATCGGCCACGACAAGCTGAAGTGCTTCGGCGCCGGGCTGGTGATGCAGATGGATGCCAATTTCTGGCAAAGCCTCATCCGCCAGATGATGCTGGAGGGCTTTATCCGCAAGGACATTGAGGAGTATGGCTTGCTGAAAATCACCGACGTTGGCCGCAAATTCCTGAAGAAGCCTTTCTCCATCAAGGTATCGCTTAACCACAACTACGAGGAGGAAAAGGCAGAGGAAGATGACGCAGCTGCGGCGCAGGCGCCCGCTGTAGCCGATGAGACGCTGGTGGCGTATGCTCAAGGAGCTGCGCAAGCAGGTGGCTAAGGAAAAAAGGCTTCCTCCCTTCGTCATTTTCCGGGAAAACTCACTGGAGGAAATGGCTACCGCCTACCCTACCACCATGGAGGAGCTGGAGAAAATACAGCGGTGTCAGCAAGGGCAAGGCCATGCGCTTCGGGCGGAAGTTCATAGACCTGATAGCCAAGTATGTGGAGGAGAATGAGATTGAGAAGCCGGACGACTTCGTGATGAAGAGCGTGGTGAACAAGAGCGGCATGAAGGTGTTCATCATCCAGAACATCGACAAGAAAATACCGCTGGAAACAATAGCCAAGAACAAAGGCCTGAACCTGCACTGAGCTGCTGGGCGAGATGGAAACCATCGTTGCATCCGGCACGCGCCTGAACCTGGACTATTGCCTGGAAGAACGAGCTGGACGAGGACGAGCAGGAAGACATCTTCGACTACTTCAAGCGAAAGCCACGATGGCAACCTGGTAGACGCCTACGAGGAGTTCAAGGACCGTGACGTAAGCCTGGAGCACCTGCAAATGATGCGAATTAAGTTTTTGAGCGAGTATGGCAACTAAATCGGCATACTGAATGCAGCATTCTGATCGTCTAAAATGAAAACAGCCGTCACAATTGTGGCGGCTGTTTTTTGACTAGACAGGTCAATCAGAAATCCGATTGTCAAAAAGCCGATACCAGGTAACTGGCAGACCTTCGCGCCAGAAAAGAGTACCGTCGTAGCCAAAGACTTCTATGAACCGGAAGCCTAGGCTTTCCAGAATATGCCTTGATGCGCCATTTTCCACGTCCGTCATCGCATATATGTCCCGGAAACCCAGCATATCTATTCCGAAATCCAGCGCAGCCCGGCCGCCTTCAGTAGCCAAGCCCTTGCTCCAATGTCGGCGCGCAAGGCGGTAACCGAAGTCAAGATGATTTATGTGGCCGTTTACCGGCTCCGTGATGCGTTTGAAGCCGGTCCATCCAACAAAGTCGCCATCTTCTTTCAGCAGCATCGCCCAGCGGCCAATACCGTGCGCTGCATATTGCTGCCGTATGAAGGATATATCGTCGCGACTCTCTGAAGGGGCTTGATAAGGCCGGTTGCCGAGGTAGCGGTGCACTTCAGGATCGGAGTCCATAGAGAACATGCCCGCCTCATCCTCCGGTAGCATTTCGCGGATAATAAGCCGGGGTGTTTCAATGAGCATGGACGGTTGGGGCATCGCTTAATCTTCGCCGGCAACTTTGCATACAGGATTGCAGCGCACCTCAAAGTTGACCGAATTTGCAATATAGCAAAGGTCATGCGCCTTGTGGTGCAGTGCTATGGCGCATTCCCGCATGGACTGTTCTGCCACAGTCACAACAGGGTTGAGCGTTACATCCTCAAAATGCCCGCCGCCGTCTTGTTCCAGCAGGGTGCCCGTCGCATCGTCGCGATAGTCCGTAATCACTACTCCTTCCAGCGCGCAAACGTAGAGGTAGGTGAGCATGTGGCAGGACGCAAGCGCGCTTACGAGTAAATCTTCCGGGTTCAGCTTCGCTTTATCGCCAACGGCGGCGTTGTCCGTTGTCAGGTGCAGCTCCGGCTTGCCGGCAATGGAAACGGTATGGCTGCGGTCGTAGGACCGGACGCCGGCCGTGCCGCTGCCCATATTGCCATTCCAGAGAGCACTTAGCTTATAGTGGTGGTAGCGACGCATGAGATGAAGTTGGTTCATTTTCCAAGAGGTAAAGGTGGATGAAAAGCTGCCCTCTCGTCCGAATACCGGTTTGCAAACTAAGGTGTCGCCCGTCTATAGGCAGGCAAAATGATAAACCGCATCAGGTAGCTTGCACAAGCAGTGGCTGCAGGCTGTAGCGTTCATTCAAATAGTATATCTGCAGCGAAGCCAAAAAGCCACAGGTGCGCAAAAGGATGTTGCAGGAGTCAGGAAAATCCGCGCGCCTCGCGTTGACGTACCTTACTATATCAATTGGTACTTATGAAAAGCTTTGTATTACTGCTCCTGTTGCCCTTCGGAGTTCTCGCGCAGCCCGTTCCGCGTACTACTGTGGTAGAGCATTTCACAAATACCTATTGGAGTATATGCGCCGGGCGCAATCCTGGTTTTTATGCCAACCTAGCCGCTTTTCCGGATGTGCTGCACATCACTTACTATCCCAGCGCACCCTACCCTGCGTGCCCGTTCAACCAATTAAATAAAACGGAGAACGATGCCCGAACCAGGTTTTACAGTGTATTCGGGAGCACCCCTAGATTGGTTATCAACGGTATACCGATACCTGCGAATGAACATTACTACGAACCGGTCATCTTTCAGCGGGAATCCGGCCAAAGTTCAGATTATGCAATGCGCGTGTCGGTATCGCGCCTATCTGCCGATTCCGGTCGGGCTATAGTAAGCATTAAAAAAGTAGCAGGCGTAAGCTCCGGCAAGCTCCTGCTTTTCGCGGTGGTGACGGAAGACACGGTGCAGTTTAATGCGAATAATGGTGAGCGCGATCACTTTGATCTTTTTCATAAAAGCCTGACTGGCACTGCCCCACAATCATTAAGCGGGCCTATGGTGCCGGGAGATTCCATACGCCTGGATTACACCTTTGCTGTCGGCCCCTGGGGCACAACACGCGTAACCGCCATCCTGCAAGACAGCACGCAGCATGGGCTGCAGGCTGCACGCTGAGCTGCGTTGCCACAAGATGCAAATGTGCCGCCGCAGCCGTTGAATGCGCCCACGCTGTTCCCTAATCCGGCCGCAAATGAGGTATTTATCAGCGGGCTCCGGACTGGCTACTACAATTATGCGATTACAGATATGTTCGGTCGCCGGCTTATGACAGGTGTTGCCTTAAGTGCGACGCCCATATCAATCAGCGCGCTGGCCGCCGGCACTTACATCTTCAGCCTGACAGACGAAGGAAACGGGAAGCTCAGACGCGTTTTTACCAAGCGATAGTCTCGGTAGATCGCCTCCGTCAAAATGTTAGCTTGATCTAACTTTTGCGATTACATTTGTTGCCACAACCTTTTTGTTGCCTATGTATCGCTTACCCTTTTTTCTCGGCCTGTGCATTGCGCCTCTATTCGCCTTCGCGCAGCAGGACACTATCCGCAAGCCGGTGGCTAACCGCGTTAACCTGCACTTCCAGACTACATATATCTATCAGTACAGTGCCCGCTTCAAAACCCCTTACAGCGGCGTAAACAGCCTGAGCGGCGATGAGGAAAAACAGAACAGCCTTACGATGACGCTCTTTGGCGGCGCGCGACTTTGGAAAGGTGCAGAAGTGTATGTGAACCCTGAAATTGCCGGCGGCAGCGGTCTGAGCGGGGCGCTGGGCGTGGGCGGATCTTTGAACGGCGAGACTTTTCGTGTGGGTAATCCTGCTCCATCACTCTATTTGGCCCGCCTGTTCTTCTCACAGACCATTGGCCTAAAAGGCAGTGAGGCAGATACGATAGAAGACGGCGCTAACGCGCTGGCTACTTTCTCGCCAAAAAATCACCTGCGTTTCCTGATCGGTAAGTATTCCCTTGGCGACATTTTTGATCAAAACGCTGTTTCTAACTCACCGCGTACTGCAGTTCATGAACTGGAGCCTGATGAACACCGGCGCGTGGGATTATGCTGCCAATGTACGCGGTTACACATTTGCCGCCGCGGTAGAACTGGCCCTCAATAATTGGGCTTATAAAGTGGCGGCTGCAGCGCTGCCGGAAGAAGCGAACGGCGATAAGCTTTCAACGGATTTTGGCAAGAGTCTGGCGCTGAATGCGGAGATAAACCGGACGTATAAATGGCACGGCCGAGAAGGAACCGCGCGCCTTCTGGGATACCATAACCGGACACATATGGGCAGCTACCGGGTTGCAACAAGCGGGATATTTTTCGTGCCCGACGTGGAGGCCACACGCGCGGAAGGCCGCACAAAGACAGGCTTCGCTTTCAACGCAAATCAGGAAGTAACCGATGCCATTTCCGCCTTTACCCGCTTCGGTTGGAACGATGGGAAGGCTGAAACATGGTGCTTTACAGAAATTGATCAGACTTTCGCACTTGGTGCGCAACTAAAAGGCTTAAAATGGAAGCGTGATGAGGATGTATTAGGGCTTGCCTTTGTAGCCAACGGCCTTTCCGCCCACCATCGCGAATACCTTAAGCAAGGCGGCAGCGGATTTATTCTTGGCGATGGCACGTTGAACTATGCGCCGGAGATGATTGGCGAGCTTTTCTACAGCGCGAAGCTGCGCAAAGAAGGACTCTGGCTCAGCGGCGATTATCAGCTGTGTCTTAATCCCGGCTACAACAGCGACCGTGGGCCGGCAAGCATTGCTTCCATCCGTGTGCACGTGGAGTTTTAACTTGCTGCTCATTTCTTATGAGCGCAAAAGACTTCGCAACGACAATCACGCCTGCTTACACCTTTAAAGGCGCAATACTTGAGCTCGGTAAAGCGGTGCTGGATGGCGCGGTTCAACCAGACATCGCCGTCCGCGTGCCGCTGAAGACGATGAACCGTCACGGTCTGATTTCAGGGGCCACCGGTACGGGTAAAACCAAGACGCTGCAACGGCTTGCCGAAGGCCTGAGCGATGCCAGTGTGCCCGTTTTGCTTATGGACATCAAGGGCGATCTCAGCGGCATTGCAGCCGCGGGTGCGCTAAATGACAAGCTTGCCGCGCGCATACAGCAACTTGGGATGCAATACGAGCCTGCTGCTTACCCTGTGGAGCTGCTTTCGCTGAGCAAAGAGCCGGGCGTCCGTCTGCGGGCAACGGTCTCTGAATTCGGGCCGGTGCTGCTTTCCAAAATTCTTGGATTGAACGATACGCAGGAAGGCATCCTTGCGATGCTGTTCAAGTATTGCGACGACCATGCGATGCCGCTACTAGACCTTAAAGACCTTCAGCGCCTGCTGCAATGGGCTGCCAACGAAGGCAAGAGCGAGCTTGCTGCCGCATACGGTACTCTTTCGGCCGCAAGCATCGGCACCATCATGCGCAAGGTGGTGGAGCTACAGCAGCAGGGTGCGGAGCCGCTGTTTGGCGAGCCATCCTTTGAGGTGGACGACCTGATGCGAATCGCGCCGGACGGTCGGGGAATGATCAGCATCCTACGGGTTACAGACCTGCAAGACCGGCCGAAGCTCTTCTCCACTTTCATGCTGCAGCTGCTCTCTGAGCTTTATAATACGCTGCCGGAAGCCGGCGATGTAGATCAGCCGAAGCTGGTGATGTTTATTGACGAGGCGCACCTCATCTTCTAAGAGGCAAGTGAAGTGCTGGTGAAACAATTGGAGACGGTTATCAAACTCATTCGCTCCAAAGGCGTGGGCATCTTCTTCTGCACGCAAAACCCGATGGACGTCTCCCCATCTGTGCTCGGACAGCTTGGCATGAAGGTGCAGCACGCCCTTCGCGCCTTCACTGCCGCTGACCGAAAAACGATTGTGCAGACGGCACAGAATTATCCAGAATCTACATTCTACAAAACAGAAGATCTCATCACGCAACTTGGCATCGGCGAAGCGCTGGTGACGCTGCTGGACGAGAAAGGTATTCCTACGCCACTGGTTCACACCATGCTCTTCCCGCCACGCTCGCGCATGGACATACTGACATCGCAGGAAATTCAAAGCATCGTGAGCGCGTCCGCGCTTGTCCCGAAGTACGCCCAGACGCTTGACCGCGATAGTGCGTGTGAAATCCTGAATGGCAAGCTCGCTGCTGCGACCAGCTCTGTGCAAGCAAAAGCTGCTCCGGCCGGCAGCGCACCGCAAGTGCAGCAACAAGTGCCGGCGGGGCCGTCATTTTTGGAAAACATGATGAGCAACACTGTCGTAAAAAGCATGATGCGCACGGCGGGCAACGCCATCGTGCGCAACGTGCTGGGATCCCTGTTTAAGAAAGGGCGTTAGAAACGCATCTTTACCGCCAACGTAAAGTACTGGCCCGGCTTATAAGTTTTGAACGGGTTGTCGTTCTTAGCGTCAAACTTGTTGTCCAGGTTGCGGTCTTCGTAGAAGCGAATGCTCTGATCCAGCAGATTCTGGATGCCGAAGGACACGGTGTAGTGCTTTGCAAACATCTTGGACAATACGACGTCCAAGCTGTGGAAACCAAGCTCGCCGATGCTGCCTTCATTGGTGCGACCTACTGCATAAAGTCTTGGGCTGTAATAGTTGTACAGGACCGACCCTTGAATACCCGCGCTGTCGTTCTGATAAAACAGTCCGGCATTTATAACCACATCCGACTGTCCCTGCATAGGACCTTTCAATACCACGTCGGCACCTTGCCGCTTCGCGAAAGCGCTGTCTATGGTCACTTCGCTTTTTGCAACAGAAAGGTTGCCGACGACCACAAGATTTTTCAGGAAGCGGGTGCCGAATTTATCGTCCAGGAAGTGAAGATTCTTACGCACGTCAAGCTCAACACCACCCACCTGGGCTCGCGTGCCGTTGATAAATGAGAACGACTTATCCTGGAGTCCTCCGAGGATGGAGAGCTGTATTGGATTATTGAAGCTTTTGTAAAACACGCCGGCGTGTATCAGTTCGCCTGCGGAGGGGATAAAACTCATAGCGGGCATCCAGATTATGCACTTCCGCTACGCTAAGGGCTGGTGAGCCTGGAAAGAATAGCGCACCGTAAGTGCCGGCACGCAGCGAGAAGTCATAGAAGAAGGCCGGCGCTGCTCACGAAATTCCGGGCGATTCAGTGTCTTACCGTAGGCTACGCGCAGCAGTTGCTTTGCGTTGAAATTGTACGTCAGGTTAATGCTTGGCAGTATAAAGTCAGTCTTCAGGTCAGGTTTAATGGTATCGTAGTTTACAGAAGTCTCTAATTGCTGGCGATTACTTTCATAGCGTGCGCCAATAAGCGCCTTGAAATGGTTCCCGATCGGAACATTGGCCGAAACAAATGAAGCCAGCAAAGTGTTCTGCGCCGTGTAATGGTCATAGTCTGCCGTTGCGTCCTTGATAAGAAAGTTGGTCTGGTCGCCTACGTTTGCTGGTGCGAAAATCTGGTTGATAGGGAGCGCAAGCAGCTGGCTGCGGACGTTATAAGGAATGCGCGCATCCAAAGTATAGCCCAGCTCCCTCAGGTTGTAATTCCGCTTCTTGTATTCCAGATAGTTGCCGAGGCTAAGGTCAATGCTATAATCATCCTTAAACCTGACCTTCTGCGTAAACTGGTGCGAAAAGCTATAAACTTTCTCGTCCAGATTGCCATACAGTTTACCGCCGCCAAAATTCACATCGGAATTGGATGCCACCTGAGCATAATATTCGCCCGGCGCATTCGCATTCTCAAAATAGAGCAAGCGACGTAAGTCGGGTGTATTACGCACCAGGCTGCTGTAGCCAAGGGTCCAGTTATACTTACGGCTGTCGTCTTCATTGTGATGGGTGCCGCTTAGCTGCGTTGAGTACGTCTTCTTGTTCTCATAGCCAAGCTGATAACCCCTCAGCGAAACAAATGAGGAAAGCGCAGAATCATGGATGCTTGTGCGATAGGTGACCGCGGAGGTGCCAATCTGGTTGTAAAGGTTTTTCAACTCGATCTTAGAGTTGCCAATGACCACAGCAAGATTCTCCATGAGCGCCAGATTTACCTTGTTGATTGATTCCTGGTCGTTGTAATGGTACTGCGGCGTGGTATCTACCCAATCGTACTGCTGTACATTATAGTTAGTGCGGGTATTGGTGTAAGACGCGCCGATTGTATTGCCCAGCTTCAGTCCTTTCAGCTTAAATACATTGGACGCAGATGCGCTCAGGCGCAGATCAGGCGACTGCTTTTGATTATTGATTGTCCAGTTATTATCAAAAGTCTTTGTAATAGCACTCACATCCGCTGTAGAATTATCAAAGAAACCGGCAGGTACAACACCCGGCAGATTCCGGCTGCCATTATCATAGCCGATAATATCCCCGGAACGGCGCGGTTCATAGTTGAAATCCGTGCCCGTAGAGCCGGAGCGGTAAGAGCCCTGCACAGCAATGTTGTACTGATTCTTGTCCGGGATAGAAGTCGTGTAAATCTTTACCATGCCGCCGGCAAAATCGCCCGGCAGGTCGGCAGCAGGCGTCTTGAATACGAGAATGCGGTCAATGAGGCCGGAAGGAATGAGATCAAAAGAGAAAGACTTCTTGTCCACTTCAGAAGAGGGCGCGCCGGCATCATTCAGCCAAACGGAATTGTAGCGGTCTGCGAGGCCGCGCACGGTAATGAAGCGGTCGTCCTGAATGGTCACGCCGGGAATGCGCTTTACTACGTCAGCAGCATTACGGTCTTGCGTTTTGGAGATTTGCGCAGCTGAAATGCCACTTACAGACACGCTGCTTTTCTTAATCTCCATAATCACAGAGCTTTCCGTGTTCGTGCGGCGGTTCGTACGTACAGTGGTACCAGCCAATTGATTGCCGGCAGCTTTCATGGTAATGTCCTGTGTCACATCAGCCCCCGATACTGCCACCGTAGCGCTTTGCTTTGTATAAGAAACATAGTTGAACTCCACAGTGTACGTACCATCCGGCATATTCTGAAACTCGTAATGGCCGTCAAGATCGGTCTGTGCTTAGCGCGATGTACCGGCAATGTTGACAATGACGCCAATCATTGCAGTCGTGTCCTTTCCATCGCGCACAGTGCCGCTGATGGTCGCGGCAAAGGCATTCATTCCGCCAAGGAAAAAGGTGAGTAAAACAATCAGTCGTAACATATTATCAGTTTTCGCTGCAAAGCTACCCTGAGCCCTACCCGGTGCTGCTGATAAGACTGTTATGAAATCATTACCACATCATGAACGGAATATTAATGTCCACTCGGTATCCACTTTTTTCAGCCCGCCGGCAAGGCCTATCTTGCCATCCACGTTCAATCCATGCGCGCTCTTGTATTATTTGCAGCCTGTTTTGTTTGCTGCTCCGGTTGTAGCACGGCTAAATATTCCTGGAATGTTGACAAAGGCACCAGGCCGCATCGGGCAGAGGTAAACCGGATCGCCATTATCAGCCGGGGAAGCGATAAGCCGGTCTTTCTCAAAAGCTTCACGCAATTTGCTACAGGCACTTTTAGCTACCGTGGCTACAACTGTACCGGATTCTATTATGATAGCGCCTCGCTGCAGGATGCCGAAATGGTAGCGAAGCGCGTAGCAGCGCTGAAGCCGGCCCTGACAATAGCGCTTTACCGGCTAGCGGCAGACGATGCAAAAATACCAGACACCTTGGCACCTCTCTGCGGCAACCGGTATCGCATAGACGTCTGGCGCGGCTGGGGCACGGACAAAAGACACCTGGCGAAAGGCGTCGCTGCCGTCATCAATGAAACCGACGTATCCGGCGCCGATTTCCGGCGTATGACCTCACGTTTTTGCAGAGAATTACTGCTCAGTTGTGTTATCTATCCTGCCCAACCGCGGAGAAGACGACATTAATGGCTTGCAAATAATAAGCGTCTATTACAGCGCAGCACGATAAAGGGAAAAGTTTTCCGCGTCGTGGCAAACGAAAACGACCTCGTCCAGGGCATCGGGATGTTGTGTAACAAAATCGGTAACGGCTTTTATCGCAATTGCGGCCGCAAGCGGCTTGGGAAAATGATAAACGCCGGTGCTGATATTCGGGAAAGCGATGCTGCGCAAGCCGGCATCCCCCGCAATGCGCAGACTATTAGCATAGCACGCCGCAAGTAGTGTCTCCTCGCCGCTCTTCCCGCCATTCCAGACCGGCCCTACGGTATGTATGATGTGCCGCGCCGGCAGCCGGTAGGCGCCGGTCATTTTGGCCTCGCCGGTAGTGCAGCCGCCCAGCAGCCTGCATTCCTCCAGCAGCTCCGGCCCGGCGGCTCGGTGGATAGCGCCATCTACGCCACCGCCGCCCAATAGCGAGCGGTTGGCAGCGTTCACAATGGCATCCACGGCTAGTTTTGTGATATCGGCTTGCTGAAGCAGAAGGTGGGTCATGCAATAGGTGCGAGGTTTAGCTCCGCCGCGCGGCGTAGTAGAAACTCCATGGCGGCCTGGCGTGTATTGGGAATGACGCCATCCAGAATGGCTTCGCGAATCGCAGTTTTCAGCGCGCCCACTTCCCGACTTGGCGGCAGCCCGAAGATCTGCATGATTTCAGCGCCGTCAATCGGCGGCTGCCACGCTCGCATCTTGTCGGCTTCTTCCACCGCTGCAAGGCGCTCCTTGACCATTGCAAAGTTGTTCAGGAACCGCCGCACCTTCACAGGATTCTTGGAGGTAATGTCGCTTTCACAAAGTGACATCAGGTCGTCCAGGTCAGCCCCGGCATCAAAGAGCAGGCGCCGCATGGCGGAGTCTGTGATGTCTTCTTTGGAAAGGGAAATAGGCCTCAGGTGGAGCGCCACAAGCTTCGCCACATAGCGCATCTCTTCGCCCAAGGGCAGTTTCAGCTGACGGAAAATTTTCGGCACCATTCGCTCCCCCACCGCGTCGTGTCCGTGAAAAGTCCAGCCGTGGCCTTCTTCAAAGCGCTTGGTTGCCGGCTTGGCAATGTCGTGCAGCACCGCAGCCCAGCGCAGCCAGATGTTTTGAGAGCGGGCGCAGACATTGTCCAAGACCTGCAGCGTGTGGTAAAAATTGTCTTTGTGGCCTTTTCCCTCGCGCATCTCCGTGCCAGCCAGCGCCACCATTTGTGGAAAGAACTGCTGCAACAGATCACTTCTGTATAAAAGATCAAAGCCGATTGACGGCTTTGGGGTGCGCATAATTTTGGTCAGCTCATCGGTGATACGTTCCGCAGAAATGATTTTCAGGCGCTCGGCATTGCGCTTAATAGACTCAAAAGTTTCCGGCAGGATTTGAAAATTGAGTTGTGTCGCGAAGCGAATGGCGCGCATCATCCGCAGCGGATCATCGGAAAAGGTGATGTCCGGGTCCAGGGGGGTACGAATAATGCCTGCCTCAATATCTGCAATGCCTGTAAATGGGTCAAGCAGCTTTCCAAAGCCAGCTTCGTTCAATGAAATGGCGAGGGCATTAATGGTGAAATCACGCCGCTTCTGATCGTCTTCTAGAGTGCCCGGCGCTACTTCCGGCTTACGGGAATCTGCCCGATACGATTCTCTGCGTGCGCCGACAAACTCCACTTCAAATCCATCCACCTTTATCTGTGCCGTCCCGAAGTTTTTGAAGAAGGCGACCGCAGGCCGTGGCCTCAACCGCGTCGCTACCTCATGCGCCAGCGCAATGCCGTCCCCGACGCACACGATGTCTGCGTCTTTGGTTGGGCGGCCAATGATTTTATCCCGCACGAAGCCGCCGATGAGGTAAGCCGGCGCGCCAATAGAGTTAGCGGCATCCGCAATTGTTTGCAGCAGGCTTAGCTCTTCCCGGGTGCAGTTAATGTCCATGAAATGTAATTCACGCAACGGGCGTATTGGTTGATTAGTAATAATGAATCCCAATCCGCTCCCGTGCTTCCGAAATTGTTTTTGACGCGCTTTCCCGTGCCTTCTCAGCGCCGCGCTTCAATATCCTGCGCAAGCTGTCTTCATCCCGTTGCAACTCTGCCGCACGCTCCCGGATAGGTGCTACAAAAGCCACCATATCTTCTGCCAGCTGCCTCTTCATATCGCCGTAACGGATGCCAGTGGTATTGAAGGCATCTTCAAAAGGCTGTACCGTTTCGGATGCGCTCACCAGGCGCATCAGGTCAAAGAGGCTCTGGATGTAAGGTGGCTTTTCCTCCCCGGCCGACTGCGGGCCGGCATCCGTTTTCGCCTTCATGATTTTCTTGCGGATGGCATCGTCTGAATCCGCGAGGAAAATGGTAGCGTTCTCATTCTCGCTCTTGCTCATCTTGCCGCCAGCGCCATCCAGGCTCATCACTTTTACTAGCTCTGAGCCGAAATTGAAAGGTTGCGGCTCCGGGAACAGCTCCCCGTAGCGGTTATTATATCGTTGCGCGAAGTTGCGGGCCATCTCCAGGTGCTGTTCCTGGTCTTTGCCGACCGGCACAAGGCTCGCGCGGTGGATTAGAATGTCGGCCGCCATCAATACCGGATAGGTAAGCAGTCCGGCATTGACATTTTCCGGCTGCTGGCGCACCTTGTCTTTGAATGTGGGCACCTTCTCCAGCTCGCCTTTGTAGGCCAGCATATTGAGCATAAGGTATAGCTCAGGAATTTCCGGGATATCGCTCTGGCAATACAGCGCGACCTGCTCCGGATCAAGGCCAGAGGCAATGTTTTCGGCCGCTACGCGGAATACGTTAGCCTTTAAGTCTTTCGGGTCCGGATGCGTAGTAAGGCTATGATAATCGGCAACGAAGAAGTAGCAGTCGTATTCCGACTGCATCTTCACGTAGTTCTGGATCGCACCGAAGTAGTTACCGAGGTGCAGGTACCCTGTAGAGCGGATGCCGGAGACGACGATTTGTTTTTGAGATGACATGGGCTGGCGCAAAAGTAAAGCGGTTCGCGCTTGAGGCACGAACCGCTTGTCCATTCAATCGTTGAGGAGTTCTAACAACCTTCCCAGAAAGGAACAGGATTGCCTTTTTCGTTCAGCTTAAAGGTGAAGGGAAGCGTCATCAGCACCGGCACCGGATTGCCCTGTTGTGTACCGGGCTTCCATTGCGGCATGGCACGGACTGCGCGTAAGGCTTCCTCGTCCAGTTCCGCATGGCCAGAGGTAGTTTTAAGAGTAGGCGCGCCTACTAACCCATTGGCATCTACCACAAATTGCACTACACTTTTTCCCTGCACTCCGGCGGCACGTGCCGCGTCAGGATAGCGCACATTTTTGCCGATCCAGGTGCCGAGATTCGGCTGTAGCTCCGGCATCCTTTCAGCACGGGTGAATACCACGCCGCCCGTTGGCGTGAAAGCGGCATTCGGTTTCCAATCCATGTGGATGACAGGTGCATCAGACACTTGCTCCGCAGCAGGATGCTGCGCAATCGTAGCGCGTCCCTTTTTGGCCTGCGCCATTACTACCATGGCGGTGAAGGCAATCATGAGCATGCCGGCAAAGGCATAAATGGTGCGCCGGCGCGGGGATTTTGTGAGCTGTAGCATATTGATACGTTTTTTTAAGGGATGATGAAAAAAGGCATGGCCCACGCCGAGCGGAGTAATGCCGAGGCTTTCTGAAAAATCTGATAGGCGGTGCATGGCTAATAAATTTACGCGCTATTAATCCAGCTTAAAGCCAATGGGCAATGTGAAATAGACCGGTACCGCCTCACCGTCGTGCATGCCGGCATTCCAGCTCGGCATCGCATTTACGGCCCGCAGTGCTTCATTGTCCAGAAGCGGATGACCAGATGAGCGGACAATCATCGCGTCGGATACGCGGCCATCGTTATTCACAATAAACTGCACTACGCTTTTACCCTGATGGTTTGCCTTTCGCGCGGCATCTGGATAAACTAAGTTGGATGCCAGCCATTCGGAAAGGTTGCCATTGAAGGCGGGCATTTGCTCTACGAGCTTATATACGACCCTTCCGTCGCTTGTTGTTTTAAAATCGCCGGCTTTAGCCTTGGCAGCGTTGCTTGCTGAATGTCTTGCAGGCGCCCGGTTAACAGATTTTGGCCTTTTCGTCTGTGCGAATAACGCGGAGGTAATGAATATGCTCGTGAGCATGCAGGCGGCAATAACCAAAGAGTTTTTGCGTCGGATGTTTGTTTTCTGAAGCATCATAATGCGAAGCTTTAAAGGGTGATGAAAAAATAAGTGGGCGATGGTAGTGTCCGTAATTCCGAGGCTTTGCGATAGCATCAGCTCCCCGTAAGCCGCCTGCTCCGATGCGGACGATACGGCAGCCCGGTCTGCCTCATACTCATGCACCAGCTTCAGCTCCCGCCGCATCAGCCAGTGCGCTGGAGAAGCCCACAGAGCCACATGCATCACCTGCAGCAGCGCCGCATCGTAGCGGTGCCCGGCGCGGATATGTCCCAGCTCATGACGCAGGATGGCGGCATTCACTTCGCTACCCGGGAAGAATATGCGCTTACCAATAGTACCGGGGCCGATGCCCGCGCTGGTGATGAGTGTATAGCCATCGCGCTTTTCCCGCTTCCCGCGCAATAGCTTACGGAATAACAGGATGTAACTGCGCCCATACAAAAGGAGCAAGGCAGCTGTAACAGCGCTATACGGCCAAAGGGCAATTGCGGCCCAGGAAAATCCTTCATCTCCTTTATCCACCCTGCCAATCACTACTTCCGGCAGGTCAATGCGGTAAGCTGCTACTGCAGAATGCTCCGCTAACGGTAGCCGGATAAGGGGCAGCACCAATGGCAGCACAAGGCTGCTCAGAAGATAAATCCTGCTGCCGCGCAGCAACGGCTTGCCGCGCCATACCGCACAATAGATGCCCCAAAGCACGGCGGCGTAGATGCTTACCTGCGCCAAATAGATGAAGAAGGCAATCGCACTCATGACTTATCCTTTTTTAAAGATTGAAGTACGCTTTCCAGCTCCGCGATATCCAGGTTTTTATCCGCCACAAAGAAGGATACTAGGTCGGCGAAGGAGCCGTTGAAGTACCCCTTTACCACCTGTGCGATGGTGCGGCTGCTGTAGGCGTCCTTACTCACGAGGGCGCGGTAGATGTTGGCATTGCCCAACGACTCACTCGTTACGAAGCCTTTCTCTGCGAGAATTTTGAGGATGGTATTTACTGTATTGGCGTGGGGCTTTGGGGCTGGCATGGCTGCTATAAGGTCGCGCACCAGAGCGCGGTCGTGCAGCCAGAGGGCCTGCATTACCCGCTCTTCGGCTTTGCTGAAGCTGGGGCAGCGTATCATTCTTTTTGGACGACATCTTCTACTAATTATTTAGTAAAGCTACTATTTTTTTAGTAAGACGCTTGATTTTGAAGAAAGGTTTGCACGGTGGTTCAAAAAAACCTGGCATACAATTGTTAGCTTCACCTAACAATTGTTATAAGCTTTATCCAATCCGAATCCCTTTCAGAAGTCCACGCTTCCATTGACCCCGGCAAACGCAGCAGCCCCTGGCGGCGTATTGCCGCATTCTTTGGCCCCGCCTACCTCGTATCCGTAGGCTACATGGACCCCGGCAACTGGGCCACCGACCTGCAGGGCGGTGCACAGTTCGGCTACCGTCTGATCTGGGTACTGGTGATGAGCAACCTGATGGCGCTGCTGCTGCAGAGCCTTTCCGCGCGCCTGGGCATCGTAGCCCGCCGCGACCTGGCGCAGTGCAACCGCGAGGTGTATCCGCGCGGCGCTAACTATGCGCTCTACATCCTCGCAGAGCTTGCCATCGCCGCCTGCGACCTGGCGGAAGTGCTGGGCATGGCCGTGGGCCTTAACCTGCTGCTGCACATCCCGTTGCTGTGGGGTGTGGGCATTACGCTGCTGGATACTTTCCTGCTGCTCTACCTGCAAAAGCTGGGCATGCGCAAGATGGAGGCGTTTATTATTGCCCTCGTAGGCATTATCGGCGCCTGTTTTCTGGTAGAATTGATTTTGGCGAAACCTTCTATTGTGGAGATAGCCGGCGGGCTAAAACCTTCATTGCCTAACAATACGGCGCTTTACATCGCCATCGGCATTATTGGCGCCACGGTGATGCCGCACAACCTTTATCTCCACTCCGCCCTCGTACAAACCCGTAAGGTGAAGCGGGACCATGATTCCCTGAAGAAGGCCATTAAGTACAACACTATTGATAGCGCCGTAGCACTCAACATGGCGCTGTTTGTGAATGCCGCCATTCTTATCCTGGCCGCCGCCGTCTTTCACAAAGGCGGTCTGCCTCAGGTGGCCGCGCTTAAAGATGCGCACCAACTGCTGCACACGATGCTGGGCACACAATGGAGCAGCCACCTGTTTGCCATCGCTCTGATTGCGGCGGGACAAAGCAGCACCATCACGGGCACACTGGCAGGACAGATCGTGATGGAAGGCTACCTGAGCCTCCGGATAAATCCATGGATGCGCCGTCTTATAACCCGGCTACTGGCAGTGCTTCCGGCGGCGCTGGTTATCTGGATTATGGGGGAAAGCGAAGTGGACAATCTGCTTGTATTTAGCCAGGTATTGTTGTCTATGCAGCTGGCATTTGCGGTGATCCCGCTTATCCATTTTGTGAGCAATAAGGAACGGATGGGAGCCTTCGTTATAGGCCCGGCGGTTCGGACAGCGTCATGGATTGTGGCGGCGGTGATTATTGTGCTGAATGTAAAGCTGGTAGCAGAAGAAGCCCTGGATCTGTTGGAAGCACATCCGTCCTGGTGGGCCTACCTGCTTGTTGTGGGTGGTGGTATCGGGATGGCGCTGCTGCTGGGTATTACCATTATCTATCCGTTGCTGCGGCGGACCAAGGAAGTTCAGGTCGGGGTGCATAAGGGGCATATTGCGGGCGCGCTGCCGCCTGCCAAAGGCTTTGCCACCATAGCCCTTGCGCTTGACTATTCAAAGCGGGACGCAGAGATGTTGCAATATGCCCTGCAGCTTGCCCGGCCTGATACCCGTTTTGTGCTGATACATATTGTGGAGAGTGCTGCAGCTCGTAAGATTGGTGCAGAAAGCGACGACTATGAAACGGCGCAGGACCGGGAACAGCTTGGTCAATACGCCGCTTTTTTTAAGAAAAAAAGCTATGAAGCCTTTGCTGTACTGGGCTATAAGTATCGTGCAAGAGAAATTGCGCGGATAGTGAAGGAAGAAGGGGCGGATCTGCTTATAGTAGGGAGCCATGGGCATAAGGCGCTGTCTGACTGGATTTTCGGTGAGACGATTAATTCAGTGCGGCACCTTGTAAAAATTCCCGTTTTCATTGCCCGGTGAGCGAATGTTATAAAAAGAAAACCCGCACATCGATGCGGGTATCTTTCAATCAGGCTTACAGGTACAGGTTTAGAGAAAAGTGACAGGCTTAACGGGGCTGATTCGCGGGTTGGGTTTGGTTTACTTAGTCTGATTGATGGCTTAAAACTATCTGATTGCAAAGCGGAGGACAATTATTTGTTAATGGCATTTATACTCCGGCGCTGCAGCATTTTTTGTTTAAAAGCGCATTTTATCATTGACAATGAATGTATTATCACTTTATCAGGAACAATAAATTTTAGAACCTGCGGTGTACTGTCGCGTACTATTTTATGAAAAAGCTTAAACTTCTAATCCCGCCTAAAAGCGTCGGAGGCGATGTATATGCTTTGGTAGCATGTCTTACTGCTTCCGAAAAAGGCATTGTGCAGAAGACTTGGTTAAAGACGACGTTGAAAAAGCAACCGCTGCATGCACAGCTTTTTGAAGCCATTGCGAATAAGGGTATAAGCAACGACGCAGCCGCGCATAAAGCATTGAAGATTAATAGTGGCGCTCAATTTTCCAATCTAAAGCAGCACCTTATCAATGATATTCTTGACGTACTCGTCAGCGCCCGCCGCGAGGAATCGTCAACCAGCCAGCTTTACTTCGGATTGATGGAGCTTCAGTTTTTAGCCGAACGTGGTCAGGTTGCCATTGCGAGGAGATTGTGCAAAAAGCAATTAGCTATAGCGGAAACTACTGGGCAATACAATTTGGCGTTAGAGCTCATTTACCACAAAAGCCGGTTAGTAGAGCAAAACTCATGGAAGCAATATGCTACCGACATGGAGGAGATTGCCGCGCAGATCAGCCATTATACGGCCTGCCAGCATACACAGCAGAAGATTCAACGTTACACCGATCTCCTTGGGCTGCTACGTACAGCCGACCAGTTGCTGCTCGCTTCGCCCGAGCAGGACGAAGCCGTGTCAGGGGTTATAAGCGAATTGGCTGGTTTACAAAGCGCTTCGGGAGCCACGTTGCACCTTCAGCTTCGCCACCTTGCCGCCAGCATAACCGGCTATTACATGCTCCGCAACTTTGACACCTGCACAGCGGCTTGCGAGCAGGCTTTGCACATGCTCGAAGCACATCCGTCACTTGCGAGCGCGAACGCTGAGGCATTTCTGAGCATCGCCAACATTGCTTTCTACAACGAGTTTGCGAAGGGTGGCATTCCACGCGTATCAGACTGGCTGAGCCGTTTTGACCGGCTTGCAGCGCGGCACCGCAACGACAGCCAATTTCATAAGCGCTGGGCTATTATCCGCTTTAATACGATTCTTAAAGTGGCACACAAAACGGCCGACTATGACGGCGTAGCACGGCTGGTAGATCAGGATAGTCCCGCCATTATCAGCTACGTAGCAGATGTGATGCCTGCCGACGGCCTTTCGGTGATCAGCTCACTGTGTATTTCACTTTTTGTGCTGGAACGCTACGCTGCCGCCGAAGACCTGATGCTGGAGATTAAGCAGCGAAATCGTGGTCTTGAGCGGCAGGATATATTTTACTTCACACTTGTGTTCCATCTGGTAATTCTATATGAGCTAAAAGACTGGCACCGGCTGGATGCAGCTACTGAGGCCGCCTATCATGTGCTTTATAACAGAAAAACGCTGCGGCCATTTGAAAAGGAGTTGATGCGCTTTCTGAAAGCCCTTCCGGCAAAACGTGGCAAAGGCGGCACGGCCGAATTTATTCAGGCCTTTCTGGCAAGACTGGAGATTTACAGGTCCGATCCTGCGCAGCGGCTGTACTTGCTTTACTTCAATTATTACGACTGGTTACAGAGTAAGCTTGCGGGCATTTCTTATACTACATACAAGCGACGACTGCTGCGGGATGCGCCTTTGGCGGCTAATTAGGGCTGCCGTGCATTTACATTACCTTTGCCAGCGTAATAAAAAAAGCATTCTACAATGAAATTCAATCCCGCAGACCTGATTGGCGAGATGGCTGCCACTACTCAAAAGCTGGCTCAAGGCTACGAGACGCTGCAACAGATAGAGGAGGTGAACGTGACTTCCACGCCAAAAGAGCTGGTATGGCAGAGTGATTATGTGAAGATGTACCATTACCAGCGCGAAACGCCGGTTAAGTGTACAACGCCGGTGCTTGTAAGCTTTGCGATGCTAAACCGCCATGACGTGCTGGACCTCACGGATCGCAGCCTGATGAAGAAGCTGATTGACGAGGGGCTGGATGTCTATATCATGGACTGGGGCTATCCTACGCGCGCGGATCGCTACACTACTATGGAGGATTATATTGACGGCTTCATGAACGATGCCGTTGACTTCCTCCGTCGCCGTCATAAAGTGGATAAGATTCATAAAATGGGCATCTGCCAGGCAGGAACCTATTCTATGATCTATGCCTCACTGTATCCGGAAAAGCTGAAGAGTCTGACGACCTACGTGGCGCCTTTTGACTTTGCGCAAGGCGATAAGTGTATGCTGTTCAAATGGACAGAGCATATTGACGTAGATGCCATGGTTGATTCTATGGGCACCATTCCGGGTGAAATGATTGATTCTGCTTTTGGCATGCTGAAGCCTTCTATGAACGTGAGCAAGTACATGGGCATCATGGACTCGCTGGGCGACAAGGACAAGATGCTGAACTTCCTGCGTATGGAGCATTGGAAGACTGACCTGCCGGCAATACCCGGCGAGATGTACCGTAAGTATATCAAAGACCTGTTCCGCGACAATAAGCTTATCAAAGGCGAGTTTGAGCTGGGCGGGCGCCGCGTTGACCTGAAGAAGATGACCGTGCCTTACCTGAACGTTTATGCGACGGAAGACAATATCATCCCGAACGACGCGACGAAGCCAATTATGAGCCAGATCGGAGCTACGGATAAGAAGGAATATCCGTTTCCGGGCGGGCACATCGGTGTTTTTGTAGGCAGCAAGTCTCAAAAAGAACTGGCGCCTACAGTAGCGAAGTGGGTGATTGAGCGTTGCTAACTAACCCAGACGTGAATTGAAAACCGCAGCTTTGGCTGCGGTTTTTTTGTTTTGAACGCTACACAAAAAAGAAAAGCCCGCTTCTGGCGAAGCGGGCGCTTTATTATTTTGAAGCAGCTAAGCTACTTCGTCCAGTTGGAGGTGCGGCTGTCCTTATTGCTAAGGTCAGTGCCGTAATCATCCACCTGAACGCCCGTAGTTACCCTGTAGCTCAGGCGTATCAGGCCGTTTTCTCCATAGAATTGGCTTTTGGTAATGTACGCCTTACCCTCTACGCGGCTTGTGACGCCATTGCCGGCGGCCACGTCCTGAGGGTCTATGTAGAGCGTATCGCCCTTGACGCGCGCTTTTACATTGTCTGTATAGAAATTCCGGAAGTTTTTAATCAGCACTTCTGTGATAACGCTCCCTTTCTCAACCGTTACCCGATAATTGGCAGGTGCCGAGATGGTGCCGTCTTCTTCCACATTCCAGATGCCGGTAAAACGATAGCGGTTTTCCGTAGCACATTGCGGGCCTTCATAGCCTGAAGGGCAAATACAGCTCCCTTCATTGCATACGCTGCCGTTAGCGCAGACAACTGCCTTGCACTTCTCTTCAGTGCAGGAAGTATAAGTAACAGCGCCGAATGCGGCAGTGACGATGGAAGCAGTAAGGAGGACAGAGCGTAATCTGATGTTCATCGGCGCGAAGCTTTTGTAAAATTTTTCGGAGCTAAAGATAAAAGTATCCGGCGATTTTCAATGGGCAATTTGCAATTCGCAATACACAGAGCTTACTTCCCGCCGATTGCAAATTCAAGTTACTGCGCCTTACTGTCAATATCTATCTTATAAGCCTTGATGCCGCGGAAGATGGCGCGCGCTATTTCCCACTGACCGGCTTCTGAAGACATATATGCTTCCTCGTCCGTATTGGTAATAAAGCCGCATTCCACAAGCACACCCGGCATGTACGAGCCTGCCAGAACCTCAAGACTTTGTTGCTTTACGCCAAGATCGCGGCGGCCCTGAACGGCAAATTGATCCTGAATGGCCTGCCCCAACGCCACACTGCGGCCCAAAAAGGCCTGCGTGTACTGGGCAAGGATGATGGCCGTCTGCGGATCATTTTCATTGAGCAGACCTGGTTCATCCACGATCGCTTCTCCATATTCACCTACCGCTTTTGACTTCTGGTTATTGCGGATTGAGCCGAGTACCAGTGTCTCTACGCCCTGGAGCTTTGTGGTATGGTGGCGTATGCTTTGATATACCGCCACTTCGCGCGTGCGCTTGCGGCGGCCTTTTCCAGTAGTTACAGACCGCGTGCCGGTCTGTACTTTTTCGTACCAAAATGGCGTTGAGTTGATGTGGACAGACACAAAAAGATCAGCGGCAGCCTGGTTAGCAATTTCATGGCGCTCCTTGAGCGAAGGGTAGGCATCCGAAATACGGGTATAGAAGGGCTGAACGTCCCGCATGGAATCGTTGATGAGCTTGCCCAGCTTGAGCACAATGGCGAGCGTAAGGTCTTTCTCATTACTATACTCGCCGCGGGCGCCATTATCCTTGCCACCGTGGCCGGCGTCCAAGACAATTTTTGTAATCTTCTTGGTGGCGCCAAAGGAAATTGAGATATAAGAAAGGCTGCAAAGCAGGAGCAGCGATAAAAACCGAAAGAGGCGCATGAAGCGTTATTGCGAATAAATGATTGAAAAGCATACCGCCACGGCCGGTAATTTTGCGGCACAGGCCATGAGGGTTTCCGGTAAAAGTATTTTAAAATGGGGAGTGCCGCGCCGGTGGGCCGTCGCATGTGCTTTCTTTATCACCCTATTAACGGCGGGCAACGCACACGGGCAGACGGCGCTACCCGGCCGTGATACGGTACTGCGCACGGCCGACACGCTCCGCCTTTCCTCACACGACAGCCTTGCTGTTATTCCCGATAGCACAAAGCGCACGGCGCTGGAAGATTCACTTGGAATCCGGATTTCGCCGGATGCGCTGCCTGCGGTTGTTACAGCAAAGGCTACCGACAGTGCCGTGCTGGATATGCAAAGCAACCAGTTTTACCTCTACGGCGATGCGCAGGTAGATTATGAAGACCTGACATTAAAAGCTGGTCAGGTGATGTACAATCAGTCCGACAATACCATTTCAGCGACGCCTATTGAAGATTCTACGACGAAGCCGGAACGTCCTTCTTTTAAGCAGGGTTCCGAGACCTTTACCTACGATTACCTGAAGTACAATTTCAAAAGCAAGCGGGCCATAGTTCGTAATGCACGTACGCAGTACGGCGAAGGCTTCGTGCATTCCACGCAGATAAAGCGCAACCCCGACAACAGCATTTACGGCGCTAAAAGCCTGTACACTACCTGCTCGCTGGATACCCCGCACTTCGGCATCCGCGCATCGCGTATTAAGGTGGTACCGGGCCATATCATCGTAGCAGGCTCGGCAAATCTGATGATTGAGGATGTGCCAACGCCCATTTTTCTTCCTTTTGGTGTCTTTCCTATTTCGGAGTCGCAGCGATCGGGATTTCGCATTCCATCGTACACCGTTGAAGAACAGCGCGGGCTTGGCCTGACCAATGGCGGCTACTATTTTCACTTCTCTGATTACATTGATGCGCTGCTGACCGGCAGCTTTTACTCTAAGGGCAGCTATAATGTGAGCGGCTGTAAGTACCTACATCAACCGCTACCATTACAACGGCGGCTTTGATTTCAGTTATGCTTACAACAAGACCGGCGAAGTCTTATGAGCCGCTGGCAAGCATTGACAAGCAATTCGCCCTGCGCTGGCGCCACCAGACGGATGCCAAAGCAAAGCCCGGCCAGACGTTTAATACGAGTGTCAACATTGTAAAGGGGAATTACTACCCGGACAATAGCTACAACCCGAACCAGATTATCCAGAACCAGTTTCAAAGCAATATCACGTACAGCAAGGTCTGGAACGGGAAGATTCCGTCGTCCTTTACCGCAGCCCTGCTGCACAATCAGAATACGTCCAACCATGTGGTGAATGTGACGCTGCCGCAACATCACTTTTAATATCTCCGGCGTCTACGCCGTTTGCGCGGCAAGCAATCCGCGTGGGCAGCGCGTGGTGGTATGAGAAGATCACCACTTCCTACACTTTCAACGCCCTGGCGCAGACTTCTTTCCTGGATACCGGCTTTCATCTTTCCCAGCTTGGGCTGAGCGATTTCAGATGGGCGTCGCACCATTCTATCCCGATCAGCGCCTCTTATACGGTTGCGCGCTACATCAACTTCTCCGCCAGCATTAATTACAATGAATACTGGCTTACGGAGCAATTCTACCAATACTACAATACCGGCGAGGGCAAGGTGGATACCATTCTCAACAAAGGCTTTTTCGCAACACGAGACTTGAACGCCACCGCCCAATTTCCACGCGCATATATGGCATCAAGCGCTGGCGGACGGGCAAGCTGGCGGGCATTCGTCACGTGCTCACGCCCAATGCGGGCATCAACTACATGCCGGATTACGCGGCGAAGCCTTTTGGCTACTACTACCAGGCTTACCTTACACCGGGCGGCGCAGGTAGGCTACTACTCACCCTACAATCGCTCTGTCGTGGGCATACCCGGCCTCGGGCAATACGGCCGGTTTGCCAGCACCCTCAACTTCGGCCTGAACAACAATCTTCAGATAAAAACCCGCAGCGGCTGCGACACAGGTGCCGTCACAAAGAATATTACTCTCATTGACGGACTCTCCCTCAATAGCGGCTACAATCTTGCTGCTGATTCCTTTGGCTGGGCCGGCGTCAACATGCAGTTCCGCACGAACGTTCTGGACAAAATCTCCGTAAACGCCAGTGCCAACTTTACGCCTTATGTGTACGACAATACGCTCGGACGCACCATTAATAAGCTCCGCTGGAATGATGGCGGCCTCCTGAATTTCCAGAATGCCAACCTCTCCTTCTCCTCGTCATTTCACTCCGGCACTAAGGATAAGGGCGCAAAAGCAGCGAAGAAGTGGCCCGCACTTCCGCCCCCGGCGGCTACAATGATTACCTGGACTTCAATATCCCCTGGAGCCTGAATGTGGGCTACAATCTTTCGCTGAACAAGGAATACCGGCCATTCCTCAATGGTGGCGACACGCTTGTGTTTAGTCACAATGCACTCTTCTCCGGCGATTTTAACCTGACGCCGCACTGGAAGGTCACGTTCTCCTCCGGCTACGATTTTTCCAACAAGCAGCTCACGATCACCTCCCTGGACATTTACCGTGACCTGCACTGCTGGGAAATGCGTCTTGGTACAATCGTTAATGGGCGAAGTAAGAGCTACAATTTCACGCTCAACGTAAAGGCTTCTGTGCTGCAGGATTTGAAGCTGCTGAGAAGGCGGGATTATCGTGATGCGGTGTACTAGTGGCTATGGGCGAAGCCAAAAGTTATCAACAGAATGGTAACAACTTGGCTGCACAGATGGCACAGTATTTAGCGTATCTTAGATAGAACCAATTAAATCTCAAGTCATTGACAGAATCCATCATCAACATTGAGAGCGTCAACCCGATTGAATTTTTCGGGATCAATAACAGCAAGTTTGACCTGCTGAAAAAACGCTTCCCCCTCCTAAAAATCTTATCCCGCGGGCAGCAGATAAAGCTCTCCGGCAAGCCCGAAGAAGTGGCCAGCGCGCAGGAACGCATCGGACAAGTGGTTAAATATCTGGAACGCAACGGTCACCTAAGCGAGCAGTACTTCGCCCAAATCCTCGGCGACGACGATGGCGTGGAAGGGCCGGCGGTGGAAGAAACCCTGAACAACGATATCCTCGTCTTCGGGCCCAACGGCAAAGTCATCCGCGCAAAGACGCAGAACCAAAAGATGATGGCCGCTGTTGCGGAAAAGAATGACATCATTTTCGCCCTTGGCCCGGCCGGTACGGGTAAAACCTATACGGCGGTGGCGCTTGCAGTGCGCGCCCTGAAAAACAAGGCCGTTCGTAAAATTATTCTCACCCGCCCCGCGGTGGAGGCCGGCGAAAGCCTCGGCTTCCTGCCCGGAGACCTGAAGGAGAAAATTGACCCCTACCTGCGCCCGCTTTATGATGCGCTGGACGATATGCTGCCATCCGACAAGCTGAACTACTATATGGCCAACCGCATTATTGAAATTGCGCCATTGGCGTACATGCGCGGCCGTACGCTGGACAATGCCTTCATCATCCTTGACGAAGCACAGAATGCGACAGAGCTGCAGCTGAAAATGTTCCTGACACGAATCGGTCCATCTGCCAAAGCCATCATTACCGGCGATATGACGCAGGTGGATCTACCCAAGAACCAGCGCTCTGGCCTGGTGAAGGCTACGCGCATCCTGAAAAACGTGGACGGCATCGCGCACATCCAACTGGATGAAAGTGATGTGGTGCGTCACCGCCTCGTAAAGGCTATCATCCGCGCTTATGATAAGGATCAGGCACGTGAGGATGAGCTGGATGAGCAGCGCCGGGAGCGCCGCTTAGCAGCAGGCAGCGAGGAAAAAGGATAATTGTTGAATGTTTCATTGCATAAAGCCGCTTGTCATTGCGATAAGCGGCTTTTTTATGGGAAAGTTTGAAATGCGGACGCGTAAGGGCACGCTCTTTTTGGACTTTAGAGCCTAACCCGCGTTGAGGTGCAGAAACGCCGAGGCGCACAATATTTACGGCTATGAACAATTCGGATAAAAAGTGGATGGGGCCGGTAAGCTTTATTCCGCTGATTGCCATCAGTATTTGGTGGTTGTATATTATGTATATCACAGGGCACCTGATAGCCCGCGAGCAGTTCCAGCAGCATGAGAAGGTAGTGACAATGATAGCGCAGAATTACGGCGGCTCGTTCACCTTGTTTATGATTGCATTTCTTATTGGGCTGGCGGTATTGGTCGCGTTCATCATTCACCTGAAAAAGGTGCGGACGATGAACGGCGCGTCCAAGCTGGCATGGCTGGTATTTATGGCCGTCTTTGGGCCGCTTGGAATGCCGGTCTATTACTTCATTGAAGTGCGGCATGAGCCGGACGATGTGCCGATGTACGGATCGCTGGAAGAAGGAATGGGTTGATTCATTCTAATATGCAAAAAGCCTGCAGGTATTTCCTGCAGGCTTTTTGCATTATTACAAGAGTTATGGCAATGACCTAAGCCAGCATCGTTACAGGATTTTCCAGATAAGCCTTCAGCGTTTGCAGGAAACGTGCGCCAACAGCGCCATCCACAACTCGGTGGTCGCAGCTAAGGGTAAGTTTCAGCAATTGCCGGACGACAACCTGATTGTTCTTCCGCCACTGGCGTAGGCGCGATCTTTCCTACGGCAAGAATGCAGCTATCCGGCGGGTTGATGATGGCTGTAAACTCATCAATATCCATCATGCCGAGATTGGAGATGGTAAATGTATTGCCGGTGAATTCTGGCGGCTGAAGCTTCTTGTTCCGCGCTTTTTCAATAAGACACGCTGGCTTCTTCAGCGATCTGTGAAAGTGATATTCCATCTGCACCCTTTACAACCGGAACGATCAGGCCTTCATCCACGGCGACTGCAGTGCCGATATTGATATGATGATTCTGCCGGATGGCTTCGCCGGTCCAGGAAGAGTTTACTTCCGGATGCTTACGCAGTGCCATTGCGCAGGCTTTAATGATAAGATCGTTGAAAGAAACCTTTGTTGTGGAAACATCATTGATCGCCTTACGGGCAGTGATGGCTGCGTCCATGGTCACTGTCATGCGCAGGTAGAAGTGCGGGGCCGTAAACATGCTCTCCGAAAGGCGCTGGGCAATGATCGCGGCGCATCTGGGAAAGCGGTGTGTCGGTGTAACAGGACTGCAGACGTTGTCTCGGTTGCTGGCGTTGCAGCTGTTGCGCTGGCTGGCTGAGCTAGCCGATGGCTTGAATTCATCAACATCGCGCTTGATGATGCGGCCACCGTCGCCGGAGCCTTTCACTGTCGGCGATATTGATGCCTTTTTCCTTTGGCAAGACGCTTTGCAAGCGGCGAAGCCTTTAACCGGCCGCCTTCGTGGCTGGGATGCTCGGCTGCTGAAGCGGTTGCGGTGCATTGTGCTGGCTGCTGCAGATGGAGTAGTCTGCAGGCTGTATCGTTGCTTCGGGTGCTTGTTCAGCAGCCGGTGTTCCGCCGCACTCTTTTCGCCTTCCGAATCAAGGATGCCCTGAATATCGGTTCCGGCCTTGCCAATGATGGCAATAATATCATTAATCTTCGCTGCCTGTCCTTCAGGAACGCCGATGTGCAGTAAGGTGCCGTCTGCATAGCCCATGACTTCCATCGTTGCCTTGTCCGTTTCTACATCAGCAAGCACATCATCATTCTTTACGGTATCGCCTACCTTCTTATGCCAGGCTACGATTTTGCCCTCTTTCATTGTATCTGAAAGCAGCGGCATCCGTACGACCGTAACATCTTTTGGCAATTGCGGCTGCGGGTTTGGCCGCTTGGCGGGCTGGCGCAGGTGCTGGTGCTAGCTGCTTCTGCGGGCTCTTTCGGCTCCTGTGCGGGCAGCTTCAGTTTTTGGTGCTTTCTTCGGCACTTACTGCCGCCGCCTTCCAATAATGCCTTATAATCTTCGCCTTCCTTGCCTACGATGGCAATAATATCATTTACTTTGGCCGCCTTTCCCTGCTCCACGCCAATATAAAGCAGCGTACCATCCACATAGGGCATAACTTCCATAGTGGCCTTATCTGTTTCCACATCGGCAAATACGTCGTCGCTTTTTACTTTATCGCCAACCTTTTTATGCCATGCTGCTATTACGCCTTCCTTCATTGTATCGGAGAGCAGCGGCATTCTGATTGCTTCGGCCATCTTGGGGTTCTTTTTTGGGGAAATTTTGCGGGTTAAAAGTAGGAAACCCTTCGCGCAAAGGCGCAAAGATTACGCGAAGGCGCAAAGCGTGCCTGTATGAGTATCTTGCCGGCGATGGTAATAGAAATTTGGTCGGTCGGAAAGGCGAATGAGGCGCATCTGGATAGTGCCATTGTGCATTACCTGCAAAAGGTAAAGCCGTGGTGTACAACGGAGCTTGTCATCATTCCGCCGCCCAAAAAGGGCGTTCAACCCACACCGGAAGCCACGTTAGCTGCTGAAGAAGCAATTATCCTGAAAAAACTGGGTCCGCAGCATCAGCTTATTCTCTTGGACGAGCGGGGCAAGACTCTTGACATCGCCCGATTGGGCGCAATCTTTTCAAAATCTAATGAATAGCAGCACAAAAACACTTGTCCTGCTAATTGGCGGAGCCTATGGCGTTAGCGATGCAGTTCGGGCGCGGGCGGCACAGGTGTGGAGCCTCTCCAAGCTCGTTTTTCCGCATCAACTGGTGCGGCTGATTGTGGCGGAGCAGGTTTACAGGGCTTTTTCCATCCTCAACGGCTCGCCCTACCATCATGCCTGATTAAGGCTACATTCGCCAACCGATGCACCCTATCGCCTTCACGGTCACGCTGGTAATTGTCACCTGCCTGCTTTCCATAGCTGCTTTTAACGATAACCGGATGGCCGATAAGCTCATCCTCTGGCCCGCAAAAATGCGGGTGCCTGGCGAGTATTACCGACTGCTGACGTCCGGCTTTATCCATGCAGATTGGTCGCATCTGGCGTTCAATATGTTCACGCTGTTTTTCATCGGTCGCTTCGTGGAGTCAGCATTTATGGCGTACGGACTAACGCCATGGCTGTATGTGCTCATGTATCTGGCGGGCATCGTTGTCGCTTCGCTACCGTCTTTCTACAAGCATCGCGGCAATCCATATTATCGCTCGCTCGGTGCTTCGGGCGGGGTGGCGGCAGTTCTTTTTTCATCCGTTTACTTTTCGCCCTGGTCGTCTTTATATGTCTATTTTATCAAGATGCCCAATATCGTATTTGCGGTGCTTTACCTCGCCTATTCCGTCTATATGTCGCGGCGCGGGCAGGGCACTATTAACCACGATGCGCACTTCTGGGCGCCGTATTCGGGTTTTTCTTTACGATGTTGATTGAGCCTTCGCACGGGATGAATTTCGTGCGCGAGATTCAGGACTTCAGATTTTGATTGCAGCCGGATTAAAAACCACTTTCAGTATCTGAACTGTGGATGGCAGCACCTTGGCCCGCTCGTCAACTCGCTTCCCTGCAACCCAAAGAATGCGCTTTGCGGCATCTTCAAGGATGCGAATGTGGTCTTTCTCATGCAACGGCGTTTTGGTGTCAATGAAGAACCGCTTTAGCTTTTTCTTCTTACCGCCCATGCCGAGCGGATAAAAATAATCACCCTCGCGGCGGGTACGCAGTACAAGTGGGAAGCTTAAATCATCTCCATTCACCAGGGCCACGGTTGGAATGTCTGAAAAAGGCTCTTCTTTTGACGTCCAGGAGAAATCAAAGACGCCATCCGCTGTTTCTATCCTTGCGGGGATACTTTCTATGAGAATGAGATTCGCATCTTTTTCCGCCAAAGCGGTAACTACAAGAAAGTCGCGGTGCCGGATAATCCGGTGTGTCGCGGAAAGAATTTGCCTGCCGCTGATGCCTTCCATGAGGGCTAAAATCTGCGGCATCTGATCGCCGGAGAAGCCGAACGGCAGGAACAGCTCATAGACAAGCGTCGTCAAAGCTTGTTCCTTATGTAGCAAGCGGATGGGGACGTACCAATCCTTTCCGCGCAATTCTTTCAGCTTCGTCAGGCGGCTTTCTATGGCCTTCCGGTAAATGAGCTCCGTTCCTCGTAGGCGCTGAGCGGTTTCAGCAATTCTTGGGGCTGCGCCGGGCAACAATTCCTCCAGCTTTGGCAAGATGTGGTGGCGGATGGCATTGCGCAGGTATTTGTCTTCGCTGTTGGAGGCATCTTCGCGCCAGACAATGCCGTGCTCATTTGCATAATCCAGCAGTTGCTTTCTTGTAGCAAATAGTAAAGGCCGGATTAAGTATCCGTTGCGCTCGGGGATGCCATGAAGCCCGGCGATGCCAGTACCGCGCGAGAGGTTGATGAGCATTGTCTCGGCCACATCATCTGCGTGATGGGCTGTGAGCACTGCGGCATACTCGTGTTCATTGCGCAACGCTTCAAACCATGCATAGCGCAGATCGCGGGCGCTAACCTGAATGCTGCTGCCGCTTTGGGCGGCGAAGGCAGCAGTGTCAAAACGCTTTACATGGCAAAAGATGCTGTTCGCAGCACACCAGCTCTCCACAAAGGCCGCATCATCGTCAGAATCTTTTCCGCGCAGCGAAAAATTGCAGTGTGCGGCAGCAAACGGAATGCGCGAGGCTTGAAGCAGATGTGCCAGCGTCATAGAGTCCAGGCCTCCGCTTAACGCCAGTAATACTTTTTCACCCGTTGGAAAGCGTTTTTGCTTCCAGCCTTCTGCGAATCGCTGCGCTAAATCCTTCATCAGTATGCCAGATCTTCATAAGCAGCCTGCAGCTCGTTGTACGTATGTCCGTCGCCGGCGGCCTTTGCTACCACCATCCCGCGCTCATACATCGCCATAGCATCGTCGGCACGTGCTGTGCGCTCCAGCAGCTTGCCAAGGTGATAATAGGTTGCCACGTATTCCGGCGAGCGGTCCAGATTATGACGGAAGTGTTTTTCGCCTGTGTCGTCATCGCCTTCTTTGACAAACTCCAGCGCCAATGCATGGTGCAGAAACGGATCGGCTGGTGTTGCGGACAAGAATTGCTGTAGCTGGGCGATGCGGGTAGCAGACATGGAGTAAAAAAACAAAAGCCGTCTCAAAAGTAAGAGACGGCTTTGCCATTTAGAGCGTTCCTGCTTTATTCGGTAATTGTAAGGCGGCTGTGAGCTTTTCGCCGTTGGCACCTGAATAAACCACATTATATAATCCGGGCGCGAGCGTTGAGATATTGATCGTATTTATGGCCGCGCTGGCGGTTTGGGCCAGTACAGGCCGTCCGACTACATCCAGTATAGTGAACGTGCCGGAGATATTGTTAATGCCAAAGAGCTTTGTTTGTACACTTCTGGTTGCCGGGTTTGGAAATACAACCATACGCATACCGCGAGTCCCAACTGTATTGTTCACGGCTGCCGGCCAGCCCATTGCCGTGAAGCTTTGCGAGAAACCGCAGCCGAAGTCGTCATGATAAGTACCGCTGTAGGTATTGCCCTTCACTGGGATATTGATGCCGGTGTTGGCATTCCTGACTACGATGTTGCCCGATGTAATGCCAAATTGCGGATTTTGGCCATATACCCACCAATAAAGCCCGTCGCAGCCACCATCTGTCACAGTGAGCTTGTACATGCCGGTCCGTGGGAATGAAACGGTATCGTCATAGATGGTGTTGACATCTGCGCCTGTGCGGGAGGCCACAGTATTGCCGGCGGCGTCTGTGATCTTCCAGCTTGTCTCACTCGGGTTCTGGCCTACGCCAGCGCCTGCAGAGTTGGTTTTCATGTAAATAGTAATGGTGTTTGGCCAGGTAGGTGCAACCGTGAAGTAAGAGCTCAATACGTCATTCTTTACGTCGGCATCTGCTGAGCCATTCACTTTTGTAATCTGAGCGACGAACATGTAGTTGCCGCTCGCCGCGTTCAGCGAAAGTGTCTTCAGCGTAGCCAGCTCAGGCAGTGTAATTTGCGTGCTCTGCCAGCGGCGCCAGTGAGCCACTCCAGTTATACGTAACCTGTGCGGAATCCTTCACACCGTAAGAAATCTGCATGGAAGTAATCGTGGTGCCGCCGGAATTACGCACGGCAATAACAGGTTTGCCATCAGATGGATTTTCGCGGAAATGGCCCTCAAAATCCGTTGGTGAAATGATGTCTTCCAGCGAAGCGTCCAGCGTCTTATTAAAGCCACCGTAGTAAATGGCGTTCGCCTGAATATTATACGAGCCGTAGCTGGTATTGGTATTCGTATACGGGTCAAAGTCAAGGTCGGTACTGTAGCTGGCACCGCCGGTGACGCCTGTCATTTTATGATTATAGACATCTACAATGGCGCCGGGCACCAGTTAGCCCGGTCATAGAGCCAGGTTCCGCCTTGCGGGTATACCTCGTTTGACGCGCAATCGGCGCGCCAGATAGCCTGGTTGGCCACAGTATTGCCATTCACCTTGAGATCATACTTGTGGCTGGCAAACTCACAGCACTGATTGGCATCGCTACCGTGGCCTGTAATGAGCAGCTTCAGCTCCGCTGCCTGTGTACCTGCCGGAGCCGTCCGCGTCACGGCCGTCACATTGTTGTCTATAGGGCTGGACGGGTTGCCATAATTGTAGGAACCGCCCCATAGCTTGCTGACACCGAGCACATTCCGCTCCGGAGTGCCTTCAATGAAGGCAAAACGCACATTGGCGGTGAAACCGTAAGAGTATCCGGAGTAGAATATCCGCATAGTATTGCTGCCTTTTAGCAGCGGGTAGTAATCCGACACATCAAAAATGTAGCGGTGCTTCCAGGTAGTAGGAAAACGCGGCACGCCCGTATTGGCGTAAGGCGTGATGAAGCGGGAAAGCTCCACCGTATCGCCTGCAGGCGACATAATGATATTATGCACATCATAGTCCCACTGATGGCAATATTGAGAACCGGCAGAACAGGCATAGGTGCCAAGCGTAAACTCCAGATATACCTTCCGGTAGGTGAGCGATCCTGACGGAAAAACGACCGGCGCGTCAAAAGCGCCGAAAGCCGTAAGCTGAATATTGTTTTGTGCCTGTACCCAGGTGGTATCACCGGGTGCCGCGCTCACATTGGCAGAGATGCCTGCACAAACAAGTATCGCGTAAATAATTTTTCTCATTGCTTTTATCGGGCCTATTTTATTGAAGGTGCAGCGTAAAAATACCTCATAACGCGCCAATTAACGGTACATAACCATGTAGGCGCAGTATCGGGCGTACCTTCGCGCGCCTTTTAATATTTACTTAGCTATGCCGGGATTTACAGTTGCCATAGTGGGCCGCCCCAATGTGGGCAAGTCTACGCTCTTTAACCGCCTGCTGGAACAGCGCAAAGCCATCGTGGACGATGTGAGCGGCGTTACCCGCGACCGGCAGTACGGTGTTGCCGACTGGAACGGCAAGCAGTTCAACGTAATAGACACCGGCGGCTTCGTTTCGCGCAGCGAAGATGTATTTGAGATAGAAATCAAGAAGCAAGTGCTTATAGCGCTGGATGAGGCGGATCTGCTGCTATTTGTGGTGGACACCGTTACCGGCATTACCGGGCAGGATGAGGATATGGCACATGTGCTGCGTAAGGGGAAAAAGCCGGTGATATTGGTGGTCAATAAGGTGGACAATCCGGAACGCGCGCTCCTGGGCACCGAATTTTATTCGCTCGGCTTTGAAAAGACACACTTCATCTCTTCCATTTCCGGCTCCGGAACGGGCGACCTGCTGGACGAGATGACTTCCTTCATGCCTCAGCCGGAAAAGCCGCATGATGCGGACGACTACGACGAGAATGCCGTTCCCAAGTTTGCCATCATCGGCCAGCCAAATGCCGGCAAGAGCACGCTGCTCAATGCGCTCATCGGGCAGGAGCGTACCATAGTTTCCGACATCGCCGGCACTACGCGCGACACAATACATACGCATTACAACCTCTTCAATCGGGAGTTCGTTCTCATTGATACTGCCGGTATCCGCAAAAAGAAAAACGTTCATGAAGATCTGGAATTTTATTCCGTCATCCGTGCCATCCGCGCTATGGACGAGGCGGATGTCTGTATGATTCTTATTGACGCTGAGAAAGGCGTTACTGCGCAGGATGTAAGCATCTTCGCACTCGCCGCGAAGAAGGGCAAAGGTATTGTGCTGCTGGTGAATAAATGGGATACGGTGCAAGAAAGGAAACCAATACTGCCCGAGACTACGAGAAGGCTGTAAAGGAGAAGATTGCACCGTTTACAGACGTGCCGGTCATCTTTATTTCCGCAACGGAAAAACAGCGCATTTTCCAGGGCATGGAAAAGGCGATTGAAGTGTTTGAAAACCGGAAGCGACGCGTACCTACATCGCAGCTCAACGAGATCATGTTGAAGGAAATTCAGCATTATCCGCCGCCGCTGATGCGTGGCAATGCTGTTACCATAAAGTATGTGACGCCAGGTGCCGACTGCCGTTCCCGCCTTTGCATTCTATTCCAATCATCCGGATAGCATCCGCGAGGGCTACCGGAATTTCCTGGAGAACAAGCTTCGCCAGCATTTTCAGTTCAGCGGCGTGCCTGTGAGGATATTTTTCAGGAAGAAGTAGTAATGTGAATTGTGCTGAAATGATTTTCTGATGAAAGCCAGAACCCTTAAAAAAGACAAGGTCAACATCATCACCCTCGGCTGCTCCAAAAATCTGGTGGACAGCGAGGTGCTGAGCGGACAGCTCATTGCCAACAACATTGGCGCCGTGCATGAAAGCGCGAAGCGCGACCACAACATCGTGGTGGTAAATACCTGCGGCTTTATTGACAAGGCGAAGGAAGAAAGCGTCAACACCATCCTGGAGCAGGTTGCACTGAAAGAGCGCGGCAAGCTGGATAAGGTCTATGTAACCGGCTGCCTTAGCGAGCGCTACCGTCAGGACCTTGCGCTGGAAATCCCGGAAGTGGACGCCTGGTTCGGCACGCTGGAGTTGCCGCTGATGCTGCAGCAGTTCAATGTTGATTATAAGAAAGACCTCATCGGCGAGCGGCTACTGGGCACGCCTTCGCATTATGCATACCTGAAAATCTCCGAAGGCTGCAATCGTACCTGTGCCTTCTGCGCCATCCCGCTCATGCGCGGCGCGCACGTGAGCAAGACGATTGAAGATGTTGTAGCCGAAGCGAAAGCCCTCGTGCGCCGTGGCGTAAAGGAAATCATGCTCATCGCGCAGGAACTGACCTACTACGGACTGGACATCTACAAGCGCCGCGCACTGCCCGACCTGCTTAAATACCTTTCGGACATAGAAGGACTGCACTGGATTCGGCTGCATTACGCTTACCCATCTAAGTTTCCGCTGGAGATTCTGGACGTGATGCGCGAGCGCGAAAACATCTGCAATTACCTGGACATGCCGCTGCAGCATGCCTCCGATCCAATGCTGAAGGCCATGCGCCGCAACATCACCCGCGCGGAGATGGAGGACCTGCTCGGCGAAATCCGCGACCGTGTGCCGGGCATCTGCCTGCGAACCACACTCATTGCTGGTTTCCCCGGCGAGACGCGCGATGATGTAGATGATCTGAAGGAATTCCTGGAAGAGCAGCGCTTTGACCGCGTCGGCATCTTTACCTATTCCCACGAAGAAAACACGCCTGGCACGTTCTGGCGGACGATGTGCCGGCTGCAGAGAAAGCAGCGCGCGCCGAAGAGATAATGGAGGTGCAGCAGGAAATTTCTTACGAAAAGAATCAGGCAAAAATCGGCCAGACGTTTAAGGTGCTCATTGACAAGAAGGAAGCGGGACGCTACCTTGGCCGTACGGAATTTGACAGCGTGGAAGTGGATAACGAGGTGGTCATTCAAAGCGAACAGCCGCTGCCGATCGGCGATTTCGTGAACGTGCAGATTACAAAAGCTTACGATTATGACCTGGAGGGTGATGTTGCCGAGCAGCACTAAGCGATATTTCTGCTGCTTACGTTAAACCATTTCGCATACAGCACGTCAGAAGGCATCATAAACTAACATACACTATGCGCATCTCTAACAAACTCGCCGCCGCTATTACGGCATTTGCCACCCTGTCGGTTTTTACGTTCAGCGCGTGCAACCGCCTGAAGAAAGATGCCACCGACGAGGATACCGGCTATGCTGCTGACCATGCCTCACTGGAAAAAACCTTCTCCGACGCGCAAAGCATTGCCGACGAGGCGGATGATGCCGGAACCGGCGGTTCCATGGCCTCCTATCGTATAGCAGGCGGGGGCCCAACGGTCTTAGGACAATGTGCTAACATCATTAAGGATACAACCACTAATACCCACAAGCTGACGGTAGACTTCGGCGCCACTAACTGCCTTTGCAAAGACGGCAATTATCGTCGCGGCAAGATCATCATCGCTTACACCGGCCGCTACCGCGATATGGGCCACATCCATACCATCAGCTTTGACAACTACTTTGTCAATGATAACCAGGTAACGGGCACAAAGACCGTAAGCTACAATTCCAATGATGCCGCAGGTAATCCGAAGTACGACATATCGGTGGATGGTCAGATCATTCTTGCCAACAGCGCAGGCACGCTTTCCTGGACAAGCACCCGCACCCGTACGTGGCTGCAAGGCTACACCACTAAAGACTGGAGCGACGATGTCTATGAAATTTCCGGCTCCGGCAATGTGACCCGCGCCAATGGTAAAACCTTCGCCGTCGAGTATCACAACGCCGCTGCATGTGGCGCTGAACTGCAACTGGATTCAGAGCGGCATCGTACAAATCACGCCCGTTGGCGCCGCAGTACGCACGTTGGACTATGGCGCCGGCACATGCGACGCACAGGCGGAATTAAGCGTCAATGGAAAGACATATTCTGTGACACTTCGCAAGTAAGCGCTCTTCCTGCCCATAGAAAAGGCGCTGCATTGCTGCAGCGCCTTTTCTATGTAAATCCCTATTCCGCAATCGCCTTACCGCTTCTTAGCAGAAAGATGGATGTCTGAGTTAATGTTCATCGGCATCTTCATGCCCATCATGCTGATGTCGCCTTTGATGCTTTGCTTCAGCTTGCTGTCCGTCACCAGGCCGGTAGCCACTTCCACATCCATCGTGCCCTTCTGGTCGCCGTTAAGGTTGATAGTCATGTTCTTCATTTCTGGATCCGTGCTCGCGCCGCCGCCCTTGATTTTCGCATTCACATCCAGGTGCGCCGTGTTGCCGCTCACGCTTGTCAGCTTAAATTCATTGTCAATGGTCATACCCATCACGCCCATGCTCATCGTATAACTCTTCTTCCAGGTATCGCCGGGCTTTACCGGATGGTCAGGAAAGATATTGAGCGACTGCTGCATCATGCTCTTGATGGCGGTGTCGTTGAAGGATCTGTGCCATCTGCTTGCGCATCTGCGACTCCTTCCGGCGTTGTCGTATCGCCCATTCCATTGAGGATGGCGCTCAGCCCCTCCACCTTTTTAATTTCCCCGCCGCTGCTCACTTCCATCGTGAAAGGCTTGTGCAGCATGGCGCCCATCATAGCCAGCTTCGGGTCGCTCTTTGAAGGGTCTTTTGAGTCGTAGCTCATCGTCATCATTGGGTTCTTCATATTCATGGCTATGCGGTCATACATCACCGTTATCCTCCGGTCTTCGCCGTTGCCGGCAGCCACGTCGTAGATGCTTTCCATCAGCATATCCTGTTGCGTTTTCATCGTCTGGCCCATGGCGCTTTGTTCCATCGTCATCTTCATATCCATGGTATAGAGGTATTGGCTGCCCGGTTGGAGGGCCAGGCGTAGATTGACCGGCTCATTGCCTTTGCACGATGCGAAGAGTAGGCCGGCAGCCAGCGCCGCAAGGGACAGAAAGGATTTTTTCATAAGAATGCTGTGCTTTTAAAATGAAGCGGCGAAAATAGCCCATCCGGCTTTGCGCGGCATGGCAGCGTAAGTTTGCCGCCGCACCGGTATAAACATGCTTTCGGCGCCTCTTTCTAAAAATTGGAAGCAGCTTTTGGCAGAAAACCCTCACTTTTCCCGAATGGCTCATTCCGTTCGGAAGAAGGAGGGTCCATTTGTCCTCAAAAGGCGTCTATGCGTTAACAATACCCCGCATTCAATCCGCTCCGCCGCCTCATGCCACTCCCTGAAACCCTCCGCCAATGGTGCGCCGGCACATGGCTGACCCCGCCTTCGCCAATAGATATTACTGAGCTGGCCATAGATTCCCGCCGCCTCAACGAGCCCGCCCGCGCCGCCTTCATAGCCCTGCGCACTGAGCGCCGCGACGGTCACCGGTACATCCGCGCCGCTTATGATACCGGTGTGCGCTTCTTCATAGTCAGCAATGCGCCGGCAGGTTTAGAAGGGTTTCCCTGCGCCGCTTTCCTGCAGGTACGTGATACGCTGGCGGCTTTACAGGCCATTGCCGCAGGCCACCGCAAAGCCTTTTCCATTCCCATCATCGGCATCACCGGGTCGAACGGAAAGACAGTTGTCAAAGAATGGCTGTACAGCGCATTAAGCGACGGCCGCCGCATAACCCGCAGCCCCAAAAGCTACAACTCGCAGATCGGCGTGCCACTCTCCGTATGGCTGCTGCAGCCTGAAGATGAGGCGGCCATCTTTGAAGCCGGCATCTCGCAGCCCGGCGAGATGGAAGCGTTAGAGAAGATCATCCGCCCTACCGTGGGCATCTTTACCAATATTGGCGAAGCACATAGCGAGGGTTTCATGAATCAGCGGCAAAAGATTAATGAGAAGCTTAAGCTTTTTCTGCACACCCCTACCCTTATTTACTGCCGCGATTACCCGGAGCTGCACGAGTGCATTGCGCATTTTGCCACGCTTACGCGCGATGTGGAGCCGGCGCGGCGCATTTTTTCCTGGTCGGTCAAGGGCGATGCCGATTTCATCATCACCAGGAAAGAAGCCGCGCAACGCAGTACTACCATCACTGCGGCCTACGACAGCCGCACGCCATCCATCACCATACCCTTTACAGATGCCGCATCCGTTGAAAATGCGGTGCACGTCTGGTGCACGCTGCTGCTTTTGGGAATGGATGATGCAAGCATAACATCTCATATGGCAGCCTTGCAAGCCGTAGAGATGCGCCTGCAAACGCATCGCGGCACAGGCGGCTGCACGATCATCAACGACGCCTACAATTCCGACCTTACATCTCTGGCTATCTCGCTGGATTTCCTGGAGAGCCAGCGCCAGCACAGCCGCCGCACCGTCATCCTCTCCGACATGCTGCAAATAGGCAAGCCCGACGGCGAGCTGTATGAGGAGGTTGCTGGAATGATAGCCCGGCGGGGCGTACGCCGCTTTATTGGCATCGGACCGGCGCTGGGACGCGTGCAAGCGATATTTCGTGCGAAAGCCGGGCTGGAATGCAGCTTCTATCCTTCCACGGCCGCCTTTCTGAAAGACTTTCCGCGCCTCACATTTGAAGATGAAGCCATCCTGCTGAAGGGCGCGCGCACCTTTGCTTTTGAGCAGATAGATGTGCTGCTGCAGGAAGAAGTGCACCAGACTGTTCTATCAGTCAATCTATCGGCGCTTGCGCACAACCTGGCCACCTTCCGTGCATACACCGGCCCGGGCGTAAAAGTGATGGCAATGGTAAAGGCATTTTCCTACGGCAGCGGCTCTTACGAGATTGCCTCCGCGCTCCAGTATGTTGGCGTGGATTACCTGAGTGTGGCCTATACGGACGAGGGCGTGGCACTGCGTAAGGCCGGCATTACGCTGTCCATCATGGTAATGAGCCCCGAGGCCGCCGCCTTTGACCGGATGATTGCGTGGCGGCTAGAGCCGGAAATTTTCAATCTGCGCTCGCTGCATGCCTTTGTGCATACAGCCGCAACTATGGAAGTAAAGGATTACCCGGTACACATCAAGTTGGATACAGGCATGCATCGCCTGGGTTTTGCACCGGATGAAGTGGCCGGGCTTATTGCGGAATTGAGTGATTGTACGCACCTGCGGGTCGCTTCCATCTTCTCCCACCTGGCCGCCGCCGAAGATGCGGCACAAGACGACTTCACCGCAAAGCAGGCTGCAGCCTTCAATACCTGCAGCGAAGCGCTGATAAATGCACTCGGATACACACCGTTGCGGCACCTCTGCAACACCGCCGGCATTGTGCGCCACCCAAATCTGCATTATGACATGGTAAGGCTTGGCCTGGGGCTATATGGTATCGACAGCAGCGGCATCCTGACGGGCCAGCTGCAGCAGCTCGGCACCCTGCGCACCGTCATTGCGCAAATAAAGGAACTGCCCGCCGGCGAGGGCATAGGCTACGGCCATAGTGATGCGGCAAGCCATCCCCGGCGCATAGCCACTATATCTATTGGCTACGCAGATGGCTACCCGCGTGCGCTGGGCCATGGACGTGCGCATGTGCTCATCCATGGAAAACCGGCGCCGCTGGTAGGCGTTGTCTGCATGGATATGTGCATGGTAGACGTCACGGCTATATCTGAAGCGGCGGAAGGAGATGAAGCCATCGTCTTTGGCCCGCAACTGCCCCTGACGCTGCTCGCGGAATGGAGCGGAACGATTCCGTACGAGATGATGACGGGCATTTCGCAGCGCGTAAAGCGGGTGTATGTCTCCGAGTAAGCCTTAAAATAAAAAAGCAACGGCAGTGAGCCGTTGCTTTTCAATTAATTACTGCGGAAAGCTTATGCTTCTGCAGCAGCTTCATTCGTATTCTCGGCAGTCGCTTCTTCGGCGGCCGGAGCTTCTTCTTCAACAGGCTTGGCGGCGGCGGCACGGGCGGCCATCTTCTCCTCAACGCGCTGTACAGAATCTTTCACAACTGCGTGACGCTTGTCTGCCTTGTGCTTGCGATGCGCTTCGTCGCGCTGGGCTACGAGCTGCTCATGCTGGCCGTTCCACTCTTCAAACTTCTGGCGGGCGGCCTGCTCATCAAAAAGGCCGAGGCTTACACCGCGCATGAGGTGCTTGAGGTACAATACACCCTTGAAGGAAAGGATGCGGCGGCAGGTGTTAGTAGGTTGTGCACCTTCGTTGAGCCAATACAGCGCGCGGTCGCGGTCCAGGTTTACCGTGGCCGGAATGGTCAGCGGATTGTAGGTGCCCAGCTTCTCAATAAACTTGCCATCGCGTGGCGAAGTGCTGTTGGCAGCTACGATGAAATAAAAGGGGCGCTTTTTGGAGCCATGGCGCTGCAGGCGGATCTTAACTGACATAATTAATAGAAATTAATTGTGTTGGGGGTTAGTGAAAAGTTTTTTCGGGAGGCGAAGGTAACGGAAACACGCAAACTTTCTAGCTGGAGAATCCTAAAAAGTGGCAACCGTCTAAAGGCATTACCGGATATAGAGCTTTCCCTTATACAATTGTTCGTCCTGGCGGATCGCATAGCTGTATAAACCGGATGGCAGATGCGGCAAGCGGACCGGACTACTTCCGTTCCATGACTGCTGCCCTAAAGTACGGCCATTCATATCTAACAGATATAATATAGCGGCGTGGCGCGGAAGACCGCTTATGGATACTTCCCCTCCGGAAAGGGCCGGATTCGGGAAGACCTGGAGCGTGGATGTCGTCAAGTAATTGCCTGTTATACCTACGCCGGCCGGAGCGCCGATCACGAAATCCCACATGCCGCGACCATAGGTGCTGAAGCGGGCAGTTTTGATGGAAGGGATGAATTCCACCGTCTTCCATATAGAGCCGGGTGTGGATGCGTCAATTAGCGGGAACCATTGGCCCTGCGCGGTGATATAGACGTATGGGCCGGCATCGGTGGCGGCGAAGATGAGGGAATCATTTGGCGCAACGGCAAGACTGTTAATCAATGTTTTAGGCAAGCCATTGTTCATAGGCGTGAATGTTGCGCCACTGTCGGTGGATACAAAAATGCCCGGATTGCTGTATCCGCTGCCGCCAAAGTATACTGTGCCCCGGTCTTTCTTACTAGGAGCTATGGCTGCACCGTATAGCCAGAAGCCCCCGGTACCGGCAAAGGAGGAGGTCTTATTCCAGTTTGCTCCGGAATTATTGCTCCAGAAGAATGTACCATCTTCCGTAGCAGCATACCAGAGATTTTTGCGCAAGCCGGAGATTGCCAGCGCGGAAAGGCCTGCAGTACCGCTATTGGAGGCCGAGCGGAAATTGAACGGAAACTGTGTGGCGTTTATATTGCCGCTGACGTAGCTAGTTTGGCCAGGTAAGAGCCGGCACCGCCGGTAATATTACCGCCGCCAAGCAAGATTTCATCGTTATTGTTGGGAATGGTATAAGTTGGCATCATCCAGCCGGCATTTGACTTTTGCGTGCCGCCCATTGTATAGGTGGCAAGCTGCGTAGGTGCATTGATAGGTCCCCACAACGACATGGCACCGCCCGGATACTCTGCCCAGAGGGAATAAGAGCCATTAGTAATGCACATTTGACCATAATCGCCGCTCACAATCTGATCCTGATTAATGAGGCCTGTGCCGCCGCCATTAACTGTATGACACAACCCCTGATCCTGCATGCCGGAAAAAATAACGTTAGGATCGTTAGGATCGGTGATATGATGCCAGAGTTGATTCACTTTCAGGGAACTCAGCGACATATTGCTTACGCTGGATAGGTAATTCTTGGAATAATAGGGGCCGCCATCCGTACCGACAACGCAGAATTCCTGTCCGCTCGCATCCTGAAAGAATTTGATAGCCTGTATATCGGCATGCAGGCGGTTGCTTGGGGCTGCGTAGTAGTCATACCAATTGTTCACTTTCGTGAAAGTTGTTCCGCCGTTGGTGCTTGTAAAGGCTTCTATATTGCCATAAACAAGATTGCCGACGACTTTCGTGGACGATGCCATTACGTGCCAGGCCGGCTTATTGGTCATATTTACATACGTCCATGTAGCCCCATTGTTAGATGATTGATAGATAAGGCTGTCTGCGATTAAGGCGTAAAGCTGAAGTTGTGTACCGTTTATGAGTCCGGTAAGGATGGATTGCGTTGCGGCGGCCGGAAAGGTGGTGGTGGCGTTCAGCAGGCTTACACTATTGCCGCTGATGCTGAATAAAGAATCTGCCCCGCCGGCAGTGACCGCAAGGGCATAAAGCTGTCCAGAGTTGTAAGGTGAGAACAGGGAAACCTGCTTTGCATCATTATTGGAGAAGGTGTAGATTTTGGAAAAGCTCTTGCCACTGTCCGCCGAACGGTAAAGCCATACCCTTGCGCCCCAGGGGCTGCTATTCCAACCCTGCACAAGCGCATAGACGGAACGGCCCGCATCATTCACGGCAACAATATTGTCCACATAATTACCGCCCCAGGCCACCGGGTAGCTCAGGCCGGATGCAGTCTGAATGGTGCTGCCATTATTGTCAGAGTAAACTATATCTGTATCGCGGGCCATGAGGATGCGATTACCAGTATTAAGGGGTGTAAGTGCCAGCGTTTTAGAGCGCAGGGCGTATTTGTCATTCAACAGCTTCCAGGTACTAGTCCCAGCAGTAGGGGTAGTATTCCACAGCGTTCCGGCATCGCTCATGCCATAGAGCATGTTGGCAGCCGCATCGTAGGCAAATGCCGACATCCGGCCCGCCGTATTGTTATTCCCGCGCTCGTACCAAGAACCGTTAATCAAACCGCCTGCAAACGCACTCGCACCCTTTGCTACCGTATGCCGGTAATGGTCCGCAGCAACTGCATTTTCTGCCTCAATAGCGCGCCAGTCTACACCGGTCGCTGCGCGGTGAATGAGGTTATTGTAGGCCAGTATGCGTGCCTCGCGTTCGGGGCCCTCCTCTTCCTCGCCAAAGGGCTCCGCCATGGATTCTTTTTGCATCTCATGCCGGATGAAGGATGCAAGTGAGCAGCCTACCAGCAGCGCAACAGAGGCAGTAAGGGTTATGAACAGGGTAAGCTTTTTTCGTTGCATAGAATAATCAATGAGGCAAAAATAATATTTAAGTGCCGAATGCACGGATATGATGCTGCGCCAGGCAACTTTCCACAATGGAATGATCGGGCGAATGTGCGTCGTACCGTGTGCTGTGCAGCCACGCGGATGCTAATCGGCATGTATGGAAATTCAGGTATGCCTGTCAGACGCAGTGAGTTTCCGTTAAACGCGACTCCCAGCCTTGAACTTTTCAAATGGACTAACGCTTGCCAAACGGCATTCCGCCCGGCATACCCATGCCCATCCCAGGCATACCCATGCCCTTCATCTTGCCCATCATACCCATCATCTGGCGCATCTGCTCAAACTGCTTCATGAAGGCATTTACCTCCTGGATGCTCTTGCCGCTGCCGGTGGCAATGCGCTTGCGGCGGCTGCCATCTATCTCATCCGGATTATTGCGCTCAAAGGGCGTCATGGAATTTATCATCGCCTCAATGCCTTTGAAGGCGTCGTCGGAGATGTCTATGTCCTTAATGGCCTTGCCTACGCCGGGAATCATGGCAAGCAGGTCTTTGATGTTGCCCATCTTCTTGATCTGCCCGAGCTGCTCTTTAAAGTCTTCAAAGTCAAACTTGTTCTGCCGGATCTTCTTCTCCAGCTTCTTCGCCTGCGCTTCGTCAAACTGGCTCTGTGCGCGCTCCACGAGGGTCGTGATGTCGCCCATGCCAAGAATCCGCTGGGCCATACGCTCCGGATAAAAAACATCCAGCGTATCCAGCTTCTCGCCCATACTCACAAACTTGATGGGCTTATCTACCGTGTACTTGATAGACAGGGCCGCACCACCGCGCGTATCGCCATCCAGCTTGGTAAGCACCACGCCGGTAAAGTCCAGGCGCTCATTAAATGCCTTGGCGGTATTCACCGCATCCTGGCCAGTCATGGAATCCACCACGAACAGAATTTCCTGCGGGTTAACGGCTGACTTCACATCCGCCACTTCCTGCATCATCACCTCATCAATAGCCAGGCGGCCGGCAGTATCTATGATGATTACGCGGTTGCCGTCCAGCTTTGCTTTCGCAATGGCAGCTTGCGCAATGGAAACAGCACTCTTATTCTCCCGGTCGCTGTAAACCGGCACCTTGATCTGCTCGCCCAGCACATGGAGCTGGTCAATGGCCGCCGGACGGTAGATATCCGCCGCCACCAGCAGCGGATTCAGGCCCTTTTTGCTCTTCAGGAAGTTGGCCAGCTTGCCGGAGAAGGTTGTTTTACCGGAACCTTGCAAGCCGGCAATGAGAATAACCGTCGGCGTTGGCTCAGGTCCAGCTCGCTTTCGGTGCCGCCCATCAGCGTCGGCCAGCTCATCTTTCACAATCTTCACCATCAGCTGGCCGGGGCTGACGGATGTAATGACCTTTTCGCCAGTGGCCTTGTCCTTTACCTTGTCGGTAAATTCCTTGGCAATTTTAAAGTTGACATCCGCATCCACGAGGGCGCGGCGGATTTCCTTAATAGTAGCGGCTACATTTATCTCGGAGATACGGCCTTCACCTTTAAGCTGCTTAAAGGCCGATTCCAGCCGTTCGGAGAGATTATCAAACATCGTCTTGTGACTTAATTATTTGCGGAGCGCAAAAATAGCCCTGCGCGGCTTAGCGGAAAGGGCCATCCTTATCACTGGCGCACCACTTTTACATCATAACGCTCGCCGTTTACAGTTGCATGGAGGAAGTAGAGGCCACGTGCCACGCCGCTTAAGTCAATCTGACTGCGATTGGTATAACCTGCAGCGGTGGCACTTCAGCCGTGCTACCGTCCGCCCCATCACATCCGTCACATTAGCTTCGAGCCTGGCGCCTGGCTCGGTGCTCCAGTCAAGCGTCAAGGCGCCGTCAGGCGTGGGATTCGGGTACACTTGCACGTCCGCCGTACGTCCATCCAGAATTACCTGCTTGACAGACGAGAAGTATTGGGCACCGCTGCGCAACTCGTATTTCAACCGGTAATACAGCACGCGAATATTGGTCGGCGGTGCATCTGTGAAGCTATATCGCCGGGTCACGTCGTGTGCAGAAGGGACAACTGCTATCTCCTCCCAATCGGCGGCATCGCCGGAGCGTTGCAATTCGTAGCTCGCAACCTGAGTGTCAGTGCGGGAGGCCCAGGAAGCTAGTACAGTGCTTGGTCCATTCTTACGCGCGTCAAAATCAAGCGCTACAACCGGAAGCGGGAACAGGGCGCCTGGCCCGCCGTCATTAAACCAGATTTCAGAGAAAGACGCAACGCGAAACTGCGCGTAATAACCTGCATCATAAGGCACCCAACGTATGCGTGTATAGGGGATATATACGTAGGTACCACCGCTGTTATTGGTCAGAGAGCTATCTTCCAGGCTCGTGTTCGTGTTGTCGTATTTCGTAATACCGAGGCGGTATGCGTCGTCTGGCCTGGAGCACGAAGCGCAACCGGTTGCACTGACCAGCGTCACTACATCCGCGTCGGAGATAAAGAGCCGCGCGGTAATGCTGTCGGTAGGCGTGTTCTGCGTATTGACTACAAAATTCTTCGGCAGGTAATACTGCTGCGCATTGGCGCTGTTGGCGCCGTGCGTCCAGAGCGTTACATCGGTATTACCGAGCGCTGCGCCGCTGCCGGCAGAAATTTGTGCCAGCAAAGCGCCGCCGGCAGTAAAGGCGGTATAGCCGCTGCCCGTACCCACGCTTTGGGTAACCGGGCCAACAGAACTGCCGGTATATAGTGGCGCGGTAAGGTCGTAGATGTGAATGTCATCTATCGCAATGCCTTCAAAGCCGCCGCCGGGATCCGAAGCAAAAACAAATCGCAACCGCAGCGTGCCGCTCGCCGCGGGCAGCGGAATGGAAGCCGCACGCCAGCGCACGCCCGTCTGCATATTCCAGAGTTGAAAGGCGGTGCTATTGTACCAGTTGGTGCCCTGCCCTGCCGTACCCAGTTTTGTCCAGGCGCCGCCGGCTAAGGAGTATTCTACCCACGCGCCATCGCAGAGGTCGGCACCGCAGTCTTCAATCTGCATGTTAACGGAGAAACTCAGGTAAGGTGTAGTCAGTGTGCTGATGTCAAAGCACGGACTATAGAGGTAAGAGGTCTCGCCATCATTGTAGTAGCCGGTAAGGTTTGTTTTCCAGGCTTTTATGCCGGAAGCCGCTTTTTTAATAGAAGTGCTGGCCGGAGTGCCCCAGGCCCATGAGGTACGACGCCCTTCCGTCCACCAATAGCCATCATTGATTTCAAAATCCTGCAGATAAGGGAAGCTAGCTACCAAAGGCTCATTGCGGAACGAATAATAGAGCGTATCATTTACCGGCGCATCATCACCCGTCAGGGAGGTCCAGACCTTCAGGGTATGTAGCCCAAAGCCGGAAGCATTCATCGTTTGGGTAAAGGTGTAAGCCTGGGCTGTCTTGCCGGCAAGTGATGCGAGGCTTTCGCTTACTACAGTCCCGCCATCCAGCTGATAATTCAGGCCAATATTGGTCGCAGTGACTGTAGTGCCATTAAACACGGTAATGCTCAGCGGTGTTGCGGCGCTGAGGGCACAGTTTATAGCCGCCGGCGCCGTTATGGCGGTCAAGCCCACATCCTTAGTCACAAGGTATAGGCGGACGTTATCCAGCGTTAGGCCATTTCCGTCATGATTAGTAGCAATGGCAGATGTGTCGTATTGACCAAAAGCTACCTGCATGGACGCGCTGTATGCCTGAGCAGCCGCCATGAGCGCATCCGTCACCGACAGTGAACCGGAATGAATGATTGCGCCCGGCGCTGCGAAGCGATTGTAGGCCATCAACTCTTTCCAGGGCTGCGTATCTGAGCCGCGCACCCACACTTTATTGCTGTCAGCAGTTTTAGGACGTCCGTGAAGCTTGTAGTCAAACTCGAGCCGCACTTCATCACTTGCGGCGCTGTACCCCGCAAGGTTGAAGGTGCCGGTAAGCCGGTTAAATGGCGGCCTGCTTTCCTGATATTGCATGTCCATACTCTAGTGACCGCTGCCCGCCGATGGTGATTTCATCATCAACATAAGTGCGCAGCCGGCCTGTGTCATTGCTATTGAAAAAATCCCAGCGAACAGAACTGCCGGTAAAGCCCATACTGTCTGTCAAAAGCGTCAGGGCCGGTGTGGTTTCAAAGTCTTCTGTAATACCCGTTGCGTTCAGCGTAATGACAGCATTCGGAAGTTGGCGGAATATCCTGACGGTGGTGTCATTTCCGCTCACGGGATCGGCAGCGGAAAGATTCTGAATCGCCACGCGAATGGTATAAGTACCCGGCGCTGCAAGGTTCAGGCCTGTAAAAGTTACCGTCCCAATGCTCGCCGCAGCCAGGCCGGAAAGCGTCTGCGACAACCAGGTGCCTCCATTGATCTGATAAGAAACTTTGTAGCTGCCGCTTACGGCATCATCTGCATTACGCACCTGTACCCGCAACGTATCGCTGGCAGTAAGCGCGGTGGAAGTGCTCAGGCGGCCGCTGCCCGGCGAAAGAATTTCCTCCGCCATCAGATCGCTATCAGAATATGCGCCTGTACAAGAACCGTTATCCGGCCTGCGGCTGATGCCGAGGCTGCGGAAGCCTTTGGCGGTGCCAAAAACTGGCTGAACAGCAAAATAATAGATGCTGTCTGGACTCAGACCGGAAGCGTAATAGAATGTATCCGTCGTTGTAGCTATCGGCTGTAAATAATAGCCCACTTTGCGCAGCACACTATAACCTGTAGCATTGGCCACACTTGTCCAGCTCATGTTTACGTAGCCAGGACATTGGGAAGCAAGCAGGTTCAAAGCCGGCTGGTCATTAATGGTAAAAGCACCGCTTGTAGACTGCTGCCCCGCACCGTTGCGCGTAATGCGCACCAGGCATTGCGCACTGTTGATGCCGGCCGGAATGCTCCACGTATAGCGGCGGTCGGCTGCGGAAACGGCATTGCTCAGGGTTGTCCACGCGCCACCATTATTGGTAGAATATTCAATGGTAAACGCTGCGGTATCGTCGGAAGCGGTCCAGTAAAGCTCCAGCAAAGCGTTCGCTTTATAAGCATCACCCGCAAAGGGCGTCGTCAGGGTGATGCCTTTTGGTATCAGGTCGTAGGTTACGACGTACGGTTGCGGCCCTGAAGGAACCGCATAACCGGCCACACCCACGGAATAACTGCCTGCAACTGGATTATCAATAACCACCTGCTCCACATTATTCAGATGATCTGCGCCTCTTGTTGCAGGATCGGTCACGTTGGCCGGCGCAGGGTTAAGCACATATGGAAGTGTCACGGCGCTGGAAGGGCTTGTAACACTCAAATCCAGGTCGTTAACCAATTGGGTGGCAGCCAGTGGCGAGGCCGGCCGGTCGTGCCATACCAGCATCACTTTCAGCTGCGCGGCATTGGCAGGAACGGTAATAGTAAGCGGCGTCTGGCTGCCTCCGTTGCTGATGCTACCGGCAGCATACCAGCCATTATCCAGCGCATTCAATGAACGTTTTACGTCCATCATTCCGTAGCCAAAAGAAAAGTCCGGGCCTGTATTGCCAAGATCCTGTGCAGCATTCATAAGCAGTGCACGGGTAAGTACTGCGCTTGGGTAAACGCCGGCATTGCGATGCTTGTACCGTTGCTGCAGGAGTGCAGCCGCCCCGGCCACCTGCGGTGAAGCCATGCTGGTACCGTTGGAATTCTGATAACCATCCCCGCCACGGGTAGAGTAAACAACCGAGCCGATGGCGGTGATGTCTGGCCGCAGCCGGCCGTCCCTGACGGGGCCACGGGAGGAGCCACCATTGAGCACAAAAAACTTGCGGCCATTACCCACCACTAAGATGTTCTTCGCAGCCTGGTAGCCGCCAGCCACTGTTGCATAGCCGGTAGGAAAGGGTGAACAGGGGGAGCCGCCGTCATTGCCGGACGCAAAAACATGCAGCACTGATGGATATTGCAGCGCAATGCTGTCCAGTGCCTGAGCGTACGCATCGTAAGTGCCGGCATAAGCGCAAAACGCAGCTAACGAAGGCGCCCCTGTCGCTGCATAAGAGTTGTTAGTGACCGTCATGTTGTGCGCGCTCAGCATCGCTCCGGTACGCTCCCATACATGGTTGAAGTAATGGTTGATAAGCTTGACATGCGGCGCAAATCCTTCTCCATAAGGGTCTAAAGTGCCTGCGCCGCCTACCGTGCCGCTCACATGCTGGCCATGGGTATTATAAGGCAGGAAGTTGTAGTTCACTACACGGTCGCGCGTGTCAATGTGATAAAGCGCGCAAGATGCATCGCCCACGCCGACCGTAATGCTGTCTCCGAGCAAACCGTATCCGCCAGGGAAACAGGTGCATGGACGACATTCACTTTAGTAGCGCGCTGCGATTCCAGATTGAGCGGAACGTCCTTTGCCGCCGGACCAATGGACAGCACTGCAGGCCACTTAGCCAGTAGCTCCATGCGGTCGCCGGGCAGTGTAATTTCAAAGAAGGCATGCTCCTCCAGCGGTGTGCTCCGCATTTGCCCACCAGCAGCTATGACCCGCGCCGAAACTTCAGTGGGAGTTGTGCCGGGCACGCAGGAAATCAGAAGATCTACTGACACAGCTGCCTTTGCCGCTGCTTCCAGAGCCGGGAGCATTTTCATGGCTGGATTGACCGGAACAATTCCGCGGATACCGGCCACATCCGGATTAACTCCGGGAGCTATGCTGGCAATGACCATTGCAGGAGAAAGAAAGCTGTGGATACGAATGCCGGCAGCTGCTAAGCTTGTCCTGGCCGCCTCGTCCAGAATGGCACCGAACGACAGCACAGCTAATGATGGCTCATTGGCCGCATGGCGGAAGCTGTCCAGCCATGCGGCGGCGTCCGGCCGCAGGCGCGCAGTGCGCCCGTTAAGACGTACTATCTGCGCGGAAGCGTCCTGCGCGCGCGCGCGAACGGCACCAATTAGAAAAATGGAAAAGAAAATCAGGACAGAACTCCGGCGTATAGAAAAGCTCATCAGGCGTTGACTTTTAAAGACAAATGGGCGCTAAAAACATGCGCCGTAGCAAGTTACGCTTCCAATGGCTTTAGCGTTTCAAAGTAATGTTAGCCGATTGTAATGCTTTAAGGCATAGAAAACAGCCGGTGGCTTGCAAAGCCAGCGCCAGACGTGTATTTTTCGCCTTACAAAAAATCGCCTGCCTTATGTTTCGTCGTGCATTAATGCTGTCATTGTTAACCTTGGGTCTGAGCAGCTGTTACACCTACAAGCTCGCCACACATGCCCAGCCCGGCGGCGATGAGCTGACCACAACAACGATCAAGGCCCGCAGCTATTTCTGGGGGCTTATCAATCAACCGCAGGTGCTCCGGACGCCACCCTGCGATGCTATTGATGCTCCGGGCGTGGCGGAGGTGAAGATGAAAACCTCCTATGGCAACGCGCTCATCACCGTCGCCACGCTCGGCATCTATGCGCCAATGCGGATTGTGTACAAGTGCAGCAAAACCTGCGCGCAAAGCGAGCAGCTATGAAAATTTTCAAGCACGGCCTCAAGACCTGGCAGAATCTGCACGGCAATATCTCGCAGTCTATCGCTGACTTCTACGACCTGGCCAATGAGACGGGCGGCACGCCGCTTCAGAACTATATCGATACAACCAAAGGCATTCAGGGCCTGATCCGTCAGTCCATTGACAGCGGCATTCCTATCCGGGCGTTGGGCGGTAATTGGTCACTATCGCCGGTGGCAGCCACGCCGGGCATTATGCTGAACACAAAAAATCTGAACAGCCGTTTCCCGATTGCGAAAGAAAGTGTCTCGCCATTCTACGCCGGCGATCATAAGAAGCTGGTGCTGGCGCAATGCGGCACCGGAATCTGGGAGCTGCACACCTACCTCGCGCAACAGGGGCTAAGTCTTTCCGCCGTAGGGGCAAGTAATGGGCAGACCATTGCAGGCGCTACGGCAACGGGCACACACGGTGCGGCGCTCAACTTTGGCGCCATCCATGATGCGGTCGTTGGGCTTCACCTCATCACCGGGCCAGATAAGCATATCTGGCTGGAACGTGCATCGTACCCGGTTGTAGCGGATTCGCTGGCAGCGAAATTGGGCGCGCCCATCGTCCGGGACGATGAAGCCTTTAATGCTGCAGTCTGCGGCGTGGGTGCTTTCGGCTTCGTGCACGGCTTGATGGTAGAGGCCGAAGACCGTTTTCTTTTAGAAGCACACCTGCGGCGCGTGCCTTATGATGCAGCCTTCATTAAGCAGGTAACTACGCTTGACTTTTCGCATCCCAAACTGCCGCATCCGGGCGAGCGGCCGTTTCACTTTGGCTGCATGATCAATCCTTACGATATGGGCAATGGTGTGTACATGACTACGATGTATAAACGGCCGTATAAGGCCGGCTATACACCGCCAAAGCCCAACGGCGCCGGCATTGGGCCGGGCGATGACGCGCCCTGCTTTATCGGAAAGCTGAGCAATGTGCTGCCGGCCCTTGTGCCAGCCCTGGTAACGAAGGTGGCCGGTGCAAGCCTGAGCCCCTACGATAACGTGACCGGTACGCTGGCAGAAATTTTCAACAATACAACGCTGAGCGGCAAAGTAGCTTCTGCGGCCATTGGCCTGCCTGTGTCAGAAACAGGCAAGGTGATGGAATTACTGTTGCAGGTGAATAAGAGCGCCGGCCCCTTTACCGGCCTGTTTGCCTTCCGCTTCGTCAAAAAATCGCGGGCGTTGATGGCTTTTACGCGCTTTGACCCAACTTGCGTACTGGAGCTGGACGGCGTACAATCGCCACAGACGGACATCTTTTATGAGGCAATGTGGACGGCCCTGGAAAAGGCGGGCATTCCATTTACCTTTCACTGGGGCAAGATGAACGCACTGAATCCCGCGCGGCTGCAACGCATGTACGGGGCTAACCTGCAACGCTTCACGGCTGCGCGGGCCCGGCTAGTGGACGGGGCTACGCTGACGGCTTTCTCTAATCAGGCTTTGAAGGCCTGGGGGATTGATAAGGTTGGGGCGGGTGGAACGGTAATCGTGTAGCTTGCGACAAATAACGCAGTATTCATGCCCACTAAGCTCACGGTAAACAACAATGGCTCCCCTTAAGGTAGAAGGCGATTTTCAAATCGTAGATAAAGACGGTAATCCATACGACCTCGCAGGTCGCGATGTTGTGGCAATTTGCCGCTGCGGACTTTCCAAGAATAAGCCATTCTGTGATGGCTCGCACAAGGGGCATTTTGAGCACGAAGCAATTGCTTTTGCGCTGCCGCCGAAGAAGACGGCTTAATGCCGGTTGGCGTCCGGCTGCTTCATTAAGTGACGCTCCAGGCGCCTGTCCGGGATAAACCACATAGCGGCTACAAGTGCATATATACCCATGCTGATGCGTGGGTCAATGAAGGCCAGCGCTATGGCTGACACATATAATGCTACCGACAATTTGCCTTTGCCGTCTGTGCCTATTGCCGCGCGCAGGGCACTGTCCTTGCCTTCGGCACGCTCCAGCATTGCGGATAAGATGAAATAGGCAAAACCGCACATAAAAAGGACAGCGCCGTAAACTACCACGGGCCATTTGGTGAAGTGATTCTCCCCCATCCAACTGGTGGCAAACGGAACAACCGAAAGCCAGAAAAGGAGATGCATATTGGCCCACAACACCGCTCCATTTATATGCCGCACGATGTGCAGCATGTGGTGATGATTATTCCAGTAGATGGCGATGTATACAAAACTGAGCACATAGCTCGCTCCGACCGGAAGGAGGGGTTTAAGTGATTGAAGGGTATCGCCGTGCGGCACCTTTAGCTCAAGCACCATGATTGTAATAATGATAGCAAGCACGCCATCGGAGAATGCTTCAAGCCGGTTTTTAGTCACAGAAACGGAGTTTGGGGACAAACATAAGGCTCCGCGAAGTGGCTATCCTTTAAGATTTCTTTATGGTATGACGGTATGTTTTTACCAAGGATGGTAGCACAAAGCATTCATTCACGCTTAAATACTCCATTTATGAAAAAGCTAATCGTAAGCCTGCTCCTCATCGGCGCAGCCGCCATACCTGCTTCCGCCGCCTCTAAAATGAAATCAAAAGCGCATCGTGCCGACGTTGATCATAGTCACGACCAGGCATACAGTGCTCAATGGGCTAATCAGGCGGTGTCGCCTACTCCAGATGCCGATTTCAGTGTGGGAGCTGCTAATGCCGCCCGCCCTTACCTGATGGGGCAGACTATGTATTATGGCCTGAATAACTTTACGCTCATTGGTACTACTGCTGCTGCTATGAACGCTCCTTATCAAGGCGGCTATGCACCATCCTGGGATGGTCCGGCCAAAAATGCGTATCGTAACATGCGTGCGAACAATGAAAGTGAGCCGCTGCCTGCCAATGACGGTAGCAGCCGATAATTAATTACCCCTGTCACGAAAACTAAGACCGGCGCATTCCTGCGCTGGTTTTTTTGTTTTTGATGACTGCCCGCCAGCCGGATAGCTCAAAATGCGTTTAACGTACACTTTTGAACCATTGTAAAACTGGCACAGCACTTGCTTTACTGGCTTCAAAACAAGCACAATAATGAAAAAGATGCTCTTACTGGCCGCTGCGGCCCTGGCCTTTCCACCATCGCCCTGCGCAGCGACGCGCAGATACGGGTCAATGTCAACATAGGTGCGCCGGTAGCGCAGCAAAGCTGGTACGGCTCCGATGATGACTACTACTACATGCCGCAGCAGGATGTGTACTATAACGTTCAGCGCCGCGTCTATGTATATCCTGAAGGTGGCCGTTGGGTGTATGCCCCTGCCCTGCCCCAGCGATATGGGGGCTATACGTACGCCAATGCACAATACCACCGGGTACGCACCCGCGCGCCTTTTGAACGGAATGCCTATTACCGTCAGCATTACTCATCTGCTTACAACAACAGTAGCTATGGCCGTCATGACAATGGCCGCCACAACGGATGGAATAAAGGTGGCAACGGATATAGTAATGGGAACGGCTATAACAACAATGGCGGACGAGGCTGGAATGGCAACAATGACCATTATGAAAATAATGGACACGGACGCCGGTAAAGCAACCTGGCTGGATAGAATAAAAGAAAGAGGCTGTCGTCTGACAGCCTCTTTCTTTATTAATTCCTAAGTCCTGATTATTCAGCCTTACCAGCCTCGTCTTCCGCCTTCTTCAGCTTATCCTTCAGGGCAGCGAGCGCGCCGAGGTCGCCGAGGGTTGGCTTCTCTACTTTCTGCTGGATGTTCTTTACCGTCTTGGTGGTGTTCTCGGTTTCGGCCTTGGCAGCCTTCTTCACGGTTTCACGCTCTTCGGCAGCAGCCTGCTCCCAGATGCGGGTGTGGCTTACCATGATGCGCTTGTCGTTGCGGTCGAACTCGATGATCACGACAGGGATGGTCTCGTCAACAGCGACGTTGCTGCCGTCTTCCTTGCGCAGGTGGCGGGCAGGCATGTAAGCGTCCAGGCCATACTGAAGCTGCACGTGTGCGCCCTTCTCGTCCTTGCGGGTAACAGTGCCTTCGTGCGTAGAGCCGATCGGGAATACCGTTTCAAACGTGTTCCATGGATCGTCTTCAATTTGCTTGTGGCCGAGGCTCAGCTTGCGGTTGTCCTTGTCGATGCCAAGGATAACACGTCGATTTCCTCGCCCACCTTCGTGAACTCGCTTGGGTGATTGTAGCGCTTGATCCAGCTCAGGTCGGAGATGTGGATCATACCGCCGATGCCCTGGCTCAGCTCTACGAACACGCCATAAGGAGTGATGTTCTTCACAGTGCCCTTATGACGGCTGTCCATCGGGAAGATGTTCTCGATGGTCTCCCACGGATCTTCGGTCAGTTGCTTGATGGAGAGGCTCATCTTGCGCTCGTCCTTATCAAGGGTTACAATCTTCGCTTCATACTCTTCGCCCACCTTGAAGAATTCCTTCGCGTTGATCGGCTGGGAGCTCCAGGTGATTTCGGATACGTGTACCAGGCCTTCTACGCCCGGCATGATTTCCAGGAATGCGCCGTAGTCTTCGATGTTCACTACCTTGCCCTTAACGGTAGCGCCTTCGTGAATTTCTTCCGGAAGTGCTTCCCACGGATGCGGCGTAAGCTGCTTCAGGCCGAGGGAGATACGCTTCTTCTCATCATCGAAGTCAAGCACTACAACGTTCAGCTTCTGGCCGTTGCCAAGCACTTCGCTCGGGTGCTGTACGCGACCCCATGAAATGTCGGTGATATAAAGGAGGCCGTCTACGCCGCCGAGGTCGATGAACGCACCGAAGTCGGTTACGTTCTTCACGGTGCCTTCCAGTACCTGACCCTTCTCGAGCTGACCGATGATCACAGAACGCTGTGCTTCGATATCGCTTTCGATGAGCGCCTTGTGGCTTACTACCGCATTGCGGATTTGCTCGTTGATCTTCACCACCTTGAAGTCCATCGTCTTGCCTACGTACTGATCGTAGTCGGTAACGGGCTTCACGTCGATCTGAGAGCCGGGCAGGAAGGTTTCCAGGCCGTGCACGTCCACGATAAGGCCGCCCTTGGTCTTGGACGTGATGGTACCGGTAACGATTTCGCCGGTCTTGTAGAAGTCAACAATCTGCTGCCAGGCGCGGGCTGCGCGGGCGAGCTTGCGGCTGAGGTTCAGGTGACCTGCGTTGTCTTCCTTCTCAACCACCATTACTTCAATCTCATCGCCGATCTTGATGTCCTGCATGTCGCGGAATTCGTTGAGGGAGATGAGGCCGTCGCTCTTGGCGCCGATGTTTACAATGACATCGGTCTTGGTCTTGCCTACGATGGTGCCTTGCAGCAGCTCGGAGTCTCCGATTTGCTTGAAGGTCTGGCCATACATCGAGTCCATCTGCTGGCGCTCCTCATTTTTGTAGGATGCCACGTTGCGCTTGTCTACGCTCCAGTCGAAGTCGTCGTGCTGCGCTGATTGCACGTTTTGAATGGTTTGGGAAATGGTTTGTTGGTCTTCCAATGATTTTGTTCCTCCTTTTTAGTGGGATTTTTGGGCGGCGAAGATAAGGTAATACCTATGTGGAAAAATGCTTTTACCAAAAAAATTTCAGGTGCAAGCCATTAAATATGCCGGCTGCAGCGGCCATTCTATAAAAAGAGAAAAGCTCTAGTAATACAAAACCTTCTTACCATTCAAATAATAATTGCCGAATTGTTCTCCAAGTTCGCTTGCCGACTCTTCAATATATATTAATAGCAAAATACAACCTACGCCTTTACCAAGCCTAAAACGTTTGCGTTGGAAGTTCCAAAATGCCAGTATAATTCCCGGAACAAAACAATAATGGTGAATGCAAAGACACCGGAAATGAATTGCTGGTTAAAAATGAGCGTGCCGTAATTTGGAAGGCCGAGCCAGCGCATTACTTCTTCCAAATTCAGAAAGTAAGCAATAGAAAAGAGTATGTAGGCCAGCCAGCGACGAGTAGAAAAAGCATAGGCGGTCAGAAAAATAGCCGCAAAATGCGAGTAACGTTCATGCATCTCTGTATTGAAATAAAAAAACAGGAGCGTCGTCAGCGCGGCAGTAATCAGCACTAAGGCGCCAGCCGGCGGCTCGCCACTTCCTATTGCACGCTTACTAGATATCTGCCTCAGCGCGATACGTAGTAAAGGCAAAAAAGCAGCAAAGGCCGTTGTGCAGAATAATATCAGGCCTGCTGTTCGATAGCTTAGCTCACCTATGAACGGCATTGTATCGTCCATACTAAGACGATCATGAGTATCTGGGAAGACGAAGTACCAAACATTATGCGCGTTGACAGATACCTCTGTGTAGGCACCGACCAGCGTAACGGCATTATGCCATACCTGTGTCAGACCATGCGGCGAGAAGGCAAATGGAAGCAGAATAAGCCCTTGCAGCCCCGCCATAACTACGATAGTAAGAACGGCATCATTCCAACGACGGGTGCGTGCCAGATATTCCATGTAAAGAAGCCCCCAAAGCGGCAGGAAGATAATAGCTTGCAATTTCATATTAACAGCGAGGATCAGCATCGCCCCGCTAACAATGGCCTTCCCACGATGCAAATAATATAGCGTGGCAAAGGAAAGCGCTGCAGGTATGGCATCCACCTGACCCCATATAAGCGTATTGTAGCTATACCCAATATTTAATATGGATATGAATAGGATGATCAGATAGTCCGTTGTGCGTTCACACCACCGGTAAACAAGATATAATCCACCAAATTCTGCTAACAGCGTAAATACCCTTATGAACGTTATATAGCGTCCAATTGCCTCTGGCGTATTCATTACGATACCGAACAGCCACAATATATAATGATACAAGGGTGTGTAATTGGTACCTGAATCATATGCATTGGGCAATCCCTGCGTAGCATTGTGCGTTGCCCAGATTTTCCAGATTTCCATGTCGCCGGCGAATCCAGGAAGACCGGGCATCAAGGCGCACAGAAAAGCAAAAAACAATGCGCTGGCCATCATTCGCTCGCGGCGACTTGTATGTAGGGTCATTAGTACAAAAGAGGAAGATTTTAAGCGCTGAAAGTAAAGATATTGCCTGATAATAAACCACTTCCCAGTTCCTCCACATGTTCCAACAATAAAAGGGGTTCTTCGCGATGTTAGCGACAGCGCATCGCTAAGGCAAATAATGCCGCGCTCCGAACGGCACTGCTACTCGGAGAGCGGAATTATCCCACTTCTGCATGTGCTCGTGCTGTGCAACATCAGGAAGAGTATCAAGAACCTACTCCGCCTTAGCATCCGCCCGTGCCCCAGCCTTCAGGCTTTCCAATTCCTGCTTCAGCGCCGCAAGCTCATCGCTCAGACCCTCCAGGCTTTTCATACGGGCATTCATGCGTTTAAAGTCCGCCAGCGGCTGTACAGGCGTGCCCCACCAGATGCCGGGGCGCACAATCTTGCCCGGAAGAATGCCGGCCTGGGAGCCAATAATGGCCCCCGTCTTGACGCGCGAATGATCTCCGATACCTACCTGCCCGCCTATCACACAGTCAGACTCAAGCGTGGTACTGCCCGATATGCCCGTCTGTGCGGCTATCACAATGCGCTGGCCGATTTGCACATTGTGGGCCACCTGCACAAGGTTGTCAATTTTAGTACCCGCGCCAATGCGGGTTTCGCCAAGGGCGCCGCGGTCTATGCAGGAGTTAGCGCCAATCTCCACATCATCTTCAATAACCACCGTGCCTATTTGCGGAAACTTCACATACCCCGCCCGGCCTCGCACGAAGCCAAAGCCATCAGCGCCAATCACGGCCCCCGCATGTATGATGCAGCGGTCGCCAATGGCGACGTTGTCGTAGATAACCACGTTTGGAAAGATGAAGCAGCCGGCCCCTATCTGCACATGCGCCCCAATGCGCGCGCCTTCGCCGATCTGCGTGGCTTTGCCAATGGTGGAATGCGCCCGGACGGAGGCGTGTGCGCCCACAAATACATCCGCCGCAAGCGCGGCAGACTCATGAATAGAGGCGCTGGCGTCAACGTCGCTTTGCCGCGGCCATGCGTGCAATACGCCGGCTATGACGGCAAAAGCAAGCTTGGGATTTTTTACTTCAATAACGGGGCAGGAAAATGCATTCGCATCCATCCCCTCCGGAATAAGGAGACAGGAAGCGCTGCTTTCAACCACCTTGCCATCCGGCGCTGCCTTTTCTATAAATGAAATATCGCCTTCAGAAGCGCTCTGTAGGCTGGCAACTTTATGGATAGATAGTGTGCCGTCACCAACAACTTTCCCGGCTACCAATGCAGCAAGGTCAGAAATGCTATAGTTCATATGTAATTGGCTTTGAAGAAATTGCCGCCCCGGAAAAACGTGCGGCAGAATTGCGTTTAAAGGTAGGAGGATTATACAACCGGTTATGTTTTGGCGTGCCTGCTACAAGAAGCAACATTTGACCAAAGCGTATCTGACGCGCTGTGCTGAAACACTGCGTTGTTCCTGCGATGATGTAGAAGCTATGGACTGATATGAGCAAGGAAGGATTAGCAGCGTAATTTTCCTCTTTACAATTTCAAAGCCGATATATGCCCTTTCGCTTTCTATTGCTGCTCTTTTGTTGTGCATTTACACTGTCCCTGTGCGCACAGGTGGCCCCTCCCCGCGTGCTTATCGTTATTGCCCACCCGGATGACGAGACCACCTTTGCTGCGACGGTGTATAAAATCACCAAAGAACTTCATGGCGTTGCCGATCTTTTTCTTGTCACCAATGGTGAAGGCGGGTATAAATACTCTACCCTTGCCGAAGCTTATTACGGAAAGGAGCTTACAGACGAAAAGGTAGGCCGCGAGTTCCTTCCGCAAATCCGAAAGCAGGAACTGCAGAACGCCGGCCGCATTATCGGCATTCGCAACTTCACATTTATGGATCAGAAAGATGCGCACTACGGCCTGGACGAACGCGAGCCATTAGACACCTCCTGGCATGTATCACAAGTCCAGGCGCGCCTGCGCGATGTGCTGGCCACCGGGCAATATGACTATCTGTTTTGTCTGCTTCCGGTACCGGGCACACACGGCGGCCACAAGGCCGCTACCCTACTTGCGCTGCGCACGGTGCGTGATATGAAGGGAGGCAAAAAGCCCATTGTTCTCGCCGGGGGCGTTGGCCGAAAGGACGATACCGCAGTGACGCGCTTCCAGCAATTAAAGCAATACACGGAGACGCGCACGATAGCGGATACACCGCTTGTATCCTTTGACCGGACGGCGAAGTTTGGGTTTAAGTCGGCGCTGGATTACCGCATCATTGTCAACTGGGAAATTGCGGAGCATAAAAGCCAGGGCACGATGCAGCTGGCGATGAATATGGGCGATTACGAGCAGTTCTGGTATTTTGCCCTCAACGGGCAGGACGGGATTGCAAGAACCAGGGCGCTGTTTGAGCGGTTGAAAGTGGTGCCTTACAAAACGAGGGTGTATTGACGTGGACGAATCGGGCCGCCATCATTACCCCTCATTTATACCTCGGATGAAACCGCTCCAGTGTATCGCGCAGGTAAGCGCGGTCTAAGTGCGTATAAATTTCAGTTGTGGTGATACTGGCATGGCCCAGCATTTCCTGCACGGCCCGCAAATCGGCTCCATGTTCTACCAGATGTGTGGCAAAGGAATGCCGGAAGGTGTGCGGATGGACATTGGCCTTGATGCCAGCCTTAGCGGCTGCATCTTTCACGATGTTAAACACCATCATTCGGCTCAATGCGCTTCCGCGACGGTTCAGAAACAGAATATCGCGGGCTGATTCTTTTACCGGCACGTGTACGCGCACCTGTTCTTTGTACATCCGGATTTGCTTGATGGCCTCAGCGCCCAGGGGCACCAGACGCTCCTTATTACCCTTACCCACCACTCGCAGGAAGCCAATATCAAGATAGAGGTTTGAAATCTGCAGTCCGGTCAGCTCACTTACACGAAGGCCGCTGCTGTACAGGGTTTCCAGCATAGCCCGGTTGCGCGTTCCTTCGGCCGTGCTAAGATCAATCGTGCCGATCATCTTATCAATATCTTCCGTAGTTAGCACCTCCGGCAGCGGGCGGCGCATCTTAGGCGCAGCCAGCAGCTCGGTAGGGTCGGTAGCGATGATGCCCTCCAGTAGCAGGAAGCGGAAGAACGACTTTACGCCGCTAAGGATGCGCGCCTGCGACGATGGCGCAAGGCCGAGCTCATGTACCGTTTGAACAAATTCCTGTAGCTGCGGCAATGCTACCGCCGTAAGGGCGAGACCAGGATGCGATGCTTCGAGATAGCGCAGCAGCATACCGGCATCGCGCAGGTAGCTCTCCACTGTATGCGCTGCCATTGACCGCTCCAGCTGGAGATACGCTTTGAAGCTTTTCAGATAAGGAGAGATGGCCAAACGCAGAAATATTAAAATTCACCGCTTGCTACGCAACGTCACGTACGGCTTCTAATGCATCGCTCAGACATTTTGCGTCTTCCAGCGTAAGCCGGGTGGCGAACTCGTGAAAATGTTGTTCTACAGCCGGCTGAACGCCATCCAGCAGCTTTAAGCCTTCCTCTGTAATAGCTATGTCCACGCGGCGGCGATTTTCTGCAGAGGCCTCCCGGGTTACACAGCCCTTCTCCAGCAGTTTGTCAATGATGCGAGACACATTAGAAGTAGGATGCACCATCCGTGCGCTTATTTCATACAGATTCATCAGGGCGCCATGCTGGCCACGCAGAATACGCAGCACATTAAACTGCGGCTCAGTCAGGCCATGTGGCTTTAGCAAAGTATTCATGCGCGCCTCCAGCCATACACCGGTTACCATCACGTTCAGGAATGCCCGCATGTGGGGGTCGGTGATGGGCTTCGACTTAAGCCGCTCTTCCAGGCTGGGCATGATGATGTGGTCTAAGGGTTTGGAGGTGCAACCAAAGCTACACGCCCGGCAACGTAACTTGCCCTTATTCTCCGCAGAAAAAGAAAATTAAGGCCTCACATGCTTCGCATCGCCATTGTCAACGGCCCGAATCTCAACCTCCTGGGCACCCGCGAGGTGGATATTTACGGCTCGCAGCCGTTTGATACCTTTTTAGCCCGTCTGCAAAGTCGTTTTCCGCAAGTAAGCCTTTCTTATTTCCAAAGTAATGTAGAAGGCGAGCTAATTAATCACCTGCATGCCTGCCGCACAATGTCGGATGGCATCATCCTCAACGCTGCCGGCTACACGCACACGTCTGTAGCGATCGCAGATGCGGTGGCGGCCATTGGGTTCCCTGTGATTGAAGTGCATATTTCCAATGTGCTGGCCCGTGAAGCATTTCGTAAGACATCCTTTATTGCTGCCAAATGCGTGGGCTCTATAAGTGGGCTTGGGTTGGAGGGTTATGCGTTGGCGGTGCAATATTTTGCGAATACGCTTAAAACTGTTGGTGGGGAATAGTGGTTTGCAGCCTTTGCGTACAGATGTTGCCAGAGTCTAAGTCCCCATCAAACGGAAGCCACGCAGAAAGGCGGTAATATCCATCCGCTTCTTGCCTTCCTGCTGTAATTCTTCTACATATACCCAGCCATCTGCCGCTGCAATGCGCAAGTAGGTTTTACCGTCGGTTTCCGGCGTACCGGGCGGCGGGAGCGGAGATTGAAGGCTGATTTTTGATCGAAATATCTTCAGCATCTTCCCTCCTACCACAGCAATGGCAGCCGGGTATGGCGATAAGCCGCGGATGAAATCATGCACCGATGCCGCCGGCGCTTCCCAACGGATACGGGTATCATCTTTGAAAATTTTCGGCGCGTGCCGCAATCCGATTGTTTCTTCCGGTTGCTGTTGCGGCGCTATGGCACCCGCTGCCAGACCTTCCAGTGTGCGCACCAGCAGATCTGCGCCTGCATCCATTAGTTTGTCGTGCAGCGTGCCGGCATTATCGTCCGGTGAGATGGGCAGGGCTTTCTGCAATAGGATGGCGCCCGTATCTATTTCCTGCTTCAACCGGAAGGTGGTAACGCCTGTTTCGGTTTCTCCGTTGATAATAGCCCAGTTAATAGGAGCGGCACCGCGGTACTGTGGCAGCAGCGAAGCATGTACATTGATGGTGCCCATGGGCGGCATGGCCCATACCGCCTCCGGCAGCATGCGAAAGGCAACCACTATATGCACATCGGCCGCATAGCTTTTCAAGGTTTCTAAAAAGGCGGCATCTTTGAGTTTTGGCGGCTGCAGCACCGGAATGCCCTGGCTAAGGGCGTACTGCTTCACGGGGGTTTCTGAAAGCAGCTGCCCCCGGCCCGACGGCTTGTCGGGGGCAGTAACAACAGCTACTACCTGCGCTCCCGCCGCTACAAGGGAATGCAGGGAAGCAACGGCAAAATGTGGCGTACCGAAAAACACGATCCGCAGCTCCTGAAGCGTTTTATTCATGAGGCTGCAAAGATGCGGAGCCGGGCGGCTATTAAACCTCGTGCACTTTTAGTCGTCAAAGCCTGCGTAAAGATTTATGAATGCCACGATTGCCCATGCCGACGATCAGAGCCTGCTGGCCCGCTTTAGGGATGAGGCTACGAGGGAGCGTGCATTTGCTGACATTCTAAAAAAATACAGCGAGCGACTCTATTGGCACATCCGCCGCCTGGTAATCAGCCATGATGATGCGCACGATGTGCTTCAGAACGTTAGCATCAAGGTGTGGGGTGCCTTAGACCGGTTCCGGCAGGATGCGGCCCTCTATACATGGCTTTACCGCATTGCGACCAATGAGTCGTTATCGTTTTTAGATAGCCAGAAGCGTCGTGCCGCGCTTTCGCTCAGCGATCATGCGGACATTCTTGAGCATAAGCTGATTTCTGAAGAAGGCTTTGACGCACGCAAGCTGGAATGGCGTCTGCAGCAGGCTATTCAATCTTTGCCGGACAAGCAGCGTGTTGTATTCAACCTCCGATATTACGACGAGATGTCCTATGAGCAAATGAGTGAGATAACGGGCACATCAGTTGGCGCACTGAAGGCATCGTATCACCACGCCGTTAAAAAAGTGGAGGCATTTTTTAAGGAAGAGCAACATTAAACTTAAGCAAGCGCAGCCAATCAAAAGAAAGTGAGCAGGAATACCGACATAATGAGTGAGCTACAAGCTGTGAGCCTTCCCCTCTAAGGGACGCCTATGCAGGCTCCGTTTGTTGTTCCGGAAGGCTATTTCGGAACTTTAGCTGATTCGCTGAAAGCTGGCACCATTGCAAGTTTTCAAAATGACTTGAGGCCGGCAGGCTTTCCAACAACATTACCGCTTACGGTGCCGGAAGGCTATCTCACCATGCTGCCGGATACAATGCTGGAGGCCGCGAAGAAGCAATCCACTCCATCCAAACATGCGTGGCGATCAATTAATTTTCATCCGCAATGGCGCCATATAATACGTTTTGCAGCTGCGGCAGTGCTGGTGTTAGGCGTCAGCGTGGGCAGCTACCGCTATTTACATGTCGCTGGTCCTGAGAAGATTGCTGTCCAGCAGCTGTCTAAACTGGATGACGATGCAATTGAAAATTATGTGGAGTTGCACGTTGACGACTTTGACGTGGAAAGCCTGGAAGCAACAATACCTCCGCGAACCGACATTCATCCGGAACTTCTACGTATAAATACAGTTGAAATTCAGGATTACCTGGAAGATGCAGACGAAATAATATAAATATCAATAACGAATGAAAAGAGCAATTTTAATAATAGGCTTAGGACTGTTGTGCTTTAGTGCCCAGACACAGCCAGCCGCAGGTCGCCGCGGCGAACGTATTCACGCAATAAAAGTGGGTTATATTACAGACCGCCTTCACCTTTCATCCTCGCAGTCGGCTGCATTCTGGCCTGTATATGGTGATTATGAGGCGGACATGAAGGAAGCGCGCAGGGCATTCCGCCTGAAGTACCAGAATGGCGCCAGCACCGGAAATGACGCAGAGGCAAACCGCTTTATTGAGGACAATCTGGATTTTCAGGAGCAGTCACTGGCTATTAACCGTAAGTACAAGGACAGGATGCTAAAGGTAATTTCAGCGCAACAGCTTGCCACGCTGTATGAGGCCGAGCGGGATTTTAAGAAACTGCTGCTTCAGCGGTTGCGCGAACGACGAGACGGCAATAAGCGTGGGTATTAATAAAAAACACGGTGTAAACACCGTGTTTTTTATTGCTATAGGTCGCATGCTTTATAAACATTGACCAGAGTTACCTTGCCCAAAAAATGCTAATAAACACGGTGGTTAAATAGACCAACTGCTGCCACCACTCATAAAAAGAAAAGCCTCCGGATGTGCTCCGGAGGCTTTTACTGTTTAAATGGATACTAGCGGATCAAAGTCACGTTGCCTTGCTTCGTGAATATCGTGCCTGTGTTAGATTGAGCTTCAACAGTGTAGATATACACACCCATTGGCTGCGGCGTTCCGTTGAAGGTGCCATCCCAACCCTGGCTGATGCTATTTGTTTCAAACAGCTTGACACCCCAGCGGTTATAGATCCGGAAGTAGCGCAGTGTGGCAGTGCCAAGGTGAGAAACCTTGAATACGCCATTAGGCTCAGAACCGGGAGAGAAGGCATTGGCCATACCAATAGCGCTTTCCGGACGAACGAGTACGTAAACAGAATCGGTAGCCTTACAGCCTGCTTCCGTAGTACCTGTTACAAAGTAGCGGGTATTGACAGTTGGGGAAGCTACGGGGTTTGATACGTTCGCATTCGGAGCAAGACCAATTGTAGGGAACCAATTGTAGTACAGGGCGTTGCCTTGTGGGTTTAGCTGATAAGATTCGCCGGGATACAGCACAATTGAATCGGGCAGACTAACTACAGCTTCCGGATTTACAGTTACAGTTGTGTGAAGGGTATCAATACAACCGTTATTATCAGTTACATAAAGCGTGTAGGTAGTAGTAGTTACCGGGGTTGATGATACAACAGCAGCAGTAGTATCGCTCAGATACAGAGGTGGTTCCCAACGATACTTGATACCACCGCCTGCAGTAAATGTCACGGAATTGCGTGGGCACATTTCGGGGTCTACTGGTGTCACCTTACCGAATTGACCAGCATACACATGGATTCTGGTAGAATCACGACCGGTACATCCCAGCGGAGTGCGAACTGTTACGCGCAGTGTGGTGTCCGTGGTGCCTGTGAACTGTATAATAGCGCTGTTTGGCTTGTCAATGAATTGATTAGCACGCCATGTATAAGAGTAGTTGGTAAACCAGGTCGGGAACACTTTCGCGGTCAGATAAATCGGTTGGTAAAGACACTTGAAGACGGTATCGGCACCAAGGAAAACACGCGGCCGCGGTTCCACACGTACATTAAGCTGACGTACAATATCTGGGCAGGTCGGGTACTTGGCCGTGATAGTGAAAGTCGTTGTTGTATCTACAAATTTCCACTCTGGCTTACGGTCAGAACCACTCACTGCCGGCGTCTGGAAGGAGAGCTTATTATTCGGGCTCCAAGTGTATCTGAAGTTTGTATCAGGGCCGCCGTCAGCTGCCGGACCTGTCAGGCGAAGGAATATATCGGAGCCTTCGCACACTGCTGTATCTATAGCATTGAACGAATTGGGTAGTGTGCGGATACTAAATGTATCGGCTCGGGCACAGATACCGGAGTCTACACGCAAAACGAATTGCTGGGTACCAACTGCCGACGGAGTATAGATCGGATTCGCAATCGTAGGATTAGAGATGCCTGTGCCTGGTGACCAGGTGAAGATAAAACCGGGAGCAGTTGCAGGTTTTAGCGTTGGGTTCAGGTTGACAGGAGTACCAAGGCAGGTAGTAATGTCTGGACCCAGATTAACCGTAAAATTCGGATTTTCAATACGAACCGTATCGGAACGGAAACAACCGTTTGTATCATTTACAGTTACTACATAATATCCTGAAGACAGCGGAGACGCAATCGGATTAGGGATTACCCAGGATGACAGGGTGGTATCATGGGTCCAATTATAATGGAAACCACCCACACCGCCTGTAACAGTAGTGTTCAATTGTATTGGCTTACCCAGTGTATTACAAACAGTATCCGGTGACGCATTCATCTGGAAGTCTGCCAACATAGCGGTCTTAATTGTATCCGGGCAGCCATTCGCCGCATAAGGCGTCAACACGAGGTTGTAATACTGCGGCGTTGTTGGCGCAGGTACATTGATTGAAAGGGAAGTATGTGGCGGAGAAGAAAGCAGGGCTGTAAAGTTCTGATTGTAGAATTTATATTGTGCATAGCCCACCGGGCCTTGCAGTGTAAGAATACCTTTTTTCAGATCGCAGAAAGTGATTGCAGCATTGAACTGACCACAGGAGATAACGTCAAAATAGCCATAGCCGAAGTGGCCGCCCTGGGTACAATCGGCTGTTGTTACATCCACATAAACTGTTTTACCACCCGCAGCAGACAGATTCAGGTTACCTACTGTCCAGGGCAAATACAAAGGATAAATTCCTTCAGCGGAGAGGCTGGAAGAACTTTGGAATACACCGCCCGTATTGATACCGGCTCTAAATACATTTGATGCACATTTGATTGTGTCCAAAGTAGCTGAATCCCGCGCTACCACGTCAAAGCGCGGCTTCTCATCGGCAGAATGGCTTGATCCTGGATCTTCAAACACTACAGCGTATTTAAAGTTGAATGAATAGTTGGTAAAGCCCGCAGGAACGTGAATAACATATCGGATACGCTCCGCATAAGCACCGGTAGACTCATTACCCAAACGGCATGAAAACAGACCGCCGCCGGGCGCTACTTCAGGAAAACCGCCATAGCAGTCAAAACCAGTACCGGTAGTAAGTACGTGACGGGAGGTTCCTACCGTACCGCCACAGCCGTAAGTAGGAGCAGTGCCGCCAAGGGCACCGGTGTTTACGAGGTTATAAATCGTCCAGCTGCCTGCAGTGGCACTCCCTGACACCTGTGCAGTGTAGCATGTCCAGTTATTAAAGTTCCCGAAGGAAAAGTCCAGGTTAGGTGGACACGTAACCGCAGTTCCTTGGGCGTGTAGGGCAGAAGAGCCTGCAAGACAAAAACTTAGTGCAAGCAACAGGCTGCTTAGCAGCCGGGCCCTTACACCTGATTGTTTTGTAATTGTTTTCATGGGAGCAAGATAATTCTTTTTTTGTACTTAAAACCGCTTTGAGAGGCTGAGCGATGTTTAAGCCCGCTTAGTGAGTAATGTGGTTGTAAAAATGAAGACGGCGATGCCTTGAAAAGGGTTGGGAGAAATCATTCAAAGAGCTGAATTTTTCTTTTTCTCCATATAACCCGCAACTTATTCCATCATCATCTCCCTGATGGTAGCGGCAATTTCTTCGGCATTCGGCTTACTGAAATAGTCTCCGTCGGTCGCATAGGCCGGCCGGTGTGCCTTTGCCGTAAGTGTTCGCGGAGCCGCATCCAGCCATCTGTAACCACCCTGCCCTTCTATAACCTGCTGAAACATATAGGCGCTCGCTCCTCCGGGTACATCCTCGTCCACAAAAAGGATCCGTCCGGTTTTTTGCAGGCTTTGGAGAATGACATGATTAATATCAAAGGGCAATAACGTACGGACGTCCAATATTTCTACCGAAACGCCTCGAGGCTCAACGTAATTAGCTACGGCTTCTTCTATCACGCGCAGTGTAGATCCATAAGATACAACCGTAATATCCTCACCTTCTCTTAAAATTTCCGGCACGCCGAACGGAACTGTATAATCTTTGATATTAGCTACTACCCTTTCCTTTAACCGGTACCCATTGAGGCATTCTATAACGATGCCCGGCTCATCGCTTTGCAGCAAGGTATTATACATGCCGGCCGCTTGGGTCATATTACGCGGAACACAGAGATACATGCCACGTACGGCGTTGATAATCATACCAATGGGCGAACCGCTGTGCCAGATGCCTTCCAGCCGGTGGCCCCGCGTGCGCACAATGAGCGGGCATTTCTGGCCTCCTTTTGTCCGGTATTGGAGCGTGCTCACATCGTCGCTTAGTGGCTGAAGCCCGTAGAGGAGATAATCCAGATACTGTATTTCTGCTATGGGACGTAGCCCGCGCATGGCCATCCCCAGTCCCTGACCAATAATAGTTGCTTCGCGAATACCAACGTCCGAAATACGTAGCTCGCCATATTTTTCCTGCAGTCCGGCAAAGCCCTGATTCACATCACCAATCTTGCCTAAATCCTCGCCAAATGCCAACACGGCCGGGTTGGCCGCAAAGAGCTGGTCAAAGTATTTATTTAGAATTTCATATCCATTCAATTGGGCATCACCATCAAACTCTGCAGGCATCTCTTGTACCTTCATTGCGCTTTTAGCACTGGTAGAATATAAATGCGAATTGAATTTACCCGCATTTTCCGCCACAAGGCCATCATAATAATTGCGCACGGCACGCATAGCGGCAGAATTTCCGCCCAGGGCAATCACCTTTTGCAAAGTCTGCATCACATCCTTGCGGATCGGCTCTTTAATGGCAGTTAGCTGTTGTGACAACGCTGCCAGCTGCTGCGCCGTCTCGCCGCCTTCATAAACCACTTGCTGCACAAGGGCTTCCACCTGCTTAACCTGCTCCTTAATAGGGCTGATAAAGGCTTCCCACGCCCGGGTTTTGGCGGCGCGGGCTTCTGTCTTGGCCTCGTTTTCTATTGCCGCCAGCTCTTCTTCATTGCCAATCGCATTCTGAAGTAGGAAATCCTTCATCCGCGAGATGCAGTCCCATTCTTTTTCCCATTCCAGGCGCTCCTTGCTCTTATAACGCTCATGGCTGCCGCTTGTAGAATGACCCTGAGGCTGCGTCACTTCCTGAACGTGGAATATAGCCGGCGTATGCGTCTCCCGTACGCGCTGAATGCCTTCTGTAAAGGTGCTCACGAGGCCGGCGTAATCCCAGCCTTTGGCGCGGTAGATATTGATGCCGCCGTCTTCCTCGTTCCACTGCATCCCGGCCAGGGCCTCGCTGATGCTATTCTTTGTTGTTTGATAATGGCGGGGTACGGAAATGCCGTATCCATCGTCCCAGACAAAAATGGCAAGCGGCACTTTCAGCACGCCGGCAGCATTCACTGTTTCCCAGAAATGCCCTTCGCTCGTGCTTGCATCGCCAATGGTACAAAAAACCACTTCGTTTCCGCCATTTGTAAATTTTTCAAAGCCTTCCTGAAGCACATCCACATTGCGATACATCTTACTGGCTTGCGCAAGGCCAAGCGCACGCACCATCTGCCCGGCAGTCGGCGAAATGTCGGATGAAGATTGCGGCGTCTGCGTCAAATCCTTCCACTCGCCCGCTTCATCCAGCCAGCGCGTGCCATAGTGACCATTCATCATGCGACCGGCCGTGGAAGGCTCGTTTTCCACGTCAGGATTGGCGTATAGCTGTGAAAAGAACTTTTCAATATCACTCATGCCAGTTGCAAACATCAGGGTCTGATCGCGGTAATAGCCGCTCCGGATATCGCCGGGCTGCATGCACTTTGCCGCGGCGATCTGCGCCAGCTCCTTGCCGTCACCGAAGATGCCAAATTTGGCCTTGCCGGTAAGCACCTCGCGCCGCCCGACAAGCGACGCCTCGCGGGAAGACACAGCAAGGCGGTAATCAGCGAGGGCTTCCTGCTTGAAATCTTCAAAGGAAAGGCGGGACGTAGGTGATTGAGGCAGCATATTGGCAAATATAGAAGTTGCAGCTTTGCAGAATAGCCCTACAGAGCGGCTTAGCGAAAACCAATAGCCATGCGAATTTGAGAGCTGATAACTTGCGCCAAATCTTTAGCATTATGCATATCCAACAGGAAGATGACGGTAAAAACGGACGCTTTTTCATTCAGGACAATGGAACGGACATGGCAGAAATGGACTATGTATGGCGCGGACCGCAGCATATTACCATTGTCCATACAGAAGTAGACGAATCCCTTAAAGGAAAAGGCGTGGGCAAAGAGCTGGTAGCAGCAGGTGTAGCGTTCGCGCGGGAGCGCGGCATCGGCATAGTGCCGGTGTGTGCCTTCGCCAAAGCGTTGATGGAGCGCACGCCGGAATATGCCGATGTGCTCCGGTAAGCGGCGACAGCGAACAATGTCATATAAATAATTGGCAGAAGTTCCACATTAAGTAATCGCCGACGTCAATTGATAGCGCTTGACTTACCGCGCGCTACGTACTATCTCCTACATTCGCCATCCATTTTTTAATACAACCCACAAAATGGTCCAGACAGATTACATCCACGTACCGTACGGAAAAGCCGTTTACGGCGAGCCTGAAATTGAAGCCGTCAACCGCGTACTCCGCACCTCCACCCAAATGGGCAAGCACGTGCGTGAGATGGAAGCCCGTGTAGCGAAGCTCTATGATAAGGATTATGGCGTAATGGTCAACTCCGGCTCCTCGGCGCTTTACCTGGCCGCCGAGCTGATTGACCTGCAACCGGGCGATGAGTTCATCACACCCGCACTGACATTCTCCACCACCGTAGCGCCTTTCGTAAAGAAGGGATGGGTGCCCGCGTACGTTGACGTAGCAGAAGGCACTTATAATACCGACTGGACAAAGGTGGAAGCGATGATTACGCCCAGGACGAAGGCCCTCATCATCCCCAACCTCATCGGCAATCTGCCCGACTGGGCGCGTCTCCGCGAGCTGGCCGACAAGTACAATCTGTTTGTGCTGGAAGACAGCGCAGATACACTTGGTGCCGAAATAGGCGGTGCTTCCTCAGGTCGCTTTTGCGATATGAGCACCACTTCCTTCTACGGCTCGCACATCATCAACTGTGCCGGCAATGGCGGCATGCTTTGCGTGAACGGCGATGCTTATTACAACCGTGGCCGCCTGCTGCGCAGCTGGGGTCGCTCCTCGTCCCTGTTCGTAGAAAGCGAAGCGATTGAAAACCGCTTCAACGTAGAAGTAGATGGCATTCCGTACGATGCCAAGTTTGTATTTGAAGAGCCTGGCTTCAATATTGAGCCTGCAGAGCTGGGTGCCGCATTCGGCCTTGTCCAGCTGGATAATCTGGCCTGGAACATTGACAACCGCACCGAAAACTTCCGCCGCATGCGCGAGTTTTTCAGCCAATATGAGGAATTTTTCATCCTGCCTAACCAACTTCCGGATAGCCGTACAGGCTGGCTTGCGTTCGCCGTCACTATTCGTGAGAGCGCTCCATTTATTCGCCGCGACATGCAGATTTTCCTGGAGAAGCGCAACATCCAGACGCGCACCGTCTTCACGGGCAATATCCTGCGCCAGCCAGGCTTCAAGAACGTACCACACAAGGCATCTCCAGACGGCTATCCTGAAGCCGACAAGGTAATGCGCGGCGGCATGCTACTGGCATGCCACCACGGATTGAACGAAGAACAACTGCAGCACGTGATGGAAAGCGTGACGGAGTTTATGAAGCAATACTAAGGATGCTCCCACTGCTGCTGCTCGCCTTAATGATTTATGCCAATTCACGGCTCGCCAGGAAGAAGGGGTTGAACCCTATCGTCTGGGGAGCCGTGACTTTTGTTGCATTTTTCCTGGCCTACCTGCTGTTGGGCAGCATTTACGTGATGATGATTTACAAAGGCCCGCTCACGCGTGAGTCTTTGCAAAGCTGGCTGCTGTCCTCGCCGCTGACCCAAATCATGCTGGCGATGCTGGGTGTAGGTGGATTTCTACTGGTGCGTTTTCTGCTGGAAAGAAGGCAAAATCCTTAGGAGGAACGCGTGGCTACCAGCCCAGCACTTCTTTTAGTTTCGCCATTCCTGCCTTGCTCACCGGCACCGCCGCGCCGCACTGCAATCGCGCTATGTGGCTTTCCTTTTCATAAGGTTCAATCTTCCCGATCTGTGTTACCGGGATAATGGCGGAGCGGTGCACGCGCACGAATTGTGCGGGGTTTAGGCCGGCTTCAATGTGGCCCATGGTGGCTTTTTTGAGAAAGTGGCCCTCCGCAGTAAAAATCCTGACGTAATCATCCGCTGCTTCTATGTAATGAATTTCGCCGGAAGGAATAATGCGGATAGCGCCCCGGTCTTTCACCACGATGCGCTCTGCGTAGCCTGCTGCTGCGCCTTCCGTTAGCACGGGCAATGCGGCAACAGGTTTGGGCGTTCCAGCAGTCTTCAGCCACTTTTCAATCGCTTTGTCAAAGCGCTCCCGGGTGACGGGCTTCAGCAGATAATCCACCGCATTCGCCTCAAAAGCGTCCATCGCGTATTGGTCAAATGCCGTAGTGAAGATGACGGCCGGCGGTTCATCCAGTAATTCAAGCATCTCAAAACCGCTGAGGCGTGGCATCTGCACGTCCAGGAAAATCAGGTCCGGTGCATGCTGCTGGATGGCTTTGAAGCCTTCAAAGCCATCGCCACACTCCGCAACAAGCGAGAACTGCGGATGTGCCGACAGCAGGCTGGCTATAAGCTGGCGCCCAAGCGGCTCGTCGTCTATGATGATGACCTTGTACATGCGTTATTGAGGGATGTTGATGGTGGTGGTAAAATGCCCATTGGCGGATTCTGTTTTCAATAAATCCTGGCGGGCGTAGATCAGATAGAGCCTTCGGCGGATGCCTTCCAGCCCAAAGCCCGTGCCGCTGCTCTTCATCGTCGCGTCGTAGGGATTTCGGACGGTGATGCGCAGTACCTCGGCATTGCATTCTACAAGAATGCTGATCGCAACCGCACCTGTTTGCCCATATACGGCGTAGCGTATGGCATTCTCCATAACCGGCTGTAGCAGCAGGGGCGGGATGTGTGCGTCATCTATGTTTTCGGCGCCCGCCCATTCCACACGCAGCCGGTCGCCAAAGCGTACGCTTTCTATCCAGAGGTACTGGCGCAGATAATCCAGCTCTTCGGCCAGCGGCACCGTCTCGCTGCGGCCCTGCTTCACGGCCGTGCGCAGAAAATCTGCAAGCCGGCTGATCATCTCCCCTGCCTTATCCGGCGCGGTGATGATGAGGGCGGAGATAGCATTAAGGCTGTTGTACAGAAAATGCGGCTGCAACTGCTGGCGCAGCTTGAACAGCTCCGCTTCCTTCAGCAACGCCGCCGCGTTTTGCTGCAAGGCGTACCGCTTCTCCGTCTCTTCCAGCTGCCGCTTTAGCGCTATGATGACGTTGAGCAGCATCAGCAAGGCCGGGTACAGAAGGTAGGTAAGCACCCGTAGCTCCTGCGGCAGTGCCTCGCTATAGCCGCCGGGCAGGATGTCTTCCAGCAGCCGGTGTAGGGGGATGGCTAAAATGCCCAGACCCAGTCCCGCGCCGAGCGCGTACAGCGACAGACCAACCTTGGTAGGATATGCCTTGATCAGCCACAGGGACGGCAGCACCGCCAGCACCAGCGTCAGGGCAAACACAGCCCCTTCTTTGGCCGCAAGGCCCAGCGGCAAGCGCCCCCAAAACGACAGCAGCAGAATGGCCACAGCACCGCCCGCGCCACTCAGCGCCGGCAGGAGCCACCATATCTTTTTGCTGTTCATCATGGCGGCTGCCGTTAGTAGCTTTTCAGTTCTACCGAGCCGAAGTTGCAGGAGCCGCGCAGGACCAGCAGCCGTCGCACCGCGCCGGCATCGGGGGTGCGGATGGTGCGGTCGTCTTCCACGCTGCCCATCATGGGTCGGATTTCGTTTTGCACCTCCCAGTGCGAGGGCACGATGAGCTCCACGCCGGCAAAGGAGGTATGCACTTCCAGGATCATCGGCAGGCCATCGGCTCCGCCGTCGGCGCTGGCGAGGTTGAGCTCTACGCCGGAGAAGTTGGCGCGGATAACGCCGCCGCGGAAGGCTTTGGACGTCACAATCTCCTTGCGGCCGCTAAAGGTCACGTCAATGTTTACCGTGTCGGAATCATTGTTCAGCAGGGGTACGGCGCACTTGTCTTCCCAGCGGCGGTGGCGGCGGAAGGCGGACTGCGGGTCGCGGCGGCGGAAGATGACGGCGAGGCCGAGGGCGATGAGCAGCAGCGGCCAGAAGATGCGGTGGGAGGGCACATCGCCAATGTAGAAGTCGGGGAGCAGCCCTTGCAAGCCTATGAGGATGAGGATCCACCAGGCATTCTTGCGAAAATTATTCTTGATGCCGAGGATGACGCCGATGACGATGACGACGACCGGCCAGCCCAGGTGAAAGGAATAAACCGGCAGTATGTGAAAGGTGTGCAGCAGCAGCAGTACACCGGCAGCGGCCAGGATGGTTCCGAAAATCACCTTCCCCTCATTCCCGTGCTTCGGCTGCCAGCCATTAGATGCGTCCATGAGCTAATTGTTTTTTGTAAAAATAGCGGCGGCGCTGCGGCGGCGATAGTCTATGTAGGCAGCGGCTAAGGTGGGGTCGGTGAACGGCGGAGGGGCGACGGTGAGCGGCGGGGAGGATGGTTTTTGGTAATCTCCGCTCCCGCTCCCGTCACCCCGAACTTGTTTCGTGGCCTATTGTGCACACTAGCGCTACCCGATAGATGCCGAAACAAGTTCGGCATGACGGGAGCGGGGGCGGGAACTAGAGCGGGAACTTTTATTTAGTCAGCGTTCCGTTCGCTCCCAATCGTTCCTTGCGTCGCACGTTTCACCGGCTGTCAGTCTGTTGGGCTTTTCGCGTATGCTGCGTGAAAAGCCAGATCAGCGCTGTCATTGCGGGCCTGACCCGCAATCTGTCAATGGAAGCGCGCTATGGTCGTGTCAATACCTTGATTGGCCAGATTGCGGGTCAAGCCCGCAATGACAGAAACCATTAGGCGGTTGTTCGTTGATTGGGCTTTTCGCGTGGGATGTACATTCGTAAAGCGAACTAAGCCGGTGTTTTGAAATATCTGTCCTGCGTCCTTATTATTGTCGTAGTAAGCATCAACATTTATGCACAACGACGAAATAATTCTGCGTCGCAGCCAACTTTTAATAGTGAGAAAATCTTTTCCCTTTCACTAATTCGTTTGATTGCGGCGCCTGAAAAATATAATGGCAAGTATGTCCGTGTACACGGCTATATGCACTTAGAGTTTGAGGGAGACAAGTTGTATCTGCACCAAGAAGACTTTAAGCATCAACTATGCTATAATGCAGTTCGTCTTATTTTTTCAACAAGTGAGCATTTAGTTCTTAGAAGAGATTCAAGTGGTATCCTTGTAAAGTGTTACGATTTAGTTGAACTCAATAATAAATACGTAGACATCACTGCGCGGTTTAAAGCATGTGAGCAATGCGGAACCTATTCTGGCATTTTAAAAGAAATAGATGCAATTGACGCGCAGAATTAACCCCACTCGCGCGAGCATGCAGCACAGCCCGAGCGCGGCGCGCTCGTGCGCAGCCCTTGGGCACATGCCACAATGGGGCTTTTGCAAAAAGCCCCGGTCGCTAAGCGTTGTACGCTAAAGCGTAGCCGAAGCGCCTGCCCAGATATCACCACAGCAAACGAATTGGCGCTTCGGCTACGCTTTAGCGACCGGAATGCTGGCGCATTTGGCACCTAGCTTAATAATGCATTTTATCGCTGCCACGCAATTGTGCGGTACCATATAAGAGAATATATCATTACTGTCCATTGAAGCGGCAATCACCTTCACAACCTTATTACAACAGGTTATGTTAGCGACAGTACATCTTGAAGCCGAATGGCGCTGTTCTCCAAGCGGCTCTACTCGGCAGCGCAGTCCCATTTCACTTCCCTATTCCGGTTCTCCCCCTTTTCTTACCGTCCTGATTCCGCCCGGGGCGCATTACATTCGCAAAGCAAAAATTTCACCCACATCATGCGATACACCAAACTCCCGCTGCTGGCGGCCGGCCTTTGCCTGCTAAGCTCCGGCGGCGCTTTTGCGCAGGCCAAAAAGCCTGCTGCTGCAAAGCCTGCGGCCGGCGCGGCGCCGTCAACCGGCACCATTAAGAAGCTGACTTCTGTAGAAGGCATCACCGAGTATGAGCTGCCTAATGGCCTGCACGTGCTCCTCTTTCCCGATCAGAGCAAGCCTACCATCACCGTCAACATCACCTACAAGGTGGGCAGCCGCCTGGAAGGCTACGGCGAGAGCGGCATGGCGCACTTGCTGGAGCACATGGTGTTTAAGGGCTCTACCAGCCACCCGCACATCCCGCAGGAGTTGAGCAGCCACGGCGCACAGCCAAACGGCACTACGAGCGACGACCGCACGAACTATTTTGAAACATTCAACGCTACGGATGAGAACCTGAACTGGGCGCTGTCTATGGAAGCGGACCGGATGGTGAATTCCTTTATCAAGCAGGAAGACCTGCAGAGCGAGTTCACGGTTGTGCGCAACGAGTTTGAGCGCGGCGAGAACAGCCCGGAGCGTGTGCTGTATGAGCGCATATTGAGCAGCGCCTACCTGTGGCACAACTACGGCAAGAGCACGATTGGCTCTAAGGAAGACATTGAGAAGGTGCCGATTGGCAACCTGCAGGCTTTCTACCGCAAGTACTACCAGCCGGATAATGCGGTGCTGATGGTGGCGGGTAAGATTGACGAGCAGAAGACGCTTGGCCTGGTGAATAAATACTTCGGTGGCATTCCGCGCCCAACGCGCAAGCTGCAGGCCGATTATACCATTGAGCCGGTACAGGACGGCGAGCGCAGCGTGATCCTGAGCCGCGTAGGCGATAAGCAAATGGTTGCTTCGGCTTATCACATTCCGGCAGGCTCGCACAATCATTACCCTGCCATTGAGGTGCTTGCAGAAGTGCTGGGCACGGAGCCGGAAGGACGCCTGTACAAGGCGCTGGTAAAGCCCGGCAAGGCCGTAGGCGCTTATGCCGAAGCAGAGGCGAAGCATGATCCGGGCATCATCTTCATAGGCGCCGAGGTGGCGAAGGACAAGAATCTTGACACTGCGCGAAACGCGATGTTTGCCGCCATTGACGATGTGGTGAAGAACCCACCGACCGAAGCGGAAGTAACAAAGGCAAAGACCAAGCTGCTGTCAGATTTTGACAACCTGTTCCGCGACAGCCGTCGTACCGGTCTGTTCATCTCCGAGTTCATCGGCATGGGCGACTGGCGCCTGGGCTTTATCTACCGCGACAGCCTGAAGAAGGTAACTCCGTCGGCGGTGGCTTATGTAGCCCGCCTGTATCTGAAGCCATCCAACCGCACCACGGGCATGTTCATCCCTACCAATATGCCTGACCGCTCTCCTATTCCGGTAAATCCGGACGTGCAGAAGCTTGTAGAAAACTATAAGGGTGGCGAAGCGCTGGCAGCCGGCGAGGCCTTTGAAGCAACACCTGACAATATTGACAAGCGCACAGAAGCTTTTACGCTGACATCCGGCGCCAAGGTGGGCCTGCTGCAGAAGAGCACGCGCGGCAACGTGGTTGAAGCCCGTTTCACCCTCCGCCTCGGCGATGAAGGCTCTATGATGAACAAGACGGCCATATCTGACATCACCGCCGACATGCTGATGCGCGGCACGCAAAAGCACACGCGCGCCCAGATCAATGAAGAGCTGGACAAGCTGTCTTCCAAAGTGAGCATCTCCGGGCAGGGCCAGAATGTGAATATCAACATCACCAGCACGAAGCAAAACCTGCCTGCGGTGCTTGACCTGGTGGACGAGATGCTGCATCAGCCATCCTTCCCGCAGGATGAGTTTAAAGCGCTGCTGGATGAGAACCTGGTAGGCATAGAAAGCCAGAAGAGCGAGCCGAACGCCGTTGCGCCGAACGCGCTGCAGCGCCTTACAAGCCCCTTCCCGAAGGGCCACATCCTTTACACGATGGACTTTGATGAGATGGCCACCGCTTATAAGGCTGTAACGCTGGAAGACGTGAAGAACTTCCACGCACAGTACTATAACGGCTCTTCGGCATCGGGCGCCATTGTAGGCGACTTTGACGTACCTGCTGTGAAGCAGCGCCTCAACCACATGTTTGACAACTGGAGTGCCGTGAAGAGCTACAGCCGCGTAGCCAATCCTTACACTGAACTCCCCGTCAAGAACGTGGAGCTGAAGACGCCGGACAAGAAGATGGCCATTTTCGTAGCCGCTCAGCCGATCAAGATGCGCGACGACAATCCGGACTATCCAGCAGTGATGATGGGCAACTACATTCTGGGCGGTGGCTTCCTGAACTCCCGTCTTGCCACACGCATTCGCCAGAAGGAAGGTATCTCTTATGGTGTAGGCTCTCAGTTCCAGGCCTCTTCACAGGATGAAAATGCTTCTTTTGGATCTTTTGCCATCTACAATCCGGACAATAAGACAAAGCTGGAAGCAGCGTGGAAGGAAGAAGTGAACCGCATTGTAAGCGAAGGCATTACCGAAGAGGAGCTGAAAGACGCAAAGAGTGGCCTGCTGCAAAGCCGCGCCACTTCCCGCGCCAATGACGCTGGTCTTGCAGGCGGCATCTCCAACAACCTGTTCCTGGGCCGCAACATGCAGTTTGCCAAGGGCATCGACGACAAGATTGCCGCATTAACGGTATCAGATGTCAATGCTGCGCTGAAAAAGTACTTTGACCCGAATAAGGCGATTGTAGTAAAGGCAGGCGACTTTAAGTAAGTCAGTTTTTCTTTATTTCTCTGATTGAAAGCCGGCACATGCGTGTGCCGGCTTTCTTATAAACAGGAAACGGATTCTACAGCAATTTTAGCTTGTTACCAGATGAGACAAAAGAAGAGGGAAGAATAGCGAGCGCTATTCTTCCCTCTTCTTTCCAGTGCCACGCTTAATAGATGGTAATGTATCCGGTTTCCAGCTTCTCCTTATCCCGGGACAACTCAAAACGGTAGATGCCTTTGCGCTGAAAATTGCGCTTATCTATAATGATTGCGGCCTCCGGGAGGCGGGGGATTTCCAGTATCCGCTGCTCCTTAGCGTCAAAGAACTGGAGACTATACCGATATTGCTTCGCGTCTTTGATCTCCACGTTCACGTGGCCGGTAAATGGATTGGTGAACACGTATTCACTCTTTATATAGGCATACGCATCTACACCTGAGGCGTCGGGCAATGTGACGCTGAGCACGGGTTTGGGCGGTTCGCTGGGATGAAGCACAGCAAGGCCGGCGGTGTCGGTAAACCTTACGCGGGCGGCCAGCTTTTGCAGGGAATCGTTGGGCGGCATGACGCGCTGCGCGAGCAGTTGGGCGCTGTCCACAAAGAGCTTTACACGATTGGAATACCAGTTGAGGTCAGAGCCGAACACAATTTGCAGTCGGTACCAGTTCTTGCCGGGCATTGGATGGCCGTCAATAAAAGCCTGGGGACCTTTTTTTAGCTCCTTAACGTAGCCGATGGTGGTGTAGTTAAAGAATGAGTCGGCACTGCGCTGCACCGCGATGCTCTTTAGCTTGTCATACTGTGACGTCCAGCTCAGAATATTGAGGCCTTTTTGGGTAACGCCCACCATATCCGGCAACGGTGGCTGCGCGAACGCATGAAGTGATCCAAAAAGGAGGGGCAGGAGCAGGAGGCGGCGAAACTTCATCGGCATCAAATGGAGAGGGCCGCAAATGTATGCCGGATAGGATGGAAGCTGATTTGGTGGGGAGATAATTAGCCGGCCTTTAGGAAGCGGCCTTGCAAGAGCTCCCAACGGCTCATTCCTTATCTTGCCGCATGGCTAATTACGGCTCGGTGGTCGGCGGCTTGCTGTTAGGGCTGTTTATGGCTATTTCGGTAGGGCCTACCCTCTTTGCCGTCATCCGCTACAGCATGAATCATAGCTGGAAGAGCGGTGTGGCCTTTGTGCTAGGCGTTTCGCTGTCAGATATCCTTTATGTGACGCTGGCGAACCAGGCGGCGCCGTTCCTGGAAAAACTGTATCAGTATGAGCGTATCCTGGAATATGGCGGTGGTGGTGTGCTGATCGTAATCGGCCTTGTGGGGCTGTTTTCCAGGTTTAAGCCGCAGCGGCCGTCGCAGAAGCTGGCGGAAGTAGGACACGGGCATTACCTGCGCATCTTCGTGTCTGGATTCCTGATTAATTCGCTGAATCCGGCCGTTATTTTCAACTGGCTTTTTGCTGTCACTGCCGTTGCCGCTCACGATCAACTATACCGGTTTGCATTCTTTACGTCCTGCCTTGGTCTTGTACTGGGCGTTGACTTTCTGAAAGTACTGCTGGCCGATTCTATCCGCAAGCGACTTACGCTGCGCCTGATGATGTACCTCAATAAAATATCTGCAAGCATCCTGCTCGGGTTTGGCGTGCTGATTATCATTCTTTCCCTTTCCGGCCTGAAGCTGGGTGGAAAAACGCATACTTCGCCGGCTACTAAAAGCGGAACTGAAGCCGCGCGGTAAATACATCGTCCTTTATATCATCGGCGTAACCGGCCACGTCTGTCGCTTCATTCATAGGATGCTCATAGTAAAGCATTAGTCGGACGTTGGGCGTAGCATACCAGAGATAGCCACCGCCGATAGTGGAAAATTTGACATCCGCCACGTTGTGGCCCGCAGCGCTGCTAACTGCCTTGCCATTTACGTCAGTATTAGGGTCGTACCAGTCGTACTTCAGCACTATCTGATGTTTGGGGCTGCCGAGGTGCTGAAGAAAGTAGAAATAGGCTGCGTCAAATTTTCTGGTGGTTAGACCGGACACTAATGCTACCGGCGTTTCGCTGGAAGTATGCGTGCCGGTTTGCTGGCCGCGCAGGTATTCGGCACGCAGTTCCGTAAAGCCTTTACCGCGTCCGTTCGGGATCCTGAATTGCGCGTCAGCGCCATAATAGTTGCGGTTCATCGGCCGACCGACATTTTCGCCGCTTGAATCCCTGACAACGGCAGCGCCTTCGTTCCTGTAGATGACCTGATTGTTGCTTACCACGCCGCCATCCAGAACTGACAAGCCGCCCGACAGCGTCCATCCTGCCTTATTAAGTTTCTGTGGTTTGCAATAAACCCTGCCGATGACATCTTTATGCGAGTCGTAGTCCGCAGTAGCGGTAAGGCCTTGGCCGTTTACTACAGCCAGGTCCGCACGAAGCCAATGAAACTTTCCGCCATTTTTGCGCGGTTCCAGCGTCAGCATGGTGCCGAGATCGCGTTCTACGCGCATGAGTGTCTGACTGGCGCGGCCTCGTTCCGGGGTTTCACGGTCGGCAGAGCCAAGTGGCAATTCATACCCGAAGGGCCTGGCAAACATGCCGCCAGTGAGTGAGAACGCATGCCAGCGATTTTCAAACACCCTGCCCCAATAGTCGCGCGCAAAAAAGCCGCGCTCGGTGCCGTCAAACTGAAAGACCAGTTGCACCACCGGGTAGCCGGCTGTATCGCGGCGCAGATAGTCAATACGCATACGTCCGCGGCGTAGCGAAAAGCGATTATCAACTCCGGCTGCAAAATCGCCACCGTTGAAAGAAGGTGCGCCTTCGCTTTCCGCATGCTGCCATTGCGGCTGAAGATAGCCTGAGAACCGCAGCCAGTTGTACTGTTGGTAAAGGGAAAAAAAGCCTTTATTGAGCGCGGATGTAGTATCCATCAGATCATTGAGTAGCGCCTGACTGTGTGCAGCACTCCCAAAAATGATAAAAAGGGCGATTAGATAGAATTTCCGCATTAATAGTAGATGATGTTTGTGTTAACGTTTTTTCGGCGGGCAAACGTACTGCGGTTGCATGAGGCATCCGCGCAGGCGATGGCGGCGGCGTATTAAGTTTAGGTTACCAATTTTACCAGGAACAACGCATTTACGCAGTAGGACGGCATGAATTGTTGATGAACAGCGATAGTTGGGAAAACGCTGTCCAACATTCAATAGCTTCGCCGCGCAAACGCAAAATCACTATTATGGCTCTAGGCTCTTTTTTGAAGATTTTCATGCCCAAGGACAAGGTGTTTTACTCCATGTTTGAGGAGGTAACCGGCAACCTGAAGCACATGAGCGAGGCTTTTATTCAGGCACTTAGCCAGGCCGATCGGGGCAAGCGTGACGCAATGCTGCGTACACTGGAAGACTGGGAGCATAAGAATGACGATGTAACACACCGCATTTTTATTCAATTGGGCCAGAATTTCATCACGCCCTTTGACCGCGAGGACATCCACACGCTTACCACTTCCCTGGACGACATTGCCGACTATATGTGGGGCTCCGCCAAGCGCATTCTGAATTATCAGATTGAAGAGATAGATGAAACGATGCGCGAGTTTGCTGCAATTATTGACAAATGCATCGCCTCCCTGCATCGTGCAATCCATGCGCTGCGGGATATGAAGGAGATCCGCGCGATCACCGATGCCTGCGTGGCCATTAATAAGCTGGAAAACGATGCGGATGATGTATTTGACAAGGCAACGGTTGTTTTGTTTTCGTCGCACAACATCTCCGCGGTTGAACTTGTGAAACGCAAGGATCTGTATCAGGAGCTGGAGATTGTCACCGACAAATGTGAGGACGCTGCCAATGTGGTGGAATCTATCATCATTAAGTACGCGTAAACAGATAAAAGTCTAAAGACAAACGACGAAAGCGGGCGAGCGGGTGATTCACCACTCACAACTCACAACTCACTACTTACGTATCATGACTTTTCTGCTGATTGCCATTATCGCGTGCGCGATCATTTTTGACTACATCAATGGCTTCCATGATGCGGCAAACTCTATCGCAACCGTAGTATCCACAAAAGTGCTTACGCCCTTGCAGGCGGTCATCTGGGCGGCCTTTTTCAACTTCGTGGCCTTTTTTATTTTCCAGGATCATGGCGTGGCCGACACCATTGCCAAAACGGTAAAGCCCGAAGTAGTAGGCAATACCCATATGCTGGCGGTTATCATCTCTGGCCTCATAGCGGCAATAGCCTGGAACCTGCTGACCTGGTGGTACGGCATCCCTTCGTCCTCGTCTCATACGCTTATCGGCGGCTTTCTCGGCGCGGCCATTGCCCGTGCCGGGCTGGCTTCTGTAACCTGGTACACACCCGTAAAGGCAGGTGAGCTCTTGCCATCCGGGGTGCTTATTGTAATTGCGTTCATCGTGCTGGCACCTGTTTTGGGGATGCTGATAGCTTACCTGATTTCGCTTTGGTTCATACACTCGTTTTCTAAAACGATATGGCCGAAGATTGTCTCGCTTGCTATCATCGGAGGGGTAATCTTCTTTATTACAACTGTCTTCGTTACGTCCACCTCCAGAGTGCTGGGCATCAAGGCAGATGCGAAAAAAGGCACTGCGGGTCTGACGCTAAAAGACATTGCGCATAACTCCCCTGCTATGAAAATGGGCCTGCAAAAGGGTGATGTGCTGCTGCAGTTGGATGGTCACCCAATCGTTTCATCCAACGATCTGGACGCCGCCCTGAAGAACCATCTTTATGATGACAACGTCAGCTACACAGTGCATCGCAAGGATGAGGATAAAGTCATTACTACTCATTACCAGACGAAGTATAAGAGCCGCGCGCTTCAACTGGCGCTGTATGGCGAGAATTTTAAGTGGCTGCTGATGGGATTCATTGTCATAGCCATTGGCATTTTTACGTTGTGGCTGAGCAGCCTCAATTACCGGCAATCTACTGTTTGGTTTAAACGGATGCAGCTCGTTTCTTCGGCGGCTTTCTCTATCGGCCATGGAGGCAATGATGCACAGAAGGTAATGGGCATTATCACTGCAGCCTTGCTTGCAGGCGGCCAGATCAAGGAATTTCGCGATATGCCGACATGGGTGCCGCTTGCCTGCTACACGGCCATCGCACTCGGCACGCTGAGCGGCGGCTGGAAGATTATCAAGACGATGGGCACTCGCATCACAAAGGTCACTCCTTTTGAGGGCGTAGCTGCGGAAACGGCTGGCGCCATTACGCTTTTTGTCACCGAGCAAATGAAGATCCCCGTTTCTACAACGCATACGATCACCGGCTCTATAATTGGCGTAGGCGCTACAAAGCGCCTGAGCGCAGTACGTTGGGGGGTGACAATTAGTCTCATGTGGGCCTGGATTCTCACCATACCGGTGAGCGCCTTGCTGGCGGCCGCTGTTTATGGAGTTGTGCAGTTTTTTATAAAATAGGCTACCGTCATAAACATGCGCCCATCGGCAAGGGTTAAAACCGATGAGATTAAATGTTTACAAAACGCGGCATAATCCGTTAATCCTCACATTCCCGGTCTATTTTTGACGCTTGCTTTTTGCAGCAAATGTCTCTGCCCCCGTTTATCAAGTTTGCTTACACTCACGGCACCGAAGAAGTGATCCGCCGCGGCAAGCGATATTCAATACGCGTGGCGTGCAGTTCATGGATGTGGACCACATCATCCACCAGGTACGCTTCCGCGTGCGCAACGACCAGTATAATAACTACTACACCGTTACGGTTTCCAAGTTTAATGATGAGCGGGCCATGTCGGTGCGCTGCCAGTGCCCATACAACCTCGGTGACATATGCCGGCATGAGGTAGCTGCGCTTTTTCAGCTCAATGAGATGGCCACAGCAGGCTTTTTTGAGGACAGCGGACGTGGAATATGATCAGCAGCATACGCTGGTGCGCATGCGGCAGGTGAGCGTTGACATGATTAGCGTTTTTACAGCTCCGGCGTCATTTGAAATTGCCAGGGACTGGGCAGATGAGAAGCAGGTTCGCAATATTGCAGTGCAGCAGGAGCGCCTGAATGCCGAAGTGCCGGAGGGCAACGATGTCTTTGAAGTGCAGCTTCGGCAGAATGACGAGCGCTATTTTGACACTTCATGCGGCTGCGAGGAGACGACGCCATCCGCTTTGCCGGCACAAGGCCGCTGTCTTCCTGCAAGTGCTGCAGGAGCGGGGACAAGGCTTTTTCCGCAGCCTGCAAAACTGGGATGCGCAAAAAGAAAAGTTGCTCGCGCAATATGGCTATTCGCTTAAAGACGATCTGACGGGCAAATTTGAGTTTTCCTACCAGGAAGGCAGGCCCATTCTTAAAGGTCCTGGACCCTTCTATAAAAAAGATAGCAGTCCCGGTCAGCGCGCCGGAGCCTGCTATGCAGGTTGTAGCGGCGGAAGAAGAGCGAAAAACGGAAACCCGGAAGCGCCAGCGCATCGGCATCGTGGCAGATGCGGCGAGCGGTCTGTATCCGGGCGTAGAATGGAGGCTGGTTGCAGGCGAGGCCGAGGGTGAAGCGCACCAGTTTTCCGGTGCCATTGAAGCGCTGGACTTGCAGCAGTACGTCAGTGCGCAGCGTTTCCCGCAGCGCGACCGTGACCTGCTGGCTACCGTGCGCAAGCTAAGTCCCGCAGATGTGCTGCGCTTCCTGAAAGAAGAGCCTGCCCTTTGGCGATTTGTGGGATAATCCCGCGGAAGTGTTGAAAGAGGACATTGCGCCGGAACTGAAGGACACCGTCTGGGAATACCTGCTGCCGCGATATCAGCGATTGCTGGCGCAGTGGAATGCACACCCGCTCTGCTTTGTACATCAGCGCGGCACGGCTCTGACAAGTACAACTATAACACCCGTCGCGCTTTCTGCGGTTGCCTGCAAAGCCCACTTTAGAGATTGTGCCGGCAGAAGATGGAATTGATATTCAGTTGCATTGGGATATAGGCACACAAAGCATCGCTCATACTGAAGTAAGCATGCTGGGCAGCGGACTGGTAATGGAATCATTTACGCTCCATGCAGTAGCGGACATTACAGCACTGAAGATGGCCGAGCGGTTCTTTCCGGACGGCGAGCAGCATATGCGCCACGATGACTGGCCTCGGTTTCTGGAAGAAGAAGTAATGCGCTGGCGCAACACCCTGCCGGTACAATTTGATGACCGGCTGATAGAGCAGAGCAGTACCGTGAAGCCGACCTTCCGGATGCACCTTTCTGAGCGCGACCGCGTGCTGGTGTTGCAGCCGGCCTTTGTGTACGGCAATACTGAAATCCGCTGGGGCTATGAAGGCGATATCACGGTTCCACACGAAGGCCGTGTACGCATCATGCGCCGGCAACCAGAAGCCGAGGAGGCATTTCTCCAAAGCATTCGCAACCTGCACAGTGATATGCAGCGCTCCGCCGCTGAGCACTTTTTCTATCTTTCTTCCGATGCCGTGCTGGCGGGCTCGTGGTTCTTCCGCTTCATGGATGCCATGCGCGAGCTCAACGTACCTGTCACCGGTTTTGAAGGCCTGAAGCGGCTGCGCATCTCCACTTTTAAGCCCACAGACGGAAGTCCGCGTATCGTCCGGCATTGACTGGTTTGATACGGAAGTAGCGGTCACCTTCGGTGAGCAGCGTGTATCCATTGCCGATATAAAAAAGGCTTTGCAGGACAAGCAACAGTTTGTGCCGCTGCAAGACGGCTCTATCGGTTTGCTTCCTGAAGAATGGCTGAAGAAGTACAGCCTCCTTATCAAGATGGGCGAGGCCCAGGGTGGCAAGCTGCGGCTAAAGAAGTTTCACTTTTCCGTACTTGATGCATTGTTGGCTGAGGTGGATGAAGAGCAGGTAGCGCATGAACTGGAAGAAAAGAAAGAGCAGCTTGCCGCCATCATAGACCGCGACTTCTCTGACATGCCCCCGCCTACCCAGCTCAGTGCCGAGCTGCGACCTTATCAGCATGCCGGCTTTCAATGGCTGGCCTTTCTACAGTGAGGCGGGCTGGGGCGGCATTCTTGCCGATGATATGGGCCTTGGCAAAACCGTACAGGCACTCTCCTATCTGCAGCAATATGCTAATGAGCACCCGGAATGCACGCTTCCTCGTAGTGTGCCCAACGACGCTGATGTATAACTGGGAAGCGGAAATCAGGAAGTTCACGCCGGAGCTGCGGCACTTCATTCACCACGGCCCAAAGCGCACCGCAAAGCCGGCGGACTTTGACCCTTACCACGTCATCATCACCACTTATGGCACGATGCGGTCGCGACATCCGCTGGATAAAAGACATTGAATTCGACTACACGATTCTGGACGAATCGCAGGCGATCAAAAATCCGCAATCGCAGGTTGCCAAAGCTTCGCTGCTGATTAAGGCGAGGAATAAGCTGGCCCTAAGCGGCACGCCGGTGCAGAACAACACTTTTGATCTCTATGCGCAAATGAATTTTCTTAATCCCGGCTTGCTGGGATCGCGGGAGTTTTTTGCCAATGAATTTGCGACTCCGATTGACAAGTTCCGCGAAGAGGAAGTAACACAGCAGCTTCGGCAGCTCATTTATCCGTTTATGCTGCGCCGAACTAAAGAACAGGTAGCAAAGGATTTGCCGGAAAAAACGGAAACCATTCTTTACTGTGAAATGGGACCGGAGCAGCGTAAGATTTACAACGCTTACCGGAACACCTATAAAGACCAGATTCTGGGTATGATTGACGAGCGTGGCATTGAGCGTTCCACCTTTCACATCCTGCAAGGCCTCACGCGCCTGCGCCAAATCTGCGACTCCCCGGCCATTATCAACGAAGAGGAGCGCCTGCCCAATCACTCTGTAAAAAGCGAGGAACTGATCCGCGAGATCTCTGAAAATGTAGGCAACCACAAGGCGCTGGTGTTTTCACAGTTTCTGGGAATGCTGGCCATTATCCGCAAGCAGCTGGAAGAAGCTGGTATTCCGTATGTGTATTTTGATGGAAGCTCATCAGCCACGGAGCGCGAAAAGGCCATTCAGGAATTTCAGACAAATGAAGATTGCCGCGTCTTTCTGATTTCGCTTAAAGCAGGCGGCGTGGGCCTTAACCTTACAGCCGCCGACTATGTCTACATCGTTGACCCCTGGTGGAATCCTGCGGTAGAGCAGCAGGCCATTGACCGCACGCACCGCATTGGCCAGACAAAGAACATCTTTGCATATCGCCTTATCTGCAAGGACACTATTGAAGAAAAGATGCTTATCCTGCAGGAACGTAAACGATCGTTGGCTGCCGAGCTGGTAGCAGATGATAACGCAGTTATGAAGCGGCTGACGCGGGACGATATTGCCTTCCTGCTGAGCTAAGACTATTTCCCCGATGTCTGCGCGCTCCACTTCTGCAAAGTGGAACAGGTGCCAAATTCCGGGTCAAGCTTCAGGTAATAAGTAGGCAGCCGGTCTGCAATCCACTCCTCCATCTTCTGCTGCTCTTTTTGCGCTTTGGCAACGCTTTGAATCTTACTGTAGTCGTCTTTCAGATTGGCCTTATGCGGCTCAGTGCGGGCTTTCAGAAAGACGATGCGCGTGTTCACCTCGCCGCGGGCATTCTTAAATACGTGCGGCTGCGAGATGGTACCCGGCTTTAATGAATCAATCATCAGTGCAAGCTGCGGGTCAAGCTGATCTACTTCTAATTGGGTCCCGCCGCTGCGTTGGTCTGTAATCATGCCCGCGCTCATCTTCGTCTGCTCGTCGGTCGTGTATTTGGTTACCGCCTCACCAAACGTAAGCTTACCGGCAATGATCTGAGCCCGAATGCTGTCCAAGCGTTCCATAGCGGCCTTGTAATCGGCATCGGTATGCTGCGGCTGGATGAGGATGTGGCGGATATCAACCTGATCCCCTTTACGTTGAACCATCTGGATGATGTGATACCCAAATTGTGTCCGTACAATAGGCGACACCTCGCCGTTCTGAAGCTTGAAAGCCGCTTGCACAAATTCCTGTGCAAAGCCTCCGTCGCGCGTTACGTCTTTATACAGCCCGCCATTGTCACGGCTACCGGGGTCTTCGCTATAAAGGCCGGCGAGTGTCTCAAAGCTCTTGCCGTCCTTCACAATCTGGTTTCGGATGTCTTCCAGCTTGTCTTTTGCATATTTATCCAGTTCGGGATTTGTTGTCGGCGCCAGCACAATCTGCCCCACCTCAAGCGTAGCCGGGAAAAACGGCAGGCTGTCTTTAGGTATTTTGTTATAGAAAGCCTGCACTTCCGCCGGCGTCACGTGCAGGTTAGCCATCAGCTTTGCCTTTACCTTATCTGACATCATTTGCTCTTTCACAATGTCCCGATTGTCTTCCTTCATCTGATAGACGGTCTTTCCGCTAGCCTGTTCCAGCTTTTCCTTAGAGCCATAGACGCGGATGAAGTAACGGATGCGATTTTCCAGCTGGCCGTCCACCTCATCGTCGCTCACTAGCAAGGAGTCGCGCTCAGCCTGCTCTACAAGCATCTTGCTGGAAATCATTTCCTGAAAAATGAGGCAGCGCATAGAATCGCTCATCGCCATGCCCGGATTCTGCTGCGCCGTCTGGCCGACCATCTGGTCCAGCTCGCTTTGCAGAATAATGCGATTACGGCCCACCACTGCAAGAATTTTATCTGCAGACTGCGTCTGAGCAAAAGATTGCGAACAAAAAAGTAGCGTCAGGCCAATAATGGCATAGCGCGGAAAATCAGCGAAAAATTTCATTGAAAAAGGAAAAGGCGCAGGCTTGCGCCGGGTTTCAAAAATAAGCCACCCCCCATGCACACAATGCGCAATAAAAGTTTTTAACGTTTTTGCGGCTTAAGAAAAATGCCTTTCAGTGCTCTATCATTATACGCATCTGCGGCGGCAGGTAATAATGGATGTGTAAGGTAGTAGGCCTCATAATTCTTTACCGCGTCCGGATGAAATTTCACCCAGGCCTCGTACTGCGCAACATTTTCTGCACGCCCAAAAAGCCATTGATTATAGGCGTCAAAGTGGCCGGCGCGCAGCAGGTCATCCCAATGACTAAATAGCGAGAATGGATACGTAGCACCTTGCGTTTCAATCCACTCCATCGCAAAGCGGGTGCGCAGCATCGTCAGATTTTCAGTAAAGATTCCGTCCGCTACCACCGGCGCCAGGCGGAGCAGGGTTTGGCTTGCGGCCTCCTCAAAATTGCGCGGAGCGGCACTTGATGAGCCTTTACCGAAACGTGGCACATCCGCCGCATCCGGCGTCGCGTAAAAGCGGCGATAGGCGGAAAGCAGCAGCTTGCGCGTCTCATTGCTGCGCGGCGTAAAGCGTTCCAGATTCACAAATATTTCGCCGTAAATAATTGCCCATACCGGCTTGCTCGTCTGCATATAAGCCCGGGCGGCGTCATAGTAATTGATATGATAGCCGGGGTCGGCGGCAATGCCATCCAGCCACGCTTTGAGGGCGTCCTGTATCTGGCTTTGCTCCTCATAGTATTTTCCTTTCTCATGAAAAAGAAAGCCGGAGGCCGGAAAACGCTCCAGGCCTCTGTCAAGCAGCTTACGCGCTTTCTTATCTTCTTTTAAGGCCGTTTGTACTGCCGAGGCGATGGCATACGACTGTGCATCTGCCTCGCCTCTTTCTATAATAGAAGAAATGGTACTCTCTGCCCGATTGTAATTGCCGGAAAGCAAGTAAGCGCTGGCAAGGTCGCGGTACAAAATCATCTGCGCCGGGGCAAGCGCAATGGCCTGCTGGTAAGATGCTATAGCCTGGCGAAAAGCGCCTGACGCCAGTGAAGCCTGGGCACTTTTATAAAGTGCCTCAACTTCCGGTGAGGGCCAGCTTACAACCTGCGTGCTTGCCTGCAGGCATATCAGACAGCCGCAAAGGAGCAAAAAATACTTTCTGAAATATTGTTTCAAAGCGGCGCAAAAGTAATGGACGCCCACTCACCCGCTCCACTATTTAACGCGGGCTTAGCCTGCGCATCTCCTGCTGCCATTATCTTCGCACCGCTTTTTATGCGTCTCTGGATTGCGACCTTGTTACTGGCAATGTTTGCCTTCCAAACCCTGCCATTAGCGGCATTGGGTAAGGCTTTTGCAAAGGCGCAATGGGCATTTGCGGATGACGACGATACCGCCGATGATGAAGGAGACAGCGCTACAGATAGTGCCGTGAAGCTAAAAAAGAGCGTATCGGTACTTGAAGAAGACTTCCTCGCATATGGCGCAGTAGCTTCTGCTTTTTGTTCCGTCCAGGCATCGCGGGCCTTATTTCTGCACCGCGCCGACCACCTGCCGGAACTTTATGCCGGCGAAGTAGCTACCCCTCCGCCGAACCGCTGCTGATTTTTTTGCGATCACCGGGCAAGCCTGGTGCTTACGATTAGGCCCTGATTTTCAGGGCTGATCTTCATTTCACTAAAAAATTCAGCTTTCCATGTCTTCTTCTTTTAGAAAAGATGCCCTTGCGGGCCTTATTGTCTTTCTTATTGCGCTGCCGCTATGCCTGGGTATTGCGCAGGCATCCGGCGCGCCACTCTTCGCAGGCATAGTTTCCGGCATTATTGGCGGTATTGTAGTCGGTTTTTTCTCCAAATCCCAGCTGAGCGTGAGCGGACCGGCCGCCGGCCTGATTGCCATCGTAATCGGGGCTATCCAGGGCTTAGGCTCCTTTGAGCTTTTTATGTGCGCGGTTGTGGTGGCCGGCGCGGTGCAATTGCTCCTGGGCTTCTTACGGGCAGGAACTATTGCCAATTATTTTCCCTCCAACGTGATAGAGGGAATGCTGGCGGGTATTGGTCTGACCATTATCATAAAAGAATTGCCTAATGCGGTTGGCTTTGTAAAGGGCGCGCAGGGCGGCGGCCTTGCCGATGCCGATGACGGCTTCCAGTGGCATGATATCACGGCTGCGCTAAGTCGCATTGAGCCGGCCGCTGCTATTATCTCCGTTGTGGGCATCACGCTGCTGGCGCTTTGGAGCACAAAGGCTTTTAAGAAAGTAAAGCTCATTCCCGCTGGTTTGCTCGTAGTGCTCATTGGCACATTGCTCAATGAGCTGTTTCTGGCTACCGGCCACAATATGGCACTGGAGCCAACGCACCTGGTGCGGCTGCCTATTCCTGCTTCTTTTTCCGACTTTATCAACCAGTTTCGCCTGCCGGATTTCCACGGCTTTGCCAATCCTGCAATATGGAAGACCGGGGTGATCATTGCCATTGTAGCGAGCATAGAAACGCTCCTTTGCATTGAGGCCACTGACGGCATGGATCCGCACCGGCGCTATACTTCTGGAAATGCTGAGCTGCGCGCGCAGGGCATTGGCAATATGCTGAGCGGCTTCATCGGCGGTTTGCCCATTACTTCTGTGATTGTACGCTCCACCGCCAATATCAATGCGGGAGCGGAGACCAAGCGTGCTACGATGATGCATGGCACACTGCTGCTGGTATGCGTGGCGCTTATTCCGGGCGTGCTCAATCATATTCCGAAGGCTGCGTTGTCTGCCATCCTTTTGTATACCGGTTACCGGCTTTGCCGGCCCAGCATGGTAGCTCATATGTGGAAGGGCGGATGGACGCAGTTCATTCCTTTTGCTGTTACGGCGCTTTCCGTGGTATCGCTTGACCTCCTGAAGGGCGTGGGTATCGGCCTGGCCATCTCTATCTTCTACATGCTGCGGCAGAACCTGCGGATTCCGTTTTTCTATCAGCGCAGCACTTACAGCAAGGGCGATCTGATCAAGCTAACGCTCTCGCAGGAAGTCTCTTTTCTGAATAAAGCAGCCATTAAGGAAACGCTGCGCCAGGTGCCGGCGGGAGCCACAGTCATTGTTGACGCCAGCGGCACTGAGTACATAGACTTTGATGTGCTGGACATCATCCGCGATTTTGCGGCAACGCATGCTCCGGATATGGGTATTAAAGTCTCCCTCATTGGCTTCCGCAACACCTATGACCTTCCGAAGGTGCCCAGCGAGCGTGAAGTAGTGAGCCCCATGGTAGAGGCGGGTGAAGTGCCGACACGCTCAGCCGGCGGTTATCAAAAACTTATTAAACAACTTACAAAAGCCTAAGTCATGCCGCAAACAAGATTATATACCGATGCCTTCACACCTGCGGATGCACTTCAGCTGCTGAAGGAAGGGAACTTCCGCTTCATCAATGGCATGATGCAGCATCGCGACCTGCTGGAAGAGGTAACGCATACAAAGGACGGCCAGAAGCCCTTTGCCGCCATCGTATCCTGCATGGACTCACGTACGAGTGGTGAGCTGGTATTTGACCAGGGACTGGGAGATATCTTTTCCATCCGCATTGCGGGCAATGTGGTAACGAGCTATGTAATAGGCTCCCTGGAATATGCCACAGCAGTGGCTGGTGCAAACCTGATAGTAGTAATGGGCCACACAGCCTGTGGCGCCATTAAGGGCGCGTGCGACGGCGTGGAGCTCGGCCTGCTGACGCGGCTGCTGGGCCATATTGCTCCTGCGGTGGCTATGGAAACCACTATTCAGGAAAACCGGACAAGCAGCAACCCGGCATTTGTAGAAGCGGTAACGCTCATCAACATCAGCAATGCGGCCGAGCAGATCACAGAACGCAGCGAAATTATTGCCGGCCTTGTGCGCGAGGGGAAAGTGGTGATTGTGCAGGCGCTGTATGATGTGGGGACCGGGCAAGTGCGTTGGATTTGAGAAATGTTGCGTTTTGAGTAGTGAGTGATAAAAAATGAGTGCTTCAATTCCGGGTCGCTCGACCAATCTTTGTGCTTCCCGAAGGAAATCTCCATTTGGAAAGTCATCGTCTTTTGCAAGGCATAAAGCTTGCAAGACGCTCATTGTTCACTAATCACCACTCACTAAAATGCACCGTATAGCCCTCCTCACCTCTGGCGGCGATGCCCCGGGCATGAATGCCGCCATCCGCGCCGTGGTGCGCACCGCCATCTATCATAAGATGGAAGTCTGGGGTATCCGCCGCGGCTACCAGGGTCTCATAGAAGGCGATATGTGGCACATGCAGGCAAAAGATGTAAGCAACATCATAGCGCGGGGCGGCACCATGCTTAAGACAGCGCGCAGCAAAGAATTTCAGAGCGAAGCGGGCCGCAGCGATGCTTTTGACCAACTGCAGCAGCGCGGCATAGAAGGCCTCATCCTGATTGGTGGCGACGGCACCTTCCGCGGCGCGAATGCCTTCTTTGCGGAGCACAGCATCCCCGCGGTGGGGCTTCCGGGTACCATTGATAAAGACCTTGCAGGTACAGACTACACTATTGGCTTTGATACGGCAGTCAATACCGCGGTTGACGCGATTGATAAAATCCGAGATACCGCCGAGGCGCACGACCGCCTCTTCATTGTGGAAGTAATGGGGCGTGATGCCGGCTACATAGCCCTGCACAGCGGCCTTGCCTGCGGTGCTGAAGACATCCTGCTACCTGAAGTGACCACCGATGTGGATTCTGTTTTAGCAAGAATTGCGGATGACGAGCGTCGCCGGAAGACAGTACATATTCTGGTAGTATCTGAGGGCGATGATATGCCTAACGGAGCAGCTGGCCTTTATGAACGCATCAAAACCACGCTCCCGAAGCTGGATACGCGCCTTTGCATCCTTGGCCACATCCAGCGCGGCGGCGCGCCTACCTGCGCTGACAGAATACTGGCCAGCCGCCTTGGCTATGCCGCTGTAAATGCGCTACGCGAAGGCAAAACGCAGGTGATGGCCGGAATCGTGAACGACGAGGTGGTTTTCACTCCTTTTGATCAGGCTGTGAAACAACAAGCCCGGATGAACCGGGATATGCTGCGGATGATTCGGGTGCTGGCGGTATAGAATCGTCAGGTCGTAAATACAAAAAGTCCCGGAGTAAATGCTCCGGGACTTTTTTCTTGATAATACGTCTAAACGCTTTATAGCATAGTTGCCTTCACACTGCCCCACTCTTTACCATCATCTACGCGGATAATGTAAGTGCCAGCGGCCAGCGACGTGTGCAGTTGCAGACGATTTTCGCCTTTAATAGCGCTGAAGGTTTGCGCAGCAACCTCGCGACCGTTCAGGTCATATACGTGTGCCGTCAGCTTTGCAGCCTGCTGCACCGCGCAGGAAAGGATAAAGTTGCCGTTGGCGGCCGGATTTACGACCGTTATGGGAAGCGTAGCAGAATTGACATTGCTCACCGAAGTGGTGCCGGTACCGCTGCCGCTCCACGTGAGGTTTACATCGTCAATGGCGCTTGAGGTACGGTTTCCGGAGCCGGTGCTTGCGCTAATCGCTGCAATGCGGATCCATACCGGGCCCGTCAGGTTATTCAAGGCATTGCCAAAGGATACGCTGACAGTCTTGTTCAGATAGCTGCTGGTGCCGGTAGTATCTGTGCTGCCTACCATTGTAAAGGTGGAAGGTGAAGTCCCTGTGCCATAATCAACTCGCCAAGTTGTCTTGCGCGGGCCGGTAGCAGAATCCAGTGATTGCAGCTTGAAGGTCATTGCGAAGTTGGTCAGGCCGGTTGTGTTGGCGATCAGCAGGCCAAAGGCGGCGCCAGAGTCTGAGCCCGGAAAGGTTGCGCTGGTGTAACCTACCTGGCGCACGCCAAGTGCACGATCGGTAGCTGCTTTTTGGGCGGTGGTATCTGCTCCGAGCGTATAAAACATCGTCGTGTTATTTGCCGATGCGAAGTTTTTGAAGCCCCCCGCAGTGGACTTCCATGCCGTAGTAGCGCTTGGCACCAAAAACAGCTTAGACGAAGTATCGTAAATAGTGCCAAGGGATGTGGCTGTAGCAAAGTTGAACACATGCCACCCGGTGGGCAGCCCGCCTGCAAGATTGTTGAAGTTTTGGGTGTAGGATGTGCCGCTCAGTGCGAGTTGGCTCTGGGCGGAGGCACCGGCAGTGCCGGCGGCAGCGAGAAGAAGTAGCGCTATTCGTTTCATGATTTTCGTTTGTGGGTGTTTTATAAGAAGAAAAAGAGGATCACGGGTTAGTTACATCAGCCGGATTGCGCGGTTGGATCTGGAGCGTCGTGTTGAACTTGCTGATGATGCCGGTATAGTTGGCCGGCGTCTTGGGCACCTGCTGGTTGGCGAAGGCAGCTGCCGTGCTGGTAAAAAGCGTAATGCTGCCCGCAGCGTCCGTCAGGGTTTTGCTGCCGGCAAAGGTGCCGCCAGTAGCTACTGTAGCATTATTGATGCGCACCAGCGTCCATTCCACTTCATCATACTTTGCGGCAACCTCAGCGGTAGTCAACACGCGCGGCACCACCGGCCGGTTGCGGGCCACTACTTTGAAAGCGCTCCCACCCAACACTTTTAGTTCGGATGAACCGCGATAAGTGGTGAGCGAGTCGCCACTTACATCCACCAGTATAGAATCGCCAACATTAAAGATCGGCGAGGTAGACCCAAAGTAAATCACCATACCGCGGCTGCCGTCCTGAATTACAACATTGCCGGCAGATACATTTCCATAGCTCATATCAGAGATTACGGTGCCGTGTATAGATACTGCTCCCAGCTTAATGCCGCCGGCCTTGTAGCTCTTGCGCAGGCTGTCTATAGAAATGCTTGGGGGCAGCGGTATAGAAGAAATATGCACATCGCTCGTATCACGCAGGAGTAGCTGGGTGTACTTGGTACCGGTAGTACCGGTAAAGAGCGTAAAGATGCCCGTCACGCTGCCTTTGCCGTTCGGAATCGGGAAGGAGGCAAAGTTGGAATAATTACTGGTGCGCACCGTGAGCAGGCGGCCGGAAAGCGTATCGGCGAGGTCACGATTGGTAGTGCCGGTAGGCTGCGCGTAAGGATAAAACGGCTGCTTGAATTGTACACCGGGCACCGTAATCAGGCGATTGAGCAGCAGGCTGTCAAAGGTGTTGTACTGCAGTTGTGCTACGCTAACGACAATTGGCGTAACCGCATTGCCGACCGGCCCCTTCACGACGTGCTCATCCAGCCTGCCGCCGGGGATTCCCTGCACGGCCATTGTTTCGTCCACACCCATGCCCAGCACTGGGGTGCCGCCTTCATAGCCAAGGGTCAGGCCTTTGCAGCGAATGTAGATTTTACGACCCACCGGAAAGTCTGCATAGAGGCTGTACTGGTCAACCAGCAGCTGAATACCGCCGGAAGAGTCCTCTACATTGATGCGTTTGTACAAATTACCGGAGCGGTCATCAGCGGTCACAATACCGCTCACGATGAGGTCTTCTGTAATTACCGTAGTATCTCCACCCGTCTGGTACAGGTAGGGGCCGTTGCGCCATTTCATCTGACGGATGGTAGCGTTCACCGGCAAGTTAGGATCGTCCTTACTCGTGTCCGGAGGATTGGAAAAATCTTTCTTCACACAGGCGCTGAAGCTTACCAGCATTAGCAACGCCGATGTGAGCAGTATCGTGAGCTTATTCATAACAGTGGATTGAAAAAGTAATTGAATGCCTTAAAATTTCAGGCTAAGATTAATAAAGAAATTGCGGCCCAGGCCGTAGAAATATTTTGGCGGAAACTTATCTGTGTTCAGATTACGATAGTCGTAGCGAAGCTGTTCAAAGCCGCCATTGCGGATGTCTGCGTCCAGTAGATTGGAAATGCCGGCATTCAGATACAGGAAGGTGTTGCGAGGAAGTTTCTTGTTGTACTTGGATAAGAGGAATGATTTACCGCCAAAGACATCAATGGTAAAGGCGGAAGGCAGCACCTTCTGATCAACAATGCTGTGATACAGCTCGCTGCCTACCGGCACGCCGGCCAATGCATCCTGCGTACGCTGGTCGGGGCTTACGTCAATGTAGTTGCGCTCAAAGTAATTGAGGTTAACGGTTGCATACCAGAATTTTTTAGAGCGATAATTAGTGCCCAGCGTGTACGCGCTCTGAGGGCCAGCGGCAATGTAGTAGTCCTTAATATAGACATTGCGTTGCGCAGGTGTACGCACCGTATCGTTGTCAGCATAAATGCCTACTGAACTTGGATTTTCAGTGTAGAAATATGCGCCGATGGCGGCAACGCCGGTAAGGGACACCGCCGGTGTGACCTTCACTTCCGCAGCCAGCTCTACGCCTGTAGAACGCATGCTAAGCCCCTGCATTACGTAGTTTACAAAGGAGTTAAAGGCGGGATCGTCATTAAAGTAGCGCAGGATTTTGGTTGCATCCTTGATTTCAGTCGCATAGCCCACGGCGCGGAGGTTATACTTTGGCGTGCGCATCAGGTAACCGCCTTCCACCGACATGGTTTTCTCCACCGTCGGGTTGGTAACCGTAAAGTTGCGGGTGCGTGATGAGATGAAGGTGTTTTCAATTGTCGGTGCATCCTGCGCGTACGCTGCATTCACATACAGGAAGTTGCGGCCATCCAGCTTGTAGGTGATCCCACCCTTCACATTATAAGTGGCAAAGCGCTGCACATCGCTCTTTCCGAACGAGGCATCCGCGAAAAGCCCGTTACGGTACAGGCCTTCCCGGTAAAAGTCATTATAGCCAAAGCGCACCGCGCCGAAGAGGTCCACCTTGTTGTAATTAGCCACCAGCTGGCCCCAGAGAAATCCCTTCGTAAACTGGCTGTAATAATCGTAGTTGTACTTATCACCCTTACGGATGAGACGGTTCGGGTTATTCAGGTCGTACTGGTTGTATTGGTTGGGCGCCACGGTTCCGGTGGGGTTGTTCCCAATGTCCTCGCCATTGGTAGTCGCGGTATTCAGCCTTACAAACTGGTTCAGGTTCAGGTAATAGTCGCCGCCAAGCAGGTCAACCATCTCCCGGTAGCTTTCCGTGCGCTGGGAGATGAACTGCAGACCGGCCGTCAGCGCAAGGTGCTCATTCAGCGTTTTTTCCAGATTGGTGTTGAACGTGAACTTGCGGATGTCGTCCACATCATTATAAATGGCGAAAATGGAGCGGCGCTCAATATTTGTCGCAGCCATATTGCCGGTGGCAAGGCGGTACGATGCGGTATCGTAATTGGTGTAATTGTTATTATAAAGCTTCGCCCATTCAATCTGCGGATGGCTATAGATTTCCGCGTCTTCCGGCAGGTGACCCGCCGTAGGCTGGTAGCTGGGCAGGTTGCGGTAATAATCTGGGCGCGGATTGTCGCCATTAAAGTAATCCAGCGCACTGTTCTTGTTCTTGCCAAACTGGAAGCCAGCTGTAGTCTGCCACCGCAGCGAGTTGGAAGGCTTGTATTCGTAGTTCAGAATGGTAACCGGCTGGAAAGTGTTGGCCACGCGTGAATTGCGCTTCGCTCCGTTCTGATAGCCCCAGTTTGGGTTGTAAAGACGATCGCCGGTTACATCTGCAGCTTCCTGCAGTTATCGGTGAGCTCTTGCCCCGGCGCGTCGGTGCGCCGAAGGTGATCAGGTTGAACTCATGCTTGCCGCCGGCAAGCTGCTTGCTGACGCCAGCATAATAGGAATAGCCATCGTAAAATGTACCCGGCACATAGCCTTCATTAGCCCAGCGCTTTGATACTGATGCGGAAAATGCCCATCCATTCCGCATGAGGCCTGTGCTCTTGGTAAGCACAATGCGGTTGCGGTAGCTGCGGTCAGTCAGGGAATAGGTGATGCGGGTCTGCTTGCGCTGATTGGAAGCCGCGGCATCAAAGTAAACAGAACCAAGTACGCCACCAAATGTGTATTCGGAAGGCTGCAGGCCATACGTATTGCTGCGGCTGCGGAAGACGTCGTTCAGGCCACCCCACTGTCCCCAGAAGGCATCGCCGGTCTCCACATCGTTCATAGGATTGCCATTTATCTGCACTTCCTGCGAGCCATTGCCATAACCACGCGGCGTAAAGCGATAAGGGCCGAACACATAAGCCGTAGCGGAAACGAATGGGTCGCGCGAGGCGGAAAGCAGGCTGCTTACGTTCGCTGTGCGCACGCCGTCGTCTTCGGCGCTTACGCCATTATCTTCCAGGGCAATTGTAGGCAGGTTGAGGCTTTGCGGTGATGCATTGGAGTCGTTCAGCGTCACCTGCAGATCTCCGAGCTCGGTCACGGTGCTGCGCACGTCCACACGTACGGTGTCGCCCTTGGTGGTAAGTCCGCCAATGATGATGGTATGGCTGCCAAACGGTACGCGGCTGAAGATGAAATTGCCATCCGCATCAGAGTTGACCAGCTGGCGCAGCGCAGGAATGGTCAGCTGCACATCCGGGACAGGCTGGCCGGTCTTACCAATGATTAGCCGCCCTTTGATCAGGCCGCTGCCCTCCGCCTCCTGAGCCGCTGCGCGGAAACCCGCCACAGTCATCAGGAAGACCAACAGAATTTGTAAAAGTCTTTGCATAAATGATTGATGGAAAATCGCCGGCAAAAGTAGGCGTTGACGTCCATTATGCCCACCTGCAGCGCCATTACGATATTGTTACACGCCCCGGCAGGCGCTGCCAAATAGCCTTTCTTTGCAGCCTTCCAAAGTCATTTTAATAGATGCGCCGCCTCCTACTCATCGTAATCATCTTATCGGCTTTAGCACCGCAGGCTGCCCTTGCGCAAAAGACGCAGTATCAGGTAGCTGCGGTTGCCTTTTACAACTTTGAAAACCTCTTTGATACCCTTGACGACCCCAAAAAGTTTGACGAGGAGTTCACGCCCAAAGGCGACTATCATTATGGTACAGCCATTTACACAGCCAAGCTCCACAACCTCGCTACCGTGCTCCAGCAAATGGGCACCGATGTAACGCCCGACGGACCAGCCATAATAGGCACCGCTAAGATTGAAAATGACCGCGTGCTGCAGGACCTCTGCGCCCAGCCCGAAATCCGGGGACGCGGCTATCGCTTTGTGCATTTTGAAAGCCCGGACAGCCGCGGCATTGACGTGGCTATGCTGTATAATCCCAGGTATTTCACCGTTTTACGTGCGGAGGCGCTGTTTACCGACATCGCGGCGAGCGGTGAGAAGGGCGGTAAGACGCGGGATGTGCTGCACGTGACTGGCATCCTGGCGGGCGATACGACGCATGTGTTTGTCAACCACTGGCCCTCCCGCCGGGGCGGCGAGGCCGCTTCTGCGCCGCTCCGCGCTATTGCCGCACGCGTGAGCCGGCGCGTGATTGACTCCCTGATGGCCGTCAACCCGGCTACGAAGGTGCTGGTAATGGGTGACCTGAACGACGACCCGGTGAGCCCGAGCGTAGCCAAAGTGCTGGGCGCTAAAGGCGATAAGAATAAAGTAAGGCCCGGTGAGCTCTATAACCCTTGGGCGGCCTATTTCAATAAAGGTATTGGTACACTGGGATATAATGATTCCTGGAATCTGTTTGACCAGATTATGCTCTCCTCCGGATGGCTTCAGGACGCGGGGAAGGGCTGGCGCTATTACAAATCGGAGATTTTCAGCCGGGATTTTCTGAAAGAAAAGTTTGGGCAGTACAAAGGCTACCCGCATCGCTCTTTTAACGGCACCAACTGGATTAACGGCTACTCAGACCACTTTCCGGTGATCGTTTATCTGGTGAAGGCCATGTAGATTCATTATTGGTCAAAAGACCACACTTGTTCGGAAGATGTTTAGGAAGTGGTGCTCGCCCAACATTACCATCCTTACTGGCGCTTCGCCGCAGACGTTGTAAAGGGAAGGACCCGTATGGCGCGGGCACATGCAGTCCGGCATTGCTGCATAGGGTTCCTTCACTTCATAACGCTTCGCGAAACGCCGTTCAGGATGACAATAGCTTAGATGGCAGTTAACTATTATTCGCGGAACAGGCAAGCCGCCTCCAGCACGGATGCTGGCGTCTTTCCCCTACTCTTCTGCCTCCAGCAGTTCAAACCGCGGGCAGGCTGTTACATCCTGCTTATGCCGGTACACCCCGCGCCCGTACAGCGATAGCTCAAAGCCGCCCAGGCCGCTGCCGTACAGCCGGTTGTATGTGAGCGGCACATCATAAGAAGTGGTGAGCGTCCAGCGGTTGTAAGCCATACGCAGGGTAGGTATTACCGCATCTCCATGCCGGTAGAAGCAGCCGACTGCTATGGCCACCGGCTTGCCGCCCTCCTGCGGGGCGAGGGTATAGGCCAGAAGGCCGCCGGCCAATATCTCCTGGTAAGGCGCCTGCTGCTGGTAGTCGGCATGGGCCTCCAGCGTGATGCGCTTATCAAGCCGCGCTACCAGCCCCAGCGAGCCGGTCCAGCGCGTAGCCAGCCGGATGAAATCTTCACCCATATAGCTCTCCTTTGGCCTGGAAAGGTGGTAGCCCGCCGCGCCGATATAATAATTTACGCCCGGCCCGAAAGAGCTGCTTAAGCTCAGTCCCGCCGCGGCGTCATAATGATTCATGCTGGCCTGGCCTATGTTGTCGCCGCCGGCCCCGGCGCTGTAGCTGCCGCCGGCGTACTGATTGGCAAAGCGCATCTTGCTCATATCCACCGAGCGCTGTATGTAGCCGCCGCACAGCCCTACGGATAGGTAAGTGTGCCGCGCATCGCCCATGGATTTATTGTACGCCACACTGCCGTACGCAGCTGTACTGGTGAAGTTGATAGAGCCGGCCTTGTCGTACATCGCAGTAAGCCCGAAGCTCAGGTAGTCTCCAGTGGATGGCTGGACAAGGGCCTTGGTCTCCGCGCTGGCCACAACGGTGCGGTAAGGCACGCCAAAGCCGGCTGCCTGCTCGCGGTAATTGACGCCCACCTTGTAGTCGCCGGTATAGATGCCGCCCAGGGCAGGATTGCGCAGGCCGGTCTGCTCATAAAACTGGGAGAAGTGTACATCCTGCGCCATCGCGGCAGCGCAGGAAAGAGAAAAGAGCGTGGATAGGAAGACGCGCATTGCGAATGAATGTTGTTGTTGATAGAAATCTATTTACCGGATCAGCGTCACATCGCCCCGTACCACCACCGGCGATCCGTCGGCGCACTTCGCCTCTATGACGTAGAGATATACATCAGGCTTCAGCATAGCGCCCTTATAGCTGCCATCCCAGCCAAGATCAGGCGCATTGACGTCCATATTGGCGGCGCTGAACACCGTCTCGCCCCAGCGGTCATAGATCAGGAAGCGCGCTACTTTGGCTACGCCTTTCCCCTGCGGGAAAAAGCGATCGTTCTGCCCGTCGCCATTGGGTGTAAAGGTGTTGGCCATGTAAAAGGCGGCCTCGTCGCATGCCACATTAATGCGGAGCGTATCGGCTGCGGTACATCCCCAGCTATTGCTTACCGTGGCGACGTACGTCACATTGCTGCTAAGGATGGCCGTTGGTGTAAAGCAGTCCGCACAGCTCAGGCCGGTCTCAGGCGTCCACGCAATGGTGGTGGCGCCCTCGCTTTTTACCGCCAGCGGGATGCTTGCGCCGGAGATTCCGCGAAAATCTGGTCCTAACTGGATGGCCGGAAGCGTATGCACATTTACGGTCTGACTCAGCGTATCCGTAAAACATGCATTGCTACTGATGACCACCTGATAGGTGCGAGATGTATAGAGCTGGCCGGTCTGAGGCATTGCGCTGGTTGGAATATCCAATCCGTCAGCGGGCAGCCACAGATACGCCTTGCCGCCACTTGCCGAAAGTCTGACGGTGCCACCGGGGCAGATGTCCTGCGCTGGTCCGGCTGCTACCGGCTCATGCTGTGTTACGCTGACCAGTATGCGGCTGGTGTCGGTGCAGTGGTTTGCATCGGTGCCTACCACCATATATTGAGTGGTCTCGGCAGGCCTTGCATCGGTCTCTGCACAGGTAGCGCAGCTGAGGCCAGCCGCCGGCCACCATTGATAGCTTGCGGCGCCCGCAGCACGCAGCGTTGCCGCCTTGCCGCGGCAAATGCTTTGATCGGCGCCTGCGGCCACATTTATAGGCAGACTTTCCAGCGAAAGCGTTGCGGAGTCGCTGCATCCGGCACTATCCGTCACCCAAACGCGGTAGCTGCCGGCGGCCAATGCACCTGCGACAGGCGTGGTCTGCGCGGGAAGTGTATTCCAGAGATAGGCGTAGGGTGCGGTGCCGCCGCCAGGAGTCACGTTCAGTCTGCCGTCTGAGCCCCATCTGCAAGGCTGCCGCACTACGCCGCCATTCAGGGACAGTTTTTGCGGCTGCAAAATGGTGACTGGTACAGTGACGCTACAGCCCAGCGAGTCAGTAACCGTTGTAACGTAAGCACCAGCTGGTAGCTGCCCGGTGCCGACATTACCGATCGACGGATTTGTGGTCCAGTTATACGCATAAGGCGGCGTTCCGCCGGAAGGCTGTAATGCTGCTGCACCGTCCATGCCGTAGCAGGGCGCGTTGGTGACAGCTACAGCAGCCACAAGCTTTGCCGGCTGACGAACGGTATCAATGAGCGTCAGTGTGCATCCATTTGTATCAACAATGGAAACGCTGTAGGCTCCCGCGATGAGCCCGCTGGCGGTTAGCCCGGACTGGGCCGGCATTGTGTTCCAGTTACAATTGTAAGGAGCAGTACCGCCCGTAATGACAGCAGTGGCCGTGCCATTGGTATTGCCAAAGCAGGCCGGGTGCGTAAGTGAGATGAAACCGGTAAGCTGGGAAGGCTCCGTGACAGTAATGCCGCTGGTAGTGGTGCACCCTTTGTTGTCCGTAGCAATAACCGTAAAAGCCCCTGCGCCAAGATTTGAAGCTGTGGCGCCAGATTGCGCGGGCGTTGAGGTCCAGCTGTAAGTATAAGGCGCCGTGCCGCCGGTTACGATAGCAGTGCCGGTACCGTTTTGAAGGCCAAAGCAGCTTACGTCCGTTTTTACGGTTATCAGGACCATTGGAGCCGGTTGGGTGATGGCAGTGCTCCAGCTTGCTGTACAGCCTTTGCTGTCGGTTACCGTGGCTGTATAATTTCCTGCGGCAAGACCGGTTGCTACCGCGCCGGCTTGTGCAGGCGAGGTATTCCAGGAATAACTATAAGGCGCAGTACCGCCATTTGCGGTAACCGTTGCTGCACCGTTGGCGCCGCCAAAGCATGAAACATTTGTAGCCGAAACGCTATTCAGGCCAAGCATGGAGGGTTGCACGATCGTGGCTGCCACGGACGTGGTGCACCCGTTGTTATCCGTAATCTGCACGGTATAGTTGCCGGCGGGGAGGCCGGTCGCAGTAGCCGCCGTTTGCACCGGCGTTGTGCTCCATACGTAGGCGTAGGGCGCCGTGCCCTGGTAGGCAGCTACGGTTGCGCTACCGTTGGCGCCGCCATAGCAGCTGACATTCGTTTTAGACACCGCGCCACCCAGTTCTTTAGGTTCAGAAACGATGGCCGCAGCGGATGCGGTGCAGCCCATGGCGTCGGTGACGATGGCGTTATAGTTACCGGCAGCCAAGCCCTGAGCAATTGGCGTTGATTGTGCGGGAATGGTACTCCAGGAATAGCTGTATGGGGCGGTGCCTCCGCTGGCCGAAACCGTTGCTGATCCGGTATTGCCATTGTAGCAAAGCACGTTGGTGTTGGTCACGCTTAGTGAAAGTGCAGCCGGTTGATTGATGCTGACGGCCGCGCTGACGATGCACCCCTTGGTATCCTTAACAATAACACTGCGTGTTCCGCTGCTGAGGTTCGCGGCGGTGGCACCTGTTTGTACCGGTATCGTATTCCAGGTATAGGTGTACGGAGCGGTACCGCCTGCTGCGGCAACCGTGGCCATACCATTGGTTCCACCGAAACAGGAAACATCGGTTTTGGAAACGGTAGTACTGAGCAAAGCGGGCTGCGCAATGACTGCTACCGCCGTATCAGTACAACCGTTTGCATCGGTAACGGTAGCTATGTAGGTGCCGGCAGCAAGGCCGGTAGCTGTAGTGCCGGTCTTTATGGGCGTTGTGTTCCAGGAAACGGTAAATGGACGCGTTCCGTTAGTTGTCGTTACGGTAGCAGTTCCGGTAGCTGCTCCATAGCAAGCAATGTCCGACTTAGCGCCGATGGCAGCAGAAAAAGGCGGTGATTGCAGGAGGCTGGCAGTGGCGGTAGCGGAGCAATTTTTACTATCCTTTACCGTAACTGAATAATTGCCGGAAGTAAGGTTGGTAGCAGTGACTGCAAACTGTGTGGGCGTTGTATTCCATATATAGGTGTAAGGCGGCGTACCCCAATTGGCAGTGGCTGTGATACTGCCGCTATTGCCGCAAGGCGGAAAATATGCCATGGCGCTGGCCGCTACACGTGCCTTTACGTTGACCGTGTCTGACTTCGTGCAACCATTCGCGTCCAAAACCGTAACCACATAATCAGTGGTGGCGGCCGGATTTGCGGTTGGATTGGCGCAATTGCTGCAGCTAAGGCCAGTGGAAGGATACCAGGAATAGGTAAAAGGCGCTCCGCTCCCGGACGCTGTAGCCGCCAGCGGCACCGCTGCGCTATTACATACGTTTGTATCAGCCCCTGCACCTACGGAAAGCGACGCGGAGACCACAGAGGTAGTCAGAGTATCTATGCAGCCGTAGCCGAGGTACGGCGTGAGCACAACATGGTAGAAAGTTGGTGTGGATGTAGAGGGAACCGAAGTTGTGCGCATGGTATCAATCAGCGTCGTATAGTTGCTGTTGTACCACTTGTAGCTCTTGAAGCCAGCAGGAGCAGATAGCGGGGAGCTTGTAGTGCCAGCGCAGTTATTATTACTAATGGCGAATAGACCGCAAGCCATATCTACATATCCATACCCGAAGTGGCCGCCCAGCGAGCAATCTGCTGACGAGAATTCAATAACCACCGTGTTGCCGGCCTGCCCGGAGAGATTGAGCGAGGCTGTTGACCAGTCTTTGTAATAGACGCCGTAGGCATTCTGGCTGGTATGGAAACCGGGCAGCCCGCTTTGGGATACATACAGAAATGAGCTGCAGTTGATAACCGCGCCGGTAGCCTGATTATAAGCACGCACGCGGAAGTAAGGCTGCTCAGAATAGCTATGCTGCGGATCTTCAAAAACCACGGCATAGCGATAGATAAGGCTGTAGTTATTGACGCCTTGTGGCACGTTAACTACATATCGGGCCATGTCCACTTCCGCACCTATGTAGTCATTCCCCAGCTTTAAGGAATAGGCACCACCGTTGGGGCACACCGTCGGGAAGCCGCCGTAATAGTCATTTGAAGCGCCGCTGGTGATGGTATGCCTTCCAGAAATAGGCGAGGAAGCAGAGAGGTAAGGAAGTGCACTGGTACCTGTGGCGTAGCCAACGTAAAAATTCCAGTTCGCCGTAGTACCCAGCTCCAGGTCAACATTGGCCGGGCACACAAGCTGCGCGATACAAAAAGAAGGCAGCAGCGCCGATAAAATGAAGCAGTAAAAAATCCGGTTAAGGAGCGAAGTGTGCATAACGGGGAGCGATACGGTTGGTCGTAATTGCGATTGACACGGCCAAAGTATCCAGCACCCATGCGCGTTGTTTGTAGTAGAAAGTTAAACGCCGCCCATAGGGGCGGCGCTAACAAGCCGGCAGCAAAACCTAGTAGTCCTTTCAGGCCGCTGAATTAATTCGGCGTTTTGATAACAGACGGTTTTCAAAAAAAGGGCTAGGCGAAGCTCAAAAGCTCCACGTCAAATACAAGTGCAGCATTGGGCGGGATTGAACCTCCTGCCCCACGGCTGCCATAGCCTAATTCTGAGGGAATAAACAGCCGCCACTTTGCGCCGACAGGCATTAGCTGTAAAGCCTCTGTCCAGCCGGAGATGACCTGGCGTACGCCGAAGGTAGCCGGCTGGCCGCGCTTATACGATGAGTCAAAGACCTTCCCGTCAGAGAGGCGGCCTTCATAATGAACTGTTACGCGACTGGTGTCTGAGGGCTTTTCGCCGTTGCCTTCCTGCAACACTTCATACTGAAGGCCGGAGGGAAGGGTAACGACACCTTCGCGCTTACTGTTTTCGTCAAGGAATTGTTGTTGTGCTTCCATTTGTTGTGATGCTTTTTGTCCGAGCATCTCGCGGAGTTTATCTTGTAGCGACATAATTGAAGTGTGGGGTTGTCAGCTTTCTTCCAGAATCGGCTGGCAGCCATATTTTTCCATCAACAGCGTATCATAAAAATCAGAGCGCTGAAACAGGTCTTTGAACCTCATTGCACCAGTTTCGGGTGTAAGTTCAAGGTCATAGAGCAATGACGAAAGCACTATGTTATCCCCTTGCAGCGAAAATAGCTTACCATGCAGCGTGTAGTTTTCCTTCAGCATGAATTCATACAATGCGCCGATGTTTTGCTTCGGTAGTTTGCAGAGAAATGCGTCGGAGATTACGAAGTAGTTGTCGGGGTTGTAGGCGATTTTAATTTTGGCGCTGCCGGCTTCCACTTCCCACCGGTTGATGCCCGCGCGTGCCAGATCTACGTTGTGCCCAAGGCGTTCCAGGATTTCCTCCACCGTCCTTGCGATACCTGTAACAGGTGTTTCATCTGTGGCGTCCTGCTTTGGAAATTCAATTTTCGTTCCGCAATTCGGGCAATACTTGCCTGCGTCCAGGGTAGCTTGTGTTACGAGTGTGCTGCACGAAGGACAGCGGATAACGACCTGACCGCGAACTGTCTGGTACTGTTCTAAGGCTTCCTTCAGATAGGAAGCAGGCAGGGCAAACCCGAGGTTATCACCGCCTTTGATAATGAAGGTGTTGACACCTATCACCTCGCCCGATTCATTTACAAGGGGCCCACCAGAGTTGCCGGGATTGATGGCGGCATCTATCTGGATATAATGGATGCCCTGCTGCACCCGGTCCACGCGCGACACGACGCCTTGTGTAGCGGTATAGTTGAGGCCATAAGGGTGACCTATCGCCAGCACCTCGTCGCCATCCTTCAGGCTGCCATAGTCGCCAAGCCGCAGGTCGGGGAAGTCATTGACATTTTGCGGCGGCAGCAGGAATGCGAGGTCATAGCGCTCGTCTGCGAAAACCACTTTGGAAAGCTGCTTGTCAAAGGTCCGGCCTTTAATAGTAGCCTGTCGCTGGTCGCGGATGACGTGGTTGTTGGTGATGACAAGGTCGTAAGCGGGCAAGTAGAAACCAGTGCCGGTGCCGGTCTTTGTGGCTATTTGCACGACTGCATTCTGATAGCGCTCTATGGTTTCCTGGATAGACATAGTTTTGAAATAGGGCAATGAAATGAGCGCAGGGAATCAGCGTTTTACTTCAAGATTCAGGTTAACTACCTGCTCTGAAAAGCTCTGCCCAAAGCTCCAAAGACTATCATACTTTACCTTGTCATACGACCATTTCAAGCTCACATATTTGTCCTGCCAGCGGCCGATTGCCGTATCTACAGCGCTTGTAATGAGTGCTTTGTCAAGGGTTTTCGTGTCAGGATTGATGAAGAGCGGGCTCATGCCCAGATCGTGGAAAAAATCGGCGTGCATCACCGCCATATATATGGTCGTTAACTCGGTAACGACTGCCGGCATGGAATAAGTAAACTGGTTATAGACAAGGCCGTACTCGTTGAGCATCAGCGCAAGGTCGGGGTACTTATTATCTATATACCAGATTGCATCCTTATTGGCGGCCAGAACATTTTCCCGCGCCTTATCCATGGCTGGCACCGGTGTAATGGCGAAGGTTCCTTTAGACCGGTACATTCCGTCGGAAAATTGTTCCCTGGTTATATTCAGCAGTTTACGAATACCTTCTATAAGCATTGCATTGCGCTCTACAATGGGCGTCTCGTCTTTTTTATTCCAATATAGAGCGCTTACCAGCTCCAGATCGGCCATCAGCTTCGCCTCCGGCACAATGAGAAAGTCAATTCGGTACAGCAGCGTCAGAAAAGCGTAAGCGATAGCGCCGGAGAACGAATCGGCATTGAGTTCGCTCGTGCGGGCAAGGGTATCCTGAATCCATTTGCGGAAGTAGGTGTACTTCACGTCCAGCTCGAGCGCCGGCAGGGGTTGAATGTGGCCTGTATCTGTTGGCTTCAGCGTGGCGAAGTCGGAAACTAAAAGATCATCCTGCCGGTCGGCAAACTTGGCAATTTCCCGAAGGCCGTAGTACATCTTGTTCGGCGAAGCCATAGCAATTGTCGTGTCAAAGACCATGCAAAGCGTCTGCTTGTCATCCAGCGCGCAGCGACTGTAGAAAAGCGAAAAATTCAATTCCAGCAGCCGGCGCATCACCGCATTGCTGGGCTGCTCCATCACCGCGATGGGCGCGCGGACAACAATGTGCTCGCCATCGCATTCGCCATGCACTTTCTTGGAGCCTTGCGTCAGCTCAAAAGTGAAGGTTTTGCCGTCAGGCCGGAAGGAAACGTTGTCTTCTGCCTCATCGCGGATGTAGTCAAAGAGCGCAGCAAAAGCTTCGGGGTAGGCCTTTTCCTTGTAGCGCTCTTCAGCTATATACCAGCTCTGAGTTTTCTTATATGTTTTATTATTGTCGCTATAACGACCGAAGCGGATACCCGTCAGCCCGGCAAATGGATTGCTATGATTGGTCGCCGACGTCGTCGTTTTCGTGTTGCTTTCCTCCTTTCCAAAAAGTTTGTCAAGCCAGCCCATAGGTATGATTGTACGTGCCCGGATTTTTTCGGTCAGTTAAAAGTAAGGGATAGGGCCACTTTTCAGGATTACCGGACCGGCAAATGGCGCGATGCTTAGATGATCGGCAGCGCTGCATCTTCTGTGTACGTGTTTGCAAAATGCCGGATGTCTATAATAGTCTTTATGAGCATAAACAATCCCACGTATACGATTTCGCCGCCGGCAGCATAAGATTTGTCTTCAAAAAGGAATTTGTGAATAAAAACGCTGCCGACAATCATAACGTGCATCAGAATGACGCGCCCGGAAAAGAAATTCTGATAAGCCCGCGGCGACAGCCTGCGGTACTCGCCATTGAAAAAATATCCACCGATGAGCTGAACGATGCTTGAGATGATAAAGGCCCAGACGGCGGTCTGCACGAAAGGACCACGCAGAAATACCGTGTTAAATGCGTCCGTGCGATGTTCATGCGCCGTCATCTGAAACCCGACAAAAGCCACGATAAAAATGAGATAAAAAAGCAGTATTCCGGTGCGGATAAGCGCCGTCCAGAACATCATTTTAAGCTTTGACCATGCGCGAAGATCACCGTCTGAATCCCACTGTATCAGCACGCTATTTACTTTAAATTGTGCGTCTTCCGGAACATTCTTTCCCTGGGCACACGCAATGCGCACGAGATCAAAAAGAATAAGCAGCAGGCTTTCAAACCAGTAGAGGTAGAGCACCTGAAAAAATACGAGCTTACCCAACACCGCGCCATACACCGGTAGCGCATTGGCGGTGATGAGCATGAGGTAAGCTGGCGTCTGCTGGAGCTTGCGGTTGTTCACAACGCCGCTAAAGGTAATAGCGGTTTTCAGAAATGTATTTCCACACGGCGTCCGGCAGCAGGTACTGGACGGAGCGTTTTGCTTTGATTTCAGAGCGGATAAAGGATGCGGAAATATCCAACACCGGCGCATCCAGTAATTGTACATGTGCGCCATCAGGCGCCTCCACGATAAAGCCGGAACGCTTGTAAACGATAACCGGATATTGCGCCAGCAAGGCATCTGAATTTTTCCAGCGCCCAATGTTCTGGAAAGAATCGCCACCCATAACGACAGAGAACTTCTCTAACGGAAATTTTTCGCGCAGGTAAGTGAGTGTGTCAATTGTGTAGGAAGGCTTGGGCAGGCTGAACTCCACGTTGGAAGCGCGGAATTTCGGATTGTCCTTAATCGCCAGCTCTACGAGGTGGAGGCGGTCGTATTCATTCAGCAGACTATGTGAATCCTTCAGGGGATTGTGCGGCGAAAGCACGAACCACAGCTTATCTATTTCTGAATGTTGCAGGACGTGATTGGCAATGATGAGGTGGCCTATGTGGATGGGATTGAACGAGCCGAAGTAGAGACCAATGTGCATGGCGGCAAAGTTGAGACCTTGGCGGGTTGAGCTGTTGAAAAGTTGGTCTGCCCGACATATAAACCTATCAACGTATCAACCTTCCAACCTATTTACCTTCGCCCCATGGCAACAGTGCAGCTATCAAAGCTGAAAGCAGGCAGACGCGCTGTGATCAAAGAACATGCGGACACAGACTTTCGCCTGACGCTGATGGAAATGGGTTGCATCCCCGGCGAGCCGGTGGAGGTGGAAATGATAGCGCCGATGGGAGACCCGATGGCCATTTCTATCGCCGGCTATTACCTTCAGCATTCGCAAGAAAGACGCCGATAATATTTTAGTAGAAACAGAAGACTGATGGCTGTAAGATTTTTTGAACATGATGTGAAGGCGAAGCTCGTCCAAAGGCGCACCCTCGGAAAGTTCCTGGAGCAATTGACGGCTGATCATGGAGCCGCCAAAAAGATCAATCTCACATACATCTTCTGCACAGATGCGCACCTTCACGGCATCAATCTGCAATTCCTACAGCACGATGACTACACAGATATCATCACATTTGACTTGTCTGAAAAGAAAGCTGAGATAGTAGGAGAAATATACATTTCTATAGAGCGCGTAGCCGAAAATGCCAACAAGTTTAATACCAGCTATGACCACGAGCTGCACCGGGTAATTTTCCACGGCGCGCTGCACCTTTGCGGACTGCGCGACAAAACGCCTGCCGAACAGGAGGCGATGCGTGCCGCCGAAGATGCAGCGCTGGAACGCTGGTACACGCACAACCAAAAATGAAGACCGAAAGACTCTACGAGGACGACAATTATATAGTTGTCAATAAGCCCGCCAGGCTCCTGTCAATCCCCGACCGGTTTGACCCTGCCCTACCATCGCTGCGGCGAATGCTGGAAGAAGAATCGGGCGCATCCGTCTTTGTGGCGCATCGTATAGATAAAGAAACAAGCGGCGTCATCGCCTTCGCGAAGAATGAAGAAGCACACCGATACCTGTCAGGTCTTTTTGAGCGGCATGAAGTAGGCAAATTCTACGCTGGTCTCGTACTCGGCACACCTGCTCCCGACTCCGGCCGCATTGAAGCCCCTATCGCCGAACATCCAGCCATTAAAGGCAGAATGGTGACGGCCAGAAAGGGAAAAGAATCAGTCACAGATTACCGCATAGTAGAAAGCTGGCCACGGTATGCCCTGATGCAATGGCAAATCCACACGGGCCGCACACACCAAATCCGCGTGCACATGAGCAGCGTCGGCCATCCTATTGTATGCGATCCGCTTTACGGCGACGGCAAGCCATTCCTGCTGTCTTCCATAAAGCGCAAGTTCAGACTTAGCAAGGCCGATGAAGAGGAGCGACCGCTACTCAGCCGCCTCGCGCTCCATGCCTACCGGCTTACCTTTATCACTGCCGAAGGCAAAGAAATAACAGCCGAGGCGCCGCTTCCAAAAGACATAGCAGCCTGCGTAGCACAACTACGAAAGCAGAGCTAAGCTTGGAATCTCAGAACACTGGACATTCCGCGTTGGTGCTTTCCGTCCCGAAGCCAGTCCAACATTCAAACACTCAAACATTCCAACACAGATGCATCAGTCACACATCAACATAGAAATCGCTCTGGACGACGAAAAGATGCCGGAAACCATTCACTGGCATGCGCCTGACGGCGGTGTAGAAGGCATGCAGGAAGCTAAAGGCATGCTCCTTGGCCTTTGGGACGGCCAGGAAAAAAGTGCCCTTCGCATTGACCTTTGGACAAAGAAGATGATGGTTGATGAAATGGCCGATTTCTTCTACCAAAGCATGATGGGCATGGCTGACACGTACCATCGCGCAACGCGCAATGCTGCGCTGGCAAACGAGATGAAGGCATTCGCCAAAACATTTCACACGAAAGCCGTTGACGCAATGAACGAAGATTTGAAAAACAATCCTTAACACCTAACATCTAATACACTATGTCTTTAGAAAGCAAAATCATGGATGAGATGAAGACAGCCATGAAAGCAAAGAATGAAGCCGCCCTGCGCACACTTCGAGCCATCAAGGCAGGTATCCTCATTGAAAAAACGTCCGGCTCGGGCACTGAGATGACGGAAGCAGACGAGACAAAAATGCTTCAGAAGATGGCCAAGCAGCGCAAGGACTCGCTCGAGATTTTCAAGACGCAAAACCGTCCTGACCTCGCTCAAAAGGAAGAAGAAGAGTTGGCCATCATCGCTCGCTTTCTTCCGGAGCAAATGACTGGTGACGCGCTCCGCTCAGCCGTTCAGGAAGTAATTACCCAAACCGGAGCCTCGTCGCCGGCAGATATGGGCAAGGTCATGGGCGCAGCCAATAAAACCCTCGCAGGCAAAGCGGAAGGAAAGGCGATTTCCGAAATGGTGAAAGAATTGCTGGCGAAATAGGTTGGAATGCTGGCCTGCAGGATGCTTCGCCTTAGAGCGTTCCCATACACGCCAACCGCTCCAACGCTCCGACATACTCACAATGCTCGACATCCTCGGCATCGGCATCCTCGTCCTTTCCTTTTACCGCGGCTGGCGGAAGGGCATTGTCGTGGCCGCCACGTCGCTATTAGCGATTGTTGTCGGCACCATGGCTGCGCTCAAGCTTTCCGGTGCGCTGGCGCTATGGATGCAGCAGCGCGGATGGGTGACAGGACCAGCTGCGCCAATAGTTGCGTATGTCGTGCTCTTTATTGGTGTGCTATGGATGGTGCGCTTCCTGGCAAAGAACGTTGAGGCGCTACTCAAGCTTGCCATGCTCGGCATCGTCAACCGTGGCATTGGCGGACTGCTGTATGCCTTTTTGGGCGCGCTGGTGTGGAGCTGCCTGCTATGGATAGGCGCGGAAGGCCACATTATCGCTCCCGAAACGATAGCCACCTCTCAAACTTATCACCTCTTCGCGCCGTTGGCGCCTTGGGTGTTTGCGCACATCGGCGCGGTGCTTCCATTTGCCAAAAACCTTTTCTCCGATCTTTCGCGCTTCTTTGACAACGTCAATCAGCAAATGCCGGCCAGCCATGTGGGTGCTCATTGACAACTACGATTCTTTCACGCACATCCTGCACCATTACCTCCTGCAGGCGGGTGGCGATTGCGTCGTTTATCGCAATGACGAAGTCTCCCTTGACGCACTGGTTGCTTTAGCGCCGGAACGGCTCATTATCTCGCCCGGTCCGGAGACGCCCTTGCAGGCGGGCATCACGATGGAAGCAGTTGCGCATTTCCATGACCGCATTCCAATTCTTGGCATTTGCCTCGGCCACCAGGCGTTAGGGATGCACTTTGGCGCGCAACTCGTGCATGCACCCGAGCCGGTACATGGGAAAGTTCATGCTATTCATCATTCCGGCGAAAGCATCCTGTCGGGCCTGCCGCAGCCTTTCAATGCCATGCGCTACCACTCGCTTTCCATTTCCTCGCTTGAAGGAACAGGACTTTCGGCTATCGCAGCTACATCGGATGGCGTAAACATGGGCATCGTCCACAAGCGGTTTCCCTGCATCGGCCTGCAATTTCACCCGGAGAGCGTGGGCACGCCGGATGGTTTGCAGATGTTGAAGCATTGGGCGGCGTTTTACCGCTGATTATTGCCGCACCACGCGCTGCACCACTGCAGTACCACCTGTCGCGTCATCGCAACGAATCAGATAAATGCCCGGTAACGATAGCGTAATGCGGTAATCCTTGATGCCGTCAATAGCGGCGCTGTGAACAATCTGACCGCTCATATTTACGACCGTTACGCGGCAGAAGCTATGGCCGTTGCCTGCAATAACCACCTGACCCATCGTCGGGTTTGGATAGATGCGTAGAGCTTTATCATTGCTCACTCCGTTCACGCCTACGCCTGCGCCCCCACTTGCATACCGGCAGCTTGACAGGTACGAAGGGATACTCAAGCCGTTTCCATTAGGCCCTTGCGGGAAGTTCTTTGCATCCACTATGCCTTTGTAATAAATGCCGATGTAATAAGGAAAAACCGGTATGCCCGCAGCATCAATGGTCACGAAATACGCGTAGGTGCCGCCGGGAAACTCCGGCGTCACGCACATGCGGCCATTATACTCATCAAGGTCGCCGTTGCTGGCGAGCCATTCCCAGTCTTCGCAATAGGTGCCGATGGGATATGTGCTGTTTACCGGCGGGCCCGTTTGAGTGGTAGCTGCTCCGCCACCTGGAACGGCGGGATAGGAAGTGCGCGTAGTAATGTTGCGCAGACTGTAACCGCTCTTCATCCGCGTTACTCCGCTCCCCTGGTTCAATGCCGACGAATAGCCGTAAGGCCCGTAAATGGGATAGCCATCAAAAGCCCAGCCTACAATAGGAGAATGCTGGGTGACCGGCAGGCGATTCCATAGCTTATACGGCGCTACGTGTGTGTGGTATACGCCCTGCTGCTGCGGATGCGCGCCAAGCGTATTATCCAGCGATACGCCTTCCCCCTTGCCCACCTCACGGTTCCAGATGCCCGCGCCGCCGGGGCCTTGCACATTGGCCGTGCCATTCCATGAGTAGGCGTCGCCGAGGCCATAGATGTGAATGCCGTTTATCAGCATCCCGATCTCGCCCACTTTGGGCGATAGGACGTGTGTACCCGAAGCTGCCTGCGGATTGCGCGGAAACCGATGCACCGTCGGCTGCCCGGAGGGATTGCCCGGGTTGGACCACTTGCCCATGCTATCACTCATATCGCGACTGTAAAGCCACACGGTATCCGCATTGTAGCAGAGCTTTAGGGCATCGGCGCTATCAGTAGCGACCGTAAAAGTGTAGGAGCCGCCGCCATTGTTGGCCCAATAGCTGGCCTTCTGGCCATTATTGTTCATCTTCCAACTGGTAATAATGGCCTGTGAGCGTCCAGCCACCGGCGAGAGCATGACGAGGAATAGCAGGAGCTTTTTCATGGTGTGTGAAGGTTAGGTTTTATTGCTTGAAAGCAGGCCTGGCGAATTAGTTGGAAGGAAGCGGCGGGCCAAAACTTGCGCGGCGCAGAAAATTTTCGTCCGTCAGCGTTTTAAGGAAGGCAATGAGGCAGCGCTTGTCGTCTTCACTTAATGCGATGCCGCCCTTTAGCCGCTTTGCTATCGTAGGACTTTGATGAATGTCTGAACTGTAGTGGAACAGCACCATCTGCAGGGACTTGAACCGCCCGTCGTGCATGTAGGGATAAGAGACTTCCACGTTGCGGAGCGTCGGCACTTTAAACTTCAGGCTGTCGACTGCATTGTGCGTTACGGTCATCCGCCCAAAGTCATTCAGCGTAGTGTCAGGCGCGAGACCATTATTTTCAAAACCGCCATTTGTGAACAAAGGCTCCTTATGGCAACTTGCGCAATTTGCTTTGAAGAGCGTGTATCCGCTCACTTCCCATTCATTGAACGTTGCCTCGCCGCGCTGCACCTTATCATACTTACTGTCGGCGGAAATAAAAGTGAGCATGAAAGCGGACAGCGCCTTTAGCGTGCGTTCACCGGTTACAGATGTATCACCGTAAGCATCTTTGAACAACAACCTATAAGAAGAAGCCCTCTGCAGCTTCGTTACCACATTACCGATGCCTTCATCCATCTCCTCATGGCTTTCCATCGGCGCGAGCGCCTGGACGTCCAGGTGATTCACCGCGCCATCCCACATAAAGCTCTTGCCCCAGGCCAGGTTCATCAGCGCCGGCGCATTTCGCCGCCCGATGCGTCCTTCTATACCGTGGCTCAGGTCATGGTCAACGTGCGTGAACGCCGTTTGCGGTAAATGGCAGGAGGAGCAGGAAATAGTATTATCGCGGGAAAGCATCGGGTCATGAAACAGCCTTCTGCCCAATTCAATTTTTGATGGCGTCAGCGGGTTTGCCTTGAAGTCGTACAGCGGTGCGGGCCAGCCTTTCGGAATTGCAAATGATTCATCACCCGGTATGTTGAAGGCGCACGCTAGTACCGCAGCGGCTGCAATAAGAACAACGAGCAGCTTCCTCATGGCGCGTAAAAAATGCTGGCCGCTTTTTTTGAAAGTTCATAGGCATCCGCTCCGGGTATCATGATGCTGTTCTGCTTTGACATACCTATTCCAGAGAGAAATTTATCCAGCTCCATCCGCACGCTAATTGTATCCCGAGAACGAACGTGCAATATCAAGTCCTGCACCGAACCATAAGGCGCCTGATAGCCGCCGAGGTGAAAATGAAACTGATGCTTCCGTGCTGTGCTCTGCGGGCTGACGCCTTCCAGCTTAAAGTTGACATAGCCACTTTGCCAGGCCCAGTACATACCCTTTGCCGGGTCAAGGTCGCCTCCGTGCGCTCCGGACGATGAGGTGGCGCTGTCAATGCCGAGACAGAAGTGAATGGCATCGTAGGTGGCGGGCAACGGCACGGTCAACGACCACGCGAGGCTCGCTGGAGCCTCCGCGTCCAGCAAATGATAGCTATTGCTCTCCTGCCACACCTTCTTTCCATCTTTCCATAGCGAGACGCCAGAGATGTAGCAACGCAGCATCGTTACTTGCAGTTGACCGCTGGCCTCGCCTTCATAAAGCTTCAGTGGCTCGTTGTTCATGCGCGGCTCAAAGCGTAGGAGTACGGACTTCTGTGCCCTAGCGGCGACGCTGCAAAGCAGAAAGACAAGCATTAGCCGAAAACGAGACATTGTTGTGTGCGTACAAAGAGTAAGATGCGCTAAAACGGGTAAACCAGCGGACAGAAGCAAAAAACTTTTCATCATCCGCGCAAGTTTTGTCGGTATTGCCGCATCTTATACCCCGACAGAATAATTGCACATACTCACGGACGCGTTGGACGAGGCATCGCTCATACTGGCCCTTCGGGAAGGCAGGCCGGAAGCCTTTCGCAAGCTCGTAACCGAGCAGGGCGACCGTGTGTACAATACCGTCCTCGGCCTGATGCAGCACGCGGAAGATGCGGAAGACGTAGTACAGGAAGTGTTTGTGTCAGTGTATCAGCACGTGGGCCGCTTTCGCGGCGATGCAAAGCTCTCCACCTGGATTTATCGCATCGCCGTGACGAAAAGTCTGGAAGCATTGCGGCGCGGCAGCAAAAAGCGAGAAAGAGTTACGGACAGCCTAAGCAATGAGACGGGCCGCATGCCGGCAGCGGCTTTCCACCATCCTGGAGTGCAGTCGGAAAACCGGGAACGTGCTGCGCTGCTTTTCGAGGCGCTGAACAGGCTGCCCGAAAACCAAAAGACCGCCTTCGTCCTACACAAGACGGAAGGGCTGAGCTATGGGGAGATTGCCGAAGTGATGGAAGTCACGCTCCCTTCGGTGGAGTCGCTTATTTACCGCGCGCGGCAAGGACTGCAGAAGCTGCTGGCAGATTATTACAGTGAGTAAATCCAAATTCCAAACCGAAAACAGACGCTTGATATGAAATCAGATTCCCAAACCGAGTTTACACTTTCCAGCATTAACGGCATGCGGCGGGCACAGATACCCGATGCGCTGCGCGAGCGCATTATAGTTACGCTTGCTACATGCAGAGGCCGAGTCATCAGGCTGCGCCGACCTTGGGTAATGCTTATGGCAGCCGGGCTTGCCCTGCTCATCGGCTTCAATGTTTATACGCTCACCCACCGGAATGCAAAGCCGCCAACGGAAGTTGCAGGCGCGTCCAATCCACTGGCTGATGAGTACTTCAGCCCTGCTCCTTCCATTTAATTAGTAAACACCCTACGCCATGCCCGAAGCTCGCTTTCTCAAAATCATCATCATCGTGCTGCTGCTTATTAACATCGGCACGCTTGGCTTTTTGTGGTTTGGAGGCCGGCATAATGGGCACCGCCAGCCCCCACTGCCAGGTATGGATCTCCCGCCACGCGGCGCGGCAGCATTTTTGAATGAATCGCTCAGCTTGACAGACGCGCAGGAGACGGAGTACCGCAAACTACGCAGCAGTCACCATCAGACGGTTGAGGCAATACGAGGCGAAATGAAGGAGAACAAGCGAACACTCTATATGCTATTGAAAACACCCAACCCGAATTCCGTCCGCAATGAAGAAGCCCGCTGGCTGGATTCACTCGCCGCGCAGCAGCGCCGTATTGAATTCATCACCTACGAGCACTTCCGGGAGGTGCGTGCGCTATGCACACCGCAGCAGCAGGCTAAGTTTGACGAAGTGATTGACGAGGCGCTGGAGCAGATGCGCTAAAGACTTACCATCCGAGTATGTACGCAAAAACCAAAGGCACCACAATAGTCGCATCACTCTCTACGATAAACTTAGGCGTATGGATATCCAGCTTGCCCCAGGTGATTTTCTCATTAGGCACCGCGCCGGAATAAGAGCCGTAAGAAGTGGTAGAGTCTGAAATCTGCGCAAAATATGTCCAGAACGGCACATCGTGCATCTCCAAATCCTGGTATAGCATTGGCACCACGCAAATCGGAAAGTCACCCGCGATACCGCCGCCTATCTGGAAAAAGCCTATTCCCTTGCCGCTGCAATTATTCCGGTACCAGTCGGCGAGCCACACCATGTACTCAATGCCGCTTTTCATAGTGGAAGTCTTCAGCTCGCCCTTAATGCAATAAGAGGCGAAAATGTTGCCCATTGTGCTGTCTTCCCAACCCGGAACGATAATCGGTAGGTTCTTTTCTGCCGCAGCTATCATCCAGGAATCCTCCACCGGAATTTCATAGTCTGGCTTCATCACCTCGCTCAATAAGAGCTTGTACATATACTCATGCGGAAAGTAGCGCTCGCCGGCTTCCTCGGCGTCTTTCCAAATCTTGTGGATGTGACGCTGAATGCGGCGGAAGGCTTCCTCCTCCGGAATGCAGGTGTCCGTCACGCGGTTGTAGCCTTGTTCAAGCAAGTCCCATTCTTCCTGCGGAGACAGGTCGCGATAATTGGGCACACGCTTGTAATGGCTATGCGCTACGAGGTTCATGATGTCTTCTTCCAGGTTAGCACCGGTGCAGGAAATAATAGATACCTTATCCTGCCGGATCATCTCTGCCAGCGAGATGCCCAGTTCGGCAGTGCTCATAGCGCCGGCCAGCGATACGAGCATCTTGCCGCCTTCCAGCAGGTGGGTTTCATAGCCTTTGGCGGCATCTATGAGGGCTGCCGCGTTGAAGTGGCGGTAATGGTGCTGTATGAACTGGGAGACCGGCCCCTTGGCATTTGGGGATTGTGCGTTTGGAGTTTGAGCTTGCATGGGCGCAAAGGTACTTCCGCCGGCAAACTATGGGTGCTACATTTGGGCGCCTTTGAGCCGCTGCAAGCCGTAGCGCCTTATTTTTAACGCCATAAACAGCTTCAACCTCTCTTTTCCTTTTATGAAGTCCATCCTTACCCGGCTAAGCCTTGCATGCGCAGCGGCCGTACTCCTCCTTACCGCTTCCTGCAAGAAAGACGATGATGGTGGCGGCACCGGCATCGTACCCAAAGGCACTGCCCCCTACTGGGGGCCATCTATGTCTAATGCGATGCTGGCCGTCATTGAGCAGTACGATTCTTTCTACGTGCCGGCTCTGGAAACACTGCCGCCTCAAGCTGCGCGCATGCAAAAGACAATTTTTGATGCTGCCGGCCTGGTAGCAACAAAGTTTGGCTTGGCGCAGCCCGTTTACACGACCGACGCCGGAGATTATACGACTTCCATTAACGGCGCACCTATGAGTTTGCGCATTTACCGCCCACACAATGGCGTGGGCCCTTTCCCGCTCATCGTCTATTATCATGGCGGCGGCTGGGTGATTGCCAGCAATGCAACTTATGACGGCTCAGCCCGTGCTATCGCGGAAGAAACAGGTGCCGTAGTAGTGAGCGTCGAATATCGCAAAGGACCGGAGTATAAATTCCCGACGGCGCATAATGATGCTTTTGCAGCTTACAAGTGGGCGCTTGCCAATGCTAGCTTTCTCAAAATTGATCCGACTAAGGTGGCTGTGGCCGGAGAAAGCGCTGGTGCGAACCTCGCGTGCAACGTTTGCGTCATGGCCCGCGATTCCGGCACTACTATGCCGAAGCACCAACTACTCATATATCCCGTGGCGCAGAATGACACGACCACAGCTTCCTACGCCAAGTATGCGCCTGCGCAGCCGCTCAGCCGCCCGCTGGTCAATTACTTCCTGCGCAATTATCTGAACAATCCTGCCCAAAGCGCCGATCCGCGCATATCACTTATCAAGGCTAATCTGAGCGGCCTTCCACCGGCCACAATTATCAACGCGGAGATTGATCCGCTGCGCGATGATGGTCAGATGCTGGAAGCAAAGCTGAAGTCTTACGGCATTGGCGTTAACCGCGTGCTGTACGATGGTGTTACGCACGAATTCTTTGGTATGACTGCCGTGCTGCCTCAAGCGCGTGAGGCGCAGGGTGTAGCCGCCGCAGCAATGCGAGCGGCGTTGCAGTAAATGCTTAGTTGCATGATAAAAAGGCCGGCTCAAATGAGCCGGCCTTTTTTAATTCAATTGGCAAATCGCTTAAGAAGCCGCTACTTCGCCCTGCTTTGCAACCCATTTCTTAGCCCACTCTGTAGTGATACTCTTGGGGCGCTCAATAGGGAAGTTGAGCGCGCGATCCCAGCAAAGAGAAGCCAGCACGCCGAGCGCACGGCTCACGCCAAACAGGACTGTGTAAAAGTCTTCTTCTATCAAGCCCATAGTGCTTCAGCAATGAGCCGGAATGGGCATCTACATTCGGCCACGGGTTCTTGATCTTGCCGGTGCCTTCCAGGATTGGCGGCGCCACCTCATAGACGTTCCATACCGTCTTTACGGTCGGGTCGTCGGGGCAGTGCTTCTTGCCGAATTCCATCTGCGCGGTAAAGCGTGGGTCGGTCTTACGCAGCACGGCATGGCCGTAGCCGGGTACCACTTTGCCTTCTGTCAGCGTCTTCTTGATGTAGTCGGCGATCTGCTCCTTGCTTGGCTCCTGTGTACCAAGATCTTCCTGAAGCTCCTCAATCCAGCGAATCACTTCCTGATTGGCGAGGCCATGCAGCGGGCCAGCAAGGCCGGTCATGCCTGCACAGAAGGCGAGGTATGGGTCGCTAAGCGCGGAGCCGACGAGGTGCGTAGCATGCGCGCTCACGTTACCGCCTTCGTGGTCGGCGTGGATGGTGAGGTAAAGGCGCATCAGCTCCTTAAAGCTGTGGTCGTCGTAGCCCAGCATATGGGCAAAGTTGCCGCTCCAGTCCAGCATGCCATCGGGCTGGATATGCTCTCCGCCCTTGTATTTGCGGCGGTAGATGTACGCAGCTACGCGCGGCAGTCGCGCGATGAGCGTCATTGCGTCTTCGTAGACGTAATCCCAGTATTCTTTTTTGTTGATGCCTTCCTCATATGCCTTTGGCAAACTTGCTTTCCGTTTGCAGGGCCAGCACCGCCGCGCAGAATTGCGTCATCGGGTGCGTGCTCGGCGGTAAGGCCTCGATAGACTTGGAACACGTGCGTTGGCACGTGGCTGCGGCGCGCCCAGGTAGCTGAAATGTGCGCTGCATCTTCGTCAGCAGGCAGCTCGCCGGTAAGCATCAGGTAAAACAGGCCTTCCGGGCAAGGCTCCTTGCCGCCGTCCACCTTTGGCAGCTTTTCGCGCAAGCTCAGGAATGGAGAAGCCGCGGAAACGGATGCCTTCATTGGCATCCAGCAGGGATGTTTCGGTGACGAGGGCCGGAATGCCGCGCGCGCCCTGGTAGGCCTGGGCGAGGGTTACTTTGTCCAGCAACTTTTTCGCCATGCTCGGCAATCAGGGATTTTGATTTCAGCCGCCTGTGTAGTCGGCAACTTCCTTAAAACGGTCTTTTACGTAGCCCATAAAGTATGTAGGTAAAGGGTTTTTATTAGAACGCCGCAAAGGTAACGGGAACGCATGAGAGGATTGAGGGCAGAATATAGAGATTTATGTTGCCGGCTTCCGATTACAATGTATAATTGGCCGTCAAAACAATACGTCCCGAAGCTATTGCCCCGGGACGCATCAACCAATTGACTTATTTAGCTACAAGTGGATTGCCTCGCCGTAAGCCACTTCGATTGCATCCTTCACGCTCTCGCTCATGGTCGGGTGCGGGTGGATGGAGTCCAGCACTTCCTGGTAGGTCGTCTCCAGCTTGCGCGCCGTCACGGTCTGCGCAATGATCTCGGTTACGTTGGCGCCAATCATGTGCGTGCCCAGCCACTCGCCATACTTCGCGTCAAAGATCACTTTTACAAAGCCTTCGGTAGCGCCTGCAGCGCTTGCCTTACCTGATGCGGAGAATGGGAACTTGCCCACTTTCACTTCATGGCCTGCTTCCTTCGCCTGCTTTTCGGTCATGCCTACTGAAGCAATTTCCGGCGAGCAATAAGTACAGCCCGGTACGTTGCCATAATCGATCGGCTCGGGCTTGTGGGCGTACTTGCCTTCGGCATTCGCAATTGCTTCCACGCAGATAATGGCTTCCTTGGAAGCCACGTGCGCCAGCGCCTGGCCAGGTGTACAGTCGCCAATGGCGTAGAAAGCCATCCACATTGGTCTTGCCGTATTTGTCCACGACAATTTTGCCTTTCTCAACAGCAATGCCGAGCGCTTCCAGGCCGATGTTTTCAATGTTCGCAACCACACCAACCGCGCTCAGCAGAATATCGGCTTCCAGCGTTTGCATAGAGCCGTCCTGCATTTTCACGCTGGCCTTTACGCCCGCGCCCTTCGTATCTACGCTTTCTACTGAAGCATTGGTCATGATGGCGATGCCCTTCTTCTTGTAGATCTTCTCCAGCTCCTTGGAGATGTCCTCATCTTCCACCGGCACAATGCGCGGCATAAACTCAACGATGGTCACCTTCGTGCCCATGCTGTTGTACACATACGCGAACTCAACGCCAATGGCGCCGGAGCCGACAACAATCATGCTTTTCGGCTGCTCGGGCAGCACCATTGCCTCGCGGTAGCCAACTACCTTCTTGCCATCCATTGGCAGGTTTGGCAGCTCGCGGCTGCGGCCGCCGGTGGCGATGATGATATGCTTTGCTTCGTGCACGGCTGCCTTGCCGTCGGCGCCGGTTACTTCAATCTGGCCTTTCGCCTTTCAGGCGCGCCATGCCCATGATCACGTCAATCTTGTTCTTCTTCATCAGGAACTGAACGCCCTTGCTCATCTTGTCGGCCACACCGCGGCTGCGCTTGATGACAGCTGCAAAGTCCGCCTGAAAGCCATCCACCTTCACGCCGTAATCCTGGGCGTGCGCTAAGTATTCCAGCACGTTGGCGCTCTTGATAAGGGCCTTGGTAGGGATGCAGCCCCAGTTGAGGCAGATGCCGCCAAGGGATTCTTTTTCAACAATAGCCGTCTTAAAGCCAAGCTGCGATGCGCGGATAGCCGCCACATAGCCGCCGGGGCCGCTGCCAATTACGATTACGTCGTATGCCATGATTTATCTTGAAAAGTTGATTGGTTGAATAGATTACACTGAGCGAAGCCGAAGTGTTGATAAGGTGGGGCAAATGTAGCATGGATGGCAAGAAAAAACCGGCCTCTTGTAAGGGCCGGTTTCTTTCAGAAATCAATGATTAATGCACGCCGTTATCGCCCGCCTTTCTACGATGCGGCTTGAACTTTCCACGGTATGCTGCAAAAAGGTGGTTTGGCGGCGCACCTTCATAAGCAGGCTCCTGGCCGCGGCTGCGGTATTTACGGATGGCATAACGCACCAGCGGAACGAGAATGACCCCGGCTGCGACGCCGAGAATAGTTGCGTTTCTGGCGTTCTTGCTCATGTTGATATTCATAGTCGTGGGATGTTTTAGAACAGAGAATAAGTCTAAAAAATCGCGCCCGGCCGCTGTCGGCTATTCGCCTCTGCGCAGTTTACTCCGTGAGCGGCTATAGCCAAAATAAATTATAAAGCCAAGCACCAGCCAGCCAATCAGCCGCAGCCAGTTGGTCCAACCAAGGCCGAGAATCATAAGCATGCAGGCAACAACGCCGGCAATAGGCACAAATGGCACCCAAGGCGTGCGGAATTCCCGATGCAGGCCCGGCTCTTTTTTGCGCAGCACAATCACGGCAATGCACACGAGCACAAAGGCGAAGAGCGTCCCGATGGAACTCATGTCGCCAACCACGTCGCCGGGAATGAAAGCAGAAAACAGCCCAACAATGACGAGTATGAAGAGATTCGCTTTATAAGGCGTCTTGTATTTGCTGTGCACCTCGCTGAAAACGGCTGGCAGCAATCCATCGCGGCTCATGGAATAGAATACACGACTTTGACCAAGCAGCATCACCAGGATAACTGAGGAAAAGCCGGCAATAATCGCTACCGTCACGAGCTTGCCCAGCCAGCCATACCCTGGCATATAGGTATTTATTGCCGCCACAACGGAGGCTTCTTTCCCGCTCGTGCGGAAAAACTCCACAGGCGCCATGCCTGTCAATACGTGCGCGAAGAGAATGTACAGCACGGTGCAGACGGCCAGCGAGCCAAGAATACCAATCGGCATGGCTTTCTTTGGATTTTTCGTTTCCTGAGCTGCCGTGCTCACAGCGTCAAAACCTATGAATGCGAAGAATACGGTTCCGGCCGCGCCCAGAATACCCCACAGGCCACCGAAAGTGTGGGTCACGCCAACGCTGTCTTTATAGGTAGATACGGGCGGGATGTAAGGCGTATGATTGACGGGATTGATAAAGCCCCAGCCCAGCACGATTATCATAATCACAATCGCCACTTTCGTGATGACGATGATGCCGTTTACAAAAGCAGATTCCTTTGTGCCGCGAATGAGCAAAAGGCTTAGCAGGCTTACAATTCCGAGTGCGGGTATGTTCATAATACCGCTTTGCACGACGCCCGCCGCATCGGCCATTGAATGCTCAAAGGGCGAATGGCACCATTGATAAGGCACGGGTGATACACCCAGCACATCCACCAGCAGCTTATTCAGGTATTCGCTCCAGGCAATACCCACTGTCGCGGCGCCCACAGCATATTCCAGCACCAAGTCCCAGCCGATAATCCAGGCCATGAGCTCGCCCATAGTGGCGTACGTATAAGTATAAGCGCTGCCGGAAATAGGAATAGAAGACGAGAGCTCGGCGTAGCAAAGACCGGCGAGCGCACAGCCGACGGCAGCGAGGATAAAGCCAAACGTTACAGAAGGTCCGGCGCTGTCGGCTGCTGCTGCGGCGGTACGCACGAAAAGGCCAGCGCCAATAATGGCGCCGATACCGAGGGCTACCAGTGAGCCTGCGGACAGCGTGCGTTTGAGGCCTCGTTCGTTTTCCGAAGACTCCGCCATCAGGTGCGCCAGGGGCTTTTTAATGAATAAGCTCATGAAGTATGTAAGTGAAAATTTGCAGGGCCCAAACTACGGCAGAAAGCGCAGCCTGCCCAATGCTGCGCCATTTATCAAAAGGGATGAAGCCCTTATTCCGATTATTGAAACTGCAGCGCAGAAGCCAACTCTTACTTTTGGAGACGAACCTTATTCAACATTATTCAACATCAACCAACCTTATCCAAATCAACTATGGCACATTCACTCCCACCACTCCCTTACGACTTCAGCGCCCTTGAGCCGCACATTGATGCGCAGACAATGCAAATCCACCACGACAAGCATCACCAGGCTTATGTGGATAACCTGAACAAAGCCCTTGCAGGCACTGACGGCGAGAATAGCTCGCTGGAAGACCTGATGGCGAACATCTCCAAATATCCCGCAGCCGTTCGCAACAATGGCGGCGGCCACTGGAACCACTCCCTTTTCTGGACGGTGCTTGGCGCAAATGGCGGACAGCCGCACAGGCGCGCTTTCCGAAGCCATCAACAGCGCCTTCGGTTCACTGGACGGACTTAAAGAAAAGATGAACGCTGCCGGCGCAACCCGCTTCGGCTCCGGCTGGGCCTGGCTCATCGTAAAGGACGGCAAGCTGGAAGTGACCTCAACGCCGAACCAGGACAACCCGCTGATGGACGTTGCCGAAGTGAAAGGCACGCCCATTCTTGGAATAGATGTGTGGGAACATGCCTATTATCTGAAATATCAGAACAAGCGCCCCGATTACCTGGCTGCCATCTGGAATGTTGTCAATTGGGAGGAAGTAAGCCGCCGCTTTGAGGCTGCCAAGGGTTCATAAAATATATTTTCTATTATTTGAGCGTTGCTTCTATACCGAGGAAGCAGCGCTTTTCTACTAAAAACGCTTCAAAAAAAGCCTTTACCAATAAAAATGTTCCCTTACCTTTGCCGACCGTAAAAATATGGCCAAGCAAACTCTAATCAAGCAGGACGGTGTAATCGTGGAAGCGTTGTCAAATGCGATGTTCCGCGTCCGGCTTGAAAATGGGCATGAAATCCTGGCCACCATTTCCGGCAAAATGCGCATGCACTACATCCGCATCCTGCCCGGCGATAAGGTAGGCGTAGAAATGAGTCCTTATGATTTGAGCCGCGGCCGTATCATATATCGTTATAAGTAATCAACTAATCAACGAGTTAATTCAAATCACCATGAAGGTTAGAGCATCTATCAAAAAGCGCAGCGCCGATTGCAAAATCGTTCGTCGCAAGGGCGAACTGTTCGTAATCAACAAGAAGAACCCACGTTTTAAGCAGCGTCAGGGATAATCTATTCTAAATTTTCAACACTTAATTTCAATTACATGGCTCGTATAGCTGGTATTGACCTTCCGAAAAACAAGCGCGGCGAAATCGCGCTGACTTACATCTACGGCATTGGCCGCAGCACCGCTCAGCACATCCTTGACCAGGGCGAGCATCAGCTGGGACAAGAAAGCCGGCGAATGGAACGACGAAGAGCTAGCCGCCATCCGTAATTTCATCACACAGTGAAATTAAGGTAGAAGGCGCCCTGCGTTCTGAGAGTGCAGATGAACATCAAGCGTTTGATGGACATCGCCTGCTACCGTGGCCTCCGCCACCGTAAGGGTCTTCCGCTGCGCGGTCAGCGCACCCGCACCAACTCCGTACCCGTAAGGGCAAGCGTAAGACGGTTGCTGGCAAGAAGAAGGCAGCTAAGAAATAATCTTTAGTAGATAGTCTCGAGTAGATAGCAAATAGTCAACTGGAAATTTCAGTGGTCTAACTACTATGCTACTCAATACTATGCTACTCAAAAATAAGCGCCGGAGCTGCCGCAATCGCAGTTAGGCGCCGTCAGGTAAATCATTAAAGACTACCTCTAAACAAACAAAATGGCAAAAGCACAACAAAGCAGCAAGACCGCGGCAAAGACAGCTGCCAAAAAGCGCATTGTGAAGGTGGATACGCATGGCGACGTGCATATCTCTGCAACCTTCAACAACATCATCATCTCCATCACCAACAAGGGCGGTCAGGTTATTTCCTGGTCTTCTGCTGGTAAGATGGGCTTCCGTGGTTCTAAGAAGAACACACCATATGCCGCTCAGACTGCCGCCGCTGATTGCGGTAAGGTTGCAATGGATGCTGGCATGAAGCGCGCCGACGTTTATGTAAAGGGTCCGGGTTCAGGCCGCGAAGGCGCTATCCGCTCCCTTGGCTAACATCGGCTTTGAGATTACTTCTATCAACGACATTACGCCGCTGCCGCACAACGGCTGCCGCCCTCCTAAGAAGCGCCGCGTATAAGTTGACTGGGCATGATTAATCAGCTTATCTACAAGAAATTCTGCTCTTTCGCCTCCGGTTTCGCGATTTGATGAGACGGATGGGCATTCAAAACTGAAATCGCAACTCAATACAGACAATGGCACGTTATACCGGCCCAAAAAACCGCATCAACCGCAAGTTCGGTGAGCCTATCCTCGGCTCGGGCAAAGACCTTGACAAGAACGCGTTCCCTCCGGGCATGCACGGCAACTCCAAGAAGCGCAAGACTGCTTCTGAGTACGCTATCCAGCTGAAGGAAAAGCAGAAGGCCAAGTACACGTACATGGTTGCTGGAAAAGCAATTCCGCAACACTTACTTTGAAGCTGCCCGTCTGAAGGGTGCGACAGGTGAGAACCTTGTAAAGCTTCTGGAAAGCCGTCTGGACAATACCGTGTTCCGCATGGGCTTCACGCCAACGCGTACTGCTGCCCGTCAGCTTGTTAGCCACAACCACTGATGGTGAATGGTGACAGCGTAAACATCCCGTCTTACAGGCTGACAGCCTGGTGACGTGATTGAGCTGAAGCCAAAGAGCAAGGCCAATACGTCTATCACCGAGTTGGCGCGCCCTAAGGGTCAGCGTATCAACTGGGTGGACTTCAATGAGCGCGAGATCAAGGGCACCTTCATTATGGCACCTGAGCGCGAAAATGTTCCTGAGAATATCAAGGAGCAGCTGATTGTAGAATTGTACTCTAAGTAATAATTAGTATCCAGGCTCGCACTCGTTGCGGGCCGGACTTCTATAAAGATGCTCTTTGGACGGTTGTTGAGCTAGAATTTGTGGGTGGGACATGAGAACCCCGAACCCCAAAGTGTGCGACGCAACGGACGATGAGCAGGGAGCCGAAAGCCGGTAACCCAAAGAATTCCAAACAACAAATCAACTACTCAACCAATCAACTAGTAACTAATGGCTATCCTCAATTTTCAAAAACCGGACAAGATTGTTCTTCAAAAAGCAACTGAGTTTGAAGCACAGTTTGAGTTCCGTCCGCTGGAGCCGGGCTACGGCGTAACCATCGGTAATGCACTCCGTCGCGTACTGCTTTCCTCACTGGAAGGCTACGCAATTACTGCAATCAAAATTCAGGGCGCAGACCATGAGTTTGCGACCATCAAGGGCGTTATAGAAGACGTTACTGAAATCATCCTCAACCTGAAGCAGGTGCGCCTGAAGAAGGCAAACGATGGCGAAGTAATGCAAGACCACGCTGCTATCAACATCAAGGGTAAGGATAAGTTTACCGCTGCCATGATTGGCGACGCGCTGCCTTCTTTTGAGGTGATGAATCCAGACCTGGTGATCTGCAACATGGACACTACGGCCAACCTGCAGATTGAAATATACATTGGCAAGGGCCGCGGCTACGTGCCTTCCGAAGAGAACCGTCAGGAAGGTATGCCGATTGGTGTAATGGCGATTGACTCCATCTACACCCCGATTAAGAACGTGAAGTACTCCATTGAGCAAACGCGGGTGGAGCAGCGCACGGACTTTGAAAAGCTGATTATGGAAATCCATACGGACGGAACTATCCATCCGGAGGAAGCTGTAAAGGAAGCAAGCCGCATCCTGATTCAGCACCTGATGATTATCACCGATGAGAACATCAGCATGGATACCCGTAAGGAAGATGCGCCGATTGCTGTGGACGAAGAGACCCTGCAGCTGCGCAAGACCCTGAACACACCGCTGGAAGACCTGGAGCTTTCTGTACGTGCTTTCAATTGCCTCAAGGCTGCGAAGATTAACTCGCTCAGCGAGCTGGTACAATACACACAGGAAGAGCTGATGAAGTTTAGAAACTTCGGTCAGAAGAGCCTTTCTGAAATTGAGCAGGTGCTCGGTGAGCGCGGCCTCGGTTTCGGAATGGACATCTCTAAAGTGCAGCACGAAGCATAATTAATTCTAAAGGACTGGAAGAAGTATGATATTCTTCCAGTCCTTTTTTTTCACAGTCCGCAATTCCTTGACACGGTGCGGGCTTCTTAAAACAACCGTCAACAATGCGTCACGGAGACAAAATGAACAACCTCGGTCGTACGGCATCACACCGTAAGGCCATGCTGAGCAATATGACCTGCTCACTCATCGCGCACAAGCGCATTTTCACTACCCTCGCAAAGGCTAAGGCCCTGCGCGTATTTGCGGAGCCAATCATTACCCGCAGCAAGGTGGATAGCATGCACAATCGCCGCCAGGTATTCTCTGCCCTGCAGGACAAGGAAGCAATCAAGGAACTCTTCGGAGTGGTGGGTGATAAGGTGGCTAGCCGCCCGGGTGGCTACACGCGCATCATCAAGATGCCTCGCCGCCAGGGTGATGCTGCTGATATGGCGATGATTGAGCTCGTTGACTTCAACGAAATTTACAACACAGGCACAGACGCTGGTCAGAAGAAGACCCGCCGTAGCCGTCGTGGTGCCGGTACTTCAAATACTGCCGCCAAGCCTGCTGACGTTACTGCTGAAAAGAGCACCGCTCCTGATACAGATGCACGCGCTACAGCTGACGCCGTGGCTGCTGCGCACGAAACTGCGGATGCAGATATGGCGGCCGAGACTACGGAAACGGTTATTCCTTCTACCGATGACAGTGGCGAAGCTGCGGCTCCAGAAGCTCCTGCTCAGGAAGAAGGTGGTGAAGGCGCTGGCGCTTAATAATTTTTGATTTGCAACATAGAAGGCCGCCTTTTTCAGGCGGCCTTTTTTATTGTCCTTCTACTTTGATGGGCTGACCCTCTTCCCCACCCTTCGGCCCCTTCTTCACCCGTCCTGCACCTTTTAATGCCTGGTCTATCAGCCACTCAAGCTGACCGTTTACAGACCGGAATTCCTGAGCAGCCCAGGCCTCAAGAGCTTTGTAGGTGTCCTCATCCAGTCTTAAAACGAAGCTCTTTTTGGCTGCCATACGATTTCAACAAACTTTTTACTGATAAAGAGAGCCCGTATTCAGCACAGGTTGTGCGCCGCGTTCGCCGCAAAGAACGACTAGCAGATTACTGACCATTGTGGCCTTTTTCTCCTCGTCAAAAGTCACGATGTCTTTCTTGGACAGCATATCCAATGCCATTTCCACCATGCCTACTGCGCCTTCTACAATCTTGGTGCGGGCGGCTACAATAGCAGTGGCCTGCTGGCGCTGCAGCATAGCACCGGCGATCTCCTGCGCATAGGCAAGGTGAGAGATGCGGGCTTCGGAAATGAGCAAGCCGGCTTTCGCGAGACGATCGTTCAGCTCCTGCTCCAGGAGCTCGTTCACCTTATTGCCGCCATCGCGGAGGGTGATTTGGGCGGTTTCGTCCTCCATGTGGTCGTAGGCGAAGGAAGTGCCAAGATTGCGGAGGGCGGCCTCGCTTTGGAGGCGGATGTAGTTGACATAGTCCGCAACCTCGTAAGTGGCTTTGTAAGTGTCGTTGACAGCCCAGACGATTACGGCGGCTATTTCAATAGGATTACCCATTTTGTCATTCACCTTCAGCGTCGGGATTTGTAGGTTTTGCGCACGCTGCGAAATCTTCGTGGAGGCGTAGAGTGGGTTGATGAAGAACATGCCGTTCTCTTTTACACTACTCACGTACTTACCGAAGAAGGACAGCACGCGGGCATGATTGGGCTGGATAATCATGAGACCCTTCCAGATAAAGAACGTGACCAACATACACAGCCCGCCGGGGATGGCAAGCTGCGGCATATAGTGCACTTGCGTGAAGCAGTAGATACCAATGCCAGCAAGCACAAGGGAGATGATGAGTGCGAGATAGCCGTTGACGGGCCGGGAAATCTTTTCCATAGTGTGATATCAATTTGATATCAAAGTTTGTAAAAGAAATTCCAATCTGCCAAATATTTTTTGAAAACCATGTTGAAAGCTACCATCGCGCATGGCCGGCGCGAGGGTCAAGCAGAAGTTTAATGGCCATGCTAATCCGTCTTTCAATACCTTTTTCTCGGGCTACGCCATACATCACCGCGCGTTTCCTGCCGGGTGTAAGCGCATCAAAGGCGTTCTTCGCCGCTTCATCCTGCGCCAATAGCGCTTCCAATTCTTCCGGCAGCGGCGCACCATACTCGCTTTCGTCGTTGCGGATGCTGACCTGCACGGAATCTCCGGGAGTGAGGCTGAGCTGCTATTGCCGGGCTTTATTAATAATGAGGTAGCCGTCACCGTTGCGATATGGCATGAGGCCACATTGAAATGGCTCCAGATTGCCGATTGTGGCGACAACTCGCGCACTGCCGCGCTCGGCGAATTGGCGTTTCACTTCAGCGGGTACCAAGGCGAAATGCATACCGCCTTCAGAGGACTGCCGGTACTCGGATTGGAAGGTGACTGATGCTTTTTCTTTTTTCTTTATGCCGCCCATTACCGTGGCTTAGAAAAAGGAATGCCGTCATTTCTGAATAAAAAATAAGACATCGGATGAGCCGTAATTGCTATAAATCATTGCTCCGTCGATGTACGCGCTATCAGGATAAATGCGAAATACGCGCCCGCCTCCACAACCATCCGGGCTGGTATAATATCCGGGTCTTTGTTTAAATCCGATTTGCGAAACACTACGCGTACGGCCTGTCGCCATAACTTCCACTTTATAATCAGCCCCAGTGTCTAACTCAATCCCATAAGGATAATAGCTATAAGGAGCGCTTAAAAAAGCGGTATCGTGATGCAAGTCAATGGAGGGGGCCAAGATGGTATCCTCTTTTAAGAGCTTACCAAAGGAGCTATTAGCGGCATACTTGGCAACTAAAATTGTATCCAAATCAGAAAGTTCAAAACCTGTGAAGCCGATGCGGGCAGGTTCATACCAATAATTATACGCACAGGAAGGGTCTTGACGCTGTTCCGTCTTTTTGCACGACACAGTATTCAGTGCAAAGACTGCAATAACGATTAAAGCAAGCCGCGTCATATAGCATGATTTTATTACAAATAAATTCCTTTCCATTACCAATAAAAAGCGCCTGCATTACTGCAAGCGGTCTTACTATTATTCATTACAAATGCTTCATGACCACACATATTGCTTCTTATTTAGCAAAGTAGCTTCACCGGCAATAGTCTGTTCACCGCTGGCCTTGTCATAAACGGCACATTCGTAGGTGATGCGGTTCTTTTCCGGGAAGATCTCCTTCACCTTAATCACCGCCTCATAGTCCGTATCCACAAACATCGGCTTCATCCACTTCATAGATTGGGAGAGATACACGTGGCCGTCAGCGTACCACAGCGCGCCGAAAATTTTGGTAAAGACGGAAGCACCGAGAAAACCATGGATAATGCGGCGGCCAAACATAGAAGCGGCCCCGGCAGCCTCATCAACGTGCAGCGGGTTGGTATCGCCGCTCACGCGGGCGTACATGTCTACATCATCCTGGGTATAGCGGAAGTCGTGGCGAAATTCATCTCCTACTTTAAGCATAGCGATTCAAGTTTTTTTGGTACGGCGGCAAAGTAAAAGATGTTTCACCCAAAGACACAAAGTTTCCACCACGGCGCTAAGCGCTTTACGTATCCTTTGCGCCTTGGCGTGATAGCCCGACTTATCTTGCGGTAAGAATGAAGGGCAAGAAAATTCTCCTCGCCGTAACAGGCTCCATTGCGGCCTACAAAACGCCGCAGCTCGTGCGCCTGCTGATCAAAGCCGGCGCGGAAGTGAAGGTGATTATGACGGCTGCAGCCGCCGATTTTGTATCGCCACTTGCCCTTTCCACTGTTTCAAAGCACGAGGTTTTTGCCAATGTCCACGACGGCGCGGCCTGGAATAACCATGTAGCGCTGGGCCGTTGGGCGGATGCTATGCTTGTAGCCCCGTGCAGTGCCAATACGCTGGCCAAACTGGCAAATGGCCTTTGTGACAACTTGGTTTGCGCCGTGTATCTCTCGGCCACCTGTCCCGTCTTCATAGCGCCTGCAATGGATGAGGATATGTGGCTGCACCCTGCTACAAGGGCAAATCTGGAGAAGTTGAAGACATATGGCAACCGCATTATCCCCGTAGCGCACGGCGAGCTGGCATCCGGCCTCATCGGCGAGGGACGGATGGCGGAGCCGGAAGATCTGCGGGATTTTCTGAAAGATTTTTTCGGTGCGCAGAGCAGCCAGCCGCTCAAGGGGCAAAAAGCGCTTGTCACAGCCGGGCCCACATATGAGCGGCTTGATCCGGTACGCTTTATAGGTAATTTCTCAACGGGCAAGATGGGCATTGCGCTTGCGGAAGCACTTGCCGCGCAAGGTGCGGATGTTACGCTGGTACTTGGTCCTACACATTTGCATCCGCAGCATCGCAACATACATACCGTACGGATAGAAAGTGCAGCGGAAATGCTTGAAGCTGCCACGACTGCGTTCCCACATTCAACTGTTGCTATCCTTTCTGCAGCTGTAGCGGATTATAAGCCTTCTGTAACAGCGCCGGAGAAAATAAAGAAGAGCGGCGAGACGTTATCGCTGGAACTAATTAAAACAGCGGATATTCTTAAAACCCTTGGCGCCGAAAAGCGCGATGGTCAATTCCTCGCCGGCTTTGCGCTGGAGACTACCGATGAGCATGCCAACGCGATGCTGAAGCTGCACAGTAAAGGTGCAGACATGATTGTCCTTAATTCACTGCGCGATGAACGCTCCGGCTTCGGATACGATACCAACAAAGTAACCCTGCTACACCGCGACGGATCAGTAAAAACGTTGCCTTTACAATCGAAACAAGCTACCGCCGTTGCCATTATAAACGCCATTCTCCAAAGAAGCCATGAAACAAGTACTGTATAGAACGCTCCTGATTTTGGGATTCGTCATCACAATTTGCCATACTGCGGGAGCACAGGAACTGAATTGCAAAGTCAAGATCCTGCACGAAAAGATAACGGGCGTTGATCCTTCCTTCTGGACGGGCATGGAGCGCTCTATAACCGAATTTATCAATACCCGAAAGTGGACCGGCGACGACTATAATGCCTCGGAGCGCATTGACTGCAATATGCTGCTTAACATCACCGAGCGTTCAGAGAAAGATCCGGACTTATATTCCGCCACCATAAGCATTCAGGCTACGCGACCGGTGTTTAGCAGCACTTATACCTCTCCTACTCTCAATACAATTGATAAGGATCTGGTGTTTCACTATTCTCAATTTAACACCCTGACATTTGACGATAACCGGGTATCAGGCCCTGATCCGCTGGCGTCCAATCTTTCTGCCGCCATCGCTTATTATTGTTATCTGGTACTGGGGCTGGATTATGACTCTTTTTCGCCGCAAGGCGGCACAGCCTTGCTTAAACGTGCGCAGAATGTGGTAAGCAACGCGCCGGAAGACGGTGGCATCAAAGGTTGGAAGGCATTTGAAGATAAGCGCAACCGCTATTGGATCATTGACCAGCTCCTCAGCCCCCGCTATAACAGCTACAGAGCCACATGGTACAGCTATCACCGCGAAGGGCTGGATATTATGTACAACAAGCCGTCTGAGGGGCGCGCGAAGGTCCTTGCGGCGATTAATATTATGCAGAACATTCTGCGTGACAACCAGCAAAGCACGTTGGTGCAGGCTTTCTTCAATGCAAAGAGTGATGAAATTACCCGGATTGTGCTACAAGGTGGCCGCGAAGAGCGTAGCCAGTATCTGACGTTGCTCTCGCAGATAGATGCGAATAATGCCCAGAAGTATAACACGCTGAAGTAATGCGAAAACTCCTGCCGGCCGTAATAGCTGCTGCCATTTTTTTTAATGCTTGCAAGCATCCGAGCGGCGTGCATCTCTCGCAGGAGCGCATGGCGCCCATTCTGGCGGATATGCACCTGGCTGATGTGTATAGCGGCATGTTGCACGACTCCGCGCAACCTCAATCCGGAAAAAATTATGATTCGCTTGCGGCGTGGACGGCAGCCATTCTGGCAAGGCATCAGACGTCCCAGACAGAGTTTAACAACAGTATGGAGTGGTACCGGGACAACCCCACGGAGTTGGATTCCCTTTATGCACAAGTGGTACCGATCCTGGAACGGATCAGGAAATAACTGAGCTTGTCAGCCTCATGTAAATGCACGTCTGCGCGGTTGTGGAAAATCGCGGATAACATCGTCTTTACAGCAAACGAATAACAATCCCGCTTAGCTTTCGTTTTTATCCTGAACGCTCCGCTGTACTTTCGCCCGCTATGCAAGACGCGATTACATCCATTCTCCGAAAATCCATTGCCACCAAAGAAAGCGTGCTGGCAGATGGTGAACTGCTGGGACGTATTGAAGCAGCCACTGAGACGATTATTAAGGCATTCAAAGATGGCAATAAGGTGCTCTTCTGCGGCAACGGCGGCAGCGCGGCGGATGCACAACACCTGTCAGCAGAATTCAGCGGCCGGTTCTACACAGACCGCAATCCCTTGCCATCTGAAGCGCTACATTGCAACACCTCATATCTCACGGCCGTGGCAAACGATTATGGGTATGACGTCGTATATAGTCGTATAGTGAAAGGGATGGGAAAGGCCGGTGACGTTTTGGTAAGCCTCAGCACTTCCGGTAACTCCCAAAACATTCTTAAAGCCATGGAGGTGGCACGCGAGTTGAATATGATAAATATAGCCCTCACCGGCCAGACCGGCGGAAAGATGAAGGAGCTGGCTGACCACCTGATCAACGTGCCGAGCAACGACACACCACGCATTCAGGAGAGTCACATTACCATCGGCCACATCATCTGCCAACTTGCCGAGGAACGGCTCTTCTAAACGTTTTTTTACGCACACAACAACTGTCATGGAAACCGATTTTCTCTCTGTATATCACGCGCCCCAGTTTGATAAAGACTGGACTCTCTTCCTTGACCGCGATGGCGTGGTCAACAAGGAAATCGTAGGTAGTTATGTCACTGCGACAGAAGAGTTTGAGTTTTGTGAGGGCGCACCGAAAGCCATTCAGACATTGAGCGAAATCTTCGGGACTCTCGTCGTGGTTACCAACCAGCGCGGCGTTGGTCGTGGTCTAATGACGATCGAAACGCTTCGCGATATTCACCGCGAGATGCGGGACGGAATTACGGCTGCTGGCGGAAAGATTGATAAGGTATACGCGGCTACGTCTGTCAACGACAACGACCATAACCGTAAACCTAATACCGGGATGGCATTGCAGGCACGTGAGGACTTTCCCCAAATAGATTTCCACAAAAGTGTAATGGTGGGAAACAGCCTTTCCGATATGGAATTTGGCAAGCGGCTGGGCATGCACACTGTCTTTTTGACCACAAAACATGCTTCTTATCCCATGCCGCACGATTTAATTGACGAACAATACCCATCGCTCCAGGACTGGGCAAAAGCCGTAGCGGCAGCGAGCATGGCTGAGGCTTAAATTTTTTTAACCAAAGAATCTGCGAGAGCGGCGCTGAAAATATCGGCGCCCTTTTCATTTAGGTGCGTGCCATTGTAGAATAGCGCCGTATCTGCGCAAAAAGGGGCAGCGGTGAAGTCTATAAATCGAACGCGGCCTGACAAGTATTGCCGAAGCCAGCTTTTATATTGTACGCCATTAATCAGCTTTGCGACATAACGTTGATGGTGTGGTGTGAATACTATATACACGCGTGTTCCCGTTGCAGCGCATTCCTTCAAGAATGCCTGAAGGAATGCCAAACGGCACTATCAACTATAGGCGTGAGATTAGCCCGAGCGGTGTCCGCCTTAAAGGCTTGTTCATTCCAATGGTAAGCCATCGGCTCATAACCATCCCAACCACGACGGTCATATGCATCTTCTGGTAGTGGCGAAGCACCCGTTATAGCGGCCATCACTGCATTTGCCTCGCCCCGGTACTTCAGAAATGGGATGAGTGTTTTGGTCTTGCTTACGCCAATATGGAGCAACGCATGGCTCACAGCGCTGTCATACATATATGGCAGAAACTGTGGCTTGTCCACGGCCCACTTGCTCCTGTTGAATTGAAAATAGTCGGCGCAGAAGATGATAGCCTCGGGCGCTTTATTATGGTGCAGATAAAATCGGTAGCGTGCGAGCTGAAGGTCAAATGTGTAGCCTTCCAGCCCAAGGTTGTAAATGTGCTTGCCAGGAAATGCCGCTTGCAGCAGCCGCGGATTTACCTGCACATGCGCGTGTGAATTGCCAATGATGAGCACGTCCGCGTTAATTTTTCCAGCTTCTATCTCGTGCCACACTTTCATTCTGCCGCTATTCCGCGCGCGCAGCCGGGTATCTGTAAAGCGCGTCAATGCGCTCTGTAGTCCGATCAGGAGTGTAGCAAAAAGCAGCAGGCGTACTAAGAAGCTTTTCATACCGACGATTAAAACTGGAAGTAGATAAAAGTTTGCTCCGGCGCGCCGAAGTAAAAAGTAAGCATGGCAACTATGGCATAAATCGCCCAGCGCACCGGCCGCGTCCGTATACTTTCCACTTCCAACCCATGCTCCCGGGAGCGGTTTGCCCATTCCACCAACATCATGATGGCAATGAACAGCCAAATGCGCCGTTCCACATTAATGTCACCCCATGGCGTGGCGAACATCCGGCCTATATAATGAAACGCCTGCGGCAAGTCAGCTGCGCGAAAGAAAATCCAGGCAAAACAGACCTGCGTGAAAGCCAGCATCATTAGCAACGCTTCTTTGATAGAAGGGAATAACCGGCCTTGCGCCGGAACATCCACGTGTGCCCGGTTTTTTCCGGAAATAATAAGCGGCATGAAATAAAGTGCGTGTAGCGCGCCCCACACAATGAACGTCCAGGAAGCGCCATGCCAGAAGCCGCTCAACAGAAAAACAATGAGCGTATTCCTGACAGCAAGCGCAAGCCCATGCCGGCTGCCGCCGAGCGGGATATATACATAGTCCCGGAACCATGAAGTAAGCGACATGTGCCAGCGCCGCCAGAACTCGGCGATATCACGCGAAAAATAAGGAAAGCGAAAATTAGGTAGCAGATGAAACCCAAAGAGCCGCGCCGTGCCAATAGCGATGTCGCTGTAACCGCTGAAATCGCCGTAAATCTGAAATGCGAAAAGGACAGCGCCTGCCGCAAGCGTGCCGGCAGATTGCACATCCCAATGCTCAAAAATGGGATTGACGAAGTGGGCGCAGCCATCCGCTATAACCATCTTCTTGAAAAAGCCCCAAAGCATCTGCCTAAGGCCATCCGTTGTACGGGCGTCCTCAAAGCGGCGTTTATTCTGGAATTGCGGCAGGAACCATGTGGCGCGTACGATAGGTCCTGCTACCAGCAGCGGGAAGAACGAGATGAATGCAAAGAAAGCAGTGGCATCCTGGCATGGCTCCTTACGACGGTGATAGACGTCTATCACATAGCTCATACTGTGAAAGGTATAAAAGGATATACCGATAGGCAGCAAGACTTGCAGCGTAAATGCATCTCCTTTAAATCCGAAGCCATGCAACAGCCGGGCAAAATTCTCGCTGAAGAAGTTGAAGTATTTGAAGAAGCCAAGCGCGGTGAGATTAGCTGCAATGCTGGCAATGAAAAAGGCTTGGCGCTTGTGCTCGTCCTCAATCCTGCCCAATTGCAACCCAACGTAAAAATCAAAGCCTGTTGTGGCAAGCAATAGCAGCACAAAACGGTAATCCCACCAGCCATAAAAAAGAAAGGATGCAGCGATGAGCAATGCGTTTTGCGCCTTGACATTCTTGCCCCCGATAGCCCAATACAGCCCGAAGACCACAGGCAGAAAAAGTACAAAGGCGGTAGACGTGAACAGCATTCCTTACGAAGCGCAGCAAGATACGGCGCGGGTCATACCTTCCACCTGCCAAAGGAGCGGAACATCTATCTTGCAAGCCGGTGGCATTTTATTGATAATAACGGCAAATCCAAACCTATGAAACGCATCCTCGGCCCCTTGCTCCTCGTTCTGCTTACTACAGGCGTTGCGACAGCACAAAAAGAAAATACGCACGACGAGGACGATGGAGAAGCAACCAAAGTGAGCTCCGGCCTTCGCATTCCGACCGGGGCTGGCAACGTGATGGTGGGCGCTAATCTCTTCCTGGCGCGGCTGCAATTCCAGAAAGGCACTGATGCGGCTTACAGCATTGGGCTGAGTCCAAAAGTTGGCTTCTTTGCCCTGCCTAATCTTGCGCTGGGCCTAAACCTTGACTTAGGTGTAGAAGGACAAAAAGGTTATCGGTCAATTAGCTACGGCTTCACGCCGTTCGCGCGCGTCTATTTTGCCCGCGATAATTCCGCGCGCGAACGGCCATTCCAGTTTTTCTTTGAAGGCGGCCTCGGCTTCGGCGGCGTAAATACACACCTTGACGGCGGCGACAACATAACTACCAATGGCTTCCGCGCATATGCGCTGCCCGGCGTAGATTATTTCCTCAATCACAACGTTGCCGCGGAAGCCGGGTTGCAGTACACTTTTACGGCCGGCAAGCCGGATGCGCATGTAGTGGGACTAAGCTTAGGATTTCAGATTTTTCTCGGTAGATAGTCTGGATAGAAACGTCCGACCACCGGCAGATGGCTACACATGAAACTTAATCCCCTGAGCCAAAGGCAAAGTAGCGCCCCAGTTCAGCGTATTCGTCTGCCGGCGCATGTAGGCCTTCCAGCTATCGGAGCCGCTTTCGCGACCACCCCCGGTTTCCTTTTCGCCGCCAAAGGCTCCACCGATCTCTGCGCCGCTGGTCCCAATATTCACATTCGCAATGCCGCAGTCGGAGCCTTTATGGGAAAGGAAAGTCTCCGCCTCGCGCATATTGAGCGTGAAAATGGACGACGATAAGCCCTGCGGCACGCCATTCTGCATGGCAATAGCTTCATCTAGCTCCCGGAACTTCATCAGGTAAAGAATGGGCGCAAAAGTTTCATGCTGTACTGTCTTGTACTGGTTTTCCACCTCAAAGATGCAAGGCCGTACATAGCAGCCACTTTCATAACCGGCGCCTTCCAGCACACCGCCTGGCACCAGCTCCCTGCCGCCTTCTGCCTTTACTGCGTCTATTGATTCTAAGTACATCCGCACAGCATCCTTGTCAATGAGCGGACCAACGTGCGTCGCCTCGCTCAGCGGGTCGCCAATGACGAGCTGCTTGTAGCGCGCAACGAGCTTTTCCTTAAAGGAATCATACACGCTATCGTGGATGATGATGCGGCGCGTAGTGGTACAACGCTGGCCGGCGGTGCCGACTGCACCAAAGACGCAGCCGATAAGCGCCATGTCCAGGTCGGCATGCTCAGAGATGATGATGGCGTTATTGCCGCCCAGCTCCAGCAGCGACTTGCCCAGCCGCTGACCTACCACGCCGGCTATAGCTTTGCCCATACGCGTGCTGCCTGTTGCGCTCACCAGCGGGATGCGCGTATCAGCCGCCAGCCACTCGCCTACTTCGCGTCCACCGCTTACAAGTCCGTTGATGCCTTCCGGCGCGCCGGCGCTCTTCAGAACTTCACTGACGATATGGAAGCACGCAACCGCGCACATTGGTGTTTTCTCGGAAGGCTTCCACACGCAGGTGTCGCCGCATACCCAGGCGATGAAGGCATTCCAGCTCCACACCGCAACCGGAAAGTTGAATGCGGAAATGACGCCTACCACGCCAATTGGGTGCCACTGCTCATACATACGGTGCGCCGGGCGCTCGCTGTGCATGGTAAGGCCATAAAGCTGGCGGGACAGGCCCACCGCGAAGTCGGCGATGTCTATCATTTCCTGCACTTCGCCCCAGCCTTCCTGGAGAGATTTTCCCATCTCATAGCTTACCAGCCTACCAAGCGGATCTTTGTACTTGCGCAACGCCTCACCGATTTGGCGAACCACTTCCCCGCGCTTTGGGGCGGGCCACATGCGCCATTCGGCGAATGCGGTTTCCGCACTGCTGACGACCATTTCATAAGCTGCCTTATCGGCGGACTGAATAGTGGCTATTTCTTTACCATCAACCGGTGAGTGAGAAATCAGCGTTTCGCCGCCGGATGGAACCCATGAGGTGCCTGTGGAAGCGCCGTGGTTTTCTTTCTGTATGCCGAGTGTGGAAAGGATTTCGGAAAGTTGCATAATGTCTTTGATTACGGCGCAAATGTAGGCTTTCGGGGGAGCGTCACTGACGGGTAAACTATGCCTATTTAACCTTCGGCTAACCCCGTTTCAGTTCCATTTGGTATTTTCGGCATTAAGATTGCTTTCCACGCGCCATGCAACGAATTCTCACCACCCTTTTCACAGCTCTTTTGCTGCTTGTCAGCCCGTTACTAAAAGCCCAGGAGGTCAAGGATGGCCTCACCTGGTACACCGATGTGAATCAGGCGGGTGAGGTATCTGCCAAAACCGGCAAGCCGGTATTTGCCTTCTTTACCGGCAGCGATTGGTGCGGCTGGTGCCACCGGCTGGAAGCGAATGTGTACCGTAAAGCCGGCTTTAAAGAATGGGCAGCAAAAAATGTCATCCTGCTGGAGCTGGATTTTCCGCGCAATAAGCAACTGCCAGAGGCTACAATGAAGCAGAATGTCGGGCTGCAGCAATTCTTTAACGTGCAGGGCTACCCGACTGTATGGGTATTTTTCATGCACAAGCAGAAGGACAGCGAGAAAATAAACATTGAGGCACTAGGCTCCTCAGCTACCCGCAAGCAGAGCCGGGTCAGGAAGAGCGCGTTTTTCTGGCAAATGCCAACGCCGTCCTCAAGAACCGGAAGTAAGCTTAGAAAGGTGAATTAAATTCGGACAAGCTTTGGAAGGAGCGATCGCGGGCGGAAACAATTGGTGTGACGCAGTCCCAGTCAAAACCAATGCTGTCCCAGCGAATGCCTGTGTCGCTCTCCTTGCTGTATTCAGAGGAAACGAGGTAATAAGTCATCGCCTCCGGCGTCAACGCTTTGAAGCCATGAGCGAAGCCTTCCGGGATATAGTAGGCGCGGTGATTTTCTTCGCTCAACACTTCTGCATGGCACTGACCGTAAGTCGGTGAGGCCTTTCGTAAGTCAACGATTACATCCAGGATAGCCCCGCGCGGACAAAAGACAATCTTGCTATGCTGGTGTGGCGGCGTTTGGAAGTGCATTCCGCGGATGACGTCTTTGTGCGAAAGAGAGAAATAGGATTCCTTCAAATCAAAGTCAATCCCAGTCGCCTTCAGTGTTGTGTCGTGAAACGCTTTGACGAAAATGCCGCGGTCATCGGGGAACATCGGCAGTTCTATCAATGCCGCGCCAGGCAGCGGCACCTGCATTATCATCATTGGCGTTTAATGTATTGTTGAATCTGTTTCGTACACTTTTCTGCCGCATCGCGCCCGTCCGCATACCAACCCGCCGTCCATCGAATGGCTTCCTCGGCATTTAGCCGCGGCTGCCAGCCAAGCTCTGCTTTAATCTTTCCATTGTCCAGCATTAGTAGGCCCGCTTCGTGCAGCGCCGCTTCTGGTTTCACTTCAAAAACCGCAGGCTGGCCAAAGGCCTCGTAAAATGCATTTGTAACCTGTGCCACCGTCCGTTCATCCGCACGCTCGGGGCCTATGTTGTAGGCAGAGCTGTAACGTACACCGTCGTCGTTCATTTTCTGCGCCAGCAGAAGGTAAGCAAACACAGGCTCCAGTACGTGCTGCCAGGGCCGCACACTTTGCGGGTTGCGCAGCGTCACCGGCTCGCCCTTTTCCAAAGCACGTACAATGTCAGGTATCAGCCGGTCTTCTGAAAAATCACCGCCGCCAATCACATTGCCAGCACGCACAGAAGCAATGGGTTTACGGTGCTCACGGAACTTTTCAAGGTTGAAAAAGGAGCGGCGATATGATTCAATTACAATTTCCGCTGCTGCCTTGGAAGCACTGTAAGGGTCGTAACCGCCGAGTTTATCGTCTTCCCGGAAGGCCTGGCCGCGCTCAGGATTTTCATAGACTTTATCCGTCGTAATCATCACGCCTACACAAGGGCCCTCCAACGCACGCATCGCGTCCAAGACGTGCGCGGTCCCCATCACATTGGCAGCAAACGTCTCCAAAGGCATCCGATAGCTACGGCGCACAAGGGGTTGGGCAGCAAGATGAAAAACGTAATCCGGACGGAAGTCTGCAATGGCCTTCACCAGCTTTTCCTGCTCACTTAAATCAGCAATAATGGAGTGACAGAGCTTGTCGCCTTCAATCTGGTTATAAAGGTCTTGCTCATGCTCCGGCGCGAGCGCATAGCCAACAATCTCGGCGCCTAAGCTGTGGAGCACCTGCAGCATCCATGCGCCTTTAAAGCCAGTATGGCCGGTCAGGAGCACTTTTTTACCTGAGAACGTTTGTTGTAGTGATTGGAACACGGATCTGGATCTTTCAGGTTAAGATTTATGAAAGTTTCCACGGCGCCTGGCCGCCATCCCACATCGCCTCTAGTTCTTCCTTATCGCGCAGTGTATCCATGGCCTTCCAGAAGTCGTTGTGCTTGTAGGCAGCTATCTGCCCGTCGCGCGCAAGGTCGTCCATCGGCTGGCGTTCCCACATAATATCGTCTGCATCTTCATGGAGGTAATCCTTGATCTCGGGATTGATGACAAAGAATCCGCCATTAATCCAGGTGCCGCTATCGGCAGGCTTTTCCTCAAATGATGTTATGTTGCCATCCTCTTCCATTTTTATCACACCAAATCGGCTGGTAGCCTGGATAGCGGTTATGGTACAAATGCGGCCGGACTGACTGTGGAAGTTAATAAGCTGATCAATATCCACATTGCTCACACCATCGCCATACGTCAGCATGAACGGCTCGCCATTGGTATAGGGCAACACACGGCGCAGGCGGCCTGCCGTCATGGTGTCCAGCCCTGTTTCTACGAGCGTAATTTTGAATGGCTCAGCAAAAGTCTCATGAATTTGGACGGAATTATCCTTCAGGTCAACGGTAAGGTTGGCGTTGTGGAGGTAGTAATTGATGAAGTACTCCTTAATCATCCAGCCTTTATAGCCCAGGCAAATGATAAATTCATTGTGCCCGTAGGCTGCGTAGGTTTTCATGATGTGCCAGAGAATGGGCTTACCACCAATGGCAATCATGGGCTTGGGGCGAAGCTGGCTTTCCTCCGAAATGCGGGTGCCACGGCCCCCGGCGAAGATGACGACTTTCATACGCCGCTAAAATAGACCGGGATTTTCAGGATTGCGGAATTGGGCCGGATTTTAATAAATGTAAATACGCTGAAAGACCTGCCTACTTCAGGTCGTCCAGCGAAAGGTCGCGGAAGTGGCCGTTGCGCTGAATGCGTTGTTTCATCGTTTCCAGCTCCTGAATTACAGGAATAATGCCGGCGAGATGCCGGCGCAGGTATTCAAGCCGCTGAATCTCGGTAAAGATGCCCAGCAGCTCATATTCTTGCTGTAGGCTCAGACCCACCAGATGCCCTAGCTCATAGGACAACATAACATCCCGACCGGCGGGAAATTTTTCGGAGACATTGAGCAAGGCATAAAGCCGCTTTACTTCTGTTACAATATTGCGGGCAATTTTGGAATCGCCTGCTTCAGTAACATTAGGTGGATAATTGACGATGGCGCCACTATACAGCTTATCGGGCACTTCATCCAGCCGGTGCAGAATGCGGAAGACGGAGACCCCGCGCGTGCGGATATCCATTGTACCATCCGCATGCTCAGCTGCCAGCTCGGTGATTTCCATAAGAGTTCCAAGTTCATGCAGGTCCTTTTCCAACACTGGCGGAATGCCAAATGGCTTTTTGCCGTCTGAGCATTCCCTGATCATCTGCTTGTAGCGCGGCTCAAATACGTGCAGGTTGAGCGTCTCGCCAGGGTAAACGACAATATTGAGGGGAAATATGGGGATGAAGTTCGTCAAGGGGAGTTCAGATTTCGGGAGGCAGATTTCAGATTGCAAAGGCCCATAGCTAATGCCTGCCTTTGCTGCAGCAGAAATATCAAAAATACGGCCACCCCAAACTGCACTTCCAGAAATAGGTCTACCATTAGCGGCACAAGCAGCATCAGCCATACGGTGAGGAAGAATGCACTTGCCCGGTCGCGCTTAAGGCGCCGCAATGGTGCAACCAGCCAAAGCGTAAATAGTACCGCAGCGGGTATGCCTGCTGCCATCATGCACGTCAGCCACTGATTGTGAGGCCAAAGCTGCTGTGCTTCCCCTACTTGCGGGTACCATCGCTCATAACCGGTGCGCATTTCAGACAAAACATCGCCCGCACCTACGCCTCCAAGCGGATGCGCTACAATAGAACGGACAGCAATATCATAGGAAAAGAGGCGACCAGCATCGCTGTAAATGCCATGTCGCTCACCCAGTTGGATGCTACGCCACGTAACGATACTATATCCTATTCGTTCCCGCAATGTAGGCAGTGCAAGGAACGCAAGCAACGTCCCCAGAGCAAACATGAGCATTGCCACCAGGCCACGCTTATAACTCTGACGCAATTGAAAAATCGCATACATCAGTAAAAAAATGTAGAGTGCTACAAGTCCCGTCTTAGCAGCCAGCACATGCAGATACAGCCCCAGCAAGGTGCAAACGAGTACCAACGTACACTGTTGCCAACGTTTACCAAACATCGGCAGGGTGTAAACAATCCAGGCGATGGTAACCGCCACAGCTGTGGAAAAAGCAATATGATCATTGTACACAGGTGTACGCAGCATCTGCGAATATTTATAACCATCAATGATGGTCGCGGTATCGCCACGCCATAGAAAGGACGTGCTCCAGGCCGCTCCGGACATCATAAGCGCAGCGAGTCCAACTGTATAAGCGCGCCATTCTTCAGACCGGAAACACGGCAGCAAGCCAAATGAAAGCGGCAACAATAAAAACGGCAGCTTTACCTGTAGGTGCTCCGCCCACATTACTTTATCGTCGCTCCAGAAATAGGATACGGCATACAGCACCACCCAGGCTAAACCCAGCAGCCACCAGCGCAGCTTCAGCCACTGCCGTGGATGCACGCCCCATAGCGACGTTATACCGAAAAGCATCATGGAAATGGAAGCAGCAGCGCGGGAACAAAGAAGGCCACCTATCATGCCCAGCAAACAAATGAGCGCGAGTCGCCGTTTCCAAAGCAGCGTTTGAGGGGGAAGGCTATTTTTGTCCAAGCGCACAGGTTGTGATGCCACCTAAACGGACAAAGATATTTTTTAGTGCCGCCCGCCGAAATTCAGGAATTGTTGCAAGCCATCAGGGCTGGCACGCCACGGGCACTTGCGCGGGGCATAACGGTCGTAGAAAACGATCTGGAAGGCGCACATGAGCTGCTTACTTCGCTCCGGCTCACTGCTGCGCCCAAGCTCGTAGGCATTACCGGGCCGCCGGGCGCGGGCAAGAGTACGCTCGTAAATGCCCTGCTCGGGGAATGGACGGCAGCGGGTAAAAAAGTGGCCGTTATTGCTGTGGATCCGTCATCGCCATTTCACTTCGGTTCGCTTTTGGGCGATCGCATTCGCATGGCGCGCTTCTACGACCATCCGCAGGTGTTTATCCGCTCACTGGCGAGCCGCGGGGCGCTCGGCGGACTGCATCCGCGCATTTTTGAGATTACGGATGTGGTAAAAGAGGCCGGCTTTGACCTGATTATAATTGAAACGGTAGGCGTGGGCCAGAGCGAGGTGGAGATTGCCGGCATTGCAGATTGTACGGTAGTAACGCTCGTTCCGGAAGCCGGCGATACTATTCAAACCATGAAGGCCGGTCTTTTGGAAATAGCGGATCTGTTTGTGGTCAACAAGGTCGACCGCCCGGATGCCGACAAGCTTTTTCAAAACCTCCGCATTCTGGCGCATGAGCGCGCAGGAATGGGCCGCGAAACACCAGTGCTTAAGACAGCAGCCAGCAACGGCGAGGGTATCGCGGCGCTTGCGGTGGCTATCGAAACAAGCCTTGCACAAGATGCCGGCAGCAGCATGCGGCAGGAACAACTGCTGCTTGAAAAGGCCTTCCGGCTGATTCAGTCGGCACGCATGGCTTATTTGCCGAAGGCGAAACTGGCCGCAGCGTTGCGCGAAGCATTGCCTCAAGAGGGTTTCAACATCTATTCGTTTGCGCAACGCATGGGGGCTTCATGAGTTTTCGCTCAATAAACGGCCTGTTGCGCTGGTACCATACCGTCCGCCCGCTAAAGACGGCACAGTGGTGGTTCCGGCTGGCGCGCCCTGTAGCACTGCGGCTAAGCCGTCGGAGAAACGCGACGGGCGGGGATATAGCTGCCGCAATGAATTGGGGAAAAATTCCGCTTCAGCGACTACAGGTTGAGCCACACTATTTTCCCGCAAAACGACAATTCTGTTTCCTGAATCGCTGCCAGGCATTTCCGGACAGCATTGACTGGGACTGGCGCGGCGAAGGCCTGCTTTGGACTTATAACCTGAATTATTTTGAATGGCTATATGACGACACGCTCTCGGTCAGGGAGCGACAGGAGACTATTGTGGCTTTTGTAGCTGCGAAGACACCACAGGTTGTTGCAGGTGCTGTGTATCCGGCTTCCTTGCGCATCATGTCATGGATACGTTTTCTGCTGCGCTATGGCGACGGTAACGAGGCGATCATGAAACGGCTATTCAGAGATGCTGACTGGGTTTGCCGCTTTCCGGAATACCATCTGGATGGAAATCATCTCTGGGAGAATGCCATGGCCATTTTATGTGCCGGAATTTATTTCAGGAATGATCGCTTTCATAAAAAGGGCAACCGCATGCTGCGTCAATATATCCGGCAGCAAGTTTTGTCAGACGGTGGGCATGTGGAAGGAAGCCCCATGTATCATAGCCTGCTGCTTTGGCGGCTACTGCAATGCCTGGAACTACTGCGCGCGCTACGTGCTCCAAATGACGAATTAGCAGTAATTGTTGCCGATACATCATCAAAAATGCTCGGATGGATGCAGGCAATGACCTTTAATGACGGAAGCTGGCCGGCATTTAACGACACCGCTCCTGGCATTGCGCCCAGCACCGGCGCGCTTACAATATATGCCGCAGCACTTCAGATCCGTGCCCAAGAAGTGAAATTAGGTGCATCCGGCTACCGAATGATTCGTTTCGGTGATTTTGAGCTGGCTATTGACGCCGGCGGTATTCAGCCGCCTTTTCAGCCAGGGCACGCACATGCCGACACCGGTAATTTTTGCCTGCATTATAAGGGGCGGGCCGTTGTAGTTGATACCGGCATATCCACTTATGAGCCGATAGAAAGGCGCATGCTGGAACGGGGTACTAACGCCCATAATACAGTTGCTGTCGGCAGCGCCTCTTCTTCAGAGATATGGAAATCTTTTCGTGTGGGAAGGCGTGTACGCATTAAACAGCTTCAAGAAGGACCTGACTTTGTAACGATAGCATATGCACCATTTAAATATAGGAAAGTCATACACGAGCGAAGCTTTTGCTGGCGTGAGGGACAAATAAGCGTCAGCGATAACATCACCAACTGGCCTTCAGGAAGCGTGGCGAGTGTTCATTTTCCATCTGATTTCGCCATTTTGCCGCAAGGCAACGATAAAATCATAGCGGCTGGCTTGATTTTTCATGTTGAGGGCGACGCAGAAATCAGATTGGAGGAGTGTCTTATTGCACATGGTTTCAATCGTTTAGCCGCGGCGCACGTCCTTCGGATTTCCTTTGATTCAAATATCCGGATCCAGGTGAGCACAATGACCGGCGGATAACAATTTATTTACAATACAGAACTAATAACCAACTGTTGACGGGTCGCAGCTACCTCTGAGCGGAAAATATATTGCATCTTTCGGTCGGAATGGGAACAAAGCAGAAAAATGGCGGTGCTGAGGAACAGACGCAAATTCCCATACTACCTTTGCAATTAGCAATGAATTATACGGACTGGTAACATGAACGCATTTCAACCCTATATTTCATATGTATTAGCGGCACTCTGCTCCCTCGCAGTTAGCGTATTTTCTGTTCCTAATATAATCTACATCGCCAAGCGGAAACGCTTGCTGGACATGCCGGACAACCACCGGAAACTGCACGCACGCGTGGTACCGAATCTTGGCGGCATTGGAATATTCTTTGCTTTCTTCCTTGTTGCGTCCCTGCTTATTAAGCCATTAAGCTTTCCAAAGTGGAATTATATATCCGCGGCCTGCCTTATTCTCTTTATTACAGGCATGAAGGATGATCTCGTGGCCATTAGCCCAAGCAAGAAATTTATTGCACAGGCTATGGCGGCAACCATTACCGTTGTATTTGCTGATGTGCGTTTACATTCACTTGGTGGCTTATTTGGCATATATACGCTGCCTGACTGGGCATCTATCCCATTTTCTATCATTGGCTGCATCTTCGTCACAAATGCCTTTAATCTTGTGGATGGCATTGACGGCCTTGCCGGAACGATCGGCGTCTATATTACTGCAATGCTTGGCCTTTTCCTGGCCGCTTATGGCAAAAGCAGCGAGGCTGTACTGGCTTTCAGTATGACCGGCGCGCTTATCGGCTTCCTGCGCTTCAACTTCGCACCGGCAAAAATTTTTATGGGCGACACTGGTTCGCTGATTATCGGCTTTGTCGTTTCGGTGCTCGGAATTCTGACAATTAATACTTACCACACAGGCGGCAGCATTGACGCCGTGATTACTTCTGCACCGGGTGTATTTATTGTGACACTTGCCATTCTGTTTATTCCGGTTTTTGACACATTCCGGGTGTTCACTATGCGCATTCTAGAGGGCGTTCCCCTTTCAGCGCGGACCGGACGCATCTGCATCATTACCTGTTGGACATTGGACTTTCGCATACCCGAACGGTATTGGTTATCCTGGCCGCCAACGTTGCCGTAACCGGCCTTGCGCTCTGGATGCAACAGTTCAATATCAACGTTGCCGTCGCTACGATGCTCTTTTTCATGCTTAGCCTTTATACCATCTCTGGTGTACCTGCGGCGCAGCCATCTGCAGTTGCCGGCAAGGCCTCAATTTAATCTGCGGCGTCCCCGTCGACCCCGCAGCATCCGCATGAATAGCGGCATCAAAGTGCCTAATACGGTAATGGTTGGCGGCAAGGCCCTGCATTTGAAAGAGGAGAATATGATGGTGGAAGGATAGCGCCAGGCACGCCCCGCTCCAATAAATGGCAATTGCATCATGAAATAAGCGGGCGCAGGCGATGCGCCTATATTTGCAGGGTTAAAAAAAGCTGCGTTTCATGTCCGATGACAATTGGTTTGAGCGATGGTTTACCTCGCCTTACTACCGTATTCTTTATCAGCATCGTGATGAGCTGGAGGCGGAGGAATTCGTCAGCAACCTCATCAAATACCTGCAGCCACTGGCGGGCAGCCGTATGGTAGATATCGCCTGCGGCGAAGGGCGTTTTTCGGTGGAGCTGGCAGAACGCGGTTTTGATGTGACAGGGATTGACCTTTCACATACGAGCATAGAGATTGCAAAGGGCGCAGAGCATGAGCACCTGCGCTTTTTTGTACACGACATGCGCATGCCGTTTTACATCAATTACTTTGACTATGCCTTCAACTTCTTTACTTCCTTCGGCTATTTTGCCAATACGCGCGACCATCAGCTAGCCGCTAAGTCCTTTGCCAAGGGCCTGAAGAAGGACGGAATTCTGGTGCTGGACTACCTCAACAGCGAGCGCGCCCAAAAGCGGCTGGTTCCTGAAGAAGACATACAACGCGGCAGCTATACTTTCCATATCAGGCGGCGTATAGAGCACGCGCATTTCATCAAAGAAATCTCCTTTACTGATGCTGACGGGAAAGTTCGGCAATATGTAGAAAGTGTTGCAGCTTTCGGTCTTTCGGAATTCACGCGGCTGTTCAAGAACGCCGGCTTAAGCCTCGTAGCCACATTTGGCAATTACCGGCTGGAGGAGTTCAATCCGCTGGAGTCGTCACGCCTTATTATGGTGTTCAAAAAATAGCTGGCTATGAATGGCTTGCATCGATGGCCCCTTTCATTGGACTATGAGCTGTGGGGCTATCTCCACGCAAGCTGGCGCAATAGCTTTTTAGATGCGGTGATGCCCTACGTTCGCAATCAGTTTACATGGGCACCACTGTACCTCTTTCTGACTTTCTTCATGCCTTATAACTGGGGCAGGCGCGGCGCATTGTGGTGCCTCGGCTTTATTCTATGCTTTGCCATTGCCGACTACCTAAGCGGTAGCCTGTTAAAACCGTGGATAGGCCGGGTCCGGCCCTGCAATGACCCGCGATTTGCGCAGATGGTGCATCTGATTGTACCGCGCAGCAGCGGATGGAGCTTCCCGTCGTCGCATGCAGCCAATCATTTTGCACTGGGCACCTTCTGCGCCGTCACGCTGCACGGACGGCTGCGCTGGCTGTGGCCCTTCCCAATCTGCTGGGGCTTTCTGGTGAGCTATGCGCAGGTATATGTAGGCGTTCACTGGCCCGGCGATGTTGTGGCCGGCGGGCTGCTCGGCGCAGGAATCGGCTTTGGCGTAGCCGAGCTTTTTAAGTGGAAATGGGCTTTAGCGTAAACAAACCAATTAACGGGCTTTAAGGGACTTTGAAAATTCTTCTTTTGAAGAATCAAAGGAGAAGGCATCCTCCAACTTCCAATAATTGCGCGGGTCGCTCACATGGCTGTATGCCCACTTGGCAAAATCCAGTCGCGTACCGTCAAAAGACAGCCAGCCCAGCATTTCGCGGATTTGCGCAGTGGAAGCGTTTTGGCTTTGCAAAACATTTTTCATCAGGCTTTCCTTGTCAGAATCCGTTATGCGGGCTGCCACACGGCTGCGCAAGTTGTCCATATCACCGGCGCGGAGAATGTTGTTGCTATTATTTGCGGTGTTACTGCGTCCATGAGGAAACGACCCATAGCCATCTCTATCGCTACCGGATGAAGTGCTGCTTGAATTCCCGCCGCGCCCATTGTCATATACTTCATCACCACCGTTATCATGCCGGTCATCGTACTGGTGTTCGTCGCGGCTATTGCTGCCTGCACCAATACCAGAACGGTCATCATTGCGACTATCCGCATAGTCGCGATCGTCTAATGGCCGGGTACGAAGGCGCAGGCCGCGATTGTAAACATCCACAGTGCCGATATTGACGGTTGCTGGCGCAAGGCGCAACGTGCCGGTATATACGCGGACAGGCCTGCGCCGGTAGCCAGCATCGGCGTACACCTCCAGACGGTGCAAACCGGGCCGCAGACCATCCAGGGTCAATTGGGTAGTTTGCCGGTCAATGAACCGACCGTCCAGGTTAACAGTGATTATAGAGTTGTCACTAAGCCGAAGCTTGAGCATCGTGCGGTTGTCCTGCGCAGATGCGCTGACATTAAAGAGCAGTGTCGCAAATGCCAGAGGAAGGAAGCATTTCATGATTAGTAAAGTTGATTGTGAACGAACGGAGTTGCCTTTCACAAACCAATCGCCGTGCCAAAAATCAGGATAGCTTCAGCACTGCTAGCAGAATACCCGCGCTTACAGCCGCGTTCAGTGACTCCGCACCGCCAAGCTTTGGTATGGTGACTTCCCGCGTTGCGCAGCGCAGTACCTCGGCAGAGATGCCTTTGGACTCATTACCGATGATAAGAGCAGCCCGTTCCGGCTTTTGTATTTGATTCATCGGGTCACCGCCGAGTGTTGCCGCTAAAACCGGCATTGAGCAGGCAGAAAGAAAAGGCGGTAGCGCCGTCACGTGCAGCTGCACGCGCAGGTGGCCGCCCATAGCGGCTGCAACAACTTTAGGATTGTAAAAGTCGGCGCAGCCCGGCGAGCAAACGACGTGCCCCACACCAAACCAGTCGGCAATGCGGATAATAGAGCCAAGGTTGCCTGGATCCTGGACCGTATCCAAGACGATACACCACTCATCGGCCGGCAAATATTTTGGGGTCGTGGGAATGTGGGCGACGAGTAGCGTGCTGTTGGGCGATTGCTGCGTTGATATACGTGCCAATTCTGCTTCCGAGACTTCAATCACCACTGCTTCAGAGTGGCGGCCAATCAGTTGCCGGTGGTCAGCCAGCCAGCCCCCTACGCCGACGATGTATTCAATCTTAGCATCGGCAGCCAGCCATTCGCGCGCAAGCTTATCACCTTCTACAAGGAAGCGGCCGCTTTCGGCACGGCCTTTGGCGGTGGCAAGGGCACGAATATCTCTAACTTGCGCCTTCGTAATCACAGACGGCAAAGCTATCTAATGCCGCCCTTCTCTTTTCGCACAATTACTGCTTTAGGCCGCCGCCCGGCGTTCTGCCTTTTCGTGCTCTTGCTGGCAGCATGTAATACAACGAAGCACGTACCAGGAGGATTTTACCTGCTGCGCAGCAATAGCCTGAAACTTAAAAGCGATCGGACGCTGACTAACCGTGGCGAACTTTCCGATGCACTTTCCTCTTTGATTATTCAGAAGCCGAACACTTACTTCCTTAGTGTCTTCCCATATAAAGTATGGCTGTATAATTCCCGTTATAAACGCTATCAACGAGACACGGCGGCAGAGGCATTTCAGAAGAAGCTGAAGACGGTAGAACGGCCGGTGATTTATGACAGCGCATTGGCGGAGCGCAGTACGCAGCACATGCGCAGCTACCTGTTCAACCAGGGCTACTTCTACAGCAGGGTGAGCGACACGGTAAAATACAAGGGCAAGAAAGCGACGGCTGTTTATGAAGTGGAGACGGGGCTGCGTTACCTGATCAATAAGACCGTTCTGGACGTTGACGATAGCCTCGTGCGTCAGGCGGTGACGAGCAGCATGAAGGAAAGCGTTATCCAAGAAGGTAAGCCCTTTGCAATGACCCTTGGCGACGAGGAACGAAGCCGCATTGCCAATGTGCTGCGCAACCAGGGTTACTATAAGTTCACAACAGAAAACATCCACATTGAGGTGGATACTTTTAATAAAGCGTTCCTGCGCGATGCGGAAAACCCTTTTGAGAGTGCTATCAATTTTCTGGCGCTGCAACGCACGGGCAAGAAGCCGACGGTGGACGTAAAAATCATCATCCGTAAGGGTGGAGAGCCGAATGCATACCGTCGCTACAAAATTGGCCGGCTGCGGGTGTATCCCGACTTCGTAGATCGTAAGGATATCCGGGACTCTAACATGCTGGAAAGTGTGGTGGACAGTGTCACGTTCCGCTATCACCGGTATTATGTACGGGAGCGCGTGTTGCTGAACCACATCTTTCTGAAACCCGGCGCATACTTTACACAAGATGATTATGACCTGACGATCACAAAGCTGAACGAGCTGGGACTTTTCCAGTATGTACAGACCTACCTGGTTGAAGACACAACCTTGCCGTATGACCGGCAACTGCGCTGCATAATTTTGATGAACCCGACCAAGCGCTACGATTTCTCTACGAATTATGAAGTAACAAATGGTACCACGTACCAGCTCGGCAATAATGTTGGCCTCAACTTTCGTAATCGCAACCTGCTTCGCGGTGCTAATCAGTTAAGCATCTCGCTAAACGGTGGTGTGGAGTTCGGCTACTCCAAGGATGTTGGAAACTCGGTGTACGACCATTTCTACCTGCTTTCCCGCAATGCGGGCCTTAACGCTACGTTGGACTTTCCGAAGTTCATCGCACCTTTTTCGCTCGGAAACCGGATTCATGCCAATATGCCGCGTACCATTCTGGGTGCCGGCACCAATATCCTGGATCGCGTCAACTACTTTACGCTTATTAACACCTCCGCCAACCTCAACTACAACTGGAAGCAAAACGCCACCAATACCTGGGACTTCTCGCCGGCCTTTGTGAATATCCTGCGCTTACCGAACAAGTCCAATACGTTTCAACAGCTGCTTGATTCCAATGCCTTCCTACGCAATTCCTACCAGGAAAATCTGGTGGAAGGCGAGAATATCTACTTCACGTTCACCAACCGTTCTTCTCCTATAGCGCGCCGGCATTACTCGTCGCTGCGCATTGGCTTTGAAGAAGCCGGTGGTTTGTTGAGTGCCGTCAATGCAGCGATCAATCTAAAGAATTCGCTCGGGCTGAATTATTCGCAGTACTTCAAGGTAGAAGCAGATGCACGGCATTACATCCGTCGTCAACATGCCGAGCTGGCCACGCGTTTCTTTGCCGGCATAGGCATCCCGTACGACAAAAGCAGTGTGCTACCGTACATCAAGCAATACTTCGTAGGCGGGCCATACAGCATGCGGGGCTGGCGCGTACGGCAGCTCGGCCCCGGCTCTTACAACGATACTTCAGGACGTACGGGCACCTCTTTTATTGACCGCACGGGTGACATCAAGCTAGAGGCCAATGCCGAATTCCGCTTTGACGTAGTGCAGCTGTTTGGCGGCGCGCTGCGCCTGAACGGGGCCGTATTTGTAGATGCGGGCAATATCTGGCTGGCGCAGCCCGCAGATGGCTATCCCGGCGGCGATTTTCGCTTTAGCCGGCTGGGTAAAGACCTTGCGGTGAGTACAGGCATCGGCGCACGTTTTGACATAAGCGGACTATTTGTGCTGCGCGTGGATGAAGGCTTTCCGCTAAAGAACCCGGACTATTCGCAGTATGGCGGCTGGGTGGGCGACGAGATTAAGCCATTCAATAAAGACTGGCAACAGCGCAATCTGGTGCTGCATATCGCCATCGGGTATCCGTTTTAAAAGGACATAATCCCTTGGATGCTCCCCCAAACTTTGTCATTCCCTTCGGGAATCTATTTGCCTGCAGCGAATGAGCAGACGCTTTCCTTGCCGACTTTTGCCGCTGTAAAATTTTCAAGAATCATCCATGCGTTGCCTTCTGCTTTCCTTTCTGCTTCTGTTCGCAATCCACGCCGTTGCGCAGAATAAGAGTTCCACCATTCTCTACCCTTCCGAAAAGCATTTCAAAAACGTCCGGCAGCTCACTTTCGGCGGTGATAATGCCGAGGCCTACTTCGGTTGGGACAACCAGCACTTTGTTTATCAGCGTACGGAACCCAAAGAAGGCCTGCCATGCGACCAGATTTTTTACGGCACCCTTCATTCCGCCAAAGGCGGGAAGTTCCTAGCAAGCTGGTATCAACCGGCAAAGGCCGCACTACCTGCTCCTATCTGATGCCGGACGGTAAGCATCTGCTCTATGCCACCACGCACCTTGCCGCCGATACATGCCCTGCGCCACCCGACCGCCGCGATGTAAAGCACTATGTGTGGCCTATCTACGACAGCTACGATATTGTGATGGCCGACCTGAATGGCAGAGTGACGAAGCAACTCACCAGCACACCCGGCTACGATGCCGAAGCCACCATTTCACCCAAAGGCGACCGCATCATCTTCACCTCCACGCGTAACGGCGACCTGGACCTCTACACGATGAACCTGGACGGCAGCGACGTGCGCCAGATAACACATGAGCTGGGCTACGACGGCGGCGCATGGTTTTCGGCCGACGGAAAGAAGATTGTATGGCGTGCATCACGGCCAACGGCGGATGCAGATGTAAAACTTTACAAAGAGCTGTATGCAAAAGGCCTCGTAATGCCTACGCAGATGGAAGTATTTACCGCCAATGCAGACGGCAGCGACGTGCGTCAGATCACACACCTTGGCAAGGCTAACTGGGCGCCCAACTTCACGCCGGACGGCAATCGCATCATCTTCGCCTCGGATTATGAGTATGAGCGCGGCTTCCCCTTCAATCTGTACCTCATCAATCTGGATGGCACCGGACTGGAAAAGATCTCGCATGACGGCGGCTTTGATGCCTTCCCCGCGTTTTCGCCAAACGGGAAGAAATTCATCTTCTCTTCCAACCGGAACAACGGCGGTACGCACGCCACCAACCTGTTTATCTGCGACTGGATACCATAGAGCAGCGCATTGCTCCGCATTTTGTGCAAAAACGGGAAGGCTTAGGTCTTCCCGTTTTTTATTGGATAAACCGCCCGGCTTTTTATCTGAAATGCATAAGCATCCCGAAAATGTTTTCACCTTTAGGCTGCTGCTCATGAAACGCCTCATCTGTATTCTATTAACCGCGCTGCCGCTCTGTGCCCTCCATGCCCAGCACCTGCAGCTCACAGACACGAAGTTTTACTGCAATGGCCACGAAGAAACTTTCGGCGATATCTACGACGTCATTCAGACCAAGGATGGCGGCTTTGCCTTTGTAGGCAATACCATAGACTCCGGCGGAGGCTTCCTGCCTTACTGCACCAACTTGTACCGCCGGGGTATAATGGGCAAGCTGGACAGCAACGGCAACCTCCTCTGGATAAACAACATGTGCAATGCTGGGATTTTTCCCGAAACCATCTGCGAGACACCAGACGGAGGCTTTGCAGTAAATGGCGGTGCGCCCACCACTTCTCCCCTGGGCATGCTCATCTTCCGATATGACAAGAATGGCAATTTGGTTTGGGAGAAGAACTATGGTAGGAATGCGCACGCCGGGACAAACCAAATAATTACAACGCCGGATGGGGGCTTTTTATTAGGTGGTTATGCCTACGGAGTAGATAGCGACATCACTGTAAACTACCATTTGCCACCTACCACGTTCCAACCGGTTGATTGGGTGGTGATGAAGTTGGACAGCCTCGGTAATAAGCAATGGGTAAGAACACTCGGCACCTCAGGCGATGAAGGCTCAGCAAGACTACTTGCCTACAATGGCTATTATTACCTGATCGGAGAAACACGTTCCAGCGACCATGATTGTGCAGACGTTACAAATCATCCGGGCTATACAATTTACGCCATCAAATTAGACGGTATAGGCAATGTGCTTTGGAGCAGGGCACATGGATGGGGAGAAATAAGCAGAGTCATGTACGATGAGCGTGATAATTCCATATTAGTTACAGGCAGAGTACACGGTGCCGGTCAGGAGTTTACCGGAGGTTATGGAGACGATGACTTTTTCTTAATGAAGCTCGATACAGCAGCCAACTACAAGTGGGGTAAGCTTTATGGAACAGCAAATCCCGATGAAGCGCATGGCCTTTGCCTGAACTCAAATAAAGGATATATCCTGTCCGGGCATAGCTACGACTATAAGAACTACAATGGTTTTTTGGTAAGTATTGACAGTAATGGCAAACCGATAGAACAAAAAATGGTGACAGGTGGTTCTGGTGGACTTTCCTATATCAACGTTTTCCGGTCAAATAATGGAATTTCCGCTTTGGGAATTTGCTATTCTATCAAGTTGAATGAAGGCACGGGTACAAACTGCACATATGGTACAATTGGCAGCGGTGCTTTAATGCTAAGCAGATTCCAGCTCTGGAAGGCAGGTGTCACAACTGCGCCTACAAGCGTCGCGCTGCTAATTGCCCCAAACCCCGCCCATAACAGCTTCCGCATAAGCCTGGATAAAGCACACAGTGCAGGAACCGTAACCGGCACCAATAATTTAGGTCAGACCATTTACCGCCAAAAGGTAGCCGCAGGCGTTCCTGCAGTAGAAATATCAGCAGCCAACTGGCCCAGAAGCAATTACATCATCAGCTGGCAACCAGAAAACGGCCCCGCCGTATTCAAAACCCTTACTATCAATTAAGCCCACCACGGAGCTGGCATAAGGCCCTACTTGCCTCGCTCAAGCTTTCATCGGCAGATAGTCAACCCACTTCATATTATAATCAAATTATACCCCAACGCTACCGGGTCCATCATATTATAACCATCCAATACCCGAGGCCGACCAAGGCGTTCCCACAGCTTACCACGGCATACCCGCGGCCTGCCAGCTCATTTCCGCACCTGCCAAACGGTTCCCGCGCCTTACCGGGGCGTTCCCCAGCCTTACCAAGGCGTTCCTGAGGCTTACCACGCCACTCCCGCGCACAACCACGGCATTCCCGCGTGCTGCCAAAGCATGCAGCCATAAACCCTACCCAATCGTCCGGCACTTGAAGTCCCGGCACCTTACTTTCGGAGATGTTGAGGAATTTCCTGCTCGTAGGCGCAGGTGGCGCCTCAGGAAGCATGCTGCGCTACGCAATAGCGCTGCTGCTCCCCGGTCACGGCGCCGGCTTTCCCTGGGCCACGCTGAGCGTCAACCTTGCCGGCTGCCTCCTCATAGGCATCCTTGCCGGCCTTATGCCACGCACAGGCTGGATGGCGCAGACAGGCTGGGTCTTACTTTCCACCGGACTGTGCGGCGGCTTTACCACCTTCTCCGCCTTTGCGCTGGATAACGTCAAACTCGTGGGAAGCGGCGGTAGCGGCACGGCCGTTTTATATACACTTGTCAGCGTTATAGCCGGCATCCTGCTCTGCTATGCAGGCTACAGGCTTACCGCCCAGATACCCTGACACACGCAACAAACCCATCAAACGCACCTATGCAGCAGTTCAGCTTTCCTTATGAGTATTCGCTAAAAGGCCAGATGGCACCGGATACGCAGGCGCTCATTAGCTCCGCCGAGACCGCGGCCGATAAAGCCTATGCGCCGTACTCAAAGTTCAAAGTAGGTGCTGCCCTGCTCCTTACCGACGGCTCCATTATTACCGGTGCCAATCATGAGAATGCCGCCTTCCCGGCGGGCATCTGCGCGGAGCGCGCTGTGCTTGGCGTACATGATATGGATGGCCCGGCTAAGGTGCGCGCCATTGCCATTGCCTATAAAACTGCTTCAACTGATCCTCACCCACCATTGGCGCCCTGCGGCATTTGCCGCCAAAGTATTCTGGAGGTGCAGCTCCACCAAGGCACTCCCGTAGCTGTTTATATGAGCTCTCCGGACGGCGAGGTGGTGATGATAGAAGATGCGAGCTATCTGCTGCCTTTCCACTTCAGCAGTGCCTATCTATAGTTAAGCGCGCAAGGCGGTTAGTACTTTAAGCCCGCCATGATGGCCTGCACGTGGCCTGCAATGGCGTCCCAGTTGTAATGCTGGTAGAACGCCGGGGGTATCTGCGGCTCGCGTTGCACTGCATCCACCACCGCATTTGCGAAACCATCCCAATCCCCATCCTGCGCAATAATCAGGTTCTTGCCGCAGTATTCCGGTAGGATACCAGCGGCGCCATTTTCAGTGCTTACCACCACTTTATTATAGGCTAGTGCCTCAACGGCTTTTGTCTTGATGCCGCCGCCGGTAGTGAGCGGATTCAACATGACATCGCAGGCTTTAAGAAAGCTGTCCAGGTGCTCTATGAAGCCTGCATAGCGGATGCCGCCCGCTGTGGCCGAAATTGCGTTTTGCAGCGGTTGGGGCAGGTCTTTCCCGCCAATAATCAACTCATAGCGCAGTCCGGCTGCCTGCAGGCGCGGGTGAATCTTGTCTATGATATGCGCCACAGCCTCCGCATTGGGCGCGTAGCTGTGCACACCAAGAAAGTATAGCCAGGGCAGCGAGGCATTGAGCCCCATAGTCTTAGCCAGCGCTTCCTTTGCAGCACTATGGCCTTCCGGCGGCGCTTGGAGCACTGTGCCATAGGGCGCCAGATGACATCGGTCAGGCGAAAGCCGATAGGTTTCTATGGCAGCATCGCGGTCCTGCGGCGTAATGAAGAAAATGCCGTGTGCGGCCCGCATCGCGGTAGCCTCAAACAGGCGAAAGATGCGCCACCATCGCTTGCGCAGATGCCGGAAGCGCAGCGCCTCAATGTTGTGGCTGCGCAGCACCCATGGAATGCGCAGCTGCCGCGAAATGGCAATGGCCAGCGGCGCCATATAGGGATGGTCGCAGAAGATGTGCGTGGCATCATAGCGCCGCGCAATAGCGGCAGCCGCCCTCAATCCATAAAGGGGAACGTAGCGTTTCGGAGATGGCGGGAAGATGCGGTGCATCTGAAAGGCACAACCCTCATCCGGGCCATTGTCGGTAGTGCTGATAAGGTGGTCCTGACAGCGTTTGCCCAGCGCGTTGTGCATAGACACAATACCCCAATGACCGCCTGTGGTGGCCGGTAATATGCGATATGGAGCAATGGATAAAATGCGGCAGGGACGCCCGGGCATAAGGCCGTAAAAGTACAGCCGTGGCGGCTATACATTTGCACGCCTCACAGCTCCCTATGCGCATACCGTTCGTTTGCCCTGGCAATATCTGCCGTTCACGTACCACGATGTAGCAGAAAGATTGCCATCACTAAGCGCTCCAACATCCCCATCATGAAACCTTCCATTCCCCAGGGCACCCGCGACTTCTCTCCGGCAGAAGTGCGGCGGCGTCAATACATCTTTGACACGCTACGCAGCATCTTTGAGCTGTACGGCTTCCAGCCATTGGAAACGCCCGCTATGGAGCAGCTTACCACGCTCATGGGCAAGTACGGCGAGGAAGGCGATCGCCTTATCTTCAAAATCCTCAACAACGGCCTGCACGAAAGTAAGAAGAAGGAAGCGCTCGGCGAAGAATGGGGCCGCCTGCTGGAAGCGCCATACAATACGCCGGTCATTACGGAGCGTGCGCTGCGCTACGATCTCACCATTCCCTTCGCCCGATATGTTGTCATGCATCAGCACGAGCTGGCCTTCCCTTTCAAGCGCTACCAGATGCAGCCCGTATGGCGCGCCGACCGGCCGCAGCGGGGCCGCTACCGGGAGTTCTGGCAATGCGACTGTGATGTGGTGGGCAGCACTTCACTCTTGCACGAGGCAGAGCTGCTGTGCATCTATCAAAGCGCATTTGAAGCGCTGAACCTGCCGGGCGTAATGGTAAAGATTAACAGCCGTAAGCTCCTTGCGGCATTAGCCGAGGCTTGTGGCGCGCCGGAACAAATGATGGAAATCACCATCGCGCTAGACAAGCTGGATAAAATTGGCTGGAGCGGCGTGAGCGAGGAGCTGCGCCGACGCGGAATCGCAGAAGAAGGCATTACAATCATTGAGCGCATCATCAGCATCAGCGGTGATAATGTTGCGCAGTTGGAGCAATTGGAAGCGGCATTGGGAACGACAGAAATTGGCAAGGCAGGTATTGAAGAACTGCGCGCTACTCTCGCCTACCATGAGCAGCTCGCCGATAAAACCTGGACTTCTAACGTAAAGATTGACATCAGCCTCGCCCGCGGCCTGAACTACTACACCGGCGTCATCATGGAAGTGACAACCGACGCGGTGAAAATGGGCTCCATTGGTGGCGGCGGTCGCTACGACGACCTAACGGGACTCTTTGGCGTAAAAGGCCTATCCGGCGTGGGCGTTTCCTTTGGCATTGACCGGATTTATGATGTGCTGGAAGAGCTGCAGCTTTTTCCGGAAGCCCTTGCCGCGGGCGCACAGGTCCTGCTGCTCAACTTCGGTGGCGAGGATGAGCGTTACGCTATTGGCGTCCTGAAAACCCTGCGCGGCGCAGGCATCAAAGCCGAGCTTTACCCAGAAGCAGCGAAGTTTGATAAGCAGATGAAGTATGCCAATAAGCGGGCGACGCCTTACATCCTGCTGGCCGGCGAAGCCGAGCGCACAGCGACCGAAGTAAGTCTGAAGAATATGAGTACCGGCGAGCAACAGCGGCTGACAATCGCGGCAGCAATTGAGCTTCTAAAAAACAACGCAGCATGAAAGCAACAGACCTCGGCGGTTGCACCTGGCCCGGCGGCGACGCCCTGATGCAGGCCTACCATGATACCGAATGGGGCGTGCCGCTCCACGACGACCGCAAGATTTTTGAGTTCATGGTACTGGATGCGTTCCAGGCAGGCCTGAGCTGGCGCACGGTGCTACATAAGCGCAATGCATTTCGCGAAGCCTTTGCTGATTTTGAGCCGGAAGCCGTTGCGCTCTTCAATGAAGATGTGGTGGCGATGCTGATGCTGGACGCCGGTATCATCCGCAACCGCGCGAAGATTAAAGCCTCCATCACAAACGCAAAGAGCTTCCTGAACGTGCAACAAGAGTTTGGCTCCTTTGACAAATACATCTGGCAGTTCACCGGTGGCAAAACCATTACCAATCATCACCAGACGACCGGAGAAGTGCCGCCCCGCAGTCCCGAAAGCGACGCCATGAGCGCCGACCTCCAAAAGCGCGGCTTCAAGTTCGTAGGCTCAACGATTTGCTACGCCTTTATGCAGGCTGCGGGCATGATTAATGACCACCTTGTAGGCTGCCCGCGTCATAAGCAAGTCGGTAAGCCGCAATAGGCTCAGCGCCGCCGCATCTTCCAGCCCGATGCAACAGTAGCGGTGGATTGCGCCTGTGGCGCAGCCTTCTTGCTGCCCTCCGACCACATAACGGACGCCAGCAATGCCGCCACTTCCGCCGTCTCCGCATCTTCTTCCAGCAGGTATTCCGGCTTGAAGTAGCGCTCTATAAACTTCGTGTCAAACTGACCGCTGCGGAATGCCTCATGCCGCACGGCCCACTTGCCGAAGCCAAGCGTGTTGGCGAAGCCTTCTAACTGATACTCGTCAATGGCGCGGCAGAGGCGCTCAATGGCTTCATCGCGCGTGGCGGCGTGTACTACCAGCTTCGCAATCATCGGGTCGTAGAAGATGGGGACGTCCTGGCCCTGCTCGTAGCCGTCGTCGACGCGCACGCCGGGGCCTTTTGGGGGAATGTATAGCTCCAAGCGCCCGGTGTCGGGCAGGAAATTGTTCATCGGATCTTCGGCGCAGACGCGCAGCTCTATGCTGTGGCCGTGAATCTTCAAATCATCCTGCGTAAATGAAAGCTTCTCGCCGCGCGCCACATTAATCTGCTCCCGCACGAGGTCAATGCCGGTTATCATCTCGCTCACGCAATGCTCTACCTGCAGCCGCGTGTTCATTTCTAGGAAATAGAAGTTCAGCGCATCATCCACCAGGAATTCAATCGTGCCCGCGCCATGATACTTACAGGCCTTGCACACTGCCACCGCGCTCTCGCCCATCGCCTTGCGGATGTCGGGCGTAAGGCAGCTGGATGGGGCTTCTTCAATCAGCTTCTGGTGGCGGCGCTGGATGCTGCATTCCCGCTCAAAGAGGTACACGTAATTGCCGTGCTGGTCGCCAAGCACCTGTATTTCTATGTGCCGCGGCGCGGCTACGTACTTCTCAATAAACACCGCGTCATTGCCGAAGGCGCTCAGGGCTTCGCTCTTCGCCATGCGCAGCTGCTCTTCCAGCTCGCCGTCGGCATTCACTACGCGCATGCCTTTGCCGCCGCCGCCGGCCGCTGGCTTTAATCAGGATTGGATAACCCGTGCGCCCTGCGATGTTGCGCGCTTCTTCAAGGCTTTGTATCGGCTCGTCGGTGCCGGGCACCATGGGCACGTTAAACTTCTTCGCGGCCTGCTTGGCGGAGATTTTATCGCCCATCATGTTGATGGAATAGGCGCTGGGGCCGATGAAGGTCAGCCCCGCATCTGCAACGGCCTGACTGAAGGCTGCATTCTCGCTCAGGAAGCCGTAGCCGGGATGGATGGCGTCGGCGCCGCATTGCTTGGCCACCTCAATGATTTTATCGGCACGCAGGTAGCTCTGTGCGGATGGAGCGGGGCCGATGCAGTAGGCCTCGTCCGCATAGCGGACGAACGGCATGGCGCGGTCGGCTTCGGAGAATACGGCGACGGTCTTGATGCCCATCTCGCGGGCGGTGCGCATCACGCGCAGGGCAATCTCACCACGATTGGCGACGAGGATTTTTTGCATGGGGGCGAAGGTAAGTTGCGGGCGTTGGAGTGTTGGAACGTTGGAGTGTTGGAGTGTTGGAGTGTTGGAGTGTTGGAACGTTGGAGCGTTCCCGTTCCCGTCATGCCGAACCCTGAAACAAGTTCAGGGCAGGCATTGTTTCGGCATCTATCGGGCAAAGCAGGTGCACAATAGGCCCCGAAACAAGTTCGGGGTGACGGGAGCGGGGACGGTGACTATAATGTTACCAGCTTTCGGTTCGCTCCCAATCGTTCCTTGCGACGCTCCGTTCATCGGCTGTCAGTCTGTTGGGCTTTTCGCCTATGCTTAGTGAAAAGCCTAATCGTAGCTGTCATTGCTGGCATGTCATTGCGGGCTTGACCCGCAATCTCCAGTGCGCCTTATGATTAGCGGCGCTGTCGTGTATTGACTTGATGGAACAGCTTGCGGGTCAGGCCCGCCATGACAGGAACCATTGGGCTGTTGTTCCTTGATTGGGCTTTTCGCGTGGGATGTATATTCGTTGATAGCGACAATATCAAAATCAGCGAAAATTGAAATTCTTTCTTATCGTCTTTTTTTCCTGGCTTACTGCAACAGTTGCTTGCCGAGCGCAAAGAAATAAACCACATACTGACCAAGTTGGAGGTCACATCAACTTGGAGCAAGTCTCGCTATTAAGGCTCATTGCCAATCCTGAGAAATACCATGGGTCAATAGTGTGGGTAGACGGCTATCTAAATCTTGAATTTGAAGGCGATGCTATTTATCTACACAAAGAGGATTATGACTACCACATGCTAAAGAATGCGCTTTGGGTTAGACTTAGTGAAAAACTGCATCTTCCTCAGAATGCACAGTTTTATTCAAAGAAACATGTCAGTATCATTGGAAGGTTCAACATGCACTCCCACGGACACTTAAGCTTATTTTCAGGCTCTATTGAAAATGTTGAGCGTATTGACATATTGGATTCATCGTTGCATATTCCGGTACTTAAACCTGCAATTAAATTCCAGCCTCCGACTAAAGCAGGCAGATAATTCCGCCTTTGCAGGCGTTCCCATCACAGTTGTTCGGAAGATGGATATATAGTACTCCTTTCCCAATCTTGTCATCCTGAGCAAAACTTCGCCGGAGGCGTTGTGAAGGGAAGGAACCGTATAATGTGGACAGATGTCTGGCATAGAAGCATTTATGCTAAAGCATATGGTTCCTTCACTACGTAATGCTTCGCAAAACTTCATTCAGGATGACAATAGCTTAGGCAATAGCTTGAGTGGCCTTCAGCTATTATCTTCCCAAGCACCTGTGGCCTTATGCCCGACAACCAACGCAGATCGATCTGCCCATAAGTTGTCAGTAACCCCCCGCCGGCGCAAGATTGAGGCGCTGCAATGAGCGCGAGGCATCTTGCTACTGCCTTTAAGGCATTGTACAGCACTTTGGTGGTAAAGGCATCATACCAACTACAATTCCCCTGCCTGATCCATGCGAAGCCTCCGCATTCACTACAAAAGCGCCAAACGGGTCGTTTTGAACAATTTGACCGGTACAACGCGACGATAAACCGGCGCGGCGGCGGGGATGATGTGCCGCCACAGGAGTTTCCGCGGTCTTAGGAGAAAAGTAATTGCTTGAAGAAGGCGGCCGGGCGGGCCGCCTTCTTTATTTTATCTTTTCCCGCTTATTAACCTATCAACGTTTCAACCTGTCAACCTACTCCCGGCACAGCTTTTTAAGCCTTAGCCTAAAGCAAACATTATGGCTACCCAACAACGCCGCCCGGAAGATGACGACCTGACGGATTCCCCATCCGATCAGGAGCGCCTGCAGCCGGAGTACACCACCATTGACCTGCCGGACGTGGAGGACATTCCCGGACAGGAAAACATCCACGTCCCACCGCTCGGCGCGCTGGCGGATACCACCATTTCCAGCGATGATGAGGAAGACATCCTGAACGGCGATACGCTGGAAGGAGATCCGAATCTGGACAATGATGACACCGTCGGCATTCCTTAAAAAAACAAACGCTATGAATACTCCAGACCAGAATAAAAAAGACCAGCAGGAAAAAGACTTTCCGGGCTACCCATCCTATCCCGCTTCCGACGATGTAACGAATCAGGCAGAGCGGGAAGATTATGGCACGCTGCGCAAAGCCGATGAGAACAGCAGTACCGGCGAGGCCACTGAGCAACGCGCCAACGATGTGCCCCGCGCCCGCAACAGCGAAGACACGATAGACCCGGATGTGGACGTGACGCCGGAAGATATAGCCATGCTCACCGCCGCCGATCAAAACCGCGACATGGATGACCCGGATGAGGAAGAAACCCTTCTGGACACAACCGACGAAGATGGTGATCCGCTGAACGAGCCCACGGGTTCTTACGGCGCGGCCGGCGCAGACCTGGATGTACCCGGCTCTGAAACAGACGACGGCAACGAGAACATCGGCGAGGAAGACGAGGAGAACAATTACTACAGCCTCGGCGGCGACGACAAGAGCAATCTGGACGACGGAGAGAATGTGACGAACCGCTAAGCTGGCTTTAGGCTTGTCAGACATTTACCCCGGTATTTAATGCCGGGGTAATCTTTTTATACCACTACGCCTCCGCCGGAAGCGGTTTAGCCAGCCTGCTCCGCTTCCTGCCGTAGGTAAAGTAGATCACCAGCCCAATAATGAGCCACACGATGAAGCGCAGCCAGTTGGTAATGCCCAGCTCCGCGATGAGGTAAAAGCAAGACATCATACCAAGCACCGGAATGAGTGACAGCCGGCGCAGGAAGCTGAGCATCACCAATACCGCAATAAGGCCGGTAAGCAGGAAGTGCGGGATACGCTCTAAGAACACCTCGGCCTTTGTCCATTTAGGGTTTGCAGCATCGTGGAGCGAGAAGAAATTCCTGAAGAAATCCGGGGCGGTGTATTGGAAGACGGCGATACTAATCACAAATACTGCCGGCACAATCCAGCGGCCATTGATGTATGGCACCCGGAACCTACCGGCCACCTTCGCCTCACGCGGCAGCAGCAGGATACCGCCGCACACCAGCACAAAGGCAAAAAGCGTCCCGATGCTCGTCAGGTCGGTTACAAGGTCAGAGTCCAGCACCAGCGCCGGCACACCGACGATTATGCCGGTGATGATAGTTGAGAAGCCGGGTGTATGATACTTCGGATGCAGTCTGGAAAAGCGGCGTGGCAGCAGCCCGTCGCGGCTCATGCTCATCCAGATGCGCGGCTGTCCCATCTGGAAAACCAGCAGCACGCTGGTGGTTGCAATAACGGCACTGATGGCAATGATGCCCGAAAACCAGTTCAGGCCGCGTGCGGCAAAGGCAGCAGCAAGGAAATCGCCCACATCCAGTTTGGTGTAATTCACCATCCCGGTTAGCACGAGCGCGACGAGGATATAGAGGACGGTGCAGATGATGAGCGCCCACATCATACCGCGGGGCAGGTCACGCTGCGGGTTTTTGCATTCCTCGGCCGTGGTGGAGATGGCGTCAAAGCCGATGTAGGCAAAGAACACATCACTCACCCCGCGCATGATGCCTCCGAAACCATTAGGCGCGAAGGGCGTCCAGTTGTTCGTATTCACATAGAAGAAGCCTACCGCAATGACGAGGATGATGATGATGAGCTTGAAGGCTACCATGGCATTGCTCATACGCCGCGTCTCCTGGATGCCTATGTAGACAAGCCAGGTAATAAAGATGGTGATAAGCAGCGCCGGAAGATTGAGAATAACCGGAATGGAGCCAATACGCGGCGCGACTTCCCACAGATGGTTCAAGGCTAACGTGCTGGCCGATGACGGCACGTGTGCGGCGGCATTCGCCACTACTTCCTGGTGCGCTATCCACGGCCCGCGCCAGGGTGTTGCAAGCCATTCCGGGATGTGCAGCGAGAGGTGCAGGGAAGGGAATTTCTGATTGACGCCGGCGGAGATATTGTCTAAGAACGACACCAGATTGGAACTCCAGGAATTTGCCACCACTACGTTGCCGATGCCGTATTCCATAATCAGATCCCAGCCGATAATCCACGCCACCAGCTCGCCGAAGGTGGCATATGAATAAGTGTATGCACTCCCGCTTACCGGAATGCGCGAGGCAAACTCCGCATAGCAAAGTGCCGAAAACCCACAGGTAATGGCTGTGATAATGAACAGGAAGATGACGCCCGGCCCGCCGTAAAAGCAACTTTTACCAACGGTGCTGAAGATGCCAGCGCCAATAATCGCAGCTACACCGAAGGCCGCCAGGTCCCGAACGCCAAGCACACGATTCATCTTACCGGGGCCATTGACATCTTCGGAGAAGCCGGCTTCGGCATCAGCAGCTATGCGCTCAATGGATTTTCTACGAAAAAGTGAATTCATACGTGCGTGTTGAAGGTGAGTGCGTTGCTTTTGCCTTGTCTTAAAACTTTTGTCTGGACGGGACTTTGCGGCTTTGTGCAGCTTAGCGTCCTTTGCGTGAAAGTAAAGCCATGAGCGATTCCATAAAAGAATTCAACGACTACCGGGCGAAGATGAACGAGGTGATTCTTTCCAAGAACAATAAAGTCATCAACCGTCTTTACAATCTTGACACCAATACCTACGCTGCCGGCGCGCTGCCGGTACAGACCAAGGAAATGCTTGGCCTCGTAGCCAGCATGGTGCTGCGCTGCGACGATTGCATCAAGTACCACCTCGGCAAGTGTCATGAGGAAGGCGTGACCACAGAGCAGATGTATGAAATCTTCGCGGTAGCCAATATCGTCGGCGGGACGATAGTGATACCGCATACACGGCGGGCAGCGGAGTATTGGGAGGAATTAATTGGCGGGGAATAAGTTTTGTATCTTGCAGTACGCATACGACTCATTCATGTCAATAAAAGAAGCCATCAATAAGCTAGCAACCGATCCGCGTAAAGCGCGTCTGCTGAGCGCACAGATGCTTCGCGCGCAACGAAGTGGCGCCAATCCGGTGATCATTACGGATGGCAGACGCATAGTGCTGAAGCGCGTAACCCAAATGAGTAAGGACGTTTAGACGCCCGGCGCCGATGAATATCCTGTTTGGCGCGCTGCTGCTTGCCTTGCTCCTGCTGCCGGGCTTTATCTTCCGCATGGGCTATCTGGCGAAGCCCTTTGCATCCAGGTCCTTTAGTTCTTCCTTCGTAGAAGAGTTGCTGTTTTCGCTTTTGCCTGCATTTCTGTTGCAAATTGCGGGCTACGCCATTGTTGAATCAGTACGCAATGTAGATGAGCTACGCTTTTACCTGCTGCTCATCAATAGTGACAAGGCGGCACTGCTACCCTTTACGAAAGCGGACATTATACAGTTTAGCATTTATCTGCTGCTGGTTAGCGGCTGTGCTCTGGGCTTAGGATTCGGTCTGCGGCTGATTGCACTACGCACACGGCTTCATCTTCGCTATTCGCTCTTTCGCATTTACAATGAGTGGCAGGTCTTCTTTGACGGCATCATTGTGGACTACCCGGGCAAATCCGGCAACTGGGCATCGGTAAGTGAGTCCTGGCTGGATGTAGTGGTTGAAAATAAGCATGGTGCACTCATTTATTCCGGCTTCCTTGAAGATTATGTGCTTGGAAAGGATGACACGCTGAGCAGAATTTACCTATCTGCAGTAAGGCGCAGGAAGTTGGAAGACGATGTCCCGCAAACGCTGCAAGAGACAGGCGTCTCTGAGCAGGATGTAGTGAATTATAACGAGCCGGACGCAGCAGTGCACGAGAAAACAGAAAAGATAGACGCGCGTTATTACTTCATGCCTGGCAACTACTTTATGATTCCGGGTGCGGAAATACGAAGCATCAACATTACCTACTATACCAGCGATGAATAATTGCTGCGCTGATGAATAACAATATGCGCACACCGCTAATCATTAGGCGCATGAAAGTATTAGCGGCGAAATGTCGGCAGGGATGCCTGAAGGGTTGGGAAGCGTTTATCTTCTTCTTTGCCATTACCCTTCTGCTCTATATACCCACCGTCCGCTCAGGCTGGATGCGGGACACGATCGGCTGGCTGGGTGCCATCCGCAGATATTCATTCTGGGATTACATCAATATCCCGCACCACGGCGGCAGCAACCGCTACCAGCTCACACAGATCATTACATGGCTTTTCTATCAGGCCTTCGGCACCTCCCGCCTCGGATGGTGGCTGATCCATACATCCTGCTTTGCACTCACCGTGGCACTTTTTTATCAAATAGTCAGGCGACTGATGCTCGACGCAGGCCTAGCTAATGCTCAACTGATTGCCTTAGGCACTGCGTTACTGATTTGCACTTCGCCATATGCCACAGAGCCGATAGTGTGGAAGGCTGCGTGGCACTTCCTTCAGGCGCTGCTGCTTATCATGGCGGTGCTGCGGCTGATGTTGTACCATTTACACACAAAAAAACCGTGGCTGGCGGTTGCCGCAGTCGGTATCTACGCTATCTCAACCACCTCGCTGGAACTGTTTTACCTGACGCCGCTGTACGCTGGTTGTATCCTTCTGTTTTACAGCCGAGTATTGAACTACGATACGCGTAAGACATGGCAGTGGGTTGGCTTGCCGTTACTTGGTGTATTAGGCCTTCATTTCCTGCGTATGCATACCGGCATCGCCAATGTAGCGAGCCACGCTTCCGGGGAGTTAGGCGGTAATGCGCTGGCGCACTATGCCATTATGCCCCCCCTTTATGCCCTGCGCCTGCTCTGGGGAAGGTTCCTGCCGGAAAACTGGCAGTGGGCCTATCATAAAGCCATGTGTACCTATCCGGGCGCAGGGATTTTTTATCTAAGCTTCGGCTGTGCGTACCTGTTCATGCTACTGCGTATAAAACGGCTCACTCCGGTCTGGCAGGTAGGGGCGCTGGCGGCGGTGCTCTTATCCCTGTCAATGATACTGGTGCTGCCCACTTGGTTTCCGGAGCACGACCTGGTGGTGTGTGACCGGTACGCCTTTATTTTACTACCGCCATTCTATCTGCTGACAGCTGCTTTTCTATTCCGGTTACGGCTTGGCCTATGGCCACTGGGTATGGTCTTACTGCTCCAGATCAGCCTTACCGGTTACCTGAACAGTCTTTGGCGGAAGAGCACGGGTATCATTGAAGTGCTTCAAATGTCACATCCGGCTATTGATACCGGCAAAACGACTATTCTATTAAACAACCCGGCATCACTGCGTGGCGTAGCCATGTTTGGCGCAGATATTTCTGAAGAATGGCGCAGCATGCATAATCAACTCTATGGCGGAAAGCTTAGCCGCCCAATGCCGGAAGTAGCAGCCTACAACATGCAAACGACTAAAGACGGAGCACACATGCGGATATTGGACGATAGCACGCTTACAGTTACGCTCAATCAACCAGGCTACTGGACCTACGGGATGGGATTTGATACTGCAGCGCATCATACAAGCCCATATTATACCATGGAGCGGCAAAGTCAGCGGCAGTATTGGCTAAGGCTGCATGGCGATCCTAAACGGTACGTTCTGTGGTATCAGCAAGGTGATCGGTATAAAGTGGTTAATATGGCGCTGCGCAACAGCGCTCAATGGTGAGCGTTTAGAAAAGCCGGCATTCCGGCTTACGCGGTTAGTGTATTACGGTGTAGCGCTCCATGACCTGCTCATAAAGGGCTTCGTACATCGGTATGATGCGCGACTTCTCAAAGGTTTCGGCATGTGCCTTGGCAGCGTTCTTTGCTTCCTGCAATCTTTCATCATTACTTAGCAGCTCCAGCGCATGCTTGGACATGTCTGCCACGTCGCCTACCCTGCTTAGGTAGCCAGTCACGCCCTGCACATTGATTTCCGGCAGGCCACCTGCATCGGTGGAAATGACGGGAACGCCGCACGCCATAGCCTCCAGCGCGGCAAGACCAAAGCTCTCGTATTGCGAGGGAAGCAGAAAGAGATCGGAAATAGAGAGTATTTCATCCATTTGCTCCTGCTTTCCAAGGAAACGTACTTCGTGCATGATGCCCATGTGACGACAAAGCTCTTCCGCATTCTGGCGTTCCGGGCCATCGCCAATCATCAGCAGCTTGGATGGCTGCTCCTTGAGCACCGCCGCGAAAATCTTCACCGCATCTTCCACCCGCTTTACTTTTCGGAAGTTGGATACATGCACCAGGATGCGCTCGCCGTGCGGGGCCAGCATCTTTTTGAAGTGGCCTTTATCGCTCTGGTGGAAGCGGTCTATATCCACAAAGTTGTGAATGACCTGAATTTCCTTTTCAATAGCAAAGGAAGCGTAGGTCTCTTCCCGAAGGTTGTTAGATACTGCTGTTATGGCGTCACTTTCATTAATAGAAAAGGCAACCACCGGTGCATAAGTCTGATCCTTCCCAACGAGCGTAATGTCCGTACCGTGAAGCGTAGTGATAAAAGGAATATCCTTACCCATCTTCTTTAAAATCTGGCGCGCGAAGTAGGCCGCTGAGGCATGCGGAATAGCATAGTGGACATGCAGCAGGTCCAGGCCATTATTGGCAATGACGTTCACCATAGTGCTCGTAAGCGCGCTCTCATATGGCGGAAAGTCAAAAAGCGGATAGGTGGGTACTGTTACCTCATGGTAGTAAATATTGGGGTGAAAATGCAGGCGCACAGGCTGCTGATACGTAATGAAGTGCACCTCATGCCCTTTTTGAGACAGCGCCATGCCCAGCTCCGTAGCCATCACGCCCGAGCCGCCAAAAGTTGGGTAACAGACAATCCCGATTTTCAAATGAAGCAGTTTATACCGTGAAAGTACAGGAAAGCCATGCCGGGCCTTTGATGCTGATATAGATTTCATTTACGGACGGCCCAACGCGCATCGTCCACCTTATAGACTTATCGCGGCCGACCGCAGTGTCCGTTCATGTGAAATCCTACTTTTATCCCATGAAGCGTCTGCTGCTCCTTTGTTCCCTTCTCCCGCTGTCCGTTTGTGCCCAAAGCGACTCAATGGCGCTCCAAAAGCTGCGCGACGATATAATGCTGCACAGCCCTTGCTATGAAAACCTGCGTGTCCTAACCAAGACGATTGGCCACCGACTGAGCGCATCACCGCAGGCTGCGAAGGCCGTGCAGTGGGGCCTGAAGGCAATGAAAGATGCCGGCGCGGATACAGCCTGGCTGCAGCCGGTCTGGGTGCCACACTGGGAGCGCGGCACAGAATGGCTGAAAGTGAAGCTGGCGGGCGCCGCAGGCTTTGAGCCGATGCGTATGCTTTCGCTCGGCAATTCCCGCGGTAATGGTAAGGTCGTAGAAGCGCCCATCCTTATGGTGCAGACGCTTGACGAGTTTAATGCACTGACGCAAGCACAGGTGGCCGGTAAGATTATCTTTTTGAACTACCGTTTCCGGCAGGATTTCATTAGCACCTTTCAGGGCTATGGTGATGCCATCAAATACCGGGCATTATCACCCACCATCGTCGCGCAGAAAGGCGGCGTTGGTACCATAATCCGTTCATTGTCCACTGGGGCAGATGATGCGCCGCATACGGGTATGACGCGGATTGTAGATTCTATCCGGAAAATTCCATCTGTGGCTATCGGAAATCTTGGCGCCGACAAGTTGGAGCAAGCATGCCGGAAAGGTATCGTCACTGCACAGCTACTAACGAGCGGCCGTATGCTGGACTCCGTGCTTTCTTATAACGTAATCGGCGAGCTGCGTGGCACTACACACCGCGACGAATACATCGTAGTGGGCGGCCACCTGGATTCCTGGGATGTAGGAGAAGGTGCGCAGGATGACGGCGCCGGCTGCGTACAAAGCATAGAGGTGATCCGGGCGCTGAAGGCTTCCGGCATCCGCCCCAAAAGAACGGTGCGTGCAGTTTTATTTATGAATGAGGAGAATGGGGCGCGCGGCGGCAGGGCATATGCTGATAGCGCAAAAGCGCGCAGCGAACGCCATATCATCGCCATTGAAAGCGATGCAGGCGGCTTTAGCCCACGCGGCGTAGGTATGGAGATGAAGGCGGATAAAAAGGCTGTTATAAAAGCCTGGGCTCCGCTGTTCGCGCCCTTGAATGTCTATGATTTTGACCGTGAAGAAGGCGGCACCGATATTGACCCACTCTCAAAGTTGGGAACGCCTCTCGCGGGCCTGAACCCCGATCCGCAACGCTACTTTGACTACCATCATACAGAGCAGGATGTCTTTGAGGTGGTTAATCACCGGGAGCTAAAGCTGGGTGCGGCAACGCTTGCTACCTTGGTGTATCTGGTAAGCGAGCATGGGCTGTAACGGTTGGCCAACGCTTCATTTTAATGTAAAACGTAGCCTTGTCGGGATATAACAGGCTGGCAGTAAGGAGGCCTTCCTTGCTACGGAGCGGGGTTGAATATGCTATTAACTAAAGTAATGAGCCTACCGGCCGCGGGAATATTTATCTTGTAAAAGATTTTTTTTCACGAAGCGTTAAACTTTTCTTTAAACGCCTCGTCCATCACCCAAATAAACGCCGCGAACATGGGCAATTTCGACCGCCGCGAATTTCTGGAAGTGTTGCTGGACACCTCCATTTCTGAAGACAAGAATAAAGGCGACGACCTTGTTTTTAGAAAATATGCCAATCAATCGCTGCCCAAGGGCCTCGCGAAAACAGCCGGCACGCTGACGCCTTACTCCGGCTCCTGGACACAGGCTGAGGTCATCCATCTTTTGCGTCGCGCCACATTTGGCGTGAAGCCCGCAGACATCCAAACCCTGCTGGGCATGACGCCCTCAGCTGCTGTGGATTATCTGTTTTCTAATGCGCCCTCTAGCGCACCTGCGCCGCCGGTTAATAATTACTATAGCGGGGGATATGTTGACCCTACCGGCATAAATAGCGGCCAAACCTGGGTAAATGCCGCATATGGTGATGGGACGGTCAATGCAAAGCGACGCGGATCGCTTTCATCGTGGTGGATGGGACTTATCCTGAATCAGAATCTTTCCATCCTTGAAAAGATGACGTGGTTTTGGCATAATCACTTTGCCACCGAGCTCAGCGGGATTGGCGACGCACGAATCGCCTACATCCACCACGCTATGCTGCGCGCAAATGCGTTAGGCAATTTTAAAACGCTGGTAACGCTTGTCACGAAAGACCCCGGCATGCTGGTCTATTTAAATGGCCGCTACAATACGTCTTCTGCGCCGGACGAGAATTATGGTCGGGAGCTGCAGGAGCTATTCACCGTTTCCAAGTATAATAGTCCGAATTATATTGAGGATGATGTCAAGGCCGCAGCGCGCGTACTTACAGGGTGGCAGATAGATACCAGCACGACGCCAATCAGCAGCAGATTCACCGCCTCGCGCCACGATACCGGCAATAAAAGCTTTTCTTCCTTCTACGGAAATACCGTCATTGCCGGACAAACCGGCGCTAATGGCGCAAATGAGACCGACGCGCTCATCAATATGATTTTCACGAAGGCGGCGGCACAAACGGCGAACTGGATCTGCACGAAGCTCTACCGCTTTTTTGTCTATTACGATACCGTAAGTGATCCTTCCGTACAGGCGACCGTCATTAATGGGCTTGCCACGACCCTTATCAGCAATGGCTGGAACATTGTTCCAGTGGTCAAGCAATTGCTGAAGAGCCAGCATTTCTACGACACGAATAGCCGTGGCTGCTACATCCGCACGCCGCTGGACTTTTATGCGGGCATGTACCGCACATTTGGCATTACGCTGCCTAACACCTTTGACGAAGCCAGGACCTATGCCATCTGGGCCGCCTTCCGGGTGTACGCCGCTGATAATGGCCTTGATCTGGGTGAGCCACCGAATGTGTCCGGCTTTCCCGCCTATTATCAGGACCCGCAGTATTATGAACTGTGGATAAACTCCAATACGCTGCCCCACCGCATGGAGTTTATTGACCTGATGCTCAGTACTGGATTCAAAGCCGGAACGGGCACCGCTATCGCAATTGATGTGCTGGCCTTTGCCAACGCATACCAATATGTAGATGACCCTGACAAGCTGGTGCAGTATTGCTGCGACCTGCTGCTGGGCATTGACATTTCGCAAGCACATAAGGATTCCTTCAAGACAAGCATCCTTCTTTCCGGGCAAACGAGCAATTACTACTGGACGCAGGCATGGCAGGCATACAAGGCCACGCCAAACGCTACGAATACCGGCGTTGTCAAGACCCGCCTTGCTTCCCTGCTCAAGGAGATCATGCACCTCGCGGAGCACCACCTTGCCTAAACCCTTCACCCACCATTTCAAAACGAGCAACAACGTATGAAACGCAGAGATTTTCTCCGGCTGGGTGGCGGCGCTTCGCTGGCCTTCATGATCAATGGGACACCTGTCAGCACCTTTGCCAACACACCATTGCTGCAACTACTGGCGCGCCAAAGCGCCGCGAGCGGGCGGGTCCTGGTGCTTATTCAGCTCAATGGCGGCAATGACGGCCTCAATACGGTCATTCCATTAGACCGTTACAGCGAGCTTTCGGCCGCCCGCTCCAATATCCTTATTCCGCAGAGCAAGGTATTGTCGCTTACGGCCACGTCTAATACCGGCCTCAATCCGGCTATGGCAGGCATCCGGAGTATGTACAATAATGGCCTTGTCTCTATCACACAAGGAGTTTCGTATCCAAATCCAAACTTCTCCCACTTCCGCGCTACGGACATCTGGAATTCGGGCTCGGATGCCAATCAATACCTGAATACCGGCTGGCTTGGCCGCTACCTTGGCCAGAATTATTCGGGATATCCGGGCGGCTATCCTAATAGCACTATGCCCGACCCGCTGGCTATTCAGATAGGTTCCGGCGTAAGCCCGGTGCTGCAGGGCCCACAGGTAAGTATGGGCATGGCTATCTCCGACATCAACTCATTTTACAACATCGTCAACGGTACCGTTGATCCTGCGCCGGCAACGCCTGCAGGCCATGAGCTCACCTTTATCCGCTACATCTCCCAGCAAACGCAGACTTACACCTCTGTTATTCAAACTGCGGCGAATAACGCTACTACAATTTCGTACCAAATACGCCGCCTCCGGCAATTCGCTCTCTGACCAGCTGAAAATTGTCGCGCGGCTCATAAAAGGGGGCCTGCAAACGCCGGTTTACGTTGTGAGCATGGGTTCTTTTGATACGCATGCGGCGCAGACAGATGCCATCGACCATACCATCGGCACGCACGCCAATCTGCTCGAGCCAGCTGAGCAGCGCCGTAGATGCCTTCTACGACGACCTGAAGCTGATGGGCGTGGACAACCGCGTTGCTGCGATGACCTTCTCCGAGTTTGGCCGCCGCATCATGAGCAATGCCTCGGGTGGCACCGACCACGGCACGGCCGAGCCGGTAATGGTCTTCGGCCCGGGCGTCAATCCGGGCATCATTGGCAGCAGCCCGGTTATTCCCGCCAACGCTACGGTAAATGACAACCTGGCAATGCAAAACGACTACCGCTCCATCTATGCTTCAGTATTGTCCGACTGGTTTGGCGTCTCGCCAACGGTATTGAGCAATGTAATGCTGGCGCCCTACCCCATCCTCCCCATCTTCAAGAAAATAGCCGGCGTAGAAGAGACGACGCAGCAGGGCAGCACCGAATTGCTCGGACAGTGTTATCCGAATCCGGTTCGCAGTGGTACTACGATTACCTTTTCATCTACAGGCAGCGCACCTACTACCATCCAGCTCTTTGACGCAAACGGCCGCCTTGTGCGCACGCTCGCTCAGGGCAGCTATCCCGCGGTCAGCATCAGGTCAGCATTGACTGCGGCGGCATGGCGCCCGGCACCTACTTCTACCGCCTTACCAGTGGCGGAGAAAGCGCTACGCGCAAAATGCTTGTGGACTAGCAATTGCAGACAAAAACGGGAAGATGATGATCATCTTCCCGTTTCTTATTCTTCCTGCTTGTCTGTTCCCCTGATTATTATCACCCGCATCAGCCGCTCAATCTCATCGGCCTTTTCCTCTTCCCTGCGGTAACGGTAGCAGAGGGCCAGCTCTTCCATCATTTTATAAATAAAGCGGCGGGCATCAATAGGCGCAAAATGTTGCTCCCGGTGATCGCGAGCGCCAATTTTACGCAGGTAAGCTTCTACATCGTTGCGGGTATAGATGCTGCCGTTTACCGGGTCAACAAAAAAGGTGATCTGCCCCGCCATCTTCTGCCGTTCAGGATGCAGAAAAGGATGCCACGCATCTATATATGCAAACACAAGCTGCCGCGGGATGTCTACCGCAAACATCGGGATGTCCAGCAGCTCGCAAAGCGCGAGGTACACAGCGCCGATGGTGTAGCCATTGCCATGCCGGCTTTCCAACGCCAGATTAATGAAGAAATGCGCCGGCTCGCGGTTGCTCAGCTCATGGCCCTGCAGCCGGTAATAGCTGTAGATAATGGAGTTAAAAACATTCACCTGCTCCAGCGGCGTCAGGTAGTTATTCAGCTCCAGCCAGATGTTGCGCCGCATGGCATCTACCTGGCTCAGTATGGCCGCAGTGTTCAATTCAGGATATTGGTAGCGCGCCACCAGCATTGTCCCACGCAGGATACCCGGGTTGCGCTCCGAGGCCCACTCGTGCAGGTCGCGCTGCAAATCCTCAAACTGCACGCGGTGAATGAGCGTTTCAATGCGTGTTTGTACCGCCTCGTCCTCCGTCACCTCCCACAGCTCCTCCAGGTTGGGGATAATGCGCTTCCCATAATGCAGCAGCTTATCCGCCACAGTTTCATAGACCTCGCCGTCCGGGTCGTCAATCAGTTGAAGCAATGCGCGCACTTCCGTGTCTTTCCACATGTCCGTCTTTCTTTGTTCTTCTAATGTAGCGCTAATATACATCGCGCCAGCGCCCAAACCCTGCCTGAGCTTGTATCCGACTCACAGATGGCCGCAGAGCTTTAAACGGAAATAATGACTGCTTTTTTGAAAAGGGTTCCCCCTTTCCGGAAAAGGGATGCCGCTTTTAGAAAAAGGGATCACTCTTTTAGAAAAAGGGATTACTCTTTTCAGGAAAGGGGTTTCCCGCCGCGCAAAAAGCTTACCCGTCCCTACCGCTACGCCCGCTTCCGCGCAGCGGCAGCCTTCGTGGCGGCATTCTTGGCCGGCGCAGACGCCTTTTTAGCCACCGTCTTCTTTGCCGCTGTCTTCTTGGGCGCGCCGCTTTTGGCGGCCGTCTTTTTCTTCTTAGCCGCTTTTGGCGCGAAGGCGTCCGGGTTTTGCGCCAGGATCATCTTCTTCACATCTTCCAGTGCAATGTCCGTGAAGTCTGCCGCTTCCCATTTGCCGCCATCGCCCTTGCGCGGCAGCTTGATCATTTCCTTGCCGAAGCGAATGAAGGGCCCCCAGCGGCCTTGCTCTATGGCAATATTTTCGCCCGGCCACTCGCGGATAAAGCGGGCGGCTTCTTTTTCAAGCTTGGCGGCAATCAGCTCATTGATGTCGCTCTGCGAGAGGTTGTCAAAGTCATACTTGCGCGGCACATTGACATACAGCTCTCCCCACTTGATGAAAGGGCCAAAGCGCCCTTTGCCTTTGCTTACCGGAATGTCTTCATAAAAGCCCACGGGTGCATCGGCCTGCTGTTTCTGGCGGATGATGTCTATGGCCCGCTCCATATCCACGGTCAGCGGGTCTTCGCCCTTCGGGATGGAGATAAACTGATCGCCCCACTTCACGTACGGCCCAAAGCGGCCAACGCCTATGGTGACTTCTTTGGCTTCGTGCTCGCCCAGGCTAGCGGCAGCTTGAACAGCTCCATGGCTTCCTCCAGCGTGATGGTGGCAATGCTTTGGTCGGCCTTTAGCTTTGCGTAGCGCGGCTTTTCCTCGTCGTCCTGCGCGCCTATCTGCACCATGGGCCCAAAGCGGCCCAGGCGGGCGATAACAGGCTTGCCGGTTTCTGGATCTTCACCCAGGGTACGCTCGCCGGCGGCGCGGCCTGCGGTTTCCATAGTTGCGGCCACCTGCTCGTGGAAGGGGCCATAGAAGCGGGCCAGCATGTTGCTCCATTCTTCCTTACCGCTGGCAATTTCATCAAACTCCTCCTCAATCTTAGCCGTAAAGTGGTAGTCCATCACGCGCTGGAAGTGCTCGGCGAGAAAGTCGGTGACCACCATGCCCAGGTCGGTCGGGAAGAGCTTGCCACGCTCGGCGCCCACGTTCTCCGTTTCTGAATGCCGCGCAATGGCGTCGTTGGCTTTCAGAATGAGCACAGCAAACTCGCGGCGTACCCCGTCCTTGTCGCGGCGCTCTACATAGCCGCGCTGCTGAATGGTGGAGATGGTAGGCGCGTAAGTGGAAGGGCGGCCAATGCCGAGCTCTTCCATTTTCTTCACTAGCGAGGCTTCTGTATAGCGCGGCTGCGGGCGGGTGAAGCGTTGGGTAGCGCGCATTTCCACAAAGCCCGGTACCTGACCTACGCTGAGCGGCGGCAGCATGCTTGTATTGCCGTCTTCGGCCGCATCGCCCTTTTTTTCACTGCCGTCGCCATCAAGTCCATCTTCATCATCGCGGCTTTCACTGTATACCTTCAGGAAGCCGTCAAAACGGAGCACCTCGCCAGTGGCGGTGAATGGATCCGGCTGGGTAGAGACGGCGATTTTTGCAATGGTGCGCTCCAGCTGCGCATCAGCCATCTGGCTGGCCATGGTGCGCTTCCAGATCAGCTCATAAAGGCGCTGACCTTCGCCATCAGGGATGCGCATGCGCCCGCATATCTGTAGGCCGGATGGCTTCGTGGGCTTCCTGCGCAGATTCATTTTTATTCTGAAAGCGGCGCTGCTGGTGGTATTGCGGTCCGTACTGTTCTGTAATCGCATCGCGCGATGCAGATCAAGGCCGTATCAGACAGGTTCACAGAGTCCGTCCGCATGTAGGTGATATGGCCGTTCTCGTAAAGCCGCTGCGCCAGACTCATAGTGCGGCTTACGGAGTAGCCAAGCTTGCGGCTGGCTTCCTGCTGTAGCGTAGAAGTGGTAAAGGGTGGTGCGGGCGACTTCTTGCCGGGCTTTACCTGCACATCGCTCACGCGGTAAGCAGCACCGATGCAGCGTTGCAGATATTCATTTGCGCCGCTCTCGTTTTCAAGCTTGTCCGGGCCTTCTGCCTTAAAGGTTACGGTGCGACCATTGATGTCGGGCGCGGTGAAGGCTGCTTCTATCTTAAAGGAGCTTTTCGGCACAAATCCGATGATGTTGCGTTCGCGCTCCACAATCAGCCGCACAGCCACGCTTTGCACGCGTCCTGCCGAAAGATTGTTCTTCATGCTCATCTTCCGCCACAGAATGGGCGAAATCTCAAAGCCCACGATGCGGTCTAGGATGCGGCGGGCCTGCTGGGCATTTACCAGGTCCATATTGACCGTGCGTGGATTCTGCACGGCTTTCTGAATGGCTGGCTTGGTGATTTCATGGAAAACGATCCGCTTTGTAGTTACCGGATTCAGCCCCAGTACTTCACAGAGGTGCCATGAAATGGCCTCGCCCTCCCGGTCTTCATCCGTAGCGAGCCAGACTTCATTGCTTCGCTTGGCAGTGGCGCGCAATTCGCTTACTACGCGTTGCTTATCTTCAGATATGGTGTAATGAGGCTTGAACCGGTTGTTGATTTCAATGCCCATGTCCTCCTTCTCCAGGTCACGGATATGGCCGAAGCAGGATTTTACTTCAAAATCCGGCCCCAGTATTTTCTCAATAGTCTTTGCCTTCGCGGGTGATTCTACGATCAACAGGTTCTTAGCCATCCTTCTTACTTACTGTACGTTTATTACTGCTTACTTAGATAAAAAATGGTGCTCCCGGCGGCAATGATAGCCTAATGTTTCGGGATGGCGAAAGAAGAAGGGATGGCGCGGTGGCGCCATCCCTTCTTTAATCTGACCTATTAAACGCTAAACAGCGTGCGATTAGTGTGCTACGACCACGCGCTCTGTCTGACGGCCGCCGTTGGCGGAAATGGTGTAGAAATAGGCGCCTGTCGCGAGATCTGAAGTATTGAATACGGCGATCTTAGAAGCTCCGGCCTTCAGCGTACCAAGGTCCTGATGCTTCAGTTCCTGGCCCATCATATTGAATAAGCTGATTGATACGTTGCTCGCAGTTGAAGCGGCTACAGGTATGCTCAAGTTAGTATTCGCAGGATTGGGGAATGACTTGCCCACAGATACACCGTTCAGGCCCGCTACACTGAAGTTGTGGATTAGTGCCGCTGGTGCTTGTGTTACCAAAATTAGCTACAACTGCTGGCACATCCTCATAAGTGAAATAGGTAGTACCGATGCCGAGGCCAAAACCGCCCGCGGTGCCGGAATATTCATCCAGAGCGCCATAGCGGCCAATAAGGTTGGCTGGTGCGGCTGGACGCGCAGCAGCTACGTAAACTGCCTGAGACACAGAGGAAGACGAAGGGCGGATAACAGCAGCATACAGGCCTGCGTCCGCAACTACATACTTCTTATTTGTTCCAATATTTACAGGGAGGTTGACAAATACCAATGCGCCCGTGGAAGAAATATCACCGGCGGTAAGCGTCTTTGAAAAAGTGCTGCCTACAATATTCCAGATTGGGTTGTTAGGATCAGTATCATCCAGCTTGTAGATTTCGCCGTTAATAGCGGCACCTGCTACTGTTGACGATGTAAAGCACACGCTGAGCGAGGTCAGCGTATCGCGCTTGCCGGCCGGGATTTCAAACTGAGAGCCTACAAAACGCTTCGTTGCCGGTGTGCCGGTACCAACCACGGTATAACCTCCATTGTAATAATAAGGATTCAGGCGCTTAGTGGATTCCTGATAACCTAGGAACACACACAAAGATGAATCAGAGATGTTATATACTACGGTGTCGGTGTTATTAGCCGTTACAGCGTCGCCGGTTTGATTTACGGAAAAGGTAGCTGCATAGCTGCCAACAGTTGTTGACTTATAGCCGTTATTGAACGCAGCGAAGGAATCGTAAGCGTTAACAGGAATGCTTGTAAATACCTTGGATGCAGGATAAAGCGCAGTGCCAGCACGATAGATATTCGCACTCACCGTTACGCCGGATTGCGCAAGGCCGCCATAATTGATCAGCGATGTAAATGGAACGACCGTATCAGCAAACTGCTTCGGCATTGTACCCATAGGCGTATTGCCAGAAGTACCACCCAGCGTCATTACGGCGCCTGATTTGATAAGGCCGAGGTCAATCGGATCCAGGTCCAGCATCTGGAAGTCGTCCACCAGCCAGTTGTAGCCGCCGCCTGCGAACGAGCAGGAATAATAGAACCGCACCTTTACGTTGGCTTGATTAGCCGCAGTGGCGGTGATATTGATTGTTGTCACTTCCGGATTCTCTGTAGACAGATTATTGGTAAGTGCCATGTTCGGGAAAATCGGATAGGTGGTCCAGGTTGTGCCGCCGTTGTTGCTTACCTGTAGATAGAACGTATCCTGAAAACGCTCTGTATATTGTTGAAAGCGTACACCTACATAGCTGTGGCCGGCACATGAGATTGTTGGCGAAGTGAGCGTGCCTACCTGCGGTGTGGAATTAAAGAGCGCACCGATTCCGTCGGAGTCGTAGAGCATCCAGCCGCCGGCGCTTGTAGTAGAGAAGATTTTACCAATGTTGTAGGCGCCGGTTGCAGCCGTGTTGGTGAATTTCCAGCTGCCTTGGGAAGGCGTGTTGCCGCCTGCCACCCAGGGATTGGTCATCGTAAACGAAGTGGCGCTGAAAGTATCTGTGTAGAAAGCGGTTGCATTTCCCGTCTTTGCACCCTTAAGTGGCGTGTAGCCAGTTGCATGCGGGACGCTGAGGTTTGCGTGTGCATTGGCGCAACGGGTCGGAGCCGCGGTTGCATTCATAGCCTGCCGGTTTTGCGCCTGTGCTGCGAAGGCTGTAAGGCCGACTGCTGCGAGCGTAAGTAGCTTTTTCATGTCGTCTGGGATAGAATTATTGTTCTGGTTAAAAATAGGTGGTGTAAAGCTCCCATAATTTTTGTGCCGGTCAAAGCCATTCGGGTTGCGGTTAAGGGGGATTTATTAAGGCAAAAAAAGAGGATGGCCATTGCCATCCTCTTTAAATTTTAAAAGCGTGTAATCGTCTTAACGTGCGATCATTACGCGGCCTGTAGCGCGGGAGCCGGCGGCTTCAACGCTATAGTAGTACATACCGGCAGCAAGTTGTGCAGTGTTGAAATGAGCGCTACCCTTTTGGCCTGCATTGAGCTTGCCTGTAGTCTGGCTCATCACCGTCTGACCCATGGTGTTCATCAGGCGAACCGTTGCTTCCTGAGCAGTTGGGAGCTTGAAGCTAACAGTCAGGTCGCTGTAAGCTGGGTTTGGAAACGCGTTAAGCTCATAAGCTGCATTGGCAGTGTTACCAACAGAGCCTGGAGCTACAGGCTTACAAACAGCATTGTTCGGATCAAGAATACACTTTGCATTGGTAGAGAAGTTCAGACGCATCAGTGGTACTTGCTCATTGTAAGTAACACGGGTACCGAAAGTAGTACCAGATGTGTCAGACAGACCGAAACGGCCTACGAGGTTAGCGGGGCCCTTACCATTGTACACTACGATGCTGCTTGTTGCAGGCACGTTGAGACCGTGGATAACAATGCCATACTCACCTTCATTGAGGACTGTGTATTGCTTGGTAGTAGCAGTACCTACATTAGACATGAACTTAGTCCAGATAATCGCGCCGCTGGCCGGAATGTCCGCAGCAGTAATAGTACGGGTAACAGAAGAGCTAACCTGTGTCCAGAAAGGATTGTTAGGGTCAGTTTCGTCCAGCTTATAGATTTCTGCGCGTACCTGAGTACCGGCGTTTGTAATAGGATGGAAAGCGATATCTACGGAAGTCAGCGTATCAGTCTTGCCCTGGCCAACTTCATACAGCGTTCCTGAATAGAAACCTGTAGGAGTGGTACCAGTACCATTCTGGATATAATAGCCACCCGTAATTGCAGTGTTAGGACGATACATATACCATACAGAGTCGGAGATGATTTGCGCTACTGTGTCAACATTATTAGACGTAGTTCCATCGTTTGTTTGATTAACGGCAAATACGTGGGTAAGTGTACCGCTTGCAGTTGGGCGGTATCCGTTTGACGCAACGTTGCGGAAATCGGCAGCAGAGTCATTTGCATTTACTGGAACAACGCCGAACGTCTTCGTCAGGTTCTTAACGGAAGTACCATTAAAATAAGTGGTAGATGTCACGTTTACAGAGCTTTGAGCAGTACCGCCATAGTTGTAGAGATTAGTATAGGTAAATACAGTATCTACAAATACGCGTGGAATGCTGCCGAATGAAGTGTAACCATTTGCATTGTGCAGTGGAATAGCGCCCACAGACTTGCTGACGGACAGGTCCACCTGATCAAGGTCAAGCAGCTGGAAATCGTCAATTGCCCAGCCATAAGTACCACCTGAGCCGTTGGTGCCCGCACCAGTGTAGCCACCGGCATAAGTAAAGCGGAACTTAACGCTGGACTGGCTGCTGGCAGCAGGCGTCGCAATCGTAACTATAGTTGGGTTATCCGTCTGGCCATTGCCAGCCAGGGTATTGTTTACATAAACGGGGTACCGTGAAAATGTAGCAAAGTTGTTAGTGCTCACATCCACAAACGTGGTATCCGCAAGGTGACGGTGATAGTTCTGAAAACGCACACCTACATAAGCATGACCTACAGTGTTGAACGTAGGAGATACCAGAAAGCCGTATTGCGGATTGGTGTTCGGGACTGCAGCGCCGTTATTAAAGGCATCGTAGAACATAAAGCCACCCGCCTTAGTAGTAGAGTTGATAGCGCCGTGATAGCTGGAACCCGCCGTGGCTACCTTCCAGGCAAGCGTGCCCGTATTGCCGCTGGTTGTCCAGATATAGCCGTTCGCACCACCTGTAGTAAATGATGCCGAGCTGAAGGTATCAGTTACAAAGGCTGTAGCTGTAGCACCTTTAGCTGCCAGGTGAGACACAGGTGCCGTGAAAGGCGTTGAAGGCTGAATTTGTGCACCAACGGGCGTCAGCACATTGGAAGACTGCGGATGCCCTGCATGCTGCGCCTGAGCTGCAAAAGCAAGAAGGCCAGCCGCAGATAACGTAATTAATTGTTTCATCTGGTTAACTGTTATTGAAGGTTTGAGTAAAAGTAAGCATTCTATAAAATGAAGGACAGATTTTTATCGGAGAACGTTAGGGTGCCTGCGGCAGGCATGATACTCTCCTGACAGTTGGCCCGGCCCCACTAATTTTATGCCCACAAACCGCTCCATGCAGCCCAACTTTGATAATACCGAAATAGCCTTTCAATACCGCAGCAATGCAGATCTGCGTAAGGCCGCCTTTCTTTTCTCCTCCATGGGCTCGCCCACCCTTACCAAAATCGGGATGGGCCTTACCAAATTTGCCATCGGAGCCGGATTGCCCATCAAAGGCATTATTAAAAGCACCATTTTCAAGCAGTTCTGTGGCGGCGAGACAATGGAGGAGGCGGCCCGTACGGCAAATGTCATTGCACGCTTTGGCGTGGGCGTAATCCTGGATTATAGTGTGGAAGGGAAGGAAGCGGAAGCGGATTTTGACCGGGCGACCAATGAATTTATCCGCGCCATTCAATATGCAGCCTCTCAAAAGCCGAATATTCCCTTTATCAGCGTAAAAGTCACCGGATTCGCGCGCTTTGCGCTGCTGGAAAAATGGCATAGCGGGGCCGCGCTTTCTGCGGAAGAGGCTGCCGAACGGGCACGTGTGGAGCGGCGTATGGACGATATATGCGCCGAAGCTGCGAAGCAGGCCATTATGGTACTTATAGACGCAGAGGAAAGCTGGATTCAATTCCCACTTGACGAGCTGGCCGATGCAGCAATGGCTAAGTATAATAAGACCTCACCTATAGTTTACAACACTTTTCAGCTCTACCGCCACGACCGGTTGGAATTCCTCAAAGCATCTGCTGAAAAGGCCAGGGCCGGAGGCTACATTCTTGGTGCCAAGCTGGTGCGGGGCGCTTATATGGAAAAAGAACGCGCCCGCGCCGCAGAGCAAGGCTACACATCTCCTATCCAGCCGGACAAAACATCCACAGACCGCGATTACGACGAGGGAATGCTTTATTGTCTTGCAAACATGGCGCACGTGGCCACATTCATAGGCACGCACAATGAAGCGAGCTGTGCGAAGGCAGCTGCGTTCCTCAACGAGCACAGCATTGCGCCGACACATCCGCACGTCTGGTTTTCACAGCTTTACGGCATGAGCGATAATATCTCATTTAATCTGGCGCATGCAGGCTACCATGTCGCCAAATACCTGCCTTACGGTCCTGTAAAAGACGTGGTGCCTTACCTGATGCGCCGCGCTCAGGAAAATACTTCCGTCGCCGGGCAAACGGGGCGCGAGCTTTCCCTGATTCGCAAGGAAATGAAAAGGCGGCGGATGTAAGCCTGCTGAGTTCTAAACTGCTTTTTCTAATGCGCTGCTTCTCTGCCACCCTTGACAGTATGGCCAAGCAAATCAGCTTTGTCGTTGTGCTTATTGTGGTCATCCCTATCAGCACCATTCTCATTCAGTACCTCCGCCTGCATGACCCCAGGCTGCTAATCGGGCCCATCGTAGTTGTAGCTGCATTGGGTACCACCGCCCTTTTCTACGTTAAAGAATACACCCTTGACAGCGAAGGGCTGCACATTATCCGGCCGATTGTAAATGCCGACTATCCGCTGCACCGATTCCGCAGCATTGTGCCCATCACGGTAAAAGAGCTCGGCTTTGGCATTCGCACCTTCGCCAGCGGCGGTTTTCTTGGGTACTTTGGCAAGTTCTATTATAGAAAATGGGGTCATATGACGCTTTATGTGACCGACCGCACGAAGATGCTCCTCATCACTTTGGACGACGACCGTAAAATCATTATCAGCCCCGACGACACCCCGGCTTTTATGGCAGCTTTTACAGAGCTCACAAAGCGCTAAGCCTGCTTACTGCTGCTCAACGATGTAAAGGTCTTCCGTATCCCGCTTCATGCGGTAATGCTCGCGGGCAAAGCGCTCCAGCTCCTGCGGCTGCGTACGCAATGCCGCGTAGCTGTGGTCCATAGTATCCGTTTGCCGTTGCAGGAATGCGATGTTGTTATTCACATCCTCCAGCTCCCGCTTGCGCGCCTGCTGGCTGAACCAATCATTCTGGTCAAAGAACAGCATGAAGATGACAAAGCCCACTGCCGTCAGCAGGTATTTGTTGAAAATGATGCGGAGGAATTTCATTGTTGGAATGTTGGACCGTTGGAATGTTGGAGCGTTAAGGAACGTCCAAACGCTCCAACGTTAAAAACTACTTTCCAAACTTAAGCGCCCGGCCCGGATAATACGCGCTGCCTCCCAGCTCTTCTTCTATCCGTAACAACTGATTATACTTTGCCATTCTATCCGAGCGCGACGCCGAGCCAGTCTTGATCTGGCCACAGTTGAGTGCTACCGCCAGGTCGGCAATAGTGTTGTCCTCCGTTTCGCCGCTGCGATGGCTCATGATGGTGTTGAAGCCGGCATGCTGCGCCATCGTTACCGCATCAATTGTCTCGCTTAGCGAGCCGATCTGATTCACCTTAACCAGCAGACCGTTCCCGATGCTCTCTGAAATGCCGCGCTGCAGGCGGGTTACATTCGTTACAAACAGATCATCGCCTACAAGCTGCACCTTATTGCCGAGGGCATCTGTAAGTGCCTTCCAACCCTTCCAGTCATCTTCTGCCATGCCGTCTTCAATGCTTACAATCGGATACTTCTTGCACCAATCCACCCAGAAGGCTACCAGCTCATCCGAGCTCATCTTAGCGCCGCTGCTCTTGTGAAATACATACGAGCCCGCCTTATCGTCCCACAGCTCGCTGTTCGCGGCATCCATTGCAATTGCGACTTCATCGCCCGGCTTGTAGCCCGCCTTTTCAATGGCCTGAAGCACCGTCTCAATGGCTTCCTCATTGCTCTGGATGTCCGGCGCAAAGCCACCTTCGTCGCCTACGTTGGTGCTGTAGCCCTTGCTCTTCAGCACACCTTTAAGCGTGTGGAATATCTCCACGCCCCAGCGCAATCCTTCAGAAAAGGACGACGCGCCGATGGGCATCACCATGAATTCCTGGAAATCAATCTTGTTATCCGCGTGCGCGCCGCCGTTCAGAATGTTCATCATCGGCACAGGCAGGGTGCGGGCATTGGTGCCGCCCACGTAACGGTACAGGGGCATGCCGCTCGCCTTCGCGCCGGCCTTGGCAGCCGCCAGGCTTACTGCAAGGATGGCGTTCGCACCCAGCTTACTCTTGTTCTCCGTGCCGTCCAGCTCCAGCATCAGGTCGTCAATGGCGCGCTGATCGGTTACGTCCATGCCGTAAAGCTCCTCGTTGAGGGTCTCGTTCACATGCTTCACCGCGTTGAGCACGCCCTTGCCTACATAAACGCCCTTATCGCCATCGCGCAGCTCCACCGCCTCATGCTTGCCGGTAGATGCGCCGGAGGGCACGGCCGCACGGCCCATATCGCCATCGGCGGTGGTTACGTCAACCTCTACGGTAGGGTTGCCGCGGGAGTCAAGGATCTGGCGGGCATGGATGGCGGTGATGAAGCTCATGGGCGGGATATTTCTTTGTTTGGCGCGAAGGTAATGGATGCGGTTTTTTGGCAGCCGGCTGCAGCTCGCTATCGGGCTGCCGTTGCGTCGCACGTTTCATCGGCTGTCAGTCTATTGGGCTTTCCCCTGATTATCAAGCCCTTTCTTTCCAAAACCGCACATTTTTACAAAATTCCCGTACGGTAAAATGATTTTACCGCACGGGAATGCGGCATTACCGCGCCACCTTTTTATACTACCGTGTCAGCACCATAAAAAAGCCGGCTCCAAAAGGAACCGGCTTTTTTAATAAAACGATCAGGGCTTAGCTCTTGGCAGGTGCCACTTGCTGGCCGCTTGGGGTTACATTACCCTTGATGTAGATCTCGTAGCGCTCCTTGTCGGCAGCAGCATTGCTCTGGATGAATACAGTCTTGGTGAAGGGGCCGCTCTTTCCTGCGGTGTGGAAGGTCACTTTAATAGCGCCATCCTTGCCGGGCATGATCGGCTCCTTAGGAAACTCAGGCACCGTGCAGCCGCAAGATGCACTAGCGTTGGTGATGATGAGCGGGGTCTTGCCGGTATTCTTGAACTTAAAGGTGTACTCGGCATCCTTTTGGTCAGTCAGGTTGCCAAAGTCATGCGTCTCGCCACCAGCGAAGGAGAACTTCGGCGCGTTCTTGTCAACGGTCTTTGCAGCCTCCTGCGGTGCAGCAGTGGTTTGTGCCATAGCGCCGGTCGCGGCAAATGCGCTAAGCGCCAGGGCAAGCATTACTTTCTTCATGTCTGTTAGTTTAATTGATTGTTTGAAGTTGTGAAGGTAGGTGAGCAGGTCTGTGGTAAAGACGGCTGCGGCAGGCAATTAGTTAGTTGGAGCGCATCATGGAGCCATTCTGCGGAACAGAAGTCTCCGGCGCCTTTTCAACAGTACCCTTAAAGGATACGAGCTTGGTGCCCGCGTTGGTGAAGACGGTCATGGTCTTCTCAAAGTGGCCGGGACGGCCCTGGGTGCCGTAAGTAGCCTTAACCATACCGGTCTTGCCGGGGGCAATTGGCTCCTTGGTCCAGTCAGGGGCGGTACAGCCGCAGGAAGGTTGAACACGCTCAATCACCAGAGGGCTCTTTGCCGGTATTGGTGAAGGTAAAGACGTGCTCTGCCGGGGCCCCTTCGGAAACATTGCCGAAGTCGTAGCTATCGCTCTTGAACGCGATGTTATCCGGGGTCAACGTCGTGGCCTTGGCGGGCGCTGCGGCCGCAGGCTGGTTCGTTACCATTTGCTTCTTGTCCTGAGCAGAAGGAGGCTGCGGCAGTAAAGGCAAGCAGCGAGATGGAAAGGATGGCTTTTTTCATGGGTGATTAAAGAGTTCGTTGCGGTTTAGGCAAATTTAGGGCCGAAACCCACGCATACAATTTTTTAAAGTGGTTAAAACAGGGTTAAACGGCAATGCCTGACGCGCAAGTTACATTTGCCGACCGTGCAACGCATCCTCATTATCCAAACGGCCTTCTTGGGCGATGTCGTGCTCGCCACTGCCCTGATAGAAGCGCTGCGGCACCAGCTTCCGGATGCACCAATTGACTTTTTGCTGCGCAAAGGGTCCGAGCATCTTTTGAACGGCCATCCGCACATCCATAAGCTATACGTGTGGGACAAACAGCAAGGCAAGCTAAAAAATCTCTGGGGCATTGCCCGTGAGGTACGGCGTGCCCGCTACACACACGTAATTAACGCCCATCGCGGCGCCACTACCGGCTTTGTCACAGCACTCTCACGGGCCGGGGAGCGGCGGGGATTCTCCAAAAATCCGTTCAGCTGGCGCTATACGTTCAAAGCCGAGCACCGATTCTCCAAACCCGGCGAATCGCCGGTCCTGCATGAGACCGACCGCAACCAGCGCCTTATTTCAGATTTATGTGGGCTGCAGCCGGCAAGGCCGCGACTCTACCCGGCTCCGGCGGACTATGAGGCGGTAAAGGGCTACCAGCAGGCACCTTACATCTGCATCGCACCCTCATCTGTATGGGCTACCAAGCGCTTCCCTATTACACGCTGGGCCGTACTGGCTGACCGGCTGCCGCCGGGCCATAAAATTTATGTCCTCGGCGGACCGGGCGACTTTGGACTGGCGGAAGAACTCATTGACCTTGCCGACCGTACTGATCTCGTTAATTTATGCGGACACCTGAGCATGATACAGTCGGCGGTGCTCATGAGCGGCGCAGTGATGAATTATGCCAACGATAGCGGGCCGGTGCATTTCGCCTCGGCACTCAATGCGCCTATGACCGCGGTGTTCTGCTCCACGCACCGCTGTTTTGGCTTTGGGCCGCTTTCAGATAACTCACGATTGGTAGAGCTAGAAGACCTGTACTGTAAGCCCTGCGGCATTCATGGCTATCCGGCATGCCCGCAAGGCCACTTCCGCTGCGCCAACGATATTGACCTAAATGCCCTTTTATGGTGGACTTCTCCGCAGACGTAAAAGCAGCGGTAGCCGCCCTTGCCGCCGGCGAAACCATCCTCTACCCCACCGATACTGTATGGGGCATCGGCTGTGATGCCACGAGCGAGGCGGCGGTGGAAAAAGTCTTTGCGCTGAAGCAGCGCCCGAAGCAGAAAAGTCTCATCGTGCTGCTGCCCGATGCGAAGGACGTGCTGCAATATGTAGCTGCCCCACCGCCAGACGTCATTCATATCCTGGAAAGCTTTGAGCTGCCCACTACGGTGGTGTTTGACGGCGCCATCGGACTGGCGGAAAACGTTGTGAATGAAGACGGCAGCATTGCGCTGCGCGTGCCGAAGGATGCCTTTTGCAAGGCTTTATTGAAACGCTTCGGCAAGCCCATCGTTTCCACTTCTGCCAATATCAGCGGCGCGGCAGCGGCGCCATTCTTCGCGGAGATTGACGAGCGGATTAAGGCCGGCGCGGGCTGCGTCGTGTCTTACCGGCAGGCCGACCGTGAAGCGCGTCGCCCTTCACGCATTGTGCGGCTGGATGACGAGGGGAATGTTACGGTGCTGCGGGATTGAAATTTTCAGTACAACAAGGCTCAAATCGTTTTCCCCTTGATCAGGGCAGCCTGCTTCTTCTCTTCCCAGATGCGGAAGGCTTCTTCCGCCCCCTCATTCGGGAAATGCACCATATTAAGCGCGCGCTCTTTCCAGGAAAGGCGCAGCTCCTTGTAGATTTTGGCGTCGTCAAAGCCGCAAAGAGCGCTTTGCTCCTTTGTATTGGCGAAGTAAACGGCGTCCAGCATCGTCCAGTAAATGGCGGACATGCACATGGGGCATGGCTCGCCGGTGCAGTACATAACCGCGCCGGCCAATTCCAGCGTTTTGAGGTCTTTGCAGGTGTTGCGAATGGCCTGCACCTCTGCGTGAGCCGTCGGGTCGGTCAGGCCGAAGGTCTGGTTCCAGCCTTTGCCGATGATTTTGCCGCCGCGCACGATGACCGCGGCGAAAGGGCCGCCGTCTCCCCGCTCCATGCCCTGGATGGCCAGACGGGCTGCCTCATCCATAAAAGCTTTGCTATCTTGTTGCTGCATGAGGCAGGTTGAGGAAAACTTGGTGCCATTAGTGGCGCTATTTTTTGAAGCGGCTTGCTGTACCGCGGTGTTCACACCGACTTCCGCCTTCCGAATCCCACATTTTCAATGATTCATCCCGATACTGAGCTTCGCTTTATTTCGCCGGAGAAAGGCTATGGCGTAGTAGCAACGAAGCTCATTCCCAAAGGCACCATTACATGGGCCTTTGACCAGCTGGACCGGGTTTTCCCACCCGGCGAGGCTGCGATGATGGAAGCGCCTTACCGAGCTATTTTAGACAAGTACTGTTATCGCGATCATGACGGCAATGACATTTTTTGCTGGGATCATGCGCGTTATGTGAATCATTCCTTCCGCTCTTCATGCATTTCCACTGCATACAACTTTGAGCTCGCCGTGCGTGACATTCATCCCGGCGAAGAGCTGACAGACGACTACGGTTATTTGAACGTGTCAGAACCCTGGGATTGCCTGCCGGAATCGGGCACCCCGCGTACGCAGGTCCGGCCCGATGACCTGTTGCATTTTCATGAAGACTGGGACGCGCAATTGCACGATGCCTTCCGCCATTTCAATGCGGTAGCGCAACCATTGTCCTGGCTTATTGAGGCGCAGTTCCGCGATAAAACATTGTCGGTTGCCGCCGGCAAGGCACAGATGGATTCTATACTTAATTGCTACTTTGACCCAAATAAATAAACAAAACAACGCATCCATGAAGCTTCTAAAGACCTTACTCACCTTTCCTGTGCTGCTCCTCGCAGTTGCTGCAAATTCACAGACGCCATCTTGCTGTGTAAAGCCGTCCGGCCTGATGGCCCTTGCCCAAACAGAAGCCTTTGCCAAAGCGCACGAGGCGCCTGAGCCATTTCAGTATGCCGCCCGACGCGGCAGCGACATAACCTTTCAAACCTTAGATGGAAAGAAGGGCCGCGCATATTACGTACCCGCCCCGGAGGCAACCGTACGCACGCTCATCATCTTTCATGAATGGTGGGGCCTGAACGATTACATACGCCGCGAGGCCGACCGCTGGCAGGATTCACTCGGGCCGATAGACGTTTATGCTATTGACCTGTATGATGGCGTTGTAGCTACTACGCCTGAGGAGGCCGGCAAGCTGTCTTCCACGCTGGACAAGCGCCGTGCCGACGTGCTGATCAAAGGATTGCTGGCTAAAATTGGCCGTGACAACCAGGTCGCGACGCTGGGCTGGTGTATGGGCGGCTCTTACGCTTTCCGCGCGGCGGTGCTGGCAGAAAAGCAGGCCTCTGGCTGCGTGATGTATTACGGATTTCCGGAAAAGGACGCGAAGAATATTATACCGTTGAAAACGGATGTGCTTTACATCCACGGCACGCTGGACAAATTCATACCCGTTGCGGATGTGCAGCAGTTCGGAAAGGCCGTTGAGGCGGCGGGTCGGAAATTTACATATATCGGCACTGCTGCAGACCATGCCTTTGCCAATCCTTCTAATCCGCATTATGACGCGGCGCGGGCTAAAGAGATGGAGCAAAGCTCACTTGGCTTTCTGCGGCGCTACCTGCAGCTTTAATGGCATAATCTTTATCTCCTTTTATGGCAAGAAACCCCCTTTCCACATATGGATACGCAAAGACAGGAAGGCCGCCCCGAAGATTATGGTGATGAAAGCCTAAATACAGGATCTGCCGGTAATAGTGAGAGTGAAAATAATAGCAGTCAGCAGGGCGAACATCAAAAAGGCGGCATTCATAATAACGCGCTTTACGCAGCCGGCATGGGCCGCGCAGCCACAGCGCAGGTAGATCCGCATAACAACAGCGCCCTTGCAAATACAGGCACCAATATCTCTTATGACGGGCCGACCGCACCTGGCGCCGGTGGCTCAGAAGGCACCGGTTATACTTCTGGCCAAGCTGCCACAGGCCAGTCTATTGCGACGGACTTAGATTATGAACAGGCCGGCGTAGGAGCGGTGGGCAAACACTTTGACAAAGCCGAAGGGGACGACAATATAACCGACGCAGCAAACGAAATGAATGAGCAGCGCTAGCTGCATTAAGAATCGGAGCACGATATTAGGTGCTTCATAGGCCTTGACGACAGGGTACCAAAAGCGCGCCTGTAAGAGCCTGCATTACTCCAGCCAAAAACCCCTCCGGCCTTTGCGCGGCGGGGTTTTTTATTGTTTGGAAAGCTTTCCGGTGCTTTTAATGCTTCCATCCTGTGCTGTAATGCGGTATAGGTAGATGCCCTCCGGCAGCCGGGCAATATCTATACCCGATTTCCCTTCGCGCCCGCTAGGCTTGCCTGCGCGGCCAGCCTACCGGTGATGTCATAAAGGAAAAATGTTTCGGGAATGGCGCTTTCTTTTTGGTAAGAGATATTTAGCTGACTGGTGGAGGGGTTAGGATATACCTTATAGCTCCCCGCTGCCAGCTTAGGCTCTTGCGGCACACTTACCGGCCAGCATTGCGGGTCATTGCCAGAGGAGCAGCCGTTGCTATCTACTTTGAGCAGCCATGCCCGCTGCCACGGAAGAGTGGCGGTTGAGCCATTGAAGTCAATATTTTGACCGGCCATGACATAACCGCCGTCCTGTGCGCGCTCCATGTCATACAGCATGTAGTACATCGTATCGCCCCGGTAATCGTATTTCCGCCGCCATTTGACCGTTCCGTCCGCAGCGTAGTGAACCAGCACTCCGTATGTTGCCGGTATATCCTCAGTAGAGTCAAAGCCGCTCGTTATCATACCGCAGGCTACGATATCACCGTTGGGAAGCTCAACGAGCTTTGAGTAGGCGCTTGATTCCCTGTTGGTAGGATAGCTCCAGATAGCCCTGCTCCAGATAGTTTTACCCGTGGTGTCTATCTTTTCAATCCACGGACGCCAGTAAAAGTCGCTGAAACCGTTGGCGGCAAATACCTGTATGCCCGCACCTTTTCCGCAGAAGGCGAGATTGCCGTCTTTAGTGCGAATAAGATGATTGAGTCCCATCCTTTTGGTAGCCGTGTCACTTTGCCAGTGCCAGGTCAGATTGCCGGCGGTATCTGTCCGGAATAATTCCGTGCGATAAAATGTCTTCCTACTGGTTTCATTAATATTGCTGTAGTAGCCTCCGAAGGTGTAGCTGCTATCTTCAACAATCAGGCTCCTTGCTTCGCTGCTGTATTTATTATCACCAAAGTCTTTGTGCCATATTTCATTGAAACTTGAATCCAGTTTAGTAAGCAGCGTCTGCTCATTTGGACCGCGGGCAATAGAAGAAAGCATTAAGTAATTGCCGTGCCCATCTGGTTTAAAGTCGGCCATTCGCCAATAATCAAATGGCGTTATCATTGGAAAATCTGCTGGCTTATCCCATTCTTTTTGCCAAAGCGGACGTGCCGTGCTGTCAAAACAATATAGAAACAGCTTTACATGTCCTTTAGTGTCGCCGCCATTTGCGGCTATAAGAAAAGTATGGTTTGGTAATTCATGTATTGCTATACATGAAATTTCACTTCTTCCGCTATCGGCCCGCTGAAAAACTGAATCATGCAACAATTGACCGCTTGTGCTCCACACACTAAACCGGATGCCAATTATACTGATGAAATACCCATTGCCAAGTGAATTAATACTGTCAAGGCACGTTGCGGATGTATAGTATTTGCCATTGCGCTCTACGACTCCGTTCAGAAGCAATGCATTTGAGTGCAGTGTAGCTTTGACATTAAAATAGCTCTGAGCACCTGCCGTAAAATGCAGGCAGGCACTCAGAACTAATAGAAACAGTGTTTTTCTTGTCATTAGAAACTTAAACTTCTATAAAGCTAAGGCGCTATTGCTTGGAAATCTTACCGCTTTGCTTTACAGTCTTACCGTTCATGATGCGGTATAGATACACACCGGACGGCAAGTTGTGTATGTCAGCTTTACTGACGCCGGAATTACCGTTGAGAGCAGACCTTGCCACAACTCTTCCTGTGATGTCTGAAAGGATAAAGCTTTCAGTCGCACCATCTGCCTTTTGGTAGCTTATCCGCAACTGGTCAGTAGCCGGGTTGGGTGATACGCTATAGAATAGCTTGTTTGCAGCAGTTGCTGTAGTATAAATAGCAGGAGCCATTCTTGCACTGCCACCGCCCCCATCTGATACAGTATCAACAGGGAATACCATCTCGGTAGTGAAGCTGCGGCCATCATAGATATGCAGCCATCCCCGTGCCCGGTCACGCGCCCACATCTTTGCGCTGTCCGCTATGCCCGCAAGATTCTGCACCTGGTCAGTGGTAAGGGAATCCGGAGTAACGCCGTCAGACAACTGTTGCAGCTTAATATCCATGAGCCTGCGGCCCCAGTAACTGAACTCATAAGTCTCTACGCCGCTCAGGGTGTCATTGCTTACAATGGCATTATATACACCGTTAGCGTCAATGGCGTTACCGTCCTGAATGAGCATGTCTGTTTTAAGCAGGTCGCTGTAGGCGCTATGCCAGTTGGCAAGTTCCAAATAGAGGCTGTCGCGGTATTGCATGCCCTCCGGGTCGCTCAGAAAATAGGCTATGCGATGCCCCGGTGCCCTGCCCCCGCCCGTCCGGATAATGCTGGGGTCATTAGGGTCTGGGTATTCTGTGGTGCTACACGTATTGCGATTGCTACCAGTATGCAATACTGTCCCCGATATATTAGTAGGAATTTCGTTAGCCAAGGTGCCTGCATAGTAATCAACGGGGTGAACTTCTGCGAGATTGTTAGCAACATTGTAGTAGGCGCTGCCACTAAAGGTGTTTCCCGCTGCCTTACCTGCATCTCCCTGAAAGTCGCACATGCCCTCATGCGGTAGGCCGCTGCCGGTATAGGTGTGGCCGCTGGCCGCAATATCCCAGATATTGCCGCTTTGACTGTTGCAAAGAAACTGAAGGCCTGCGGCGGGTCTGGTAGGTGTATCATTTCTGTTCAGATAGTTGCTCAGGTTAGCTACCCATATATTGGTGTAGGTATTCTTGGCCACCTTGTTCGCGTCGCCGCCGGTATTGCTGATAAGCGCACCGACAGTAAAGCGCGCGCCCGGCGCCGGCGCAAAGGAGTTGTAGGTAACGCCATATCCGCTGCCGGTGGCTATAAACAGGCCCAGCCGCTGGGGGATGTTGATATTATTGCCGATGTTGAAGGTATTGACGTGCACCTGCGGAGCGGGGATGGCGGTAAAGGAGGCCCCGGTATTATTGTTGTCAAACAGGCAGTTCTTTACAATGCCGGTAGTGGGGCTGCCATTGCTGTTGTTCAGCTCCACGCCGTTATTCAGGTTATAGAATTGGGTGGGAGTGGCTGCGCCCGAGATGGGATGCACATACCGGTCAACCTTTACGCCGAAGTCATAGCCATTAATGCCATAGCGGAACGAGGTGCCGTTATTTCCGGTATTATCCGTAAATGTGCTTCCGTAAATGCCCACGCCGTTCACCGCCCAGCCGCCGATAAACCCGATGAACGAAGGGGCGCTGCCATCTTCCAGGAAAGTGCATTTAGTAAAGAAGGCCCGATAAGCAGCAGAAGGGCAGGTGGGGCATAGCCCTTTATCCGGGTAGAGGCCAAAGTTGACGGCCCGCACGTTGTTATAAAACGTCGCGTTGTTGCATAGGATAACCCCGCCCGAGCCGTTCCAGGGCTTGCCGTTTTGCGGGTAGTTGGACGGATTGTTTGGGTAGTTGATGGTTGGCCCGGCATTTACCACGCCCCAACTGGCGTAGGATATTCCGGCGGCATTGCTCATATCCAGCGTGCCCTGCCTGCTCTGCCCCACGCCCAGAGCGGTGGAGGTCACCGCCTGGGTCTGCGTGCCATCGCCCCATACCCGTACGCCCTGCCAGAGCTTGCTGTCATTGCCGCAGTCGTGCATGGCAGTGAGGGTGCTGTTGTTCAGCTTTAGGTATCCGCCCGCCTTACCGGATGCAGGGTCAGTTTTAATTTGGACAACGCCCTGCTGGCCGAACTCTACCTGCATGTCCTGTATCTCCAGCACCTTTCCGGCCGGAATGATAAGGGAGTCTTTAATCTTATAAACGGATTGGGCAGTACCATACATGGCAGCCGCCGGATTGTTGTCAGGAGTCCACAGTTCATAATCCCCGCCACTGCCCGCTGCGGCCCTGTAAGAAGGGCTATGATAAGGCGATTGGCCGGCTTGGGGCCCGCCGGCCAGTGTTGTGCCGGGCGGGAAGCTGATGAGCCACGGGGCATGGAGTGTTTTATTCAACTGTACGCCGTCCGTGAAGGTCAGATTAATGGTTACAGGCACTCCTTTCTGGCTGCCGGTAATATAATTGGACACAGCACTGTAATACACCCAAAAATCATCCTGCTTTGTGAGGTCATAGTGGGGCCATACACTGCCGCATATATCATTGGGATGCGGGAGAATGTTTAAGTAGCTGGTGATAAATGCCGCGTTGGAATCGCTGTAGGTGCTGTACACGTCCGAACTGTTCACATCGCAGTCTATGCCGAGACGCAGCATTTGCTGCCGGTAGCAACTACCCGAGGCGGGCAGGTTATCAGTCGGCGCATAGAACATCACCGAATCAATGGCCGGGTCTGTTTTGATTTTGAAATGCAGCTTTCCGTCTGACGGGGCGGTGAAGTTTGAAGAACAGATGGGCTCGGCTTCAATTCAAACCTTCTCAATCATGGGTATGGCAGTGAATATCGCTACGCTTTGGGCGGTCCACACGCCAAAATTGTACCGCTCAAAAACAATCCTGTAGGTGCCCCTCACTACCGGGGTGAAATGGATTGGATAGTTGTTGTCTTCAAAGTAACATGCACCCACTTCAAAGTCGGTATCTCCGACGGCCACAAGCGGATTGGGGTCGCCGTCTTTATAGATGGCATACCGCAACGTTACATAGTCGCACGGCTGGCAAGGCGCAACTACTTGCGGTATGTAGTTGATGACCACTTCTGTGTTCACATAGGTTGTGAAGAAGTAATGACGGTCACAGAATGGCACGTTGTAAGGTCTGGCATCAAAGGAATCCGCGTATCCGTCAAAACGGGTAAGCTTTGTTACAAAGCCCTGAAAGCAGTTAGGGCCTGCTGCGCCGCCTTGCCCGGAAGCCTTAGTGCTATTAGCTGTGAGAAATGTGCTTAACATGCCAAATGCAATCAGCATTCGGAATAAGAAAGCGTTTATACTGCTTCTTGATTTACGTAGCTGTGTTTGTTTCATAAGCCGTTTGGTTTTATTGGTTTCTCATTTCAGCACCAAACCTTTGCCTTCAACGTATGCTTTCCCGCTTTACGCAACAAATTCCCAAACAACGCTATCTTTAATCCAAACAACGCAACACGATGAGAACCAAGCTCCGTGAAAAGCGTGAAAAACGATACTCACAGGATGAAATGGCCGACCTGATGAATCTGAGCAAGTCAGCTTACAGCCGCATTGAAACCGGCAAGTCCGCATGGACAGAAGCACAGATACTACTTGCCGCTAAAATATTGGACTGCCGCCCGGAAGAAATTATGGACGATAATCCGCATGTGGTGCAGTACAACTCAGACCATGCTTCCGGTATTCAGCATATCAATTCCGCCGAGGTATTGCACGAGTTGTTTGAACGTATGGACAACAGGCACCAGCAAAATATAGAGCGCGTCCTGATGCTAAGCCAGCAGAACAATGAAAACATGCGCCTGTTTATCCAGGAATTGCCCGCGCTATTCCACCAGATGCTGGAAAGCTCAAAATAAATCACTTTCATCAACGTTTGATTAGCCTAAACCATTACTACATAAATACTATGGCAACTTCATCATCATCTGTCCCGCCCCGCGATTATTCCTGCAAAGACGCCAAGATGCTCATAGGCGGCGCTACCATCGTGGATGCCGCCATTGCTCACAAAGAAATCCTCCAAAAGAAGCGCAGCAACTGGACTGACGACTTCTTCAACACGCTCAAAGAGCGTATTGACAAGGCCGCTAAAAACTATCTCGATGCAGACAGCGCCAAAGCCCTCCGCCAAGCCACCAAAAACCTTAAAGACCTCATAACCCCCGTCCAGACAGCCCTTTCCGAGCTAAAATCCCAGATAGAAGAAGACTTTGATGAGGATAAAGACCGGCGCGATGAAATCCTCAAAACCCTCGGCTATACAGACTTCTATAAAGGCGCGAAAAAGAGCAGCAGCGACCAGGAAGCCCTTTCCTCCCTTCTTTCCCGCTTCAGCCAGAACATGAGCAAAGACCTCAGGCAGCAGATTATAGAGAAAGGCACCGCCGCCGATACCATAGACAGCATCCTAGCCGCCGCGAAGCCCGTCATGGATGCAAACATTGCCCAGGAAGGCCAAAAGGGCAAGCGCCCCGAAGCCACCAAAGAAGCAGTCACAGAATTTAATGCCATTTATAAGGAAGTGAGCAGCGTAGCTAAGCTATCGGCCAAATTCCTCAAGGATGATAAAGCCGCCAAAGACCAGTTTTCCTTTCCAAGACCGTCCGCGCCATCAGCGGCAAGGCTGCGCCGGCTAAAAAGGCAGCCAAATCAGCAAAAAAAGACAGCAACACCGCCGCCGCTTAGTGCAGTGGCTATCCACCTTTCGGCAGCGTCTCAGTTTGAATATGCTCACCCAATCTTTGTCATTCCCGAAGGGAATCTCATAGAGGCCGCGAGTAAAGATTCCCTTCGGGAATGACAAAGTCGCTGTGAAGATTTTCAAACTGAGACACTACCGGCCTTTCAGTTAAAGCAATGGCCACCCGTTGCTTTTTTTATTTTTCGCCCTTTCAAAACGCAATCCACGCCTTTCAAAACTTCATCCACGGTTTTAGAAGCTTCATCCACACCTTTAGAAAGGCCTTCAAGGGTTTTAGAAAGTCCATCAACACCTTTAGAAGCTCATTCAACGGCTTTAGAAAGTCTTTCAACGGTTTTAGAAAGTCCATCCACACCTTTAGAAGCTCTGCCAACGCCTTTCAAAAGTGTATCAGCCGTGCACTAAACCAATATCCCGCGTCCGGCCATCACCCTAAGGCATTACATTTGCCGCCCGTACATTTTACGCCCCTATGGAAGACCTGAAAGTGGCCCTCAAGCAGCAAATCATTGACTCGCTCAACCTGCAGGGCATGAAACCGGAAGATATTGATGACAACGCCCCCCTCTTCGGCGAGGGCCTGGGCCTGGATTCCATTGACTCCCTGGAGCTTATGGTGCTGCTGGAGCGTAATTACGGCATTAAGATTGAAGATGCCCGCGAGGGCCGCAAGGTGCTCACCTCCGTGCAGACGATGGCCGACTACATCCAGGCCAATCGCCCCCAGGCCGCCTGACAGCCCCACCATTCCCTATTTTCCTATTCCCTATCCCAGAACCGGCGCCATGCCGCTCCCTTTCAACGACGCCCGCATTGTCGTTACCGCCACCGGTATCATTACCGCGCTGGGCACGGGCCGGGAGGCGCATGTGACAAAGCTGCGGGCGGGCCATTCGGTGCTGCGGCATCCCAAAATCCTGCAAACGAAGCACGCCGCTGAATTTGTAGTTGCCGAGGCAGGCTTTGACAATGCCGCGCTCATGCAGCGCCTCGGGCTGGATAAGGACGCCCACGGCTACACACGTACCGCCCTGCTGTCCATGTGCGCCATGCAAGACCTGCTGGCTCATACTGACGTCGCCCGTTTGCAAAGCGCAGGCGGGCGGCTGGCCTTTGTCAATGCCAATACCGTAGGCGGCATGACCGAGGTGGAAAGCCTTTACCCGGGCTTTCTGAAGGCCAACCCGGATGCGGAGGAAAGCCGCTGGATTAACTCCCTTGACTGTGCCGAAAGCACCGAGCAGGTAGCCCGGCATTTCGGGCTAAAGCCCTGCATGGCAACGGTCAGCACTGCCTGTTCCTCATCGGCCAACGCTATGATTGTGGCTGCGCGGATGCTTCGGCACGGCCTGGCGGACATAGCCATTGCCGGTGGCGGCGATGCCCTGTGCCGGTTTACGCTCAACGGCTTCAACTCGCTCAAGAATGTGGACCGGCAGCCCTGCCGGCCTTTTGATGGTACACGTAATGGACTGAATCTGGGCGAAGGGGCGGCATATGTTGTATTAGAGCGGGAAAGTGATGCCAGGGCCCGCGGCGCGCACATTGAAGCTGCGTTGAGCGGCTGGTGCAATGCCAATGACGCTTATCACCCCACCGCACCCTCCCCGGATGGCTCCGGCGCGTTGCGCACAATGCGGGGTGCGCTGGCAATGGCAGCGCTTCAACCAGCTGACATTCAATACATAAACGCGCATGGGACCGCTACGCTCAATAATGACATTGCCGAAGGCAAAGCCATAGAAAACCTTTGGAACGGTCAGCCACCGGCTTTCTCCTCAACCAAGCCATTTACCGGTCACACGCTGGCCGGCGCGGGGGCTGTAGAGGCTATTATTTCTATCCTGGCGCTCCGCGAGGGTTTTACACCGCCTAACCTGAATTGGAGCATACCTATGGAGGAGCTCAATATTCATCCCGCGACTGCTGCAGATAATGCGGATATCCGGCATGTTATGAGCAATTCATTCGGCTTTGGCGGCAATAATGTTTCCCTTATTCTTTCCCGTATATGAAGCAGCCCATATACATCCGCGCTGCCACGGCCATATCACCGCAGCAAAGCTTTGAGCGGGAACATTTTCTGAAGCCGATCATTACCACTGACAGCAGGAGATTATATGCAGTTGAAGCACCTTATGCGCAGTATATCAATCCAGTAGCGATACGCCGCATGAGCCGCATCATGAAAATTTCTATTAGCTGTGCGATGCAGTGCTTAATGGAAGCTGGAATTAAGACACCCGATGCTATAATTACGGGCACAGGCCGCGGCGGAGTCACTGACATGGAGGTTTTTGTGAAGGATATGATACGGCTTGAAGAAGAAGCACTTAACCCTACAGCCTTTATACAAAGCACGTATAATTCTCCTAATGGATGGATTGCCATGCAAAGCGGCTGCACCTGTTATAATCAGACCTATGTGCACCGCGGCTGTTCTTTTGAGCTGGCCTTGCAGGATGCACGGATGCTATTGGCAGAAACAGCGGCAGATCAAAATATTCTTGTTGGCTGCTATGATGAAATGACAGAGGATTATTTCCATATACGCAGCGCCCGCGCATATTGGAAGAAAGAGAATCTAAGTAGCGCAGAGCTCCTGACTCATGCCATGTCTGAAGGCACCATCGGGGGTGAAGGAGCATCCTTTTTTGTCGTAAGCAATAATCAACAGGCATCGTCGGTTGCAATCATGGCTGTAGAAATTGTGCATGATGCTACTGCAGTTTCAATCAGTGAGGCAGTTAGCAGAATCTTGGGCGAAAATGATATGAGGAGCAGTGATATATCTTTACTGCTCACCGGATTAAATGGCGATTCGCTTCAATCGCAGCTTTATGATAGAGTGTTGGGTGGCCAATTAATAAATATTCCTGTCGCAGGATTTAAACATTTATGTGGCGAATATGATACAGCAGGCGGCTTTGGTTTATGGCTGGCATGTGAATTGTTTGCGGCGCGTGACTTTCCGAAGTCATTATTATTATCAGGAAGTATAAATACGCGCCTGAATAACATTCTGTTGATCAACCATTATATCTTAGGAAGCGCGTCCGTTACATTATTAGCAAACGGCACCAATAACTATGTGACACCATCGCGTTAACGTGTACTTAACGAAATTGGATACATGAAGAAAATTCATTTAAGCATTGTGTAATAATGAGTTAAAGACAAATTCGTTTTATTTTATATGAATTATCACCGTCGAAAAACGGTATGACAACTGTTGTGGGGTAGTTATTTTTGTCACTGCAAATCAATCACTTCTTAAAACGCCAAAAGCGCAACACATGAAACAAACTCTCCTAATCGCTACCGCAGCACTCGCCATCAGTGGCCTTACGTCTTGCGGCCGTCATGAAGCAAACACTGCTCCGGGCGCCGATGCTGTCAAGACCTACGTGCCAAACAACGCTGTGATTCACAGTGCAGGACGCATGGTGAGTGCAGGTTATTCTAAAACAATTTCTCTGGATTCGGCAAATCGTATGATCTCCAGCTATGTAACGAGCATTGGTTATCCGGTAGTGGACTCTGCAGTACGTTCTGTCGCATTTGATGCTGATACACTGCGTTCTTACCTAAGCAATCCAAATATCACTGCCGTGCGCTTCTATTTTGCACACCAGCTGAGCTACATCAATGGTGGCCTTGACCGTTTTGGCAAAAACATCGGTATGAAACCGGGAGCGTTGACTGTGGTAATGGCAGGTGTTGATAACAACGGAACTCTTGTAAAGAATACTTCCGGCGGTGTATTTGAGCATGCTATGCCTTGCCCAAATAGCTGCGGTCAGGATGTTGACGGATATTTGCACTAAACAATCCTATGCCTAAATTCCTACCGTATCTATTTCTGTTAGTTTTTACGTTAGGGCTGGCATTAGCAAGGTGGAGAACTCTTAGCCAGGCAGATCGTTGGATCTGCCTGTTGCTATTTATTACAATCGTTCAAGAGTGGATCGCTTATCAATTCAAAGTTCTTTTTCAGAATAACTATATAACATATCATATATATACGCCTATTGAGGTGCTAATTATACTGATGTACTTTGACAGAGCAGCACATTTCTCAAGAAAATATGCTATAGCCATTTACATTGGTATAGTTTCAGTAATATTAAGTATCGTTGATACTTTCTTTTTACAGAAATACACTGAGATCAACTCTTATTATCTGCTATATGAAGGTTGTTTGGTCATAACTCTTAGTATTCTGTCATTTTACAAACTACTAATACGTGAAGACATTGTACCAAGAAAGATGGCACATTTCTGGATCACTATATGTTTTTTATTTTATTGGTGCTTGTCGTATGTTAACCTTGGGCTATTTGCCTACCAAGTTGGGCATACGAAAATTATTATGAAGATATTTGGCTGGACATTGTATTGCTCCAACCTACTTTTCTATCTCGGCTTGGCCGCAGTTTTCGTTCGTTACAAAAAGTTGATACCCTCAGGTGAATGATCAATATCTGCTTGCGGTCTTTATCGCAGGCACCGTGCTGATCACCATTTTTGCCGTTATGATGACGGTTTTTCTGGTGATAAATAAGCAAAAGCAAAACCGTGATAAGTTGGAGCGGCAGCAGTTAGAGCATTCCTACCGGAGTAATCTGCTACGCACCCGGATTGAGATGCAGGAGCAGGCGCTCAACTATGTGTCTCAGGAAATACATGACAATATGGGCCAGGTGCTATCATTCAGCTGCCTGCAACTGGCTAACCTTAAATGGGCTATTCCTGAAGAAGCGGCGCGCAACAGTCTGGTTGAAAATCTTGATGTTATCAGGCAGGCAGTAAAAGAGCTCCGTATGCTCAGCCACAGCCTAAATACCAACCGGATAGAAAAGCGCCATCTTGAAGAGGTAATAGAAACGGAGCTGAACCGCATCCGCGCCTTTAGTCCTATAAAATGCTACCTGGAGGTTAAAGGGCACGTCACCAACCTAAGTCCGGAAACCCGCCTGCTCATTTTTCGCATTCTGCAGGAGGCCCTACAGAATGTCATTAAACACGCATCTGCTACCTCCGTCGTTATCAGTATTGATTACGTTGACAGTCTTTTTGTTCTGTCTATCAAGGATGATGGGAAAGGCATTGACTTGGAAGCAATGCAGGACTCGGGCTCCCTTGGTATGGCCAACATGCAGGAGCGCGCTAAACTCATGGGTGGCACACTGGATGTTGCCTCTGACGGACGTGCCGGCACAGAAATACGGCTGACAATACCTATAATTAAGAATATACACACATATGCAGGAGACAAATAGCCCCAAAAAACCTGTAAGGATTGCTATTGCAGACGACCACATGATGTTCCGGATGGGACTGGCGGCCTTGCTGCGTAATGCCGAAGGCAGATTTGACATCGTTGCCGAAGCCGGTGACGGTCAGGAACTTATCAACATGCTGGCTAAGCTGGAAACACCGCCCCAGGTGTGCCTTGTAGATGTAAACATGCCCGTGCTGGACGGTTATAAGACGCTCGCTTACCTGCGCATGAAGTACCGGGACATGAAGTTCCTTACCCTGTCCATGTACGACCATGAATTTGCCATCATCAAGATGCTCCGTCAGGGCGCTAATGGCTACCTGCTTAAGGAGGATGACCCCGAGGTTTTGATGAACGCTATTGAGCACGTGGTAGACAATGACTTTTATCATTCGGACCTTACAAATGCACACCTCAAAGAACTGATTGGTGAGGAAGCACACAAGCGCCTGGAGCTGAACGCCAATGAAAAGATGTTCCTTGAGCTTTGCTGTACAGAAATGATTTACAAAGAAATAGCCACCGCCATGGGCCTTTCCGTGCGCACCATTGAAGGCTACCGCGACGACCTGTTCCAAAAGGTGGGCGTTAATACCCGAACTGGCCTCGTGATCTACGCCATGAAGCATGGCCTGGTGAATCTTTAGTGTTGGAACGTTGGAGTGTTTGAATGTTGGAACGTTCAGAAACATTCCAACGCAAAGCGTCCCACGCGCCAACATTCCAACACGCTACCTTCACATCATGATAGCGCAGGCCTCCGTGCAGGAAGTCCTTAACCGGGCAGATATCGTGGAGATTGTTGGCCTTGCCGTACGCCTCAAAAAGCGCGGCACAAACTACATTGCCAATTGCCCCTTCCACAACGAGAAAACCCCTTCTTTCTCTGTTTCGGCTGCTAAAGGCATCTACAAATGCTTCGGCTGCGGGCGCGGCGGCAACGTCGTCACCTTTGTGCAGGAGCATGAAAAACTGACCTTCGTTGAATCTATCCGCTGGCTGGCAGATTACTATAAAATCCAGCTAGAGGAAACGGAGCGCAGTCCGGAGCAGGTGCAGAGCCAGCAGGTAGAAGAAAGCCTGCGCATCCTCAACGAATTCGCGACAGCTTATTTCTCCGAAACACTCCTGAATAACGAAGAAGGTCAGGCCATCGGCCTCTCGTACTTCAAGCAGCGCGGGCTGCGTAAGGAAACCGTAGACGCCTTTCGCCTCGGCTATTGCCCGGAGGGCGGCAACGCTTTCTACAATGCCGCAAAGATCGCCGGCTATGCGCCGGAAATATTAGACAAGGCCGGCCTCGTCAAAGAGCGGGCCGGGCAGTATTTTGACAACTATCGTGGCCGTGTCATCTTTCCCATTCAAGGTAATACCGGCCGCGTGCTCGGCTTCGGCGCGCGCATCCTCAAGAGCAACGACAAGGCGCCGAAGTATATCAACACGCCTGAGAATGAGCTCTATGTCAAAAGCCGCGTGCTCTACGGCCTGTATCAGGCGCGGCAGGCCATAGGCAAGACCGATGAATGCTACCTCGTAGAAGGCTATCTGGATGTCATCTCCCTGCACCAGGCGAGCATTCAGAATGTCGTCGCCTCATCCGGCACGTCGCTTACTGAAGATCAGCTTCGCGCCATCGGCCACCTGACGAAGAATCTGACCATTCTCTACGATGGCGATGCCGCCGGCATTAAAGCCGCATTGCGCGGCCTGGACATGGCCCTGAGCCAGAGCTTTAACGTGCAGCTTGCGCTCCTGCCCGCAGGGGAAGACCCGGACTCTTACGTGCAGGCGCACGGCAGAAGCGGTTTTGAAGCCTATATCAAAGCGCATAAGCGCGATGTCATCGGCTTCCGGCTGGAGGTGGGCATGAAGGAGGCCGGCGGCGACCCGGTGAAGAAGAATAAGCTGGTCAATGAGGTCGCGGAAAGCATTGCGCGCATCAACAAGGCGGAAGACTTTACACTCCAGCAGCATTATATCCGCGAGGCCAGCCGGCTGATGAGCGTGGACGAGGGCGGGCTCATAACGCTGGTCAACAAATACCTGCGGGAGCGGCTGGAAGGCGAAGCGCGGGCGCGCAAGAAGGAAGCACCGGACGCCACCGGCCTGCCTGCAACGCCCGTTGGCGATGGGGAGGCCGTAGCGCCGCTACAAGGCTTGCCCACCCACGAAAAGCAGGAATGGGCGCTTATCAGGCTGCTCATTGAGCATGGCGCATCGCTTTTTGAAGCCGAAACCACCGTGGCTGACCTCCTCGCGCAGCGCGTGGAGCCGGATTTGATAGAAACACCGCTGGCGCGGCAGATGTGGGACACTTACTTCACCATGCGGGGAAGTTTTGGGAATGAATCTGCCATCCCCTATTTCGTGGCGCACCCCGACCCACTGGTGCAGCAACGTACGGCGCTGCTCCTCCACACGCGGGACGAGGTGAGCCACAACTGGAAGGAGATGTATGGCATTGATGCGCTGCACGGCGACAATCCCTACATCCGCGATGCGGAAAGCACCCTTGCCTATTTTGAGCTGAAAAAGCTCAAAGTGATGCAGGCAGAATTGGCGAAGCGTTTTAAAGATGAAAAAGACGAAGAGCGCCTGCAAAAAATGACCATTCTGTTTTTGCAACTGAAGAAAGATGAGCAGGAAATCCTGAAGCGCAGCGGGACGGTGATAGTAAAAACAGAAGCCTGAATAGCCTCATGCGCGTCCTCTGCCTTGATTACGGAAAAGCCCGCACCGGTATTGCCGCTACTGACCCACTGCGCATTATCGCTACCTCGCTCGGTACGGTGCAGACGAAGGATCTGATGAGCTTTCTCAAGGGCTACTTCGCGCAGGAAAGCGTCTCCCTTGTCCTCATTGGCTATCCTCTTAATTTGGATGACGCTCCCACCCATGCCACGCCGCTGGTGGAGGGCTTCATTAAAGCCTTTAAAAATACCTTCCCCACCATCCCGATAGAAAAAATAGACGAGCGGTATAGTTCCAAGATGGCGTCCAGCGCTATTGCCGGTATGGGATTGAAAAAGAAAGACCGCGAGCGTAAGGGCCTCATTGACGAGGTAAGCGCGGTAATGCTGTTGCAGGAATGGCTGGAAAGGCAATAGTCCGCGGTATCTTTGCAATCACATGATTCTCCCCGTAATAGCATACGGCAACCCGATACTGCGCAAGGTTTCTGCCGACATAAATCCTGACTACCCTGAATTGCAAAAGCTCATCGCCGATATGTGGGAAACCATGTATCATACCAATGGCGTAGGCATTGCCGCGCCGCAAATCGGCAAGGCCATCCGGCTCTTCGTGGTGGATACAGAGCAGATTGTGGAGGGGTTTGATGAAGAAGATAAGGCCGACTATCCGAATGAGGTACCTATAAAGCGTGTGTTTATCAATGCGCATAAGGTAGAAGAATCCGGCACGCCGTGGGCTTACAACGAAGGATGCCTGTCCATTCCCAAGGTGCGGGAAGATGTGACGCGTGCTGCGCATGTACGCCTCCGGTGGGTAGATGAGCACTTTGTGGCACATGAGGAAACTTTTTCCGGTATTACGGCACGGGTGATACTCCATGAGTATGATCACACAGAGGGCAAGCTTTTTATAGACTATGTAGCACCCCTTAAAAAAAGGCTGCTTAAAAAGAAGCTTGACGACATCTCATCCGGCCGGGTTCGTGTGGATTACCGTATGATATTCCCGCGTTAACGACTTATTTTGCATCGTCTCCCACGCCCGTGCCCACTCTACCTGCCTATTCCGAAGAACAACTCGTTGCACTCCTGCGCAGCGGAAGCCGGGATGGCTTTAATTATCTGTACAAGAATTACAGTAATGTCCTCTACGGCACCATCTTAAAGATTGTGCATGACGAAGAGACTGCGCAGGACGTGATGCAGGATGCTTTTGTAAAAATCTGGCACAACATCGGCCAGTATGATTCCGGCAAGGGCCGTATTTATACCTGGATGCTCAATATCTGCCGCAATTCGGCCATCGATAAGCTGCGCTCCAAAGGGGAGATTATGAAGTCTAAAATCCAAAAAGGTGAGGACTCCGTAAATAATCTTCAGAACATACGAACGGTTGAGCAGCGGACGGATACGATTGGATTGAGAAGCATGGTTGCTGGACTAAGGCCTGAATATCACTCCATTGTGGAGCTGGCTTATTATAAGGGATACACCCTTGATGAGATCAGCAAAACCCTTGATGTGCCACTGGGCACCGTTAAGACCCGCATGCGCGCCGCTATGCAACAATTACGTCAACGATTCAGCAAGTAAGCAGATATTAGACCCCGTGAACGCGAAAGATTATATATCATCCGGATTGCTCGAGGCATACGTACTCGGCGGCCTTGACCTGACAGAGTCAGAGCAGGTGGCCGGCGCAATATGCCGTTTTCCAGAGGTGGCTGCTGAGATAACAAGGATTGAAGCGGATTTGTTGCGTGCTGCGGAAGAAGATGCTGTGGTGCCGCCTGCGGGACTGGATGATAGAATCTGGGCGGCCATTGAGGCCAGCGGTATAACGCAGACTAGTACCATTGCTGCACCGCCTATAAAGGCCCATCCGGAAGAAAAGCACCATGCCAAAGTCATCCCCTTTGAGGGCAGCCAGCCACGTAAGCACCTGGCCTGGGCCCGTGCAGCCATTTGGCTGGCGCTTGCAGGAAGCGTAGTAACCAACTTTATGCTTTGGAGTGGGCGCAATACTGACCAGCACACCCTTGCATCCCTTCAGCAGCAGGTGGATGCTATGGGCGCGCAGCAGCAAACGCTCACCGCCTCAATAGACCGCTATAAGCAGGAAGCCGAAATGATGGCCCAGCCCGGCATGATGCCTGTTCCTATGCTCAGCACGCAGCCCGGCCATGCTATGGCAGCTACCATGTATTACGACAAAGCAAAGGGTGAAGGTTATGTATCGGTGCAAAAGCTGCCGCCACCACCTGCGGGCATGCAGTATCAGCTTTGGGCTATTGCCGATGGCAAACCAATTGATCTTGGCATGATGGACAACGAGGTAGCCATGACCGGCGGCATGCAGAAGGTGCCCAAAGCCATCGCTTCCAGCCAGGCATTCGCTGTATCTCTGGAAAAGGCCGGTGGCAATCCTGCGCCTACTGCGGATAAGATATTCCTGCTTGGAAAAATGCCGGCAGCATAATTCTACGAACAATCCCTGTTGCGATATCTTCGGCCTCATAAATCCCTATTTATGAAGCATGTCCTTTTGGCTTTTGCCGCTGTCGCCATTCTTTTTTCCGGCGCGTGTAATAAATCTGACGACGCGCAGCCAACACAACAAAATCCGACGACACCTTAGGTTCCTGTAAAAATTTCAGCTGGCTACATTACGCTCAATAATATTGACAAGAGCAAGCTGGGCAGCGCTTCCGAAAACATCTACTCGTTCAACGTCACGCTGTCGAGCGGCGGGGTGCTTTTGGCCACGGCAAATGACTACAACTTTCAAAGTCTGCCCACCCGCTTTTCATTTGATGCACCAAGCATCTTTGGCTACAACTTCAAAACGCTGGATTTAAAAATCATCGCCCGCACCATTACCGGTGAACATGAGGTTGGAACCGCCCGCTTTTCGCTAAGCGACTATAGCTCCGATACCTATCCAACGCCGAAAGATTTGTTCTTTAATCAGAATAACTGCGCTGGCACCCTGGAGCTTAGCTATACCTACTAGCTAAAACAGGTACATCATCCGCACCGTCCACATATTGTTGTACTGCTCATTGCGCCCGGCAAACGACGTCGGGATATTATCAGAGCCCTTACGGATAGGCACCAGCGAGTACTGAAAGCGCGCATTCAGGAATAAGCCCTGCCACAGGTGCAGATTCCCGCCGATGATGAAGTTGTAATCCATCTTATTCACCGGATACTTGTCAAACTCCTCAAACGGCACCCCGTTCAGCGTGCCTTCCTCCTTCACACTCACCAGCCGCGCTATGGATATGCCCGCCCCAAAGTGCGAGCGCCGCCGGTCAAAGTAGCACAGCTGCAGCGGCACCTCCGCATAATTCAGCCGCAGCTTATAGGCATCCACCACATCGTGGTTGCCATTCTCCTGCGCATAAGTGCCTCGGCTCCCCTTCTGCGAATACAGGATTTCTATAGACGCCGCCAGGTGCTCATCAAACTTAGCGTACACAATACCCCCCGCATTGATGCCTACACGGTGATAGCCCGCATAATTGTCGCCATCCACCTGCGTAAAGTTGGCGCCCGCCACCAGGCCACCGTAAAAGGTGCGCGGTATCTCCTCATAATAATCTGCCGGATTCTGCGCCGCCGCCCTCAGCGACAGGCCCACTACCAGTCCAAGCGTGGCCAAAGCCTTATTTTTAAGCATTCTTTCCTTCTCTGAAAAATGAGTTTCAAATATACGCCCGCCACCCTGCGCAAACTGGAGCAGCTCTACGACGAGGCCCGCTACACCATACGCTACGAGAAGGGCTCCTTCACCTCCGGCTACTGCATCCTGGAGGCCCGCCGCGTCGTCGTCATCAACCGCTTCCTGCCCATTGAGGGCCGCATCAACGCCCTCATTGAAATCCTCCCCACCGTATCCGTCAACGAAGCCGAGCTCAGCGGCGATATGCTCAAATTCTTCCAGCAAATCTCCGCCTCCCCCTCCGCCCAAAGCGGCGACAGCGTACAAACGGGGCTGGAACTCTAAATCGTATTGGCCGAAGCCTTTTTGGGGAATTTTTTGGTTGTCAGCGTTCCGTTCGCTATTGGGCAACGGTTGCGTCGCACACTGAGGGGTTCGTCAGTCTGTTTGGCTTTTCACCAAGCATCCATTTTCCCAACACATACCACACGCCACCGTCATGCCGAACTTGTTTCGGCATCTATGGGGCAGACGCACACGATAGGCCCCGAAACAAGTTCGGGGTGACGGGAGCGGGGACGTTTTTGCCATTGCCGGTGTCATGGCCGGCAACTTAGAGGCGCAGCATACGGATTCGTTGTTGGTCATAAGACCAACAACGGCGAAAAAGCTTTTTCCAATGCAAACCACAGCTCCCGTTCCGCAGCGTCCTTGGCAGCCGCGGTAATGCCTCCACCACCCGGAGCAGCACCTGCCGGTTGTGGTGGAAGCTTAGCATATTATGGTGAATCATCAACTGAGCTTGGTGAAGACTCCACATATTATGGTGAATCATTAACTGGCCGTGGTGCTGGCTTCGCCGGTTATGGTGGAATGCCTGCCGGTTGTGGTGCAGGCTTAAACTATTATGAAAAATCATCAACCGACCTTGGCGGAGCACCTGCCGGTTGTGGAGCGCCTTTGGCCGGGCTATAAGAAAAGCCAAACAGACTGACGAACGATGAAACGTGCGACGCAACCGTTGCAAAATAGCGCGACGCGGCTGGCAACATAAATCGGCTCCCGCATCCTGCGGCGTATTTTTGCACCTAACAATTCAGTACTCACTATATGCACCGCGTTTTTGACAACATCCTCGGCACCATCGGCGATACGCCCCTCGTGCGCCTCAACAAAGTGGTTGCCGACCTGCCCTGCCCCGTTTATGCGAAGCTGGAGTACGGCAATCCCGGCAATTCCATCAAAGACCGGATGGCGCTTAAGATGTTGGAGGTGGCCGAGCAGGAGGGGAAGATCAAGCCCGGCGGGACCATTATAGAAGGTACCAGCGGCAATACCGGCATGGGCCTGGCCATTGCGGCCATCATTAAGGGCTACAAATGCATCTTCACGACTACCGATAAGCAGAGCAAGGAGAAGGCCGACATCCTGAAGGCAATGGGCGCGGAGGTGATCGTATGCCCCACGAATGTGGAGCCGGAAGACCCGCGCTGCTTATTACAGCGTGAGCAAGAGGCTGGCCGACGGAAATACCCGAACTCGTGGTACGTAAACCAGTATGATAATCTGGCGAACCGGCAGGCGCATTACGAGCAGACGGGCCCGGAACTGTGGAGCCAGACGGACGGGAAAATCACGCACCTCGTAGTAGCCGCCGGCACGGGCGGAACGATTGTAGGCACCTCGCAATACCTGAAGGAGCAAAATCCGAAGGTGAAGGCCTGGGCCATAGATACCTACGGCTCGCTGCTGAAGAAGTGGTTTGACACGGGAGAGCTGGATATGGGCGAGGTGCATCCGTACATCAGCGAGGGGTTCGGGGAAGATTTCCTGCCGAAGAATTATATCCGCGAGACGATAGACCTGTTTGAGAAGGTGACGGATAAGGATGGCGCGGTGATGGCGCGGCGGATAGCGAAGGAGGAAGGCATCTTCGTAGGCTACAGCGCAGGGAGCGTGATTGCAGGCCTGCGGCAGCTGAAGGACAAGCTGACGAAGGATGACTTTGTGGTGGTGATATTCCACGACCACGGCAGCCGCTACGTAGGCAAGATTTACAACGATGAATGGATGCTGGACCGCGGCTTCTTAGACGTGAATACGGTGAAGGATTTAATCGGCGGGCTGGGCAGAAGGCGTCTGGTGACGATTGGTAAGGAGGCGAAGGTGAGCGAGGCGCTGGAGCTGATGAAGAAGTACGATATCGAGCAGATACCAGTGGAGGAAAGCCGGGAGATGATCGGCGTCATCACGCAGCAGGGCTTGTTTAAGAAGATGCTGGAGGAAGACGGCCTGCGGGACAAGTCAATCGGCGATGTGATGGACAAGCCGCTGCCGGTGGTGGAAATGGATACGCAGATAGACCGCCTGACGAAGTACATCAATAAAGACAACGGGGCCGTATTGGCAAAAGATGAGAGCGGCGACTTCCACATCCTGACGAAGTATGACGTGCTGAATGCACTGGGGAAATGAGCTAATTTTAAACAATGAACAGTACGATGGCAACCCGCGAGCAACTGATACAGTTTATTCAGACGGCCAATGAGACTGAGCTGGCTGAACTGGCTGCGTCTTTGGAAAAGGTGCGCGAAAAGGCAGCCCGCGTTCAGCGGTTAAGCTCCCATTTCGGCAGTTGGGCGGACTTGCCGGATGAGACGTTTGCCATGCTCACTACCGGGCTGCATGACGACCGTAAATCACGAAGGGATTAAGTTGAAAGATGGCGCATCAGCTTGATACGGATATTCTTTCCTTTCTGTTGAAAGGGTCTGCGAATATAATGCAGCGTTTTACTCCATATCTGGTTGAGGAGGGTACGATTCACTTGTCCGTTATTACGGTCTATGAAGTCAAGAAGGGCTTGTACCATGTGAACAGCCAGCGAAAGCTGAATGCGTTTAACCGTTTTCTGGATGACTGTACGGTTCACCAGGTGACTCGTGAAATCGCCGACTTCGCAGCGGCTGTTAAAGGCAAGCTGATGCAGGAAGGTAAAGGTATTGACCATCCCGATATGCTTATTGGCGCGACTGCTCTACACAACGGCCATATTCTGGTAACTAACAATACACAGCATTTTGAGGTCATCCCCGGCCTGCAATTAGAAAACTGGACAAAGTAACCTTGCAACCTTTCACCTTTTATGACCGCTTCTTCCGGCAGCTGCCGATTGTGTTTCCGCTGATAGCCGGGTTTCACTTTGTGCTGCTGGGATATAGCATCTTCACCTTTGCACAGGCCGGCGTACTGGATTCGGCTATATGCTATGGCTCTTGCGCCATGCTGCTGTTGTATGCATTGCTGTGGGTGGCGGTTTGCGACCGCCGGCGCTGGGCGGCCGTCGGCTACATGACGCTCACTGCGGTGAATCTCATGCTGTACTTCTTTGCACGAAAGGATTCCATCTGGCACCAGATAAGCGATGTGCTGCTGCCGTTTGACGTGCTGATGTGCGTGTTCCTCATTTTCTATTACAAACGCTTTCGCTAAAGAATGCCGCTGGTCACTGACATGATGGGCCGCAGCGTTGAAGTGCCTGAAAAGGCGCAGCGCATCGTTTCATTAGTGCCTTCGCAGACGGAATTGCTGGCGGATCTGGGACTGGAGGATGAGGTTGTGGGCATCACTAAGTTTTGTGTGCATCCTGAAAAATGGTTTCGCAGCAAAGCGCGGATTGGCGGCACCAAGTCAGTGCATACAGACCGCGTTGCGGCCCTGAAGCCTGACCTGATTATTGCAAACAAGGAAGAAAACGACAAAGCACAGATAGAGGCCCTGGAGTGTCTTGCGCCGGTCTGGGTAAGCGATATAAGAACGCTGAGCGAAGCGCTGGAAATGATACGCAGCATTGGAACCTTCTGCGGAAAGGCCACCGAAGGCAACTTAATAGCAGAGACGGTTGCCGACGGCTTTGGTGCATTGGAAAATAGCGTGAAACGAACGGCCGCCTATGGCATCTGGCGCGCCCCATGGATGTGGGCTGGTAGCGACACCTTCATAAACGACTTGATGCAGCGCTGCGGGTTGGTAAATGTGCTGCATGACACACGCTATCCTGAAGTCTCCCTGCAAGCCCTCGCAGCTTTGCAGCCTGACGTCGTGCTGCTCTCATCCGAGCCATATCCTTTTAAAGATGCGCACATCACTGAAGTGCAATCAATCCTGCCGGAAGCGAAAGTGGCCTTGGTAGACGGCGAAATGTTTTCGTGGTACGGCAGCCGGCTGCTGCACGCGCCGGAGTATCTTGCCCGCCTGCTTCAATCCTTGTGAATACAGAACTATTTAAGCCGCTGCGCACGCTGCATTTGCTCATAAGCATTGCACTGTTCTGCGTGCTCTTTGCGCTGAGTTACCCCTATTACCGTTACTACGTAGATCCGGATGCGGTAGCGTACCTGACAATGGCAAAACGGGCTGCGGAAGGCGAACCGATGCGGCTGGTGAACGCGCTGTGGAGTCCACTGCACCCGGCCATGGTGGCGCTTTGCGTGCGATGCGGCACCGAGGCGCTGTTTGCAGCACAATTGACAAATGGTGTTGCCTGTCTGCTTATACTTTGTACTTCGTTCATGCTATTTAGGCGCTTCCGCGTAGAGCGGTTTGCGGGCATGGCACTTTTGAGCGCTACGGCAGTATTTCTTGTATACGCGTTGTACAAGCAGCTTTTCTGCGACCTCTGGCAGGTTGGCTTACTGGCTATCTACCTGCTGCTCATCATCCGGAAAGATTTCACGCAACGGCCCGCGCTATGGATACTAAGTGCTCTAGTGATGGCGCTGGCGACTTACGCCAAGGTCTACTCACTTTACTTCTTGCTGCTGCACTTTCCGCTTTCGCTGTGGCTGTCGGGGCGTCGGGCGGGAAGTGCTTTTCCCTGGAAAACTTACTTAGTTACTGTCGCGTTTCAAATTATTCTGCTGGCACCATGGACGGTGCTGATGCACAAAAAATATGGCGTATGGGCCATCTCTAAAAGCGGCGAGCTGAACACCAGCTGGACGCTGGTAGGGCATAAGTCGCTAAAGCCGGAAATAACGACGCTTATCCCGCCACCCTACCCCAACTCACCTTACACTTGGGAAGACCCTTTTCTATCCGAAGGAACGCTACACGGCCGTTTCGAAAACATCGCGATGATGAAGCGACAGGTTGGACATAGTATTCAGGCGGTGCTGCAAGGCATAACATCCGCTAATCAGATTTCCTGTCTGCTGTTGCCGCTAATGGCGGCGACCTTCCTGGTTGTGCTTTTCCGGCGGAGGGCGGCCTTTATTGACGAGGAGCATAAAATACTGCTTGCGGCTATGCTCGTAATGCCGCTTGGTTACCTGCTGCTGCACTTTGAGGCACGGTACATCTGGCTGTTGCTACCGCTTACGATGATCCTGGGCGCGCGCTGGCTGCAAATCTTCCGTCGAAAGATTGCTGATGCTCGGGCATACCGGGCGGCTGTCGTGCTGTTTGCGCTTTCTTTTGTTGCTTACCCGGCGCTTGACATGAAGGAGCTTTTCCGCAAGGGCGAAGGAACCTTTAACCTTGCTGCGAATCTTACCTCGCTGGGCATCCGCGCTTCGTTTACTTCAAATGACAATCCAAATCGCGCCGGGCTGCTGGCTTACTGGCTGGGCTGCAATTACTACACGCCGGTTTCTGAAGTTGTGAAGCCTGAAGATGTGCTGGCTGATATGCAGCGATATCACGTCGCCTATTATTTCCATCATCAGAACGGACTGGATGCCGCAAATGTCTTTATGCTGGACGCACAGGGTAAGCCTTACAAGCGTGTAGACGGAGATAAAATAAAGGGCATGCAGATCTTTTTGATAAACCCTTGACGATTAAACCTATCAACATTTCAACGCATCTACGCTCCAGGCCTTACCTTTGCCGCCGCTTAAAAAATATACCTAACAATATGTCAGCAACCGCTACTTCCGCTTCCCGTATTGAGGAGCTACTGGCCGATAAGGCAGCGTATTACCTTGATCACAAGTGTACTACCATTGATAAAAGTCAGCTGCATCTGCCTTCCGCAGACAATGTGAGCGAAGTCTGGGCCCATTCCAACCGCAATATCCAGACGCTGCGTTCTATTCAGGCGCTGCAAAACAATGGCCGCCTTGCGGGCACTGGCTACGTGAGCATCCTGCCGGTTGATCAGGGTATTGAGCATAGCGCAGGCGCTTCTTTTGCTCCGAATCCTATTTATTTTGATCCGGAAAACATAGTGAAGCTGGCGATAGAAGGTGGTTGCAACGCTGTCGCGTCTACTTATGGCGTACTTGGTACGGTAGCGCGCAAATACGCGCACAAGATTCCTTTCATCGTCAAGGTGAATCACAACGAGTTCATTTCCTACCCGAATAAGTTTGACCAGATCATGTTCGGCACCATAAGTGATGCCTGGAATATGGGCGCTACAGCCATCGGCGCTACCATCTACTTTGGCTCCGACGAAAGCGCGCGCCAGATCATAGAAATTGCGAAGGCTTTTGAATATGCCCATGAGCTGGGTATGGCTACCGTACTTTGGTGCTACCTGCGCAACAGCGCCTTTAAAAAGGACGGCGTGGATTACCATACTGCGGCAGACCTTACAGCGCAGGCCAACCACCTCGGCGTGACGCTGCAGGCAGACATCATCAAGCAAAAGCTGCCTGCCGGCAATGGCGGCTATACAGCGCTCAACTTTGGCAAGACACATAAGAACGTCTACGAAAAGCTGACGACCGACCACCCGATTGACCTTTGCCGCTACCAGGTGGCTAACTGCTACATGGGTCGCGTGGGCCTTATCAACTCCGGTGGCGAAAGCAAGGGCGCTACCGACCTGCAGGAAGCAGTTATGACGGCGGTTGTCAACAAGCGCGCCGGCGGGATGGGCCTTATCTCTGGCCGCAAGGCATTCCAGAAGGATATGAAGGTGGGTGTTGAGCTACTCAATACCATTCAGGATGTCTATCTGGATGAGAGTATCACGATTGCTTAATCGCTCTGTTATTCAAGCAAAAGCCGCTTCTTCATGGAAGCGGCTTTTTTATGAGCAATAAAAAAGCCTGCAAGCATCTTGCAGGCTTTTCAGAAATAGAAGTTGGGCAATTAATACTTAGAAGAGCCGCTAATGCTTGGATACTGGCCGGTCTTTGTAGAATCATAGAGTACAGGAGAGGTTTCTATAGCGCCGTTGATATTTCTCTTCCAGAACAGATTGCCACCGAGGGTGTCCAACGCATAAATAAACTTATCGGTGCCGCCCAGATAGACTGTGCCGTTCGTAACCAGTGGAGACGAGCGGATAGCGCCTGTAGTCTGGAATTTCCAGCGCAGATCGCCGGTGATGATATGAATGGCATAGAGGCTATAATCGTAGCTGCCTACATAAATAACCTGATTGTAGGCAAAGGGCGAGGAAAGGACGCGATCAGTAGTGGGCGTTATCCAGCGCGGCTTGCCGCTGCCGGAGTCAATGCAATAGACACTCTTGTCGTAAGAGCCGAAGATGATATTGCCTCCATAAGAAATGGGCGAGGATTCAATAGGGCCGCCTGTAGTGAACTTCCAGCGCAGCGTTGCATCATCAATGTTGATGGCGTACATGTTACCGTCCTTTGCGCCGACATACACTTGCTTCTTGGCGTAGGTGGGCGACGAGGTAAATGAGGTGGCCGTACCAGGGTCAAAAGCCCAGGTTTGATTACCGTATTTCTTGGACACGGCATACACCTTACCATCGTTGCAGCCGAAGATGACATTGGTGTCCACGATGGTAGGAGAAGACTTAACAGGGCCGCCGGTCGGGAATTTCCAACGGATAGTATCGGCAGCCATGTCCCAGCAGTAAAGGTTATTATCGCCCGCGCCGACATAAAGAAAATTACCGTCGCCGATCGGAGAACTTACCAGCCGGGTAAGGAGATTAAACTTCTTGAGCTCCGTACCATAATCAGGGTCCAGGCGGTGCAGATAGCCGTCTTCAGAAACCACATAAAGCTTATTCAGAAACAGATAAGGCACGCCTTTCACAGCGCCGCCGGCCTGAAACTCCCATTTCTTTTCACCCGTCTGCGGATTAAGCGCATAAACAAATCCATTGTTGCTGCCGATGAACACAGAAGGCGTAAGCGTATCGGGAATCGGAGGGTCTTCGCTGAAGTCCTTCTTGCAAGCGCCGAAGAGGAGCAGGGAGAGCGCAACAGACAAGAGACGAGTATAGCGTGTGTGCATAAGGTAATGAGAAGTGGATGCGCGGCCCGCGCGAAAGCTTTGCAAAATAAGCGTTTCCCGTTTAGGCTGCAAGGCTACGCTAAAATAGAAAAAGCCGGCCTTCATAAAGACCGGCTTTTTTGCCATTGTGTTAGTACCCTATTCCGGCACTGTTACAACTACATTACTACTAGCCTGGCGCTCCTTGTAGCGCTTTATCTGGTTGACGAGGCTATCAAAGGCGAAGTCAAAAGATTCCTCAAAGGTTTTTGACTGGTGCTTCACGAAAAAGGAGTGGCGGGGCACATGCACCTTGATTTCGGCAACTTTATCCTTCAATGTGTGTCCCACATTATCAAGGATAAGGTAGACCTCTGCGTCCACGATACGGTCATGAAAGGTGCGCAGCTTCTCCATTTTCTGGTTGATGCGCTCGGTGAGCCTGCTGTCTGCATCAAAATGCACCGTCTGAATTTGTACGTTCATAAGGGTACTGGTTTAGTGAAAAAATAAAGTAGAGGTAAGAATCACGCCATAAGCCCGCTTGTTTCAGGAAGGAAAAGGTACAATGCCTGCAAACAAAAAGTGCCAACAATGACCAAAATTTTGCCGAAGGCGTCGTTTGGGCAGCATATAGTTTTTTCACCCGCGTGGGTGCGCCGTTTTATGAATCTCCATTAACCGCTCAATATCTGTATGCGTGTAAATCTGCGTGGCGGCCAGGCTGCTGTGCCCCAGCAATTCTTTTATGGCCTGAATGCTCGCGCCATTATTAAGCAGATGCGTGGCAAAGGAATGGCGCAACACGTGCGGGCTCCGCTTCTGCTGCGTTGTAACGGCACTCAGCTGTGCCTTGACTACCCGGTACACGTAGGCCGCGTAAAGCGGCTTGCCGGTAGGCAAAACGAGCAGAAATTCGCGGTTTGGCCGCTCCAGGTCTTTTTTCTTTGACGCGATGTACTCTCGGAGATCGTCAATGAGGGCCTCGCTAATCGGAATGAGCCGTTCCTTATTACCCTTCCCCAGCACCCGGATTAGTTTCTGGCCCCATGCCACATCGGTTTCGCGTAGCGTTAGCAACTCCTGGCGGCGCATGCCGGTGCTATAGAGCAATTCGCAGATCAGGCGGTCTGTAAACCCCCTGAACCCTACGCCAAAGGCACCTTCATTAACCAGTTTATCTGCCTGAGGCTCCTGAAGGGCTACTGGCAAGCGCGCAGGCAGGCGCTGGGAATGAAGCTGGCGCACCGGATTTTTGGGCGCAAAGCCTTGCATACACGCCCAGCGAAAGAAAGAGCTGAGCGTTGCCGTTTTATGATTTAGGGTTCTGGCCGCAACAGCGGTGTCTTCTTCCTTGATCCGCGCCAGCCAACTACGTATATGATGGTGGGAAATTCCGGCAAGGTCCATCGGAGCACCATAATCTGCGAGGTAATAAGCATGAAACTGGGTCAGATTCCGTTCGTATGCTTCAACGGTATGGGCAGAATAACGCTTTTCAAACCGCAAATAATGAATGAACGCAGTTGTTGCCTCGCCAAATAGCATGTAAAAACCCCTTTCACCAAAGATAAGCTCTGGCGAAAGGGGTAGTAGTGGAATTTTTATCCCAAAAAGGGAGCCGGAAGACCTTAATCGTCCAGGCGACCTTCAATAAGCTGCTGCTTATAAACGGCTTTCAATACTTCCGTACGACGGCGCACTGAAGGCTTTACAAAAGCCTGGCGCTGGCGCAGTTGCAGGAGCGTACGGCTCTTCTCAAACTTCTTCTTGTACTTCTTGAGTGCCTTGTCTATGTTTTCGCAGTCTTTAGAATCAATGATCAGCATAGTCTGTGTTATACCCCCTTTTTGGTAATGTATTTTTTAGGAGGGCAAAGATAGGGGAATACCGCATTCGTGAAGAGGAGAAAACCCTGCTTTTTTGAAAGCAATAGCTTTGCGGCTGCTTCGTTTAATGACTATCTTCCCAATGCGCCTTTTTCCTGCCTTACCCTTTGTTGTACTTTCAGTCTTGCTGTGTACTGCCTCCTGCAAAAAGTATGAGGATGACGCCGGTAAGAGCGACCCACGTCTTTCGCGAAAGTATTGCAATGACCCGGAGGCGGTGAACTATAACCTGGATTTTCCTGGCACTGCTGACAATAGCATATGCTACTATCCCGCAGAAGCTTTTCGCGGCAGCTATTCGTTTACAGATACTGTTTATAATGGCGCCGGCCAGATTGTGCGCCTGGATTCTGTAGTGCTACGCCTAAGCGCGGCATCACGCAGCAAATTGATTATTATGGGTTTTTGTGCCGCGGGCAATGATTCGCTCCGTTTCACCGCCAACCGTCAGCTCCGCGCTACCGCAGATACTAAGGTGCTGAAGGGACAGTTCCTCTGCCGCACGAAAGACACCGTGAGCGGAGTGCTGACGCGAATGCTCGGAGACAGCAGCCGCATGCGCATATTTCTTACCGTGATTTCGGACACTGGCACTACCACGCATACAGGTACCGCTTTCAAACGCTAATCGTTAGACGCTGTTGTCTAAAGAAGATAGCTTTGCAGCGCAATGTTCACGGGTATTATTGAAAGCGGAGGCATTATCCGCAACATCAGCAGCACGGGCAGCAACCGCGAATTCTGGATAGAAAGTCCCTTAACGCCGGAGCTCAGAATAGATCAAAGTCTTGCGCACAATGGCGTTTGCCTGACGGTAGTGGATATCCAGGAAGACCAGTACCGGGTGACTGCGGTAGAAGAGACATTGCGCAAAACCACGCTCGGCGAATGGCTTGTAGGTCAGCGCCTCAATCTTGAACGCGCCCTGCGTGTGGGAGACCGGCTGGACGGGCATTTTGTGCAGGGCCATGTGGACGCCGTGAGCCGCTGCACACACCGGGAAGCACTTGATGGCAGCCATCTTTTCAGCTTTGCCTTTGAGCCGGCATTTGCACCACTGGTTGTCGAGAAAGGTTCTATCTGTATAGATGGTGTCAGCCTGACGGCTTTTAACGTCACCCAAACCACCTTACAGGTAGCCGTAATTCCTTACACTTTTGAACAGACTGGTTTCAGGAATATCGTGTCTGGAAGCCAGGTCAATATGGAATTTGATGTACTTGGAAAATATTTTCTTCGGATGCAGTCGCTACAGGGCGGTAACATGGGCGTCTATGTATAGATCTTCATTGCAGGATATTCCGACGACTTAGTCCAGACCGGTTCACTTATAGCGAATTGCAAACAAAAAGGCCATCTCAGATTTGCACTGAGATGGCCTGCCTGATTAATCCTGTTATTTGCTTATTGCTTTGTCACCTTGATCATCCGGGACATGCTACCCTGCTTGATGCCTATCATATAGATGCCAGGTGCAAGGTCTTTGCCAACTGAGATATCTGCACCGATTGGCTGGGCAAGGTACTTTTCAATGATGCGGCCGGTCAAATCATATACCACGATGTCTGTTGGGCCTGATACGGTACCCTGTAGGGTGATGTGGAAATCACTTGACGAAGGATTAGGTGCCAAGGTAACCTGCATATCGCCCTCATTGGAGCTCATGCTTGTTGTAGTTGCCATTCTGCTGGAGCTCTTTTTCTTCTTTTTCAGATCGTCGCACTTGGCGTCGCACTTACCTAAGTAATCGCCATGGGCAAGGTGGCTGTTTACCATGCTTGAGTACACTTTAAGCGTCTTGTACTTTGATTTGGCAGCATCGTAGTGACACATGTAAACTTTCTTGTTGTCCTCTTTGTCCTTTGAGCAGTCGCATGGAGTTGGATCATCATCACAATCATCGTCTGCATCGTCTGCTTCATATCGTACGTCCCGTACACAGATTGTAACAGAGCAAGTTGACGTGCAACCCTGGTTCATGCAGCTGCATGTGCTTGCCATGTTTCCGTTGGTTGTGAGTGATACGGTGTATACCCCTTCCTTAGAGGGAGTAAATACGGTGCTTTGACAAGTACTGGTGCCAGAGGTACTGGTACTGGTACAGCTAAGACTGCCGCCGCCTGAAGTGCCGGAAGTAATTGACCAGGAATAAGTGCTGATATCGCTGGATGTAGGCCCTGTAAGGGTTATATTCTGCATTCCGGAGCCAATAAAAATGGTATACGGATTACTGCTGGTGCCGGATCCTTTCACGCTGCCACCGCCGCTTCCACATCCCATACATGCAGTTCCCACAGAAGCAGTGATGTCGCAAGTGGGCTTATGGCAGTTCACCTGGACTTTAGCAGTACAGGTAGAATAATGGCCTGCAGCATCGGCCACTTTCAGAATGATGTTGTTGGAGCCGGCATTTGAACAACCGAAGGTCAGATTGCTTGTTGTTGAGATGGTGCCGCCTGTGCTGCCATTGTCAAATGCAGCCAGTGGCAGGGTAACCGGATTGCACGAGACATTGACCGCCCCGTTCTTGCATTTCGCTGTCGGCGGGTTGCCACTTGAACAGGTACAGGAATGAGCCCGTGCTACCGATGTTGCCATCAGGAACATTGCGGCCAGCGCAAGGCATGACCGAAAGAAGATGTTTTGTTCTTTTCTTTTCATGTTAATGGATTTCGGTTATTGAATTGTTAATCACGGCAACAAATTAATGCCATAAATCCGCACATAAACATTGTTGTTTATTAAAAAGATTAGGGCAATCGTTTTCTGTGCTGTTATAAACATAAATAAAAAGTCTCCAATTAAAAGCTTAATTGAGTGGCGCCAAAAAGTGTGGAATTTCCGCATCGTTCCGTGTGTGCTGTCATAGAGCTCGCACTTCATAGCGTTCCGATGGCCGGGAAAGCAAAATGCTTTATGCTCTTCCATTTTCAGAAATCTATTAATACGCTGACAATTATCCTAAGGCATGGAATGCTGCAGACGGATTCCATTAATACCCCTTTCAGCATTCATGTTTCCTTTCATTTTGCGAAGCCTAAAAACGATTTCACACGTAAATGCGTTGACAACGGTTTAACATTTGAGCGGACAGTGAGCGTGAAATAGACTGGTCGGGGGCAGTTTAGCCTAAAAACAGAACATTAGGCTGTAGGGGTAATAATAACATCAATACTTCAATGAGGCATTTTGGAGCCCTGGAGTGTAGTGTGTTCAGCCAGTGCTATATCCGTAATAAGTGGACGAAAAAACGCGATTCAGACTGCATTTGCGCCAAAACAGTTAGTGATATTTTAATATTTAACATCACGTTGTTAACGGTGCCACTAAATCTCGTAAAACGGTTACAAGTTCCTCATTTCTATCAGTAGCGGGGTATACGAAAGGTGTTTTAAATATTATTGTTTATTTGAAGTAAAAGAAAAAACATAATCAATGAATTATCATCCAATCATAACAATGTATCGGCATGATAATTACAAGTTGCGGTTTGTCAAATACCATTTACAAAAGCATATTGCAAGCTGTTATTTTCTATAGTCAAATTGACATAAAAGAAAGAAAAATATTATTAGTATTAACAGACGGATAGCATAATCCTTATGTTTGCAAACGACCTGTTAACGCTATCACATCCAGAATTTAAATAGTTAACATACGAATAATCATTTACCGAACATGAAGCACAAACTGTACGCCTTTCTTTTGGCGGGACTGATGGCACTTTCTATTAGAGCCGCTGCTACCCCCGAAACTTTTGCTCCTGGCTCTTACATCATTAATATGGGTGTGGTGCCGCAAACTGTTACCAATGGCCTGAAGCCTTATGGTTTGCTCTATGACTTGCTAAAGAATTATCAGATACCTGTTAAGTGGGTTATCAGCCAGACCAAGGTAAAAGACGGGCCTGACTTTACCTATAATGGAACTGCATACAGAGGAGGTACATTCATTATCCCGGCAGAGTACATGAATTCAACGGTTACAGGTCGTATTGCCGCATTTGGCGTTACGGGCACCACCACCAATTCTGCGCTGAGTGTGGATGTTACATACACGCTTAATGCTGCGCCAAAGTGGACGCTGGATCTGCAGAATGGCAAAATAGCCCAGCAGTTTCTGACCGCGGCGGGTATACCATCTAGCGCTTACAGCTTTAAGTATCCATCGCAGCTGAGTATATGCGATGACATTTTTGTAATACCGCACGCCGATCCCACATGGGCAAAGCATGGCAACCTTTACAATTTTGTAAGAACCAATAAAGGAGCCGTATGGGGTGGTTGCAGATCGGGCAGCAGCCTCGAGAACCTATATAATCCTGCCAATACTTCAGAGCAGCTGAACTTCCTTTCTAACAATGTTGGCTCGGCCGGTCATGCACTGGTACCGAATAATGCACACCATGGTGGTACGCCTCCTTATATCCATCAGTTTCCCAATAGTGCTGCTGCTCAATATATGGGCGTTACCGATGCGGAACATACAAGCGGCGCTGAACAAATTTATATGCCTGTTTTGGGCGGCGGCTGGCGCTCCACCACACAGATCATCGCTTACGATCCTACCCAACAGGACGTTCCTAGTTTATCGCCCGGCCCGGCCGCTGTTATAGCTTATGGTCGCGCTTTTGGGAACTCTAATTACGGATGGGTCATGTATGAAGCAGGTCACAACGTTGGCGGTACCGCTCCTACCGCAATTGCGGCGCAAAGGGCATTCTTTGATTTTAGCTTCCGGGCTATGATTGATAAGACGCCCGTGATTTCAGGCGTATCCGGAGCTACAATTGTAAGCAACGGCGGCAATTCTTACAGCGTAACGGCAACTTCTCCGGTAGGTGCGACACTTTCCTACCAATGGACGTCTTCCTGCGGCGGTACTTTTAGTAATCCAACCGGCGCTACGACAACCTTTACACCCCCAACAGTAACGTCTAATACTAACTGCATTATTCGCGTTGTCGTTTCGGACCCCTGCCGTTCGGCCTTCGCCACGAAGACGATTACAATCACTCCTGGCGGCCGACCTCCTGTGGCAGTGAATGATTCCAGAGCGGTGAGCTGCGGCGTTGACTCTATCAACCTCAATGTACTGGCAAATGACTCTGATCCGGACGGAGATGCAATCAGCTTTGTCTCTTTCACTCCCGCAAACGGAATAACTGCAGGCGGTACTTTTTACCACCGTGGTAATGGTAATGTAACCTTTATACCTACTGACAGCTTCTCCGGCACGCAAACCATCATTTATACCATTACAGATGGAAAGGGCGGTTTTTCAAGCGCCACCATTTCTGTTACGGTAGGTTCTTCCAATTCCATTCCTAAAGCCGTAGCCGATACGATACTTACGACGCGGAATGTGATCCGTTTGCGGAAAAACGTGAAGGCCAACGATACTGATGCAGGAGGCCTGGCAAACGACCTTGTGAAGGTAGTTGTGCCTGCTACCAAAGGCATTACTTCTGTGAATACAGACGGAACGATTGATTATCTGCCCAACCTGGACGCGACCGGGTTAGACAGCTTCAGCTATCAGCTGATAAATGCCGGTGGTTTTACATCAACGGCTAAAGTAAAGGTTACTATTAATGCAGGCCTTTGCGGCACAGGCCAGGTAGGCGGAGGCTCCACAACAGTCATTAATGCCAGCGAAACAAACCTTGGCGATACGTACATCCGTGAAGACCAGCCTGGCAGAAACTATGGTGCCTGCACCACTATAGTCGTGGATGGCGAGGCTAACAAAGTCCTGAGAGGATTGTTGAAATTTGACGTTTCCGGCATTCCATCGGGTGCAACAATTGATTCTGCTAAACTGGTAATGGTGGCAGTATCTGTTCAAAATACTACTTTCAATTCCATTGATCTTTTCAGGGTGTCCGCTTCCTGGACTGAAGGCACGCAATGCGATGCTACGGGCACTCCTAACTGGACGGGCCTCAATAGCTGTTTTGCTGCACCTTATATCTCAACGGCCCTTGTAGGCCCGACAGGCACCTATACCTGGGATGCGAAGTCACTGGTACAAAGCTGGGTAAATGGCACCTATACCAATTATGGAATGGGCTTAAAATTTGCTACGGAAGGTGGCTCCAATGATGCCAAGACATTTGGCTCTAAAGAATATGCCACTGCCTCCTGCCGTCCCGTACTGCTCGTAAGCTATCATATTAATTCCTGCGCGGCAGTACCAGTGCGTCCACCGTTTGCAAATCCTGATTTTGCGACTACCAACGCCGGCACACCGGTAGCTATCTCAACAGCTACTAACGATGTAGATGTAGCCGGTACGAAGACCTACTCAATTGTGAGTACGCCGACTTCGGGAACTGCAACCATTAATACTTCAACTGGAGTTGCAACCTATACACCCTCCGGCACTTTGAATGGAACAGACATCTTCTCATACCGCGTATTTAATAATACGACTATGCTTGCCGATACAGCGAACGTATATGTCTCAGTCGGTAATAGCCCTATTGATGCCATTAATGATATGCCTCCGGCAGACAGCAGCGGAGTGGTACAGACGATAAATGTAAAGGCGAACGACATTGACCCTGAAGCAACCGGTCCTCTGGGCACCAACTACAGTGTTACTATTTATAGTGCGCCAAAGAACGGGACTGCAACAGTGAACAGCAACGGAGCAGTAGTGTACACGCCTGCCGGGCAGTTCAGTGGCCGTGACACCCTGATTTATCAAATATGCGAGCCTACGCCAGTATCTGGCTGCGCAACAACATACTGCGATACTGCACGTGTATTTATTACTGTACTGAACCGGAAGCCGACGCCTAAAAATGATACGGTATCTAAGCCACCATGCTCCGCTATTACCATCAACGTGCTGACCAACGACACAGATCCGGAAAATCACAGTCTGACCGTGAATAGCCCTCTTGTAGTTGTTCCGTCAAGCGCAGGCACTGCAGTGAATAATAACGACGGCACTATCACCTTCACCCCGGCTACCGGCACATCTGGTACTACCCTGGTTAAGTACACAGTAACGGACAATGGTGATCCTGCAAACCGCACTTCTGATACTGCGTTTGTCATCATTAATACGATAATCGCTGCGAATCAAAAGCCGATTGCCAACGATGACTACGCAGATACTGTGGATATGGACTTAGTGAATGAAGTAGATGTTCTTGAGAATGACTCGGATCCCGATGGCAATCAGCTCAGTGCTCCTCAGATTATCAAGGCACCGCTCCACGGCGTAGCGACGGTGTTGATGAATGGTATGATCAGCTACCTGCCAAACGGAGGTTATGTTGGTAAGGACTCATTGGTTTACCGGATTAATGACATTGTTAGCAACCCTGCAACGTGCGCACCGCTAACAGGCCTGTATGATACGGCCGTTGTATACTTCTACTATTCAACGCCTAATAGTGTATATGCCATCAATGATGAAAACAGCACCCTGATCAACAAATTTGTGTCGGGTAACGTAATAGTAAACGACTATGATCTGGAGGGTGATTCTATACAGTTCGTAGGTTTCTTGGCAGCGAACGGTACAGCCGTAAGTACCGGCAGCATCACGGTAAGCGGTGTGGATACTGCTGGCATGCCAGTTGCTAACGTAGGCATCCTTTCCATCAATCCAAATGGCGGCTATACTTATACACCTGCCATCAATTTTGTAGGCATCATGAGTGTGCGGTATGCGATTCAGGACAACAGGGTTGACCAGGCATACGACACCGCTACATTAAGAATTACTGTTTCCCCACTTCAGAAGCGTTCAAATTCTATCATTGCGAACAATGACGAGAATTCTACCTACGGCTTCCCGGTTAGCGGTAATGTAGAGGACAATGATCGTGATCCGCAGGGCGACCTGTTTAGTGTGACCGGTTATAAATATGATACAGACGGGAATGGAACTCCGGACGGGATCGGCAACTTAGGTAGTCCGATTATTATCGGCGGAATTTCTACCTCGGGCAGGCCGGTTACCAATGCCGGCATATTTACGCTGAACACCAACGGCACCTATACTTACACGCCGAACGTGGATTTCCACGGTGAAGTAGATATCCTGTATACGATTTGCGATACAGTTTCGCCATCTGCTTGCACCTTCAGCAAACCTGCACATTCTGGTATTCCCGAATATTAATGGTCCGCTCAACGATCCTCCGTTTGCAGGCGATGATTTCATTACTACAACTGTTGGCGTGAGTGTGAATGGAACTTTTATCAGCAATGACTCAGATCCAAACGGCGATCCGCTTTCCTATAATGGAGTAACCATCGTAACTACAGGCCCACACACCCCAATTGGTGGTCTGGTTACAACCACTAAGGGCGGTACAATTCAGTATTATTCAGATGGTACCTACCGCTATACGCCGCCGGCGAATTTCACAGGACCCGATTATGTTAACTACACGATCTGTGATGTTACCAGCATAAACCCGCAACCATTGTGCTCACAGGCAATGATCCATATGCTGGTAGATTCTACTAAATTCTTTACGATCGCAGGCAATGTTTATGACGATGCCAACGGCCTGACAGACAATACCGTTAATGGCACTGGCACTAACGCAGGCGGAACACTGTATGCGGTGCTGTACGACAATACGAATGGTAAAGTGGCGGGCAGTGCTACAGTGGCCTCTAATGGTACTTATAGCATAGATGCGACTACGGGTAATTACTCTGTGTATCTCTCAACTACAGCTGCGACTATCGGTCAAACCGCAGTACCTACTGTTACAGTGCCTGCAAATTGGGTAAATACAGGTGAAAATATTGGTAGCGGCCCAGGTAACGACGGTACACCAAATGGTATTCTCGCCTTAGGAATCGTGAACAATAATCTTAGCAATGTCAACTTCGGTATAGAACAGCCTCCTGTTGGCACTAACGATACACTTCCTGCTCAGCTCAACCCTGGCGGCACCATCCAGGTGCATTTGCCCGCCTATGTGCTCACAGGTACAGACTTTGAGGATGGTACTTATACACCGGGTTTGAATGGTAAAAAAATTACGCTCTATCCGGCTGTAAACGGCGACCTGTACTATAATGGCGTAAAGGTCACTGCTATTACAACCATCCCCGTTTTTGACAGCTCAAAGCTAAGTCTTGATCCGACAGGCCCAACGCCTACAGCAGTCTCTGACGTGACTGCGACATTCGCCTACTCTATATATGATGCAGCAGGTCAGCCTTCGGTTCCGGATACTATTTCGGTTCCGTTCCAGTCTAACTGTACCAACTCGTTTGCGTCGAACTTTAACGGTACAGCCATCGCGGCGGGCAACTATGTATGGTTCCACATGCACGTAAATCTGTCTAATACACCGTCCAGCACCTTCCATGTACGCATGAAGAATTCCACGATTGCCTTTACTGATGGCACCACGAACTACGTGCTCCCGGTACCAAACAGTACAATTACATTTTCTTCAACCGCAACATCCAGCTCTTATACTTACTCTTCCGTTACTGGGTATCAAATTACCATTCCGCTTTCAAGCGTGAGCAATAATGAAATATTCATTGATGGTCTTCCATTCCTGGTGCCTGCGGGTGGTCTGTCCGGCGGTATTAACCCTGTTACCTGGACTGCCAGCTTCAATACCGATGTAAACGGTGTTGGCATTAAGGCACAATGGTCAGCTGCCGTATATACTTCATTCTCAAGTGACCCTAATAATCTCGGAATTCAACTGTTGCATCAGACGGAGCACGCGGGTACCCCTAATAACTACAAATCATTTGTTGTAGGCGGCGCACGCGGCGGCGGTGGCTCAAATTATACGGGCTCCTGGTCTGCTACTTACAGCCCTGCACCATGCACGATACCGATTGCCTCTCTGTCCATCAGCGGAACTGTATTTGACGATGCGAATGGTCTTGTAGGCACGCCTGCAAACACAGTTGACGGCATGCCGGTTGCCGCGGGAACAGTCAAGGTATTGCTCCTTGATGCAGCCAGCAATAAGGTGATTGCTCAAACAACAAATGGTGCAAACGGAACCTACAGCTTCAGCAATCTTGAAGTCGGTAACTATATTGTGGTACTGAGCACTACCCTGCCGGGAGCTGGTGCAACTGTTACCACGGCATCCCTGCCTGCTAACTTTGTCTCTACAGGTGAAAATATTGGCACGGGCCCTGGAAACGACGGTACTGTAGACAGCAAGCTTGCAGTAAGCCTGACAAACGCTAATGTCACCAATGCCAACTTTGGTATTGAGCAGCCTCCGGTAGGTGCCAACAATACGGTGGCTTCCCAACGTAACCCGGGCGGTACTATCCAGGTACACATACCCGGAAACGTACTTACTGGTACTGACCTTGAAGACGGTACTTATCCTACCGGCCTGAATGGCAAGAAGGTAACCCTCTACCCAGGTACCAATGGTGACCTGTATTACAACGGAACCAAGATCACGACCGCTACTACGATTGCCACATTTGATAGCTCTAAGCTTTCCATTGATCCGACGGGTCCGAATCCGACAGGCTATGTGGCAGTTACCTCCACCTTCATGTACTCGGTATATGATGCAGCTAACCTGCCTTCTGCTACCAAGACCATAACGGTTCCTTTTGATGCACAGCTTTGCGTTAATGCACGTGTATATCTGGAAGGTTCGCTCACGAATAACGGTAACGCTACTGCACCTGATGGCCGCCCACTGATGCGTGACAACCTGCGCCTGAGTCCATTTACGGGGGCAGAGTACATTCCTAAGAGAGATATCTATGAATTTGCTACGCCATATGTAGACGTGACCGGCAAGTATGTCAAATACGCACCACAGAACGCCAGCTTCCCGCAGTTTCAACAGGTGACGGACAGTGCAACTGTATTCGGAGTAACGGGTCAGAATGCCATCGTTGATTGGGTGTTTGTGGAGCTTCGCAACAAGAGCAATAACGCTCAGGTGCTTGCTACCCGCGCTGGTCTGCTACAGCGTGACGGTGATATTGTAGAAACAGACGGCATCGGCTGCCTCCAGTTCCCAACCATTGCTATTGACAGCTATTATGTCGCTGTACGCCATCGCAGCCATCTGGGAACCATGACTAAGTATGCCCAATCACCTGCCAACCTCCAAACACTTGTCGACCTGACGGTGCCTTCTACGCCGCTGTACGACAAGGGAATACAAGGACAGTTTGACTTCACAGGCCTTTCTCAGAAGTCTAATGTCGTAGGAACTTACCGCGCCATGTGGCAGGGTGACTTTGATGCAAACCGTAAGGTGAAGTATGATAACCCGAACGATGATCTGTCAGTAATGCTTTTTGATGTCATCCTTTACCCGACTAATGTAAACGGCGCTACGAACTATGACTTTGCATATGGCTACCGTCAGGGCGACTATGACATGAATAGTAAGACCAAGTTTGACAATCCTAATGATGACAATGCAATGCTATTGTTCCAGGAGATCTTATATCCACAAAACGTTAATGGTGCAACTAACTATGACTTCTTCCTAGAACAATTGCCGTAATTAACTATATACTAACACATACAAGTAACAACGTGATAACATCATCTTTGCCAACCGAAAACAACACAACAACCACACTCATTAACTAATACCCATGAAAAAACTTCTAGCGTCATTTTCAGTAGCGCTGCTTACCTTATTCTGCAGTCAAGCCAACGCTATTGTGGATAGTGTACGATACATTATACAATACAATACAAATTCATGTGTGTATGATGTAAAAATGATTGTTGTAGGCGGCACTACGCAGATTGGCTCCACTACAAACAACTACAATTATCGTAAAGCATCCACAGCTCAGGTAACACTGGTAGCACCTGCAGGCAGCGACGTAGGCGGCAACGGCGGCTATTCAAATGCAACAGGCACCCCGCCACCAAACAATGTAAGTACAATCAATACAAATTCAGGTTCTAAGCTTCAGCTGGCCTCGTGCAGCAACTACTTCAGCCATAGTTCCGGCAGGTAGCGTTCCAGGCGATAAGACCATTCTCCTAGTAGGAAATGCAACTACATGGACTCAAAAAAACAGCAACCTGTATTATTACGATACTGCCTTCGCCGGAGCAGCATTATCATCAGGTGTTCCAGCATCCATGGGACAGGCAGACGTTTACAGTTTCACACCAAATGTTAGTCTTAATGCTGTATATCCAACCATGAATCCCGGCGATACCGTGTTGCTTTTCAGTATTAGCATAGTTACCCCAACCGCAAACTGCGGACAAGGAGTACGGCTTTGGAACAACAACGTTATTCAGGGCGTTGGCCAGAACGGCGCGAACAGCACAGGCTGCGGTGGTACTGCACCAAACGATCCTTGTTCAGCGGTATTTAACGGCGGCTCTGACTATAACAACGGTATGGGCATCGGCACTAACGCGGCTCAAACGTCCGGCGGTGGCCAGATCTATAAAGGCAATGGCATTTCCAACTCCAACCAGGCACAACCAGTCGTGAATAATATTGCACTCACTTGTACTGCCACTACATCCACGCTGACTGCCAGCCCCGCACTTGCGCTTTGCGGCTCTACGATCACCAGCTATGTATATCGTAACGCCAGCAATGCCATTGTAAGCAGTACAAACACCCTCACAGTTACCACTGCTACCAATAACAGCCCATACACGTTAACCGTTACTGCCAGCAATGGATGCACAAGCGTTGCAACGCGCAGCGTAAGCTCAGTTGGCTGCTTCATCCTTCCGGTTAAGCTCATCTCCTTCACCGCAATCACCGACAAGTGCAATGCACAATTGGGCTGGGAAATCGCGGCTTCCGACAAGGACTTTGAGCGCTTTGACGTTCAATACAGCCGCGATGGCAAGCAATTCACAACTGTGGGTCAGTTGCCACGCAACCAGTACAACGAAAAATACAGCTACAGCTACAGCCAAACCAGCGGCAAAGGCTACTACCGCCTGGCTATCGTTGACCTGAAGGGTACTACTACGTACAGCGAGACACGCAGCATCATTACCTCCTGCGATGACAACGTCATCACGATCAGCCCGAACCCAACTTATGCTATCAGCACCGTCAAGGGTCTGGAAGCCGGCGACCAGCTGAAGGTTACCGATATGCTGGGAAATGTATTAGCCAATTACATCTCTGGCGGCAATCAGGCTACTATTGAATTAGCCAATCTGCCTGCCGGTATCTATAGCGTTATGATCAGCCGCAACGGCGAAATCCTCAAAGCTGCTAAGATCACAAAGCTGTAAGGACCGATTTTACTACCACTATGAAACAGGGGCTGCTCATTGAGCAGCCTCTTTTTTTGTTCCCAATCCTGGCCGCCTAAGAACGGATAACGGGTTCTACCTGCAAAATCCAATACGAATAGTTGAGCCGTCTACACAATGGAACCGCATTATGGATAAGAACTTAGCGAACAACAACATCATTGCTATAAACGCCTTATATGCGAGACGCACTTCATTTAACTGGCAGCGCATTGATGCCGCAATATCGTTTTCTGAAAGAGAGGCCTTACTTGCAATGACATTGCCGTAGAACGGTCTGATCCCGCGCTATACTCAGTTGTCGCCATACGACAAAAAGAGTAAAAAAAGCCCCGGCGTTAGCCGGGGCACCTTCAATAATTATGTCTTAGCACCAATAAGTTACATAGGCAACTGCTTAGCGTGCTTAAGTACAGCTAGTGCAGGATCCATAGAGATAGCACGATCGCAAAGCGCCTGACCATCCTTATCCTTACCCATTTTGATGTAAGCCAAGCCAATCTGGTACAGTGCGCGTGCATTCTTATCATCCTGAGCCAGCAGGCGGTCCCAATATGAAATTGCTTCCTTGTAGCGACCGCTGTGGTAGCAAACGTCAGCCAGGCCGTTCGTCAGACCAATATCCTGCGGGCGGCGACTTAGCATCTCGCGCATCATCTTGATCGCCTCATCCGTCTTATGCGCATCGGCCATCGTGTAAGCCATATTCATATAGAAATCGTCACGCGCCTTATAACCCTTATCCAAAGCGTGCTGGAAGTAAGCAATTGACTCCTCAAACTGCTCTGCCGTAGCAAGCACGAGCGCAAGTTCATAAATATGATGCGGCTGTGATTCACCGTCAAGCTCCAACGCTTTTTTATAGTATGGAATAGCCTTCCTGTAGTTTTCCATCTGGACCATCATACGGCCAATGAGGTAAGGCGCTTCGCTATTGTTCGGCTCATCCTTCATTGTTTGCTCCATATATTCAATGGCCTTACCATAATTCTGCTTGGAATGATAAGCCTTGCCGAGCATAAACGCCCAGCCTTTAGGATCAGCAACTTTGCTGCGCAGCGCCGGCACCATCGTGATCACCTTATCATACTGACCATAATTAAAGTAAATCTGTGTTAGCTTCCACTGATTTGTATAATCTGTAGGGCGAAGAGCCGCAACTGTTTCCATAGCACGGATGGCCGGGGCCATGCGGTTCATCTTCAGGCACACATCTACTATGCCAGTCTGCGCTTCTACACTTTTCGGGTCTATCTGTGAAGCCTTCTCATAATACTTCCAGGCGGTTGAATAACGGCGCTCAGCAGCATCTTGCTTACCTAGATTAAGGTAAAATGCTACACTGTCCTTCATGTTGTAAATGGCCTCCGCTTTAGCAGCAGTGGAAAAAACGGGCATAAGCGCAGCCATTGCAAGGGAGCAGGATATTAATTTTTTCATGTATAATTTTGGGAGGAAAAGCTGTTTGTGTGATTTATTCAGCAGCCGAAACAGGCTGTTTTTTTGTGTTCTGATGTAAATGTATATACAGAGCGGTGTGCTTTTAGGGCATTGACAACGCCTTAACCCGCATTGAGGTAAATACTTGTCTTACAGCGGTTTTGGGCTGTTAATAGCGCGTTGTCAGGCATTTATCCGACGTATCATCCGGAGGTTGTGCGTGCGCCGCTTAAGACTGCGGCTAATAATGCCCGCTCCGTCAATCCTGTCTGCTACTACCCTTCCGGCAGTATCCGTCGCATGAATGATTTCATCGGGGGCTGATAAAATGCCAACGTGGACAATCCTTCCTTCGGTGTTATCAAAAAAGGCCAGATCTCCGGCCTTGCTCTCCGCCAGAAAATGGATTTCTTCGCCTAAAGTTGCCTGTTGCGCGGCATCGCGTAAGACCTGGACGCCGCAAAGCTTAAAGGCCATTTGTACCAATCCACTGCAGTCTATTCCCGCAAGGCTGCGGCCGCCCCAATGATAAGGGCTATGCAGGTAACCGCAGGCAGCCTCCAGCAGTGCCTGCCCGGAAAAGGTGGCTTTCTGCAATGTCAATTTCTTTCCCTTGAATTTCCCGGCGGAATTTCCGTTTGGAACAAGTCCGCTTTTGATGCCGGTCAGCTCGCTGCCAGCCGGCAGATACAGCGCACCCTGATCAAAAACAAGCTTTCCGCTGTGGTCCGCACTGAGTGTAACGGCTTCTCGCTTGAACTCCTTAGGCCCCAAGGCCAGTAGCTGCCCGCCTTTGCACCAGCCTTCATAGCCATCCCACTTCATACGAACGTAAGCCCAGTCGGTTTCAGGATTATGCTGCAGCACCTCTACCCTTTCTCCAAAAAGGAGCTGACTCGTCTGCTCCGCCCGGTGCGTCGCCTCGCGGCGAAGGGGCGCGGTTGATACGCTACAGGATGCGTAAGACACGCCGGAAATTTTCGGTGCTTTTGCCACGCCGCGAACATAAGCAAGAAGCCTCAAATAAGACGGGCGAAGGCATCTTTGATTAACTTCGTCCGCTAAGCCCACGGGCTTTCTCAAACCCATTTTTCCACCCAAACAAACACGCACATAACCAATGTTATCTATCACCGTCGCCGTTATCATTGGGATAGCGGCGCTTATTGTCGGCGCGCTCGCCGGCAAGTTTATCTTCAGTAAAGACTCCCAGAAAGAAAAAGACGAAGCCACACGTGCTGCCGCAGAAGCACAGCTAAAGCTCCAACAGGCTGAGTTACAGGCTAAACAGCTAATTGTTGAGGCCGAAACGAAGGCTAACAATTACAAGCAGCAGCGGGAACTGGAGGCTAAAGAGAAGTTTCTGTCTCTGAAGGCAAAACACGAAGAGGAAGTCGTTTCCCGGAACCTGAAAGTAGCCGAAGCCGAAAGCCGTATCAAGCAACAAAATCAAAGCTTACTGGATAAAACAGCCGCCTTCCAGAAACAAACAGCTGATTTTGATAAAGAACGCGAAAAGCTGACCAAAAGCCTTCAGGAAACGGAAGCCAAACAGGCACAGCTTGATGCCGAAAGGGCGGAACTGGCCAAGCATCAGGAAGAGCATATCAAAGCCCTTGAAAAAGTGGCTGGTCTTTCCGCAGAGCAGGCCCGCACCCAGCTTATAGACACAATTAAAGAAGAAGCCCGCACCGCCGCCATGAGCCACGTGAAGGACATCATGGAAGAGGCCAAGGTGAATGCCAACCGCGAGGCCAAAAAGATTGTCATTCAGAGCATTCAGCGCACCGCCGCCGAGCATGCCATTGAGAATGCCGTTACCGTCTTCAACCTGGAAAGCGATGAGATGAAGGGTCAGATCATTGGCCGTGAGGGCCGCAACATCCGTGCGCTGGAAGCGGCAACAGGTGTTGACCTCATCATTGACGATACGCCGGAGGCCATCGTGCTTTCCTGCTTTGACCCGCTGCGCCGTGAGGTGGCCCGCCTTTCCTTGCAACGCCTCGTTCAGGATGGCCGTATTCACCCTGCCCGCATTGAAGAAGTGGTGGAAAAGACCCGCAAGGCGCTGGAGGAGCAGGTAATGGAAATCGGCGAGCGCACTATCATTGAGCTCGGCATCCATGGCCTGCATAAAGACCTGGTGCGGATGATTGGCAAGATGCGCTTCCGCTCTTCCTATGGCCAGAACCTGCTGATGCACACCAAGGAAACGGCCAATCTATGCGGCATTATGGCTGCGGAACTGGGCCTTGGCCAAAAGGTGGTAAAGCTGGCCAAGCGCGCCGGACTGCTCCACGATATTGGCAAGGTACCTGATGAAGCAGACGGAGCTTTCCCACGCCCTCCTCGGCGCCAAGCTGGCGGAAGCAGCCGGCGAGCATGCGGCCATCGTTAATGCCATCGGCGCCCACCATGATGAGATGGAGATGCAGTATATCATTTCGCCAATCATCCAGGCCTGCGATGCCATATCCGGCGCACGCCCCGGTGCACGCCGCGAGATGATGCAGAGCTACCTGCAACGTATCAAGGACCTGGAAAACATTGCCCTCGCCTATAAGGGTGTGGAGAAAGCTTATGCGATACAGGCTGGCCGTGAGCTACGCGTGATTGTGGAAGCCGATAAGGTGAGCGATGATCAGAGCAGCGCGCTGTCTTTTGAAATTGCGGATAAGATCCAGAATGAAATGCAATACCCCGGCCAGATCAAGGTGACCGTTATCCGTGAACTGCGGGCGGTCAATGTGGCGCGGTAACCATACTTCTAATGGTAGTAAGGAAACCTCACAGCTAACGGCTGTGAGGTTTTTTTCATTCGGCACAATTTTACAGCCCCGCCTGTGCAAACGCATCTTAGCAATGCCCGGAAAAAAAATCGTCGTGTTGGGAGCCGGATTTGCCGGCCTGCAGGTCGCAAGGCGCCTGAAAAAAAGCAGCCACGACATCACCCTGCTTGACCAATACAACTTCCATCAGTTTCAGCCGCTTTTCTACCAGGTGGCTACCGCCCGCCTGGAACCTTCAGCCATTTCCTTTCCGCTGAGAAAAGTCTTTCAGCGCCGCCGCAATGTGCATGTGCGCGTAGCTAAAGTAACCGGCGTTGACCTTCAGGCTCAGATTGTCCATACCGAAGAGTCAGGCGATTTTCCCTATGATTATCTCGTCATTGCCACCGGCTGCACGTCCAATTTCTTTGGGAATAAGGCGGTGGAGCGTCATGCCTTCCCTATGAAGAGCACCCCGGAAGCCATTGCTCTGCGCAACCGCATCCTGCTCAACTTTGAAGATGCGCTCAGAGCCACACCAGAAGAACTGCCCGCCTACATGAACATCGCAGTGGTGGGTGGCGGGCCCACGGGCGTAGAGCTTGCCGGCGCCCTATCTGAAATGAAGCGTAATGTCCTGCCGCGCGACTATCCGGACATGGACTTTTCAAAGCTTAGCATTTACCTTATTGAGGGCAGCGGGCATACGCTCAACGCCATGAGCGAGCCTTCCAAAAGAAAATCGCAGCAATACCTGGAGGAAATGGGCGTGAACATCTGGCTCAACGTAACCGTCGTTGATTATGATGGTAAGACTGTGTCTTTAAAAGACGGCCGCACCCTGCCCACACGTACGCTTATCTGGGCGGCCGGAGTCGCCGGCAATGTTCCGCCCGGCATTCCAAAAGAGGCCGTAGTGCGTGGTAATCGTATCAAGGTAGATGAGACACACCGCATGATTGGCCACAGCAACGTCTTCGTCATTGGCGATGTGAGCTATATGGAGACGCCCGACTGGCCGCAAGGGCATCCGCAGCTGGCCAATGTAGCCATTCATGAGGCCAAAAACCTGGCGGCCAATCTGTGCGCGGAAGAGCAGCGCCCGCATAAGCCGTTCCGCTATAAAAATCCGGGTACGATGGCTACCGTGGGCAAGCGCAAAGCCGTTGTTGACCTGCCTAACATCAAGTTCCAGGGCTTCCTCGCCTGGCTTGCATGGATGTTCCTGCACCTCATGCTTATCGTCAGCGTCAAGAACCGCCTCATCATCTTCATCAACTGGGCTATCTCTTACTTTACGAATGACACTACCCTGCGCCTCATCCTCCTGCCCACGCGCAAACAAGTAGAACTGGCACAGGAAGAAACGCCATCGGCGGTAGCCCCGGTTACCTAAGCCTCCGTAGCCAGATACTTCACAAACATCCGCTTCGCCACCGGCAATATCGTCTCCGTCAGCGGCAGCTCCAGCGCCGTTTCCATACTATACACTGCCGGATTGTGCAGCACCGTACGGCTGCGGATCAGCTCCGTCTTAATCTGCTGCGGCGTCCACACCATACTGCGCGGCCAGCTATTCAGGTACTGCATCTTCAGGCCCTTATAGCGCGCGTCGCCCTGCTCAAAGAGCGTCACCGAATAGCTATACGCCCGCGTCTCCGCATGGCCGCCCCAGCGCAGCAGCAGGTACCCCTCATCCTTATACAGCGGCAGCAGGCCCACCGGCGCAATCTCCATCGCCCGCTCCACCTCCTCATAGATATCCGTCCCCGTCTCAATGGTCTGCTTAATGCGGCGCAGCGCATAGCCCGTAATCTCCTCCAGCTCCGCCATCAGCTCATTGTCCGCCAGCATCCGCTCATAAATAATCTCCGCCTGCCGCATATCCACATCACTCAGCCGCTTCGGGAAGGCATCCTGCAGGAACTGCTTATTCTTCCGGAAAGCCACCAGATTATCGTGGTGAAAAATCACATCACTCAACTGCGGGTACAGCTCCCGCCGCCCAAACAGCGCATCCACATCCCGCAGATACGCCAGCAGCCGGTACTTCTGCAGCTCAAAATCTATAGTGCCCTCCACAAACCACGTTTCCGAGAGATTCATACGATACTCGCTTTGGTTACTACCACCAAGATAAAAAAAGATGCCCGCCTGCGCGGGCATGATAACCATTGTTTAGCCAGCGTCCGGTTCGCTCCCAATCGTCCCTTGCTGCCGAAGGCGTATTGCATGTTCTTTTGACAAAAAGAGCATGCAATCACATTTCAGGGTTCGCCAGTCTGTCAGGCTTTTCCCTTAGCTAGCATCGCGCCAGGGCCTATCGTCCATTATTGGGAAGGAATCGTTCCTAATCGTGCTGCAATCGTTCCCAAACGATAATTATTAGTACCCACCCGGTAATTAGTAGTACTTCCCCCAAACCTATCTGTACCTAATCATACCTTAGTCGTACCTTATCGGGAATGAGTAGTGCGCAATCATTCCTCAATCATACATCCACCGTGCGAATAAAGGGCAAACGGCCACGGAAATGCTGTAGATGATGCCGGTAGCCCAGTAAAATAGCACGCAGCGACTGTAACAAGTACTGGTAGAACTGTAAGCGGTCTGTAATTCAGTGCAACTGGTTGGCAGGCAGTTGCAGCATTGTGGCGAAAGCGTGTAAGCCGCCGTGGCGCGCTTAGTTAGTAGCCATACGGGTAGGCGAAGGAAAAGCCAAACAGACTGACAGCCGATGAAACGTGCGACGCAACCGTCGCCAAATAGCGAACGGAACGCTGACCCAATAAAAAATCTTTGGGGGAAAGGCCTACTCTATGGTGGCGTTGATGCCGCGGTCTATGAGGGCCTCGGCCTGTGGGCGGAGGACTTCAAAATCGCCTTGCTTGACAGCGTACTTGCCGGCGTGGTGGATGATGAGGGCGCATTGCTCCGCCTGCTCGCGGCTGTGGCGGCAGATGTCCATCAGGGAGTCAATGACCCATTCAAAGGTGTTGACGTCGTCATTCCAAACGATGATTTTGTGGGAGGTTTCGGTGAGTACCGCAAAATCTTCCTCGTACTGCTCCTGCCATTGGGTGGCCGAGCGTGGGAAAATCGTCTTCATCGTGATGTGTTTAGGTAGGGATGGTAAAGGTAACACAGGCTTTTGCTTCTGCAAGCGGGCGCGGTATGTTTGCGGGGCGTTTTTTCGCGCTTTACCGCATTTAATTTGCCTTTGCCCAATGTACACCCGAAAAAGCATGGAGGCCCTTGCCCGGCGCAGTCCCCAAGAGGCGCTCACCGCGCCCGAGCATAACATGCTGCTGATCCTTGATGATGTCCGCTCCATGCACAATGTAGGGTCGGCTTTCCGCACTGCGGATGCCTTTGGGCTTGCCGGAATTTATCTGTGCGGCTTTACCCCCACCCCGCCCCATCGGGATATCCGGAAGACGGCCCTTGGCGCAGAAGATTCGGTAGCCTGGCGGCATTTCAAGACAGTGGAGGAAGCAATGGACGCCGCCGAAGTCGCGGGATACACTCTAACAGCTGTAGAGCAGGTGGAAGGCAGTACGGCGCTGCGCGATGTGGCGTGGAATGGTGCGCCTGTAGCCTTGATATTTGGCAATGAGGTGAGCGGTGTAAGCGACGCGGCGCTGCAACGGGTTCAATCCTGCATAGAAATCCCGCAGTGGGGCGCGAAGCATTCCCTGAATATCTCGGTGAGCATTGGTGTGGTGTTGTGGGAGCTGGTGCGTTAGTCAGCTGGCACGTATCTTTTACCCTCGTACAACAAAACCATTACATCATGGACTTAAGTGGTGGTCGCGAGAGCGACAATGTGGAAGACGTCCGCGGCTCGGGCGGCGGACGGCGGCTTGCAGTTGGCGGTGGCTTAGGCACACTGGCGGTGGCGTTGATTGCATTGTTGATGGGAAAGAATCCGTCAGCGGTGCTTAACTCTATCAATGGCGGCAGCCAGCAGCAGGAGCAGACGGAGCAACCTGCGCAACCGGGTCAGGAAGATGAAGGAAGGCGCTTTGCCCGGATCATTCTGGGCGAGACGGAGGACGTGTGGACGGGAATTTTCCAAAAGCAGCTCAACCGTGAGTATGCAAAGCCGAAGCTGGTGTTATTCCGCGACGCGGTGGAGAGTGGCTGCGGTACCGCATCGTCGCAAGTAGGGCCGTTTTATTGTCCGTTGGATAGCAAGGTGTATCTGGACCTTACGTTTTTTGATGAGCTGAGTCAGCGCTTTCATGCGTCTGGTGATTTTGCGAACGCCTATGTAATAGCGCACGAAGTAGGGCACCATGTGCAGAACTTGCTCGGCATATCAGACAAGGTACACAGCCTCCAGGAGCGCGGCAGTGAGCGTGACGCAAACCGTCTGTCAGTAAAGCTGGAGCTGCAAGCCGATTTCTTTGCCGGTGTATGGGCGCGCAACAGTCAGCGACTAAAGATCAATGAGCAGGATATTTCAGAGGCGCTCAATGCTGCCTCGGCTATCGGAGACGACAAGCTGCAGCAGCAGGCACAGGGGTATGTGGTGCCGGATGCATTTACCCACGGCACCTCGGAACAACGTATGTATTGGTTCAAAAAGGGCTGGGAAACAGGCGACATTAATCAGGGCGATACGTTTGGTAGTGAGTTGTAAGCGATCTACACGCCAATGAAATCTTTTGCTTCGGATAACTACGCCGGCGTGTTGCCGGAAGTAATGGCTGCGCTTGCTGCCGCTAACAGCAATCATCAACGCTCTTACGGCGCCGATGAGATTACGGAGCGCACAACTCAATTATTCAGGGACATTTTCGGGGATGTGGCAGATGTGCTTTTTGTGTTTAACGGCACCGGCGCTAATGTGCTGTCTATTGCCGCTGCCACCCAATCTTTCCACGCGGTCCTTTGCGCAGACACTTCGCATATCTACAATGATGAAGGTTCTGCGCCGGAAACATTTACGGGATGCAGGTACTTTTCTATTCCTGCCAATGCCGACGGAAAATTGGAAGTGGCAGAAGTAGAAAAACGCCTTATCCGCAAGGGCGATGTGCACTATGCGCAGCCAAAGCTGCTTTCGCTCACACAGACGACAGAATACGGAACGGTTTATTCGCCGGAAGAAATCTGCGCATTTGCGGAACTCTGCAAGGCAAACGATATGTACCTGCATGTAGATGGCTCTCGCTTCTTCAATGCCGCTGCCAGCCTCGGTTGCAGTCTTAGGGAAATCAGCAGTGATTGCGGCGTAGATATTCTATCGCTGGGCGGAACGAAGCTCGGGATGATGTTTGGCGAAGCCGTCGTTGTCTTTAATAAAGACCTGGCGAAGAACATTCGCTTTCAGCAAAAGCAGGTGATGCAATTGCATTCCAAGACGCGCTTTATTGCTGCGCAGTACGAGGGCATTCTGAAAGATGAACTGTGGAAAAAAGTGGCAGCTCATTCGAATAGCATGGCGACATTGCTCGCTTCAAAGCTGTCTGAAATTCCAAGGGTGAACATTACGCGACCCGTGCAGGCGAATGTTGTCTTTGGAGAAATTCCAGCGGCGTGGAATGAATCACTGATGAAAGCCTTTCCTTTTTACGTTTGGAAGGAAGACCGAAATGAAGTGCGCCTAATGTGCGCCTGGGATACAAAGCCGGAAGAGATAGAAGCCTTGGCCGCAATGATGCAAAGCCTTGCAACATGAAGAACATTTACACCATTGGTCATTCCACCCGCCCTATTCAGCTGTTCCTAGACATGCTGCAATCCTTTGACGTGAAAGTGGTGGCTGATATCCGCAGCTTTCCGCGCTCGCGCTGGATGCCGCATTTTAATCAGAAGGCTTTGGCTGCTTCGCTGGAATCGGTAGGTATTCGCTACATGCACTATCCGGAATTAGGCGGTAAGGAAGCATTTGAAGGCCAGCCCAAATTTTCTGAAAGACTTGCCACGGGTGAATTGGCTGCGCCGATTGCCAGCCTAACATCAATAGCCGAAAAAGAGGCCCTCGCATACATGTGCTCGGAAGGTGACTGGCGCATTTGCCATCGCGCGAACCTTTCCACCTATTTACAAGCGCAAGGCTGGAATGTCCAGCACATTATGGAAGTCGGTAAAACCGAAGACCACGAACCCGCGAAACAGAAAAAGCTGTTTTAGCTTTCTTCCGTCAACCCGAACTTGTTTCGGGTTCTATTGCGCTGAGTTTGATAGATGCCGAAACAGGTTCGGCATGACGGAACACAAATGGATTATCCTCCAGCCTTCTTCTCAATCTCCGGCAACAGCACCTGCTCCTGCTCCAAAGCCTGCGCGAGCAATGCCTTAGCTGAGCCAATGATTTGCTCTTTCGCAGCAGCATCCTTCAACCCGCTCGCATTCACAATCACGTTCAGGTATGCACCGTACACGGCTGTCCGCGCACAAAGCACACCTACACCAATATCGGTAATAGAGGCCTGGTTGCCATTCTCGCTCATCTCCTTCAGTAGCTCAAACGTCTTGTACGAAACCTGCATCGTTCTAAGCGGCACTTCGGCTGCAAACTGCGTAGCCGCCTGAATCGCTGCTGTGCGGGCCTTCTTTTCAATATCGTTGCCTTTAGGCAGACTGAAGCTGTCCATAATCTTATTGAAGGCAGCGGTATCCTCATCAATCAGTTTCAGCAATTCATCCTTGACCTGCTGACCTTTCTCCGCCCAGCCAGAGAAATATTCCCACTTATCATCCCAGCCGCGTTTATGCGATGAAAGGTTCGCAACCATAGCGCCGAGCGAAGCTGCCAGTGAACCACAGAGCGCCGCTACAGAACCGCCGCCCGGGGCAGGACTTTCGCTCGCCGTTTCATCTGCAAACTTGCGGATGGTCATGCGCTGCAGCTTTTCATTGGTGCTGTCACGCAGGCCGTATTCTATAATCTTCTTGGCAGGATCAAAGGGTGCCAGCTCATCCAGCCCCATTGATTTCACGGCAATGCGGATTAATTCCCCTTCCGAAACACCTACACTGCGTTGTTGCTTCGCTAAGAAATACTTGCCCGCATCCGTCAGGCATTTCAGCGGCACCATGCCTACCAGCTCACTGCCTGTTACACGTATGCCGCGCGCATCTGCTTTTTTACATACCTCATCAAAGGCCACATGCACCGGAGTCACATTGATGTTGGTCAGGTTCATGGATATCTGTGCGATACCGTATTCTTCAATGAACCAGCCAATAGCCTTTACGGACTTCAACGAGCCGGGAATGCTGACCGGATTGCCGGCTGCATCGCGTTCTATCTCCCCGGTAATCGGGTCGCCGATGCGCTTTACGCGGCCTGCTTCGCGCACATCAAATGCGATGCTGTTTGCGCGGCGCGTAGAGGTAGTATTGAGGTTGACATTGTAGGCCACCAGGAAGTCGCGGGCGCCAATGACAGTCGCGCCGCTCTTTGCATTGAACTCGGCTTTGCCATAATCCGGGGCCCATTCCGGCAGTTGTATCTTCTTGAAAAAGCCTTCATACTCTCCAGAGCGGATGGTAGACAGATTTCGGCGCTCCTCCGTTGAGGCCGCGGCTTCATAGAGGTAGGTGGGAATATCCAGCTCATTCGCCACACGCTCCGCGAGGCGCTTTGCATGTACCACTGTCTCCTCCATCGTGATGCCCGAAATCGGGATTAGCGGACACACATCTGTAGCGCCCATGCGCGGGTGCTCGCCCTTATGCGTGCTCATGTCAATGAGCTGCGCTGCCATCTGTATGCCGCGGAAGGCGGCCTCAATCACATACTCCGGCTCGCCCACAAAAGTCACCACGGTGCGGTTCGTGGCCTTGCCGGGGTCTACGTCCAGCAGGCGCACGCCTTCTACGCCTTCAATGGCGTCTGTGATTTGCTTGATAACCGCCGCGTCGCGCCCTTCAGAGAAGTTGGGAACGCATTCAATGAGTTGAATTGCCATAGTGGAGGCAAAAGTAAGGCGAGCCTATTGTTGCACACGGGCCCAAGCGTCTAGCTTCTCAGCCAAAAAATTCAGTGGGACACACCCACTCCCCAAAACCTCATCATGAAAGGCGGCAATATTGAACTTGCTACCCAGCTTCTGCTCCCACTTCGTGCGCTCCGCGCGGATGGCGAGCTGGCCCATCTTGTAGCTCAGTGCCTGTCCGGGGATGGCCATGTAGCGCTCTATCTCCGCCGTTGCGCCGTCACGCGAAGTAGCCTCGTGCGCCATCATGTAATCAATGGCCTGCTCGCGGGTCATGTCCTTTGGTGTGCATGCCTGCATCTACCACAAGACGGATGGCGCGGTGCATCGCATCGCTGAGGTGACCGAAGTATTGGTAGGGATTGGAGAAAAGACCAAGCTCCTTGCCCAGCGATTCGGAGTAGAGCGCCCAGCCTTCGCCATAGGCGCCATACCATAGAAAGCGGCGGAATTTGGGCAGCGCCTTATTCTCCTGCTGCAAAGAAATCTGGTAATGATGGCCGGGAATGGCTTCGTGCAGAAAGAGCGTCTCCATGCCTACTGCATTGTGCTTTGTCGCATCCAGAATGGGCACGTAAAAAATGCCGGGGCGACTGCCATCTTCAGACGGCTGATTGTACTCGGCAGCTAGCTGAGGCAGCGCGGAAAGCTTCCGTCTGGCGGATGGTGAAGGGCGATTTCGGGACCTTGTTGAAGAGGCGTTTCAGCGCCGGGTCTTCAATCTTCTTAATAGCCCAGAAAGAATCCAGCACCTGCTGCGGCGTTTTGAAGGGAAAGAACTGCTTGTCTTTATTGATGTATTTGAAGAAGCTTTTCAGGTCTCCTTTATAACCAACTTCATCTTTTACCTGCGTCATCTCCGCCTCAATGCGGGCTACTTCCAGCTCGCCAAGGTGGTAGATGCTATCCGGTGTCAGGTCAGTCGTTGTCCAGTTCTTGATGAGGTATTGGTAATACTCCCTGCCACCCGGCAAATCGCCAATGCCGCTGCTGGTGCGCGCCTTTGCCATGTACTCGCCGGACATGAAGTCGTAGAGCTTTTGATAAGGCAGACGTACAAAAGAGTCTATGCCCTGTCGGTAGGCAGCTGTAATGCGGCTTTTATCCGCCGCAGAAAAGGAATCCGGCAGCGCCTTCACCGCACCCCAAAAGGGCGTTTGCTCTGCAGGCACGAGCATTGCTTTGAGTTGCGGCAGGATTTTCACGACAAGGGCCTTTGGCAAAACCCAGCCCTTGCCCATGCCTTCGCGCATATTGGCAATGGCAGTATCTGCCCAGGCGGGAAAGACTGAAAGGCGTTTAAGGAAATCATCGTAATCCTTTGGCGTCTTAAAAGGCTGATTCCCCGCGCCGGAACCGAGCACCGGCAGCTCCAGCGTGAGGCCCCAGAACTGGTTGAAAGGCAGGTAGTGATTTGGATATTTCAAACCTTCCAGGCTCATATCCAGCTCGTAGCAGAACAGACGGTAGCTCGAGCTTCTGCTCTAGCGTTCATACCAGTTGTATCCACTGCTCCTATAGCTGCCTTGTACTTATTGCAGAAGCGGCGGACGCTATCACGGAAAGACGGCGCAATCTGTGATCGTCATCCGGTCGTTGTAGCGGTAATCGCCGTGGGAGGTAGCGTCCAGCGGGCAAGAGTTGCTGCGATTCTTCCCAGTATTGGGCGTAGATACTGTCGGCGTTCGGTGCGGCCTTGGCGGATGTATTTTTGCTACTGCCTGTGCCATTACAGGCGGCCAGTATTCCAGACATCAGAGATGCCGCCAATAAGTAAGTTGAAAATTGCCTCATTGTATATACCGTAAAGAAACGACTTATCTATCGGGCTGCGCTCACCCGGCTGGCGGGATTGCTTTTACCAATAAGCTTATGAAATGCTATAGCAACTGCGGAAGTAACTTTGACTCTCTAAAAAAATACGACACACCATGTATCCTGCAGAAATAGTGATGCCCATGAAGGGCGAGCTCGTTGAGCAAGGCTTTGCAGACCTGAAAACCCCTGAGGCCGTTGATGAAGCAATGAAGCAAAGCGGCACTACGCTGCTTGATGATCAATTCTGTTTGCGGCTGTTCTGCCGGTACTGCTCGTCCAGGTGTGCTGATGGCGGTACATAATGCTTCCAAAAAGCCTGACCATCTCACAACGACCTTTGCCGGCTTTGATGTTGATGCCGTAAAGCAGGCGCGCACAGTATCTGATGCCTTATCCGCCATCTTCTCCGGCCATTGCGCTGCTTAAGGACGGACAGGTGGTGCATATGATCGAGCGCCACATGATTGAAGGGCCGCCCGGCGCAGATGATTGCTGCAAATCTGATGCAGGCTTTTGAAGAGCATTGCTAAGCCTGGCCTTTATTGATTGCATTTACCGAAAGCGCTCGATTGCGCTATTGTGTCAGCGACGCTTTCATCTTTTTATGAAGGCCAAACGGAACAACCATTTAAGCGCCGTTAATTACTTTTACGTAACGGCACATTGGCTTACCTAAAAACAGTGGTTCAGAACCGCATTATCATCATCACTGCCCCATCCGGCTCCGGCAAGACGACGCTGGTAAAGCGCCTGCTGGCGGCATGCCGCAGCTAGCCTTTTCCATTAGGCCTGCACCCGCGGGCCGCGCACGGGCGAGCTGGATGGCCGCGACTATTATTTTCTGTCGGAGCAGGAGTTCAAGCACCGGATTGATGGCGATGAATTTGTGGAATGGGAGATGGTGTATACCGGTAAGTATTATGGCACGCTGAAGAGCGAGCTGCAGCGCATCTGGGCAGAAGGCCGTACGCCGCTGGTGGATATCGACGTAAAAGGCGCACTTGCCATTCAGGAGCAGTATCCGGACGCAATCGCTGAGCATTTTTATCAAAGCGCCTTCACTGGAGATGTTGCGCGAGCGACTTATTACTCGCGGCACGGAGAATGCGCAGATGCTGGAAGAGCGTCTGGCGAAGGCCGAATATGAACTGCTGGCCGCACCTGAATTTGACCTGATTATAGTCAATGACGATCTGGAAGTCGCCACGCAGGAGCTGATGCGCGTTACGCAGGACTTCATCGCGCACGGCGCAGCATGGCGCAAGCGTAGCCACTGGCACTATCTTCATAAGGTCAACATTAACAGGTAAAGTCCTGCTAGCTATCTAGCAGTTTACTTTTGCCCTTTGAATGGACACCTCCCACTTATTACTTTATATCCTCGGCTGCATCCTGATGATCGGCTTTTTCGCCGGGACGGAAATCGCCTTTGTGTCTGCCAATAAGCTGAATCTGGAGCTAAAGAAGAAGCAGGGCACATTTGCCGGGAAGATCCTGGCGCGTTTTACACGAATCGCCGGAAGAGTTTATTGGTACCAGCCTGATCGGCGTGAATGTGGTGCTGGTCATTTATGGCCTGCTGATGACGGAGCTGAACGATGAGTGGATGGCGAAATTCTGCCGGCAGCGCTTTTTGCGAATGAATACGTGCGGCTGGTGATTGATACGCTCGTCGCAACTGTCATCATTCTCATTTTCGCAGAGTTTCTTCCCAAAGCCATTTTCCGCTCCAAGGCGGAACAAGTGCTTACCATTTTCGCCTTGCCGATGATGGTGATGTACTATGTGCTGTTTCCGCTCGCGAAGTTGTTTGTGGCCATTTCGGAGTTTATCCTGAAATACCTGTTTAACGTTCGCATCCGTGAAAGCACAGGCCGTCTTTAACCGCGTGGATTTGGAGCATTTTGTAAAGCAAAGCCTGCACGGGCACGGCAATGAAGGCGAGAAGCAGTAATAATGAGCTGAATACGGAGCTTTTTGAGAATGCCCTTTATCTCGTGAACGTACGCATCCGCAAATGCATGATTCCGCGCAATGAGATTGAGGCAGTGGACATAACTACACGCAGTTGCGGACGTTCGGCAACGATTTATTGAAACCAGCTTTCCAAGATTATCGTTTACGAAGGCACCATTGACAATATCGTCGGCTATCTGCACCATCTGGACCTGAATCGCCGCCCGCAAACGATTAGGCAGGTGCTGCATACCATCACAGCGGTGCCTGAAGCGATGAGCGCTGTTGACCTGATGAACCGCTTTACAAAAGAGCGTAAAAGCATTGCCTGGGTGATTGATGAGTTTGGCGGCACTGCGGGCATTGTGACTATGGAGGATGTGCTCGAAGAAATATTTGGCGACATCAATGATGAGTATGATGTGCAGGAGTATGTAGAAAAGCAGATCAGCCAGAGCGAGTACATTTTCTCCGGCCGCCTGAAGCTGGATTACCTCTGTGAAAAATATAGCCTGAGCTTTCCGGAAGACACAGAAACGGAGACCTTGTCCGGCTATATCATTGCCCAGCACGAGACAATTCCAAAGAATAAGGAACGCATCGTAATTGGCAATTATGAGTATGACATCCTGCTTGTAAGCGATACGCGAATTGAGACGGTGAAGCTAAAAGTGCTGCAGGCCTAATGGTTGGATGGCGTTGGCTGATGTCGTAGTTTTCCATTTCCACTCACAAATCACTGAAAAATGGTTCGTCGTCCTTTTAATCTCAAATCCTGGATAGAAGAAAACCGCTCGCTGCTGAAGCCGCCCGTAGGCAATGCTGAAGTCTATAAAAATGCGGGTGATTTCATTGTGATGATTGTTGGTGGCCCGAACAGCCGCAAAGATTTTCATTACAACGAAAGTGAGGAATTATTTTATCAGCTGGAAGGCGATATCGTAGTGCGCATTCAGGAGGACGATAAGATTGTAGATATACCAATCAAAGAGGGAGACATGTTTCTCCTGCCCGGCAAAACACCACATTCCCCACAACGCAAGGCAAATACCGTAGGCCTGGTGATAGAAGCAGTGCGCAAGGAAAGCGAGATTGACGGATTTATGTGGTTTTGCGAGAATTGCGACAACAAGCTTTACGAAGAATATCTAGGGTTACGGATATCGTCAGCCAGCTCCCGCCCGTAATGCAGCGCTTTTATTCAGACGAGGAAAAGCGCACCTGCAAAAAGTGCGGCACCGTAATGCAGCCGCCTGTGCCGGTTCCTGCATAGAAAAACGAGCTTTTCGCAGGCACCATTTTGCTATTTTTGCGGCCAACTACACTACCAACCTTCCAATGGCAGACCACAGCACCCATCACCACGACTCCGATACTTCCGGCGGTGAGCTTAAGAGCAAGACAGCCTTCCGCTCCTCATTCTGGTTTGTGCTCATACTTGTGGGCCTTTTTATTGCTGCGCTGAATTTCATTGAAGTAATGGGCCACGGCGAGGAAGGCCATCAAAACCACGAGGCAACGTCCAACCAGACGCTGAAGGGTGAAACTGGCCTCGGCCGTGTAGATGAGGATACAACGCAGCACCACAGCGCTGTAACAGCTCACGATACGGTAAGCCGCGAGGGCCACCAATAATCTCGTCGCCATGGCTATGGATAAAGGAGCCGCTATCGCCATTACCGGCGCGGCAGGCTTTATTGCCTCTTATCTTGTCGGGCATCTCAACCGCCTGGGCTATGAAAACCTGCTGCTTATAGATGATTTTTCTTCCGAAGCAAAGGCGCCCAACCTTAAAGGCAAACAATTTAAGCAGCAGATAGACCGTAATGACTTCATCGCCTGGTGCGATGCTCATCCCGGTGCTATTCAGCACATCTTCCACCTCGGCGCCCGCACGGACACGACGGAGATGGACTATGAGGTCCACCGCAAGTGGAATCTGGAATACAGCAAGGAAGTCTGGCGTATATGCATCGCTCAGCGTATTCCGCTGGTATACGCATCGTCTGCTGCAACCTATGGCAATGGCGAATATGGCTACGAAGACAGTCACGAAATTGTTCCGAAGCTGAAGCCGCTTAATCCTTATGGACAGTCCAAGCAGGATTTTGACCTCTGGGCATTAGCGCAGCAAACTACCCCGCCCTTCTGGGCCGGCGTAAAGTTTTTCAACGTGTACGGGCCGAATGAATATCATAAAGGCCGGATGGCGTCGGTGATCTTGCATGCACACAAGCAGATAAAGGAGCAGGGCTTTGCGCGCCTGTTTCGCTCGCATAATCCGGATTATGCAGATGGCGGCCAGATGCGCGACTTTGTCTATGTAAAAGACGTTGTCAGCATGTGCACCTGGCTAATGGATAATACACCCGCTTCCGGCCTGTATAATGTAGGTTCCGGCAAGGCACGTACTTTTCTGGACTTGGTCCGCGCCATTTTTTCAGCCCTGCAGATGCCGGAAAACATACAGTTCGTTGACACGCCTATTGACATCCGCGACAAGTATCAATACTTTACGCAAGCGGATATGGCCAAGCTTTACCGCGCTGGGTATGCCACGCCAGCATATTCGTTAGAAGAAGGCGTACTTGAGTATGTAACAGAGTTTTTAGAATGTCAGGCTTACTTTTGAGCTTCCAAAAAAATAATCATGAAAAAAATCGCCTTTATTCTCGCCGCCACCGCTTTGCTTGCTGGAGTTACTTTCCATGCAGACGGCAGGAAGGCTTACGGCAAAACATTCAAAGTTGCTTCCGTACAAACGCCGGAACAGCTTGCCGCTAAGATGGAAACAACTACTACCCTTAATAGTGTGGTGGTAAAAGGCCCCATTGCGCAGGTATGCCAGGCGGAAGGCTGCTGGCTGAAACTCAAGAACAGCGCTGGCGAGGATATGCTGGTGAAGTTTAAAAACCACTCCTTTCTCGTTCCTAAAGACCTGACAGGTGTAGCAACCGTTTACGGCACAGCAACTAAAAAGACCATTTCTGTAGACGAGCAGCGCCATATGGCAGAAGATGCGGGCAAGACTGCCGATGAGATCCAGGCCATCAATACGCCGCGCACCGAAGTGCGTATTGAATCTACCGGCATCATCGTAGATTAATCTTTCCGCTTAGAAAACTGAAAACAGCCGCGACACAAGTCGCGGCTGTTTCATTTATCGGCTGGTTGTTTTCTTAACCCTGAATAAGCTTCATCAGCTCATCCAGCTTTGGTGCCAGGATGATTTCGGTGCGGCGGTTGCGGGCGCGGCCCTCCGGCGTGGCATTGTCAGCAATAGGCTCAAACTGGCTGCGGCCAGTGGCTGTGATGCGCGTGGGGGTCACGCCATAATCAGTAGTCAGGATGCGCGTTATGGCGGTGCTGCGGCCTACACTCAGTGCCCAGTTGTCCTCGTATTTAGCCGTTTTGATGGCTACGCTGTCTGTATGCCCTTCCACCATTACATTGATGTCTGGGTTCTGGTTGAGTGCCGCGGCAAGGGTGCCAAGTGCTTCCTTTCCTTTAGGATTCACCACGGCACTTCCGGATGGGAATAGCAGGCTCTCCTGCATGGACACATATACACGGCCATTTTTAGTAAAAACGCTTAACTGGTCAGAGGTGAAGCCCTTCATGGCCTCGGCTATTTTGGAACGCAGTGCTTCTGTGGCCAGCTTTTGCTGATCTATCAGCGCCTGGAGCTGCTGCATCCGCGCCTGCTGCTCCTGAAGCCTTTGCTGTTGCTTGGCTATTTCTTCCTGGCTTTGATTGAGCTGGTTAGAAGTAAAGTCGCCGGAAGCTTTGAGCTGCCCCACCTTACCCTCAAGCTGTCCGATGCGCGCCTGCTGTTCGGCAAGGCGGGCAGCCAGCATAACACTGTCGCGGTGGGCCTGGTCTCTAGCAGAGAGGTATTTTTTATTGGAGACGCAGGAGGCTGCGCTTACGCAAATAAAGAAGACCGCGATAATAGCGGCAAGCGATTTATTCATGGTATGTACGTTTAATGTTATAAACGTAGGGAAGGCTTAAAAAGTAGTGCCATCTCCCATCAGGAGCTGTGGTCTTCTACAATCACCCACTCACCAGCTATCTTTCGCAGCAGCAGCGTATAATAGCCGCTTACATCGCCCGCCACGCGCTTTAAGGCCCAGCTTCCGGTCACATATGCCCATTCTGGCGAAAGGGAGCGTACACTTAAGATGGTAGAAGTAAGCTGCCCCATCCGCGCCGCATCCGGATAAGCTTTCTTATAGCGCGCCAGCGTGGCATTGTAGCCGTACGTAGGGCCGCTCTTCCCAATGAATACAAGGCTGTCGCTTTGCCAATAGCCTACCATGTAGCCGTCTATATTGCCGCGGTTCCACTGCGCCGTCTGGTTTGCGAGTATGGCCCGTATGACGCCTTCGTCAGTGGTAGGCGTTTGGGCTGAAACAGCCTGAAAGAAAAAGCCAAGCACGAGGAGCAGGAACAAACGTTTCATAGTAAGTATCATTGGAATGGCTAAAGATAAACTTCTGCTCCCGTCCTTTGCATCCATCATGGCCGAAGATCACATGCTCTCCCGCTCCCTTTCCCTCACCCAGGCCACGGCTATCAACATGATAGACATGGTGGGCATCGGGCCATTTGTCGTGCTATCTGCGATCGTATCAGTTATGGCGGTCCCTGGAGCATCGCTGCATGGCTGCGTAGGCGCATTGCTGGCCTTGCGGATGGCTGCGTGTGGGCGGAGCTGGGGGCACGGTGGCCGCAGGCAGGCGGCTCTATGTGTTCCTGCAGAAGATTTTTCCCGGGAAAGGCGGGCGCATGATGTCGTTTCTATTTGTCTGGCAAACGGTGATACAGGCGCCGCTGGTGGTGGCTTCGGCGGCCATCGGCTTTGCGCAATACTTCACCTACCTCGTGCCGCTGGGCATTTATGAAAAGAAAGCCCTGAGCGGCACGCTGGTGATGTTGATGGTGTGGCTGCTGTACCGCAATATCCAGAGCATCGGCAAGCTATCAGTGTCGTGCTTGTGGACCATTACAGGCGGCACGCTTATCTGGCTTATTATTTCGGGCATCCCGCATTTCAATCTGACGCAGGCGCTGCCACAGGGTATCCCTGCCGGCCGATGGACTTTCCTTCTTTCAGCGGCGCTTGGGCAGGCTTCATGAAGGCGGTTTATTCTTACCTCGGCTATTACAATGTCTGTCACCTCGGCGCGGAGATCAGGAACCCGGAACGGAATATTCCGCGTGCCATCTTCATTTCCATCACCGGCATTGCTGTACTATATCTGCTGATGCAGACGATGGTGCTGGGCAATCTGCCCTGGCAGAAAGTGGCGAAGTCGGAATTTGTAGTGAGCCTTTATTTCGAGCAGATTTACAATCATACCACGGCGCTAATTGCTACCGGGCTTATTCTCTGCATTGCGCTCGCCTCGCTGTTCTCCGTGCTGCTGGGCTACTCGCGCGTGCCGTATGCCGCGGCCATAGATGGATTGTTTTTTCCGCCTTTTGCGCGCGTGCATCCACGGCACCGCATTCCTCACGTATCGCTGCTGGTGCTGGGCGGACTGGGCTTTGTGTTCTCCCTGCTGTTTAAGATGAAGGAGGTAATTACGGCTATTATCACTATGCGCATCGTGGTGCAGTTCCTGGCGCAGGCGGTTGGCGTCATTTTATGGCATCGGCGGGAACAGAACCGGGACGGACCGCCTTGGAAGATGCCGCTGTTCCCCATACCGGCTATAATCAGCATCATCATCTGGCTGTTGATTTTCTTCAGTGCTGAATGGTATTACATTGCCGGTGCAGGCGGCATCATCAGCATTGGAGTTGCTCTTGTACTTCCTGCTTTCTCAATCCCCGCAACGCCCGTTCTAATCCCGTGATGAAAAGGCACGCGCTATTTATCGCGCCGCACAATCAGCCGCTTCAGGCTTAGCTCCATAATATCCGCTGTGGATGCGCAGGCCTCAAAGCGCGCATCGCTCGTAATGCGCTGCCAGTGCTGTTTTCAGCTCTGCAACTTTCTCCGGCGGCGCCACTTCATCCTGCTGCAGGGCATCCCGCAGTCCGGCCAGCCGTACCCGTTCGCTGCGCATCCGCTGCACAATCAGGGCGCGCTCTTCCTGCTGATATTGCTCCATCACCTGCGGGTTAAAGTGCTTCAGCGCAAGCTGCACAAAGGGAAATTTTCCTTGAAAAACTGCGGCTGATACACGCGCATGTTGCCTTCATAAAACTGCTGGTCAAAGTCGATGGGCCGGATGCGGAACTGGTAGTCGTCAAAGTCGGGCGTGATGACGAACACGAAATTGTAGGCCCGCATATCGCCCAGCAGGCGTACCAGGCAGCGCTCATTGAACTTCACAAAGTCTTTGGCAATGCGCTTGGGATTGTACTCCGGCTTTTCCAGGTAAGACGCCGAAAAAACATCGCCCGGAATGCCGGCAATATGCTCTTCCACCAGCGTATCGCCGTGCGTCAGGAAGTTTAGAGGGTTGGGCGACAGCAGATGCTCCAGCTCCAGCCCGTAAATGCGGGAGGCATCGGCCACCTTCACGTAGAAGTAGTCATAGACATCATTATAGCGGTTCACGATGCGGATGCGGAAGGGATGCGTATTGCCGAAGGTGCAGTAGTCAATGCGGTCAATGAACAGGTGCTCCTGCACTTTCAGGTTGCCACCGGCCTTCAGCATCGCGTAAATCTTTTTCAGTCCGAGGTGGATGGCATCCACGGCGTAAGACGGATAAATGGCAGTCTCCCACAGCGTGTCTTTACCGGCCTTGTCTATCAGCGGCACGCTCTCCTGATAATTCATCAGGTCGCCGTATGAAGTGGGCAGATGCACTTCCCGCCCATATTGGCGCAGGTACTTCCGCAGCGGCTCGCGGATAGGATAGACCAGCTTTTTACGGGAGATTTTGAGGAATGCTTCTGACATGGCGACAGTTCAAAGTAGCGTAAAAATCTGCTACCGCTCTCGTTTAATGACCGTCAGACTATTGGCACCACTTTTTAGCCACTTAGTAAAATCGTACTATCATGAAAGACGCAAGAAACCAGAATAACAAGCAGAGCAAAGCCCCGGCCATCAACAATAACCGCCCGCGCCCCGAAAACAAGGACAACTTAGACTCCCGCGAAAACCTTGAGCTCAACGACGCTGACGAAGGCGGCGGCCACAATAAAAAAGCAACGCATCAGGGTGACGAAGCCAAGAACGAGCACAATGATAAGCGCGGTACCCGGCAGAAGCAATAAGCGGCCCGTTTAAGATTACTGACAATCAACTACATAATGCCTATGCATGCGCCACGCTACGCTGCATAGGCATTTTTTATACTTCTTATGCGTTCAACCATTACACTCCTCTCCCTCTGTATCCTCCTCAGCGCCTGCTACACCACCCGCAAAAGCCGGGGCGGCGGACAAATGAAAGGCGATGCCCCACCCCGCACGGCTAGCGCGGCCGACATTGCACTCCCGCCCGGCTACAAGGCTGAGCTGGTGGCGCAGGGCCTCACCTTCCCAAGCTGCGTGGCCATAGATGACGCTGTCGGCGTGTACGCCATAGAAACCGGTTATTCCTACGGCGAAGTATGGGGCGAGCCGCGCTTGTTAAAGGTTGGCCCTGACGGCACAACCACAACCATTGCCAAAGGCAGCCGCAACGGGCCGTGGTCGGGCGTGGTATGGTATAAAGGCTTCTTCTACGTTTCCGAAGGCGGCGAAGGCGAGGGCGGAAAGATTCTGAAGATTGCGCCTGACGGCACCACTACCGTATTGATTGATAAGCTCCCATCCATAGGCGACCACCACACGGACAACCTTATTATCAAAGACAACTACATCTACTTCGGTCAGGGCACAGCCACCAATAGCGGCATAGTAGGACCCGACAATGTGCAATACGGCTGGCTGCCCCGCCACCCCGACTTCCACGACATTCCTTGCCGCGACATCACGCTGGCGGGCGTAAACTATACGACCGATAATGCCATTGCCAAGAGCGGCCAGGCCACCACAGGCGCTTACCTGCCCTATGGCACGCCATCCAGGCCCGGACAAACTATAGCCGGAAAGATTCCTTGTTCCGGGGCCATTCTACGCATTCCGTTAGGAGGCGGCACTCCGGAACTGGTGGCCTGGGGCTTCCGCAACCCATTTGGCCTTGCTTACGCGCCGGATGGAACGATCTACACTACCGAAAACGGCTATGACGACCGCGGCAGCCGCCCGGTTTGGGGCGCCGGAGACGTGCTCTGGAAAGTGGAAAGCGGCAAGTGGTACGGCTGGCCCGATTACTCCGCCGGTGCCCTTATGGAGGGCAAAGAAGGCTTTACGGTGCACGGCAAAGAGACGCCGAAACGATTATTGCAAAACGCCCCCGATACACCTCCCAGGCCAACAGCCGTCTTTGGCGTCCATTCGTCCGCGAATGGTTTTGACTTTTCCACTTCACCGCAGTTCGGACACGAGGGCGAGGCCTTCGTTGCAGAGTTTGGCGATATGGCCCCGACGGTGGGGAAAGTGATGCAACCAGTAGGCTACCGAATTGTGCGGGTTAATGTGAGCAATGGCGTCATAGAAGATTTTGCGGTGAACCGCGGCAAGCATAACGGCCCGGCCTCTCTGAAAGGCGAAGGCGGCCTGGAGCGACCGCTTTCGGTGCGGTTTTCACCGGATGGCCGCAGCATGTACATCGCCGATTTCGGCATCATTAAAATGACGGAACACGGCCCTTTGCCGCAAACCGGTACCGGCGTTATCTGGAAAATCACCAATACCCGCCGGCCATGAACAAGCTTTCTGTCGTCGCCTTTTTTACTTTGCTTTTCGCAGCCGCCTGCGCTCACCGCCACACAGAACCGATAAGCGGGAAAGTGGTCAATACTGAGAATCCGCACATTGCGAACGGCCAACTACGCTACAACCAGTATTGTCAGAAATGCCACCCCGCCGGAGAGGCCGGTCTGGGGCCTGAAGTAACGCATAAGCCGGGCTTTGCCCGCCGCGTCCAGGTGCGTCATGGCTTCGGCACCATGCCGGCTTTTAAGGCTGACCGCATTTCCAAAAGTGACCTGAAGGATATCCAAATCTATCTAAACGCATTACGTAAGCTCTAGGCATCATTTGCGGAAAGACGCCATCTTGCAGCCATGAATCCTGCGTCTTATATTGACCATACTATTCTGCGCCAAGAGGCCACCACTACTGATATCCAACGGCTTTGCGACGAGGCTAAAGCCTGGCAATTTGCCGCCGTTTGCGTGCCGCCAACCTACGTCCGCGAGGCCGCCGGCATGCTTGCTGATAGCAGTGTGAAGGTGGCTACCGTTATCGGCTTCCCTTTTGGCTACCACCTGCCTATGGTAAAAGCTACAGAAGCAGAATTTGCCATCATGAGTGGCGCAATGGAACTGGACATGGTAGCAAATATTGCCGCGCTGAAAAGCGATCATTGGCATATTCTTGAAACCGAAGTGCGCGAGGTGCTGGAAGTAGTTAAGCTGCGTGGCGCCAAGCTGAAAGTAATTGTGGAAAGCGGCATCCTCAACCAAGAGGAGCTAAAGCGCTGCTGCGAATTGTACAGCCGCTTCAATATTGATTTCCTGAAAACTTCCACCGGATTTGGTGCCATTGGCGCAACTGTGGAGGCGGTGCGCACCATGCGCGAATTATTGCCTGCGCACATTGCCGTTAAAGCTTCCGGCGGAATCCGCGGTTGGGCTTTTGCAAAAGAATTGATTGACGCCGGCGCGACGCGTATTGGCTGCTCGGCAAGCGTTCAGATTATGAAAGAGGCGCAGTCTGAGGGCTTAGTGTAGTTTTGTGGCTATGCGTTACTGCTACATATTGTTACTGCTGATGCTGCCGGCCCTGCTTCACGCGCAGTCGCCTGACACCCTCGGCGTAGTTGTTCATGCCGATCCGCGCCTGGCGATGCTCTTTGTCAAGAAACAGGAGAATGGCTACCATGGCATCAAAGGCTCCATTCATTCGCAGCGCGGCTTTCGCGTCCAGATTTATAATGGTAACGACCGTACCGTGGCGCAGCAGCGCAAAGTGGACTTTATTCGCCGCTATCCTAATATCCGCTCCTACCTGAGCTACATCGCGCCCACCTTCCGGCTGAAAGTCGGCGACTTCAAGACGCGCGCAGCGGCTTACGAGCTTTATAACCAGATCAACGACATCTACACGCCCTGCATGGTGGTGCCTGACATTGTAGAAATCAATACCCTCCGCGATAATGATTGACATCATCCGCCACGAGGCTGCTGAAGGACTCCCGGAGTGGCAACGCATCCGCCGCTATATCCATCAGCATCCGGAGCTTTCTTTTGAAGAGCATAAGACGGCGGCCTTTATCTCCGAACAATTAACGGCCTGGGGCATAGAGCATACAACCGGCATTGCGGGAACCGGCATCGTCGGCGTGCTGGAAGGCAGGACGCCCGGCAACCGCTGCATTGCCATCCGCGCCGAGCTGGATGCCCTGCCGATTGTAGAAGCCAATGAAGTTCCCTACAAGAGCGCGACTGAAGGTGTCATGCATGCCTGCGGGCATGATGTGCACACTACCTGCCTGCTCGGTGTGTTGCGCATCCTTTCGCGGCATCGGGACGACTGGGAAGGCCAGGTAAAATTCATCTTCCAGCCGGGCGAGGAAAAGCATCCTGGCGGCGGCAGCCTCATGATTGCCGAAGGCGTTTTGCAGACCCCCGATGTAGATGCCATTTTAGGACTGCACGTCTATCCGACGCTTCCCGCAGGCATGGTCGGCTTCCGAAGCGGACAGTATATGGCAAGCACCGATGAGATTCATATCGTCATTCATGGCAGAGGCGGCCATGCGGCACTACCGCATCAGACGATTGACCCGATTGCCATCGCCGCTCAGGTCGTCACAGCATTACAGCAGGTGGTGAGTCGCAAGGGCAATCCCGTATCTCCGAGCGTGCTTTCTTTTGGAAAGATTTCAGGCGGCACGGTGAATAATGTCATTCCCGACACCGTAGAATTAAGCGGCACGCTCCGCACGATGGATGAGGACTGGCGCGCCAAGGCCCACGAACTCATCCGCAGTATAGTTACCAATATCTGCGAAGCATTCGGTGCCACGGCGGACATCAATATTCCGCAAGGCTACCCTTCTCTTTACAACAATCCGGAGCTAACGGCGGCTGCTGAAATCTGGGCGAAGAACTACCTCGGCGACGGGCAGGTCAGGACTTTAGACCTCCGCATGACGGCTGATGACTTCGCCTTTTACAGCCATAAAGTGCCGGGCTGCTACTTCCGCATCGGCACCAGCAAAGGCGGGCAGGAATTCACGGCTTCCGTTCACAATCCGCATTTTGACATTGATGAATCTGCAATGGTAACGGCTATTGGGACGATGGGTTGGATTGTGGTGAATGCGTTGAAAGCATAATTGCCCCAGCGCTATCAGCCACCAATCCAGCGATCCAACAAGTCTCAAACCTTGCTCCAGACAACTGCTGCATTGCAGCCGCCAAAACCGGAAGCCGTCTTCAGTGCATGACGGATATTTAGTCGTTCGGATGCCCGGCTCACATTCACCGGATGCGGCACACCAAGCGTTTCAAACCCGAGTGAGGCAATCGTTTTTCCGTGCCGGATGCTTTCTATCAGCAGCGCACTCTCTACCACGCCGGCTGCGCCGAGTGTGTGGCCGAGATATCCTTTCAGACTGTGAACCGGTGCATGCAGCAAACCAATGCGTGCAAATGCCTTGCTCTCCATTTCATCGTTGTAAATAGTAGCTGTGCCGTGGGCGGATATAGCATCAATGTCGGCACCTTTCAGACGGCTTTCTGAAAGCGCTTTTGAAATGGCCAGCGCCAGTTCCTCGCCCGTACGTGAGGGGCCGGAGATGTGGTTGGCGTCATTAGACGTAGCGCCGCCGCAAAGCTGCGCGAGTGGGTCTCCGGCCACTTTTGTTGAAAGAATAATTGTGGCTGCCGCTTCGCCGAGGTTTATGCCATTGCGTGCTGCATCAAAAGGCCGGCAGCGCTGAGCGGCCAGTGCCTGAAAAGATTGGAAGCCCGAAAGAATAAAGGCGCTCAATCTATCCACGCCGGTAACGATAGCCGATTCGTAGCGGCCGCTTTGCAGGCTTCGCAGGGCATAAATTAAACCGGTGACGCCGGAAACGCAGGCGTGTGAAATCACCACCGGTTTAGTTCCAATCCCTGACACCTTTGCGATTAGCGAGGCACTCTCTGTAAGCCGGTTTTGCACATCAGGCACTTTGCCAAGCCACTCAATATTTCCTTTTGTAGAAGTAAAGACGAAAAGCGTCTTATTCAAATTGATTTCCCGGCACCGTTCCAAGGCATCTTTTACAGAATGAACGGCTATTTGGTCTAAAGGCGCAAACCGCTCATAGTTGCCTTCATTGATTGAGGTCCATTGTTCCCTGTAAAATGCAGAAGCCCATACGCCTCGGGGGAAAGCTGTTCGTCTTCCAGGTATCGCACGCCACTTTCGCCACGTTGCACAGCCTCCCAAACCGTATTGGTATTTAAACCAAGCGGGCATGTAACGTTGGAAGCAATGCAATAAACGGGATTCATTTCTGCTACAAACTACAAACTTACTCTGCCAGCCATTGCTGCTTCCATTCCGCCATAAACGGCGGGACTGTCAGCATGAGCTCCAGAGATTGACGCTCCAGAAAGACCTGCACAGAATTGCCGGTAGCAATGCGCTCTCCTGTATTACAGTCAGTGATCGTGTAGTCAAAAAGCAGTTTGGCGGCTGGCGTATCTACATATGTCGTTTCCAGGCTGACTGTATGGCCGTAGCGAAGGATACGACGGTAATTGCAGTCAATATGGATGATAGGAACTACAATGTCCTTCCGGTAAAAATCCAGATAACGCAAGCCATAAGCCGCACCAAATGCCTCACGCCCATCCTCAAAATAACGGATGAAGTGGCCGTGCCAGACAATGCCCAGCGGGTCGGCCTCGCTGAACTTCACTTCAATTTCGGTGCTGTGTATAAGCTTTTGCTTCACTGTGGTGAAAATAAGGCGGTAGCCTTAGGGCTGTATAAAGATTTTAAGCTCGCAGGATGCCAGAAGTTTGCCACTTGCGTCTTTCACCTGTGCATTGACAATGTGCGCATGCATAACCTGATGCAAATAACTGACCTCTGTGTATATCGTCTCGCCGACGCCAGGCAGTTTTTCAATCTTCAAATTATTGAGTGCGCCAATATAGCCGACAGAAGGCGCGCTGCCGATACTATGAGGCAATCCTGCGCCTGCCGCCTGCGCCATGTGCTCCACGAGCCCGGATTCAGAAAAGTAACCGCCTTCCACCAACACATTATCTTCCTTTATTAAAAATGCAGCGCGCGCTAACCCGCCTTCTGTGCTAATACGGTCTATCATCACAAAGGGCGGGCGGTGGGGCAGGCGTTGAAGAATGTCGTCCATAAAAAGATTGCTCAGGGCCGGGCCTTCCAGAAGTCGTAGTAATTAAACCATTGGTCGGGGTATTGGCGCAGCTCGCGCTCAAGAAGCGAAACGAAGTCGTCCAGCATCCGTTCGGCACCACTTACGCCGCGGCCCTCATAAGTCTTTGCCGGCCAGCCTTTGAAATGGTAATGGAAGGTAGTTTCTTTGAAGGCAAAGACAAAGCACACAGGCGCACGAAGCTTGGATGCCAGCACGAAAGGCCCGGCTGGAAAATGCGCTGCCGCTCCGAGAAAATCGTGTGTCATAGTGCGGTTTCCAGGACGAAATCGGTCGGCGTGAAGGCAAATAAGCTCACCACGCCGTAGTGCGGCACTCATCTCATAAATGTGGCCCAGATCTTCGCGTACGTAAATGATATTAAAGGAACGCTTTTGGTCGTACTTCGCCATAAGGCCTTTGAGCTGCTCCGCCTCTCCATCATACATGAGCACATTAATGGTGGCTCCTACGCGCTGCAGCATGTGGCCGGCCACCTCCCAATTCCCGAGGTGTGCGGATACAATCAGGCCACCGGTATTACTACCTGCCAGCGTTTCAAGATTTTCTACGCCGTCGTGGGTAAATGTGAGCTTGTCGCCGGCGCCGGTAAGCACGGCTACTTTGTCAATCAGCGTCTGGCCGAAGAAGTGAATGTTGCGCTTAATGAGCCGCACGGCTTCTTTGCGCGAAAAGCCCATCCGCTGCTCATACAGGTAGCGCAGCGGCTTTGTAGCAGCCGGCACAAAAAGCCGGTAATACAGCCCCACAATGTGCAGGAGCTTGTAGGCAGCACTCAGCCCACCTTTACGCAGCAGACCAATAAAAATCCGGTATCCGAGGCTGTTCCCGCGCGAGCGGCCCTGCCAGGCTTCTTGCTTATCCTCAGCCATTGGATATTCGGCTAATTAGCTGATTGGCTAATTCTGCCTTCCACGTAATTATAGAAATCGTCTAAAGTCTTCATCGTCTGGAAATCTTCTGGCTTTACCTTAAAACCGAAGTGCTGCTCAATGGCTACTACAAGGTCTATGTAGTCCAGCGAGTCTAAGTCCAGTGCATCTTTCAAAGAGGCCTGCGGCATGAGGCCGGCGGGGTCGGCTTCAAAATCTTCTTCCAGAAAAGCGTTGATGCGGGCAATGATTTCTTGACGGTTCATAAAGCTCATTTTCATTACAGGTTGCACCTTGTGTTTGGACGCAGCTGCCCAACAATATTTAAATAAAAATGCTGGCAAGCGCAAAAATACACCCGGCTGCGCAGCTTCTGAGGGCCAGGCGGCAAGTGAGCCGTTAATGAGCCAGGAAAAATATTACCTGAGAACGCTCAGCAGTACAGGTCAATGACGCTGCTGAGGGGGATGTTCAGCCCGCCTTTAAGCGTCAGGTGGTTGTCCGTGACCGACCAGATGGTCGTTTCAACAGCCCTTGGTCCTGTCGTAGTTTCAAATGTGATGACTGTTTTACCCTTAAACTCGTTGCCGAGGCGGCAGGAGTATTGCAGTTGATTCAGCCAGAAAGAAGAACGATCCACAAATGCCGGCACGATTCGGTACTCCGGTATCTGCTCTTTTGCGATGATTGCAGCCATGGCACAAGGCAAACTTTGGTGATTTGCTATTGCTAATATACAACCTCCAAGCCCCTGCCTACACCATACATAACACTTCTTAGCAGAATGATGGCGGTGAAGGAACACAAGTTTGCGGCGAAAATTTACGCGTAAAGGCTGGCTGATTAATTGGCTGCCGGCTCTGTTATAAGTTCCAGCTAAGCGGAACTGTCAGCGTCACACTCACATTTCGTCCCATTCCAAAAATTCCGGCGCGCCCTGTTTTGAGATTTACATCTGCGTAGCGGAGGCGGCTAAGGTGCGGCTGATAGCCAATGTCTCCAAGATTCTGCCCGGCGATTGTCAGCGTCGCCAGCGTTTTTGCTCCGTTTGTCAGGTCAAAGCCCAGACTCGCATTGACCAATGAATATGCAGGCGATGCTGTCTCGGTACCATAGGCCGAAAAAACATTATTCTGTGCAAAGTAATTGTCCAGTTCCAGCTTGATGTACGCGTTGCTTAGGTGCTTCCCCAGCCCATTGGTCTGCGCGCGAAGCGCTATGAGCCAGCGAGGCTGCGGCATGTTTGGCAGACAACGCGTACTGTCGCTGCCGCCAGTGATGCTCCCCTGCACATAAGAGAAAGTATTTTCCAGATGCAGCCAGTCCAACGGGTGCGGATGATAGTCCACATATAGCTCGCCGCCGAGCAGCACCGCATGGGTTTGCGCGAAGCTGAAGGCTGGAAACCCCTCCGCATTGTTTACGGTGGGAATGGAATCCGCGCCGTTTACGTCGCTCAGCTTGCGTAGATAGATGTAGTTACGGATGAAATTGTAGAATAAAGCTGCGCTCAGCGATAGGTGTTCAGAATGATATTCCGCACCCACATCGCCCTGAAAAGAATGCTCCGGCTTCAGATCCGTACTGCCATATTCATATCGGATAGCGCCTTCATGCACGCCATTGGCAGAAAGCTCCGCAATATTAGGCGCACGATAGCCGGAAGCAAAGTTGATCCTAAACGTGGTACGCTTACTATATCCATAAGACGCGCCAATGCTGCCAGATGGCGAGGCAAAGCTTTTATCAAATGGTGCGAAGCGTGTATAGCTACCCGCAACAGCACCCGGCACACGCCGCCCCACAGAATCCAGGTACAGCACGTCCGCAGCCAAGGCACGTCGGTCAGCGCGGAGGCCGCCGGATAAGGTCCAGCTCTTCCATTCCTTCTTGGCAATAAAGTAGCCGCCAATGTCGGCAATGTTATAATCTGGCACCAGAAACTCGGTGCCCAGATTATCATTACGCTGCAACATGCCACTGATACCTGTACTCAATTGCCAGCCCCAGCGCTGTACAAAGAGGTAATGAAGGTCATAAGTAGCCGTACGCAGGCGCAGATCAAGACCGGACTCGTCGGGTTGCAATACGTCACCGAATTCCCGGCGTCGGTTTTCCTGCGCGCCAAGTGTCAGGCCTGCGCGTGCGCCATTATTCAGGTACAAAGTATTAACCCACGCCACTTTCAGGTGACTGATGTGCTGACGCGGAACCTCGGGCGTGTAGTTATCATCGTCACCTGCAGGCGCGGATCGGACGGCGCCGCCATCCGCCACTGCCTTTACGAATTGGCCCGTAGCGCTGTCTCTCACGCCTTCGGCAATGCCCAGCCACTGATCAAAGAAGGTAGCCGACAGCTGGGAATTGCCCCAGTGTCTGTTCACGCCAACGCTTCCGCCAAAGTTATCATTGGCAAAGCGCGTATTGAAGACGTAGCCGTCGTAGATGTTGCGATAGTCGTGGGCACGTTTGCCCGTATAATAAGCACTCCATGTCCAATCGCCCGTATGCCCGGCAAGACGCACATGGCCTGCATAAAGGCCATTGTTAGTCTGGTAATTCCCTACAATGCTGGCCAGCATTTGCCCTGACGGTGCAAGCGCTTCGCTCAAAATGTTGATAACGCCCGCAATGGCATCAGAGCCGTAAGCAAGCGACGCGGGCCCTTTAAGCACTTCCACGCGGCTTACGTTATAATCATCTATTTCAATGCCGTGCTCATCGCCCCATTGCTGGCCTTCCTGACGGATACCATCGCTTAATGTCACGATGCGGTTGTAGCCGAGGCCGCGAATAACGGGCTTAGAGATGGCTGGCCCTGTACTTATTTGCTGCACGCCGGGCATACGTGTGATAGCATCAATCACATTGGTACTGGCGTTCTCGCGCATCTGGCGCGCAGAGATGCTTTGTATAGGCGTGGTGCTGCGGCGTTGCTCGCTGGCAGCGCTGGTACCGGTCACAATCACTTCCTGCTGCTCCAGCACCGCTTCAGAAAGACGGAAGTCTACGATTGTTGCGCCGTCCAGCAGAATGCTTTGTGATTGCGTGGCGAAGCTGAGGAGCTTAACCGAAACCAGGAAGCGTCCTGAGGGTAGATTGGCAATATTGTAGCGGCCGTCGGCGTCAGATGTGGCGCCGGTATGAAGGTCCGGCAGCTCTATTACTGCGCCAGGCAAGGGCGCGCCGGCGCTGTCGGTGATGCGGCCGGATAATGTTGAGCGCGTAGTTGCGAATGTGGTCCGCGCAATTAAAAGAAGTATAATGAGCGTCAGGTAACGCATAGTAGAAGATTTTTCTGCCTGGAAATATTGTTTTTTCTTTAAGTGCCGCATTCCTGCGCCTTTCGGCCTGGAAAATGATTTCCAAGCTTTCAAATCAGGGAAAATTTAAATGGGGGACAGCGCCAAATCTGTAATGAGCGCCTGTCCTGGACTTGATTCAGGAACGAGCGCACGTAGCTACAGATAATCAGCAGCCAGTTGGAAGCAGGCAAAATCGTCCGGTTAGGCTAGATCCCGGGGAGGACCACGGCCTTCGCGCAGGGCAGTGGCCTGTTGGGCAGCGCGCTCATCCCGAGCCAGGATGGCAGTGGAATATACCTGCACAGGGCAGGGGCGCAATGGAGGCAGCGCATAGGCCTCTGCGAAGGGCATTAGGTGAAAGCCAAGAAACTGACAGTGGTGGTGCTGCGCATCTATTATTGACCCCTGTACATCGTGGCGATGCACCGTATCGTGGTGATGGGCGAATGCATGCAGGGCCTCTGCGGGCGTGCTGCCGAGGAGCAACAGGCTAGCGAGCCACAGAGAACAAATGGTATGCAGAATGCAGCGAAGCACTATGGTAAAAGTACGTAAGCCAGCACGGCCCACTTACATAGTAATGGTGGGCGTGCTGCGGTGAGGGCGGATGCGATGGTGACCGAAATTGAGATCGTAGCCGGCAAGGGCTAGGACTTCGCCATACCAGAAGTGGTGATAGGCCTGGCCGCCTTCAATAGTGAGCACGTTACGGTAATCGGCGAAGCCACCCTTGCCGCTGAGCTCAATAAAAAAGTTGCGCAGCGGATAAAAACGGAGGCTGGCCTCTGCAGAAACAATGTAACCTGCGACGTGAAAGCGGTTATTCAGCTCATGCCCCATGTAGGAGACGTCCGTGCGAGGTATGACAACGCCAGCACCGCCTTTAAGCAGGTAAGACAGCCTTGCAAAACGCTTTCCTTCTACCAGGTAATGCTGATAGACATAGTTGATGTGGAGGAAGTTAGCTCCGTCTGTATGCTCAAAATGTAGGAAGTCGCGACGGACGGTGGTATCCGCATTAAGTGGCTCACCACCTACCTGGCCACTGATGTGCATATACTGGTCATCGTTCATCACATATTTGGCATGGTCAAAGTTCAGCTCCATGGCCCACGTTGCCTCCCGGTTCAAATAAACACCTATGCGGTAGCTGTACTGCGGGATAGTAATGTCTGCAGGTGCATTCCAAATGGCATCATAGTCAGGCTTATCGCTGGCATGCGCCGAATGGAGCGTAAAATCATACTGGCTGCCATTAGAAAAGTGGATATCGCTGTTTGTATAGCATTCGCGGTTATAGCCCCACTGGACGTACATGCCCGAGAAATGAGCCTTAGGCAAAAGCCGGGCATAAGCAGAAGTGCCGGATGCTACGAATAGCACCAGGGCGAGCCAGTATGTACGCATGTGCGACCGCGGTCTAGAACGGCGGCGCTAAAGTAATCGGAACGAATTAAAAATAAAATTTCGGCTCGTTACCTATTGCTTATCAGGCTATCAGCGGACGAGTTCAATTACACCTGCAATCCCTTGCCCGCCGCCCACACATGCCGTGACCATGCCCTGCTTCTTACCCAGGCGCTCCAGGTCGTGCAGCAATTGTATGGTCAGCTTTGCGCCGGAGCAGCCAAGCGGATGGCCCAGGGCGATCGCGCCACCATTGATGTTGACAATTTCCGGATTGAGGGCCAGCTCACGAATCACTGCCAGGGATTGAGAAGCAAAAGCCTCGTTGAGCTCAACAAGATCAATGTCCTGCTGATTCAGCCCCGCTTGCTTCAGCACCTTGGGCACGGCCGCTATCGGTCCAATACCCATGATGCGCGGATCTACGCCTGCATTCGCGTAATTGACCAGGCGGCCCCAGGGCTTCAATCCCAGAGCGTTCATAAGCCGCTCACTCATAACAATGACGAAGGCTGCGCCGTCTGAGGTCTGGGAAGAATTGCCGGCCGTGACGCTGCCCGTCTGAGCGAAAACGGGCTTCAGCTTTGCCAGCGCCGCCATACTGGTATCCGCACGCGGGCCTTCATCGGTATCTACTACGGCCTCGCGGGTTACTTTTTTGCCTTTTTCATCAAGGTAGGTTTCCGGCACGGTAATGGGCAGGATGCCTTTCTTGAAATAGCCGGATTCAAGGGCCTTGATGGCTTTCTGGTGGGAGTTGAATGCGAATTCATCCTGATCGTCCCGGCTTACCTTATAATCCTGCGCTACCTGCTCTGCTGTAAGCCCCATGCTAAGATAATAGTCGCCATTATCCTTCACAATATCGTAGTTGGGCACCGTGCGCCAGCCCGCGGTTGGTACCAGGCTCATGCTCTCCGTTCCTCCTGCGATAATACATTCCGCCATACCGCATTGGATTTTAGTGGTCGCCATGCCTATCGTTTCCAGTCCGGATGCGCAGTAGCGGTTTACTGTTACGCCGGGCGCCCACTCGCCAATAGCGCGGTTGGCTATAATACGGGCCACCTGCAGCCCTTGTTCGGCTTCAGGAACTGCATTGCCCACTATCACGTCATCCACGAGCTTAGGATCAAGCTGCGGCACCGACGCCAGTAAGCCTTTTATAACATCTACCGCAAGGTCGTCCGGGCGGTAAAACCGGAAGCCGCCGCGTTTGGCTTTGGCTACTGCAGTACGATATCCGGCAATGATATAAGCGGCTTGCATAGGGCAATGATTTTTGGACAGATAAATTTAGGACGGCATCACTAATGAGCCTATAACATTTCTTGTAATGCAGCTGTGTTACATTTGGGCTCATGAAGCGCCTGCTCGTTTCGCTGTTAGCCATTCTTTACCTCGCCTCCGGCGCGGGCTTTACGCTGCGCGAGCATTACTGTATGGGGCAAAAGATTGGCGCTGCCATAGAGCACACTGCGCATCACACCGATACGCACCGCTGCGACCGTTGCGGCATGGAACAGAAGCGCAATAATGGCTGCTGTAAGGACGAGGTAAAGACCTTCAAGTCGTCGCCGGAACAGGTATTGGCAAAGGCGCTTAGTATACCGGCACCGCTTTTTTCGGCGGTATTGGCGCAAATCCCCCAGCCTACTTACGGTGCGCCCGTATTGTTCGCTGCTGCTGCGCTTCCCGCAGCTCCGCTGCATGGACCGCCGTTATCCTCTGGCGTTCCACGTTATCTGCGCGTGCGCAGCATCCGGATTTGATTTGTTTGTGTTGTCGTAGCCGTGCCTTGGTGCGTGGCTTGCTAATGGGCTCCCCAGCTTTTAGCGCATGCCCGGAACGGGCCTGCATTTCTTTTCAACAACAAACAATCAAATCCATATAATGAAAAAGCTCATTCTGGCTATTCTCAGCCTGTTTATATCCATTTCTTCTTTCGCTCAGATTAAGCGCGCTACCCTATCCGCCTCTGGCCTTACCTGCAGCATGTGCAGCAAAGCCATTTATAAAGCCTTAGGCAAGGTGCCTTCGGTAAAGTCAGTAGATGCCGATATTGAAGGCTCCAAGTACCACATCACGTTTAAGGAAGGTACCGCGCCGGTACTTGACGACCTGAAGAAGGCTGTGGAAGGCGCCGGATTTTCGGTGGCTTCGTTGCAGGTGACTGCCAACTTCCCGCCTACGCAGATTGCCAACGACGCGCATCTGGAGTATGGCGGCGCTACTTACCACTTCCTGAATGTACCTGATGGCACCATCTCCGGCGAGCGGACTTTCACGGTGGTGGACCGGAAATTTCTGCCTGATGCTGATTACCGTCGCTATGCGAAGATGACGACTATGAAGTGCGTGGAAACCGGACGCATGGAGTCCTGCTGCACGAAGGGCAGCGGCGGAACACGCGTTTATCACGTAACGCTCTAACGCTTCCGCATATGAAGAAGCCATATAGAAGCCTGCTAATTTTCATTGGCATACTGCACGTTGCGTGTTGCATCAGCGAAGCTCAGGAGCTGTTTGTATACACGGAGCCGGCCTCCAATATGCCGGCCCATACCATTGGCCTTCGGGCATCCAACTGGCTGATGGGTGAGCGCGAAACGGGTCGTATTAACTATCACTTCATTCCGGAGGCGATGTGGGGGGTCAATAAAAACCTGATGGTTCATGCGGAGGGCTTTATCTCTAACCGGCAAGGCGGTGGCCTTAGCGCTGAAGGCGGCGGCATCTACGCGAAATACCGCTTTTACACCCGCGACACACTCTACCGTCATTTCCGCGCGGCGGCTTTTGGCCGCATTACGACGAACAATGCACCGATTCATCAGGAAGAAATCGTCACCAACGGACACAACTCCGGCTTTCAGCTTGGGTTGATTGCTACTCAATTGCTTCACCGACAGGCTATTTCGGCTTCCGCCTGGTATGAACGCGCGACGGACAATTTTGGCGGCAATGAATTTCCCGAAGCGCAGCCGCGTGATGCTGTGAATGTGGCCATTTCTACCGGTAGACTTTTTTATCCAAAACACTATACCGGGTATGGGAATGTGAATATGAATGGGATGGTAGAAGTATTGGCGCAGCAGCTCTTGGGCACAGGCATGCGGTATATTGACCTCGCGCCCTCTATTCAATTCATTTTCAATAGCCAGACGCGGCTGGACGTGGGCTACCGGTTTGAAGTGTGGAGCAATATGGAAAGGACGGCGCCGAACGGTGTTTTGTTGCGTGTTGAACATGTGCTGTTCAACGTCATTTGACGGAGTTCCCGAAGCGCACAATGAAATATTTTGAAAGATTTGCACCATTCAAAATAGGCATATAGATTTACAGTAAATTATTTGGAATTTAAAAACTCTATAGCCATGCTTAACCTCAATCAAGTGCTCAAGGCCACGATATGTTCCAAGAGCAATGCCGAAAAATTCCTGCAAGCCATCTGCGAAACATGCGAGAAGTATCAGATCAATACGCCCGCGCGCCAACTGGCCTTTCTGGCACAATTGGGTCATGAAAGTGGCGGACTATTTTATACGGAAGAACTTGCCTCTGGTAAAGCCTACGAAGGCCGCAAGGACCTGGGCAATACGCAGCCAGGCGACGGTCCGAGGTATAAAGGACGTGGCCTTATTCAGATCACCGGAAGGGCTAATTATTCGGCACTGAGCAAAGATCTCGGTGCAGATTTTGTCAATAATCCCACGATGCTGGGTGGCAAAAATGTGAGCTGTTGCAGCGCAGAGCAGCTTCGCAATGCGGCCCTGAGCGCGGGTTGGTTTTGGAATAAGAATAAGCTGAATGCTTATGCCGACAAGATAGATGTCAATAAAAGCATTGACGCTGACCCAAATCTGCAGGCGTTCAAGGACCTGACTAAGCGGATTAACGGCGGCTATAACGGCCTACAGGACCGCGTGGCGCGTTTTAAGGCAGGGCAGAAATGCTTTCAGATGCAACCGGCGTAATCTGATGTTGCCTATTGCTTCAAGAAGCCGCCTTACTGGGCGGCTTCTTCAGTTTCAGTAGAATCATTCTACGCCATTTATCCAGAGCCCCACAAACAAACTGAAACGATGCTTGTTTGATATTGCCGTGCTTAAGCCTTCTTTTTAAGTACTTTGTACCAAATTCAACTAGCTGCTTACCTCCTGGATGGACGCTATAAATAAACACGCTAAGCTCACCTTTCTGCAAGGGGGCGGCGAGACCGGAAACCTCACCCGAACATTCAGCTGGGACAGTACTTCGCTTGGTTCGCCTCACACATGGCCGCAAAGCCTGCGTACTACGCTGGGTATTTTGCTGCACTCGGCCTTCCCTATGTTCCTGTTCTGGGGGCCGGAACATCTCTGCTTTTATAATGATGCCTACCGCCCCTCGCTCGGCGACAATGGGAAGCATCCATGCATAGGCAAGCCGGGAAGGGAAGTTTGGCCGGAAATATGGGACTTCATCGGGCCGCTTATAGAGCAGGTGATGCGATCCGGCGAGCCCGCCTGGTACGAAGATCAGCTCCTGCCTATTTTCCGGAACGGCTCGGTTGAAGATGTTTACTGGACCTTCTCTTACAGCCCGGCTTATAGCGACAGTGGAGCGATTGCAGGCGTGGTAGTGACCTGTGTTGAAACCACCCAGGCAGTGCGCAAGCGCCACCAACTGGAAGAGAGCGAGAGTCGCTTCCGCGCGCTGATCAAAGACGCGCCCGTAGGTATTAGTGTGCTGCGCGGCAGTGACCTTGTGATGGAAAACGTCAATGAGGCCATGCTGCGCTTTATTCAGCGCGACGAGGCGATCATTGGCAGGAAAGCGCTGGATGTTTTCCCGGAGTTGGAAAGCCAGCCCGTGTGGCCACTCATCCAAGGCGTGTTCCAAAGCGGCGAAGCGGCAACATTGCAATCGGTGCCCGTATCGTTGGTCCAGGAAGGGAAGCTTACAGAACGCTATTACGACATTTCTTATACCCCGATAAAAGAAGGCGGCAAGACGACAGGCGTGCTGCAACTGGTGCAGGATGTAACGCAAAACATGGTGCAGCAGCAGACCCTTGCCGCCAGCGAAGAGCGATTCCGCAATCTGGTAATGCAGGCGCCTTTTGGCGTAGCCGTCTACCGTGGTCCGGAATTGATAGCGGATGTGGTCAACAGCCACAGCATGGAGCTGTTTGGCAAGCGGCGGGAAGAACTAGAAGGCCAGCCCTTTTTTGAAGCCATGCCCCAGTTACGGGAGCGGATGGAGCCGGTTATACGAAGCATCATTCAAAATGGCGTGCCGGTGGAACGCAGAGAGGTGCCAACGATAACCTTTAAAGGGGGCAAAGAGCAATTAGCCTATTTCAATTCTACCTGGCTGCCCTTCCGCGATGGCGAGGGCAAGATAGCCGGAGTCATGGCCATAGGATACGACGTAACTGAGCAGGTATTGGCGCGCCAGGAGCTCGAACGCAGCGAGGCCAGGTTCCGCAGTATTATAGAGGAAGCGCCGGTGGCTACGTGTTTGTTTGTAGGCAGGGAGCTGGTCATAGAAATTGCCAACAGCGCCATGGTCGCGCATATGGGTAAAGGGCCGGACATCATCGGTAAGCCGCTTAGAGAAGCGCTGCCTGAATTGGCAAACCAACCGTTTTTATCCATTCTGGATAATGTATTTACCAGCGGAGAAATATTAAGAGCCACCGCAGTGCCGGTAATGCTGGTAGTGGATGACAAGCCGCGCCAAGCCTACTTTGATTATACTTTCAAGCCGCTGCGCGATGCCCGGGGCGAGGTGTGGGCCATTATTGACATAAGCGTTGATGTAACGGAACAGGTACAGGCGCAAAACAGGATCACAGAAAATCAACGACAGATATTAGATTCCTTTGAGCAATCGCCTGTAGGCATTGCCATCATTGACAATGACGAAGGCCTGAGCTTCAGGATGGCGAATGCCTTTTACTGCAATCTGGTAAGCCGCAGGCCTGAAGACATTATTGGCAAGCCGCTCCTTGAAGTGTTGCCGGAAATAAAAGACCAGGGTTTTGATAACTTGCTGCGGGGGGTTATTGACACCGGTGTGCCATATACCGCGAATGAAGTGCCTGTTGAGCTGATGCGAAGCGGTAAAATACATACGCTTTATCTTGACTTCGCGTATCAGCCACGCAGGGAAGCAGATGGTAGCATCAGTGGAGTGCTGGCAGTGGTGATTGACGTAACGCAGCAGGTTTTTGCCAGAAAATCTGTTGAAGACAGTGCGCATCGCCTACGGAGCGTGGTGGAGAGCGCTCCGTTCCCGATTGGAATCTACGAAGGGCGCGAATTGCGCATCACGCTTGCCAACGACTCCATTAAAGCCGCGTATGGCAAGGGAACGGATGTGGAGGGTCAGCTCTACACAGCATTGCTGCCAGAACTGGAAGGCAGCGGAATCTTTGAGCAACTGCGCTCAGTAATTGATACCGGGCAGCCCGTACACATGCGGTACCAGCGGGTAGATCTGGTGCAGGATGGCATATTGACGGAAAACTACTTCAATTATTCGTTTACCCCGCTGTATGATGCAGGCGGAAAGGTATATGCAGTAATGAATACCGCCGCCGAAGTGACCGATGTGGTCAAAGCACGCATGGCCCTGGAAGAGGCGCAGACAGCTTTGAGCGGCGCTATAGAGCTGGCAGAACTGGCCACCTGGGAGGTGGATACGCGCACCGGTAAGAGCAGCTGCTCGGAGCGGCTGGCGCAATGGATAGGTGTAGCGCCGAACGAGGACCCACTCGCGGCATTCACAGACGCCGTGCACGAAGAAGACAGGCCCCGTGTGATTGCATCATTGCAGGCGGCCCAGCAGCCCGGCGACTCCCGTGGCTATGATGAAGAATACAGGTTGATACATCGAAAAAGCGGGCAGGAACGAATTATCCACGCACAGGGCAAAACCCGCGTGTTGCCCGATGGAACAGTCCTTGGCCTCTCTGGCACGGCACAGGATATTACAGCTCAGCGCCGCCAGCAGGAAGAACTGGAACGCCAGGTCGCAGAACGTACCATGGAGCTCGCCGAAGCGAATGCTCAACTGCTTCATTCCAATGAGGAGCTGGCGCAATACGCCTACGTAGCTTCCCATGACCTCCAGGAGCCACTACGCAAAATCCGTGTCTTCGCGGGAATGCTGGGCAAGCAGGCAGGACTTACTGAAACGAGCCGTGGGCTGGTGGACAAGATTGACCATGCGTCAAAACGAATGACCATGCTCATCAAAGATCTGCTTGACTTCTCAAAGCTGCTCAACTCCGAGTCCATGGTACAGCCTGTGGAGCTATCTGAGATCTGCCATGCAGTGGTCAACGATTTTGAGCTAACCATCATAGAGCAAAGTGCGCGCGTACACATTGGGACCCTGCCTCGTATCAGCAGCGTGGCGCTGCAGATGAACCAGCTTTTCTACAATCTGATCAGCAATGCATTGAAGTTTTCAAAGCCAGGCGTTGCTCCGATGATAAATATAGAATGCCGGCCCATGCTTCCTGCGGAATTGCGAAAAATCATTGCAAATCCGAACCCTAACTGGCTTTACTACGACGTAAGGGTTGAAGATAATGGCATTGGCTTCGACCCCAGATATGCAGAGCAGATATTTGAGGTCTTCAAACGCTTGCATGGCCGCGATGTATATCCTGGCTCAGGCATAGGACTGGCGCTGTGTCGCCGCATTGCTGTAAACGCGAGGGGCTACCTGTATGCAGAAAGCACACCTGGAAAAGGCGCTACCTTCCACATCATTTTACCTGACAGACTGCATTAGGAAAAACTTTTGATGCTTGAGATCGCGTAAGCCTTCAATCTCTCGGTGACGGAATTTTTAAATTGTTGTGCATTGCAGTTAGCTGCCCCAAATGCCGGCTTACATGAAAGGCAATGTTCCCGAAGCGAATGCTTTGCCATGGCGGGCTGCTTTACTACTTCGGCATGCTGGATTTGATCAGACGGATGCTAGGCAATATCCTGCATTCCTAAAGGCAGGATATTGAAGATCGGATTCCGGCTGTAGGACTGGAGCCAAGCAGCTGGCCGCGTTCAGAGACGAATTGACCGGACCTTTTCCTGTCTTCTGTGGTTCTTGCCAGCAATGCAATCTCAGCGCGTTGGTTGGTGAACACTAGTGCAGCGACCTCGTCAACGCCGCTAGAAGCATCTGTGATAACGATGACTTTCTAGGGAAGGGCGAAGGAGCTATTTGAAGACTTACGGAGCCTGCTGGCGCCGCTGCCGCTGCACGTGCTGCACGGCAATAATGTGATTGAAGTGCGCGTCAAAGGCGGCCACAAAGGCGGCCATTGAGCAGACATTTGCAGAAGGATTGCACAACTTCGTCTTTTGTGTGGGTGACGACAAAACGGATGAAGACATTTTCCGGAATGTAGCATGCACACAGCACGCATTTTCCATTAAGATCGGCAACGAGGCTTCTTACGCGAAGTACAATCTGCATACTCCGGCAATGGTGCAATCGCTGCTTCAGAATATGGCTCTGTATATGCCTTCTGACGGGCCGGCCTCTCAATTATCATCTAGCTTTTCCAGAAACAACCACCGCAAACGCAAGTGCAAAACTGCCTTTTACAAGGCCTAATAGCAACCGCATCGTGGCAAGGATGCGCATTCTCGGAGCATCTGGCAATACCAGGAACTGCCTGCGCTGATTGTATTGTCGCTGCATCTCAGTTTCAATCAGCACCGCAAGCAGACCTAATACCTTTACCGTAAGCTTTTCAATATGGCCGGAATTATCAGGCCGGAATAATTCAGGCTATGGACCCGCTGTTGATGGACATGAAATAGGGGTATGTGCCACAGCGTGTGATGTTCCCTTGCCGTTACTGTTGCAGGCGACTCCGGTTTTCAACTTGAACATCACAAATACCGAAAGATAGATGGCCTTCCGCGCACAACAGGCAAAGATGTAATCAATGCAGCTTTACGCCGCTAGCTACCCGGCAATAACACTAACTTTTAGTTTCCACATTCTTCTTTTTGTACGTGAGAAAGGTCATAATATACCCTAGCTCTTCCGCTGAAACCTGCTCCTCAGGGATCCCGTCCACATGCTTTGGATTGAGCACACGTAACTCATAGCTAACTAACTGCGCCGGTGTCCAGTCAGGGATAATCATCCTGCCATCTATGAGCTTGTTGTGGCATGCCGCGCAGCCAAGGTTGTAAAGCGCCTGTCCTTTGTCGCACTCTTTAGTAAATGCTTCGCGCACCGCTGGGGCCATCGTTTCTGGAAACTCATAGGCCACCTTAGTGTCTTTCTTTTTATTGCCGCCGGCAACGGCAGGCAGCACAATGGTGATGATGGCGAGCGCCACGACGATGATCGTACGGTATTTCTTATTCTTCATTTTTGCTTTTAGAATCTCGTTTTAATACAGGCCGCCGGGCCTGCGGTGGTTCAGTGCGGTAATGCGGGAGCGCGGCAGCTTTGCGGGAGGCACCTCCATCGGTAGATGCTCATTCAGGCTTCCCATAAATGCAATGAGCGCACCCTTTTCGCTTTCAGTCAAATGCAGCTTGTCGCCGTTGAGCGTCTGGTTTTCCACGATTAAGCCGTGTCCTGCACCACCACCGCCGTCGTAAAAATCTATTACTTCACGCAGCGTACGGAAGACGCCGTTGTGCATGTAAGGAGCGGTGCGCGCGGCATTGCGGACAGTACCCGTTCGAAAAGCATGAAGCATTTGCGAAGCCGGATGAATTCTGAAGCGGCCCGAATCCAAACTTTGCGCGTTGTAATTCTTATCGGTTGGAACGCCGAGCACCTCAAACTCCGAGCCTACATAAGGCGGCTTCACGCCGTTGAACTGCGGTACAAAATGACAGGTGCCACACTGTGCTTTGCTCATAAACACATTGAAGCCTTCGCGTGCTTCAGCACCTAATTGCTTCTGAATATTTACAGCATCATCAAAGGGCGCCGAAGCCTCGCTGAATTTGCAGTAGTACATCGTCAGCGCCGATGCGATATGCTCAAAAGAAACCTGCGGCGCCTGAGGTGTATAGGCGAGCAGCTTTGTAAAAGCCTCCCGATACTCATCGCAACTCATCACTTTGCGCACAATGTCTGCTTCGCTACCGCCCATCTCGCGTGCATTGGTCGCCACACCTGCAGCTTGGTGTTGCAGTGTGGAATGCGCGCCGTCCATCATAACTAAATGATTGAACTCGGCATTTAGCAGGGAAGGCGTATTGCGTGACAGACGGCCTTCGCGATTGAAGGTAAAGGCCGTTGCAAACGCAGTATCCGTAAAAGCTTCATTAGGCTTATGGCAGGATGCGCAGCTCCGCATGTTGTTGCCGGAAAGAATAGGGTCGTAGAACAGTAGCTTGCCGATTTGGGCAATCTCTGCCAGTGTTGCGCTGTCTTTAATACGCGTAAAAATGCCCTTTGCATTCTGCCCGCGATAGAGGCTTTTGCTGAATATGGAACTTGCCTCCTTATTGAGCGAATAGTCAACTATGCTGTGAGATACGACTCCGTACTGACGCAGCATTTCAGCATTCAATGCGAATAGCGGATTGACATAGTCTTTAATGAAAGCAAAGTGGTCAAATGCACTGTATGCCGGGGTTTGCCTTTTCGCAAAGCTTATTAAGCTGTCGTACAGCGCGAGGTATCGCGCGGTGATTGGCGTAGCCGGATAAGCTTCACTGTACAGGTCGTAAATGCTTCGGGTCTGCAGAAGCATTGCGCGCAACTCCGGCACGATGCGCGCCGTGTCGGGACACTCAAATCCGGTCGTGTAAATCGCCGCGAGATTGAGGAGATGGAGCCTGTTGCAAAGAAAGAAGTGATGATAAGTAGCCAGCTCCCGGGTAATGGTATCAGCGTTAAAATTTTCGGTCGCAACAAAGCTGGCTTCCATCAGGTGCTGCAACGAATCCTTGCGCAGCACAGGCTCATTCAGATACAGCTCGGCCAGCGTAAGACCTGCGCCTAATCTCTTGTATGGCTTCTCAAACTTTTCAAACACTTCTGTCTCCCATTCTACCGGTAGCGGCCCATTTATCCGCCTATAATCGTTCGGCGAAAGATAGCGAAGCCAGAAGTCCAGGCCTTTCAGGCTTAGCCGCGCGGCATGTATCGCGCACTTTATTTGCAAGACCTCGCCACTGTCCGCAAGATTGCTCCTATCAATTAATGCAAGCAGCCCTTTCTGCTTTACCACGACGCCTTCCAGCCGCGCCTTATAGCCCGATACATATAGCGCCGGATTGCTGTTCTCCCGGAAAGAAAAACAGGCCAGCGCAAGAATGGCTCCAAGAGTAGTTAGTGCAAAGCGTCGCTTCATGTAAGGTCTTAAATATCTCAACGGGACACACATTAAAGTGTGCCCCGCCGAAGATTGGTAGTGATGATGATTAATGCGCTACAACCAGTTTTACCTTGAAGGTTTGGGTGCCGGTAGCAATCTGCACGATGTAGATGCCGCTTGCAAGCCCGGCGGTAGGCAGTGAAATCTCCTGCTCACCTGCACGGTAGCTGCGGTCAATAGGAGCAATAACAGCCCTGCCATCGCCGTTGAGAATAGTTATAATGATACGATCTTCCTTTAGAAGGCTCATTGAAATCATCGCATTGCCGCCCGTAGGATTCGGGTAGAGCTTCACCGCCGTATTATTACTGAGGCTACTCACCCCAAGCGGGTCGGTGCCGCGGCCCTGCAGCCCGAAGTCGTAGGTGCTTTCGTCGGCGTCGTTGCTAGCAATGCTGATGGTCGCTGTGCGAAGACCTATAGCAGTGGGTGCAAATTGAACCGTGATTGTCTGCAAAGCATTAGATGCAATAATCAGCGGAAAGGTCGGTGCGCCCACAAGTGTAAAGTCCGCACTGTTTGTTCCTCCCATTGCAATGTCCGTCACCATCAGCGTGCCCGTACCGGTATTCTGAATGGTAAACGTCTTCGTGATAATACTACCGGTTTTCACGCTGCCGAAGTCTGTGTTGTTTGCCGCGCCGGGCGTAAGGTCGCCGTCAGAAATAGTGACCGCATTGCCCTGCACATTGATTTCTGGCGAACCACCGGTGCCGCGTAGCGATACGTCGTAGATACCTTCATCCAAGTCGTTACTCATGATGTTGAGCGTCGCATTGCGAATGCTGTCCACTGTTGGCGCAAACTGAACGGTGATGGTTTGCGTGCTGCCTGCTGCAATAGTAAATGGCACTGAAGGCAGTGTTACAAGATTGAAGGATGATGCGTTCACGCCGGTGATGCTGAAGCCCGTTACACGAAGCGGGCCGGGGCCACCGTTTTCAATTACGTAGTTCTTTGTCAGCGTTGTGCCGGTATTTACCACACCGAAGTCCGTATTGTCACCGGCGCTTGGCGTAACGTCGCCATCATTAATCGTGTTGGCATTGCCTTTCAGGTTCACTTCAGGCACCGTGTTGGCGATTGACGAATCGTAGTAAGCCAGAAGCTGTCCGCCTTCCACCAGCTCACCCGGAATGCCATAATGCGCCTGCACATCCACGAGGAACATGCCGGGGCCAAGAACGGCCTGCGCATCAATCGGGCCGGATGCCTCTTCATCCTGCGTGAGGAAGTTGGCGCTGCCGTTCTTAAAACGTGTTGAATCGTGTACGCCAACCGCGCGTAGCGAATCGGTAGCAATGTCGTAGCGCAACATGCGGCCGAGGTGCGCGTTACCGCCAACGTCTTCAACCAACATAGCATGCCCTGCGTTGTCAATCGTCAGGTTGTCCAGCATCTGCTGGCCTTCCGTGCCGTCTAACACCGCGGTAATTGTACCGCCTTGTGTGATGTTGCCGGGATTGGCGAAATGCAGCTTCCAGAGTCGCGCCGGCGCATTGAAGGCATTGGTCGTATTGAAATAGAAGTCGGAAGGATTCTGCGGGTCCCAAGCGCCGTCTTCAGGGCGCAGGAAGCGTGTTATGCCCGCGGCATTGCTCCCAGATTCAATCTGAGCACCTGTCATATTTTGCACCGTTCCAAGATTAATCATGGAGAAAGAAGTGCCGGGAGTTGGAATGGTAGCGCTCGTTTCGGTAAGCATTCCACTTACTCCTACGCTCCAAAGATTACCGCCATGAAGCCCGGCTTTCTCAATATCAGTACCTGAAGTTTGCTTTGTGCCGATGTAGAAATATACCTGTCCGGGCGTAGCGTCATCCATCAGGCCAACAATTGTTGTGTCTGACATCCGCGGGTTCGCAACAGCGTTCTCCCATGATCCCTTGCCGAGGTAAGGAAGCTCATAGGAAGCGCCCGAGTCCGCGCCGGTAACTATATGGCCCAATGCGCGGCCTTCACTGCCGTTTTCTTCGCCGTTCATATAGATGCGCTCCTGCGTGCCTTTGCCGGTGAGGGCATTATAGTAAGCAGACACAGCCGGAAGGTCGCCGGAGCAGAAGCGGCTGAAGCCTGCCGCGCCGTTAGCAGGCTGGAAAGAACTATTGTAGGTGATGTAAGAAGATGTGGTCGGGTTCCAGAGCTTTACGCGCTTCATAAGGTCAGAACCTTGAGCGTACGGTAAAGTCACTCTTGTTGATAATCCATTTAGACACGAACGAGCCGCTGTCGCCGTGCGCGCGGGCTACGCCGAGGTTAGCCCCAATCTCATGGTTCATTAGCAGCGTGAAGGTGCCGTTATTGTTATCAAATAGCCCGAGGCCGTCCGGTACGCCGGCCATCTTGTAGCCGTTTATAGCGTCACCCGTGGTCATGATAGCGGTGTATTTGCCTGATGTGGTTGTAGGAACGAGGTAAGGCGGCTGCGAAGAGCTTTGGCCGGTTACGCCAGCAGTGAGCAGCGTAGGCGTGAGCTGATTAAAATTGCTGAGCTTATTAGCGCCGCTGAGGCGATAGGCAAGAACATGGCTGAGCGTATTATTATAGACGGCGACGCCGTTTTCTGACGGCACGCCGCTCACAGACGGGGTGGTGATGCCGAAATCATTGTCGTTGCCGATAAACAGGGTGCTGTCGTTTACGATGGCGAGGCCTTCCGCCTTTTCCAGCGAAACCGGCCATCCATGGGCCTGCAGGTCCATTACGAGTGTTTTCTTTACAGCAACAATGCTGTACGCAGCAAGTCCTGCAGAATCCACCAGGCCTTCTACAGTGGCTGTGCCATACAATCCTGAAGTTAACTGCGGTGGCGCCGTTCAGGCTGATTTTGTAAAGTCGCTGATAATTGCTGCTTCCGCGCAGCGCCGCTTCCAGCACAAGGAATGTGGTGTCGTTGATGGCAGCCATGTCGCCCAGCTTCCAGTCGCGAAGGCGGATTTGATTGCTGCCAGACGCGCCGATGATGCCGTCGTTGAGGTAAACAAGCATGCGCATCACGCCAGTGGAAGGCGTGAGCTCCAGGATGCGGTGCACACGGGTGTTTTCGCCGATGCTTTGCGTAGGATAAAGTAGAGGGCTTTGGATAATGGCGTAAATCTTTCCGTTTGGCGCAATCGTTATGTTTTCAAAGCCGCGGTTGTTCTTGCGGTATTTGAATGCGGTGTCAATCTGTATATCCACAGGTTGGGCACCACCGAGATTGGCGTAAGGCGTATAGCGCGCGATAACTACTCCGTTAGGGTTTAGCTTCCAGATGGTTGGGCCATTCTCTTCGCAGAGGTAAAAGAAACCGTCCCTGTCGACAACTATGCCTTCAGCGTCAATAGCGAAGGTGTCTTTCGGAGTTGTCTTTGCCGAAAAACCGGCGCAATTCAGGACAGTGTCCGTAGAGGCAAGTTCGGTGGCCGTGCTGCCGAGGCCGGTGGGCGAGAGCACACCACTTGCCCCGGTATTATTCGGGCGTTTAATGGTAATGGTTCGCAGAATCTGGATGGAATCCCCGTTAAGGCGGATCCGGTGAATCTTTGGGACATAGCCGGGCAGCGCATAAATCTTGTCATAAGTGGGCCGGCACGATGAGATGTTTGCGTTGGCAGCATCCACATTCGGGCCGCGGTCTGAGCACACCCAGAATTCGCGCCCGGCCGTACCCGCAACCGGGTACATGCCGGAAAATCCGGCTTCGCGGAGCGTAACGCCCTGAAAAGTGCCGATAGGCGCGGACGTATAGTTCTTGTAGTCCTGCAGCAAGGTTATCTGGGCCTTGACTGCCGATGCCGCGAGCGTTAAAGCAAGGCAGCCGATAAGAGTAAATTTTGGTTTGAGCATTGAGCGCGGTTTGATTTGCCGTGCAAAACTCAAGGCCGCATGTTGCCATTTTGTTAGGGCCGCGTGACCATAGAATTAACCTAAGGTTATGCCGGGTTCACGCAGTATGTTGGCATGTCGGTCAAACTTTATAACGGATTTCCATCCACTTACTCCATAATGAAATACCGGCACTAATACCCCCAATCCCTCAAAATACGCTGCCGGAAATTACAATCACATAAGCCAATCTATCTATGGAGGGTTCACGGGGAAAAGGGCGCGGGTATAGGGTGTGTACGAACTCTTGAGCCCTGCAAGGTACCTCTGCGCAGGGGCTATCCTGCAAATAGCGCTTAAAGTATCCCAGTTGGATTGGAAGAGGCCGTCGGAAAAGTAATCGCCTTCCGCTGGCAGGCAGCTTTTGCAGCCTTACATCCGCAGGTGGTGGTGAGCGCATCCACCGCGCAGCCCTTTTTTCGGTTACGGAAATAATTTCGCGGGCGGGAACTATATGGCGGTTGACAGTACCTCTGTTTTGTGTACCGGACTTTTATTCAGGCTAAACGAGAGCGTCCGGAAGAAGCAGATAAAGCTGCATTCATTTACTCAGTGTCAGCCTTTTCCAGTTTGAACACCTTTTTGCGCCTCGCATTGACCAGTGATACGCCTGTCATGGGCATTGTTTATGAAAAAGGTATTTAGTGGCTTCGCTTTAGCGATGCAAACCGCCTGGGCCCGTTTTGAAGGAAACCTGGCCCAAAGAGGAAAGCGAAGCGAATTATCGGAGCTGGCTCTGCGGATGCAAATGCCCCTATGTTCCTACTTACGGGACTGAATACAGCGCGCTCGCAGGTACCGATGTTGGCAGCAAGTTGATCGTCAGCAATGTCCGGATAAAGGGTTTGCCCTTCTGCCTGTGAATCCAGTAGATGCGATTCGGAAGCTTTGCCGCCCAATAGTTGTTTATCAATTTCCGCCTTTTAACCATTCTTTGATAGTATTACTATCATTTCAAATTGCAAGGCTATACATTTGCGCAAGCATTGAAAATACCGATGGCTGCTCCAACATTCTCGTCCATTCGCAAGCTTATAGATGTCCTTCGCTTTGAGCGGGGCGAGATTCTGTCTATTTACTTCTACGCCATTCTTGCGGGGCTGCTTCAGCTTTCCTTGCCGCTTGGCATTCAGAGCATCATATCATTTGTACAGGCCGGTTCGGTTTCTACCTCGCTGATGCTGCTTATCCTTTTTGTAATTATCGGTGTCGGGCTCGTAGGCTTGCTGCAGGTCAATGTGATGAAGATTATTGAGAAAATCCAGCAACAGCTTTTTGTCCGCTATGCCTTCACCTATGCGGATGTGCTGCCTCGCCTTAACCTGCGCGCTGTAGACAACTACTACCTCCCCGAGTTGATAAACCGCTTCTTTGATACGCAGACCCTCCAAAAGGGCATCGGCAAGCTGCTGATTGACGTACCAGCAGCCACCATTCAGATTTTCTTTGGCCTCGTGCTACTCTCTTTCTATCATCCGCTATTCATTCTCTTTGGCGTTACGCTGGTCGGCGTACTTATACTTCTATTCCGAATTACCGGAAACAGCGGTATGCAAACCAGCATTGAGGAAAGCGATTACAAATACAAGGTGGCGGGCTATCTGGAAGAGCTGGCACGGGTAATTACGACTTTCAAGTTTGCACGAAGCCCTGCGCTGCATCTGCAAAAGACCGACAACTATGTGAGCGGCTATCTGAGCGCCCGTACACGGCATTTTGGCATTCTACGCTTCCAGTATTCCACGCTCATCGTCTTCAAGCTGCTCATCACAGCGTCCATGCTTATTATCGGCGCGTGGCTGCTGGTGAATAACCTGCTGACCATCGGACAGTTTATCTCCTCAGAAATCGTGATTCTGATGGTGATTGGCTCCGTGGAGAAACTTATTGTCAACCTTGACAACGTCTATGATGTGCTGACCTCGGTAGAGAAAATCAGTAAGGTGACCGACAAGCCGCAGGATGCGCCTGGCACTGTGGCACTTTCCCAAACAGGCGGCGGGCTGCCTGTGCAGGTAAAGAACCTGACCTTCGCCTACAATGGCGCAGAGCCGCTGCTGGATAAGGTATCATTCAGCATTGCCGCGGGCGAAAAGGTGGCGCTGATGGGCGAATTCGGCGCGGGGAAATCAACGCTGCTGCGTATTCTATCGGGCATTTATCCGGACTTCACAGGCTCTGTACAGATTGGCGATGTGCCCGTAAGTGCGTACGACGGCATATCACTGCGCAGCCGCATCGGCATTGTGCTGCAACAGCACCCGGATATTTTTGAAGGCACACTTTACGACAACATCTGCCTCGGATGTGAAAACATAAGTCTTGCGACCCTCAATAAGCTCGCTGCACTAACTGGCCTGCTGCCCGTGATTGAAGAGTCAAAGGAGGGCTATAACCTACCGCTGCAGGCCGCAGGCGAGGGACTATCCGGCAGGATGATGCGGAAAATCCTGCTCATGCGCGCGCTGGTGCACAGTCCGCAGCTACTACTGCTGGAAGAGCCCTGGCTGGGCCTGGAGCCGCAGTACGCGCAAGGCATTCAGGAATACATCCTGCATGGTATGCCCGATACGACAGCTATAATCGTCACCGGTGAGCGCGATTTTGCGCAGCGCTGCAGCCAGGTTTTTACACTTGATAATGGTAAGCTCAGCATTCAGTAATTCATGAAAAGCATTCAGCAAAAGCTTACCACTGCTTATCCGTCGCTGCCGCTCAGGTCGTTTGGCACCGTGTATCGCGTCGGCCATCGGAGCAAGGTGCGCTATTGGGCGCTCGGCATTCTTGCAGGGCTCATCATTACGCTTTTCCTGCCCTGGACGCAAAACATCCGCGCACGTGGCACGGTTACAACGCTGCGGCAGGAAGAGCGGGCACAGGAAATCAATAGCATCATCGGGGGTCGCATCGTAAAATGGTATGTGAAGGAAGGCGACCTTGTACAGGCCGGCGATACACTCACGGTGCTTGCTGAAGTAAAAGATGCCTACTTAGACCCTCAGCTCCTACAACGCACACAAGAGCAGATAGCTGCCAAAAGCACCTCTGTTTCTTCCTACAATCAAAAGATGGCGGCGACCACCGCGCAGATGCAGGCCATTGCCGCAGGCAGGGATTTAAAGCTGAGCCAACTGGAAAATAAAGTCCGCCAGCTTCAATTAAAGATTGTGAGCGACAGTATGGAGATGCTCGCCGCCGCGAATGATTTCCGCATCGCGGAAGCGCAATACAGCCGCCAGCGTGTAATGCGCGACAGCGGCCTCGCGAGCATGGTGCAGGTAGAGCAAAGGGCGCAGGCATTTCAGTCGGCAATAGCCAAGAAGACCGGCGCGGAAATCAAATTCACCAACACGAAAACTGACCTCGTCAATGCACGCATAGAGCAACAAGGCGCGATGCAGGAGTATGCCGAAAAAAAGGCGAAAGCGCAGGGCGACCGCGCCGCTGCCCAGAGTGAAGCGGCAAGTGGCCAGGCAGAAATTTCAAAGCTTTCTAACCAGTACGCCAACTATGCCATTCGTGCCGGGCAGTATTACCTCATAGCGCCGCAAAGCGGGCAGATTGTAGGCGCGGTGAAGTCAGGCATCAATGAAATAGTGAAGGAAGGCGAGAAGCTGATGGAGATAGTACCGCACGATGTAGCTCATGCCGTAGAGCTGTTCGTGAGGCCGGTTGATGTGCCGCTGCTGCGCCTGGGCCAGCGTGTCCGGTTTCAGTTTGACGGCTATCCGGCGATTGTATTCAGCGGCTGGCCAAAGGCATCTTACGGGATGTTTGACGGCGTCGTAGCGGCTATTGAGCAGACGGTAAGCACGAACGGGAAGTTCCGCATCCTTATCGGCGAAGACCCGAAAGGCCGCAGGTGGCCGCCAACGCTAACCCTCGGCACCGGTGCGCAAGGCATCGCGCTGCTTAAAGACGTCAGCATCTGGTACGAGCTGTGGCGCAACATCAATGGGTTCCCGCCGGATTATTACATTCCTAAAGAAGCAAAAGATGGCAAGGCTAAAAAGTAGCATCATCTTTCTGCTGGCAATGGCTGTTGCCTTCAACGCGGGGGCGAAAACCGACAGCGCGAATGTGCTCACAAAAGACGCGTTCCTTTCCATTGTGCGCGCCTATCATCCGGTTGTCAGGAGCGCAGCGCTGCAGGTGGAACGGGCAAAGGCTGGCATTCAGCAGGCGCGCGGCGCCTTTGACCCGACCATCAATGCCGGCTTTAGCAGCAAGACGCTGGATGGCAAATCTTACTACCAATACTTCAACCCCGAGCTAAGCATCCCGACCTGGTATGGCCTGGAACTGATTGGCGGTGTAGAAGAAGTTCGGGGCGAGCGTGTGAATCCCGAAGCAACTGTCGGACAGCTGTCGTATGCAGGCACTAAGCTCAATATCAGTGGTGTTCTGCTGGACGGCAGGCGTGCCATACTGCAGCAGGCAAAGAACGTTGCGCAGCAAACAGAGGCCGAGCGCAGGCTGGCAGTGAACAATCTGCTCTATGATGCCCTCAGCACCTACTATACCTGGCAGCGTGAGTCGCAGACGCTGGACATTATTAATGAAGCCCTGACGAATGCCCGCGAGCGCTTCCGCTTTGTGCGCATTGAATGGGAAGGCGGCGCCCGCCCGGCTATTGACACCGTAGAAGCGCTCACGCAATTGCAAAACATAGAGCTGCAGCAATCGGCGGCAGAGCTTGCGTATGCGAATGCAACGCTGGAATTGTCTAACTACCTGTGGCTGGAGTCGGGAGAGCCACTTTCTTTTACGACCGCGCTGAGGCCAGTGGCGATATTTCAAACAGCTTCCCTTCCGCTCCTGGAGACCCTGTTAGCTTCCGCCGATGGACATCCCAAGCTGGCAGCATTGCGCAGCAAGCAAAGCGTGCTGGACGTGGAGCGCCGCCTGAAAGGCACTTACCTGCTGCCGAAGCTTAGCGTGAAAGCAACGACATTAAGCAAAGGATACAGTACGCCCACAGAAGGAAGTCCTGCCTTTCTCCAGAATAACAGCAAAGTGGCTGCGGAGCTGGGCCTGCCGCTTTTTCTGCGCGAAGCACGCGGCGCATACCGCGCTGCACAATTCAAAATTCAGGAGACCTCATTGGAAATTGATGCAACAAAGCTGGCGGTGGAGAACAAAATTCGCGCTTCCTACAACGAAGTTGTGGCACGCTCCAACCAGCTAAGGATAGCCCAAACCACCCTGGCCAATTACCAGCGGCTGTACTCCGGCGAGCGGTTGAAATTTGAGGCCGGCGAGAGCACACTGTTTGTTCTTAACAGCCGGCAGAATAAGGTGATTGAGGGGGCGCAGAAGGTAGTAGAGCTTCAGGCAAAACTTGGGAAAGCGGAGGCGGGCTTGTATTATGCTGCAGGGGTGCTGGAGTGATTACGCCTTCCCTACATCAGATAGCCGCCAGCACCTCATCCGCTGCTGTCCACTTTAATTCCGGATAACGCTCATTATCCAGCGGATTGTTCTGTGTGCTGAACATGCTGTGCATGTATTGGCTGCCTTGCCAGTTTGGATATAGCTCATGCTCGCCCTGCGGGTTTGCCGCCCGTGCCTCTTTATTGTGCGCCGATAAGCTAGCAAGGCTGCCCATCGGAATCAGCTTAAATGCTTCGCCCTTCAAACGTGTTGCTTTCGCAGCCAGTTCAGCCGGGCTAATCTGAAAGCTTGCAATCCGCAATACGCTCGGTGTTGAACTGTCCATAGCGGCAGCTGCTGTAAATGCGGCAGTGTCGTCCTTGGTAGTAAAATCCACTTTGTAGGCCTCGCTATCGCCCCAGTACGCAACGCTTTTTTCAGAGCGTTTGCAGAACGGCGTATTATAGGCTAAGATATCGGCGAACGCGCCGTTCATGATGCTGGTCGCTGCAATGGGTGCTTTGTCAAGCTTCTTGTGAAAATCCTTTCTAAGGTCAAAGTTTCTGTTCTCACCTTCGGGCAGCTGCGTAAAATCAGACGAGAAATCGGAAGGGATAAATCGTGGTACGCCGGCGCTTACCGCAGCGTCCAGTAATTTGGATTGCGCATCCACAATTACATCGCGCAAGCCTGCAAGCGCAGACACCACGCAGGAAACACCTTCGCAAGCCTGAGTGAGCTGCTGCACATTCTGCATATCTGCTTCAATCATCTGAATGCCCAGGTTTTTAATCTCCTCCACTTTTTGTGCGTCTGCGGAGGGACGGATTAAGGCAACCACATCTGCATTTCGCTGTCGCAAAGCTTTAAGAATTCTAAAGCCAAGGTCGCCAGTGCCGCCTGCCACCAATATTTTCCTATTCATACTTCGCCGGTTTTTTCTTTAAGCAATTGCTGCGGTCAGGAATTTTTTTGTCCTTAAACCGACCCGCAGTTAATAGAACAGCAGAAGGATGATTAAGTTGAGGAACGCGACAAAACAATTGAGTCCCGACCTGGGCATCCGCTACTTCTTCTTCACCGCATTCCAACTGTCCAGCGCGCTAAACACGAGATGCGATAAAAATGCAATCAGCGACTTCATGTCCTTTTGCCCGCCAAAGTCGGTAAGCCGCGGCAGGTTGTCTTTGAAGTAAAACTGGTGGTGCGCGGTTTCTACAAGTGTGCTTGCCAGCGAGTGCGGATAAGGATAGCCTGCCTTGTAATCCAGGAAAATCTCTGCAATGCGGTGACAAAGGTCTTTGTATGGTTTAAACATCTGCTGCTCATTATCTGCGGCCACGTGGTGCGTCAGAAATGCCTTGTCGCCTTCGGCAATGGCGATGCTGTGCAGCATCGTTTTGTCAATGCCGGGGAAGGGCATCGCATCGGTATTCTGCAGTGTCAGCAGATTAATGATTACACCAATCTTCTCGGCTGCATTCCGCAGGTTGTTGGTGTGAAAAATCACCTGATACTCCATCCAGGTCCAGAACCAGGTTGTGATGTAGGTGAGCAACCGGTGCTTGTTTTCAAAGTAGCGGTAGACGCTCGCCTCCGTGGTGCCTATATCGGCAGCCAGCTTCTTAAAAGTAAAATCCTCAAAGCCCAAATCGCGGATGAGCCGGATGCCTGCTGTAATAATCTTGTTACCCAACTCCGAGCGCTCCGGGTCGCGAAGGTAAAGGGCCGGGTTCATCTTTATCTGAAGCTGTAGTTCCATGGAATAACCCGCATTTTAAGGGCAAGCGACAAAGATATGCCAAACCCCCGCGCACGATGGCATAGCTTTTTACGATGATAGTAATACTATTTTACAGAATAGTTTTAGTAGGTTTGCCTCAAATCAAATCATCCTATGTGGCAAGGCAAAAGACTCGGTATCCTCGGCGGCGGCCAGCTCGGCGCAATGCTCATTCGTTCAGCCATAGATTTCGGACTAAAGGTCTCTGTGCTGGACAAACACGCTGATGCGCCATGCGCACATTATGCCAGCAGCTTTTCAGTTGGCGACCCGATGTGCTACGAAACTGTGCTCGCCTTCGGAAGAACGGTAGACGTGCTTACCATTGAGAAGGAAGCGGTCAATGTGAAAGCCTTGCAGCAACTGGAGCGCGAGGGCATTCGCGTCCACCCATCTGCTTCCGTGATTGGCCTCATACAAGACAAGTGGATTCAAAAGGGTGCGTTGCAACTGGCTGGCGTGCCGATAGTGCCCGGGCTCCCCATCCTGAACCGCAACGATCTGCGAAATTATTCTGACAAGCTGCCCGCCTGCCTCAAACGCTGCACCAGCGGCTACGATGGCAAAGGCGTGATGATGCTACATACACAGGCAGATATTGAGGCTGCTTTTGATGCGCCATGCGTGTTGGAAGAGCTGATAGATATCCGGCAGGAGCTTTCGGTAATCGTAGCGCGTAGCTCTGCGGGCGAGGTAGCCTGCTACGACCCGGTGCTGATGATTTTTAATAAAGAACGCAGATTGTTAGACTACCAGTTTTGTCCTGCGGATGTTGACGAAACCCTTGCAATGGAAGCGCGCGATATCGCGGTAGGCATTGCGCAGACTATTGAGCTGGTTGGCATTCTTGCCGTAGAAATGTTCATAACGGCTGATGGCCGCCTGCTGGTCAATGAGCTTGCGCCGCGTCCGCACAATAGCGGCCACCACACGATAGAAGCCAGTGCCACTTCACAGTACGAGCAGCAACTTCGTGCAATTCTTGGCCTGCCGCTCGGCGATACCAGCATGCAAGCCGCATCTATGATGATAAACGTGCTGGAGCCTGCGGCGAAACATCGAAGCAGCCTACAGGATGCTTTGCAAGCCATCATGAAAATACCCTGCACGCACCTGCACTGGTATGGAAAGCAGGAAGGCCATGAGGGCAGGAAAATGGGCCATATCACCGTCACCGCAAGCAACGCTGAAGATGCGTTTGCGAAAGGAGAAGCTGCCCGCCGCTTACTAAATGGGCTTAAAGAATCGGTTTACTCACACGTAAAATCTACCACATTTGCAGATGCAGCAATCTCCTAAAAAAGTAGCCATCATTATGGGCAGCTCGTCCGATGCGCCCATTATGCAGGAAGCGGCGGCCGTTTTACAAAGCTTCGGCATACCATTTGAATTCACGGTGGTATCTGCACACCGTAGCCCGCATTGGATGTATGAATTTGCTGCCGGAGTTGACGGAGCCGGCATTGCGGTAGTAATTGCAGGCGCGGGTGGTGCGGCACATCTGCCGGGTATGATGGCCGCGCTAACTACTGTGCCGGTAGTCGGAGTGCCAATTAAGTCCACCAATTCAATTGATGGCTGGGACTCCCTGCTTTCTATTGTGCAGATGCCGAAAGATGTTCCAGTGGCCACTGTAGCGGTGAATGGTGCGCACAATGCTGGCATTCTCGCGATTCAGATTCTCGCGGCGTCCGACGACTCATTAAAGGCGAAGCTGGAAGATCTCAAAGAGCGCAACCGGCGGAAAGTAGCGGCACAGGCTGCCGAGGTCGCTGTCAACATCAACCATTAATCTTTCTCAACCCCCAAAAATCAATAAGCATGCAGACAGTCACACTTACGGCGCTGGAACCGGGAGTTATCGCGACCAACGGCAAATCGGGCTCGCCATGCCGTGCGTAAAATCGCCCATAACCTGCGCATAGCGATGGCAGCGACCCGGGACATTGTAATGAAAGCTAAAAGTGCAAACGATATCAACTTTTAGATTGCCAGACCTAAGCCGTTGTAAAAATGCGCATGATTACTTCGGGCATCCAGCAGTGCACGCGGCGCTCAGAAAAAGCCTGAAACTTATACTGGAGAGAAGTCATTGAAGATGAAAATGGCGACGAGGCGCAATACTATGTCGTACCTCACAAGCGGCGTTGAAAAATGCTTTGATTATGCCACCAAACTCGCGCCCCTATGGGATTCCGGCGATTATAGTGAGAAGCAAAAGCTGCAATACATGCTCTTTCCTGACGGAATTGCCTATGAGCGCCAAAATGATGCTTATCGAACCGGTAGAGTGAATTCGGTATTTAGCTACATGGCAAGCCTGGTGCGGGTTTTGGAAGAAAAGAAAAGCGGGAAATCCAATCGTGTGATTGAATTTCCCGCTTGGGTGGAGGATAGCGGATTCGAACCGCTGACCTCTTGCATGCCATGCGTGGGGGCTATTGTTTTTGATTCTTAGCTGAATTTGTCAAATTCTATGTTTATCAAGCGCTTAAACGACTTAGATTATTGTCTGTGTTTTAGAAATTGTTGATTTTTGCGAGATTTGTTGTACCTATGTTGTACCCTTTCAAAACAACAGCACTGACCAATGCCTTCCGTACAAGTACTTCTCCGCACCCACAAAACTAACAAAGACGGCGAGCATCCTATCTACCTCCGAGTCATCAAAGATCGGCAGGCAAGATTCATGGCAATTGGCGCAAATTGCGCACCTCAGCTATGGGATGTAAAGGCGAATCTTCCTAAGAAAAAGCACCCGCTTTTTCATGAGCTTGTTGTAGCCATTGAGACCAAGAAGATGGAGGCCAATAAGCTCCTTCTTGACTTCTCAAACGACAAGATTGATTACTCTGTTGACCAGATAAAGCAGAACCTGCAGCAGTCGAGCAAAGCGAAGCAACAAGCGCTGCAATTCTTTGACACCGTTATCAAATCTCTGAAGGACGCAGAGCGAATCGGTACGGCAGAAATCTTTCAGTCCACAAAAAAGAGTCTGTTCAATTTCAGGAAAGAAAAGGACTTCGCTTTTACCGAAATCACGCCATCTTTCCTGGGTAAGTACGAAGAGTATTGCATTACTCGCGGCAATGCGCTTACCACTCGCTCGGTGTATATGCGGACCTTTCAAAGGCTCGTGAATATGGCGAAGGCTGAGAAGTTTGTAAAGAAAGATTTTGACCCGTTCAACGAATATGGCTTCACGAAATTCCGGCAGCCGAAAACCCGCAAACGCGCAATTCCGAAGGACGATGTGATGAGCATAAAAGGTTATGAAGCTGAGGAACACTCTTCGCTATTCCACGCGAAGAACTACTTCCTGTTCAGCTATTATACGCGCGGAATAAACTTCACCGATTTGGCCAAGCTCAAGTGGTCGGACATTACGTACAATCGCCTAAACTACGTGCGCACCAAATCCAAGAAACCCTTTAGCATCGGGCTTCTTGAGCCGGCGGCTGAAATACTTGCCTTCTACAAAGAGCATTATTATGCAGGGCCTGACAGCTTTATTTTTCCAATTCTCAATCCGGAATTTCTTGCACCGGTTTCAGTCAAGAACAGAATAAAGAAAATGCTTGGTCAGGTAAACAAAGACCTAAAGATTATCTTCAGAATCTGTTGGATTGGAAGAGAAAAAGCTGACCACGTATGTCGCGAGGCATACCTACGCGACTGTAATGAAGAAAGGCGGACATTCAACCGCAATGATTAGCGAGGCGCTTGGACACGATAGTGAGCATACAACGCAGATTTATCTGGATAGCTTTGAGAATGGCGCTTTGGATGAGGCAAGCAAAACTTTGCTGTGAGTAATATGCCTTTTTTGCACCCAAGCAGGGTGCAACCTGTGTTGCAGATTGTCGCGAATTCTTTTGTTGGAGCGAAGTGGCAGAAAGTAGATGGTCATCAAAGTTCGCTATACGGCAACTCCAATTACCTTGCAGAGCCTGTACAAGAACAACTCTACGGAGTACGCAATTTCTCTTCAAACAGTCAACTTCATCCCACCAGTCAAAAATAGTCGCCATTAGACTGCTATGATTACAATAGAAGACTTAAAACACCTGCGCGAATCCGAAGACAAAGTAGAGTTTAAAGCTGCAACGCACAATTTTTCCTATGCTGGTGGCGAGCATCGCAATCAGGAAGACCGTCGCAGGTGTTTCCTTGGCTATGTGGCAGCTTTGGCGAATGAAAAAGGCGGTCGGTTGGTGCTGGGTATGGCCGACGGGCATCCGCATGAGGTTGTCGGTTCTGATTTCGCAGTAGGAAAGGACGGCGAGCTGACGGATGATATCTATTCACGACTTGGCATCCGTGTAGTTATGCAAGAGCTTTTTGATGATGCCGGAAAGCGGGTATTGGTAGTGGAAGTGCCATCACGCCCATTAGGTAAAACATTGAAGTTTGAAGGCGTACCGCTAATGCGCACAGGCGAAAGCCTGCGTAACATGAGCGATGAGGAGTTGTTCTCCATTCTCTCTGAACAGGAACCAGATTTTTCTGCGAAGTTTTGTCCAGGCGCTACAGTGGAAGATTTGGACAACGAGGCTATTATGCGTCTTAAAGGCTCCTACGCAATCAAGCAGGAAAACCCTCAGTTTCTTACGCTCAATACCGCACAGGCGTTATCTGACCTTGCACTAATAACAGGCAGCAACATTACTTATGCTGCCCTTATTCTATTGGGCACTACGGAGGCGCTGGATAAGTTTCTACCTCAGTCTGCAATTCATCTGGAATATCGGAACACAAAGAGTCAAATCACCTTTGATAACCGAAAGATTTTTCGCGGCCCATACTATCTAATCATCGAATCTCTGTGGGAACTGATCAATGGGCGCAACGGCAGAGTGCCCGTGCAAGAAGGGCCGTACATCTTTGACATCCCGTTCTTCAATCAGGAAGTAATACGCGAGGCAGTAAATAATGCAGTAGCACACCGCGACTATCGTCGCACCAGCGAGACAGTTATCAAGCAATATCCGAATGAGCTGCATATCTTGAATCCGGGTGGCTTTCCGCTTGGTGTTACGCTGGAAAACCTGTTGACAGTGAGTAGTACGCCGAGAAATCGCCTCCTAGCTGATGTGATGGCAAAGACAGGCGTAGTAGAACGTTCCGGTCAGGGTATTGACAAGATTTTCTATCAGTCTATTTCAGAAGCGAAGCCTGAGCCGGATTACAGCCACTCAGATGATTTTCAAGTAGAGCTTAGGCTGTCAGCGATTGTAGAAGACAAGGCATTTGCCCTATTTATCCGCCAAGTGCAGCAGCAGCGGCGCGATGATGAGAAATTAAGCGTACAGGAAGTACGTACGCTTAATTTGATTAGAAAAGGTACAGACAAGAAGGCGTTGGATCCTGGCATTTTGAAAAAGCTGGAAAAAGAAGGCTTAATAGAACGCGTAGGGAAGACAAGTGCGCAGCAGTTTATTCTGTCCAAAGCCTATTTCATCTTCACCAACCGAAGAGGCGATTATGCAGCGGGCAAACCATTGCACGATTATCAAGTCGGCATGTTGATTGGCCAATACTTTAGTGAGTTTGATACAGCTACGATGAGCGACTTTATCAGACTACTAGACCATCATTTAACCAGAGACCAGGTACGATATAAAATTGAGCAGCTTGTGCTGGCAAACCTGCTCCAGAGAGAAGGTAAAGGCCGCGGTACCATTTATAGATTCAGCGACGCCGCAAATGCTGATGTGGCCTTCTTGAATAAGGCTCTGGGAATAAATGCCGAGGAACAGAAGACGGATGAATTGAATAAGGAACCCTAATTCCCCAAAGTTTTCCCCAAAAGTCTTCGAAAAGCACTCTTGTGCAAATATAAAGCGCTGATTTACAGCATATTTATTAGGGGATAAGTTCTCCAAAGAGTCCCCAAAGTTCTCCAAAATGCTACCACTAAGTTTGTCGGAATGACAAAATAAATGCTCATCACACCTTAAGTGCAACACTTCTTCAATAGCTCACGATATCATATTTATTCGGCAAAGGACACATTGCTAATTTTACACTCAGATGCCTACCAACGCGCCATCCTTTTTCAAGGCATATTATTCTGCTGTCGCGGAAATGGGTTTTGAGGACGGGTATTGGCAAGTGTCCCAGACACCACTCCCATCTGAGATAAAAGGTCTTGACCCGATAGCCGCCAATGAAGTTGTGCAGGCAAAGCTCCAGACACTTCATCCCGATGAACAGCTTCTGGATCTCTACGACGCTGTCTGCGATCATCAATCCGAATCCTTCGGAGAGCCCTATTATTTTGATGAAGACCATCCATTTATTCTCAGCGCAGCTGAGGCCGCTAAGCGACTAGCGGGGCAAGCGAGTTGAGTCTTGAACTGCTTCCTCAATTGATGGATGCCACAAAGCAGACTATCTATACGAGGATTGAGGTTAATACACTTAACCGCTTCGTCGCTGCAAATAGAAACGCACTGAACGAATACCGTTTCAAAAAGCTGGAAGAGCAGCTCGCCCTAAACAGTCAAAGCCAGCATCAAGAGGAAACGCCTGCGGCATTCGGCGAGTTCACGCATACCCAACAAGCCATCGCTATTCACTACCTCTTTCAAGAGGCGCTTGGCGTTTCTGGTGTAGACAATACAAGGCTGATGGAATTCGCCCATTTGCTTTCTGCCAAAAGCATTCCTGTCAATAAAGAAACCGGCAAGGCGAACATCCGCAACAGCGGAATCAAAAGCGCTTTCAACAAGGCGTGGAAGAAAGAAGACGCGAACCATCTCTCTGACCTGCGCTTTGTACTTCGCTTCTTCAAGCCGCTCAATGTTGATAGCGCAACCGGAATTCAGAATGCCGTTGCTGCGCTAGAAAAACGCATCGCCAGAATCAGCGAAAACCTAAGCAGGGAGAAGGATTAGAAATTTGGGGTAACCCCACCACCTGCCCCACCGCTTACCGATTTTGACTTTTGTTGTCCGCTTCTTACTAAACCCCGGAGCGGACGTAAAAACAATGGAGAAAATCATTCTCACAACATCGGAAGAGTTGAAGCTACTGATTGCAGAATCTGTTCAGATGGCGCTGGAGAAACACAGCGCCTCTTCGGAACAGGATTCAAATGCACGTAGCGGTACGAAGTATCTAACCGTTGCCGAAGCAGCTCGCTATCTTAACCTCGCGAAGCAAACTGTTTACGGCTTCACCAGCAGCCGGACCATCCCTTTCATCAAGCGCGCTAAGCGACTGTTGTTCACAAAAAGCGATTTGGATGCCTGGTTGGCGCAAGGCAAAAAGCAATCGCTCTCGCAGATTCGTATGAGCATCGCTGGCCCAGCTCAAAGGCGAGCGTAAATGGGTCACGTATGTGGCTGTTCGCTCAGAAAAAATCGCTTTCTGCGCAGCTAGTACCCACTCCCTACACAGAAAATTCGCGTTCCCAGCTAAATCTGATGCTGTTTTCACCACTTTCTGATGAGAAAAACTGCACTGGAAGCCAGAATCAGCTAGCTTTTTTGCTGCCAATTTGCCAAGCACTTGCCGCCAGTTTGCCAAGCCTTAGCCACCGATTTGCTTAAGTGCAAAAAACGGCAAGAATATTCGCGAAAAGTCATTTTTCGCAGTTGAAACTATACTCAAACTCACTAAAACCACATCAACCATGGCCATATTCAGTCCAAATCCTACTCCGGTCAGCGCCAGCAGTGCGCAGCCCAGTCAGATTGCCGCCCTGACAGCGAAGTATCAGAAGCAGATAGAAGAACTAAATGCGAAAATCAAAGACCTTGAAAGCCAACTCTTACACAGCGGAGTCAAAGAAGACGCCGGATTCCTTCTTGCAGATAAAGTAAAACAGCAAGCAATTCGCATTGAAAAGCGCAACCAATGGCTGGAAGAGCGCAATGCGGAGCTTGAAAATCCAAAGGGCAGTCACTACGCCTCGCTAAGCTGGCCGGGACGAATCATCATGTGCATCAAGAAGCTGAAACGGCCACTGCGTTTTCAGGAAATCATGCAGGAGCTGAACATTATGGAGCGTATACATAAGACTGAAAGCTGGCTTACTGAAAAAACAATCTCAGTAACACTTTCCGGCATGGCGAAGGATGGACGACTACATAGCGAAAAACTGAGGGGAACCAGGGGGAATTTCTATGCGCTTACCGAATGGCTGAATGGGGAAGGGAAGCTTAGCGACAAAATGAAGCAACGAATGTGGTAATTCTCTCACTGCCACTTAAAAATCGGAGAAACAATTCGGTTAGATTTTAACCGAAATGATTACCCACATTGTATCTTTCAACGCTATTTTTCTATGTTCGGCTGTCAAGCGGAGCATAGTGAATAGCAATGCTTAGCGCAAACCCATGAACACCACCGTACACAACAAACTTGTTTCCTTTATCTGGTCTATCGCCGACGATTGCCTGCGTGACGTTTATGTGCGCGGCAAATACCGGGATGTGATTCTGCCCATGGTTGTCCTGCGCAGATTGGATGCCTTGCTGGAGCCTACGAAGCAGGCCGTGATGGAAGAGCTGGCTTTTCAGCGCGATGAAGCCGGATTTACCGAATGGGACGAGGCTGGACTTCGCCAGTCTTCCGGCTATGTGTTTTACAACATCAGCGAATGGACATTGCAGCGCCTGCAGAATACCGCTACCAATAGCCGGCAGATTCTCGTTGCCAACTTTGAAGACTACCTGAATGGCTTTAGCCCGAACGTCAAGGAGATTATTGAGAAGTTCAAGCTCCGCAGCCAGGTGCAGCACATGGCGGCAAAGGATGTGCTGCTGGATGTGCTGGAGAAGTTTACCTCGCCGAATATCAACCTGACGCCGTTTGAAAAGACAGACCCGGATGGCCGAAAGCTCCCGCCACTCTCCAACCTCGGCATGGGCTATGTGTTTGAAGAGCTGATTCGGAAATTCAACGAAGAGAACAACGAGGAGGCCGGAGAACACTTCACGCCTCGCGAGGTGATTGACCTGATGACACACCTTGTCTTTGAGCCGGTGATGGATGCGCTGCCGCCCGTGCTTACTATTTACGACCCTGCCTGCGGTTCAGGCGGTATGCTTACGGAGTCGCAGAATTTTATAAAGGATGAGGACGGTGCTATTCGTGCTACTTCGGATGTGCACCTATATGGCAAGGAAATCAACGACGAGACCTACGCCATCTGCAAGAGTGACATGATGATTAAGGGCAACAACCCGGAGAATATCCGCGTTGGCTCTACGCTCTCTACCGACGAGTTTGCCGGCATGCAGTTCAACTTCATGCTGTCCAATCCGCCTTATGGCAAGAGCTGGGCGTCCGACGTCAAGTACATCAAAGATGGCAAGGAAGTAATTGACCCGCGATTCATCATCAGCCTAAAAAACTATTGGGGCTGAAGCAGAAACCTGCGATGCCACGCCGCGCTCGTCAGACGGGCAGCTGCTCTTCCTGATGGAGATGGTGAGCAAAATGAAACCGCTTAGCCAAAGTCCCACCGGCTCACGGATTGCTTCTGTACATAATGGCTCCTCGCTCTTTACCGGCGATGCAGGCAGCGGCGAAAGCAATATCCGCCGCTACATCATAGAGAACGACTGGCTGGAGGCTATTATCCAGATGCCGAACAACCTGTTTTACAATACCGGCATCACCACCTACATCTGGCTGCTGAGCAACAACAAGGCGGAGCACCGCAGGGGCAAAGTGCAGCTTATAGATGCCAGCGGGCTCTACCGCAAGCTGCGCAAGAACCTTGGCAATAAGAACTGTGAGTTTGCGCCGGATGACATCCGCGAGATTGTGCGCGTATACCGCGGGCTGGAGGCAGTGGAAAAAGGTGTGAATGCTGCAACAGGCGAAGACGAAGGCATTGCCAGCAAGATTTTTGACAATGCCGACTTTGGCTATTATAAAGTAACGATTGAGCGGCCCAAACGCCTGAAGGCGCAGTTTACGGCTGAGCGCATTGCAGCCTTACGCTTTGACCGCGGCCTGCGTGAGCCTATGGAGTGGGCCTGGGAAGAATTTGGCGGCGAAGTCTATACCGACCTTGCCAAACATGAAAAAGCGATTATAGAATGGTGCGAGCGGCAGGAGCTGAACCTGAATACCAAGCAGACAAAAGCCCTGACCAGTGCAGATACCTGGCAGCGCGGGTTGCACCTGCTACAAGTTGCAGAAGGCCTGATGCGGCGAGTAGGTACAGACGAGTGGATTGACTTCAATGCCTTTGCAATGATAGTGGCTGCCGCCTTAAAAGCAGCGGGCACCAAGCTCTCCGCCTCCGAACGCAGCGCTATCCTGAATGCCGTGAGCTGGTACGATGCCGGTGCGGAAAAAGTGATAAAGGGCCGGGTAAAGCTCAGCGGCGCAAAGCTGGATGTTCTGCTGGAACGCCTCGGCTGCAGCGAGGAGGCCTTGCCCGACTATGGCTATTACCTGGCAGAGAAGCGCGGCGAATGGATTGAGTACGAAAGCGAGGCCGACCTGCGCGATACGGAAGCCGTGCCGCTGAAAGAAGCCATCTATCCTTACTTCCTCAAGGAGGTGAAGCCGCATGTGGTGGAGGCATGGATAAACCTTGATGCTACAAAAATTGGCTACGAAATAAGCTTCAACAAATACTTCTACCGGCACAAGCCGCTGCGTGAACTGGAAGTGGTGACTGCGGAGATACTGGAGTTGGAGCGCGAAAGCGAAGGCCTGATTATGGACATTCTTAACCTCGCCTGATGGAAGCCGTAGCACCAACAATCAGCATCCCGAAGTATGATGCGTATAAAGATTCCGGCGTGGAGTGGCTGGAAGAAATTCCTGAGCATTGGGAGGTCGCCAGATTAGGCAGCATTCTTACACCTGTATCTAGAAGAACCAACCGGATTTGCCTTTGCTTTCCATTACAAGGGAAAAGGGTGTTATCACACGCGACTTGGACAACGAGGAAGAAAATCACAATTTCATTCCAGATGACTTGTCAAATTATAGGGTGTTGAGAGAAGGCCAGTTTGGGATGAATAAGATGAAGGCTTGGCAAGGCTCGTATGGCATCACGCAGTCCTCAGGAATCGTTAGCCCGGCCTATTATGTATTTGCCCTTAAAGAAGGAATTGATTCAAGATTCTTTCACATCGCTATTCGCAGCAAACTTTACGTTTCTTTCTTTGGAGCTGCTTCTGATGGCGTGCGCATCGGACAGTGGGATTTGTCAAGAGGGCGAATGAAGGAGATTCCGTTTCTTCTCCCTTCCAAAAAAGAACAAACCGCCATCGCCGATTTTCTGGACCGTAAAACTGCCGCTATAGACAAAGCCATTGCGCAAAAAGAGGCATTGATAGAGCGCTTAAAAGAGCGCCGGCAAATCCTCATCCACCGCGCCGTTACGCGAGGGCTGAATCCTGATGTGCGGATGAAGGATTGCAGGATTGCAGGAGTAGGAGAAATTCCTAAGCATTGGTTAGTACTTTATAACCGGCGTCTGTTTCGGGAGAACAGCCGAAAGGTTACTATGCCAGATGAGCTTCCTCTTTCATTATCGCAAGTAGATGGCGTTATTCCTTCGGATGAAATGCGTGAGCGGTCGTTAAGTCCATCCCATCGGGACAATTTTAAATTGTGTTTGCCAAATGACCTCCTTGTAAATCGCTTCAAAGGACATTTGGGCGTTTTCTTTCGCTCCAAGTACCGTGGCATTGTGACCTTTCACTATCGCGTTTTTGAACCGGCTGACGGCGTTAATTCTAAGTACTATGAATTGCTGTATCATACGGAGCTTATAAAATCATTTACGCAGGGGCTTCAAATGGGATGACAGTGGGCTTGCAGAACCTTTCTAACCAAAAGTTCTATGATGTGCGGTCTATATTTCCTCCAAGTAATGAGCAGGATGATATTGTCGTGTACTGTGAAAATGTAAATCAGAAGGTTGAGGCAGCCATTGATTTGGAACTGCAGCAAATCACCAAACTCCGTGAATACAAATCCACGCTCATCAACGCAGCAGTAACCGGTAAAATCAAAGTGTGCTGAGATGAAGGAGTGGATTAGCAAGGCAATAGACTGTCTGGGCCATAGCCTCGGCAAAGTGCCGCAGGAGCTGAATGAGCTGGACTGGAAAGAGACGCTTTCGCCCAATAACGAAAAGCTCTGTCGCCACATCTCCGCCTTTGCGAATCATCCCGGCGGCGGCTACCTCGTCTTTGGCATTGATGATAAGACAGCTATCCCAAAAGGCATCAGCGCTGCGGAGGCCGGCAGCATTGTACTGCGCCTGGCAAGCCTTTGCCGTGACGGCGTATCGCCGCTCGTAAGCATTGACCACTCCATAGAAGAAGTGGACGGCATCCACCTGCTGTTTGTGCATATCCGCGAGAGTGCGGTAAAGCCCGTGCACATAGCTGGCAAGACCATTGAGGACAGCTACATCCGCAGCGGTGGGACTACCCGCAAGGCATCACGCCAGGAAGTAGGCGGCCTCATGCTCAACAGCAAGACGCCCGTCTTTGAAGAGCTGCACGCCTCCACGCTTAAAAACGCCATAGAGGTAATGACTTTGCTGGATTATGCCGGCATTTACCGGCTGCTCAAAAAGTCGGTAGCTACCAGCAGTGCTGAAATCATGCAATGGCTTACCGACGAAAAGATGATTGTGCCTGTAGACAACCATGGCTACTACATCACCAACTTCGGCGCACTGGGCGCAGCGCAAAACCTTAATGAGTTTGACGGCCTTGCCCGCAAGACCATCCGCGTAATCAAGTACGAGGGCAAGAACAAGTCGGCCGGCAGCAAAGAGTATCCCGGCTCCAAAGGCTACGCCATCGGTTTTGAAGGCCTAATCCAATTCGTAAAAAGCCTGCTACCGGGCAGCGAAATCATCAAGCACGCCCTCCGTCAGGAGACATCCGTCTATCCCGAAATCGCCCTGCGCGAGCTCATAGCTAATGCCCTCATCCACCAGGACTTTACCATTAGAGGCACCGGCCCGATGGTAGAGATTTTTGAGGACCGGATTGAAATCAGCAACCCCGGTCGCCTGCCGCCCGATAAAAAGATAGACCGGCTGATACGCACCACGCCTAAGTCGCGCAACGAGGTATTGGCGCAGGCATTCCGGCGCTACAACATCTGTGAGGAGCGCGGCTCCGGCTTTGAGAAGACGGTAATAGCGATTGAACTGTACGGTCTGCCACCGCTCCGCTTCAAGGAGACCGAGAACTCCTTTACGACCATCCTGTACGCGCCCCGGACGTTTGCCGAGATGACTTTGGAGGAGCGGATGGAAGCCGTTTACCAGCACAGCGTAATTAAATATTTCTCCAGCGAGGGAATGACCAATACGACACTTCGCCAGCGGTTTGGGATGCACGATAAGCAGGCGTCGCAGATATCACGATTGATTAAAGACTGTCTGGATGCCGGCAAAATCAAGCTGAAGGAACCGGATAAGGACTCCAAGAAGTTTGTGGTTTATCTGCCATATTGGGCATAGGCTTATTTGCCGGCGAAGGGTATTTTGTAGTGTAATGTGGTGTAAATCAGCGGGTTTTTATTTGACTGGGATTCGGAAAAGCGGCGTCTAATGAAATGTAGAGCCTGTTTATTTGACTGGGATTCGGACGGCGGGGGTAAGGTGGTGATTATCAATGACTTTCTGTTTGATTCTAATAAACGCTAAGTTGTGCAAATAATTATTACAACAACCATAATATATAATACATGCTCATTAATGAAAGGAGGGCGGTAAAATAAAAGTCGCATATAGATGGAAACAACGCTGATAAAGCAACCCCTCACCAAAATTATCAAGTCAACGACGCATTCGGCGCATATCATCACCGTAAAGCAGTTGCTGGCGATTTCGTCTTTGCGCATTCCGCCTTATCAGCGGCCTTATAAATGGACAGCCAAACATGTCCATCAGCTTATAGACGACATCCTGCTTTTTAAAAAGAAAAGCGCCTACAGGCTCGGTACTCTTGTGCTACATGAACATTCTAGCGAAACGAACAATGGGACGGCAATTGAAACCTGGTTGGATATTGTAGATGGGCAGCAGCGCACTACGACCATTCTTCTAATTGCTAAAGCCATTTGCCAACTCAAAAGGGATGAAATACAGGAGTTAGCAGAGGATGATATGGCTGACGGCTTTGAGCCAGATTTAGGACAGCTCCGTTTTCGCAGCACCATTTCGCGCCAAAATATCGTTCAGAATTATGCTGAAATTCAGCGGCGCGTACGACAGGACTTTGACGCATCTGCAATTCGCTTCTTCTATGAGCGTTGCGAGTTGGTCCAAGTAACAATAAGTGATGTGTCTGAAGCCTTTCAATTTTTTGATTCGCAGAACGCCCGGGGGAAGGACCTAGAGCCGCACGATTTGCTCAAAGCTTATCACCTCCGTGAAATGACTGGTATTGCAGAAACCGAACGCATTGCATGTATTCGCCAATGGGAAGACCTCGATACAGCAGCGTTGTCCACGCTCTTTACCGATTACCTATATCCGGTACGTCAATGGGCTAAAGGTCGCTCGGCCCGCTACTTTACCAAGGCAGATGTAGATGTCTTCAAAGGTATAAGCCCCCAACCTGCGCCGAGCTTACCATTTGGTGAGATATACCGTACTAGCCATTATTATGTGGACGACTATAACCAGCATGCACACCGAAATGTGGATGGTAATAAGTTGTCTTATCCTTTTCAGCTCGATGGCATCCTGCTAAATGGAAGGCGCTTTTTTGAGTTTGTAAATCATTACCGCAATCTTGTAGACAAAGTTTGCCGGCTGGAAAATGAACCAGGGCAAGCAGAGAAGATTGGCGAGATGCTCAACACTTATGGAAGCCGCGGTCGCACAGGTGATCAGTATGTGAGGCGTTTGTATGACTGCTGCATGCTCTACTACAGAGACCGTTTTGGGCAAAGTGAACTTTCCCGAGCAACTATCTTATTCTTTGTATGGGCATACTCGTTGCGACTGAAGAGTTATGCTGTTCAACTTGCCTCTATCGACAACTATGCTTTAGGAACAGAAGGTATAGCAATGTTCAAGCGAATCCGCGAAGCATTGCATCCCACTGACATCCTGAACATAGCATTGTCTCCACTAAAGGAAATTGCTGCAACTAAAATGGATGAGATTATAAAATTATTTCGCGAACTGAATTATTACGATGGCAAATAGTGTTTCAAGCTTCAGCATTAAAGAGCTGTTCAGTCATGGCCGTTATGTCATACCTCCATATCAACGCAATTATGCGTGGGGAGAGCGAGAAATCAGCCAACTGATACAAGACATTGCGGATTCTGCCGCTGATAATCCTTCTACCCCCTACCATATCGGCACTTTGATTGTGTACGAACGGAAGAAGGATGGTGAAACTATTTACGAGACTATAGATGGTCAGCAGCGACTTACCACACTCAATATCCTGCTCAGCGCCATAAAGCAGACTCATGGGAATGCCATTCCAAAGCTCGAAGACTGGTATCGAATGAACCTTTCCTTTGACAGTAGACAACGCTCTACAGACACTTTAGATGCACTCTATTCCAATGAAATGGAACGTTCATTATCTTTCGAAAAAGAGTATAATCCTGACATCCTGCAAGGGTATTACGACAGTGTAAAAGCACTGAACAGAATACTGCCAGAACGTGGCGTAGCCATGGATAACTTCTGTAGGTATCTTATTTCTAACGTGAAAATCCTGCGTGTTACAGTGCCGCCTGACACAGATCTCAATCATTACTTTGAGATTATGAACAACCGCGGCGAGCAGTTGGAAAAGCATGAAATTCTGAAAGCAAAATTCTTGTCAGTATTTAAAGATGATGCTGCGGAGACATACTGCTTTAATATATTGTGGGAATCATGTGCTAATATGGAGCGATACGTACAATATGGATTTAATGTACAGGAGCGCAATGCAGTATTTACTCGAGGTGATTGGGATAAAATGGCCGTTAATGATTTTGACGAGTTGTGCGCAGTACTAGCAGCATTGGCAAGGAAAGTACGGAGGGAGATGAAACAGAATTGAGCCTGCTGGAAATCTTGGAACAGCCAGCCAAGCATATAATGGCTGGCAAAGGGAATATCGAGGAAGTTCCAGAAAGATTCAATTCGATTGTAAATTTTCCAAACTTCTTACTTCATGTTCTTCGTGTACAGACAGGCGAAGACATTGCATTAGACGATAAGCAACTCCTTAAACAGTTTGATGAGCGCCTATCAGGGCCAGAAAACGATCGTGTTGCGTTTACGAAGACGTTTGGTTATAATCTGCTGCGGTCTAAATTTTTGCTTGACAAATACATCCTAAAAAGAGAGTTCACAAATAGCAGTGATCGATGGAGCTTACAGCGTTTAAAATGGTATTCCGGCGATAAAGGCAATTATGTAAAGAGTTTTGGAGAAGAAGTCGAAGGAGATGAGAAAAACCGCCAGATAATGATGCTGCTTGCCATGTTTCATGTTTCAACACCTACGATGGTGTATAAGCATTGGCTAAATGGCGTACTTAACTATCTGAGCAATTCACAAGAATTAGGACCAGACCAGTACATTACTTTCCTTAAAAAGCTAGCTCGTGCCTTTTTGTTCAATCGGTATTTAACCGAAGAAAAGAAACCATTTTTTGACATCATCTATAAGCCGGACGGCCTGATGCCGGACTGTACAACTGACATGAGCTTGTTAGATACTGGAACGGCAGTAGAGAATTTTGTGTTCAATTACTTGGACTACTTACTTTGGGAGGCAGAGAGGCCGGGGTGGAAACATTTTGAGTTCACCTTTCGAAGCTCTGTTGAACATTATTATCCTCAGAATCCGATCGTTGAAAGTGATCGCATCAGCGATAAATCAGTATTGAATGATTTTGGAAACTTGTGCCTCATTAGTGCCAGCAAGAATTCTAAGCTTAGTAATAATATGCCGGAGGCGAAGCGCGATTACTACGAAAGAGCCGGTTGTGATAGCATTAAGCAAAGGCTAATGATGGACACTCGCCCATGGGACGAAACGGCAATTATTGAGCATGGCCGTGAAATGAAAGCTCTATTATTAGGTCAAAAGAAAGGTCGCTCTCAAATAGAACCATGGCTACTATCACGACTAAGCAAGCGTTAGAATCTTCCATAGAGAAGCGTCTAACCGGCGCAACACAGAAGAGCTGAAAGAAAATGGCACACTTGGTGAGGTTCGCGAAGGCACTACTCCCTACCGCGCCGCCAACGGCTACTACATCGGCTTCCCCGAAGATTTCAATGCCCGCTATGCTGTAGATGAAACACGTCTCTGGCATTTCTTGGAGCACACACAAAGCGAAGAGTTGGACAAGCTTCGCAAGCACCCGGATTGGAAGCTGAAGATCCTGGAGCGATTAGATAGGCTGGTAAAGAAATACGGCATTATCCGCCTGCTGCGTAAAGGCCTGGAGGTAGATGATGCGCACTTCACCCTGTTCTACCAATTGCCGCTCGCTTCCAGCAGTAAGCGCGTGAAAGAAGCCTTTGAAAGCAATGAGTTTAGTGTTACCCGTCAGGTACGTTACAACTTGGAGGCAAAGGGTGAGGAAATAGACATGGTGGTCTTCCTTAACGGCCTGCCCATTGCTACGATGGAGCTCAAAAATGCATGGACGGGCCAGACAGCTAAGGTGCATGGGCAAACCCAATACAAGACTAAGCGGGATATTTCGCAGCCCTTGCTGCAATTTGGCCGCTGCCTCGTACACTTTGCCGTGGACACTGATGAAGTGTATATGACTACGCGCCTGGATGGCAGCAACACCTTCTTCCTTCCGTTTAATCTTGGTCACAATCATGGCAAGGGTAATCCACCCAATCCTTTTGGCCACCGCACGGCTTACTTATGGGATGAAGTGCTTACCCGCCAGAGTGTTGCAAATATTATCCAGCACTTTGTGCGGATGGATGGCAAGGATAGCGATTCAATCAGCAAAAAGACGCTCTACTTCCCGCGTTATCATCAGTTGGATGCAAGCGCCGGTCAAATTGACCACCCTTCGCCGGTTTAAATTGACCAGGGCGCGCCGGTCCAAATTGACCACCCTGCGCCGGTCCAAATTGACCACCTAAAAGGAGAGAGGATATCACGCTGCGATGAGTGCGGTAAAGAGGCCTAAGTTCTCACAAAACTTAAGCTCCCTTGGCCAACAATCCCATCAGCATGATTAAGATCAGACAGATCCTGCGCCTGCACTTCCAGGGACGCAGCAAAGTGCATATAGCCGCCCAGACCGGCATCGCACGCAACACCTTAAAGAAGTATCTCAAAGAGCTTACGGCCAGCGGACTGAGCTTTGAAGAGCTGAATCCTCTTAGCGATAAAGACCTTGAAGACCTGTTCATCAGGCCCGAAGACAAGGCTGTCAATGAGCGGGTAAACCATCTTTTCAGCCTCTTTCCTGCTATTGACAAGGAGCTGAAGAGAAAGGGGGTTACCAGAGAGCTGCTGTGGCAGGAATACAAACGCAGCCATCCGGACGGGCTGGGGATAAGCCAGTTCAAACATTACTACGCACAGTGGAAGGCGCAGGTCAATCCCACCATGCACATGGAGCACAAGGCCGGCGACAAGCTCTATGTAGACTATGCCGGAGACAAGCTCTCCATCGTCAACCCGCAGACCGGAGAGCTGGAGCCAGTAGAGGTATTCGTAGCCATCCTCGGCGCCAGCCAGCTCACTTATGTAGAGGCTGTGAGAACGCAAGCCAAAGACGATTTTATAGCCGCCTGTGAGAATGCCCTGCACTTCTGTGGTGGCGTACCTGCGGCAATTGTGCCCGACAACCTGCGCTCAGCAGTCACAAAGAGCAGCAAGTACGAGCCTACCATCAATGAGACCTATGCAGACTTCGCAGAGCACTACGGCACCTCCATTCTTCCTGCCAGAGCCTACCGGCCAAGGGATAAGGCTCTTGTAGAAAATGCCGTCCGCATCATCTACACCCGCATCTATGCAAGAATCAGAAAGGAGAGCTACACAAGCCTTGCAGACCTGAATGCAGCCATCCTTGCAGCGCTCGCAGACCATAATGGCGCTTCATTAAGAGGAAGAAACTACAGCCGCCGTCAGCAGTTTGAAGAAGTAGAGCGGGCCGTAATGATGCCTCTGCCAGCACTGCGTTACGAGCTAAAAGCTCAGCTCTATGCTACAGTAGCCAAGAACGGTCACATCGGTCTTGGGCCGGACAGGCACTACTACAGCGTGCCTTACCGCTTCATAGGCAAGAAGGTAAAAGTGCTTTACTCCAGAAGCACCGTAGAAGTCTACTACAACTACGAGCGCATTGCCCTGCACAACCGCACCCGCAGCCCTTACAACTACACCACAGAGCCCGACCACCTGGCCAGTGCCCATCGCTTCGTCAGTGAATGGACGCCGGAAAAGTTCATCTCCTGGGCCGAAGATATTGGCGAGGATGTGAAGCTCTACATCCTAAAAGTGCTGGACAGAAAGCAGCACCCGAGCAGGCCTACAAGAGCTGCGTAGGCATCCTCTCATTTGCAAAGAAGGTTGGGCACCGCCGGCTGATGAGTGCCTGCCAGCGCGCACTTGGATACGGTGCTTATAACTACAAGACCATCCAAAAGATTCTGGAGAAAGAGCTGGACACACACGACGCGCCGGACCAAAGTGACCAGCTTCAGATGCCCTTCCACGACAATATCCGGGGAGGCAATTATTATCAATAATCAATCACTTCTTCACCCCTTAAAACCTCAAAAACATGAATGCAGCAACACTGGAAAAGATGCGCAAAATGAAGCTCCTCGGTATGCACCGGCTCTTCAAAAGCTGTCTGGAAGCAGACCAGCACTCCGCCTACACACCCGATGAACTCATAGCCCATCTGGTAGACGGGGAATGGGACGAGCGGCAGAACCGCAGCATCGGACTTAAAGTAAGGAATGCCCGCTTCCGTTACCGGGCAGCCCTGGAAGACCTCCACTACAACACCGACCGCAACATTGACAAGAATCAGATACTTCGCTTTGCCGACTGCAGCTTCATAGACAAGAGCGAGAACATCCTCATTACCGGTGCAACAGGCATCGGCAAGAGCTACATCGCTTCAGCCCTTGGCTACCACGCCTGCGGCCTTGGCTATCGTGTGATTTATCACAATGTACCCAAGCTGTTCTCCAGGCTCAAGATGAGCAAAGCCGATGGCTCTTATCTGAAGGAAGTAGCCCGGATAGAGCGCCAGCAGCTCCTGATACTGGACGACTTCGGGATGCAGCCTATAGACGCAGCCAGCCGGGCTGCACTAATGGAGCTCATAGAAGACAGGCATGGCAAGGGAGCGATGATTATCACCTCGCAGGTCCCGGTCAGTAAATGGTATGATGTAATCGGAGAGCAGACCATCGCGGATGCCATCCTGGACAGAATTGTACACAATGCTCACCGCCTGGAACTGCAGGGAGAGTCCATGCGCAAGCGGAGAAAGCTGACTGAAGAGCGAGCCGATTAGATGTAGATCTGGCCGGGGGGCGGGACCATAAAAGGGGCCTGCCGGCGGCACCTCATCACGAAGCGATATCTTTTTTTAGCTTTAGCTCATCTCCGGGCTTCATCAGAAAAGACATCGCTCCGTGATGAGGGAAGAAAACAGAAGATTTAAGACACGATTTAACTACCAAAACAAACATAATCAAACACCACTCATCTCATGCGTGAACCCCTTCTCTTCGCCAGCAAAACAGGTGGTCAATTTGCTCCGGCGTAGGGTGGTCAGTTTGATCGGCGTGCGCAACACTGCCTTCAAAAAGCGCATCTTACTTCTGCCGTAGCGGTCGTATGCTTTGGCGATTCCGTAGTAAGTCTTGCCTGCGCTACGAAAGCCGATGCCTAATAGCTCGTATTCGCCTTCTGTAGTCTCTATTTCCTGCTCGCCGCTTCTGAGCCGGTTCAGAATTGGTGCTGGATAATCAATCTTCGTATCATCTATACTACCGTAAATGAGCGCTCCGCTTGAGTCAAACAGGAGAATTTTTTCCTCCGACAGGTTATTGATTGTGTTTTTGTCAAAAAGCTGAAGAATTTCCCGGTCTATCTGGTCTACCTGAAGCAGGATGGTAAATGTGGTCAGCGTCCGGTCTTTAAGCCTCCGGTTGAATTCATCTACACGATATGCCGCTGAAATCAGGTAGATAGTCAGGAAGGCAATACCAACAAGAATGGTAAACGTAAGTGTATAGCTGAGCGAAAGTGCCGAGCGCAGCGTCAACTTGCTAATCTTTTCCGAGATAGTACCCAAAGCCGATACGTGTTTTTATAAGCCTTGGTTCATAGGGCTTGTCAATTTTGTTACGGAGCACATTGATAAACACTTCAATGGTATTTGAGTTTGCCTCAAAGTTTGTTCCCCATACTCTGCTTAGCAGCTCCTTTTTGGATACGGGGTTCCCACCCGCCTCTGCTAGCATGACCAAAAGTTCATATTCCCGCGCAGTAAGCCTGATTACATTACCGCATCTACTCACTTCACTTTTTGCAAGATTTATTACCAGGTCTTCCACCTGCAATACCTCACTGGTTCTTGAGCTTTGGGCAGCGCGCTTGAGGAAGACGCGAATGCGCGCCAGCAATTCTTTAAAGAAAAATGGCTTGGTAATGTAATCATCGGCTCCGCTGTCAAAGCCAAGCATCTTATCGTCCAGCTCACCGAAAGCGGTAATCATTATTACCGGGGTATGGATGCCGGACGCCCGGATGCTTTTTACCAGTTCATACCCATTTTTGCCGGGCATATTTACATCTACCAGGATGCAATCATAGGGATTGCGCTGCGCCAGCTGTTCTGCGATAAATCCATCAAAGGCCGCGTCAACTTCAAACTTATGAAGCTGAAGTTGGTGAATAATGTCGTCTGACAGACGGACGTCGTCCTCCGCTAACAGAATGCGCATGTGCTAATATCACCCCTAATTTAGTATAAACTGGTGGTCACTTTTTTGCAGGCTTTAATCCTTCAATTGCAGGGATAGTTACCACCACCTTCTTATTATACACGATTTTCACGCTTTGGTATTTATCTGGCCGGCTAAGCGTCTCTAGATAGCTCACATCTACCAGGCGGCCAGTACTGGCAGGCTGATGAGAGAGCTTCAATACCAACTCACTCAGGTTGATGGCAGCACCGCCTTTTTGGCGGCTGAGCCTTGGCTTCGCTGCACTATCCTGTACGTAAACAGAACCGGTTACTACGAGCTTATGGTCGTTAGGCGTATTACCTTGTCCGATGCGGGCCTTCCAGTTATTGACCGCGCGTTCGCGTTTGACCTCTACCGGCTTCACATCCAGTGTTGCACTGTCTGAGGTGGCAGCATTTTCCGCTGCCTTATCGTTGCAGGAAGCTAAAATCAGGACAAGCGCAAGCAACGCCAGGATTGGATTTTTCATAGTCGTTTGGGGGATGAAGACACGAAGCTATCGCAGCTATGTTGGCATATATGCTACTTAAGGACAATTTTATGTCCATTAAGCCCGTCTTAAGCCCGCATTGACGCGAACTTTTGCGTTAGGCACGGCGCCTCCTGATTGCAAGACTAACTATTCTCCAGGCCTATCGCTTATTTTGGTGCAGCCAATGAACCTGTCCTTAAAATCTCCCAAGCAAGCCCTCAACAAAGCCTATCTCAAAGAAAAGGTAGGCCGCGCGGAAATTGAGCTGTTCAAGAAGAATTTCAGCATCATGCTGTCCCGCATCAATGAGGCGGAAAGCGAGGAGCATGGCAAGAACATTGTTGCTGATTTCCTGAAAGACACCTGGTATAAGGAACAGTACGAGATAAACACCAAAGACCGCAAAGACCTTGTAATCCATACTGGCAAACGGCAAAAGATGCCGTGGGCGTTATCCTGGAAGTAAAAAACCCGGCAATAAGGGCGAGATGATTTCGGCAGGCAAGCCGAATGCAAAAGCTTTACAGGAACTTATTCTCTATTACCTGCGCGAGCGCATAGATGGCGGCAACAAATTCATCCGCCACCTCATCGTCACCAACATTTGGGAGTGGTATATCATTGACGAGCGCTGGGCCGAGCAACACATTTATGGCAATGCCCAGCTTCGTAAAGACTATGAAGACTATAAGGCAGTCCGGCAAGCCTACTCACTTCTTTTACGACAGCATAGCGCGGCCTTTTATTGACGCTTTAGAAGGCGAAATGCCCTGCACTTACTTTGACATTCGCGACTATCAAAAGATAGTAGCCAATGCGGATAAGGCCGACGACAACAAGCTCATCGCGCTCTACAAAATCCTCTCGCCCGTTCACCTGCTAAAGGAAAAGTTTGCCAACGATTCCAATTCCTTAGACAAAGGCTTTTACGAGGAGCTGCTCCACATCATCGGGCTGGAGGAAGTGAAGGAAGGCAGCAAGAAGCTCATTCAGCGAAAGAAGAAGGGCGATGAGGCCTCGCTGCTGGAAAACACCATTGCCAAGCTGGATGAGCGCGACAGCATCTACAAGCTGCCCAACCCTTCCGCTTATGGCGCTGCGAAGGAAGAGCAGGTAAGGAACGTAGCGCTGGAGCTCTGCATTACCTGGGTGAACCGCGTACTTTTCATGAAGCTGCTGGAAGCGCAGCTTGCAAATACCACAAGGGCGCCAGGGATTATCTCTTCCTCAATAGTGAAAAGATTCACGACTACGACGAGCTGAGCAACCTCTTCTTTGGCGTCCTCGCCGAGCGGCCCGCATCCCGGAAGCCACGGCTTGCGGCAAAGTTCCCGATGGTTCCTTACCTCAATTCCTCGCTCTTTGAGCGCACGGAGCTGGAATCATGGGCGCTGGAGGTCGCGCTGCTGGACAATGGCTTGCTCCTGCCGGTTGCGCCGCATACCGTGCTGAAGGATGATAAGGGGAAGCGCCTACAGGCGCACTGCCCACACTGAACTATCTGTTCCGCTTTCTGGATGCTTACGACTTTGCCTCCGAGGGTGCTGAGGAGATCCAGGAAGAGAATAAGAACCTCATCAACGCCTCGGTGCTGGGCCTCATCTTTGAGAAAATCAATGGCTACAAAGACGGCTCTTTCTTCACGCCCGGCTTTGTGACGATGTACATGTGCCGCGAAACGCTGCGCCGCGCGGTGGTGCAGAAGTTCAACCGGCTGGTCGCTATTGCGAAGGGAGACGCTGAAGATGCGCCGCAGCGCTATGCTACGCTGGATGATGTGTACAACGCCATTGGCCGCGATGTAGAGCGGGAGATTGCTAACGACATCATCAATTCGCTCACCATCTGCGACCCTGCTGTTGGCTCGGGGCACTTCCTGGTCTCTGCGCTCAACGAAATTATTGCCATCAAGAGCGAGCTGAGAATTCTGGTGGACGGCGAAGGCCGCTTGCTGCGCGACGTAGAGGTGGAAGTTGTGAACGACGAGCTGATTGTTACGGAAGATGGTCGCCTCTTTCAGTTATAATCCGCAGGGCAGGGAAAGCCGCCGCATACAGGAGACGCTTTTCCACGAGAAGGAAACCATTATTGAGAACTGTCTCTTTGGCGTGGACATCAATCCCAATTCGGTAAAGATTTGCCGGCTGCGGCTGTGGATAGAGTTGCTGAAGAACGCCTACTACACGACGGAAAGCGGTTATACGGAATTGGAGACCCTGCCCAATATTGACATCAACATCAAGCGTGGCAACTCGCTTGTATCGCGCTTTGCGCTGGATGCCGACCTGGCGCCGGCGCTCAAAACCCTGAAGTGGGACATTGACGCTTATCAGGGATTTGTGCGCGACTATAAGGCAGCGAAAGGCAAAGAAGAAAAGCGCGCGCTGGAAGCGCTGATAGACGGCATCAAGAAAGACTTCCGTACGGAGATTGGCAGGAATGACCCGAAGCTGAAACGGCTGAATAAGGTGAGCGGCGAATATGAGCTGCTGATGAATCAGCAGCAGATTTTTGAGCTAAGCAAGGCCGAAACGAAGCTGCGCAAAGCCACCCGTGAAAAGCTGGAGAAGGAAATAGCGAAGCTGAGCGCAGAGGTGGAAGAAATCAAGAGTAACCGGATTTATGAGCATGCCTTTGAATGGCGCTTTGAGTTCCCGGAAGTGCTGGATGCGGAGGCGCGCTTTACCGGGTTTGATGTGGTGATTGGGAATCCGCCGTATCTGCCATTAGAGAGTTTTTCGGAAGGCGAAAGAGATTACTTCAGGCGCGAGTTCAAATATTTTGAAAGAAAGTTTGAGTCGTCGGTTCTGTTCATCGTTCAGGGCTTCAATATCCTAAAGACAGACGGCGAGCTTGCATACATCGCACCTATAACCTGGCAAACAGGAGAGAACTACAGTACATTCAGAAAGTACATTTTTCAGCAAGGCATTAATGCAATTATCAACTTGCCATTTGATGTATTCCCAGATGCTTACGTTGACACCGCTATTTACTTTTTGTCAAAACGGATCGCTGATTTTTACCGCATTTTTTCATTCGGGAAAAAGGATAGAATAACATCTCTTACTTCAATTCCTTTCCAAGAGATAAACGTTCGCGATATCGCCGCTCCTAAGTACAAATTGGTGCTTCAGGGTTCTATTCACAAGATTATTCACCGTCTCAAAGAAAGCAGTGTGCTACTCGGTGATTTGACTATCTCCACGCAAGGTTTATCGGCTAGCAATTTTCCAGTAGTTGAGAATCCTGACATTGAAAAGCATTATCCATTTTTAGACAAGGGAAGATTTCAAAACTCCCTGTTGAAAGTTGAAGAATGTCACTATACAAGTTTAGACGATAAGCCCTCTCTAAAGAGGTTTTATGAAGCGGGGCCAAAGGTTTTGATTCGTAGAATCATCAACCGGCAGGACAGGCTTTCGGTAGGCTATACTGAAGAGCGAATGGTTTTCAAGAAAGATATTAACCCGTTCATTCTCACTACTAATACCGTTCACCCGAAATTCCTACTTGGCGTATTGGGGAGCAAGTTTGTTTCTGTTCTCTATCTTCAGTCTGTCTTCCATTGCAACCAAAGACGACTTTAGACAGACCACGTTGGCGGAGCTTAGAGAAATACCTGTTCCAGTAATTCCTTTGGACAAGCAGCAGCCAATTATCACGCTGGTAGATAAATGGATGTTGCTGGGTAACGATTGTATCAATGCTGGTGAGTATTCAAAGCAAATTGACGACTTGGTTTACGAGCTTTATGGATTAACCGAATCGGAAATTGCACTGGTAATGGAATAGTTATCTTAGCCGCCTCCTATATGTTTTTCTATCGCCTATGAATGTGACAGCGCCAGAATTAGTTCTGCAGGGTGATACTCTGGAAGTGCATTTCTATTTCCATGATGAGACTCATACGATGGACGCTTTTGTCCATAATCGTGCAGAACACGAACTGCTTCATTTTGCAAGTGAGGTTGCACGAGTTCTTGACTTTCGCATTGAGATAGAAACCATACCCTTAGACAATGGGGGAAGGAGAACTTATCTGAAATTTTTGCGTGGTCAGGATGGGAAATTCTCTCCGGCCACTATAGCATTTTTTGTTTCTCTGATAACTGCGTTGCTAATAAATCCTATTGGGCATGGATTGGAGAAGCTTGCTGATAAAGTCCTTGAAGACCCACAAAAGACAGAGTTAGAAAAACAGAAGTTACAGGAAGAGGTCAAAGGTCTTCAGCTTGATAACGAAAAGAAGCGAATGGAATTGGACGAGAGTAAGGCAATTCAAAAGAGACGCTCAAATTTTTATCAAAAAGTAGATGATTATCCAAAGATTACTACTGTTTCTTTTACAGTGGTAAATGATGAAAAGAAGCCTGTAAGTAAGGAGCACAAAGTGCAGAAAGCCGACTTCAAAAAGTACATCTTGGCAACTAACGACCTTGAGCCGTTAGAAATTGAAGGGGCCGAGATAGAATTAATTTCTCCAGTTCTAAAAAAGGGCAAATATCAATGGCGAGGCATCTATCAAGGTGATGTAATATCTTTTTCAATGGGTTCTGCTCAATTTAAACAAATGGTTCAGAGCGGGGAGGTGGAATTCAAAAACGGCTTTACAATGCGATGTCTTTTAGAAATCAGCCGACGATTGGATAATGAGGGTAATGAAGCAGCAAGTGGCTATAAGATTATTCGTGTGGATAGCTATTACGAAAATGATACACCTGTAGAAACGCCAGAAGGAAAGCACCACCGAAAAGTGAAAGAGGCGGAAAAGCAACAATTAAATATTCCGTTTGGGGCGAACGGCTGAGTCGTAAGGTCGATGAAAGTGAGCCAAGCCATTCAAGTTGAGTTGCCTTTATTTACTACTGCATTATTGAGCGAGTTATACCATTGCTACATGAGCGTCAAGGGCCTGCTTGGACTAGTTTCCGGGCTCGCTTTGACAGAAACGAATTGTAAACTATCAACAGCTGCTGGCTAAAGCCATCCATCTACCGTCAGGCCAAAGGTCAGCAGCAGGTTTTCGCTATTGGTACGGGTAACCTTGTTGTAGGTCAGCGCCGTGGTAAGGGATAGCCAATTGCGCAGACTAATGCCGAGGCTGCTGTTGGAGCGGATAATATAGTCGGAGCCATCGCGCAGGGAGTGCTGTATAAAGCTGGTGCTTTCAAAGCTTAGCCTTTGCCACAGGCGGAAGCGCAGGCGCAGGCGGAAGGAATTGCGGACCGTGCTATAATAGCTTTCCGAAGAGTCGCTCAGCTGCAGGGCACTGTATTCATACAGCAGGCCATCGCTGACATTGAGGGAAAGACTGTCGCCCCGGTCTACGATATTAGCCGCCAGACCCGCGCCGGCCTGCGTACGGTTAATGACTTTCAGCGAATAGCTTTTCTCAAAGCTGCCGAGACCCCAATAGTAGAGCCGGGGCAGGCGGCTGCGCAGGTTGAAGTCTACAGTGCTGTTGAAGTCATTGTTGCTCAGCTGGCGGTCCTGCTCACCAAACAGCCAATTGACAGCGCCATTGGCATCTAAGCGCCGCAGCCGCGTATTGACGCGCAGGGTATTCGTGAGCAGGTAGGAAGTCGCGTCGTTCGTTTTGTTCAGCACACCCGTAGCAGCGTATTGCAGGTGATAGTGCACGGAGTCACTGAACTGGGCGAACGCGGCATCACCACTGAGCAGGCAAAGCGTTATGAGAAGAATGCACAAGCGTAGCTTCATGACCGGCAGGCAAAGATAACGTCGTCAGTCAGGGAGCGTCCCGGCATGTCAGGAAGCGTAGAAGCATCCTTGCCTCATTGGGCGTGAAAGCTGGCCAATTTAGGATACAAATTGTCTGGTATAAGGGCCCCTGCCTATTTCGTAACTTCGTAAGTATCTGAATGCTGGGATTAATTTTCTGGTTTTTGTTCTGTTCCGCTCGCGCGCCGCGTAGACATACTACGCACTTTGTTTGCCGGGCTCCTCAAATTGTGTCCGATGTCTAAACGTCTCTTTATTGTCGCCAATCGCCTTCCTGTAACTGTTGTTGAGCAAAACCGCTCCTACGCCTGTCGTCCTTCGTCCGGCGGACTTGTGTCTGCTGTAAGTGCATGGCTGGGTCGTGGTGCAGCAAGCAGTTTTTCGGCGACGTATTGGACAGGCGTGCCAGGTTGCACTACGGAAGCATGGAATGAGGCTGCCGGCAAGCCGGAGGATTTCCATTATCTGCCGGTGTTTATGAATGAGGCGCTTTATGAAGCGTACTATGATGGGTTTTCCAATTCGCTCCTCTGGCCGCTCTTTCATTACTTTCCGTCGTTCGCCGATTATACGCCGGCCAATTTTGATGCCTACATGGCAGCCAATGCCGCATTCGCGGATGCCTTGCTGTCGCAGCTACGCAAAGACGATGTAGTCTGGATTCATGACTATCACCTGCTGCCGCTGGCCGGTATGCTGCGTAAGGCCTTGCCGGAACTTACGATTGGCTTTTTTCTGCACATACCATTTCCTTCGCATGAGCTGTTTCGGGTGATGCCGAAAGGCTGGCGGGACACATTGCTCACCGGCATGCTGGGTGCTGACCTGGTGGCTTTTCACACAATGGAATACACGGCGCATTTTCTGCACTGCTTGGAATCGGTGCTGCGCATTGAGCACGATGGCCAGCTCATCTTCTGGAATGGCAGACAGGTAAGGACAGACGCATTCCCGATTTCCATAGACTTTGACCGCTTTCATAATGCGGTAGAAAATCCGGACATACAGGAAATCAGAAAGCAATATTTGGCTATCCGCGGCGACCGAAAGCTCATTTTTTCCGTAGACCGGCTGGATTATACAAAAGGCATCTCCAATCGCCTGAGAGGCTATGAGCGCTTTCTGAATGATAATCCTGAATATGCAGGGAAGGTTGTCTTTGCACTCAACATAGTTCCCTCGCGGGATACTATTAATAAGTACGCCGAAAGAAAGCGCATGATTGATGAGTATATCGGAAATCTCAACAGCAGGTTAGGAAACATCACCTGGCAACCGGTAATTTATCAGTACAGCCATCTTTCTTTTGAGGAGCTTACTGCCTTTTACCTCGCCTGCGATCTCGCGCTTATCACGCCATTACGGGACGGTATGAACCTCGTTGCAAAGGAATTTGTAGCCAGCAGAAGAGATGGCAAGGCAGTTCTGATATTGAGCGAGATGGCTGGTGCGGCTAGTGAGCTTACTGAGGCATTGATTATAAACCCGAATGATGCTGCCGAAATCGCGGAGATGATAAAGACGGGCCTGGAAATGCCTTACGAGGAGCAATCGCTGAGAATGTCCCTGATGCAGCAGCGTATCCGCAGCTACGATGTGGTGGCCTGGGCGGGAGACTTTTTTGAACAATTGACTAAAGTGAAAGCCACGCAGCTGCAGTACGAAATAAAGTTCGTAGACAGCACCACGAAGGTGGAGCTGCTCACAGAGTATGCTGCGGCCACAAAGCGGCTCTTGCTTTTAGACTACGATGGCTCTCTGGTACCATTTGCGAAAAGTCCTATGGATGCCGTGCCGCCGCCTGGTCTGCTCCAGACATTAAGCGACCTGACTGCGCAGCCGCAAAACGATGTGTATATCGTTAGCGGACGCGACAGCCATACTTTAGAAACCTGGCTCGGACACCTGCCGCTCGGACTGGTTGCCGAGCATGGCGCAAAGATTCGTCACGTGGATGGCAATTGGGAGACCGCTCCGCAAGCCTGGACTACAGATTGGAAGCATAACGTAGAGGAAGTAATGCAGCGCTTTTCAGCGCGTTGCCCAAAGAGTTTTGTAGAGCACAAGGAATTCTCACTCGCATGGCACTACCGCAACATGGACATTACTGAACGGCAGGGTCGTGCTAAGGAACTGTATGAGGATTTGCGCAGCCTCCTGGCACGGGCGCCGCTACAGGTGCTGCATGGCAACAAAGTGATTGAAGTGCGTATAAAAGGTGTTCACAAAGGCGCGGCAATTGAGCAAATACTTGCTGAAGGACTGTACGACTTTATCTTTTGCGTGGGTGATGATAAAACGGACGAGGACATGTTCCGCAAAGTGGCACGCATTCCTCAAGCCTTTTCTATTAAGGTCGGCAATGAGGCGTCTTATGCAAAGTACAATCTACATACGCCGGCAATGGTGCAGTCGCTGCTAGAGAATATGGCGCAGTATGCCTTTGTGCCGGAGCGCCTGGCTTCATAAGCCCATCGCGAATAAATTGCCGTGGTTAAACATCAAATCGCCCATTTTGACCAAAAGAATTAGTGGCCGGCGCATCAAGACTACGAATTGATTTTCGGTAACACTAAATTCATCACATGTGCCCAGCTTAAAAAAGGCAATGCTTAACTTGTATTGCATACTAAGGTAAAAAGCAAAATATCCAGGCATGAAAAAGATAGCAGTAATAAACAATGATTTCCAGGTTCCTCAGCGCGCCCTGGATTATGCCATTAGTATAGCGCGACATACCGAGGCCACAATATTTGGCTTGTTCATTCACAACCTGAAATACCGGGATAATGAGGGATATGGGTTTCCCAATGATATGAACTTAACGGACACTGATTTTACCGAGGCAAGCGATGAGCAAGAGCATCTTAAATATGAACAGACGGCAATTGCAGCATTTTCAAAGCGGTGTGAAGCGGAGCACATATCGTATCAGGCAATTCCAATTCACGAAAATCACTTGGATGCCCTGACAGACCATAGCGCGTTTTCAGACCTAATGATTTACGATGCGGATGCCACCCCAGCAGCCTATTCAAAAAATAGCTTTCTGGCTAATGCACACTGCCCGGTTCTGTTAGTCAATAAGGACTTTAAGCAGGTTGACCATATTGTGCTCACCTACGACGATAAAATATCCGGGATTCATGCAATTAAGAACTTCGCCTACCTTTTTTCAGCCTATAAATCGTTGCCGGTACACTTTGTCAGCGTTGTGCATGAAAGCGTGCGTGGGTTGGAATATGAAGACCTGATTGCACAATGGCTGCCACTGCATTTCCCGAATGCTACTCAAGAAATTTTGAAAGGCGATGCCGCCGCTGAGCTTCCGGATTACATCAATGGACTGTCTAACCCGCTTATTGTAATGGGCGCTTTCGGGCGAAGCTCGCTCTCGCGCTTTTTCAAGGAAAGTCTGGCAAGCGTAGTGCTTGCGAAAACAAATGCTCCCGTCTTTATTGCTCACTATTGATAAGCGCTCTATTGTTCTTCAGGAAACTCCATTTGTGCGCTATCATATTACTTGTCGCTGCGTTAAGCTGCAAGGATAGCGATAGAGCAAAGACCCGTTTACAAGATGCGCCCGCCGTAGATACAAGCATCAATATACTGACTGCATACAATGACCGCTTTCTTGATAGCGCCATGCTCGCAGCCTACATCGCGAAAGAAGTTGAGGACGACAGCGTTGCTGCTGACATACAAGTGTTCTATGCTGCGCGCAACTATAGCTATGCATGGTTTGATGACGATGGGCTAACGGTGCAGGCACAGGGATTCTGGAGCGCGCATAAGCATATAGCGCCGAAAGCGCGCGACACCGGCACAGCAAGCGGGCCGCTTCACGCACTCATTGATACTTTGCTAAGCGGCGACACTACCTACATCCTATCTAAAAGCGACCTGGTCAATGCCGAACTAAGTTTTACAAAGCACTTCTTCAGTTACGTCACGGCCGCTTATGGCACACAGATAAGTCCGGCCGACTTCCAGTGGCATATTCCGCGACGGAAGCTGCAACCGAAGGCACTGCTTGACACGCTGCTCAGCAACAATGGCGGTGAATGGCAGCCTTTGGGTGAACAGTTTCGCGCGCTCCGGGATGCGCTGATACAGTATCGTCAGATAGCGCAGAAAGGAGATTGGCAAACAATCAGTAAAACCAAGCGAAGCATAAAGCCCGGTGAGCGGAGTCCAATTGTGGCCTCCGTAAAACAGCGGCTGAGGCAGGCGGGCCTGTATGCGGTGAGCAACGATACTTCAGACTACTACACTCCAGCATTGGAAACGGCAGTTATCAGTCAACAAAAGGCGTTTGGCTTTGAAGAGGATGGCATTATTGACGCAGCATTGATACGCGCATGGAATGTGCCAGTTGAAGCGCGCATAGAGCAAATGCTGATTAATCTGGAGCGAATGAAATGGATGCCCCGGCTGCCGCAGCACTACCTCTTGGCGAATATTCCGGAATACCGGCTGCACGTTGTAGAAAATGGCAGGGAAGCTTTAGCCATGAATATAGTTGTAGGCAAAGCTGCAAACAAGACCGTTATTTTCAGCGATGAACTGAAGTATATCGTATTCAGTCCCTACTGGAATATACCGCGAAGCATTGTGCGCAACGAAATCTATCCGGCGATGAAGCGAAGCAGCAGCTATTTGCGAAGGCACAACATGGAGGTGACCGGAAACAGCGGAGGCTTGCCCGTAGTAAGACAGAAGCCAGGACGGCGCAACTCTTTAGGCCGGGTCAAATTTCTGTTCCCCAATAGCTACAACATCTACTTTCATGACTCGCCGGCCAAAAGCCTTTTTGAAAGAGAGCGGCGGGCATTCAGTCACGGCTGCGTGCGGCTGCAACAGCCGGAAGAGCTTGCAGCATACCTGCTAAAAGACAGGCCGGAATGGACAAGGGAGAAAATCCGCGCGGCTATGAATCGCTCGTCCGACCAATGGGTCACACTGGACAAGTCTGTACCGGTGTTCATTACTTATTTTACGGCATGGGTGGACAACGATGGCCTGTTGCATTTTGCCGAGGATATTTACGGCCACGATAAGCGCATGGCCGGACATTTGTTTGAGTAGCATAAAGTAGCCTGTCGGGTACTATGCGCATCTTATGTGGCACACTCTCAAACTAAAAATCTCTGCACGTTACCGACGGGTAGTAAACAGCATCGCGTTCTATCCCGCAGGTATTGGCCTGTCATTTCTATTGCTTTCCTTTCTCAGCATTCAATTTGACTTCTCGGACGCAGGTAAAAACTTTAAGTCAGGGCTTCACTGGCTGAGCCTGCGCGACGCTACTACCGCGCGCAGCATTATTTCCTCTATCGTTTCCGGCATCATTTCGCTGACCGTTTTCAGCTTTTCCATGGTGATGATTGTACTCAACCAGGCTGCCGCAAATATGAGCAACCGTGTACTGGATAAGCTTATAGGCAACCGCTTTCAGCAAGTCATTCTGGGCATCTACATCGGCACTATCGTCTATGCGCTGTTCCTGCTCAGCACCATCCGCGATATTGATTCCGGTATTTACATTCCTTCACTTAGTACCTACCTGCTCATCCTGCTGACCGTTCTTGACATCTTCCTGTTTATTTATTTTCTGCATTACATCACGCAATCCGTGAAGTATGATGTAATCATTCAACGCCTTTACAATGCCACGAAATCCTCCTTGTTGAATGCTTGCTGCCTGCGCGAGGAGCCGGCAACCTCAACCAGTATACAACACGCCGACAGCATCGCCGCGCCGGTATCCGGCATTTATGAAGGCTTTGATACACCGACGCTGCTGGCTGTCTGCCAGGAATACAACTGCAGCTGCGAGATACTACCATTGCCAGGCAGCTTTCTGCTAAGTGGAAGGGCCGTGGCAGCGTTCAGCAAAACATTACCTGAAGAGGCGCACGAGCAGCTTGCCGCTACGTTTAGTATTCATAACTCCGAATCTATTGCCGGCAATTTTTTTTACGGCTTTAAGCAGCTTATGGAAATTGCCATCAAAGCACTAAGCCCCGGCATCAACGACCCAAACACGGCTGTAATTAGCCTGCGCGCACTTTTCCGGCTGTATGCTTACCGCGCAAAGCTGTTTCCGGCCCAGACTATTTGTGATAAGAACGGAATGCCGCGTATCACCGTAGCACCACTACGGTTTGAAAAGATATTTGAGGATACGCTGCTGCCGGTTTGGGACTATGGAAAGGAAGACCGCATTGTACGGCAGGAGCTGCGCCAGCTCTTGACGCAGCTTCAGGATGAAACTCCTACTGACGCAGGCAGGAGGTTTCTTATGGTAGTAGAACGGAAGTTGGCGGCAGAATAATTATCGGAAAATGGATATGCAAGCCTGTATGAGCTTTTTTAGCAAGCGTTACAGTTTATCGTCGCCTCCTGCGCTGATTCATGCGGGGATAATAGTGCTCTTGTGTCTGTTGCTTTCGTCCTGCAAAAGCAATACAAATACTGATAGCGAAGACGAAGCCAATTTCTCGCAATACCGGAAAGGCTACGGTACCTCTGCTGACGCATTGCTCACTGCGCGTACTTATACTTCATTGTTAGTTGAAGTGCAGTACATGAAAGGTTTTGCACCCGATGAAGGGGCGCTTAGCAATTTTCGTCAATTCCTGCAAAGCCAGTTGCATAAACCCGGCGGAATATACTTTTCGTTTAAAGAAATTCCTGCCGCACAGGATACTACCCTGAATCGCGAGCAGCTCGCGGAAATTCATCGTCTCTACCGGACCGCTTTTACCACGGGCACGCAATTCTCGCTCTACGTTCTTTACACAAATGGCTATTACAAAAAGCAGTCTGTCCTCGCCCACGCGCTATTCAATTCCTGTATCATTCTGTATGGAGCAGCCGTTAAGGCAAATGCTGAATCGTTTACATTTCCTACGCAGAATACGATTGAGACAACCTTACTGCTGCATGAGATGGGCCACCTGCTGGGCCTTGTGACGGATGGCAATGCGATGAAAGCGGCGCACAGCGACAGTTCTCACCATCCACACTGCGAAAACCCGAATTGCGTGATGTACTGGAGCATGGCTATCGCTCCTGATTATGGCCCGTTGCGACTTCGGCCCTTCCCCACATTTGACTCGGCCTGCTTGCAGGACCTAGGTACCCGGCGCCGTAATTAACAGCAGTCCGAGACGTCAATTCATCTTCTGCAAGAGCGAAGCTGTGCTGCGAAAGAAACCTTTCACTTCTTCCCTTTGGTCAAGCGCCAGCTTGTCTGGATTGATTTGAAATGCAGCGGTCGCTATATCTCTCGCTTCCGCACCCAAGGCTGGATATCTCTCGCGCTGCAGGCTTTGCAATGCGGCAACGATGATATTGGCCCCACGGCGGATGTCGTCGGCATGAGATGTCGCGTATTTGTCCTCCGTAATGTTATTTGCATAGACATGAACTGAGTCTAAAGCCGGCGACGGCGTTTGCCCTGCTGCTCTTGCCATAGCGCTTGTTGCGTCCGCAAGCTTATGAAGTGCCTTGCTTGTAAACTCATGCTCCAGATTCATCTGGTGTCCACCGGAGTCAATGAACCGCACATAATCAGCAACCGTGCTGTTTCCTGCGCGAGGCGAACTTGTTGTCGTATCTGTCGTAGCGGTCCTTATCGGTTCTGCGTCCCGGCCTTTCAACCACCACAGGTAACCTAAGAGTATGATTATAAGCGCGCCTGTAATAATCCAGGGTAATGCCCAATTGCTTTTCTTTTTTGACTGCTGTTCCATAAGAGCCGAGACGTATAAATATTGAAGAAGAAACAAGATATCGCTGACGCGCAGGGCATCATTGCCCTAAAGCGACCCAGACCGCAGCACAATTGGCCCTTCCTGCATAAATACATCTCCTCGGTCTTCGGCGGTGATGTAAACACGCGTAGGCTTAAATGGGGCTGTGGTAGTCAAGGTGCCGAGCTTATTGCTGTCAATCTGTAAAACTCCACCGTTGCGCACGCCTCTGCGCTTTGACTCAATCCACACTACATAAACCTTCTTTGGCGGAGTCAGAAATTCAGGGCTTGCCAGGCGCTCTACGCGCACCGTTACAGCATAGGAGCCACTTTTATTGGCCTCGGCTTTAGCGAAGCCCTGCGCATTAGGCAAGAATGAAGACTGCTTGAATGATGCCGAGCTTTTGCAGGAGGGCAAAGCAGCTATCGCGAGTGCAATCAACAATGCCAGCACAATGCCACTTAGAATATGCGACTTCATAAGACGATGTTTGGTAAGGCCAAGCCTTAAAAGGATGAGGACATAAGTACCGTCTGGCCTTCTGGCTGCGCAATATTTGCGTTGTCTTCGGCGGTGATAAAAACTTTCACCGGTTTGAATGCTGTCACCGTGCTCAGCGAGCCGCTCATGTCACCGCGTATGTTTATTTGCCCGACATTCCTGTTGCCGTTTTGAGCGGTCTGAAGCCACACGATATAAAGCTTCCTTGGCGGGGTTAGCCGCTCGGGCCCTGCCAGGTGCTTCACACTGACGTACATGGTGTAATTCCCATTCTTATCATGCTTCAGCTTCGTATAGCCTTGTGCGGCCGGCACCACGGACGACTGCTGGAACGACGATGTCGTGTTGCAGGAGCTGAGTGATAACCCCCATATCATGGCGAGGGCTATAAATGTCGGCTTTAACGCTATGGTAAACGGATTCACTTTCATGAAGTATGCGCTGAATGAAAACCTGTTGAACCTAGCGCCAATCATATGCACAGTAAAATACATACGTCAAAGAGGCATAAACCTTCAGTCTATTCAAGCATTCGCAAGATATAAAATATTAACCGGAGTATATTAAATAGGCGTTACCAAATGCCGTAAGCCAATTACATTGTTTCCACTCCCGGCCATCCTGTTGGTTGCGTTGCCGTGCATCTTTCGGGGTTTCCAGCACAGCCATGCTTGCATCCCTGGCTTCTGAATGCTTTCCAACGTCGTTGGAGAACACCAGCGGGCCAACATGATGATGATTACGTGCGGGAAATGAAATCACAAGCAAGCTCTAAATCGTAAACTGTGTTTCCAGACGAAGCGGAAGTGATTGGTGCATTGAACCCTTTTTTTGACGAGGATTTAACGGCTTTGTAGCACATCCAACTTTAGCAGCTATAATTGAAGCGGCAATGATGGTCTTCCGAATCTGCGTTGGTTGTATTGCAACCTACAGAAAGTCTTTAATATCCTCACCCAAATCATATACCTCCACCCGGCCCGCTTTGGCGTCCGCGGCAATACTGCTACCTGCGGCGCTTCGGTAGCCTGCGGCGCAATGAACTACCACCGGCTTATCGTCCGGGATTTCGCCGACTCTTTCGCGCAACTCAAACAGCGGAATTGAAATGGCTCCTTGGAATACCGGGTGCTCTTTTACTTCTGTCGGGTTCCGCACATCCACAATGGTGTAAGCCTCCGAATTTTCCTTGAATGCTTTCACGTCCAGCTTGTTCATGTGGTCGCTGCCGCGCTCGAAAACAAAGGCTGACTGGATGAATGGCTCGTAACCGATTTTTGACGTGCGGACGATCAGTTCTTCCAAAGATTTTTCATCCGCCGCAGCAAGGTGAAAAGACTCGCGTGGCGCTACGATGCTCCCCAGCCACGTTTCAAATTTTGTCTCGTTCTGAATGTTGACTGAATTTGGCAGATGTTCTTTTTTGTAATCCATTTGCTTGCGGGCATCTATGATGATTGTTCCCTCAAATTCAGCAACGTTGGACGGCTGGGTCGTTCGCTTAACGGCTTTCAGGGCAGGCTCCAAATCGGGCGCGCCGGTGCGATTGAGCGTTACCGCGTAGCCGAAATACTTAGGCACAAAAGGCTGGTCGGTGGTGAGGTTCTTTACAAATTCTTCCTCGCTCATCTGCTGCAACGACCAATTGCTTTTCTTCTCAGCACCAATGGTGCTTTCAGAAGCCTTGCTAAGCGATTTGCCACAAAGCGAGCCAGAGCCATGCGCCGGATAAACAATTACTTTGTCATCCAGCACAGCGAGCTTGTCGCGCAGTGAATGGTACATCTGCCGGGCCAGCTCATCCCTTTTTGCGGAAACATTTCCGGTATCCTCGCGCAAGTCCGGACGCCCGCAATCGCCGATGAATAAGGTATCGCCTGTAAACACGGCTACATCCTTTCCCTCCTGCGAAAGAACCACGCAGATGCTGTCAGGGGAATGCCCTGGCGTGTTCAGCGCGCGCAAAGTCACACGTCCGAGTGCGATTGTGTTTCCTTCATCAAAAGGGGTATGCGGATACTCCACTTGCTGAAGGCGTGAGCAATAAATCGTCGCGCCGGTTTTACGGTGGAGTTCCAGATGGCCACTTACAAAGTCCGCATGTGGGTGGGTCTCAATGACAGCAGTGATTTTGGCCTTGTGCTTTTCCGCATATGCTAGATACGGTGCTACGTCGCGGGCCGGGTCTATCAGTGCCACTGCGGATGTTGCCTTGTCCAGCACCGCATAGGAAAAGTGCGACAGCGGTTTGTCTTCAAATTGCTCTATCATCAACATGGCTATGTTTTAGAATACACAAAAGAACGTATGTCACGGCTGCAAAAAGGTGACAATTGTCACTAAAATCATCATCGCTGAGCACGCGTTGTTATTAGGCCGATTTGAAATAGAAAAGTTTCAACAACAGCCGCAACAAGCAGCTGGAAACCCGTGCTAGTGCATTGGTTGATTTTTGTCTCCATGGTCACAGCAGCGTTCGTACAAGTTTTAAAGAGCACCAAGCAAAATCCTCGCCCCTACCAGCGCAAGGCACACCGCCAGCACCTTTACAACAACCGCCGTCGGCAGCCTCCGCGAGAGATACGCGCCGAAAAATGCGCCGGGCACTACGCCGGCAATCAGCCCGCCAATCATGCGCAGTACTTCGCCGTTGTTGTAGTCGCCTTGAAATGCGTGAACAGCCACACTGATAGCCGACATGATGGCGAGAATGAACTGCGATGTGGCTGTGGCTACCGGCACCGGAATGTTCAGCCAGTTTACCATCGCGGGGACATGGATGATGCCGCCGCCGATGCCGAGGATGGGTGATAGAAAACCCACCACGGCACTGATTAGCGCACCTTGAGTTGCATTGTAGGAGTAGCTGAAAACAGTTCCGCCCTTGTCTGTAAGCGTCGCGGATTTCCACCCTTTTCCCTTCGGCGGCTTGGTGGCGACGGACAGAGGAGCGGCGGCTCTTTTCTTGTTCTTGATGAATAGATAAGCCGAAAGAGCCAGAAGCAATAGTCCAAACACGATGTTGAATGCCGTCTTCGGAATGTAGTCGGTCAGGAAGACGCCGATGATGGAACCCGGAATGGTGCAGGCTGCAAACAGCAATCCGATTTTATAGTCTATCCTGCGCGAACGGGCATAGGCCGCCGAGCCCGCGATTGCATTGGCGGCGACGATGGCAATGGAGATGCCGGTCACAATGTCCGGCGGCATGTCTGGCTGCGTCAGCAGGAGCAGTGGCACCAACAGAAAGCCGCCACCCGCGCCAATGAGCGTTCCGATTGTGCCGATGACAAAACCAATAGCGATGAGCAGAATTAGACTGTCCATATACGGGCCGCGATTAGTGAGGCAGCCGCTCTTTAAACCGCCCATACACCCATGTCCCCGCAATGGCACTAAGCAGCGTCACGACAACGACTGTCGCCCCGGTCCCTATCTGCGCATACAACGGACCAGGACAAGCGCCTGTGATGGCCCAGCCAAGTCCGAAAATGATTCCACCGTACACGTTGCCCCAATGGAATTTCTTCGGTTCAATCTTCACCGGCTCGCCGCTCCACGTTTTGATATTGAACCTGCGGATAACCGCAACACTTATCATCCCGGTGACGACGGCACTGCCAATGACACCGTACATGTGAAACGATTGAAGCCGGAACATTTCCTGAATGCGGAACCAGCTTATTACCTCAGACTTTACGAGCAGGATGCCGAACAGAACGCCGGCCACCAAATACTTCAGGTTGCTGTACCACGGCTGCGCTGCGGAGGGTGTCACTGGCGCAGCCGACAAAGATTTCTCGCTTACTTCAAAGTCGGTGTGTTGAACAAATGCAGTCTGCATCACGAAAGATTTTTTAGAGAGATAGAATGAGGGGCAACACGAGGTTGGCCATGAAAAATCCACCCGCCATAAAACAGCACGTTGCTACCAGCGACGGCCATTGCAGATTGGACAGTCCCATGATGGCGTGGCCGCTGGTGCAGCCGCCTGCGTAACGTGTGCCGAAGCCAATAAGGAAACCGCCGAAGACCATCATCGTGAAGCCCCGCAGCGTAGCCAGCGCATCCCAATTAAAAAGCTGTTGTGGCAGGAGCGAGTGGTAATCGGTGATGCCGTATTGCGCAAGAGAAGCCTGCAAATCGGGATGCACTACAATCTCGGCACCGCTGCTTAATAGCGTCGCAGCCACAACACCTCCAACGACAATGCCGCCGACGAAAAACAGGTTCCAGGCCTCGGCTTTCCAGTTGTATTGGAAGAAGGGGATTTTCGCAGGGACACAGGCCGCGCACACATGGCGCAGGCTACTGGAGATGCCGAAGGATTTATTGCCAAGCAGGAGAAGAAGCGGCACCGTGAGGCCGATGAGCGGCCCGGCCACATACCACGGCCACGGCGATTTCAGGAAGTCTATCATAAAAAGCTCCGCCGTTTCTATTTCCAGCGGTGGGGCAAACTTCCTCTTTAAAACAGCACGTGTTGGTGACAATGGTCACTTTGCCTGTGAGACCACGTCCAACCATTCTATGTGGTTACGCGAAAGTTTCACTAAACCAGCCACCTCCAATTTTTTCAGTAACCGGGAAATCACCTCGCGAGATGAATTAAGGTCGGTGGCTATTTGCTGGTGGGTAAGCGGCAGCAGGTCGGTGCCAAAGACGTGCCGTTGCTGGCCGAGATAGCTTAGCAGCCGCTCGTCCATGTTCTTGAATGCTACGTCGTCCAACGTCAGTAGCAGGTCTTCAAACCGGGAGCGATAGGTTTCCACCACGAAGTGATACCAACTGATGTACTGCCGTACCAGCTCGTCCATTTCGCCTACTGGCACCTTGACAACCACCGATTTTTCAACCGCGATGCCTTTTATATCCATCCGTGATTGCTTGCCCGCGCAGACCATAGATAGTGCGCAGGCCCCACCGGGTTGCAAGTAATAAATGAAATACTCGCCGCCGTCTTCGCCCTCGCGGTAGAGCTTGATGTGACCCTCTACCACCAGCATCACCGACCGCACATATTTTCCGCTTTGCACCAGTTCTGTACCCGCAGGCAATTCCGCGATGGTGCTTATTTCGGCAAGCCGCCGGATGAGGGCGGGTTCCAAGGAAGGAAAATATTTTGCGAGGAGCTTGTCAAGCGGCTCGGTTGTATAGGTAGGTGCCAATTTGATCTTGCTGATTTTATAAGGGTGCAAGCTATTTAGGAATTGAACAAGCTTAGAAAAGTGAGCCAACGAGAAGATTTTGCTCGGCTGCATTTTGATTATGGCGCGGCTATTATAGAAGCCCTCTCATTTGGCTTAATTTTTTTGCAACCTAACAATCTATCGTAGAGACTCCATGAAGAAGCTAGCTATTCTAGCCAATCTGCTGCTTGCAAGCACTACCAGCTACGCCTGCGTAACCTGCAACAAGCAAACTCAGGACGCCATTTTCAGCAGTACGTTTTATCCGAATCTGCTCACGATGCTGTCGGCTTTCTTTGTGCTCACGGCAATTGTCCTTACGCTATCCTGGCTGTCTACCAAGCGGTACAATGCGCGGCTGGTGGCCAATCCTTGTGTCAAAGAACTCGCTTCAGTACCGCTGACCACCGCCGCTGCTGTTTTAGGCATAGGCATGGGTGGCTTTGCCGATGGAATTATACTGCATCAGGTCTTGCAATGGCACGAGATGCTGACGGCAAAAATTCCTGCCGATACGTTGGTAGCTAAAAGCGTAAACATGTTTTGGGACGGGGTCTTTCACTCATTTACGCTGCTCACCACCCTGCGTGGTATTTACCTGCTGTGGAAGCTGCTTCAAAAGCAGAACATCAACCGGTCGGGCTACCTGATGAGTGGTGGAATGTTGATGGGTTGGGGCTTGTTCAACCTGGTGGAAGGCATCATTGACCATCACATTCTCGGCCTGCACAACGTGCGCGAACTTGCGGCAAGTCAGGACGCATGGAACTACGGTTTCCTCGCCTTCGGTGTTGTACTTCTCGGTGTAGGCTGGGCGCTCGTGAAGAAGGGCGAGCATCAGGCACGAATTGCCTGATTATTTCAAAAGCTCCAGCAGAGCGTACCGCTCACGGTCAATTTCCTTGCGGGTACGAATGCCGCGCAGTCTGAAAAGCGGCAGCGGCGGGCACCAACCCTGAATGGCGTGCTGCGCCAGAAACGTCGTGACAATTGCCGGCAGAATGAGCCATTTTTTGCTCACCGTGGCGGACAGCACAACGCCGGTGAGTGCGACCAGCGATGCGTTCAATTCCAGCGTTCGCTCAATGTCCCACTCCTTATCCAGTTCGTCAATGCGCTTAGCAATGGCCTGAGAGCCAGCATTCTGGTACTGTCGGAGGTTGGCTTCAGTTTCGCGGTCAATTTTTTCGTTGATGCGGGCGGGCGTGACATCTCTAACGGGGTCGGCGGCGGGGGCTTGCAGATTCATGTCCTTTCTAGGAATATTCTTCTAAATAATAATGCCACATTGAAGAAGCCGGTGACTGAAACAATGCCTATTTTTCTCCATCATTTGGATTGTGGTGCCCTACTATTAAGGTCCTTGTTCTGCATGATGAACTGAATTATAAGATGCAGGAGCTATTGGAAGAATCGCCGGATGAAACAGATGCGGCCTTGCAGGAGCACCTTATCCCCTTGCAGGAAGGCTATGAGCAGGATTTCGTCCGGGGAGTGCGCAAGGAAGATGAACAGAAAGCAATTCCCATGTAATACAGGCACCAAGACTTATTCGCCTTCTAATAAAACGGTACCGGCAAACATTCCTTTGCATATACCTTTTATGACAATCTGTTGTCCGGCTTTTAGTCCTTTCGCAATACGCGGGCTGACGGAGCAATCAATGGTTTTAATTCCATTCTCGCTAGCTGCCAGATGAATGTGCATGTTATTATCAATTCCTTTTCTCGTAAACGCAATTATGCCCACGACTGCGATTTTTCTGTTCTTAAAAATGCCGTTTGCTTTCGCCTCGTCCCTTTCATAAAGCGAGTAAAGTTCCTGCGCTCTAATATTAGTAATTGTGCTGTCTCTGGTTTTGTGCAGGCTATCTAAATAAGAATATGATTCAGCTACGTCCCGGCTGGATTTGGTTGCTGCCTCATTGAGGCCTTTGCACGATTTGAGGCCAGTGCATCCTTCTGCAAAAACAAGAATGGCGGCTAAAGCAATAAGCACCTGTTGCATTTGCTGTTTCATAATTATTGCCCGGAGCTATTATCCGTAGATTGTACAAAGAGAGCCGCACTTACATTGCGAAATTGCCACTTATCCCCCTCACTGCTCAACAGGTAACAAAACAACACTCACCTATCGGCTTAGCTCCATTGTCTGTACCTGCCCACGCCCGTTAGTGGACTGCCAACGCTGATGGTTCTTATCGTCTTCCTGCACCAGCCATGTTTTGGTAAAGTCAGAGTCGCCACCTTTAATCGTCACACTCTTTTCGCCGGCAGACCAACTGAAAGTTGACGTATCATCATGCTGCATGCCAAAGGAGTTATAATGAAGGTCTTTGCTGCCGGTATTATCTTTCTTAAATGTGATTGTGCCGACATTGGTAACGGTGGCCCCCTGCTGACCGGGAGATAGCGTCTCCAGCTTCTCTACCTTCCAGGTACCAATAGGTGGTGGTGGGGCGCAGGCACTCAAAAGGGTTGCGGCAACAAGTAGTGCAATGGCGGCATGTTTCATAGAATGGGCATTTGATTAGAAGTTGGGAATATACACATGATAAAGAAAAAGCGCTAGGTTGGAGTTTCAGACAACTGCCGCCCTTCATCAGCAGCAATCGCCCCCAACGCCAAATCAAAATCACTAAAAATGTCTGTTGGCGCTACCAGGTCCGGAATGAGACTAATGCGCTCCAACTGGCTACGCGGCTGCTCCTGCAGGCCAACCAGCAGTACATTGATGTTGCGGACTTCAAGACTTAGAATAGCTTCTTCCAAGGCATAAAGTCCTGTCTGGTCAATGAACGGCACCTGCTCCATGCGGATGACAACCGTGCGCACTTCCGGCAGTTCCTCCACCAGCTTTTGAAATTGCGCAGCAAAGCCGAAGAACAGCGGCCCGACAATCTGCTTTACAATCACATTATCGCGGAGCGACTCCGGTATCTGCAGGCCATTAGCGGCAATTTCGGCCTGAAAGTCGCTGAGGCGCTCGGTGCGAGTCTGGTCAAGAGTGATGTCGCTCATACGCTTCATAAAGAGAACGCAGGCCATAGTGACGCCGATGCCGACTGCGGTCAGCAAGTCCAGAAAGACGGTTGCTAGCAGCACGACAACAAGAATAATCGCATCGGATCGCGGAACTTTTTTTAGATGCCGCAGTCCTTTGGTATCAATAATTCCGATGCCGACAGTGATGAGGACGCCCGCCAAAACCGGCTTAGGAATGACGGCAGCGTAACGCCCAAGACCGAGCAGAATCGCCGCCAGCACTACCGAGTGAATGATACCCGACACACGTGTCTTACCGCCGGAGCGGATATTGACCAGCGTACGCATGGTAGCGCCTGCGCCGGGCAAACCACCGAACATCCCCGCAACTGCATTTCCTATTCCCTGACCCACTAGTTCCTTATTGCTGTTGTGGCGCGTCTTGGTAAGGTTATCAGCAACCACCGACGTGAGTAGCGAGTCAATACAGCCGAGCGCGGCCAGCGTAAGCGCATCAAGAAAAATACGTCCGTACATACCTGCCGGGATGCCGCCGATTCCAAGCAGTTTAAAATCAGGAAGTCCCTGCGGAATGTCTCCGACTATGGGCACTTGTTGCACAACGAAAACCGAAATAATCGTCACCACAAGCAAACCAACCAGCGTAGCGGGAACGCCTTTCATGATGCGCGGTATGATGTAGATTATGGCTATGGTTAGCGCGCAATAGCCAAGGGAAAGCAGGTCGGCACCCGCTATAGCGGGGCCAATCTCCTGCACCACGCCGATTGTAGATGCTGGAGAAGCCTGGCCCATCGCTGGAAAAAGCTGTAGCAGGATAATGATAATGCCGATGCCGCTCATGAAGCCTGAAATCACGGGATAGGGCATGAAGCGTACCATGCTTCCCAAACGAAATACACCGATAAGTATCTGAAGTATACCGGCTAGGCAAAAGCAAAGGAACAATGCCGTCATTGCTGCGCCCGGCTCGTCTGAACGCGATAGGAACATCGCAATGGTTGCAGCGGACACAACCGTCATTGGCCCGGTGGGCCCGCTAATCTGAGTAGCTGTACCGCCGAGTAGGGCAGCGAAAAAACCGAGAATAATTGCGCCGTAAAGACCTGCCGCCGCGCCGAGACCACTTTGTACGCCAAATGCCAGCGCCAACGGTAGCGCTACAACCCCTGCCGTAACTCCACCGAAAATGTCTCCCTTGCTCAATGCGAATTTGCTCATCTGAAAATCTTTGAGAAACCTGCGGGTTTCGGTTAGTCCCAAACTTGTAACGGGTGCAAACTCAGGTTTTCAAACCTCATCGGCGAAAAAATTTGCAAAACGATTGAATCCCTTCATGCGTCTGTAAAATAGAAAAGTCCGCCGACCGGCGGACGCTCTCTGATTACTTGTCAGCTAACTATAGTTATAAAAACCGTTCCGAAATATTCGCACTCCGGCTGCCGCACCGCGATGTGTTTCTTTCAACAGGGCAGACCATGCCGACTAACGACCTTTGACGCTGCAACAAAACTGATTAGCCTTGAGCCTTCAACAGATACTGCCCATCATCATCGTGCTCTGCGCGGTGTTCAGCTTCATCAATCACCGTTTCATCAAGTGGCCGCCCACCATTGGCATCATGGTGCTGTCGTTGGGCAGCTCCCTGCTGCTGGTGCTTTCAGAGCATATCTTCCCGGCGGTACACCAGTATGCGGTAGATACCGTCGGCTCTATTGATTTTCATACGCTGCTCATGCGCATGATGCTTGGCTTCATGCTCTTTGCCGGCGGCTTCCACCTGGATGCCCGGCGGCTGGCGGAGCATAAATGGCCTGTGCTGGTACTGGCGACGGTTGGGATCCTTATCTCCACTTTCCTCGTTGGCGGCACATTCTTCCTGCTATTCTCATTATTTGGAATTCCGATACCATTCATTTACTGCCTGCTGTTCGGCTCGCTCATCTCGCCGACAGACCCGATAGCTGTACTTGCCATCCTGAAACGCGCGGGTGTACCCGAGTCTCTGGAAATAAAGATTGCCGGTGAGTCTCTTTTCAATGATGGCGTTGCAGTGGTGCTGTTTACTTCCATTATGCAGGTTGCCATGAGCACCAATGGGCAGGTGGATATGGGCGGAATAACATTGTTGTTTCTAAAAGAAGCGGTTGGCGGTGCAATCCTCGGCGCCGCGCTTGGCTACGGCGGGTATTTGCTGCTGAAATCCATTGACGACTATAAGGTAGAAGTACTCATCACCCTTGCAATCGTAATGGGCGGATATGCCCTGGCGGAGAAGCTCCACGTTTCCGGGCCGTTGGCGATGGTCGCCGCCGGGATTGTTACTGGCTTTGTAGGTCACAAAGCATTCTCCGATGAAACGCAAGAGTACGTAGAGAAATTCTGGACGCTGATTGATGAAATCCTTAACGCCGTACTCTTTCTGCTTATCGGCTTTGAAATACTGGTGATAAACAAGGAGCCGGTAGTACTCGCTATCGGCTGCATCGGCATTGTTGCCGTATTGCTGGCCCGGTGGATAGCAGTGGCAATGCCGGTGCTGGTGCTGCGCCGCTGGCTGCCTTTTGAGCGCCATGCCATCGCGTTGCTAACCTGGGGTGGATTGCGCGGAGGCCTTTCGGTCGCTATGGCCTTGAGTCTGCCGGTAACGATGTACCGCGACACGTTTGTGAGCATAACCTACGTCATTGTTGTATTCTCCATCATCGTGCAAGGATTGACAATCGGCAAGCTGGCAAAAATTGTGTCTCCTGCGCCGGCTGTATCCGATACTGATTTGCGTACGCCAAATCCTGCCGGAAACTTGTAGTAGGCCACCGATGGCGCATTTCCAGCGAAAGCTTTTAGAACCTTATTCTGTATTCAAGGTTCACAACAAAATGCCGTGTAAGCCCGTCTGGCCGCGCCTTCCGTACGATGAATGGCGCTCCGGCTGATAGCTGCAATGTGCTGTGCTGGTTCAGCGCATAATCCGCAACCACATTGCCATTCAGCGTCAGTCCCTGTGACCCGGTTATCTCGCGCTCAGCGCCCACACCGTCCGTAAACTTATCGTTAGCGAGGTGATAAATAGGCAATAGGCTTGGCGTCAACAAGAGCTTCTTGCCAAGAACTACAGGATACGAAAGCCGCAACAGGGCATCAGCGCTGCGCTTGAAATTATTGGTGGATTGAAACGCCATGATGTCGGAACCCATCGGGTGCATGTCCGCGAGAAATCCATTGCTGTTCTGCGTCAGCGGCTGCTGAATGGCTACAACCATCTGTAGTCTCCGCCAGGTATAGCCCACGCCAGCAATCAAGTCAAGCGTGCCGAGGCTGGATTGGTAATCCATCGGCAGCGACAAGCCATTTCTCTTTCTATTCGCATCCATCAGTGGAACCTTTAGGCCAAGCGTGGCTTTGAGCGCCTTACTCAACACATAGCTCCCGTTCAGGTACACATCCGACAGGCCGGCCACCGAAATACCACTGCCGCTTTGCGAAAGCGCCGTAAGCTTTGCGTCAAGCTGAAGACGCGCTCCGAATTGGCGGCTGAATTCAAGATATCCGCTAATAGCGGCGATATTGTTGTCGGCACTTCCGTATGTAACGCCAGCCTTCACTTGCGACCGGAGTGGCAACGTTGTGTCGGGCGTCTGTGGCTTAAAGCTGTTGATACTGCAAAAGCCGGCATCGCTGCAGCCTTGTGCACTGGCGAAAGAGGCGCTTGCGCCAAACAGCAGCGTGAACGAAAGTGTGATGCAGGTTTTGCGCATATTCCGCGGTTTACATTGTATGAGTAAATTATTTCGAAGGTCTTCTTTTATCTCCGTGCGGGATGCGTCTACAAGCGCAATTGCTTTACCTACTTACCCGATAGCTCAGCTGCACAGAATCCGGCGCGAGCTTCGCTGCCAGCCACCGCTGCAATTTTTTTTGCTCAGCTAAGCTTAGGAATTGTCTTCCGCTCGCGTTAAGCATCACTAGCTGTCGTTCCGACGCAAAGTATCGGTGCGGATTACGGCTGACCGGGCTATGCTGTAGGCGTCAATCTGGGGGAAAAGCGCTTTCAGCTCCGCGGATAAATCCGGCAGCATGGCTCCGGATGTGGATGGAGTAGTGGCAAGCAATGTAGAGTCGTCGTCATGAAACACATCATGCAGGATGCTGGCTTTGATTTGTGCGAAGTCAATATTATTGCGCGCGTCCAGTCCCTGCCGTATTACGAGCCTGGTGCCGTCTAATTTGTAATCAGGGAGGCGACGATTGAGCGAATCAATGCGCGCCGAATCCAGCGTCTCGCCGATGAGGAGTAGCTCAATCTCAGGCGTTTTGCGCCGCTCAAACAAAAAAGTCTTGCTTACTACCTGCGTCCGTGGAAATTTGAATTCCTTTCTGACAAACGCTTGCGCATTGCCTTCAAAAATTGCCTTCTGCACAATGCGATAGCCCAACCAGATGCTCGGTGCAACAGTGACAATGCCAACGAACCAGATATAGCGTACCATACGCTTGCGCCTCACCTCGCTCTCAAACTCTCGCCGGTGAAATTTCATAAATCGCAGCACCAGCAATGTGGCGATGCATATGAAGACGCTGTTAATGAAGAATAAATAGAAAGCGCCGAGTACGTAATAGAAATGGCCGGTTGCCAATCCGAAGCCAGCCGTGCAAAGTGGCGGCATCAAAGCTGTGGCTATGGCTACACCGGGGATTACATTGTTTTTCTCGCGCCGAGTGGCACCAATTGCTCCCGCCATACCACCTGCAAATGCAATAAATACGTCCCAGATTGTAGGCGTGGTGCGCGACAGCAATTCCGAAGTAGCGCTGTGAAGCGGGGAAATGAGAAAGTAGGCCGTGGATGTGAAGATGCTAATAACAACAGCTATAAGCAGATTCTTCAAACCGCGGCGAACTACTTCAAAATCCGATATAGCAAGGGAGTGTAAACTGAACTGTGTCAGTTTTGGTTCCTCCTCCATCCGGCCCCATGGGGCCGGATGGAGGAGGAAAGATTTTTAAATCGTCAGCGGCATCCTCCCTCCGAAGATAATGTGGAGCTGATTGGCGGCGAGGCCCCAATCCGGTAAAGGTCTGGTCCACTTTTCTTCTATCCGGGTTGATGCCAGGTAAATGAGCTTCAGCAAAGCCATATCATTCGGGAATGCACCCTTGGTCTTGGTTACTTTCCTGAGCTGCCGGTGGTAGCCTTCAATGGTATTGGTAGTGTAGATGAGCTTTCTGATGTCCGGCGGGTACTTGAAGAAGGCGCTAAGCTTTTCCCAGTTCGTACGCCAGCTCTTGACTACAATGCCGTACTTCTTTGACCACTTCTGTTCAAAGCCGTCCAGGGCCAGCGCTCCTTCTTCTTTGGTATATGCCTTGTAGATTGGCTTGAGGTCTTCCATCACCTCTTTGCTTTCTTTGTAGGCTACATACTTTATGGAGTTGCGGATCTGGTGGACGATACAGCTCTGCACATCACACTTCGGGAACACAGTAGCAATAGCAGTCTCAAAACCGCTCAGGTTGTCAATACAGGCTATGAGCATATCCTGGACGCCTCTGCTCTGCAGGTCTGTAAGTACCGAAAGCCAGAAGCGCGCACCTTCAGCTTCACTTACGTAAGCACCCAGTACTTCCTTCTCCCCATCAGCTCTGATGCCAAGGATATTATACAGGCAGCGGGTAACTACCCGGCCTTCTGCGTCCTTTACCTTAAAATACATCGCATCCAGCCACACGATGCAATAGACAGCTTCCAGGGGACGGTGTTGCCACTCCCTTACTTTAGGAATGATGCGGTCTGTAATCTCGGAAAGGGTGGTATGGCTTACGCTGGTGCCGTACATCTCTTCCAGATGCGAGGAGATGTCTCTCAGGCTCATGCCCAGCCCGTACATGCCGATGATGCGCTCTTCCAGATTATCGGCCAGGACGGTCTCCCGCTTCTTTACCTGAGGTTCAAAGCTGCCGCGCCGGTCTCTTGGCGTAGAAAGAGAAAAGCTGCCTTCACCTGTTTTAAGGTCCTTGCTGCTATGACCATTGCGCCGGTTGGGGCCGCCGGCCTTTGGCTCATCCTCTATTTCTTCAGCTGCACCTTCTTCTGAAAGGTGTGCGGAGAGCTCGCCCTCAAGCGCTGCTTCCAGGAATGCCTGAAGCATCGGCCCAAACGCTCCGTCTTTTCCAAAGAGCGGCTTGCCGGTCTTAAATTGTTCCAGGGCCTTACGGCTTGTCGCCTCATCTATGGTGAAGCCACTCCCTTCTTTCTGCTTTTGTTTTCTCATGATTCTGTGTCTAAAGTTGAATGAGTGTTTTTCAACTGACACAGTTTAGTTTACAGCCTCTATAGCAATGCCTAAGCCTACTCCCATGATTGGCCCCATGAGTGGCGAGATAAGCATAGCGCCAATAATGACTGCAGTGGCGTTCACATTCAGCCCAACAGAAGCTATGATTATAGCGAATATGAGCGTCCAAAGATTGGTACCACGAAAGGAAATGTTCCGTTTTATGGATTCAATTACCTCTGCTTCTGCATCCCGGTCGGCATCCAGATTAAAGTAATGGTGAAAGAGGTCATTAATCTTACTCATTTACTAGTTGAAAGGCATTCAACTATTGCAGTCATACAATGTTGCGGCTAAAGATACCATTGTCCACCAGTTTATGAATTGAGTACTGTGTCTATAAGCGCCAATCCCAGTTCAACACGAATGTCTGAGTAAAATGGACCGTTCGTCTGTTTACCGGCGACCTTATTCTTTTATTGACTATTTCGTGGTCAGCACAACTTGTCCTACTGGGGTTTGGATGTCTGCATTGTCTTCGGCAGTAATGAAAATCTTTTCGGGTCGGAATGGAGTTTCGGCCCTTAGTACATCTCTTCTGTCCTCAGAAGTCACCTTGAGCTGGCCGATATTTTTTATGCCATCCTTGCCGGCATCCATCCATACAACGTAGGAATGCTTTGGGGTCTTTAGCTGCTCTGGCGGCATGAGACGGCGCATTTTAATTATAATCTCGTAGCGTTGGTCATCCGGATGCTTTACAATAATGCGCGCTGTCGCTCGGGGTACTATCCAAGACCTGTCAAAAAACATGCGCCGAGCACAGGATGTAAGTGATATTGCAAATACGCAACAAAGCGCAAGCACGGTGATAGGCAGGCTAACAGGTTTTCGCTTCATAAGTTCGTTTTCTAAAGGTAACTGGCTGCATTTTGCACCAGAAATGATATAAAACCATCGTGCCTTATGGAGATTATGGTCGGATGTTCTACGAATTCATACAGTCCTGACTGAAATTTTTCCAGCGTAACGAGACTATTTCCATAAAGCAGGTTTTTTATCGTGCGTTTGCACAGTTGCAGCGACGATTTCATCAATTATCAGCGAGAAAAAGCAACTAATTTTATCGGTCAGCTATCGCACTGTTAGTTGCCGGTTATCCAAAGTCCTAAAAACGGCATTTTTCTTCACTAAAATCAACCGAAACTCAACTAAAACACAACCAAAATCAGCAAAAAGTCAACCGTATTGAATTTTTCATATAGTTTCTATGCAAGATTTTGTGGTAAAGGCATCTGCTATGCAGTCAGAACATGTTAAGACCTTAGAAGCCTCTCTAAAGGAGACAAGAGAGCGAGAGCAAAAAGTATTGGAGGCAATGCAAGACCTTCGGGCTTATAATGAACAGCTTATAGTACATATCCGAAAGCTGGAAGCCCGTGTCTATGAGCTTGAAAATCCTAAGTCACGTAGGCACGAAGACCAAAGCTGGGTAGACAAGATTGCTGTAATCATAGGCCGGACAGGTCGCCCTATGCGCTCGCGCGAGTTAATGCGTGAATTGGAGGCTTTGGATAAAGATGCAGAAATGGCATTATTGGCTGACCCAGGCAAATCGTTGTCCGTGGCACTTAGCCGGGGCGTAGAAGGAGGAAGACTAAAGATGTTCAAGACTCCCGGCACTAGGGGCGCATACTATGCCCTTTCTAAATGGGTGGATAAGAATGGCAATTTATCAAAGGCAATGAGAGATGAGATGTGGTAATGCGAGATGCCTCTATCATCTCCTTCTAAATAAATCAATAAGCAATGAGTTTTCTCACAGAAATAGCGAAACTATTGTCGCGCCACGAGCTGGCACTACATGAAATGGCATCGTACGAGGCGGACGGCCAGATGAATAAAGTAACCCTTCAACTAGGAAGGCTGCGAACTGTTAGAGAGCAATTGGAACTCCTTGCAAGCTATTACAACGAAACACTTGGGGTGCTTAAAGACCTTGATGAGAACGGCACTTATCAATTGCCGCGTATTCTACAGATGCTTCCGGATTCCGGCACAGGTGTAGAGCAGATTTCAGATGTAGTAGACAGGTTTGGAAGCTTTATCGGCGTTACTGGTCAACTGGAACAGATAGACTTCTCTCAAATTGAAAGTGCGGAAATCAATGCAATTCCACCCGAACATCCGGCTTATGATATCCTGAAGAGCTATAAGGAATACCTCGCCCATCAATACTTCCTTGAACAGGTTACAGAGCTAATGGATTTAGCCGAGACGCACAAAGAAGGCGAAAAACTCTCCAAAGAAGAAGTAGAAGAGGTCAAAGAAGAGAAGGGAGGCCATTTGACTGCAGCCCAAAAAGTGCTTGCCGTTTATTACCTGATGCGTTGGTCAGGGATAGAATTAGGTCTGCGCCAGGGAGCCAAACAACAGCGCTTCATATCCGCACTTACGACCATATCAGTAGGCACAGTCAAAGAAAAGTTTCCGACTTTAAACGTTACTGGCAAGCCGTATCATTTGGATAATCTTAAAGCGATAGTTCCACTGTTTGAATCAGTCGGTGCCTTAAGACTGGTAGAAAAGATTCAGTCTGATATACAGTTTGAACAGCAGGAAAGAGGACAATAACATAATTGCAGGCCCTTCGGAGGGTACCCCCACAGGCGTTTCTTTGGTGTATATCCCGATGGATTACTACCAAACATGAGCAAATTATATCCCCGAAATCGTAAGAGGGTTCGTAAGAAAAGCAAAGCAGACACATCCAGGAGAAATGCAATTTCAACCTTTGAGATTTCCCGCGTACATCATCTAATAATTGACGCAAGCCGATTACGCCAAACGATAACTTTTCTAAGGCAGAGTCGCCTTCGCCATTATGTTCTGGCCTTTCTGAAAGACAGGCTCAAAATGGTTGTATGCGTGAATCCCTTATCGCCTTCTGAGCGGTCAACGTGGGATGTACTAAAGCATGCTGTGTCAGGCTTTCAATAGACGTGACGGCACAAAAGCACGCTCGACCGCGCGTATGTTAGTAATTTTTTACCAAACCTCCAAACCCGGTATTACATTTGTGATGAGTAAGACGATAACGACACCCAAAACAAAACCTTACGACCTAAACCTTGACGACACAAAGCACATTAAAGCTATGAGTATTGAAGAGCTACGCGCTTCTGAATACTTCCAAAACCGGACAGAAGACGAGCTTATTTCAATGATAGACACAGTCCGAACATTTACAGAAATCGTCTACTCAGCTTGGGCGAGAGAAGCTCAAGATTCAGAACAGAACACCACTATCATCCCATTACAGAATCAACAACGAACGGCAGCCTAGCATGAAATCTATTGCACTTAATAAGCAACAAAATGAACAGGAAATCTCCCCGCTATTTAATCAATTCGGCAAAGGCAGCCGAAAGATAAAAGTCACTTCCCGCAATTGCGTTATCTATACTCGCGTATCTACCAAAGAGCAGGCCGATAACAATATGAGCCTTGAAACGCAACGCAAAGCCTGTGAGCAATATGCAGCCAAACAAGGATATCGGATTATGGGTTGCTTTGGCGGTACCTATGAGAGCGCGAAGACCGATGAGCGGAAGCAGTTTAATGCTATGCTCAGCTTTGTAAGAAAGAGCAAGGAAGAAGTATCGGCCATTATTGTCTATTCTGTGGACAGGTTCAGCCGTTCTGGTGCTAACGCTATCTACATAACGGAGCAGCTTAAAAAGCAGGGAGTGGTTGTATGCGCCGTTACCCAACCCACTGATGCGACAACCGCAAGTGGCTCGCTTCAACAGAACATTCAGTTCATTTTCTCTGAGTACGACAACCAGCTACGCCGGGAGAAGTGCATGGCAGGAATGAAAGAAAAATTGTTGTCAGGTGATTGGATGAACCTTCCGCCCGTTGGTTATGATATGGTCCGCAGAGACGGCAAAAAAGAGATTGTCCTGAATGCGAAAGGGAAGTTGATACGCAAGGCATTTAACTGGCGGGCGCAAGGCATGAGCAATGAGGATGTGCGGCTTAAACTGGCTGCGGTAGGATGGAAGCTTTCCAGCCAACGCATATCTGATATGCTGCGCAATCCATTCTATTGCGGCCTTATCGTTCATAATGCCCTTGAAGGAAAAGTGATAGCAGGCAAACAGGAGAAAGCTGTGTCAAAGGAGCTCTTCTTACTAGTAAATGGCCTATTAGCAAAGAACAGCTATGGATATTCTCATAAGCCGGAGAATGAAGAAGTGCCCCTCAAAAAGTTTGTGCTTTGCGCCGGATGTAATAAGCCGCTAACAGGTTATAAGGCAAAGAAGAATCAGCAGTTCTACTACAAATGCAGCACAGTAGGATGTAACTGCAACAGAAGGGCTTCTGAAATGCACAAGGAATTTAAGAAGCTAATTGGGCCATACTGCATCAAAACGGACGATATCATGCAGCAGGTGATTGAAAGGCAGATGATAGAAACTTATCACAAGCTCAACATTGACAAGGCAACTGCCAAGGAGGAAATAGGCCGAAGTCTTGCAGAGCTAAAGAAGAAGATTGAACGGCTGGAAGAGCGCTACATTTTGGAAGAGATAGACCGGGAAATGTTTGCCAAGTTCAATGAAAAGTTCCTGTCGGAAAAGAAGGAATTGGAGCTGGAAATGGCGAAGACAGGCAATACTTTATCGAACCTCAAAAGCTGCGTTGAAAAATGCTTTGATTATGCAACCAAACTCGCGCCCCTGTGGGATTCCGGCGATTATGGAGAGAAGCAAAGACTACAATACATGCTCTTTCCTGACGGAATTGCCTATGAGCGCCAAAATGATGCTTATCGAACCGGCAGGGTGAATTCCGTATTCAGCTACATGGCAAGCCTGGTGCGGGTTTTGGAAGAAAAGAAAAGCGGAAAATCCAATCGTGTGATTGAATTTCCCGCTTGGGTGGAGGATAGCGGATTCGAACCGCTGACCTCTTGCATGCCATGCAAGCGCTCTACCAACTGAGCTAATCCCCCGGAAGGGCTGCAAATATAGCCGTCCAAACTATTCCCGCCAATAAAACGTTGTACCTTTCAAATATGGAGCGGAACCCCAACCCTGCAGGCCGTCAAGAAGGTATCTGGAATCAAATCAAGCAGTACCTCTTTCTGAAGAAGCGTGACCCCAATGAGCCGCGCAATGTCAACATCTTCCTGATGCATGGCATGAACCGCATCTCCATTCTGATATTCCTGATTGCGGTTATCATCCTCATTATCCGGGCGTTGACGCGGCACTAGTCGCCGTCCAGCCCCTCCCAAAGCAGGGGTGTAAGTCCCCGCCGCGCCGGGCCGGTAATCATCTCGCCCTGTGGCGTGTAGCGGGCGCCGTGGCACGGACAGTCCCAGCTCCGTTCCGCGCTATTCCAGCCGACAATGCATTTGGCGTGCGGACAAACTGGGTCAACAGCGTGCACTTTGCCCCTGTCATCCTTATAGAGTGCAACTTTCTTGCCTTCCCAATCCGCCAGTGTTGCCTCGCCGGCGGCAAGCTCTGATAGTGTGCTAATCTTCTCATACGCGAAGCGCTTGCCGATAAATTGGCTTACCACATCCGCATTCTCCTTTACAAAATCCATAAAGCCGGCAATCGGCTTTATCCGCGATGGCTTCAGTAAGTCCCAGCAGTAATGCTCGCGGCCCAGAATCTTCTCGCTGAGCATAATACCAGCCAGTGTGCCCAGGGTCATGCCATTACCTCCATAACCGGTGCCCACATACACATCATCTTCCGCGCCCGGCAACTGACCAATGTAGGGCAACCCATCGGCAGCATTGAAGTATTGCGACGACCAGCGATAGTCAATGGATGCAACATCATAGACGCTACGGATATAAGATTCTAAATCCCGGAACGGCTTCTCCGTATTCTCCTCATGCCCTGTCTTATGGTCGTAGCCACCCACGATTACATACTGTTGGCCATCTACCTCCTGCGTCCGGAAGTAGTGATACGGGTCCTTCAGGTCGTAAAGCAAGCCATTCGGATAATTGTCCGTGCTCAGGCGGACCGCCATGGCGTAAGAGCGGTACGGCGCGCAGCGGAAGTGCAGCAGGTTGATGCCCGGCGGAATGTGTGTGGCATAAACCACCTTTTTCGCCTTTAACTGGCCCAATGAGCTTTCAGCAATGAATGTCTCCCCATTCTTGTCCACATTCTTCACCACACAATGCTCAAGCAGCACGCCGCCGCCATCTTCGTAAGCCTTTGCAAGGCCGCTTAAATACCTTGTAGCATGAAACTGCGCCTGCCCTTCAAAGCGCGCCGCCTTCACCATAGGCACCGGCACCGGAATTGTATCCGTATAAGCCATCTCATCGCCCGCGCGGATGGCTGCTTCTACAATCCCTTTCAATTCATCTAGCTCTTTCTCATCCTGCGCTACCAGGAAGCCTGCCTTCCTGGCGAAGCCGCATTCTACGCAGTAATTCCCCGATAGATTTTCTACCAGACTAATTGCCTCCGCGCAACCCTTCCGCAAGAGCTTCGCGCCTTCTTCCCCAAAGTCTTTTTCCACCAGCTGATACGGCGTGTCCAGCATCGTATTCAGGTGCGCCGTGGTGCCGCCGGTGGTGCCGAAGGCCAGATTATGCGCCTCCGCTACCACGCATTTCACGCCCTGCGCTTGCAGGAGCAGTGCCGTAGTAATACCGGTAATGCCCGCGCCTATGACGAGCACATCATAAGTCGTCTCCCGGCTCCAGCTATTAGTTGCCTGATAATCCTGCGTCATTTCCTGCCACAGGCTGCGTGTTTGTCCGTCTCTGTTCATGGGAAGGTGGTGTGTATTAGTGCACAACCAGCCTTCTGAACAAAAAAATGGAGCCGCACAGGCTCCATCATCCTTAATACCGCTCCCGCTGCTGCTTCCCTCGTTGCAATGGATTCGCCGTAGCCTCCGCATACTCCTTTCTATTGCGCAGCAAATCAATCGCCGCAAACACCGCCTCCCTAAACGACGACGGATCCGCCATATCCTTCCCCGCAATATCAAAGGCCGTCCCGTGGTCGGGCGACGTACGTATCACCGGCAGGCCCGCCGTATAATTGATTCCCTCCCCCGCCGCAATCGTCTTAAACGGTATCAGCCCCTGGTCATGATACATCGCCAGCACCGCATCAAACTCCGCATAGCTCCTCCGCGCAAAAAACGCATCCGCCCCATACGGCCCATAGACCAGCCAGCCCTTGCCCTGCAATTCATCCACCGCCGGCTTTATCACATCCAGCTCCTCCCGGCCTATATGCCCCTCATCGCCCGCATGCGGATTCAATCCCAGCACCGCAATCCGCGGCTTGTCAATCCCGAAATCCCGCACCAGCGCATCCTTTATAATGTGCAGCTTGCTCAATAAAAGCTCCTTCGTAATCATCCCCGACACCGCCGCCACCGGCACATGCTCCGTAGCCAGCCCCACCCGCAACGCCCCGCTATACAGCAGCATCACCACATCCTTAGCCCCAAAAGCCTCCTTCAGATACGGCGTATGCCCCGTGTACGGAAAATCCGCCACCCGCGTATTGCCCTTATGCAGCGGCGCCGTCACCAGCGCATCCACCTGACCGTCTTTGAGGCATTGCGTAGCCACCATCAGGGAGCGCACGGCGTACTTGCCGCCCGCATCCGTCAGCACGCCCGGCTGCATCGCCACATCATCCTCCCAGCAGGAAAAAACATTCACGGCATTCGTATCCAGCGCCCCAAAATCCTTCACCACCTTAAACGGGAACTGCACCTCCTCCAGCCCCTTCCGCGCCGCCTCCATCAGCTTGGCCGATGCAAAAATGACCGGCGTACACAGCTCCGCCATCCGCGGGTCGGCAAACGTCTTCACCACCACCTCAGGGCCCACGCCGTTAATGTCGCCTATAGAAATACCAATCCGGGGTTTATCGCTCATGGGCGTAAAAGTAAGCGGGGAAAGTTTTTGTTCGTCGGCGTTCCGTTCGCTCCCGGTCTTCGGTCGCCGCCGAAGGCGTGTTGATTCTTCTTTTTAATAAAAAGAAGAATCAACCACACTGAGGGGGCTGTCAGTCTATTCAGCTTTCCCCCCTTGTACACTACATCCATCATTGCAAACACTGCCGGGCACCTTTATATGAATAAAAAATAACTACAAAAGCCCCGCCGGCAGCCCAGGACGCTTTTGTATTCACTTTTTTTGCCCTGCCGGCGGCCAGCGGAGCCATTGTATTAATAATAATTGCCCTACCGGCGGCCGGGGACGCTTTTGTAGCGACTTGGGAAGCTCCGCGGGTGGCCGTTGGCACTTCTGTAGTTGCTGCGGCGGCTCCGATGCTGGCGCAAGATTGAGGCATGGGCGCTGTGCGGCGGCATCTTGTGCCTGGCTGCAAAGGCAATCGATATGTTTATTGGTATTGCCCTATCGGGCAGGCGCAAGATGCTCACGCGCAAAGCCACACCTCAATCTTGCGCCGGCGGGGGGAACTGAATTTTAGCTGAATTCTCGCCAGACTCTACTAATGCCTGAATTAGTAGTTCAGTTATCCATGCTTTGTCTTCTGGACAATCCAAATCAATACTGTCTTCTAATGAAATAGCTAAAGTGTCTTCCTTGATGTTATCAACATACGCTATGTCTATCAGGTTTGAATCAATGTATTCTCCCACTCTTTGAGGATTAGACGCGTCAATTATTTTGACAGTACTCATTTACCTTGGAGATGTTGCCGTCAACGAATATACATCCCACGCGAAAGCCCAATCAACGAACAACAGCCAAATGGTTCCTGTCATTGCGGGCCTGACCCGCAATCTGTTCCATCAAGGCGAGAACACCGCAGCACTGCTAATCATTAGGCGGATTGCGGGTCTGCTGCCCGCAATGACAGCTACGATTAAGCTTTTCACTCAACAATCGCGAAAAGCCCAACAGACTGACGAACCCCTCAATGTGGTTGAATGTTCTTTTTGTCAAAAGAACATTCAACACGCCTTCGGCGGCAACGGAAGCTCCATAGCGCGCTGCCGCCGGCTCAATAAAAGTCCCCGCCCCCGCCCCCGTCATGCCGAACTTGTTTCGGCATCTATCGTGCTACATCAAAACCTCCTCACTCAAGTCCCGCAGCGAAGGATTATGCGCCCTGATAAGATTCCACTTCCACGTGCTGTGCCATTTCTTCAACTGCTTTTCCCGTGCAATGGCCGCCACAATGGTCGGAAGTCCTTCATAGTACATCAAGTCTTTCAGATTGTATTGAATGGCAAAGGCGCTTCCTCTATTCTCTTTATGCTCAATCAGTCGCCGCTTTAAATCATTGGTGACACCAATGTAAAGTGTGCTGCGGCCTGCGTTACTAAGGATGTAGATAAAGCCGGTGGAGTGCATGTCCGGCTCGTAATGATAGAGCGCCTGTTCCATGTTTACTGCCATGGTGCCAAGCTAAGCCTGCCCGATAGATGCCGAAACAAGTTCGGCATGACGGGAGCGGGAACGGGAGCGGCATAAAGGAGCGAAAGCACTCCATAAGGGTTCGTCACCCCGAACTTGTTTCGGGGCCTATTGGGCAAAGCGTTCACGATAGATGCCGCAGCAAGCTATTTTCGCCCCATGTACACCCAGGCGCAGGAGCAGCAGCTTTACAACGACGCAAAAGACCTCATCCAGGCCCCCGATTCCCCGGAGCTCATGCAGCCCCTTGCAGACATCCTCCGCTGGGCCGACTGGCGCTACTACGTGCAGAGCGAGCCCGCCCTTGCCGATTTTGAGTACGACACCCTCTTCAAAAAGCTGCGCGCGCTGGAAGAAGCCTACCCCGAGCAGGTCTCCGCCGACTCGCCCACCCAGCGCGTGGCCAAAGGCCTTTCCGAGCGCTTCCCCACCGTGCCGCACCTCGTGCCCATGCTCTCGCTGGACAATACCTACAATGCCGACGACCTCAAAGACTGGGACCGGAAAGTGCGCGCCGGCGCCGGCGAGGGCGTGCCCATCCAATACTGCGTAGAGCCCAAGTACGACGGCGCCTCCATCTCTCTCATCTACGAGGGCGACAAGATGGTGCGCGGCGCCACCCGCGGCGACGGCGTGATGGGCGAAGAAATCACGCCCAATATCCGGCAGATCCGCGCCATCCCCCTCTCTGCACCCTTCAGCAGAGACGGCGTAACACAGATAGAGATTCGCGGCGAGGTAGTGATTCATAAAGAAATCTTCGCGGCCTACAATGCGCAGCGCGCGGCGGAAGGCCTGACGTCCGCTGGCCAATCCGCGCAATGCGGCCAGCGGCACCCTGCGCATGCTTGACCCAAGCGAGGTAAGCAAGCGCAAGCTGACGGCGATACTGTATCACGTCTCAGAGGTAGAGGCTTCGCCGGTGCCCGTGCAGCTCAGCAATCACCATGATTCGCTGCAATGGCTCTACAGCCTCGGCTTCCCCACGCCCGCTAAGGAGCTGCGCCTCTTCACCCACATTGACGAGGTAATCGCCTACTGCGCCACATTCGCCGAGCGCCGCGACGACCTGCCCTTTGAAGTGGATGGTCTCGTTATCAAAGTGAACGACCTCGCCCTGCAGGAAAAGCTCGGCATGACGAGCCATCACCCACGCTGGGCGGTAGCATATAAGCTAGCCGCGCGGCAGGCCACGAGCAAGCTGCGGCAGGTCATCTTCAACTTAGGCCGCACCGGCAGCGTGACGCCGGTAGCCAAAATTGACCCCGTGCCCATCGGCGGCGTGACGGTAACCTCCCTTTCTCTATTTAACGAAGACGTCATCCGCGAAAAAGACGTCCGCATCGGGGATACAGTGCTCGTAGAGCGTGCGGGCGATGTAATTCCCTACATCGTAAAGCCGCTGGCAGAATTGCGCGACGGCACGGAGGAAGCGATAGTCTATCCGACGCTGTGCCCGGTCTGCGAGCACCCGCTGGAGCGCCCGCAGGATGAGGCCGTGTGGCGCTGTCCCAACCTGGCCTGCCCGGCGCAGGTGGTGGAGCGTATCATCCACTTCTGCTCCAAAGACGCGATGGACATCCGCGGCATGGGCGAGAGCCGCGTGAAGGAGTTTTATGAGCGCGGCATCATCACGGACATCCCGAGCCTGTACAACATCGTGTGGGAGCGGGTGAGCGCGCTGGAGGGCTTTGGCGAGAAGAGCGTGACCAATCTGCGCACGGCAATTGAGAAGTCCAAGACGCAGCCGCTGTCGCGCCTAATCTTCGGCCTCGGCATCCGGCACGTGGGCGAGACCGGCGGCAAAACGCTGGCAAACGCAGTCAGCCACATCCGCGAGTTTTATGACTGGGATGAAGAGCGGCTGGCTACGCTGGAAGATGTAGGCCCGAAGGTGGCGTCATCAGTAGCGGCCTTCTTTAAAACAGAAGAGGTGCGGGAGACGATTGATGCGCTGGAAGCGGCGGGTGTGAACCTTGCCAACGCCCACAAGGCGGAAGCGCCGGTTGAAGGCATCTTCAGCGGGAAGACCTTTCTCTTCACCGGCACGCTGGAAAAGCTGAAGCGCAGCGAGGCAGAGGCAATGGTGGAAGCGAAAGGAGGCAGCATCCTCTCAGCGGCGTTAGCAGCAAGCTGAATTATCTGGTAGTAGGTGCGGACGCGGGCAGCAAGCTGGAGAAGGCGAAGAAGCTGGGAACGGTGGCGGTTTTAAGTGAGGAGGAGTTTTTGGGGATGGTGGAGTAGGGTTTGTGCTCCGTCACCCCGAACTTGTTTCGGGGCCTATTGTGGACGGCCGCTCTGCCCGATAGATGCCGAAACAAGTTCGGCATGACGGAGCGGGAGCGGGACTTTTATTGAGCCGGCACATCATGCTATTGGGCTGCCGTTGCATCGCACATTGATGGTTTGTCAATCTGTTGGGCTCTCACTCTGTAAGAATTGCAATTCCTTTGTTCGTTCAAGACTTTTGTTTTATCGTAGGCCATCACGTTATTTGCAGGTAAATATCCCTATGGACTTCAACGATACTGTTAAAGGATTGGCCTTTTTAATTGAAAAATGCAAGGCACATAAGACCATTCGTAAATCCGATAACTCAGAATTGTCGGCGCCAGCTATCAAGCACACAAACGGTAGACCTTCCTACGACTTTACCGTTACATCAAAGAAGACTGGAAAAACCAAACGACAAGATTATTGGGCTGATTGCTTATTGAGGTACATAGAGTTTTTACCTTAAGCATGTTTCAGGGTAGTAAAGTCGTCGCTGAATAATGCACGCCTACCTTTGCCCCTGTCTAAGCACCTCCGCCTCCCGTAATGTCCACCATCCACCCCTACCTGCGGCTCAGCGGGCTGGAGCCCCTGATTGTCCGCCCGGAATCCAACTTCGTCAATGTAGGCGAGCGCACTAACGTAACCGGCTCCAAGAAATTTGCCCGGCTCATCCGCGAGAACAAGTATGAGGAAGCCCTCAGCGTTGCCCGCCAGCAGGTAGAAAGCGGCGCGCAGGTGCTGGACGTGAACATGGACGACGCCCTGCTGGACGGCGTTCAGGCCATGACCAGGATTTCCTCAACCTGATGCAGGCTGAGCCGGACATCGCCCGTATCCCGGTGATGATCGATTCGTCCAAGTTTGAGATCATCCAGGCGGGGCTAAAATGCGTGCAGGGCAAGTGCATCGTCAACTCCATTTCCATGAAGGAAGGGGTGGAGAAATTCAAGAAAGAAGCCCGCATCTGCAAGTCCTTCGGCGCAGGCGTGGTGGTGATGGCTTTTGACGAGCAGGGCCAGGCGGATACGCTGGAGCGCCGCGTGAATATCTGCGTGAAGGCCTACGAGATTCTCACGCAGGAAATCGGCTTTCATCCATCCGACATCATTTTTGACCCCAATATCTTCGCCATTGCCACCGGCATTGAGGAGCACAATAATTACGCGGTTGACTTTATAGAAGCCACGCGCATCATCAAGGAAAAGGCGCCACTTGCGAAGATTTCCGGCGGTGTGAGCAACGTGTCGTTTTCCTTTCGCGGCAACGATGTGGTGCGGGAGGCCATGCACAGCGTCTTCCTGTATCACGCCATTAAGGCAGGCATGGACATGGGCATCGTCAACGCCGGCCAGCTCGTGGTATACGACCAGATAGAGCCGCAGCTGCGCGAGCTGTGTGAGGACGTGATCCTGAACCGCCGCCCGGATGCGACCGAGCGGCTGGTGACATTCGCCGAGACAGTAAAGGCAAAAGACAAGACAGAAAAGGTGGACGATGCATGGCGCAGCGCCGCGGTTGAGGAGCGCCTGAAGCATGCTCTTGTAAATGGCATCACCGATTTCATAGATGCCGACACCGAAGAAGCCCGCCAGAAATATCCCCGCCCGCTGGATGTGATCGAAGGCCCGCTGATGGACGGGATGAACGTGGTCGGCGACCTGTTCGGCTCCGGCAAGATGTTTCTGCCGCAGGTAGTGAAGAGCGCCCGCGTGATGAAGCGCAGCGTGGCCGTCCTCACACCGTTTATTGAGCAGGAAAAAGAAGACCGCCGCGTTGCGCATGAAGCCGCCGGAACGACAAATGAAGAAACTGCCGGCGCAGCCAAGATTCTGCTGGCTACCGTAAAAGGCGATGTGCACGACATCGGCAAAAACATCGTAGGCGTGGTGCTGGCCTGCAATGGCTACGAGATTATAGACCTCGGCGTGATGGTGCCGGCTGATAAGATCTTGGAGAAAGCCAGTAGAGGCTGGCGCAGACATTATCGGCCTAGTCTGGCCTCATCACGCCCTCTCTGGATGAGATGGTGCACGTGGCAAAGGAGATGAAGCGGCGCGGTATGAAGCAGCCATTGCTCATAGGCGGTGCCACCACATCCCGGATGCACACGGCCGTGAAGATCGCCCAGGGATATGACAATGGCGTAGTGCACGTGCTGGATGCCAGCCGCAGCGTAACGGTGGCAGGCACTTTACTGAACGACGAACACAAGCCTGCCTTCCTGCAAGGAATTGGCGATGAGTACCAAAAGCTGCGTGCGGATTTTGAAGGCAAGAAGTCAGCCAAGCAATACCTAAGCTTCGCGGAAGCGCAGGCGAATCCGGTGGCGATTGATTGGGAAGGCTATACACCGCCCAAGCCATCTTTTACCGGCATCAAAAGCTTTGAGAACTATCCGCTGGCAGAAATCCGGGAGTACATAGACTGGACGCCATTCTTTATCACCTGGGAATTTCGCGGCCGATACCCGGATATTCTGAAAGATGAAACGTAGGCATAGAAGCGACCAAGCTTTTCAGGGATGCCAATGCAGATGCTGGACAGGATCATTGCCGAAGGCTGGCTGCAGGCAAAAGGCGTCGTAGGCTTCTGGGAAGCATCCCGTACTGCGCCTGATACGGTTACGCTGAAGCGGGAAGACGGCTCCATCGTCCGCCTAGAGCATCTGCGCCAGCAGATCAAGAAAGCTACTGGTCAGCCTAACTTCTCCCTTGCGGATTTTATTGCGCCAGTGCAGCTGACGATCACATTGGTGCTTTCGCCGTTTCCATCCACGGCATTGAGCCGCACCTGGAACGCTTTGCCGCGCAGCATGACGATTACAGCAAGATTATGCTTCAGGCACTCGCCGACCGTCTTGCCGAAGCCTTTGCCGAGTTGCTGCATACCGCATACCCGCAAAGCTTCTGGGGCTACGCCCCGGATGAAACCTTCACGCCCGAAGAGCTGATTAAGGAAACCTACCAGGGCATCCGCCCCGCTCCCGGCTATCCTGCCTGCCCGGACCATACAGAGAAGTACAAGCTTTTTGAGCTGCTGAACGCTACGGAAACAGCCGGCATTACCCTCACCGAATCCCTGGCGATGTATCCGGCGGCATCTGTTTGTGGCTGGTATTTTTCTCACCCGCAGAGCAGCTACTTCGGCGTTGGCAAAATCCAGCAAGACCAGCTTGAAGATTATGCCGGCCGCAAAGGCATGAGCCTGGAAGACATCAGCCGCTGGCTCTCACCCAACCTTGATTAAAACATGAACCCATGAAACCGCAGTGATAGAAGAGGAATTTCCGGAGAAACCACGGCCTGCGCCGATGGGTCCGCCTGCTTTAAGAGGCTTTGCCAGCTTTATCTCGTACATCTTCCATCCGGTGTTTATGCCGGTGCTGCTGAGTGTTGTTATCTGGCGTATTCAACCGGCGGAGTTTGCAGGAATGAGTAATAAGCTCCTGACTTTCCGCCTGATAAGCCTGGCTTCTACTACCATATTCTTCCCGTTGCTGGTGGTGGCACTGCTGAAGGCACTTGGCTTTATCCAAAGCGTGCACATGCGCGTGGCCAAAGACCGTATCATCCCGCTTATTGCGACGATGACCTTTTACTTCTGGGCACAGCAGGTATTCAGCCATCTGCCGGACACGCCAAAGATTATCAATATCCTGCTGCTCGGATCATTCTGGGGAATTATTCTGCTGTTTATGGCATCTATCTTGTTTAAGGTCAGCATGCATACAACGGCTGCCGGCGGCGCGATTGGCATTATGACGGTATTATTATTTCTATCGCCATTCAATATGCTTCCGGCGCTTTTCATCGCCATTTTCATCGGTGGGCTTGTGGGCACGGCCCGGCTTATCCTGCGGGAGCATACTGCTTTTGAGCTTTGGGTAGGCTATGCAATTGGTTTAGCGGTGCAGCTTGGGGCTTGGGCGTATGTGAGCTAATGAAAGCTGGCTTACTTTGAGGTAACAAGCGACATTATGTTCAGAGGCCTCACCCTTCGCAGCTTTTTATTTCTGCTTGCGGGCGTGTCTTCCGCCACAATCGGACTGAAGGGCTTTCTGCTGCCAAACCACTTCCTAGACGGCGGCATTACGGGCATTTCGCTGTTAGTTTCCCGGCTTACGGGCGTGGAGCTGAGTATTCTTATTGCGCTCATCAATGTACCCTTCATCTATTTTGGCGCGCGACAGGTATCGCGCGGCTTCGCCATGAAGACGGGCTGCTCTATCCTTGTGCTGGCACTTGCGGTTCACTTTGTCCACCTCAATACCCTTACCAAAGACCCCCTGCTCATTGCAGTTTTCGGCGGCTTCTTCATTGGTGCGGGCATCGGGCTTTGCATGAGAGGCGGCGGTGTGATTGACGGCACTGAGGTGCTGGCTTTGCCGTGAGCCGGGTAAGCACACTTTCTGTCGGCGATTTTATCGGGCTGTTCAATATCCTGCTTTTTGCTACCTCCGCTTTGCTGGTAAGTATGGAAGTCGCGCTCTATTCCATGCTTACTTATCTGGCGGCTTCCAAGACGGTGGATTTTCTGATTACAGGCATTGAAGAGTACATCGGCGTTACCATCATCTCGCACCAGGCTGATGCAATACAGCAAATGATTGTTGAAAAGCTGGGCCGCGGTGTAACCGCTTACAGCGGCGAAGGCGGCTACGGCAATCACGGCCTCGTAGAGCAACGCCGGAAAATTCTCTTCTGCGTGGTGACGCGCTTAGAAGTGCAGAAAGTGCTAACCGAGATTGAGCGGATAGATGAGGAAGCCTTCGTGATCCAGGCGCCAATAGCAGATACGCGCGGCGGGATGATAAAGAAACGGCCACTGCACTAGCTCGCACTTCCCTCGGCAGGTACTTCGCAGTTAAGTCAGCAAGCCAGGTATCCGCCGCCTCGTCAAAATTGCGCAGGTAAATCTTCCTACCCATCTCAATCTTTCGCTTCACCTTAGGCAGTGCACTTAGTTTATCCTGCTTCTCGTTGTAGCTATTAAAGGCCGCTACGTAAGCGCCGGTAAGGAGGTTGAGGCTGCTTCTGCCGCTGCCGTCATTTGCGGCGTTGCCGAATGACTCCGTATCATAACCAATAAGTCGGAAGTCACCGGTCGCAGCTTCCCAGCGAAACTTGTAATAGGTAAATCCACGCATGCCTTTAGAATGCACATCCACCACGCCGCCTTTCTCCGAAACAGAACCACAGCACATGGATATAGGTGCGCTTGTCCACATTTTTTTGCCACGCGCCATTTGCACCATGAGACGCGCATCTTCCTCACCATCCTTCAAAACCGCGCGAAAAGCATCAGATTTTCCATCACCATCCAAATCAGCAAGTAAGCTTACAGAGGCGGGAGCGTCTTCAAGAAGTCTATAGCCAGAAGGCAGTTTTTGAGCTTCGCAATGTTGCCCACTTGCCAACAAGACGAATAAGGCCGAAAGAAGTATGTATGGCTTCATGTTGGTAAACTTATTTCTGCGGCGGGAAAGGCTTTGCAGTCATGAACGTTTAAAAATTCCATACACGGCGCTTCCGCTTCCGCTCATACTGGCATAAATCGCGCCATCTGCATACAACTGCTCCTTCAGGACAGCTATTTCGGGGAACTGCGCAAACAGCGACTGCTCAAAATCATTCCGTAGCACCTGCCGCCACTCCACCAATGGTATATCCGGCAAGCTGCGCAAATTAAACGGCGCATCCTTTGGCAAAACGCGACTAAATGCTACGCGCGTGCTCACATGCACCTGCGGACAAACAACTTCAATTCGGTAAGGAGAAAGGTCAATTTCAATTGGTTCCATCACCTCGCCACGGCCTTGCGCATATTGCGGCGTGTTGCGTATAAAGAATGGGCAATCAGAGCCAAGTTGAAGCGCAAAGCCTTCTAACTGTTCATCAGACAAACCCAGATCGCCTATTTCATTCAGCATCCGCAGCGCAAACGCTGCATCAGCACTGCCGCCGCCAAGGCCGGCACCTATAGGGATAACTTTATGTAGGTAAATGTCCAGATCCGGCAGGTGGCCGGGAAAAGCATCCCAGAGTAGTTTGTACGCCCGGCAAACAAGGTTAGTTTCCGTTCCACCGTCAACCGGCAGGCCACTCGTTTGAAAAAGACCTTTATCGCCGGCAGCCGGTACTATCTCTAACGCATCCCGCAGCTGTGGAACAGGGTAAAAGATCGTCTCCAAATCATGGAAGCCATCTTCCCGCTTGCGCGTGATGTGGAGGCCGATGTTGATCTTAGCGTTCGGGAAACGGAGCATGAACTTTGATGCTTACCATTCCTGCTCAGCCACTGCATGCTGGCCGTTTGCTAACGCCGGCTGCGGCTTCTTCAGCTGAATCACCTTCATCCAGTTCAGCAGCTTAATTACGCCATACATAGGATCCAGCTCGTGCCATTTCTTGCCGAAGTTGGCGGAAGAGGCAAACTTATGGTGGTTGTTGTGATAGCTTTCGCCCCACATCAGGATGTCAATGGAGAATAGGTTTTGCGAAGTATTGCGCACCTTATAATTGATGTAGCCGTACTTGTGAGCATACCAGTTGATGATAGCGCCATGCACTGCACCGCTGGCAATCTGAATTGGCAGCAGAGCCCACCACCAGATAGACGGCGCAAAGGCCGCATAAAAGGCTACGTACAATCCCACCCAAAGTATGCGGGAGAAGATATTGTTGCCCCAGTTATCCATAAAAGCCCATTCAGGTAGATTCTTCTTGAACTTTTCTTCAAGGACAGTTTTGCCGTACCAAATGTCCAGGTAAATTTTCCGCGTACGCCACATCATGTCAAAGACATTCTTGGAGTAAGACGGAGAATGCGGGTCAAGCTCCGTATCCGTATATGCATGGTGCATCCGGTGCATCAACGCATACACTTTCGGGCTGAGGTAAGAGGAGCCCATTGTAAGCCAGGAAATGAAAAAGAAGAATTTCTCGGCGCCCCGGCTCATCGTAAACGCGCCATGCGCCGCATAGCGGTGGTGGAAGAACGACTGAGAGAAAAGGGAGAGGTACCAGTGGGCAATAAAGAAGATGAGAATCGGCAAAGGAAAAGTGATTGGTAGGTTAGGATGCGAAGGTAAGCTGACACATGTGAAGATTAACACAATGACGCTCCGTTTGTGTAAGGCAGATGTTACTGACGCGCTTCAGCCATTCCACTTGCTTTCCGCATCCGCCACATCTGTACTGCGCGGATCATCGTATAGCTATAAGCGTCGCCTAAAGCCGCTTTTGCTGCTGAGCTGCTTCCTTCACCACTTACTTTATCCAGCGCCCTATTAATCGCCTCAAATTGTTCTTTGGTCACGAAAACGCTCACATCCACCTCGCCCGTCTGGATAAAGCGAGACAGGTGTCCTTCTATAGTTCCCACCGTCACGCAGCGCTCTGCAGCGATGTCGGCAATGCGCTTGCCTTCTTTAAACATGGCCAGCGTGGTTGCATAAGTGTCGCCTTTCTTTTGCTTTGGAGCGGCCTTCTCTGCATCGGCAGCCAAGCGAGAACCTTCCAGCGGCACGTCCAGTTGTAGATCTGTGTACGAAGTGCCGCCGGCAAGCCCATGCGTGAGTTGCTGCGCCTGCTGCCAGCCTTTCTTTAATTGCAATGCGGCTATTTCCAGATCGCGAAGGTCGCCGAGGTATTGGCGGCTGCGGGGCTTTACGCTCCAGGCTTTGAAATGTTCCTGCAATGGCTTCAGCACTTCGCGCTCCAGCGCATCGCCAAACCATATTTGCGCAGCAGCAACGCGTGCGCTAACTGCTACGTAATCCGTCTTCTTGCCCAACATGCTATCCAGTTGCGCGCGGAATTTCTTTGCCGTCTCCTCCAAACTATCCAGTGCTTTCAATATACCGTCGCTCCACGCTGCAGCACTTTCTACGCCTGGTATTCCGCGGTGCGCAAAGCCTTCATGAAACAGCGCCCATGTACCGTACAGCTTTTCAAAAGAAAACCATTTCACCAATTGCTCTTGCGCAAAGGCCTGTTCTTCGTCCAGCACCAGTGCTTCCAGCAAATCCTCGTCCATCTCGCGACGGCAAAAGGCCATTATTTCCTCCGGCATTTCTATCCCTTTCTCCGGAATGCGGGAGTGCAGCACCATTCCTTCCAATGATGTAAGGCGGCTAAGCGCTACGTACACCTGTCCGGCAGCAAAAGATTGCCCTGCATCCACAATGGCGCGCTCAAATGTGAGGCCCTGGCTTTTGTGGATGGTGATGGCCCAGGCGAGCCGCACCGGATATTGCTTGTACGAACCCAGCTCTTCTTCGGCCACTTTATCTTTCTCCCGGTCGTATTTGTAGCGAACGGCCCGCCAGGTGTGATGCTCCAGCTTCAGCTCTTCACCGCTGCCCGCCAGCTTTACCCAGATGTCATTCTCTGTGCCAATGTGATAAACTGTCGCAAGCTTGCCATTGTAATAGCGCCGAACGGCCCCTGCATCGTTCTTGATGAACATGATCTGCGCGCCAATCTTTAGCTGCAGTGTGCGCTCGGCCGGCAATGCTCTGTCGCCGAATTCGCCCTTTATCTCTCCTTCAAACGGATAAGTTTTCCCCGGCAACGCAGCCAGGCGCTCGCGGTTGATGGCGTCGGCTTTGGCGTTGTGGGTGGTGAGGACGATGACCTCATCTTCGGGTTGCTGCCAGGGCTTGTAGCGCTCGTGCAGGATGGCCAGCTCCTCCTCCGTTGCGCGGTTGTTGCGGATGGCATTAAGCACCTGTATGAATTGCTCATCGCGCTGGCGGTAGATATGTTTGAGCTCTATGAGCAAAGGCGGCTCTTCTTCCACCACTTTGGCGCTAAAGAAAAAAGGGCTGCGGTAGGTTTCTAGAAACAGTACCATCTCTTCGCCCTTCAGCACCGGTGGCAACTGAAAGAGGTCGCCAATATATAGCACCTGCACACCGCCAAAAGGCAGCCGCGGCTTGTTGCGGAAGGCACGCAGCACGGTATCTATCGCATCCAGCGCATCAGCGCGCAGCATGCTCACTTCGTCTATGATGAGCAGTTCAAGCTCGCGCAGCAGCTGGCGCTTTTCATTGTTGAAGCGGATATTCTTCAGCAGGGTGCGCTTATTCACTATCTGGCTGCCGCTGTATTCCTCGCCGGCATAGTCGCTGGCGTCGGAGATGTACATACCGAAGGGCAACTGGAAAAACGAGTGCATCGTCACACCTCCCGCATTGATCGCCGCCACGCCCGTAGGCGCCACCACTACCGTCTTCTTCGGCGTGGTGCGCACGATGTGGCGCAGGAAGGTAGTCTTGCCCGTACCGGCGCGGCCTGTGAGGAAGAGGTGCTTGCCCGTATGATTGATGACGCGGGTGGCGAGGGAAAACAGAGGGTTTGGCTCGGACATAATCGTCCCTCAAATTTCGGTACAATTCGGGCGGCAAGGCGCAGCCGGTTCGGCATACTCTGTCCATATCCAAAATGATTATGCGACCTGTTCAGCGTGCCCTAAGGCGTCCATTGCGGCAGACGAAGAGGTTTTGCGGGCACTTGTAAGCCAGTCATTCTGACTCCCTGTCCCTCACACAGGATGCAGTACCCCATTTGGGTAAACCACCTCTTCCAGATACAGCCCCCAGCCTTTTGGGGAAAAATCCGCGCCGCTGCAATCTTTCGCCTCAATAATCTCGCGGAAGCCCGCCACACCATACTTTCCCCGTCCGGCGCGCAATTGCGTACCCACCAACCCGCGCACCATGCCACGCAAAAAACGGTTCGCTTCTACCACATAGTGCAGCTCCTCCCCCACTTCCTCCCAGCGCGACTGCAGGATGCGGCATTGATACGTCTTCACTTGCGCTCCGCGCTTAGAGAAGGATTCAAAGTCTGTGTAATCCATCAATGCAGCGGCGGTTTCCTCTAATACACCCTTATCAAGGCGGTAGGGGAAGTGCAGCGCACGGTGAAAGAGAAAGGGATTCTTTTTCTGGTAAATGCGGTAGCGGTAGCGACGTGAGGTCGCATCAAAACGGGCATTAAAGTCTCGCGCTACGCTGTAAAGCCGGGTGATGGAAACAGCAAGGGGCAGGATTGCATTGAGCCGGTACACGTCGGCAGCCGCCAAGACTTCATCTACGTCAAAATGATAGACGTTGTCCAAGGCATGAACGCCCTCATCGGTGCGGCTGGCGCCAAAAGTTTCAACCGGATGGCGTAGGAGCGTGGCAAGGGCATCATTCAGCGCCAGCTGCACAGTGGGCTGCGTGCCCTGTATCTGTGAGCCGTTGAAGGCGGTGCCGTCATACATCACCTGGAAGGCGTAGCGGGACATAGAATGCTGGGATGGTGGAATGGTGGAGCGTTGGAGTGTTGAAGTGTTTGCGGAACATCTAAACATTCCAACATTCCAGCACTTCCTGCGAAGATAGCTTTGTGCGGGGCCTTACTTTTGGCGGCCAATGTTTAGGGACACACTCACTATACATCCGGGCATGCTGCGTGGTCAGGTTAAGGCACCTCCATCCAAAAGCATGTCTCAACGTGTGCTGGCAGCCGTCCTGATGCGCAGCTTGGTTCGGCAGCCTGCCAGCATCAAGATATGCAATGCCGGCGCATCTGCCGACGAGCTAGTGGTAATGCAGGTGCTGCGCGACGCTGGCTTTGCCCTGCGCCACACCGCCGCCGACGTGCTGGAAATAGCGGAGCCTGTAATGGTGCATCCTGTTACGCACGTAAACTTTGGCGAGTCGGGGCTGGCCGCGCGGATGCTTAGTCCGATTCTAGCCCTGCAGGATGCAATGGTGCGCCTGGATGCGCATCCTGGCCTGTGTCGCCGCCCTATGCGCTTTCTTAAGGCATACCTGCCGCGCCTCGGCGTACGGGTGGGCAGCAATCGGGGCCGCTTGCCGGCCAGCATACAGGGACCGCTAACACCGCAGGACATCCCGCTGGATGCGCAGGACACCTCGCAATTTCTCAGTGGCTTGCTCCTTGCTTTTGCAGGCGCTTCAGACGTTACAATTTCGGTGAGTGGATTGGTTAGCAGACCTTATATTGACCTTACCCTTCAAGTGATGGAATTGATGGCGCTACCCTTGCCTGAGACGAACGGTTATGAGGCGTTCTGCTTTCCACCAAAGCCGGTCTGGGGCAAACCGCCATTGACTATCACTATTGAAGGCGACTGGAGCGGCGCGGCTTTTTTGCTTGCCGCAGGCGCCATAGGCGACAGCGTCTGCGTAACGGGCGTCGACGCCTTTACCACCCAGGGCGATAAGCGGGTGCTTACCGCATTGATGGATGCCGGCGCAGCGCTTTCTGTAGAAAGTACGCAAGTCTGCGCCAGCCAGTCACCTCTGAAAGCCTTTCACTTTAACGCAACAGACTTCCCTGATCTGTTCCCGCCCCTCGCTGCACTGGCTTGCTATGCAGACGGTACCAGCGTGATAGAAGGCACGAGCCGCCTCGGTAGTAAGGAAAGCAACCGGGCGGAGACGATCGTCAGCGAGCTGGGAAAGATGGGTGCGGATATTTCGCTGCAAGACAATCTGATGATCATCCACGGCAATGCTGCGTTACGGGGTACCGAAGTATCATCGCACAACGACCACCGCATTGCTATGATGTGCGCTATAGCCGCCCTGCGTGCCGAAGGCCCCACAACAATCAGGGGTGCGGCGGCGGTAGGAAAATCTTATCCGTCGTTCTGGGAAGACTTGCAAAGCCTGGGCGCGAGGATTGAAAGTGCCGAATAACTTTACGGCTGTATGAATTCCTTTGGACGCATCTTTCGGGTGCAGGTGTGGGGCGAGAGTCACAGCCCGCAGGTAGGCGTGACCATAGATGGCTGCCCACCAGGTATTGCGCTTAGCGCGGAAGACTTCCTGGAAGACCTACAGCGGCGCCAGGGCGGTACCCGCGCTGGCACTACCCCGCGGAAAGAAACCGACGAACCTCTGTTTGTTTCCGGCTATTTCAATGGCTTTACGACGGGCGCACCGCTTACCATCGCGTTTCAAAACAGCAATACCCGGTCACAGGACTATGAAGCACAGCGTTCCATTCCGCGCCCCGGCCACGCCGATTTTGTGGCGCACGAAAGGTTTGGGGGCTTTGAAGATTATCGCGGTGGCGGGCATTTTTCGGGCAGGCTGACCGTGTGCCTCGTTGCTGCGGGGGTAGTCGCCAAGATGCTGTTGCCTGGCCTTAGCATAAAGGCTACGCTTACAGAGCTTGGTGGTAATGCGGATGTAGCAGCGGGACTGCAGCAGGCTATTGAAGACAAAGATTCTGTTGGCGGGATCGTAGAATGCCGTGTAGCCGGCTTGCCCGTGGGCCTTGGCGAGCCGTTCTGGGATGCTGCGGAGTCTTTGCTGGCCCATGCCGCCTTTGCCATTCCGGCAGTACGTGGCATTGAATTCGGAATCGGCTTTGCCGCTGCGCGGATGAGCGGCAGCGCGCACAATGATGCGCTTGAAAATGCTTCCGGCCAGACCCGGACCAATCATGCAGGCGGCATCACCGGCGGGTTGACCAATGGAAACGAGCTCGTTTTCCGTATTGCGGTGAAGCCTACTTCATCTACACCCAGAGATCAGACATCTTTGAATATCCAAACCGGAATTCAGGAAACATTCGCTGTGAAAGGCCGGCACGATTTGGCTATCGCGCTGCGCGTGCCTCCGGTACTAGAGGCTGTAACAGCTATTGTGCTCGCCGATTTAATATTGCTTCGCACCCAAATAACCAACAACACTTCTAACACGTCACGAAATCATGGCGCTTTTTAGCTCTCTTTCTAAATACCACCATGCCGGACTGCTTATCCTGCGCATCGGCATCGGCGCGATGATGATATTGCACGGCTATCCTAAGCTACTTGGCGGGCCTGAAACCTGGACGAAAATCGGCGGCTCTATGACTGCCTTTGGCATTCATGATTTTCCGGCGTTCTGGGGATTTATGGCTGCTTTTGCCGAAGGCGTAGGCGGACTGCTCTTCCTCATTGGATTTCTTTTCCGGCCAGCGCTGCTGCTGCTAATGATTACAATGGGCGTTGCAGCCATGCATCATTTCAATGCAGGTGAAGGGATGAAAGGCGCGAGCCACGCTCTTGAGCTGGGCATTGTCTTCCTTGCCATGTTTATTATCGGGCCGGGGAAGTATTCTATTGATAAGAACTAACGCGGATTTGGGAACCGCAGCCGGAGGCATTGCGTAATTTAAAGCTATGATACGCCTTATTCATGCCTTAGTAGCACTATTGGTGCTCCTTACTTCCTGCTCGTTCTCACCTCAAAAAGCTTCAAAAGCCGTGGATAAGAAAACGGATGCGCCACAGGGATTTGCCCTAGTTGAATGGTTCACTTCCGAAGGCTGTTCATCCTGCCCGCCTGCAGACAGGTTACTGGCGGAACTCACGCAACAATACGCAGGCAGGCCGGTGTTGCTGGTGGGCATGCATGTGGATTATTGGGACCGACTTGGCTGGAAAGACCCATTTAGTGAGCACATTTTTTCACAGCGGCAGAGAGATTATAGCCGTTTTTTGAAGAACGACAATATCTACACGCCACAGGCGGTGGTGAATGGCCGATTTGAAACCAATGGCGCTAATCGGAAGGAGATTGTGCGGACGATTGAGGAAGGGCTTAGCGCCTTACCGGAAACTCATATAGCGCTCAATGCCAAAGCGTTTGCCGACAGCATTCAATTGCAATACGAAGCGCAAGGTCTGAAGGCCGGAGACAGAGTTGTTCTATTACTGGTTCAGCATAAGGCAGTAACCCATGTGAAGCGCGGCGAGAACCGCGGCAAGACGCTGGAGCATGTAAACGTGGTACGCGGCATTGCCTATCGGGCAGGCGCTCTGGAGCGGGCAATGTTTGCGCTTCCTGATGGGCTAACTGATAAGGACATATTCCTAGCTGCCTATGTGCAGGATGGAACGGATGGACGGATTTTGGGATTGGCACTGGGCGAATTGCAGTAAAAACAAAAGCCGCTCCAAATGGAGCGGCTTTCTTAAATCTAAGTCCTGTATTAATTAAGCATTAGCCTTCATACCCTTAGCCTTGGCTACAACTTCTTCCTCGATGTTGCGAGGGGCCGGAGCGTAGTGGCTGAACTCCATGGTAGAAGTTGCACGGCCTGAAGACAGTGAGCGGAGCTGCGTTACATAACCGAACATTTCGCTCAGCGGAACCTTTGCCTTGATCACCTGCAGGTTGTTGCGGCTGTCCATGCCTTCCAGCATTGCGCGACGGCGGTTAAGGTCACCGGTTACATCACCCATGTACTGGTCAGGTGTTACCACTTCTACCTTCATGATCGGCTCCAGGATGATTGGCTTAGCCTTGCGGCCAGCCTCACGGTAGCCGCTCTTCGCGCAAAGCTCGAAAGCTCATCGCGTCAGAGTCAACCTGGTGGAAAGAACCATCAAAGATGCGCACCTTCATGCTCTCCAGCGGGAAGCCGGCGAGTACGCCTGTCGTCATGCTGACGCTTCGAAGCCCTTCTGGATCGACGGGATGAATTCCTTAGGGATAGAACCACCGAAGATGTCGTTCACGAACTGGAAGTGGCCCTTGCCTTCTTTCAGGAACTCCTCGTCAGCAGGGCCGATCTCAAACTGGATGTCGGCGAACTTACCGCGACCACCCGTTTGCTTCTTGAACACTTCGCGGTGCTCAATCGTGTGCAGTGAAAGCCTCCTTGTAAGCCACCTGAGGCGCGCCCTGGTTGATTTCCACCTTGAACTCGCGACGCATACGGTCAACGATGATTTCAAGGTGAAGCTCACCCATACCCGAGAGGATGGTCTGGCCGGTGTCTTCATCTGTATTTACACGGAGCGTAGGATCTTCTTCAACAAGCTTGGCGATTGCCATGCCCATCTTCTCAACGTCGGCCTGAGTCTTAGGCTCTACCGCGATGGCGATTACCGGCTCAGGAATGAACATGTTTTCCAGAGCGATCGGGTGCTTCTCGTCGCAAAGGGTGTCACCCGTCTTGATATCCTTGAAGCCTACTGCCGCGCCGATGTCACCTGCTTCGATGAAGTCGATCGGGTTTTGCTTGTTGGCAAACATCTTCATGATACGGCAGATACGCTCGTTCTTGCCGGAACGCACGTTCAGCACGTAGCTGCCCGCATCCAGGTGGCCGGAGTACACGCGGAAGAACGCCAGACGACCTACGAACGGATCGGTCATGATCTTGAACGCGAGGGCGGCGAATGGTGCCTTCGGATCAGGCTTACGCGTGATTTCTTCTCCGCTGTCGGGGTCGGTACCTACAGTATCTTCCAGGTCAACCGGTGAAGGCAGGTAGCGGCAAACCGCGTCCAGCGCAGTTTGTACGCCCTTATTCTTAAATGAAGAACCGCACATCATTGGAACGATGCTCAGGTCGATGCAGGCCTTACGGATTGCTTCGTGTACTTCGTCTTCTGAGATGGTAGTTCGGGTCGTCAAAGAACTTCTCAAGCAGCTTCTCATCATAGTCGGCAACAGCCTCAATGAGGTTCTGGCGCCATTCGTTCGCTTCGTCCACCATATCGGCAGGGATGTCGATTTCGTCAAAGGTCATGCCCTCTGTCTCCATGTGCCATACGATACCGCTTCATGCGGATAAGGTCAACTACGCCCTTGAAATCATCTTCAGCGCCAATCGGCAACTGAAGCGGAACGGCCTTCGCACCCAGCATGTCCTTCACCTGCTGAACCACCATCAGGAAGTCAGCACCGATACGGTCCATCTTGTTCACGAAACCGATACGCGGAACCTTATAACGGTTCGCCTGGCGCCAAACGGTTTCAGACTGCGGCTCAACGCCGTCAACGGCGGAGAACAGGGCAATCAGACCATCCAGTACACGCATGGAGCGCTCTACTTCTACGGTAAAGTCCACGTGGCCCGGGGTATCAATGATGTTGAAGTAATACTCCTTAGTATTTGAGTCAGCCTTACCCTTTACGGTAGGGAACTGCCACTTACAGCTTACGGCAGCGGAAGTAATTGTGATACCACGCTCTTTTTCCTGCTCCATCCAGTCGGTGGTAGCGGCGCCGTCATGCACTTCGCCAATGCGGTGAATCATGCCGGTGTAGCGCAGGATGCGCTCGGTAGTAGTCGTCTTGCCAGCGTCAATGTGGGCCGCGATGCCGAAGTTGCGCTGATAGCGGAGGTCTGCCATTTGTATTGGTTATTAAAATCTTTTTCTTAAAGGAGCGCAAAGGTAAGGATTGGCTTTGAAGGAAATGATTTGAAAAGGGCCTATGTTGTCAAGTACGTGTTATAGATTTTTGTTGGCCGGCGTTCCATTCGCTATTGGGCTGCCGTTGCGTCGCACTCTTGTGCGTTCGTCAGTCTGTTGGGCTTCTTCTTGAGATATACATTTGGATTGCACTATGACTGTTTGTATATTTGAATATCAAATACGATTTAATCATGAACAAATGCAACTTACCAAAAACGTTTCAAGTACCCATTAGGACAAATGAGGAAATTAAAAAAGCCTATGACAAGACCCCAAAACGGATAGCTGAAATAAGGAATAGTAAAATTGAAGAACTTTTTACCCCCGAGGTCGCCGTGCTGCCTTACAATGAATACATCGCCCTTCTACCCAACAAAGCGGCAGAAGAGGGCTTTGACAGTGTGGAAGACCTTCTGGATTATAATGATGCGGTACAGGTATTACAAACCGATACGGAGCGAATACCTTATGAGGAAGTGCTTCGGCAGCGCGGTTTATAGATTTTGTTGGCCGGCGTTCCCTTCGCTCCACTGGTTTAAGTCTTGCGAAGCAGACTTAAATCCACAATAACAGCAAGTCTCCGACTTGCATCAATCACTGTTTGTAAGAATACAGTCCTGCAGGCGATGGGCGTTCTTACGCGACTACTATAGTATACAAGCTTTAAACAATGTTCGCCGTAAATTAGTCCTATGAAGCAGCTTATCGTCAAAGTTCCGGATAATAAGTATCCCTTCTTCCAGGAACTGATACAATCCTTAGGCTATGAGGCATTTAGCAACGACTCACATGTAACGCCCGCAATGGAAGCTGCTGTAAATGCCGAGTTTAAACGCATCGTAGAAGAGCTCGCCTATCCACTCAACTGGAGCGAAGCACGCAAAACCCTCCGCCGGAGCAACGGCCATGCGTCAGCTGAAAATTACGCCTGCTGCCCTCGCCGATGTAAAGGACGGGATGGATTTTTATAACAGTAGGCAAGCCGGCTTAGGTGACCGCTTTGAAGAATTGACTGCGGCCTACTTGGATGCTATCGTCAAACAACCACAAGGCTGTTGTTTATAAAGAAAATGTGCGGTATTGGTAACCAGACGCTTTCCTCACCTGATTTATTATCTATTTGACGATGAAGATGTAATCACTTTAAGATTTTTCAACACCTATTAAAACCCAATCGGATAAAGATATGAATTGGGTAAGATTGTTCCAGACGCCAGCGTAGTTGATATTCAACAGACAGCTGTATTTTTATTAGACAAATAATATTCATATGCCTAATCCAAACATCAAAGCGGGTATGTCCATCCTGGCAAAATCAACCGACACTATTAGAAATTGCGGCATCAATGCCGACCGTGCGAGGGGTAATGTATGCCGCGCAGACGGCACCGGCGTTTCTATTTATCTTGACAAGGGAACCGGCGGATTTATAGAGGCGTTTATGTCTTATGAAGCATACGGACTCAATTTTAATGAAGACAAGGTGCGCCCTGACAATGCTACATATATCCGCCAAAGCCATTTCAAGAAGCGCTTTCCAGATGATTTCCTAATTGTGAAGCGATAGGCTCCGACGAGACTAAGTGTATAGCTACATAGTATGCAAACCGCCCACAGTTGCTTATCTTTGATAGAGTACGCCAACAATTAAAACAGAAAAGGCACATTATTTTAATGGGACGATCACAGGAAACATTCGGTAAAAAAGAAAAAGAAAAGAACCGCATTAAGAAGCGGAAAGAGAAAGAAGAAAAAATGGAAGAGCGTAAAGCCAACGCTACCAAGGGGAAAAGTCTGGACGACATGCTGGCTTACATTGACGAGAATGGCAACCTCTCGTCCACGCCGCCAGATCCAAAGAAGAAAAAAGAAATAGACCACGAAAGCATCCAGCTCGGCGCAGCACCTGCCCGCGAGGAAAGCGGCGATGGCACGCGCACGGGTACCATTTCGTCTTTCTTTGAGGATAAAGGCTTCGGCTTTATTAAGGAGAGCGGCAGCGGCGAAAGCTTCTTCGTACACATCAATAATCTTTCTTGAGCCTGTTAAGCAGGGTGATAAGGTGGTGTTCATGACAGAACAAACACCGAAGGGGATGAGCGCCATTCAGGTGAAGAAAGTGTAGCGTTTTACAACGCTGTTGAGCTCTTGCAGCCGTCAATTATCATTGCTATGTGCACTGTGCTGCCTGCCCGTTTTGTCCCGACCCGTTTTCCACCCCTGGGTAGAAAGCGAATAGGAATCAACCGGTTGGCAGCACTGCTGCTTTTTATAACGGCCTGTCTTGCCGGAAAAAGGGCGGTGCATGCGGCGGATACGCTTCGGACCATTGCATCGCGACCCATGAGCGCCCGGGCTGTTGCTACAGACGAGCTGGGCAATGTATATGCCATCCAAACAGACAATACCCTTGCGCGCTACAATGAGCGCGGCGACAGTACCGGCTTTTACCGGACTACGCTCAATGGGATGATTGGGACGGTTGACGCCACCAATCCCCTGCGATTACTGCTGTATTATCCTGCCTTCAATAAAGTACAGCTTCTAGACAGGCAGCTGGCGCTGAAGGCAGAGATAGATTTGCACCCATTGGGCATTCTATCCCAGACGGCCGTAGCTACCGCTTCTGACGGCAACCTTTGGGTGTATGACCTCATTGCAGCGCGATTGCTGAAGCTGGATGAGCGCGGTATACAGATTTCTGAAAGCATGGACCTGCGGCAACAGCTTCCATTCGTGCCAAGGGCTTCCAGTCTGGTAGAACGGGATCGCCGTCTGTATCTCTGCGATACGGCACATGGCATCCTTGTTTTTGACCAGTTTGCTACTTATATCACACTGCTTCCATTTCCGGGTGTGATGACGGTGCAGGCCTTTGACCAGCAGCTTGTTTTTGCCCGTGGCGATACATTGCACCGTTATAATATGCAAACGTTTGAAGAGAAGCGGGTACCACTTCCAAACCCCGAAGATGGAATTGTGGACGTAAGCCTTTCTCAAAAGGCGCTCGTCATACTTTATAGCCGGTGGCTGGCACTTTACAAAGCCTTCGGTGCCGGTCAATGATTGATTTATTGCTTCGCCAGCCGGATAATTTGAACTGGCCGGGTTCCAGGTAGTAATTGGCGTTCTGTCACGGTAAAACCAGTATGAGACAATGAGTCTTTGAGCATTGCAGGACGCTCTGATAATACGTCAATGGTGTCGCTTACGGCCAAAGCGGACATTAGGTGCAGCTGCTTCGCTGCGGCTCTATCCCAGCCGGCGAGGCTCAGGTATTTCAGTAGCTCTGCATCCATGCGGCAGCATTCTACGAGCGGGATATTTCGCTGCGCATACGTACGTATGTACGTGAGGGCGTCAGCGCATGGGTGAAAGAAGTGAAGGTTGTATTGAAAATAGAGGTCACCGGAACGCTGGCCGGTTTCAATATCATGAAGTGCTGCCACCTCGGTCTTTTTTACCTGGTAGCAAAACACCACAATGCAGTAAAGACCAATGAATGCTGTTGTGCCGTATTGCAACCACTTTGAGCGAAGCAGCGCCACGGCCTTGGTGACGGCTACGCCTATGGCAACGGCGATTACTGGAAGTCCTGTCAGAAATACACGGTAAGGCGTTGAATTCCCGCGCACATCTGCGAGCAGGAATGGGAGCAGAAAAATAACGGCAACGCCGAATAGCCACCGCCAACGCTCGTGTCTTAAGACTATCAGAAATACGAAAACAGGCAGTATCAGAAGGTAGCGGGCAGAGAGGAAGTGATAGGCAACAACCGGCAGGCGCTCCCTCAGGGCTTCAAATGACTTTCCCGCGGTACCTGAGGCGAAAATGGGCAGTTGCCTCATTTGCGGCAGCAACGGCCAATAAAGTAAAGCACCCAACAGCGCGCCCGCAATTACGCTGCTCATGATTTGCAATGCCCTTTGGCGGGTTTCACCCTGCTTCAGCGCGGCCCATATGATTAGGCAAAAAGATATAGCGATCAGGAAATAGATATTGGACGGTAACGTATACAGTAAAGCGCAACTAAGTAATGCGATTGGCACTAAGGGCGGCCTTCGATTTATGGCCACATAAATTGCGTTACAAAGAGCCGCGAAAAGACACATGCTCAGCCCGTATCCCCGCATCTGCGCCCCATAATTCCAGAATGGAATAGTAGTGATTAGGATCAAGCCAGCCATTACACCGCCTAACCGACTTGCGATTGCGTAGCCAAGTTTATAGGTCCAGAAAATTGCCATGCTTGAAAATGCGAGCGGTAACAAGCGGAGGACGATGGGATGCATAACAGCATCCGCATAGCTGTCCAGGCCGCAACAGAATGCCCAGCATTTAGCGAGCAGGCTGAAAAGGACATGATTGTTGGTGGATCTGTAATCTATCGCTGCAGTGCCAAAAGGCTGGCAGACGAAGCGTTCCAGCGTGTACAGCTCGTCATTCCAAAAGTCAAGGCGCAGGTGCCACCACTGGAGGCCTATATGAAGCGCCAGGATAAGCGCAAAGGGCCAGTAATGATGTGATTTGAGGATGGACTTCATTCCAATAAAAAAGCCTGAATCGCTTCAGGCTTTTAAAAGTAGGCAGGAAATTCTAGTGTGATTCTTCACCCTCACGGAGCGGAATATGTTGTGGTACATAATCACCGCCCATACCGTCATCCTTATAGTCATATGCCCAGCGGTGTACGGTAGGGATTTCGCCGGGCCAGTTACCATGACCCGGGTGAATTGGCGTTGTCCATTCTAAGGTATTTGACTCCCAAGGATTTTGCGTCATCATCTTCTTTCCCTTCCAGATTGAGGCGAAGAAGTTTACCACAAACAACAATTGAGCGAGGAATACGATAATAGCGCAAACAGAAATAAACGAGTTAAGAGAGGTGAATTGCTTGAAGCTTTCCCATGCGCTGTAGTCATAATAACGGCGCGGCATGCCAGCGATGCCTTCATAGTGCATCGGCCAGAAGATCATGTAAGCGCCAATAAAGGTGATCCAGAAGTGTATATAGCCGAGCGTATTGTTCAAAAAGCGGCTATACATCTTAGGAAACCAGTGATAAACCCCTGCAAACATGCCAAAGAACGCAGATACGCCCATTACAATGTGGAAGTGCGCCACAACAAAGTAAGTATCGTGCAGATGGATATCAATTGCAGAGTTACCAAGGAAGAGACCTGTAAGGCCGCCGGAAATGAACAGCGATACAAAGCCAAGTGCAAACAACATAGCCGGCGTAAAGCGGATATTACCACGCCAGATTGTAGTGAGCCAGTTGAACACCTTTACCGCCGAAGGAACAGCTATAAGCAGGGTCAGGAGTACGAAAATGGAGCCGAGGAACGGACTCATACCCGTCACGAACATGTGGTGTGCCCACACAAGGAAGGCTAACACGGTAATGCCGATGAGCGAGATAATCATCGCAAAGTATCCGAAGATTGGTTTGCGGGAGTTGGTAGAGAGTATTTCGGAAGCCATTCCCATGCCCGGCAACATAATGATATATACTTCCGGGTGGCCTAGGAACCAGAACAAGTGCTGGTAAAGGATAGCCGACCCACCGACGTGCGGCAGCGCATGACCGTTCACAAACAATTCTGACAGGTAAAACGACGTTCCGAAGTTGCGGTCAAAAATGAGCAGTACGAAGCCGGAGAAAAGTACCGGAAAAGAAAGGATACCTAAGTACCGCGGTAAAGAACAGTGCCCATATAGTCAGTGGCAGGCGGGTCATACTCATGCCCTTTGTACGCATGTTCAGAACTGTACTTACGTAGTTCAGACCACCTAAAAGCGACGAGACAACGAACAGGGACATACCTACCAAGCCACAAATCCATCCCTATGCCGGATCCCAGACTGGCCTCTTTCAGCGCAGACAGCGGCGGGTAAGTGGTCCAGCCGCCGGATGCAGGTCCCGTCTGTACGAAAAGTGATATAAACATCAGCACACTGGCCGCGAAGAAGAACCAGTATGACAGCATGTTCATAAATGGCGAGGCCATGTCGCGGGCGCCGATCTGAAGTGGAATGAGCAGGTTCGCAAATGTCCCGGAAAGGCCAGCCGTCAGTACAAAGAACACAAGGATAGTACCGTGCATCGTGACGAGCGCGTAATAAAATTCGGGTGAAAGCTTACCGCCACGAGCCCAGTCGCCCAGGAAAGTTTCCAGGATCGGGAATGTCTTATCCGGCCAACCCAGCTGAAGCCGGAAGAAAACCGAGAATCAATGCGCCGATGATCGCCCAGATAATACCGGTAATCAGAAATTGCTTGGCGATGTACTTGTGGTCCTGGCTGAAGAGGTACTTGAAAATAAAGTGCGGCTCGTGGTGTTCGTGATGGCCATGCGCCTCTTCTGCTCCGTGTGAATCGTGTGGAGGAGCGGCATGGTCAGCATGGGCCATTGCGCCATGACTCATATTTGGTCCGTCAATAACTATCTGCTCGTTCGTCGTGCTCATTATACTGCTATTTTAATTGGAACGTCTTTGCTAAGTGCGCCCCGCTTACTTCATCGTTACTAGTTCGTATGCTCTTGAGGTTGAGCATTATTACTTTTTGTCGTGTCTATGGCATTCCCGGTGCCTGTGCCATTTGTATTGGTGCCTGCAGCCGGCGTAGATGTCTTGGGACCAAAGTTCGTTACATAATCCGGTGTTTGTCCCTTTATGCCATGCATCAAATTCTGCCTGTGTCTCATGCACAATCACCGTGCCTCGCATGGAGTAATGCCCTTTTCCGCAAATCTGGTCGCAGGATATTTCGTAAACGAAATTCGGATTATTGGTGCGCTTCTTCATTTCTTCTGTAGAAATGCTAGGCGTAAACCAGATAGTTGTTGTGATGCCAGGTACGGCATCCATCTTGTAGCGGAAATGCGGCAGGCCAACATCGTGGATCACGTCGCGGGAACCAATGATAAGTTTTACAGGCCTGTTCTTAACGATGTGAAGTTCTCCGCTTTGATTAACAATGTCATCCAGGTTATGTTTATCCGCTTTATAATCCAGTCCAAGGACGTTATTAGCATCATTAATCAGGCGGAAGTTGCGCTTGCCGAGTTGGCCGTCTGCGCCGGGGTAGCGTATGAGCCAGTTAAATTGCTTACCTACTACTTCTACTATTTGTGCGTTAGCCGGCGCAGCGGATGTAATCAGGAACCAGTTTTTCAGACCGATGGCTACCAATATAGCCATCACAATTGCAGGAATGGTAGTCCAGATCAGCTCCAGCTTATTGTTGTGCGGATAGTAGAAAGCAGTCCGCTTTTCAGTGCTTTGATAGCGAAATGCAAACCAGAATAGTAGTGCCTGGGTAGCAAAGAATACAATACCTGTAGTAATGAGCGTGACATTAAACATGAAGTCATACTCCCGACCTTGAAACGAAGCGGATTCTGGCAGCATCCGTCCGATCAGCGCCTCATGGCACCGCCAGATAGCGTAGCATCCAAGAATGAAAAATGCCAGCAGCAACCAGCCCATCAGACGGTTTGTCGCAGCTTTTGACTCGGCTTCGCCGCGAAGTGTAGTGGCGTATTCGCTCGCTCTTCGCAATCTGATAAATGATGACGAAGAAGAGCGTTACTAAGGCAAATATGGTGAAAGACATGGTCTCTTTAATTCAATATTCTAATTACAAAAACTCAATTCCGCGGTCACTTTAGCTTACGTGTAAGACGGCTTCCTTCATCAGTGGATTGTTACTTGGTATCAATCCATGCTTACTCAGCGATGTTGCGGTAGCCAGACATGAATGTGCCAATGAATCCGCATACGATCCCGACTTCATACCAGCTCAGGTGCCAGTTCGCGCCCATCGTTCCCGGATACATCATTTGATAGAAGTCAAGCCAATGACCGAAAAATATCACCATTGCCATAAAGGTGACAGTAAAAAAGTTGCGTTTGCTGGGCCTACTCATCAAAATCAGGATCGGCATTACAAAGCAGATGATAAGTACTGCAAACCAGATTACACTGTATGGACCTTGCATCCGTATTTTAAAGTAGGTCGTTTCTTCGGGAATGTTGCCATACCAGATCAGCATGAACTGTGCGAACCATACATACGTCCAGAAGATTGAGAAAGCGAACATTAGCTTACCAAGGTCGTGAACGTGCTCGCTGACTTACCACTTCCATGTAACCCTGATTCTTAAGGTAAACTACCCACATCAGGATTAGGCCCATTCCTGTGACGAAGGAAGATGCAAATGAGTACCAGGAGAACATCGTTGAATACCAATGCACGTCTATAGACATAACCCAAAGCCATGGTGTTGTGCTCATCTGCGTCAGCGCATACACTAGCAGGAAAAGCCCGGAAAATGTGATGTTGCTCCAATAAATCTTTGTTGAGTTTTTAGGCGCTGCATCCTGAGCAACAGACAATTGGCGGAATTTAATGCCGAAGAAAGACCATAAGCCGACCGCACAAATCGTGAAGATGCCGAAGAATTTGGCATTCAGAAAATTGCCTTTCCCCTTTACCACCTCGTCCATAGGCGTCATCCAGCGGTAGATTGGGTTGATATCTCCCTCTGGTGTGTGGATCCGGAATGTAAAGGCAATAAGAAACATTACAATCGTGGCGATGGCGCCGAAAATCCATACGTTGGCTCCGATGGCTTCGGGTACGCGGCGGTAAGCCACCATCCAGGCGCCCTGTGCCAGCGATGACGCAGCCAGGATGAAGATGGATGCCGCAGATATAACCAGGAAGAAAACGGAATTATGCAGCAGACCATCCCAAAAGCGAATCTTGTTCATGTTATCGGCCGAGCCTAACAACGTGATAGCGCCGATGATAAGCGTCAGCAGCCCCACGCCTATAAGGCCAAACGCGGTCGTGCGTAGTCGGGCCGGTATGATAAAACGTTCGTTCATGTCTTCAGTATCAGGTATTAAGTATCAGGTATCAGGCTGTTTCCTTAAATCGTTTGCTTATTGATGGCCGGTTGATCCGCCTTTTGTGTTTTGAGAGCTGTCCGCTGCAACGGCACTTGCGGCAGCAGTTGCAGGCATTTCACTGCCCATGGTGAAGGCGTCTCCGCCGCTGCCGGCCTGTTGCTTTTTAATGTATGCGATGATCATCCAGCGTTGGTGTGGATCGACCTGCGAGGCGTAAGATCCCATAGCATTTTTACCATACTTGATGGCGGCATAGATCTGTCCTACCGGCATCTTTACATAATTTGGGCCCATCAGGTTAGCTGGCATTGCGGCAAACTTGCCTGAGGCGTAAAGGGGACCATTGCCATCCAGTGCTGTGCCATGGCATATGGCGCAATAAATATTGAATAGTCGCTTCCCTTCGCCAAGCTCGGTTTCTGAAAATTTAGCGCTCGTCGTGAAGGTCTTGTACGCATTCGTATCGCCTTCTACCAGGTGATCCGGAAGATCATGACCCCGGGCGATGGCTCCCATCACGGGCAGTCGGGCAGAATGACCTTTTTCGCCGGTAGCGGGATCGTACATATTGTAATAGTCGTATGCTTTGGAATAGGTCATATCCATCGCATACGCTTTACCCGGATTGCGGCGCATCCCGCCACTATTGCATGCGGCAAGGCCCAGCGTGGCAGCAGCGGCTATTACTAAAGCTATCTTGAAGTGCTTCATTGCTATTTGGTTCTCGTAACGTCTTACCAACGTTTCAACTTGTCAAAACATTCAACTTACTGCGCCAGCTCGTATGCCTCTTTCCGGTCCCAGCGGCCATACCACCATTCGCTTTCCGCATATTCCACTTTCGTTTCTACGGCTCCCGTGCTTTTCAAATAATCCAGAATTTCAATATCGGTTGTATTACCGGTCATTTCTATCACTATCAGGAACAAGTCGTCGGTCTGGCGCGGGTGGAACACGTGCTTCTTCACACCTGGCATAATCTGATTGAGGTAGCAGAAAGTCAGCACCATGCCTACGGCAGCGAACAGTACCGTCAGCTCAAAGGTGATCGGGATAAACGCCGGCAGCGCAAAGTGCGGCTTACCACCAAAGTTGATCGGCCAGTCGCCGGTGAAAATCCAGCTCATAAAGCCCAGGGCCGTAGCTGTACCGGTGATGCCGTAAATAAAGCCGGCCACGTGCAGGTCTGTTTCCTTCAGGCCCATAGCGTGGTCCAGGCCATGCACAGGGAAAGGTGTATAGACGTCGTGCATCTTATAGCCGCTGTTGCGCACGGCTTTTACCGCGGGGAAGAGTACTTCCTCGTCATCGTAAGCCGCTACAGCAAATTTCTTTATCGCCATTTTCTAATTCAAAATGCAAAATGCAAAATGCAAAATGCGGGTTGAAATTTTTTGTTTCTCTATTCTTTACCAAAACGCAATTTCAGATTGTAAGCTTGCTCACTTGTGAATGCTGCATTTTGAAATTTGCATTAATGATGAGCCTGTTCGTGCACGAATTCTTCGTTTGACTTATCCTCTATCTGCACCATTTGCTTCTTATAAGATTCGCCGGAAGTCTTCAGAATAAACTTGATTTCGGCTACGGCAATCGTCGGGAAGTATTTAGCAAAAAGGAAGAAGCAGGTGAAGAACAAGCCCGAATGTGCCGAGATAGAAACCGATTTCAGGCCACGTCGGCGAATAGTACGTCCAAGCTGCAGGTCGGGCATCGCGGTACAGTGAGGTAACAATGATTACGAAACCGCTCAAACCACATCCCGATGTTCACCACAATAGACATGATGAAAGTGAACGGCACGTTCCGGCGCAGCTTCTTCAGCCAGAAGAACTGCGGGGAGATTACGTTACAGGTCATCATCGCCCAATAGCTCCACCAGTACGGGCCCATGATGCGCCACTTGAATGCGTCCTGTTCACCAGGCACCTGTGAGTACCAGGCCATGAAGAGCTCGGTGAGATAAGCCACACCTACGATAGAGCCGGTGAGCACGATTACCTTATTCATCGCCTCAAGGTGGCCGATAGTAATGTAGTCTTCCAGGTGCAGAATCTTACGCACCAGAATCAGCAGCGTGTTCACCATCGCAAAGCCGGAGAAGATCGCGCCCGCAACGAAGTATGGCGGGAAGATGGTGGTGTGCCAGCCCGGAATTACAGAGGTGGCGAAGTCAAAGGATACAATGGTGTGTACGGAAAGTACCAGCGGAGTGGAAAGGCCGGCAAGTACAAGGCACAGCGCCTCATGGCGCTGCCAGTTTTTGGCAGTACCTGTCCAGCCGAAAGAAGCCAAGCCATACAGTCATGCTTGCGCAGCTTCGTCTTTGCACGGTCGCGGATAGTGGCGAAGTCAGGAATAAGACCTGAATACCAGAACAGCAGTGATACGGTGAAGTAGGTAGAGATCGCGAATACGTCCCACAGCAGCGCCGAGTTGAAGTTCGGCCAAAGCGGACCGCGGCTGTTAGGGTAAGGCAATACAAAGAAGCCATCCCATACACGGCCCATGTGGAAGATCGGGAACTGGCCCGCGCACATTACCGCGAAGATGGTCATCGCTTCCGCCGCGCGGTTTACGCCCGTCCGCCAGCCCTGGCGGAAGAGCAGAAGGATGGCCGAGATCAGCGTACCGGCGTGACCGATACCTACCCACCATACGAAGTTGGTAATGTCCCAGCCCCAGCCAACCGTCCGGTTGATACCCCAGGTGCCAAGGCCCCAGTACACGACCCAGAATGACGGAGAATGCGCCGAAGCCGAGCAGGGCGAGGGAGAAGAAGAAGCCCACATACCACATGCGGCCGGGCTTGCGCTCGATGGGCGAGATAATATCTTCCGTAACCTGCGCGTAAGTCTTATGCCCGTTTACCAGCGGCTCCCGCACGGTTGATTCATATTTTAAATGCATCTTACTAAAAAGTCGTTATTCGTTAGTCTTTCTATGCTTCCGCTCACAATTCTTATACGTGTGTTCTTCATCAAAATATCCGTCTCTTCCTTGCCACCTACAATCTTATCTGTATTCCGCACCTTGCCAGGTAGTTTACATTGGGCAGAGAGTGAATTTCTTCCAGTACATAATAGGTGCGCTCCATCTGCTCCTTATAGCGCAGGTTGTAGATAGCACTGTTCTTGTCATTCACGTTACCGAAGAGAATTGCATCCGTTGGGCAAGCTGCTGACATGCGGTGCGGGCTTCACCATCCTTCAGCGGACGACCTTCCTTCTTCGCAGTAAGCTTGGCATCCTGCAGACGCTGCACGCAGAAAGAGCACTTCTCCATAACACCGCGCGAGCGAACGGTCACATCCGGGTTCAAGCACCATGCGCGTCAGGTCGTCGTTCATATCGTCGCGACGGCCGTCTTCATAAAGATTGTCATCAAAGCAATCTGCTCCGTTCCAGTCCATCCAGTTGAAGTGACGCACCTTATACGGACAGTTGTTTGCGCAATATTTAGTACCGATGCAGCGGTTGTAGGCCATTTGGTTGAGGCCTTCGGAACTGTGGTTCGTAGCAGATACCGGGCAAACATTCTCACAAGGAGCATTGTCGCAGTGCTGGCACATCATTGGCTGGAAAACCGTCTGGATGCTGTCCGAATCATCCGGATTGCCCGCGAAGTAGCGGTCAATCGTAATCCAGTGCATTTCCTGGCTTTGCAGCACCTTCTTTTTACCTACAACACTAAACATTATTCTCGCCTGGCAGCCAATGACGCAAGCGCCGCAGCCAATGCAGAATTCAGATCTATACTCATCCCCCAGTGCAGTCCGGGAGAAACATAAGTTGGATAAAGCGTACCGTTCTCGCGGAAGCCCTGCTCCAGCTCAGCTGCCTCGTTGGAGGCGTTTTCAGCGCCGTGCATGGAATGACTTGCATTTGGACCTTCTTCGCTGTGCGGAACCGTGACCATCGTTTGCCTCGTCGTGTCCAACCCATGGCAGGTGAGGCGTAATGACCAATCTCTTCTTCCCGCTCTTCCATGAGGTGCTTCGGATTCTTCGCAAAATCCTCCAGCGCATATTCATGGATAATGGCGCGGCCTTCATAGCTATGGTGTGTCTGGGTAATGGCGACATCATAATGCGCAGCCGTTTTTTCTACCGATACACCGGGCGTGGAAGCCTCAAAAGTGGCACCGTTCCACATCATAAACGGGTAGGCATTCTTACCAGTGCCCTTCGCGGCCAGGCCAACGGAGTCAGCGCGGCCATAGCCGACGGCAATGGCAACTACGTCGTTGTGCATGCCCGGTACCACTACAGCCGGCAACTCTATGCTCTTGCCGTTTACGGACACCTTCAGAACACGCTTGGCCGTAACGACTTCATTCTGCGTAGTGAGCTCCATCTCCTGATTGCCGGCATCCAGCTTCTTAGCCATTGCCGGGGAGATGCAGACGTAGTTGTCCCAGGTTGCTTTTGTAATCGGGTCAGGAAGCTCCAGCAGCCAGGGGTTATTGCTCCAGCATCCGCCGCGGCCGATGCCTATCTTTTCATAAACAACCAGCTCTGTGCCAGTGCCGGGCTTCATACCGGAGATTGCAGCGCTTGCTCCGCTCACATTGCCACCGAAAGACGCGCCGCCCATGGCCATTTGGTGATTGCCACCACTACTTGTAGTGCCGCCTTCAGCCATGCTCATCATCACAGTATCCTTCTCCTGCGGACGGTCGTCGCGGGAGAAAACTACGGTCATAGGTGCAGCCGTTCCGCCCGGCTCTACCACGCCATCCTGAAGGGCCTGGTCAAAAGCGCTTTGGGAGCCAAGCTTGCCCATCCAATAGCTCTTCCACATGTCGCCATACGTTGTATTGGCGCCAGCCCATACCAGCAGCGAGTCCGCAAAACCACGCGTCTTGAACAGCGGCGCGATGGAAGGCTGCATCAGGCTGAAGTAGCCACTCTTAGGCTCCGCGTCTCCCCAGCTTTCCAGATAATGATGATCAGGAACGATGTACTTGCAAGCCGCAGCGGTCTCATCCATCCGCACAGCGGTAGAGATGCTAACCGGCACGCTCTTCAACGCCTGCGCAAAACCTGCGCCGTCCATATAGTCATACACGGGATTCACACCGTGCATAATAAGGGTGCCCACTTGCCCTGCCTTCATAGCCGCAACAAGGTTTACCATATCGGCATCAATGCCTTGCTTATAATTGGAAGTCACAGCCCAGTTCACCGTCGTGCCATTGGCGCCAATTGCGCCATTGATGGCGTTCACCATCGTCTGTACGGCAACGTTGTTTGAGCCGCACACAACCAGACCACCGCCTTTTTTCAGATCAGCAGCCGCCTTTAAGATAGAATCGTTCAGCTTCTTTGAAGCGAACGAAGGCGCCGCACCGGTAGCAACCGCATTGTAAAGTGCCACGGCGACCGCACCATATTCAGACGGGCGGCACGTAGCGCGGACATCGGCATTGGCGCCGGTCATGGAGTGCATCCCTTCAAACTGGTAATGCTTGCTCATGCCCATGTTGCGGGCATTCATTTTGCGGCCGGCGGAATATTGCTTTGCAAATTCAATCGGAGACAGCCAGGTACCGAGAAAGTCGGCGCCGATAGATACAATCGTCTTTGCCTTATCAAAATGGTAGGATGGCAGGGCACGCTTACCGTAGCTCGCCTCATTGGCCAGCAACATGCCGGAATAAGACACCGCATCGTAGGTAACGTGCCTGGCACCCGGATACTTCGCTATAAATTGGTCAATAACGGCCTTTACGGTCGGCGAAAGAATCGTAGATGTAAGGATATAGGTCGCCTTGCCCGATGCAAGGCCGCCTATTACCTGGCGGTCAACCGCCTCAAACATATCCACCGGCTTGCCGTCCGCATAGGGCTGGCGCAGGCGCGCTTTGTCATACAGGGAAAGTACGGAGGCCTGTACGCGGGCAGAGGTACCGCCACGTGTAATGGAGCTCAGCTCATTGCCTTCAATCTTAATGGGGCGGCCATCGCGCGTCTTTACCACTATCGCGCAGTAGTCACCGCCATCGCACGAAGGTGGAGGCGTACCAGTTAGCTACGCCCGGCGTAATGTCTTCTGGCTTGATGGCGTAGGTGATGGCTTTACGCACCGGCATCTCGCAGGAAGCTGCCAGCATAGCGGCCGCGGTGGAAAAGCCGAGGTATTTCAGAAAGTCACGGCGGGGCGTAGTAGCCTCCAGCAGGCTCTCAGACACGTCTGCAAATGGCAGGCGCTCTTCCGGGAACTCATTAGCTACTATCTTCTGGTGAGCGGGCGTGTTATGCAGCTCTTCCAGTCCCTTCCAGTATTTTTTCTGACTCATTTTATAAGGTAAACAGGTAAAATCTCCGCTGCTCTGACCTGTCTGCTTTTTACTTCGTTAGAATATGCTTTCGGCTACTCAGAAAAGGCATTGCGTTACTGCTTATCACCTTTTACCTTTACCTTTCAATTTAATAGTGGCACTTCTGGCACTCAATACCGCCAATGTCCTCAACCGTCACGCCATCACGTTTGCCTTCCTTGATCTCCTTATGGTATTTCTCAAAAATGGCTGTAGTAGTTGTTTTCGGCAAACTTCACCTGCGTCTGGCGGTGACAGTTGATACACCAGCCCATGCTCAGCGGCGCAGAACTGATACACCTCGTCCATCTCCTCAATGTTGCCGTGGCAGCGCTGGCACTGGATCTGGCCCACCTTCACGTGCTGGCTGTGGTTGAAGTACACGTGGTCAGGCAGGTTGTGAATCTTGACCCACTGCGGAGCGTAGCGAGGATATTGCCCTTTGCATCGCGGCGGTAATCCTTCTTGGCAGGATCCCAGCCCGCATATTTATAGAGCTCCTGGATTTGCTGGGTGCCGTTGTATGTACTTGCCTTCGGCGTCTTTCAGCTCATGCTCCTTCTCGCCGGTGTATTCTGCTAATCTGCTTGTGGCAGTTCATACATACGTTGGTGGAAGGAATCATGGCGTGGCGGCTCTTTTCCGCGCCTGCGTGGCAATACAGACAGTTGATCTGGTTGATGCCGGCGTGCACCTTATGGCTGAATAGAAGATCGGCTGCTTCGGCTGATAGTTTTGCTGGCGGCCCATTTAAAGCGCCGTTCACCATCCAGTAGCCTGCAAAGCAGATCAGCAGGATAATGGCAGCTGCAATCCAGAACTTGTGGCGGTAGATCGGGATTTCCTTTTCTACCGGCTGGCCTTCCTTCGCCTGCGCCACCCGCTTCAGGCCGGCATTGACGCGCCAGAGGATGATGGCAAGTACAAGCAGGACAATCGTAATCAGCGAGTAAAGCCAGGTATCGTCTTCGGCTGATGCAGCGCCGGGATTAGGATTAGTGCCGCCCACAGTTGGCGCCTTGTACTCGTCTACATACTTAAAGATGGCATCAATGTCCTCCTTGGCAAGTGCCGGGAAGGCGGTCATCACGGTCGGCTTATACTTGTTAAAAAGCTCATTTGCGTGCTTATCGCCGGAGGCAATCATGCCGCTTGGATTATGCACCCAGTCGTACACCCATTCCGGGCTTGGCCAGTTATTCCGCGCGCCTTGCAGGGCTGGGCCGGTGGCATCTTTAAGCGGATTATGACAGGTGGCGCAGTTGGCCTGAAACAGTGCCTTGCCATCCGGCGCGGCTATAGCCTGTTGAGCGGAAAAGAGAAATAATAGGGCAATGACTCCTGCAAACAGCACGCGGCCGTTGCGGTTCATCAGTCTATAAAATTCGGGCACAGTGTAGCGTTTGAGAATTAACGTAGCCTTTAACTAAGACGGTGGCAAAAATACAGTGCCGTGACGAAACAGCTTATCCCTTTTTTGACAAAAAAATTTCCCGAATACGGAAGATTTGTCTGATCGTGTAACAAACGCTTACTCCGTGTCTCATTATAGTACACATTATGTACGGCAACATGAAAAGCAGCATATTGCAGCATGAAGCAGATTGCCGCATTCCCTGCGCTATTGTCGTTTTTCTTCAGCTCGTTTGGCGCGCATGGAATGGTATGGCATGTGACGGCTGCCGCTTCCGGCGACAGCAGCCCGGTGGCGAATGGCAGCTACAAACCATCCCTCGGCACGGGCCGCGCTGCGTCCTTCAGTCTTTCCGGCGGGGTGAAGATGTTTGGCGGATTTGCCGGTACGGAGAGGGCCCTGAAGCCAGCGCATGGCGAAGAACACGGTACTTTAGAACATCCGGAGGAACTGATGCATTTGCGCAAGCCATTAATTACAGTCCTGTTGCTCCTGCTTGCGAGCAGCAGGGCTTTGTTTGCTCAGACCAATCTTGTGCTTAATGGAGACTTTGAGACTTATTCAAAGTGTCCATATTCAGAAGACCAAATCATGCTTGCCACAGGTTGGACGCCTATTGACACCACTAAACTCAATCCTGATTTCCGGGGTGATGGTAACTGTAGCCCTGATTACTGTCATACCTGCGGAACAGGCGCGTGGAACACGGTACCCGCAGGCATATATGGATTCCAGTATCCGCATTCAGGCAGGGCAATGTCAGCGGTATATATGTACACAGTACTGGACAGCGACCAGTACCGGCGCTATCTGCGCGATTATCTACAAGGCAGGCTCACTAAAAAGCTGACAGCTGGGAAGAGATATTGTGTCTCATTCTACGTTGTACTTGCAGAAATATCGGATTGGGCCGTAAAGGATATTGGCGCCTATCTGGACAACGGAGCCATAGATAATATCTCCTATCAGTTCTGTGGCATTCCTAAAACTCAATACAAACCCCAAGTCACTTATTCCGGCACTCCTATCACCGATACATTGAACTGGACGAAGGTGGAAGGGTCCTTCATCGCTAACGGCACCGAACAATTTATCACTATAGGCAACTTCAAGGATAAGGCGGGTAGTACCGCAATTCAAGTTCCACCTAACAACCGAAATAATGGAAGTCTCGGAACCTACTATCTGATAGACGATGTAAGCGTAGTAGAAAGCACAACTAAAGCAGATGCCGGCCCCGACACCCACGTAGGCACAGGAGATTCTGTTTACATCGGCAGGCCCCAGTCTGCTGCCATCTGGTGCGACTGGCAGGTGCTTGGCTCCGCAACCATCATTGGCAAAGGCCCCGGCATCTGGGTAAAGCCAGCCAAGACCACGAGCTATGTAATGATGCAAACGCTGTGCGGCGCAGTAACCAAAGACACCGTAAAGGTGGAGGTATGGGCAGCAGGCGTGCAAAGCATCAATGGCCAGAGCCAGCAGTACAGCATAGTGCCCAATCCAGCTAAGGGCGCATTTGAGCTGGTACAGTCGGTAGCTAAAGACGGGCAGGCAGGCGTATCCATCGTCAATGCCGTAGGCCAGCGCCTCTATAGCGCTGTGCTCCATTTCAAGGGCGGCAGGGCAGGTGTGGATGCAGCGGCTTTACCGGCAGGCGTGTATTACCTCTCCATCCAAACCGGCGAGGGCTATGTATGGAACATGCGCTTTGTCCGGGAATAACGCCACACGCTGACATTGGCGTACAGCACTTGTCCTCTACTAGACTATCTGGTCCGCGGCCAAAGGCCTTCGCCAACTAAATCTGCCCGCTTCAAAAAGAGTGGTAAGGCTGATGGTTTGACTATAGTGTATAGGTGCCCATGGTTTAGGCTAATACGGCAGCTGTTGGGCAAATAAACAGGCGACTATCCACTCCCTTCCATCATTCGCTTGATCATTTCCGGCAAGTCCTGTGTCATAAAACGAGTATTGAACTCGAACTGCTGCTGCATAGCTTGTATCGCCTGCGCAAATACAGCAATATACGTGGCCTGCGGACCCGCGTGATGTGCACTTGCTACAATAGTAATATTCGGCGGAGGCTTAGATGGGCGGCCTTCCTTCATTATTTCTTCTGGCCCGCAGCCTAATATATCCGCTGCCAGAAGAATGTGGTCCTCTGTCCAACCACTTTCCCCACTTTCTATTCGTTGATAAGCGGAAAGGGTAATATTCATGAGTCCAGCCATCGTTCGCTGTGTGTATCCTTTTTCCACACGTTTGTTGCGTAGCCGGATTCGCATACCCGATTTTTGGATAAATATAGTGTTGTTCGGGTAATCCGACTGAATTGTAACGTGTTATGGTTTTAATGGCTAAGGTTTGGCAACAATACAACAAACCAATTTAAAACATGGAACACAAACACAAATTCAAGACGAGACGAACAAGCTTCCGCTCTAGTAACATATTGCGTAGTCTAATCTGCATTACCATTCAGCTTTGCACACTCCTTTTGTATGCCAATATTGGCTTTGGACAAACTCCTATGGGTAAACAAGCTGATCAAACTCCCGGCCCAAATGACGTGTGGACGATGTCGTTGGCGGGAACGCGAACCTTTCCTGCTACTAACCAGTCGTCAAATACAGGCACTATTTATGACGATGATGGATGGAATTGCCACAATCAGTTCCTAATACCAACATACGTAGGCGACCCTGTTACGTTTGACTATTATGGACCCGCTTATCAGCCATTCAGCAGTACTTACCAAAACAAAGTGGAAATTATTGACTTCGCTACTGGAGCTCCTGTATATACCGGCTACATTACCAACACGGGAGGAAACCTAACTACTGCAGGGACAGCAAGCCTGACATTTAATGCCAATGCAAAGGGATTCTATCAGATATCTGTTTCTTACAAATCCTCACCAACGGTTACAAACTATATTGTTGGTCTATTTACTGTACAACCTAAAATACAGAGTCTATGGCTGGAGCTGCCTGAAATCTGCGCGCCGGATTATATTCAAAATCACCCAAATCAGCCTTATAGCTTTAAGGTTAAGTCTATACCGGATCTGAATACGATAACCGTACGGGATATCCAACAAGAAGCCGGTCCAGCGCCATGCGCCCTTTATGAGCCGACTTATATGACCCTTGAAGGGAATGCGCTTTTGGGAAATACAGTGACTGCGATCAATAATACAGATGCGCCTACATCATACTCACCAGGATATCACCATACGATTTATGGCAGCACATGGTTTTCCGGATCAGGAGCTTACAGTGTATTCCCGCCTAATCTTGAAGATTATACAATACCCTATAATGACCTGCTCAATTATATCTCTCCAAGTGGAGCGTTTTATAACCATACAGAGAACATCACGTTTGAAATAAATGATGGAATTTCAATTTTCACTACAACTGCTTCGTTGCTGGTGAATCACGCTACGAGCACTACCAATTCTGCACCATCACCAGCTGCATTTCATTTAGACAACTACGATGTGTATGGCACCCAGACGTGGACGCCAACTAACAACCCTATCGCTAGTGCTCTAGGTACAAGCGTAGCAAATATAAGAATAGAGAAAACCCTGCGGATTGCTCCAAATGCGATATTGACAATTCAAGATATGACCTTGGAGTTTGGCGCACAAGGAATAGTAAATGTTGAGACAGCGCCGGGAAGCAGCAATTATGGAGGATATCTAAAGCTAGATAATACTACGCTTACAGCACTTCACACCTGCGGCCTTAATCAAAATTTATGGCAGGGTGTAAGAGTTTGGGGCGACGCCACACAGCCACAAGCTGCTACCCAGCTTTCTACTGGCCAAGGGCCTCAAGGCACATTGAGCATGATTAATAATTCGGAGATATCATATGCCAACTGGGGCATTATTAACGGAGGACCAATGTATAAGAGTGGCCCAGTGGCTAATAAGCCGTGGAATACCTCCGGTGGAGTTATCATCTGCAGTTCTTCTAAGTTCTACAATAATGCCCGGGCAGTTAATTACGGCATCTACCCAGTAGCAAGTATGACCCCATCGTCTTCTATCAGCATTCCCTACCGAAGCTCCTTTACGAAATGCGCCTTTACAGAAGATGCCAATGCGCCAAGCTTCATTGGTTTTATCAGCGGATGGGCAGTAAATGGGGTGGCCATATATGGCAGCAGCTTTACCGATAATACTGGCAATCCTGGCACCTCTTATCGCTACGGCATAAACGGATATGATTTTGGTGTAAAGGTAGACCGGTATGTTAACCCAGGTACGGGTAGTTATCTCGCCACCAGCTTCTATAACCTGAATCATGGAGTAGAGCTGAGTGGTGTCAATAGCAATCCTACCAGCGCCATTATAAGAAACTGCCTATTTGACAATAATAATACCGGCGCACATATTGATGCGCTACATGCCCCGCAGGTGCAGGTCAACACATTCAACATTACGGCCAACAGCAGCATCCCGCAGAAGTTGGGACTATATCTGGCCACCAGCAGCGCCTATGGCGTTACCTACAATTCATTTGCACCGAAGCCCGGCGCAAGGTTTACCGTAGGCGTAGTTATTAGTGGTACTGGCGACCAACCTAATAAAGTGGCTAAAAATGACTACAACACCATATGGGCTGCAAACTTGAGTAATTATATCAACCGAAGCGCACAACCAATGAATAAACAAGGCTTACAGTTTGTCTGCAACACCAATTCTAACAATGTATGGGATATTGCAGCAACTGGTAGCGGCAGCAATCCGGATGAGGGCATGTGCGACTTTCAGGGTAGTTCCACTAAGGCAGCCGGGAACACTTTCACCAGCAGCGCTTACCAAAATATTTTCAACGACCCTATTACCGTTCATCCAATTGATTACTATGCTGGTGCTGCGACCAATGAAATTCCGACAAATATTACAGGAACGACCCTACACACATTTAGCACAAACAATACGTGCAGCACCACCGACTATCCAGACCCGAATGCCTCTGGCCCAACCCGTGACCCAAATGGCAGGTTAGGACATAAAGGGATGCGTATCGCTCACTTCCTAAGCGACCCCGATGGGATGGAGCATCGCGATAGTCTTTATATAGAGCTTGGAGACTGGCACAGTGCCTATAGCGACCTGCTCAAAACAGATATGCTGTTTCAAGACGGCGACACCTCAGATGCCAACAGTGTGTATAACGCCATTGTAGCTAATGATTCTCTATATGGAGTAGAGGCAATTGAGTTCAGCTACTGGGGCCGCAAGCTGATGGATATAAAGCAAGCACAGTTGCTCGCAGGCGTGACACCTGATTCACTTACTGCTTCAGAGGTGATGACACTAGGTACCGTAGCAGATAGTGCACAGATGTGGGCACGTGACCGGGCAAGGGGCTGGCTGCATATTTATGATGGCAGAACGTTTACTACTGATATGGTGTTCCCCGTAGATACTGTATCAGGAGGTGGCAGTGCAAGGATGGCACCTAATTATACAGCTATTATTGCAAGCGAGTCATTCTACAATGTATCACCTAATCCAGCTACTTATGAGCTACAAGTAAGCTATCAGAAGGCAGATGGTGCAGTAGAACGTTTCATACTTACTGATATTACTGGCAAAGTGGTTGCACAATCTGTCCTAAACGGCAAGGCTGGCACCTGCACAGTTGAGCTACGCGGTATGCAGTCCGGTATGTACCTCTACCGCATCATGAATGGCAAGACGGTGAAGCAGAGCGGTAAGATTAGCAAGCAATAGGGTTTAGCTTTATCGAAGATTAAGTCTCTAATGACAAGAATCCTCTCCATTTTAGTTCTAAGTGCTTGGCTGCATTTTGCGGCGGGCGCTCAGAACTATTTTAATGTCAAAAGCACACTGCATTCAAATGCGCTAATTATGAGCGGCGTGCTAGAGCGTAATGACAAGTATTATACTTCATCCACCTGCCTTGACAGCGCTAACTATATTGGCAATGGCTACTTTTATTCGGTCATCGGGGTGCGCTTCAGTGTGTGGAGCAAAACCGGCCAGCTACTGTATGATAGCGTGTATCAGCGTGCAGACAGTGGCGTAAGCAACGCTGCTAATAAGCGTATTATTGAACTTCCCAACCATACTTTTTTGATAGCCGGCAACGGTGCCGACCGGAAAGGCCATGTAAAGCTGTTTCTGTTTTGTTTTGACAGCACCGCACATCTTATCTGGACAAAGGAGTGGGACAAGCCAGTAGAATTTCCGGTGGTAACACCAGAGGATGACTGGCTGTTGGCGGACTTCAAGCCGGATGGGCATGGCAATTACCTGATGCTTTCTTCCATAGCGCGTGGCCCGAATAACCAGACCTTGCTTATGAAGCTGGACTCCGGCTTTAATGAGACATGGCATAAAGACTTTGGCGACAACAAATACAACAGCATTGCACAAAGCCTGATTATAGAAAACGACGGATACACCTTCGGCGGATACTACAGCAGCATTAATCAGACTACAAAAGACGCTTTCTACCGTGCTGAACTGTTTAAAACGGATACTGCGGGTAATCTGACCTGGCATTGGCTAAGCGACTCCTCAAGGCTAACCCTAGGTACAGTTGGCTTGATAAAGACTAAAGACGGCGGTTATATTTTCAGCGGTCAAGGGGCGGGCGATAAGATAGTATATCAATTCTCGGCGGTTGTTCACTGGTGGCCCTGGATTGAAAAGATAGATGCGGCCGGCAAATCGCTGTGGCACACCATCGTCAACAATCACCACACTACTGATGCAGATTATTGCTCTATCAACGAACTGGTAGAATTGCCGAACGGAGATATTATGGCAGCCGGGCAAATCGGGTACGGTTACGGGGCAAAGGATACGCTAAGCGGCAACTTCGGAGCACTTCTAAAACTCACTCCTAACGGTCAGATAAAATGGAAGCGGAAGTATAGCTACCATGGTGATACCATGACCTATCACGTCTATGATATGAAGCCGACGAGCGATGGCGGTTATATCATGGCCGGGCAGACTTTCGATGAGTATCATAGGATTCCCTCAACGATTCCGTGGCAACGGGCGTGGCTCCTAAAGGTGGATAGTAATGGCTGCACCTCTAATGATGATCCGCAATGCTGGGCGGTGGGCGTACCACATGAGCCTAAGCTTGCGGCAGGCAGCTATAAAGTCTATCCTAATCCGGCCACAGAGCAGTTACAGATCAGCTACCAGAAGGAAGACGAGCAGGAAGAAGCATTCATGCTCTCTGATATTACCGGCAGAGTAGTGGCGCAGTCCCCGCTTAATGGCAAGGCAGGCATCCGCACGGTTGCGTTGCGCGCTTTGCAGTCCGGTATGTACCTCTACCGCATCATCAATGGCAAGACGGTGAAGCAAAGTGGGAGGATTAGTAAGCAATAGGGCTGCTCATTGGTGTTTCCCCCTCAGCATCGCAGCCCGCGCAAGAGGGCAGAAAGGCCCTTCCCTTGCTAAATGCTCCCCGTCCGCCCGCCATCCACCGGGATGCTCGTGCCATTAACATAACCCGCCGCCTCCGAGGCCAGAAAGGCAATGACCGCCGCAATCTCCTCCGGCTGCCCAAAGCGGCGTGCCGGAATCTCCGTCAGCATTTCTTCAGAGACTTCGTCTTTTGAAGCGCCCGTCTTGCCGACTTTGTTGCTGATAATGCTTTCCAGTCGGCCGGTAGCCGTAGCGCCGGGCAAGACGTTATTCACCGTAATGCCGAAGGGCGCCAGCTCATTTGCCATCGTCTTAGCCCAGCTCGCCACTGCCCCGCGGATGGTGTTGGACACGCCGAGGCCCCTGAGCGGGATTTTTACGGAGGTGGAAATGACGTTCACTACCCTGCCCCAGCCCGCGGCCTTCATGCCGGGCGCCGCCAGCATAGTAAGAATATGGTTGCAGATGAGGTGCTGGTTAAAAGCGGCCAGAAAGGCATCCGTCGTAGCGTCGGCAATGGGGCCGGCTGGCGGGCCGCCGGTATTGTTGACCAGAATGTGCACGGCCTGCGTCCCGAAAAATGCGCCGCCAATGGCGCGCACCGCTTCCGGCTGGCTAAAGTCAGCCACGAGGTAGCCGTGTTGCTGCCCGCTACCGGTTGCGAGGCTGGCTACGGCAGCTTTGAGGGAATCCTCATTGCGGGCAAGGAGCGTGCAGGAAGCGCCAAGGGCGGCCAGGGCCTGCGCAGCTGCAAGGCCAATGCCCTGCGTGGAGCCGGATATAAGAGCGGCCTTGCCGGCCAGGCTAAGCGGGAAGAAGGACATGGTGCGTTGATTGAACCGCAAAGGACGCGAAGGAGGCGCAAACTATCGCAAAGGGGCTGCCGCAAATACAAAGCCCGCGACCAACGCCACGGGCTTTGCCAAAACTTCGGGGTCAATTGATCTTAATGCGCGTGCTGATGCTGCGCGTCGTGCGCGCTGGGCAGCGTCAGAAACTCCTGCTCGCTCACTTCTTTCTCTACGGTGGCGAACTTACCACGCAGCCAGCCGAAGAGCTTGCCAAAGAGGATCTGGCGGTAGGTTTCGTTCATGGTCTTCTCGTCTTTGGAGAGCTTGTTCATGTAATCGCCCATCCATGGCGCGTCCTCGTCGGCATCCATACCAAAGTGCTGGAGCACGCGGCCCTTGATGTCGTTCACCACCTCGTCGCGGTCAACGGTGATGCCGGCTTCCTGGATAAGCTTGTCGGAAATCAGCGTCCAGCGGAGCTGGTGCTCAAAGCCGGGGAAATCGCGCTCTACCTGTGCATCGCTAAGAGGCTTTTCCTGGCCTTCGCGCATCCAGCGCTTCAGGAAGGCCGTCGGCAGCTGGATCGGCGTGGTGTGCACGAGCGTTTCATAGATCTCGTCGTTCATCCGGTTTTCAGCAGCGCGCTCAAATTCGCGGCCCAGCTCTTCCTTCAGCTTCGCCTTGAAGGATGCCTCGTCCATGATGTTGTCATTCGGGAAGACCTCGCCGTAAAGCATGATGTCCAGCTCACGCGGCACCAGCAGGCCTACCTTGGTGATCTTGCATTCATAGTAATGCTCTGCGGCGGCCACGTCGTTCTTCAGGGAATCCTTCATGAAGACAGGCAGCTCTTCTGCGGTAGCCACATCCAGCGGGCGGAACAGGATGCTATCGTCGGCACCCTTGCCCATCAGCATGGTCTGGAATTGTGCCGGCAGCTTTTCCATCAGCACGGTTTCGTCAACAGGCGCTGCGCCTTCCACCGGCGTGCCTGTATGGTCAGTCGGCGTGAAGGTGGCGTAAAGAATATTGTCCGGCGTGGTGATGGTAGCGGGGTTTTCCACCTTGCCGTAGCGGCGCGCAATGCGCTTGACCTCATCTTCCACCATCGCGTCGCTCATCTGCACCTTGTAATGCGTGAGCGTATGGCTGCCGTCCAGCGCAGGGATGTGTAAAGTCAGGCTTCAGGCCTATTTCAAAAGAGAAGTCCACGTCTGCCGGGTTGTTCATGTCTAAGCGCGGGGCGCTTTCGGAAGGCATAATCATGGGCTGGCCGAAGATGCCGATGGCTTCCTTGTTGAGGTAGCCTTCCAGTTGCTGGCCTGCCGTGCGCAGCACTTCATCCTGAAATACGCTGGGGCCGTACATCTTCTTCACCATGCCGGCCGGCACCATTCCCTTACGGAAGCCGGGTACATTGGCATTCTTGGCGTAGCCTTTCAGGCTTTTCTCAAAGCCGGGATAATAGTCTTCTTTAGTGAGCTTCACCACCACCTTATCGTGAAGGTTGCCGATGGGCTCTCGGGTTACTGTTGCCATTAGGATAATCTTAATTTTTTGAAAGGGGGCAAAGGTAGGACTTGAGGCGGCTGCGTGACGAATTATACGCCTCTTGCCACACGTATATTAAAGCTATGACGCATGCTAAGGGCTATGTCTACCCCACGTCCAACATTGTCATCCGGCACGGGGCTTCGCTCCCGATGACAAATGCCGGGCGGGCAGTAGTTATTTATTAAGAGCTTTGACCGATTATGAAACGATTGCTCCTGCTGCTCTTGCTGCTGCCTTTTTATGGGGATGCTTATACGCGGCAGGATACGTTAAGGGGGATTAATGGGCGGGGACGGGATTGGTGGGATGTGACTTTTTATGAGTTAGATGTCACGATTGATACAGCTAACCGCGGTATTAGCGGCTACCTCGGCATGAACTTCCACATCATCGGAGAGCCACGTGATAGTATGCAGATTGATTTACAGGAAGGGATGGAATTGGAATTAAGTGCCGGAGATGAAGGCGGGCCGAGAGGCAGTATTTATAACGATGGCAATGTAAAGTGGGTTGTGATTGATAGGTCATATTGGAAACACAACGGGCAACGCCGAGCCGGCGATACAAGTCTTATTTATACTCTTGACTTTTCATTTCATGGCAAGCCAAGAACTGCAATAAACCCACCGTGGGATGGTGGCTTTATCTGGAAGAAGGACAGCATGGGAAAGCCTTGGATAGCTGTGGCTTGTCAGGGCTTAGGAGCGAGCAGTTGGTGGCCTTGCAAGGACTATCAGGGAGATGAGCCTGATAAGGGCATGTCATTAAGGATTCGCTTCGGTGATACGACATTGAATGCGATAGTTTCAAATGGCATTTATCATGCGGTTATAGACCCAGAAATTCCAACCAAACACTTCAGGAATAAAATCACAGGAAGGCTGGAAACGATCGTCGGTAAGCCAATAGGGCCAGCGGAGCATTTGTTTGGTGTCACAAACCCCATCAACACCTACAACACCACCTTCTACATCGGCGACTACGCCCACTGGCACGACACCCTCCACGGCGAGAAAGGCGTGCTGGACTTAGACTTCTACCCCCTCCGCTACAACGAGGCCAAAGCCCGCAAACAATGGACACAAGCCAAAGAGATGCTCCGCTGCTTTGAATGGTGGATGGGCCCCTACCCTTTCTACGAGGATGGATATAAGCTGGTGGAGGCACCCTACCTCGGCATGGAGCACCAGAGCGCCATCGCCTACGGCAATCACTACACCAACGGCTACTACCGTCCCACAGGAGCCATAGACCGCAGCGGTACCGGTGTAGGCATGGCCTTCGACTTTATCATCATCCATGAAAGCGGCCACGAGTGGTTCGGCAACTCCATCACAGCACAAGACATTGCCGACAACTGGCTGCACGAAGGCTTCACCACCTACACCGAAACCCTCTTCGCAGAATGGATCAAGGGAAAGGACAGCGCCTTCGCCTACGCGCAAGGCGAATGGAAGAACATCCGCAACGACCGTCCAGTAATCGGAGACTACGGCGTAAACGATGAAGGCTCAAGCGACAAGTATGACAAAGGCGCAGCAGTGGTGCACATGATTCGGATGATGATAAATAATGACTCCGCATTCCGGCAATTATTAAGGGGCCTGAACCGGGATTTCTACCATAAGATTGTTACAAGCAAGGAGGTAGAGGAGTATATCAGCAGGTTTGTGGGGAAGGATTTAAAGCCCTTCTTTGACCAATACCTGCGCAGCACCGGCAAGCCCACGCTGGAATGGTATGTCAAAGACACCGCTGTTTACTATCGCTGGCAAAATGCAGTTGCGGGTTTCAGAGCGCCCATCCGGCTGCAGCTTCGCTACCGCCACACAGACAAAACAACCGCCGACCATCCCTCTTCCTATGGCTTCAGAGGCGTCACGGCTTCCGAGGTAAGCGTCCTACCCATCGGCTGGTACGACGTGGTGAAAAAGGAATTTTGATAAGGGCACAACGGGCGGCTATCCACCGTCGGCTGAGGATAACACGTAGCATACACCCATAAGAAAAGGCGGCTACCGCAGCAGCCGCCTCTATCCATGTTGTGTTCAGCGCAGTTTAGTAAGGCTTTGCTTCCTTGCTGTTTGCCTCTGCCTGCTGTACCGCCTCTTCCGTATGCGCTGCACCGAGCGGGGCCCCTACTGCCTCACCACCGGCCTGCGCGGCATGGGCCTTCAGCCCTTCTGCTACACGGCGGCCGTAGTCAGCATCGCACTGCGTGAAGAGGTCTATCATCTTTTCCTGCACCACCGGAACGGCGCCGCTGAGGTTGGCTACGATGTTCTTAATCAGGTCTTCGCGCTCCCAGTCTTCGTGTGTTCGGTAACGCTCGCCAGCTTGCTTGAAGTTATTCTGGCGGTCAATCTTTTCGCGCGTGAGGCGGCCGGTATACTGCGGCATGTGCGGCATTCCGGCAGGCTGCGCCTCCTTCAGGCCGCCCATATTAGAGGGTTCGTAGTTCACGTGCGGGTTCTGGCCGCCGTCCATCTGGGAATAGGCCATCTGGCCGTCGCGCTGGTTGGCGCCAACCGGGCAGCGGGCGCATTGATGGGCAATTGCAGGTAGTTGGTGCCCACGCGGTAGCGTTGCGTATCCGAGTAAGAGAAGGTGCGGCCCTGCAGCATTTTGTCGTCGGAGAAGTCAAGCCCGTCCACCAGCACGCCGGTGCCGAAGGCTGCCTGCTCTACTTCCAGGAAATAGTTGACTGGATTGCGGTTCAGCGTCATCTTGCCCACCGGCAGGAAAGGGAACTGCTCCGTAGGCCAGATCTTGGTATCGTCCAGCGGATCGAAATCCAGCTCCAGGTGCTCATCGTCGCTCATGATCTGCACGCAGAGCTCCCACTCGGGGTATTCGCCGCGCTCAATGGCTTCGTAAAGGTCTTGCGTGGCGTGGTTGAAGTTCTTGCCCTGAATCTTCTCGGCCTGCTTCCTGCGTCAGGTTTTTGACTGCCCTGCAGCGGCTCCCAGTGATACTTCACCAGCACCGCCAGTGCCGTCCTTATTCACCCACTTATAGGTATTTACGCCGGAGCCTTGCATTTGCCGGTAGTTGGCAGGGATACCCCAGGGAGAGAACAGGAACGTAATCATGTGCATCGCCTCCGGCGTGCCGCTGACAAAGTCAAAAATGCGGTCGGCCATCCTGGATGTTGGTGACCGGATCGGGCTTGAAGGCATGGACGAGGTCAGGAAACTTCATGGCATCGCGGATAAAGAAGACTTTGAGGTTGTTGCCTACCAGATCCCAGTTGCCGTCTTCGGTGTAAAACTTAACGGCAAAGCCGCGCGGGTCGCGCAGGGTTTCGGGCGAATGCCCGCCGTGGATAACAGAGGAGAAGCGGACAAATACCGGCGTTTGCTTGCCTTTTTCCTGGAATAGCTTGGCGCGCGTGTATTTGCTCACCGGCTCATCGCCTACAGTGCCGTAGGCTTCAAACACGCCATGGGCGCCGGCGCCACGGGCATGCACTACGCGCTCCGGAATGCGCTCCCGGTCAAAGTGCGAAATTTTTTCCAGGAACTGATAATTCTCCAGCGTAGCCGGACCACGAGCCCCAATTGTGCGGAGGTTCTGGTTGTCGGTGATGGGATGGCCCTGGCGGGTAGTGAGGGTACCGCTGTTGTTTTCGTTGCCGTTTTGCTGTTGGCCGTTGCCGTTTTCTTGTGCCATAGCGTTTATAATTTTTGAGGTGATAAGTATTGCTCAATGGTGCATTGCACACAGGGTAAAGCTACGGCGCGCAGGCGCTGCTGCTTTTATAGATTTTGCGACGAGACGTTTTAGAAAAACAATGCCTTATTGAACGAACAAACGGAGTCATTCGGACTACTTTTTTAGAAGCACGGCGCATTGGCGGAAGCTGCAAGTAGGCTTGACAGCAAGGTTTCATGATGTGTATGCCTTTTTTGATAGTTTAATCAGGATTGCAGGAGTGGAAGTTTTAAGCGGCTGCATATGCCTCACTGGCGTTTTCTAAAGCATTGTCTCTATCTTTCGCCTAAACCCAAACTGCTATGCCTGCTACTCCTGCCAAAGGCACCGTTTTCATCAATTACCGCCGGGCGGACAGTAAGCTCGTTGCGCAGCTTATTTTCAACCAACTCCTGCAGCGTTTTTCCCGCGACCAGGTGTTCAAGGATTTCAACACCATCAGCCCCGGCGATGACTATACTGTCAGCATTGACAAGGCGCTGCATGGCTGCGATGTGCTGCTTGTGATCATAGGACAACAATGGCTGGACATAAAGGATGAGTCCGGCAGGCGGCGGCTGGATGATCCCGCGGACTATGTGCGCGTGGAAATTGCCAAGGCGCTCTCGCGCAACATCAAGGTCATCCCGGTGATGTTGGACGACGTGACGATGCCACAGCCGGAGCAGTTGCCCGAAGACATCCGTAGCCTTACCAGACGCCAACTGGTGGAGATAGACACCAATAGCCGCCTGGAGCAGGATGTGGACCGGCTGGCGGACATCATCAGGGACATACTGAATAAGCTCTATCCCCCCGGCCCCGGCCCTCTGCCACCGCAACCGCCTCCGCCCGTATTTCCTGCTGATAAAAAGCCGGATAACAATATGGTGTGGGGCATACTTACCGTTATCTTTTGCTGCCTGCCTTTGGGTATTGTGTCTATTATTAATGCCAGCAAAGTGGATGCTTTATACCGGGATGGAAAATTGGCGGAGGCACAAACAGCAGCAGCACAGGCAAAGAAATTTGCTGTCTGGGGCATCATTGCAGGTGTTGTAGCCTGGATTATTATTCTCATACTTTACAATGCAGGCCTTAATCAACAGGCGGCAAGTTCAAGTGGTTACAATTATTAAACGTGGCCCGGTGACTATAAGCAGGGCAATAATTGGAGCAGTGATATTGGGCGGTGTTGTAATGCTATTTCTTATCAATCCGGCGCAATCCTCCTTCTTCCCGCCCTGCCCTTTTCACGAGCTCACCGGGCTGGATTGCCCCGGCTGTGGCAGTACGCGTGGCCTTCATGCCCTGCTGCACGGCCGTCTGCTTAGCGCGATGGATTATAACCCATTACTGCTTCCTGGTTTAGTTGCTGTTACGGCTAATGCATGGCATGCCTGGAGCGGGCGAGGCGCACGCATCTGGGCATTCTTTAACCACCCGCGTATTGTACTGTCGATTGTGTGCGCCTTTTGGGTGCTGCGCAATATTCCGGTCTATCCGTTCCGGTTACTTAGCGCTGGCTATTAACGGCAGCAACTTCGGCATCTTCCGTGAGGCCTTCTTCATTGCCCATGCTGCTATCAGCACTGGTGTCGCCTGTGTTAGTTGGCGCTTCTTCCAGCTGGCCAGCTGCGGGCGGCGGTCCCAAAGGCTCCTCCCCGGACTGTCCCGTCGCTTCCAGCGCCGTTTTGGGCTCATCTTCCTTTTCGAGTATCAATTTTTCTTCCTCGGCGGTATTCAGCTTTACCCAGGCTATGCGCTCACCAGCCATGATGTTTTCGGCATTCTGCACAAAGAGCACAAACGGCCTCGCCACATTGTAAGGTGCCGAGCGGGTTATGAAAAGGTACTTGTGCTGGATCAGCATCTCGGCGGCATTGCGGTAGCTTGTCCAGTTGTCGCGAAACTTATAAAGTGTGAGCAGGCCTTCAATGAGCGCGACAAGTGCGCCGGAAACGGCAATGGCAACTTTCAAATATGGCACATTGCCATTATCAAGAAACGACGACATAATGGGAATGGCCAGCGCTACGATAACGCTGACCACGCGCAGCGTACGATAGGCCCGCTTATTCGCCCGGCTTTTGCGGTTGTACCAGTGTATCTGGTCTTCTATGCGCTCCGCCAGGTATTGTTCCTGATTCATGGTTGAGAATGTGGTTAAGAAAAGAAAATCCTTTGCGGTAGCGCGTGCTATAAACTCACGCGTCACCGCAAAGGAAATACATGGATGCCCGAAATGCAAGTAGCCTAGCCCTCAGCGTATGCTTTTTCCAGTGCTGCTATATCCAGCTTCTTCATACCCATCATCGCCTGCATGGCGTTTGCCGACTTTGCCGCGTCAGCGCCGTTCATCAGGCGGGACATGATGACACTTGGGATGACCTGCCAGGAAACGCCGAATTTGTCCTTCAGCCAGCCGCATTGGCTTTCCTGCCCGCCATCTGCGGTAAGCGCGTTCCAGTAATAATCTACTTCTGCCTGATCCTCGCAATTGATGACAAAGGAGACGGCTTCGGTAAACTTGAAATGCGGACCGCCATTGAGTAGCGTAAATGCCTGGCCATTCAGTGTTACAGAAGCTACTAATGCAGTGCCCTCGGGCATTGGCATCCCTTTGCCATAGCGGGATACATGCCCTTTGGATGAGTCCTTGAATACCGTCGTATAAAAGTCGGCCGCTGCTTCTGCGTCGCCGTTGAACCACAGCATCGGAATGATAGATTGCATAATCATTTTGTTTTTTGTTGTCGCAAACCTACACTTGGTGCTCATGCTGTCCACTGTGCGGACGCGACAAGTTGCGGGGGTGAATGCGACAAACCAGCATTGTGTGTCTTTTGCGGTAAACGGTCAGAGGTTTCAGAAGATGTGGAATTCAGAAGCCTATTCACCATAGCGTGCCTGAAATGCACTGGAAGGCATTGAATAGATTGCTGCAAAGAAATTTTATGAAAGCACTAATTCCGCAATGGCTTACCGGTCTGCAAAATGCTTTGCAGTCGTTCCAGCGTCTTTCTCTCGCCGCTTAGACTAAGGAAGGCTTCGCGTTCCAGGTCCAGCAAATACTGCTCGCTTACCAGCGTTGGCTGGGAAAGATCGCCGCCGCACATGACGTACGCGAGCTTTTCCGCAATAAACCGGTCGTAATCGGAGATGTAGCCACCACGCCACATGGCGTGTGTGCCGGTAAGGATCGGCCCGAGGCCTGTTCTGCCTTGTACTTTGATATCGGTGCGAAGTATGGGCTGTGTATAGCCGGCATCGTAGAGCGCCAGCACCTTACGTTTCGCGTCGCTCACGCGGCGGTCAGGATTCATTGAAATGCTGTCAATGCCCTTACGGAAGATGCCAAGATCATAGGCCTCATGTGCTGAGGTGGCCACTTTCGCAGTGCCGATGTTGATGAACAGTTGCTGGAGATAATTTAGCTCCACATCTTCCTTGGTATTCCGGTCTGCGGCGCGGAGCGTGAGCTCTTTGGTGCCGCCGCCGCCGGGTATAAGTCCCACGCCCAGCTCTACCAGCCCGATATACGTTTCTGCGGCAGCCTGCACGGCATCGGCATGAAGGCACATTTCGCAGCCGCCGCCGAGCGTCATGCCATGCGGCGCTACTACTACTGGCACAGCGGAGTAGCGCAGACGCATCGTTGCATTCTGAAAGGCGCGCACGGCAAAATCCAGCTCGTCATATTCCTGCTCTGCCGCCAGCATGAAGATGAGACCGACATTGGCACCGGCTGAAAATTTATCAGAGCCGTTGGCAATGACAAGGCCTTTGTAGCGTTCCTCGGCGATGGCTATGCTTTTCATTACGCCTTCCAGCACCTCACCGCCAATGCTATTCATCTTAGTGTTCCAGCTGAGGGCCACAACATCGTCGCCAATGTCCACAAGCTTACAGGCACTGTTTTTCCAGACTGTTTTCTCGCCAAAATGTTCCAGCAGAATAAATTTCTGCGCGGATGGAATCGGTCGGTAATCTTTTGCAGTAATGTCATAGAAATAGCGCTGGCCATTTTCCGTCTTATAAAAAGTTGAGTGACCCATTGTGAGCATCTCGTCCACCCAAGGGGCGATGGTGAGGCCCTCGGCCTTCATCTTTGCCGCTACAGACTGGACGCCCAGCGTATCCCAGCTTTCAAAAGCGCCTATCTCCCAGCCGAAGCCTGCTTTTAGGGCGTCATCAATTTTATATAGCTCGTTCGTTATTTCAGGAATGCGGTACGATACATAAGCGAAAAGCAAGTGATGGAAGCGACGGTAGAAATCGCCGGCTTTATCTGTGCCCGCATAAAGTGCGCGCAGGCGCTGCAGCAGGTCTTCTATTGACTTTGCCGCTTCCAGCGTCGCGAATTTTGACTTCCGCTTCGGTCCATACTCCAGCGTATCAAGATTTAGCGTCAGGATATCTCCCTTTTTAGGCGCCGACGCTTCCGCTTTTTTAGCGCCGCCAATTGCGTCCACCTTTGTCTCGTCGCCGTGCTCTTCCGGCGATTTCGTGAACGTCGCCTTCCCGTCATTGACTGCCGCGGCAGTATCCTTGCCCATCGTGGAAATATCTGCCTTTTGCGGGCTACCGGAGCTTTTATCGTCACGTACTTTTTTGTAAAAGCCGCCGCCGGTTTTATCTCCCAGCATTTTGCGCTCGACCATCTGCGCCAGGAATGCAGGTAGCTGAAAGATTTCGCGTGCCTCGTCGTTCGGCACTGCCTCGTAAAGATTCCTGGCTACATTAACCAGCGTATCAAGGCCCACCACATCTCCGGTCCGGAACGTGGCGCTCTTCGGGCGGCCCATGATGGTGCCGGTAAGCGTATCTACCTCGTCAACGTTCATCTCCAACTCCTGCATGGCCTTGAATACTGCCATAAATCCAAACACACCGACGCGGTTGGCGATAAAGGCAGGCGTGTCTTTAGCCAATACGGTCGTTTTCCCAAGAAACCGGTCGCCATAGTCCATTAGAAATTCAACGACCTCAGGCTTAGTGTCCGGCGCAGGTATTACCTCCAGCAGGCGCAGATAGCGCGGTGGGTTGAAGAAGTGCGTACCGCAGAAATGAGCACGGAAATCGTCGCTACGGCCTTCGCTCATTAGATGAATGGGAATGCCTGATGTATTGGAGGTGACGAGTGTGCCTGGCTTGCGGTGCTGCTCTACCTGCTCAAAAATCTGCTGCTTTATTTTGAGGTTTTCTATGACAACTTCGATGATCCAGTCCGCTTGTGCGATCTGGTGCATGTCGTCCTCAAAATTGCCTGTGCTGATTCTTGCGGCAGTGTCTGCGGCATATACTGCACTTGGCTTGCCCTTAAGGGTAGCTGCCAACGCATCGTTTACAATGCGGTTACGCACAGCCTTGCTGTCAACCGTGAGGCCTTTTGCCTGCTCAGCTTCGTTTGGCTGCTTCGGAACAATATCCAGTAGTAGCACCTTGACACCTATACCGGCGAAGAGCGCGGCTATGCGCGACCCCATGACGCCTGAGCCAAGCACGGCTATAGAGCGGATATGACGATTCATTGAAATGGAGGCTTAGAGTGATTAAGAGTTGTTCGGGCTAATAACGGTTCACAATTTAGGCGGTAATGAGCATTGATAAGGCCCGGACGGCAAGTTTGCGCATGTGATAAAAGTGTCAGCCTATACTGCCTGTGGTTTGACTCACAGCAAAACGGCAGCCTCTTTTGAGGCTGCCGTTTTGTATTAAAGAATGGATGAATTACCGGATAAGTATAACCTCGCCGTGATCTTCAACCGTCTTGCCTTCGCATTTGTAGGAGATGTACCAGAAGTAAGTGCCCATATCCTGCTTCACGCCGTTGAACGTACCGTCCCAGCCGGCTGTAACGCTGTGTGGCAGGCTCTTGGTCTCATAAACCACTTGACCCCAACGATTGATAATCTTAAAGGTATTAACCTCTCGGAAGCCGACTGTGATTGGCTTAAAGCGGCGATTCTGCTCAATATTTCCTTCCGGTGCAAATGCATTCGGGAAGAATACATTGCAGCAAGGCTGTGTATTAATGAGCAGACTGTCTTCAGCCTCACAACCGTAGGCGGTTCTGACCTGCACCTTCACATAGCTTGTCTGGTTTACCACCGCGCGCACAAGATAGTTGAGCGTGTCGCGATAAGACTGGAAGTAAGCGGCCGGAGTCCATGTGTAAACAGCGCCACCTGCAGGTGCCTGCACGGTAAGGTTGATGGTGTCAGACGCGCAGATTGGCTTACTGGCATCCCAACCGGCTGGAGGGATAATCGTTGCATCCGGCAGTGCATGAACATAGATGTCTTTCTTCAGTGGTTTTGATGTACACTGATTCAGCGTAGCCGTAGCTGCTACGGTATAGGTACCTGGCTTCAGATAGCGGATGCCAAAAGGACCTCCCGGAGGCGCGCTGTATGCCATTGTGGTATCTGTAGAGCCGAAGTCGTAAGCATAAGTACTTACACCCGGCTAAGTGCTGACAAGAGCAATGTTCACCAATTCATCAACGCATACGTCCTGCTTCAGGGAATAGTTAAATACAGGCAGATGGCGTACGGTGATAGGGGCTGCAATGAGTGTTGAGATACAGCCCTTATTATTAATCTGCAGCCTTACAACAGCAGTACCCGCGCTGTCAAAGCGAATGATTACCGGGCCCTGGGTGTTTCCACCGGATACGATAGTGCTCGCCGGGTAAGGTGAAAACCATACGTATTGTGCATCCGGACGGCCATTGCCATAGTAGTAGAAAGAAAGCGTATCATCCTGGCAAACCCATTGGTTTGAGCCTACGATTATGCCGTTGGGCTTGTAGTTCACGTACACGGAAATCAGGGCGCGGTCACTTTCGCAGCCGTTGACTACCTGGCTCACCCAATATTTGAACGAATCTTCATAACCGGTGTTCGGAATCGGTGCAACAGGCACGCCTACGCCGCCTGTCGGGCCGGTGTACCATAATAGATTTTGACCAATGGCAGTAACCGGCGCAATTGGATCGCCCTGGCAAAGGTTAAGCGGAGAAACCACTTTGGGAGGTGCCGGCTTAGGCTTCACGACTGCCGTAATCGTCTGACGGTCACTTTCGCAGCCATTTACAGTTTGAGATACATAATAGAAATAGGTACCGGATACCAGCGTGTTCGGAGAAGGTGCAGTAGCACTGCCGAGCCCGCCGGTAGGAGTGGCATACCAACGAATATTGGTACCGCTGGCGCTCAGTGGAGTTGAGGGCGAGAACTGACAATATTCAACTGTGGAGACCGGCACGCTGGGCTTTGGTGGCTTTGCTTTTACCGTCACCTGAATAACGGAGCGAGGGCTGAGGCAAGTGGCGCGTTGTGTTACATAGTATACGAATGTGCCTGCGATATCAGTGCGCGGTGGCGTGGCAGGATTACGGGCAATATTTGTGCTGTCTGGTGTTCCGGCAGGGTTTGGAGCGGCCGGACCGTAGAAGGTCAGGTTAAAACCTTGAGCTGCCAAGGGCAATGCCGGGTCAAACTGACAATAGGTAGGGCTGATGGGAAGGGGTGCAGGGTCAGGCGCGCTGACCGTTACTGTATCAACACCGTCCGCCGAGATACAACCGTTCACTGTAACATGCACCTTATAGAGGCCATTATTGGCAGACGTCATATTTAGGCGTATCGGGTTGAGCCCGGTAGCGGTATATCCGTTCGGGCCGGTCCAGTCATAGATACCGCCGGGTGTCGGGTTCGTAATACTTAGCTTCAGGGTATCGCCCGGGCAAAGCGGTGTCTTATGCGTCGGGATTGGTGTAGCGGGTGCAGTTGGTGCCGGCACTACGGCTATAGTAAAGTTAGAAGTGCAATTGCCAGAGCCAACCGCCTGTACGCGGATGCTATCATAGGTGCCAGCGCTGAGTCCGGAAACGGTATAGGTGGTAGCTGTGGTTGAAGGTACAGCCACGGTTGTAGTAGTACCTGCCGGCGTCTTATACTTCAGCGTATAAGCAGTATTGGCTATGAGACCGTTGACCTGGAAGGACCCGTTTGTCCCCTGACAGGTTGTGGGCGAGTTAATATTGTTTATCGTCAGGTTCGCGGCGGGATAAACCGATACACTTACTACTACCGGGTTTGAAGTGCTTGCACCCGAGTTCACAGATGCGATGTAGTTACCTGCATTTGCTGCCGTTGCATTTGGGATGTTAAAGACGCCGGTGGCGCTGTTAAGAATTGGCGAGCCGGTAAATGGACCAGTAAGATTATAAGTTATAGGACCAGGATATCCGGAGGTATCAGTAACAGTAATTGTAAGCGTTGAGCCCGGACAAACCGGGGCATTGGTAGTGACAATCGGCGGTGGGGGGATGGACGACAGGATGTTGACGAGATAGTCGCGGGCTTCGCCATAGTCATATGGACTGGTGGACTGGCACGGGTCCAAGGAGGAAGAAGGACTCACATTGTACACAAGCCTTAATCTCATGCGATGTACTCCCAGAGCTGCCCCGTTAGGAATTGCCAGAGAGATGGAAGTCGTTGCGCTATATATTGCAATTGTTCCTAATGAATTCCAAACCGATTCTGAGGCTGAAAATTGACCGTCGTTATTAAAGTCAATCCAGATCCTGGCATATTCGCTGCTAAATTCAGTACTGATAGATCCTGTGTAGGTTCCGCCCTGGATCATTTTCAGCGGTGTAAGGCTTGTATAATTTGTATATCCGCCTCCCGCTGAGCCATTAGGACAAGCGACGGTTTGACTAATTGATGTAGATGCAAAACCCGCCAGTGAGAACGTACGGATATCGTCTTGATAAATACAACCGGAAGTAGTAGTTGGGGTGCAATAACAATTCTGATATGGATTGATCGTAACCGCAACTGTGTTTGAAATCGCCGAATTACTGCTGGCCGTGCAGGTGTCTAGAAACCTGAAATCAGTTGCCGTTGATATGCCTGCTGCTACAGTATATACCGGGCTCGTAGCGCCAGCTATATTTGTCCACGTATTCATCCCGGCCGGAGATGACTGCCAGCGATATATTATACCTAAGCCAGTCGTATAGCCTGTAGCAGTCAGCGTAAGTGGCACATTGGCACAGACTGGATTTGCTGATGCTGCAGCGGTACCAGCCGTTATTGTTCCACTACAAGGCGCCAGATTCACAACCGTCACATCATCCAGAAAGAAATTGTATCCATATTCAGACACGCCTTCAAAAACAATGTAATTGGTGGCACCGGTAAATGTGCCGGGAACCGAATATGTATATTGTACCCAGCCCGCAGATCCATTAGTTGGGAGCAGGCCTCCAGCCGGCGTTAAGCGCGTAGCACCGGTGGTATTGGGGGCAGTATTCACCCACACAATTAAACTATCATAAGAACCATAGGGGTTCTGGGAATTATAAACCCAAAAGCTAACAACCTTGGTACCAGTTGCGGTAAAGCTAAGGGAAGGCGTTACAAGACGTGCACGGCCATTAGACGCATTGAAAGAGTTAAACATCGCTTCACCTGCACCAGAATGGGGGCTTTGTGTAGGAAAGGAGCCCGAAGTCACACGTGACCAGGCTGCCAATGTAAATCCGGTGCCTCCGGTCGTGGAGGTCCATCCGGTAGGTGGAAAGGTCGTCCCGTCAAAGCTTTCCGACAATAATGTCTGGCCCTTCGCCATCCATCCCACACACACCAGCAAAGCGAGTAAAAGTGATTTTCTCATAGAAGTCGTTCTTGACAAAAAATCGGAGTTGTAAACGGTAAAACGCCTTTTAAGGCGTACAAGGTCTAAAAATAGGTATTTCTCCAAAATAGTGTTGGTTCTCTCTTAAAATTTCCCACAAGTGACATTACATCTTACATAAATAAGACGCAGCCATTCCGCCCATAGACGGCATTTCTTCCTGCCGGGTTGGTGCAGAAAGTTGATTTGGAACCTTTTATGACTATCGGATTACACTAAGCTTCATTGCCTGCTGCGCCCCCGGCGCCTCCACCCGGCAGGTATATACCCCGGCGGCCAGCCCGCTTACATCTAACACTGCCGCCCGGCGTGCGGCCATGCCTTCAGACCGGCGCACCGTTTGGCCAAGCGCATTCAGCAGGCTCACGCGCAGCGGCGCGTCGTTGGCGGCGAAGGTGGCATCCCAGGTAATCACGACTTCGCTGCGTGCGGGGTTAGGATACATCATACAGTTACCGGCCAATGTGCCATGGCCCGGCACATCCAGCGCTGGTGCGGGCTTATAGAGGCGGAGGCCGCCCAACCGGCTGCCCAGTATCATCTCATAAATACCGTCAGCATCCACGTCGCCGATGGCCGGCGTGCTGCGCTGGCCCACGTCTACGCCATTGTAAAAGCTGTCTACCAGTGTGTAGGGCGCCGTCACATTGCCCGTCTGGAATCCGCTGTAACGCATTACGATACCAGCCCCGTTACCGCTTACCAGGTATTCTGTACCGGTATTGTCCATCTTCCCGATCCAAAGCGCGGAGAAGCCAGCGAAAAAATTACCGGGCACCACCTCTATGTCTCCCAGCTTATCCGTCTTCAGTACAAGTCCCGGAAGCCCGCCCGCCGGATTGTTCTGATAAAAGGAAATTCGACCCGTTTGGTTGCCTACCAGCAGGTCCAGCTTTCCATCTTTATTTATATCATAGATAAGCGGTGTAGCGAAATAGCCGGCGTCCAGCGTATCGTTCAGTGCGCCTTTCAGCATCAGCTGGCTCAGCGTCCATTGGGGTTGCACCGTATTGCTGGCTGCGCCGTTTTTATAGAAGGAAAGCGTTCCGTTTGTATGGCCTATCACCATATCGTCCAGGCCGTCGCCGTCCAGATCGCCAAAGGCGGGCGCCGCGCCCTGAAAAGCCTGCGCGCCTATGCCGCCAAAGTCGGGCGTTACAAGAGTAAAACGCGTCACACCGTTCACCACACTGTTTTGATAATAGGCAATGCGGCTGCGTAAGGTGCCACCCGTGGTAAAAAAGCCATCTGAGCCTACAAAAAGATCTGGCCGACCGTCACGGTTATAATCGTAGAGTATTGGGTATGACCCTGTTCCCATATCTACCGTCTGGTCCACCAGGAAGGTGTCGCTTTGATAGCTGAATTGTGGCGCGGCGGCAGTGCCGGTATTCCGGTAAAAGACAACGGTCTTATAGTTTTCGCCGGATGCCGCGTCGTGCGGCGTAATGATAAGGTCACGCTTATCATCACCATCCGCATCTGCATAAAATGCAGCCGGCCATTGGTAGAGGTAAAGCTGTTTGCCGCCACTTTGCCAAAGCGTATCCTGACTGATCATGCTATCCGTGCCGCCGTACTGAGCTCGGCCATTGATGAGCAGCTGAATGTCCGGGAAGGAAATATTGCCATCCAGCATGTCCATATCGCCGTCGCCGTCATAGTCAAATACGAGCAGCGTATTACCCTGATGGCGCGCCTCTTTATACATCTGCTGGCCGTCCACCATCTTACAGCCGTAGGTGCCAAATGTGGAGCAATAGATGGAGCTGGCCGTAGGCACCACACCGGTCAGGAAAGTGCGATTGAAGCTTTGCACTACATGCCCCCAGCAATTGGACGGCAGGCAGATACGGATACTGTCTTTAGGCAGTCCCAGCTCCACCTGGCAGTTTTTATAGAAGGAGATAAGGCCGCCGTTTACATCATATCCAAAAAAATCAAGATCGCCATCACCATCCACATCTGCCACGCCGGGAATGTCCGTAGGCTGGCTGTAGGCGTTCACATTGCCCACAAAGGGCGAGTCGTAGCGCAATTCGCGGTAAAAGGTGAAACAGAGCTGGTTTTGGGCGTTGTAATAGCCTTTATACACTGCAAAGCCGCCTATCCCCTTGTGAATCAGGTCGGGAACGCCGTCGCGGTTATAATCTTCCAGCTTCAGGTAATCAGCTATCGGCGGGAAGTTTTTTGCGAAGGCGGGTGCAAATACATACTTCGCGGCGCTGCTGCTGCCACGGTTTAGAAACGTCCTGATGACGCCATCGTAGGCTTCAAACAACACAAGGTCTTTCAGGCCGTCTTTATTTAAGTCTGCCTGAGCAAACTGCGGAGCATTGAAGCCGCCCGCCCACGCAAGCGTACGCTGACTGCCGTAGGCAAATATTTTTACGGAAGAATCTTCCTGGTAAATTTTACCGCTGCTTTGCGCGGAGCAAAGGAAGGGTGACAGCAGGAGCAGGATGGCGACGTAGCGCATGGAACGGAATTATTCTGAATAATAAAGTTACGGCAGCCCTCGCTGCCGCCTTAAAGACAGGAGACCCGCCCGCTTCGTTGGTCAGAGCCGTCAGATTACGGCCATTATTTCAGTGGAGAGCCGGCCTCTTTTGCAAAGTGCCGGAATACAAGCTTGTCTGCAAAACCCGGTAAGAGCCTATTAAGCCAGACAGTGAGTTTGCCCTGCCCGGTCATGACCACGCTGCGTTTGCGCTGCGCAATGGCGTGCAGTATGCGGCGGGCACATTCTTCAGCGCTCATGAGGCCGGCCTCGTCCAGGGGTGTCTCGCCCTGCGCATCGCCGGAGGCGCCGAGGGCTACGTTCCGGATATTGGAAGCGGTAAATCCTGGGCTGACCCACATAACATGGACGCCGCTGTGTAGTAGTTCCGTCCGCAGGGCTTCCAGAAAACCCTGCACAGCAAACTTGGACGCGCTGTAGCCCGTACGCCCCGGTAGCCCGCGGTAGCCGGCAATAGATGATATGCCCACAACTACGCCGCACGCCGCCTTGACCGCGGGCAGGGCCGCCTTGGTGCATTGCACGGTACCCCAGAAGTTGATGTCCATAACTTCACGGATGACACTCAGGGCAGCCTCATCAAACAGCGCGCGCATAGAGATGCCGGCGTTATTAATAAGCACGTCTATCCTCCCCCACTTCACCAGGGAAGCCTGAACGAAGGCCTTGCAGTCTTCTTCCAGGCGAACGTCGGCAGCCACAAGGAGCAGCCTGTCATTCTTTCCGGGAAAAGCAGCCTCCAGCTTCAGCAGTGAGCGCCCGCAGGCAGCTACACGGGCACCTCGCGCAAGCGCCTCATGGACAAGCGCTTTGCCGATTCCGGAGGAGCCGCCAGTGATAAGGATGACTTTGTCTGTGAACGTTGCGGACATGGCGGGCGCAAATGTAAGCAGCCCTTTTCCCTGCGATGAAAGCCCTTCTTGCCAGATTAATCATCAATCCTGGCGGCAACGCGCCACTTAATATCCATATTTCTCGCCCCAGCGTTCTTTGAGAAAGGCACGTATCCGCTGTTCCGGCGCACTGCTGCCGGGGTCGTAAAGCCGGGTGCCGGCAATGGCATCGGGCAGGAACTCCTGTTCGGTGAAGTAGTTTTCGTAGCTATGGGCGTACTTATAGCCTTTTCCGTAGCCAAGCCCTTTCATCAGACCCGTTGGCGCGTTGCGGATGTGCAGCGGTACCGGCAGGTCGCCATGCTCCTTCACAAGTGACTGCGCTTCACCGATAGCTACATAGGAGGCATTCGTCTTTGGCGATGAGGCGAGATAAGTGGCGCATTGCGCAAGGATGATTCTGCTTTCCGGCCAGCCGATCAGCTGCACCGCCTGAAAGGTAGATGTTGCGAGCAGCAGCGCATTCGGATTGGCATTACCCACATCTTCCGACGAAAAAATAACCATCCGGCGGGCTATAAACTTCGGGTCTTCACCGCCTTCTATCATGCGCGCCATCCAGTAGACTGCCGCATTGGGGTCGGAGCCGCGCATGGATTTGATAAATGCGGAGATGATGTCGTAATGCTGCTCTCCGGCTTTGTCGTACAGGGCGCTTTTAGTCTGTACTGTTTCCTGCACGAAGGCATTGGTAATCGCCGTTTCGCCCTCTGGCAGGCTTCCGGCGGTTAGCTCCAGCAGATTAAGCAGTCGCCGCGCATCGCCGCCACAGAGCTGAAGCAGGGCTTCCCATTCATCTATCTGAATGCCACGTTCGCGCAGGTCTGCATCTTTCTCCAGCGCCTGATTAACTACCGCTTTCAGTTCATCCTCACTCAAAGCCTGCAAGACGTAAACCTGGCAGCGGCTGAGCAGCGCGGAGATGACCTCAAAGGAAGGGTTTTCCGTTGTAGCCCCGATAAGTGTGATGATGCCGCGCTCCACTGCGCCGAGCAGACTGTCTTGCTGCGCTTTATTGAAGCGGTGGATTTCGTCAATAAACAGCACCGCACCACCCGCCTGACGGGCCTGCTCTATGACGGCCCGTACTTCCTTCACACCGCTGTCAATAGCGCTGAGTGTAAAAAATGGCGCACCTACAGACGAAGCCAGAATCATAGCCAGCGTCGTCTTGCCCACGCCAGGCGGCCCCCAGAAGATGATGGAGCGGAGCTGGCGCGAGACGCCCATATTGTAAAGCACTCTGCCGGGTGCCACCAGATGTTGCTGGCCGATGAAATCTTCAAGACGGCGTGAGCGCATACGCTCGGCAAGTGGTTGGGAGGACGGGGTCATTCTTATCAATCCTTTGAAATAGCAGCTAGGGGTATTGGCTTACTTTAGCCTGATGCAACGTAAAGTTATCCTTGCCTTCGTGCTGCTATGGGGTTTCCTTGCAGGAAATGCGCAGCAAAAGGACAATCATACCTATAAGAATACGACAACCGTAACGCCAAGCTTTGACTTAGGCGGCAACAAAACCGGTCTTTCCTTTGGCAAGCGCAAAAAAGCGATACCGGAGCCCCCGGCGCCGCTGCCGCAGGAAGTAGGTGACTACCATAACATTGGCTCAAAGATGCCGGCGCTACGTGTGGTTACGGAAAAGGGGAAAATAGTTGCTACTGCTGACAGCGTGAAGAACGAAGCGAACCTTTTCGTGATGATGTTCAACCCCACCTGCGAGCATTGCGAGGAAATGACCGTTGCGCTGGAACAAAACATAGCGCTCTTCAAAGCTTCACAGATTGTGCTGATAGCTGCGCCGATGATGGGGCCGTATTTAGAATACTTTGCCAATACGACGAAGTACACCAATTATCCCGCGCTAAAGGTGGGGCTGGACAGCGCTAAATTCATTGACCGCACATTCAATTATGTGACGCTGCCTCAGATCAATATATACGACAAGGACAGAAAGCTGATTAAGACCTTCAGCGGCCTGGAGACGATAGACAGTCTGAAGCCGTACATACAGTGAATGGTGAATAAAAAAGCAGCGCATCAAAACGATGCGCTGCTTTTTTGTAAATCAAACCGTCCCGTACTGCTTACGGCATCAGCACCTTATTCACCACGTGGATGACGCCGTTCTTCTGAAACACGTCCTTAGTCGTTACCATTGCTACGCCGCCCTTACTGTCTTTTACGGCTATTCCCTTGCCTTTCATCATTACCGTCAGGTCTTCGCCCTGAACTGTTTTGAGCATGGCGCTGCCGCCACCTTCCTTGATCATCTTCATCAGCTCAGCGCTGCCAAGGCGGCCTGATACTACGTGGTAGGTAAGCACAGAAGTGAGCGTTCCCTTAGCTTCAGGCTTCAGCAAGCCATTAACCGTTCCGGCCGGCAGCATATTGAAGGCAGCGTTGGTAGGAGCGAAAACGGTGAACGGACCGTCGCTTTTGAGTGTTTCCACAAGCCCGGCGGCCTTTACAGCTGCCACAAGCGTGGTGTGGTCCTTTGAGTTGACAGCATTGTCAACGATGTCTTTGGAAGGATACATTGGCGCGCCGCCTACCATGACGGTCTTTTCTTTTGGCGCGGCAAATGAGGTGGCGGGTACAAGGCTGCACAGCATGGCTGCGGCGGCTAATGCGAGCGTGAGCTTCTTCATGGATTCTGTTTTTGTGTTTTGTTGTTTGGAATTTCAGAAACACTAACGAAGCTTTTTGCAGTGCGGTTTTGCGGCTACGAGAAATTTCTTTCGGCAAAAAAAGAAGCGGCTGATAACAGCCGCTTCCTGAAACTAATTTTTAGCGTTCAATCCTTAGTGCTTCACGATGCGCATAACGGTGCCGTCAGTAAGGCGAAGGCTGTATATCCCGTCGCTCCATGTGCGCATATCTATCTGCTGGCGGGCCTGGAGCGTAAAGCTTGCTACCGTGCGGCCTTGCAGGTCAGTGATGATGGCAGGTGTACCGTTCAGCACGCTTGCTGTGTTTGCAATCGTAACAAAGCTGCTGCTAGGCACCGGAGCAACCATAATAGCACCACCGTTGTTGCCATAGCTGTTTACGCCAGTGGCAGCGGCTGTAACGCCTGAAGCCATCACTGCGAAATCCTGGCTGCCGCCCTGCAGGCTGCCTTTGTTCGTTACCTGAATGTAGTATTTGCCTGCAGGAAGATTAGACACATAAATCTGCTCTACATTGTCCACAGTGTTGTCACCATGCGTTGCTGCGGCAGAAGGATTAGCCGGGTCCAGCTTCCATGGCAAGGTGGAAATTGCAGCACCGGTAGCAGAGTCCATAACACGCAGGTCAAGGTCGTTGATCAGCATCGGTGTACGGTTATTGGTTGGATTACCCGCTACCGGATGACCAGCTCCGTCCGTCCAGCTGATAGTAGCCTTAAAGGTGCCGCCGGCTGTAGAGAAATACTTCTTGTAAGGAGTACCGTTGTTCAATGTCGCCTCGCTCATGAAATAGGTGTTGCCATCGTTGCGCATTACGTTGACAGCTTTCTCCATGTTGAGCAGGCCCCAGCCATAAGCATAGTCCGGACCATCGGCAGCGCCTGCCTCGTCAGCGGCGTGAATGGCGAGGCCCTTCAGGGTAGCAGAGCGCATGAATGAATTGTGGAGCGCCTTGTACTCCTGCTGCAGCAGAAAAAGCGAACCGGCAGCACCGGGCGCAGCCATAGACGTACCGTCAGATTTGTTATACGCATTGTCTGAGCCGGAATAAGCAGAATAAATCTGTACGCCTGGTACGCTCACATCCGGCTTTACCCGGCCATCATCTGTAGGACCGAAAGAGCTGAAATCCGACATATTCACGCTGCCCGGGCCGGTGTACCCGCCTGTACCCAAAATGTCTACAGCCGCGATAGAGAGCACATTCTTCGCAATTGCACCACCGACCAAAATATCGTACTTGACATTATTGCTTTCGTCACGATCATTGCCTGCGGCCACCACCATCAGGTGATATTTATTGGAAACGGCAAGGCTGTCGTAGTCGCGGCACTCCTGGTCGTAATAGCCATGCGGCTGCGTGCTTGTAGCGCTGAAGGTAGGACCGTAAGAGTGGTTGGATACCAGCATGCCTTCAGAACCAGCCTGCAGTATTTCTGCCAGCTCATTGGTCTGCGACTCGTAGCAATCCAGTTTCGCGCCCCAGGCCATACCTTTTGCCTGTGCGTCAACACCGGCGCCTATCATAGTACCTGCCACGTGCGCGGCATGGTCCGTATTCCCATCTGAAGTAGTAAACACCGGAAGATCCCGCTGGATGGCACGGCCGCTGAATTCCTGATGAGAGGTTCTTGTAGGGCCCGGCTCCCACATGCCGAGGCGTGAACGGGTGGCGCTTACTTCCATGCCGCTGCCATTAAGGCTGAGACCGAGGCCGCCGCCGGCCCAAAGCTTCGTAGTCTTGATAGAAGTGGCAAGGCCAAGATTGCTGTGCGATGCATAATACACCGGCTGGCCATCTGCATCAATGTGATGGAGATAGGCCTTTGTGCCATTGGCGCGCGCCAGCTCTGCCTTTACTTCCGGGTGCGCTTTCAGGAATTCCTGAACGGTAGCTCTGCGGGCCGCGTCTGTCGAAAGCAGGTGATTGTAATAAGCGCGTTGCTGCGCATTCATTTGCGGAGTTTCCTGCGATGTCTGTGCGTTTGCGTAACCCTGTGCGGCCAGCATCAGTCCGAAAAGGGCGATTGTTTTTTTCATGGTTATTGGTTTTTAATTATTGATGGAGCAACTATCTGTTTCTGGTTGTGTAATACACCGGCTTGCCATTCTTGCCAATGTGGTGGATGTAGCGGTTGCGGCCGCGCTTGTCCCGGCAGTTCGCTTTTGCCTTTGGATGGGCTTTCAGATAAGCGGCTATCTCGGTGCGCCGCATGGAATCCTTAGCTTTCAAATCGCGCAGAAAATCAGCATTCTGCGCACTCATGGCAGCTACCAATGTGAGGAATATCGTTGTGAGTACAATTGTCTTCTTCATGGCGGATGCGGCTTTGAGACACAAAAGAATGGGACGCTAACTCCTTGAGCAATAGACCAATGCCCCTTTGAGTGCGAAGGCCAGTCAATTTGAGTGCGAAGGCAGTTTTGACTTTTGGACAGCACTGATTGATCGCAACTTATAGGCGGGCACTTTTTGAGCGCGAAGTGCGATGCCTTTGAGTACGAAGCTCCGCTTTCCCCACAAACGCAGATTAGCTTTGCCGCCGAAATTCAATTCAGTGCGATGAACCGCCTAGGGGGCCGACGGCCAGCTAATACATGGCTCTTTGCCGGGATGCTATGGCTACTCTCCTGTGGCACACCGCCCGCTTCTCGCCAGATGGCAGCGAGCAGCGTGGCGTCGCGCTTTAAAGCCGTCATTGATGCCGGAGATTCGGTATATGCTGAGAAGAAGGGCCTTCGCTCCTTTTCCCAAAGCCTGAAATATTTTGATGCCGCACAGGCTATTGCGGATAGCAGCGGCGACACTTTGCTTATTGCGGAAGCAGCCTTTGCCAAGGGCCGGGTGTATGACGGCTGGAATAAGGAACCGCAAAAGACTATTGAATACTTCAGCCGCGCCGCCTCATTGCTTAAAAAGGTGCCCGGCAAACAGAAGCGCTATTTATACGCACAACATCTCGTGGCGCATGCTTATGACAAGGTCAAAGACAGCGCGCATGCAGTGGCTGTGCTGCACGAAATGTTCAGGGAGATGGCGGCGCTATCTGATTCGGGAAGGAAAGCGCTGCCGTTTATCCCCGAGATGGCGCTGATAGCTACAGAAGTGAGGGCCTATCCGCTTGCCGACAGCATTCTCCGCCACCTCACAAAGCGCTCGTGGATAGCTAACGATGCGAATACCTACGATTATCTGAATCACTATTACCTGACGCAAAGCAGATTGGATGCATATTGGCGGCGGCCGGTGCATTCTTATTATTTAGACTCACTGCATCAGTTGTTCAGCACGGGCGCCAACATCTTTGACCGTCAGTATTACAGCCTCAATATCGCGGAGCTGGAGGCAGCATTCGGGCATCATGAGCAGGCTTATTACTACCTGCACAGCAATACCTCAATCAACGATAGTGTCAACAACAGCAGCGATATCGTCACCATTCAAAGCTCAATTCTGCAGTCTGAGCTGAGCACAGAGCGCCGTAAAGCAGAGTATGCGGCGGCGATGCGCGCAAGCCGTATGCGCACCATATGGGGTCTAAGCTTGTCGCTTGCAGTAATTACTGTGCTGAGCATCTACCTATACCGGAAGAATAAGGGTTACAAAGAGCAGTCGCAAAGATTGTCGGCGCTGAATGAGCAGCTGGACAAGCAAGTGGGACAGGTAGAACTACTGAATAAGGAGATTCAGCACCGGGTGAAGAATAACCTGCACATGATATACAGCCTGCTGCAAATGCAGGAACGCAAGTCTTGAGAATGAAGAGACGATAGATGCATTGCAGGCCGCCAGACTGCGTGTAGAAAGCATTGCCGCACTGCACAATCAACTGCTGGCCGGCAAGGACAGCGTCAACTTCGCCGCTTATATCAAGAGTCTCATTTCTTCTGTCGTCAATTGCCTTTCGGATGAGAAGAAGGTCGTAACGCACATTTCTACCGAGCCTATTTCCATTCCTGTGAATAGCTACTTCGCGCTCTCGCTGGTGTTGAATGAATGGGTTACTAATTCCATCAAGTACGCCACTACGCCGAGCAACCTGATTGAGATAAAGGTGGACATCACAAACCGCCCGGCCGAAGTATGCATTGAATACTCAGACAATGGCATTGCACAAGCCGACAAGCAAGCGATGAAGGCCGACAGCGGGCTCGGTTCCCAGATTGTATCGCTGCTGAGCAGACAGATGAATGCGGCACTTTCCACAGTTGACAACAACCCATATCACTACCAGCTTTGCATCCCGCATGGAGCCTAAGATTAAAATACTGATTGTAGAAGACGAAGCCCTAATCGCTGAAAACCTGAAGTTGTCGCTCGAAGATCTGGGTTATGAAGTGATAGGTACCTGCTACAACTATGTTGAAGCCGTACAGGCCTTTCAGCATAACATAGCCGACCTTGTAATGCTGGACATCAACCTTGGAAGCCGCAATGAGGCACACAGCGGGCTGGCCCTCGCCGCATTGCTTCATAGCGATGATGTGAAGACACCATTCATCTTTCTGACCGCCTACAGCGATACCGACACCATCCTGCGCGCCACGAAGCTGCAACCAAGCGGCTATCTCATAAAGCCTGTGAACACAGCTACCATATTTGCAGCGATACAAACTGCCATAGAGCGCTCAGGCACAAAGGAGATGACCTCCCCACCATCAGCCGATGAAACTGCAGAACGTCCGGATTTCTTCTTCGTAAAGGTGGGCGCGAAGAACCACAAGCTCATGTGGGAAGACGTGTATTGCATTGAGGCCGGGAAGAATTATGTAAAACTTCGGCTGGCATCCGGCACCACCGAGTATCCCATTCGCGGCACGCTGACTTTTGTGCTGGAGCAATTGCTGCCTGCGCGACTGGAGCCGCAATTCCTGCGGGTAAATCGCAGTATAAGTCTGAACCGGCGATACATAACCGCATTTAGCGGCGACACTATTTACTGCGGCAACGAAGCCTTTGAAAATACCCGCTTCTCACCAAAGGAATTACAGGAATTATTGGCCGCTGCTACAAAAACTCCGGTGTGAAGGGAAGCATCATCTGCGCACGGCCATTCATCTTTTTGAGCCAGTGCAGCTGCTGAAGGGCGGAGAAGTTATCTTCCAGTTCGCTTTTCAATGCAGCCTTTACAGCAGCCTCGCTCAGCGGATTGCCGGAGCCAAAGCGGCGCAGCATAGAACGGAATCGGTCAACAGGTTCCGGGTAAGTGGAGACGCTATATTCTTTCAGCTTTGCCTTCGCAGCAGCAGCCTTTATGGCGCGGTCTAACCCGCCAAGGCCATCTACAAGGCCGATGCTCAGCGCATCCGTACCCGTCCACACGCGGCCTTGCGCGATGCTGTCCACCATGCTGATGTCTATGCGGCGGCCGGCTGCCACGCGGCTTTTGAAGGTGCTGTAAATGGCATCAATGATTGCCTGCATCCGCGCCCCTTCTTCCGGCGTCATAGCGCGGCTCATCGTCGGGAAGTCGGCAAGCGGGGCGTTCTTCACTTCATCAAATGAGACACCCAACTTATCGTGCAGCGCGTTGCCCACATTGAACATCATCCCGAATACGCCAATGGAGCCGGTAATTGTATTGGGCATTGCAAAAATGCTGTCGGCGGCCGCGGAGATGTAGTAGCCGCCGGACGCAGCTACGTCGCCCATGGAGACGATGAGCGGCTTCTTTTGCTTGAGCAGTTGCAACTCGCGCAAGATGACTTCGGAGGCAAGCGCCCAGCCGCCGGGTGAGTTGACGCGCATCACCACAGCCTTGACCTTATCGTTGCGGCGGATCTGACGGATGGCCTTTACCAGCGATTCGGAACCAATTTCGTAATCCTTACCCTGCCCATCTACAATCTGGCCCTCCGCAAACAGGATAGCGATACGGCCGTCGCCGCTGCCCTCAAGCCGGTCCATGTGCTCGGCGTATTCATTTATGCTCAGATAGGGCAGCTTTTCATCTGCCTTCTTATCTACAAGCGGGCGCATGGCCTCTTCCATCTCATCCCAATATTTCGCGCCGTCAATTAATTTTGCGTTCACTGCATCGGCAGCGAAATACATCCCGCCTACAGAGGCAAGATGGTGGATAGCTGCAGTATCTGTTTTGGTCTTTAACGCGGCGGCGTTCAGGAAGTTGCTCCAGATATCTGTCTGCAGGGCCGAAAGCTGCAGCCGGTTGGCATCGCTCATTTTTTCAGCGCGAAAAGGCTCGGTGGCGCTTTTGAACTTGCCGGCATAGAAAATTTCCGGCTGTATGCCGAGCTTGTCAAGGGTACCCTTGAAGAACGTAAGCTGGGTGGCGAGGCCCTTTAGTTCCATCATCCCAGTAGGATTCAGGTAAACTACATCGGCGGTGGAAGCGAGGAAATAGTCGCGCTGCGAAATGCCTTCGCCGTAGGCAAACAGCTTTTTGCCACTGGCTTTGAAATCTATAAGCGCGGCGCGAAGCTGCTCCATGGTAGCCCAGCCATTGCAGCCGCCCTGCAGCTTCAGGAGTACCGCTTTGATATTGTCATCTGTCTTCGCTTCATGCAGTGCCCGGATTATATCCCTGAGCCCGGCACGGTAGGAGATATCATCGGAAAACGATGCGAAGGAATTGTCTTCGCCCTGCTCGTGGAGGCGCTGGTCAGTTTCCAGTACAAGGATGCTGGCTTCGGTGACGGATCTGGCGGTGGTCTTTGCCGTCTTAGCGCTTTTGATAGCACTTACTACCATTCCTATTGTGATACCGACGATAATGACCGAGGCCACAATCATCGCCAGTAACGAGGCGAAGAACATTTTAAAGAATTGCTTCATGGAGAAGTCAGAGCGTTGGAAAGTTGGAATGTTGCCAGGGAAACCAGGCAATTATTTAGCCCTCAAAAGTACCGCCTTCTATCTTCGCCGCGCTTATGGAAGAGCGGGTCTATCTTTTATTGGGCAGTAATCAAGGCGAGCGGGAACGCCTGCTGGCGGATGCGGCTGATGCATTGAAGGCTGCCGCCATCGGCCCCCTTGTCCGTTCGGCGGTTTACGAGACTGCTGCCTGGGGCCTGGAGGCACAGCCTCCGTTTCTAAATGCCGCACTCGGCTTTGATACCGGCTATTCACCCGAGGAGCTGCTTCAGTTAATCAGGGCAATTGAGACGAAGCACGGCCGCCAGCGCACCATTAACTGGGGACAGCGGACGCTGGACATTGATATCCTCCTTTGGGGAAACCGCATGATCCAGACGCCGGAGCTGGACATTCCGCACCCGAGGCTGACAGAGCGGCGTTTTGCACTGGTGCCGCTGGCGGAAATTGCCGCCGATGTAGCACACCCCATTAGCGGCAAAACCATCAGCGAATTGCTTACAGAATGCCCGGATTTGCTGGAAGTGCGAAAAATTTTATGAGAAAATAACGGCTGGTTAATCGGCCATTTATTTCCGGTACAGGTGAAAAGCGGGCACTACTTTTACACCCGATTTGCACCCGACCAGTTTCATGTTTACAATAGCCCGGTTTCTGCCGGGCTTTGTTGTGCCCGGCGGTTAGCGGCGGTGAATATATTTGTCGCATATGCCGCCCCGCTTCATTGCCATTGAGGGAAATATTGGTGCGGGCAAGACGACCCTTGCCCAGCTGCTGGCACAGCGGCTGGACGCCCGGCTGGTGCTGGAAGAATTTGCAGACAATAACTTTCTGCCCAGGTTTTATGCAGACCCCGAGCGCTATGCCTTTCCGCTGGAGCTTTCTTTTCTGGCCGACCGATACAAGCAGCTCAAAGACTTTATAGCAACTCCCGATCTATTCGCGCAGCCGGTTATTACGGATTACCTCTTTATTAAAAGCAAGCTCTTCGCCCGGATAAATCTTGGAGATGCCGAGTACGAGCTGTTTTCCAAAGTGTTTGACGTAATGGAGCTGCATTTGCCGCAGCCGGATGTGCTCATCTTCCTGCATGCGCCTGTGCCTACGCTACAGGCTCATATAAAACAGCGCGGCAGAGACTATGAGCAATCTATTGCCGATGACTATTTGGCGCGTGTAAGCCGCATGTATCAGGAGTATCTTACGACACTTCAGCTACCGGTTGTGATGATTGACACCTCCGTTTTTGATTTCACAACCCAGCCAGCCCATTTAGATCAGTTACTGGCATTGCTCGCCTCCCATATGGAGGCAAAGCGGCATTATTTCTTAGCAACAGGCTAATCCCGCCGCTGCTGCTCTCAAAACCGGCTTCCACATTTTGCAAGTAATAATTTCCCGTTTTTGATAGTGCCTTATAGTGGTGCTGGCGTTCTTTGCCGCCGATATGAAAAGTCGGTTCATCTGTACGCTTCTGGTTACATGCTTGATGTTTACGTTTGCGGCCACTGCGCAAACACTGACGAAGGCACAGCAACTCATCTTTACCGGCGAAGATTCCTTGCAAGCTGGCTTTGATGAGAGCCGCACCGTGCTTTCTGGCTATGGCAGCGCATTTTACCAGCGCGACTTTAATGCAAAAAAAGGTACTGCGGCTTTGGAGCGAGCTGTACTCTTTGTAGGCCATCAGTTCAACCGGAAATGGGCCTTTTTCTCCGAGCTGGAGCTTGAAAACGGAAAGGTTTCCGGAGGCGAGGCGAGCGGTGAAATTGCATTAGAGCAAGCATACATCAGATACAACATCAATCCTCGTCAATACCTGGTGGCGGGGCTGTTTATTCCGCGCATAGGACTGCTCAATGAAAACCACCTGCCGGTAAACTTCAACGGCGTGGAGCGCCCGCTTGTTGAAACCTACGTGATTCCTGCCACGTGGCGCGAACTGGGCATTGGCTGGTACGGGACATTTAACCGCCTTCAGCTAAGTGCGGCGCTTATGAACGGGCTGCGCAATTCTGCGCTGGAACACGGCACCGGCATCCGCGACGGCCGCGCTGAGGGTTTTGAGCGCCGGCTAACGATCTGGCAATAACTGCTGCTGCCGTTTATTCTATTGGCGACTTTCGCTTTCAGCTTTCGGGGTACGTTGGCGGTACAACTGATATCAGTCAGCGTGCGGCGGATAGCCTGAATCTGGATGGAGGTGCTTTGGGCACGCCGCTGATGCTCGGTGAGGCAGATGTCAAGTGGTCGCATGGGCCTTTTTCTGCAAAAGCGCTCGGAAGCCTTATTGCCTACCCTGATGCCGGAAATGTAAATGCGGCGTACGGAAAGAACCTTCCCACCGGAATGTATGGCTATTATGCAGAGGCTGCTTACGACCTGTTGTATCATCAGCGGCACAATGCGCAGCTTTTTGCTTTTGCACGGCTGGAAAGCTTTGACCTGGCATCTTCCGTGCCGGCCCCGCCACGCGGCATTGCCGATGCCACACTCGCACAACGTCACATTATCGCCGGGCTCAATTTCATGCCTATCCCCAACATAGCTATTAAGGCAGACGTGCGGCTCACGCCACACCGGACCGCAAAATCCGGATCTTGTTATTAACCCTGCGCCCAATGCGCTGCCCTACCGTCAGGACAACACCTTGCTGAACGTGGGCATCGGCTATTCTTTCTAAATAATGAAGCGCAGCGATTTCCTAAAACTTTCCTGTACCGGCTGTATGCTTAGCGCAGCAGGCGTCTTGTCTGTTACGGAACTGCTCTCGTGCGCGCCGGGTACAGGCATGAGCATTTACAAAGCGCCGGTAACAGATCATCAGCTTGTAGTTCCGGAGCGGGAAGTAAAGGCGGGCGCCATGACCATTGTGCGCGGGAAAGGCATGGACTATGATGTAGCGCTGCGGCGCGGCGAGCAACCCGGCGATTACGAGGCGCTCCTGTTACGCTGCACGCATTTCAACAATCCTTTGCAGGTAGCTGGAGATGGCTTTACCTGCGATCTGCACGGCTTCCGCTTTGATAAGCACGGCACAGTGCTGAATGGCCCTGCGAGCAAGTCGTTGACTTCTTTGCCCTGTATTGTTTCCGGCGGAAATATTCTGATACACGTTTAAACGCTATTTCCTTTTTAATGAAAAATAGATTCCTGCTTGTTCCTGCTGCTGTGCTCCTCCTCTTCAGCGCATGCAAAAAAACTGACGATGCTTCCGGAGCCAGCCAAGCCGCAACTAAGACGAGCGTGCTCAGCAACTTTGTGGATGGTGTCGCCCGGCCGCAGTATAACGACCTTGCGGCAAAGTCAGATGTCTTGTACAGCAGCATTGCAACGCTTCAAAGCAGCCCAACCGACGCAAACCTGGCGGGCGCCCAGAAGGCCTGGAAAGACATGCGCGCCGTCTGGGAGCGCTGCGAAGGGTTTCTTTTTGGCCCCGTGGAAGACGACTACTACGACCCTTACATGGACACCTGGCCCACCGATTACGTACAGATGGACTCGCTGCTGAACAGCGCGCAAACACTGACGGTACAGGACATTGAAGGTATTACGCTCTCTTTGCGCGGCTTCCACCCTATTGAGTATATCCTCTTTGGCAAAGCGGGCACGCAGACCGCAGCAGGGATTACAGCACGGCAGAAAGAATACATGGTTAGCCTGGCTACTGACCTGAAAAACAACTGCCACAAACTGGCCGCTTCCTGGGATGCTGCCGAGGGCAATTATGGCGCGCAGATCATGAATGCCGGTACTTCAGGCAGCAAGTACGCATCGCGAAACGAAGTATTCACAGCTATGGTGGATGGACTGATTGAAATCTGCGAAGAGGTAGGCGAAGGCAAGATGCAGGATCCACTCGTGCCGCAGCCGGATGCGCAGAAAGTAGAGTCTCCTTACAGCGGCAATTCCGTAGCAGACTTCAGGAACAACATCATCGGTCTGCAGAATGTATATCTGGGCAGATATAGTGCCGACGGCGCGGGTATCAATGACCTGGTAGCGATGCGTAACGTAGCGCTGGACAATAAGCTGCAAGGACAAATCGCGGCGGCTATGAGCTCCTTTGACAATATCACACATCCCTTTGAACAAGCCATTTTTGACCAGAAAACGCAGATTCAGCAGACTCAGGCCGCATTGGCTGCACTGAAGACAACGCTGGACGGCGAGTTGAAGCCATACATCAACAACATCATTAAAGATTAAACTATCTACCATGGCCGCGAAGAGTGACCTTCGCGGCCATTTTCAAATTGTGTTGACTGATGTTGCTGCGTTTTATGAAGAAAACTTATCTCCTTTTACTACTTTCCGGTAGCGCTTTACTTTTTAGCCAGTGCCACAAGGCACAGGATCTGGGCGATGAAGCTTTTGATGAGCGCCTGAGCGGCGGGGCAGCAACCGTGTTTGACGAGTCGTCACGCGCCTTTACGAAGGCGATACCGGGCCTGAGCGAACGGGATCTGTTCGTCCATGGCGTCGGTGATGCCGCTTTTGAGCAAACTTTCGTTGCGTCTCCTGCGCCGCTGCATGGTGGGCTCGGGCCCATCTTCAACAATGTATCCTGCGTCTCTTGCCACCACAACGATGGCAAAGGCACGCCTACCGCCGGCTTCGCTACATCTTCATTGCTGTTCCGCATTTCCGGAAATGGTATGGATGAGTTTGGGGGGCCATCTTCGGTGCCAGGCTATGGTGGTCAGTTACAGGACCAGTCGGTACAAGGATATGCCCCGGAGGGCAGGGTAAGCGTCGCTTATTCTGATGTGCCGGTGCACTATCCGGACGGCACGACTGCGGTGCTGCGCAAGCCGGTCTATACCCTTGCGCAGACTTATACGGCGATGCCCGCGGGATGTGCCATCTCTCCGCGCATGGCGCCGCCGGTATTCGGACTGGGCTTACTGGAACTTATTTCAGAGCAGGCGCTGCTGGCACTGGCCGATGAAGCCGATGCTGATGGCGATGGCATCAGCGGGCGCCCCAACTATGTATGGGACAGCGAGCATCAGCGTCGTGCTATAGGCCGCTTTGGATTGAAAGCGGGCATGCCCAGCATCCTGACACAGGTTGCGGCTGCCTACAACCAGGACATGGGCATTACCAACCGGATTTTTAATCTGGAAAGTTCTGAAGGTCAGCCACAGGCACCCGTTCCGTATAAAGGTGTGGAGCTTGCCGACAGCACACTTCAGGCGGTAGCCTTTTATATCAAAACGCTCGCAGTACCTGCACGAAGAACTGTTTCGGACGCTGCGGTCTTGCAGGGCCAGAAGTTGTTTAATCAGATGCAATGCGGCGCGTGTCATAAGGCTACGATACAGACGAACGTGGATGTGCGCTACCCAGGACTATCCAATCAGCGTATTCATCCTTACACAGACCTGCTGCTGCACGATATGGGCGATGGCCTGGCGGATAACCGGCAAGACTACGTAGCCAACGGCCGCGAATGGCGAACGGCGCCCCTCTGGGGCATTGGCCTGTTTGAAAAGACAAATGGTACTCCGTATTACCTGCACGACGGGCGCGCCCGCACCATGGAAGAAGCCGTACTCTGGCACGACGGCGAGGCAGCGAAAGCGAAGCAGCAGTTTATGCAGCTCAGCCGCGCAGACCGGGAGTCAGTAATCCGGTTTCTGAAATCACTTTAAGCGGCTTACTCCAGTGTGAACCGCATGGACGAACTGCTGCCGTCATCCGCGGTGAGCCGAACGATATACACGCCGGCTGACAAGCCTTTGGCTGATAGCTCATGCGTCGCGTAACCGGCTGCAGCATTCCACCATCCCGACCTCACGCAGCGGCCCGCAGCATCATATACCGCAATATAAACAGCTATCGGTTTATCGCTTAACAGGCCAATGCTAAAATCCTGATGTACGGGATTCGGAAAGACATGGCTGGCGAGAGTATGCGCCGACGGTCCCTCAATGCTGACCGTCTGCAAAACGCGTTTCAGCGCTGCATAGGCATTGATTTTGCCACCGCCCCAGGTATTATCCATAGCTGCGCCAGTGAAGTTGTCGCGGCTAGCGGTCTGAATGAGTATGTCCTTGACATCCTGCGGCGTGAGGTTTTTATTAACTTCCAGCAACAGCGCGATGATGCCAGCCGTGCATGGTGACGACATGGACGTACCGGAAAAAATAGCATAGCGCTGCACGCGGCCCGTAACAGGAAAAGGCCAACTCGCTACAACCCCGGAACTGTAGCTTGCGCCGCCTGGCTGAAATTCCGGATCATAAGAATTGATCACCGACGCCACACCATTACCCGGAGCAGTAATTTCCGGCTTCATGCGGCCATCCGCCGACGGCCCGATAGATGAAAACGTAGCGATGCGCCTTTTACCGCGTTCGCGTAATTATAAGTAACGCCGCTGGCTTTCCAGGATGTTTTGGTAGCGTACGCGCCTACAGTAACTACACTCTTGGCGCTGGCATTATCGGTAATGGTTTGAAGCGTATCGCCTTCCACAGCCCAGCTTTTACCGCCGTTGATAAAAGGTGCCTCATAGCCGTGCGGCGCTTCTACATAACTGTTCCACATATTCACGGTGCCGTTGTGAGCCGTCACGGTCAGGCAAATGCTGTCGGTAACCTTGCTGCGTAACTGGAGGAGCGCGTGAGGTTTGCCATTAATTTCTGAGGGGTTGGATACAAGAGTCAGAAAGCAGGTATCTCCATTAGTGCCTATGAGGTTGTATTTATGCACCTGGCCATCCATGATCACAGTACCCGTATTGGCCAGAAAACCGCCGTTGTAAAGAGATACTTTAACGGTGAATGGCCTTGTGGCCTCACCCCATATATCTACCCAGGTAGCCCTTACCGCAGCCTGATCAGTGACGAAGGTATTGAGCGTACTGTCTGCGCCAGCGAAGGTCTTTTGGATATGCAGCCTGGTATCGCCGTTGTTAGCAGCGGAGGTAGCAAATATTTTGCCTTTGCCGCAAAGCTGATCCATAGCCTGGCACCAAAGCGAAGTGCCGTCATGAGAGCCGGATGATACACCCCAGCTAAGGTTGATAACAGCGGGCTTATTGACGGAGGCGGCATAATCGTAGATATATTTCGCGCCGTCAATCACATCGCTGCCGCCAGTATTTAGCCACTGCTCTTGCTCTGGCTGAATACCAACAAGTACAATATCGCTCAATGGTGCCATCCCGCGGAAGCGGGTATTGCTCCCGGAGCCGCTGCCGTAGCCGGAGCCTGCCGCAATGCCCGCAACGTGTGCTCCATGGCTCTGCGCCGGCTGGTCGGTTGCAGCAGTGAGCATGGAAGCGCTGTCTTTGTACTCTGCGCCGTAGATATAGCCTGTTGGCGGCGTACCGGAAGCTGCTTTCTGCGCCCATATGCGCTTTACACGATAGTACGAGCCGCCAGTATCCCAGAGCGAAGGGCTACCGTAATCAAAGCCGGCGTCTATGATGCCAACTACGACGCCCTTTCCGTAAAAAGGGCGGCTCAGTCCTGCACCTCCCTGCACAGAATCTACACGTGTATAAATGCGGGCGGTATCAAGCGTCGGGTGCATCGGCTCGTCCAGCTGTAAATAGCTGAGGCCGGGAACCTGTGATACCATAACTACCATGTCAACAGGAATCTGGGCCGTCCAGATATTCCCGGCTTTAGTGCCGATGCGAACGCCAAGCTTAATCAACGGATCATCAGCGAAGGAAGACTTGACCTGAAGAAGGGCGCTGATATATCGCTGTCCAGCAAACGCCTTGTAAACATAGCCTGGCACAATGCCATTAGGATAGCGAGCCGCATCCTGCAGGTAAATTTTTGTAAGCGGAGACAGCTTAGGCAACTGTGTTTCCTGCGCCTGCGTTCCCGCCGCACCTGCAATTATCCAAGCCGTAAAAAGTAAACGCTTCATCATATCTCCAAAGATAAATGAATGAAGGAGGTATTATCGCATCGAACGCGGCTATTGCTTGCTAAACGGATATTGCAGATAACAGGCATGAAAAAGCCGCTGGTGATGACCAGCGGCTTTTCATTTCTGGAAACATGCGTTGCGACATGTTACTGTCTTATTTCACCTCTTCGTATTCAGCATCTGCTACATTGCCATCGGCCCCGCCAGCAGGCTGGCCTTGCTGCTGTCCGCCCATGCCGTCGGCGCCTTGCGCACCGCCATCGGCTCCTGCGTACATGTGCTGGCTGGCAGCCTGCCATGCGGCATTCAGCTGCTCCATAGCGCTGTCAATGCCGGAGAGGTTTTCGCTCTTATGCGATTCGCGGAGGTCGTTGAGGGCACTTTCAATGCTGCTCTTTTCGCCTGCAGGAATCTTGTCGCCATATTCCTTCAATTGCTTTTCGGAATTGAAGATGAGGCTGTCGGCCATGTTGAGCTTTTCTACGCGCTCACGCACTTCCTTATCGGCTGCTTCGTTAGCCTTGGCTTCGTTCTTCATGCGCTCAATCTCTTCCTTGGAAAGACCAGAGCCGGCTTCAATGCGGATGTTCTGCTGCTTGCCGGTGCCCTTGTCCTTTGCGGTTACATTCAGGATGCCATTGGCGTCAATATCAAAGGTTACTTCAATCTGCGGAACGCCGCGTGGTGCTGGCGGAATGCCATCCAGGTTAAAGCGGCCTAGGTTCTTATTGTCCTTTGCCATCGGGCGCTCGCCTTGCAGGACCACGAGATCAACGCTTGGCTGATTGTCGGCAGCCGTTGAGAAGGTTTCTGATTTCTTGGTTGGGATTGTTGTGTTTGACTCAATAAGCTTGGTCATCACGCCGCCCATGGTCTCAATGCCGAGGGAAAGTGGGGTAACGTCCAGCAGAAGCACGTCCTTCACATCGCCGGTAAGTACGCCGCCCTGAATGGCTGCGCCGATGGCTACAACTTCATCCGGATTCACGCTGCGGTTTGGCTTCTTGCCAAAGAACTTTTCCACCACCTCACCCACTTTAGGGATACGGGTAGAGCCACCCACCATAATTACTTCGTCAATGTCGGAAGTCTGCATGCCGGCATCCTTCAAGGCCTTGCGGCAAGGCTCCAGCGTGCGCTCTACAAGCTTATCCGTAAGCTGCTCAAACTTCGCGCGGCTCAGCTTGCGCACCAAGTGCTTCGGCACACCGTCAACAGCTGTGATATACGGCAGATTAATTTCTGTTTCCTGAGAGGAAGAAAGCTCAATCTTAGCCTTTTCGGATGCTTCCTTCAGGCGCTGCCAGCTCATCGGGTCTTTATGGAGGTCAATTGCTTCGTCCTTCTTAAACTCGTCGGCGAGCCAGTCCATAATCACCTTATCAAAGTCATCACCGCCGAGGTGGGTATCACCGTTGGTGCTCTTAACCTCAAATACGCCGTCGCCCAATTCCAGAATGGATATATCAAACGTACCACCGCCGAGGTCAAACACAGCAATCTTGGAGTCTTTGTGCTGCTTGTCTAAGCCATAGGCCAGCGCCGCGGCCGTAGGCTCGTTGATGATACGGCGGACGTTGAGGCCGGCAATTTCACCAGCTTCCTTCGTAGCCTGACGCTGCGCGTCGTTGAAGTATGCAGGAACAGTAATGACCGCTTCTTTCACTTCAGTGCCGAGAAAATCTTCGGCGGTCTTCTTCATCTTCTGCAGAATCATTGCAGAAATTTCCTGCGGCGTATAAGGGCGGCCTTCAATATCAACACGGGTGGTATTGTTATCCCCCTTCATGATCTGATAAGCGTTGTGCTTAATCTCTTCGCCTACTTCGTCATAACGGCGGCCCATGTAGCGCTTGATGGACTGAATCGTGGCCGTAGGGTTGGTAATTGCCTGACGCTTAGCGGGATCGCCCACTTTACGCTCGCCATTTTTGAGGAACGCAACGATGGACGGGGTCGTGCGACGGCCTTCGTCATTTGCAATTACAATTGGTTCGCCACCTTCCATTACTGCCACGCAGGAGTTGGTGGTGCCGAGATCTATGCCGATAATTTTAGCCATATTTTTTCTTGAATTATAAGTTATGAATGATGGATTATGTGTCTGCCCCTATTGGTCAATAAAAGTGCCATCTGACCTATTAGCGCAATATTGTCACCTGATGCTGTCATTATGAAAGAAAAAGCCCCATTGCGATGGCAATGGGGCAGTTCTTTAATATAATGGCTGCAAGGATGTCAATGATCGGAGCGGCCCTGGAAGTTGAGCACTTTAGTTGCCGAGTTTTTGGCAAGAGAGTCCAGAGAAAGATCGTCAATGGGCACTTTACGCTGCATACGCATGGAGCGGGCTGCAAAAAGGCCATATACATTGGTGCCCTTCCAGTTCGTATAAGTCGGCTTGATCTGATCAGCAGTAAGGCCGCCTTGTGCGCCATTGATTTGCCGGAACGTATAAAAGTCATTGCTGCCAGCCATGACTATCAGATCTGCGCTGTCCATGTAGCGAATGACACCAGACGGCGCGGCGCCAACTGCCTCACGCAGGAAGCTGTAAAAAGAGCGCTGAAGTACGCTGAGCACCACGCCATCTTTCGCTTCCTGCCGCGGCAGGGCTGCAAACGTCCAGTCGGTAGAATCATCTGTTTGAACGCCACTGGCGGCCTTATTGACCCAGTGAAAGCGGATAATGCCTTCAAAGAATTGCGCATTATCCGGCACTTTGACGTTTAGGTTGAATTTATTGTCCTCTCGCGTTGCCGGAAAGGAGATTGTCGTGCCCTGATAGAATTCAAAGACTACAAAGTTGGAAGCAATCACAGCCGTTTCCGCAGAATCCTTCTCGCCGCTCACGGCGTTTTCTATTACCAGCCTATAGCGTATTCCGGGATCGGGGTTTAGGTAATGCTTTGTTTTGTAAGCGTAATTGGGCTTATTAAAAAATACGCCACTGTCTTTCTTATAACCTTCCTGATTAAGGTCAACGCGTTGAAGCACTTCATTATACGAAATGATATTACCCGTCATCTCACGTAACGTAACGGTAATAGTGTTGGGTGCATAAAAGCTTGAGTCAGAGATAGCAGCCAGGTCTATCGCACTACCGTTCTCATCATAATATGCCTTTTGAATACGTATGTAGTGCGCGGTGTCGTCTGTATTCATCAGGCCGTAACCCACTGTGATCAGTTTATAAGGAGCTCCTATCTGAAAATCTTCGGAACAGGCAGTAAAAAGAGCAAGAAAGGGGAGACACAAAAGCAGACGCTTGCGGATATATTTCAACATGAGAGACGAGGAAAATAATAGGATGCACAAAGATAGGGGAATGCACAGCGGGCCTTTACAAACGCGGCGCGCACGCAAATAGTATAGGCAAACGCCTGCCCGCCCGCTTACTTTTGCGCCGTCCAATTCCGCATTCTGCACTTCTTCTCCCATGACACTCGCCGCCCAGATTAAGTCCGCTACCGCTACAGCCCTTCAAAGCCTTTACCCGGATGCCGGCATTGATACAGCACAGATCACTATTAATCTCACCAATCCCGAGTTTTCCGGCCATTACACGGTCGTTCTGTTCCCCTTTGTAAAGTCATTGCGCATAAAGCCGGCGGAGTTAGGTGCGCAGCTCGGCGATTATTTACTAAAGAATACAGACTTATTCACCGCCCACGATACGGTTTCCGGCTTTCTAAACCTGACCGTCAAAGACGCCTTTTGGCCCGCCTTCCTGCTTAATCATTTCAACGATACCCTTTACGGCGAATGCCCCAAGACCGATTTCAGGGTGATGGTGGAATATTCATCGCCGAATACCAACAAGCCAATCCACTTTGGCCATTTGCGTAATAATTTTCTCGGCTTTGCCGTCTCCAATATCCTGAGAAGTCAGGGCCAGCAGGTGGTGATGGCGAACCTCGTCAACGACCGTGGCGTTCACATTTGCAAGAGCATGGTGGCGTGGCAGCGCTACGCAAATGGCGCTACGCCGGAAACCGCCGGCATCAAAGGCGACCATCTGGTGGGGGATTATTACGTGCGCTTCAATGATGCCTATAAGGAAGAAATAGCGGCTCTGAAAGCCGACGGCAAAGAAGAAGCCATTGCTGAAAAGGAGGCCCCTATCATGCAGGAAGCCCAGGCCATGCTGCGCCAATGGGAAGCCGGTGACCCCGCCGTCCGTGATCTGTGGTCTAAGATGAACGGCTGGGTCTATGAAGGCTTCAAAGACACTTACGCCCGCAGCGGCATCCACTTTGACAAATACTATTACGAGAGCGACACTTACCTCCTCGGCAAGCAGATTGTTGAAGACGGTCTGCGCCGCGGCATTCTCTTCAAAAAAGAAGACGGCTCCGTATGGATAGACCTCACTGAAGACGGCCTTGACCAAAAGCTCCTCCTCCGCGGCGACGGGACGAGCGTCTATATGACCCAAGACCTCGGCACCGCCAAGCTGAAGTATGACGACTACAAGCTGAACCGCAGCATCTACGTCATAGCCGACGAGCAGAACTACCACATGCAGGTGCTCCGCCTCATCATGAAAAAGCTGGACGAGCCTGCCGCCGACGGCATTTATCACCTCTCTTACGGCATGGTGGAGCTGCCCACGGGCCGCATGAAAAGCCGCGAAGGCACCGTGGTGGATGCCGACGATATGATGGATGAGATGATTCGCCTGGCAAAGGAGCAGACCGAAGCCGCCGGCAAGACAGAGGGCTTTTCAGGCGCGGAATTGGACGCCCTCTACGAAATGATTGGCCTCGGCGCCCTCAAATTCTACCTCCTTCGCGTGGAGCCGAAGAAGAAGATGATTTTTGACCCGAAGGAGAGCATTGACCTGCACGGCTACACCGCCACCTTCATCCAGTTCGCACATGCGCGTATCTGCTCCATTCTTCGGAAAGAAAGCTTGCCGGTACTACCAGACCGTACACACTTTCAACAGTTCAATTTGACTCAAGCTCTTACAAAAGGAGAAAACGAATTGCTGATTCAGCTGGAGCAGTATCCCGCTATTACGGCTGCGGCTGCCTCAGAATACAATCCGTCCACGCTGTGTAATTATGCCTTTGCCTTAGCGCAGCTATTTCATTCTTTTTATGAGAGTCACTCCATTGCTAAAGCGGAGAATGCCGAAAAGAAAGACCTCCGCCTCATGATCATCATCCTCACCGCGCAAGTCCTGCGACACAGCATGGGATTGCTGGGGATAAAGCTGCCGGTGAAGATGTAAGTGAGGCTGCACAATGCGCTAGCCAGCAGGGCATGGGGTCACCGGCGCGTCGGGAGACAAGCGCCAACTGGCCTTATTACCAAGTAAATGTGTGTCCCAGCAGCTTTGATTCCAGCTTCCGGATGTGCTGATGCGTCAATTCATAGCGCTCGCCCTTCTGAAGGAAGAAGTGGTAGGCAAGGCCCGTTTCCGGCTCAACCACAAAATACTCCTTCACGCCAAAACGCTCGTAGAGCGCCTTCTTCGTCTCCAGGTCATACTTCCGGTCGTCAGAGAGAATTTCAATAATAATGTCCGGCACGCCCGTGATGCGGCGGCGGTCGGCAGTAAGCTTTTCAAGATTTTCCTTGAGAATGACGATAAGGTCCGGCTGCACCGCATTCTTGCGGTCGCCGAGATACACGTCAATGGGGGATGCGTACACTTTACCCGCCCCGGTCTCGGAAAGGAAATTATAGAGCCTCGCAGAAAGTGACATAGATGCATCCTGATGCTCCAGAGAAGGTGCTGGCGGCATATGGAGTAAGTTTTCGATCAGCTCCACCCGCGTTCCCTGCGGGAACGACTCAAAGGCCTCCAGCGGAGTCTTGGGCGGAAGCAGCGGGGCGTGATGGGCCTTGGTCATAAGGATAAAGCTAAAGATTTTTTACACCTCCGAAAGCGCTGCGTGATGGCCCGCCCGCCATGCAGGCCACACCGCTGCCAGAAGGCCCACGGCCAGTACCGTGAGGAGCACTATCGCTACATCCCAGGGCTGTATGGCCACCGGATACGCATCAATAATGAAGTCGCCGGATAGCTTTACCCAGCCCCAGCGTTGCTGCCCGAGGCAGAGCAGCCCGCCCGCTACGAGTCCGGCGCCGCCACCCACGGCTGCCCACAGCATCCCTTCCAAAAGAAAGATGCGGCGGATGGCGCCGCGCCGCGTGCCCATGGCGGTGAGTATGGCAGCGTCGCGGCGCTTCTCCAGCACCAGCAGGCTCATGGCGCCAATCATGTTGACCGAGGCGATGAGCAGGATAAAGAGGAGGATGGCGTAGGTAGCCCACTTCTCAGAGCGCATGACGCCGTTGAGCGTCCGGTTTTGCTCATAGCGCGTTTCTACGATAAAGCCCGGCCCCATCAGGGCGCGCAAATCGCGCTGCACGGCGGCGGCATTGGCGCCGGGCGTAAGCTTTAATTCCAAAGAAGAGGCTGCCCCTTCCCGCCGGAAAAGCTCCTGCACGAGCGGCAAGGGCGCGAGCACATAGCGGGTGTCAAACTCTTCCTGGACTTTAAAGATGCCATCAGGCCGCAGCTCCAGGGTACTGTAAGCATCCGTAGGGTTGAGCACGGGATTCTGCACCGCCCGGTTGGGATAGTTGAGGGTGATGCGGGAGAAGGGATTGTCTGGCTGCAGGCCGAGGCGTGCGGCGATGTGTGCGCCCACAATGGCAGTAGGGATGGCCCCAACGTGCACGGAGTCGCGCCCGGCGGCGATGTAGGGCTTAAGGTCGTTCACACGGAAGTATTGGGGCGTAATGCCTTTTACGGTGACGACGATCTGCTCCTCCTCAGTATGCACCAGCACGTTATCCTCAATCACCGGCGCGATGGCGGCAACGTGCGGAATGGTCGCTATCTGCGCCAGTTGCGCATCGGACACGGCGAAGAACTTGCCGCCTGCCGGCGTGATGCGCATCTCTGCATAAAAAGCAGTGTAAAGATTCTGGATGACGCCCTCAAAGCCGTTGAATACCGAGAATAGCACCAGCATAGCGCCACTGCCCACGGCCAGCGCCAGCATGGATATGCGCGCCAGCAAGGGCGCGGCATTGGCGCCGCTCTTGCCCCGCAGGTAGCGGAGGGCGATGGTGAGGGGGAGCATTTTTGTTGGAGTGTTGGAATGCTGGAATGTCGGAGCGTTTAAGGAACATTCAAACATTCCAACGCTCCAACACGCTAACACGTCAACCTATTCTTCGCCTTTGATTTTCTTAAACACCTCCTCCATCTTAAACACATAGTCCAGCGTATCGTCTATGAAGAACTGGAGCTCGGGGATACGGCGGAGCTGGTTTTTAACGCGCTGGCCCAGCAGGTTGCGCCACTCGCCGGTGCGTTCCTTTACTGCCTTGAGCAGGGCCTGCGGGTCTTTGATTTGAAAAAGGGAGAGGTAGATGCGTGCCTCCATGAGGTCTGGCGTGACGGCTACCTTAGAGATGCTGACCATGCCGCCGTCTATAATGTTGACGCCTTCGCGCAGGAAAATGCCACTCATTTCTTCCTGAATAAGCTGGCCCACCTGCTTCTGGCGCTTTGATTCTTCCATGGTATTGATGCTTTTGAGCTTACGGGGATAAAGGTAACTTAAACGCAGCCCACAGTCTTTTTACCGCAGGCGGACGTATGGGGCTTTGCGTTGCTTTATTTTTGGCTTCCGGAAATAAAATTCCGTTCCCGCTCATGAAACGTTTGTTATTGCATGTTGCCGCCTGCGCGCTGCTGTTCACTGCCTGTAAGGAAACCGGGCCGGCCATTGACTTTGGGCCTGCCGCGAAGGACACGGCCTATATGGCCACTGCAGAGACGCCGCAACAACGTGTGGTAGTTATGGAAGAGTTTACAGGTGTGAGCTGCGGACCATGCTTCCTGGCGCATAAACGACTCAAAGCGATTGAGGAGAAATACCCGAATAGAGTCGCCGTTCTGGGCCTGCAGGTTTTTGGACCCGCCCAGTCTAAACCTTTGGAGCAAGGCGCTTCCGCGCATCCCGATGTCTGGACGCGCAATGACAACCGTAATCCGAAGGCTACTGAGATTGGCACAGACCTGTATGGTGGTATTGGCCAATTGCCGCAGGCAGGTATTGACCGTACTCCCGTCAACAGCACGACGTCATCGCTGCTTTACAGTGATAACCGAGCCTGGGAAACGGCGGTAGATGGCAGAATCACCAAGCCTACGGCTGCTAATGTGACCGTCACCAGCACTTACACCGACAATAATCATCAGGCGATCATCAAAGTGCGTGTAGCCTATACACAAGCGGTAGCCAAAACGCAGGTGCTTAACGTAGGTATTATTGAAAACAACATCATTGACGCACAGGAAGGCGGCGACACTACGGATTTTACACAGAATTATACCCATCTGCACGTCTTCCGCGATATGCTTACGGCGCCAACCGGTACTATTATTCTTTCCGGTATCGCTACAAAACAGCCTGGACAGGTTTACGAGCGCACGTTTATCTATGACGTAAATCCTGCATGGAATGTAGAAAACTGCCGCATCGTTGCGTATGTCTCCAATAATGAAGGTCCCGACAAGGAAACAGTCCAGGGTGCCGAGACCCATCTTAAGTAATCATTTCGCCTCATCGTCCGTTACTTTGCCCCCGTCTCCGGATGGGGGCATTTTTATTCGCCTCATGAAACACCTTTTCCGGCGCGCCCTCGTTCTTGCAACGCTTTGCAGCCTTGCTGCATGCAAGGATAATGACGGCGCTGACAATAGCGCCGCAAGCGCTACAGACACCGCGGCTCCGGCAGTAAACGCTGCTGCATTTAATAGTGATACTGCTTACGCCTACGTTGCCGCACAAGTAGCCTTTGGTCCCCGCACGCCCGGCTCTAAGGCGCAACGCGATTGCGCGGCATGGATGCAAGCCCAGCTTCGGGCCTTCTGCGATACCGTTTACCGGCAAGAAGCGACCTTAAAAGGTGGTGATGGCAAGGCGCTGCCATGTATCAACCTGATTGGTTCGATCAATCCATCGGCACAACGGCGCATTCTGCTGCTTACTCATTGGGATAGCCGTCCGTGGGCCGACGAGGACACAAAAGATAAGGACAAGCCCATTATAGCAGCCGACGATGCCGGCAGCGGTGTTGCCGTGCTGCTGGAATTAGCGCGCGCGCTCAAGGGAAAGCCCTTACCAGCCTCTCTCGGCGTAGATATCTTCTTTACAGACGTGGAAGATTATGGCAAATCAGAATGGGGCGATTCTTCTTACTGTCTTGGCACGCAATATTGGGCGCGGCATCCGCATGTGCCCGGCTATAAAGCCGCTTACGGCATCTTGCTGGATATGGTTGGCGGGCGCGATAGCCGCTTCCCTATGGAAGCTGTGTCTACGCAGTATGCGCCTGACGTGCAACGCCGTGTCTGGAATGCAGCCAACACCGCCGGCTACTCGTCATTCTTCCCTTACGCACACGGCGGCGGAATTACCGACGACCATAAGTTTGTCATAGAGCTTACCGGCATTCCGACGATAGATATCATTGCGCTGCGCGATGCGCCCAGCCCCTTTGTGGCGCACTGGCATACACACAACGACAATATGTCTATTATAGACAAAACGACGTTAAAGGCCGTGGGGCAAACCTTGCTGCAAACGCTCGCCGAAGAAGGAGGAGCCCTTTAATGCTCCAACCATTCAACACTCCAACGCTATAAACCTTGAAGTACCGCTCCGCCTTACTAATCGTCCTCATCATCCTGTTGATAGATCAGGCAGTGAAGATTTATATCAAGACGCACTTTTACCCGGGCATGGCTGGTCAGGTAGATGTTGCCGGGACCTGGTTTAAGCTTCACTTTCTGGAAAATGAAGGCATGGCCTTCGGTATGAAGCTTTCCCAGAGCTATTGGGGCAAACTCATCCTTACACTATTCCGGCTGGCAGCCGTGATAACAGGCTTTGTTATCCTGCGGCGGCTCGTGCGCAGCCGGTATTCCACTGGACTGATTGTATGTGGAGCACTTATCCTGGCCGGCGCCGCTGGCAACCTCATTGATTCTATCTTCTACGGTGTCATTTTCTCAGAAAGCTCCTTTCACGTAGCTCGTTTTGTGCCCTGGGGCACTGGTTACGCGCCGCTCTTCCATGGCAAGGTGGTGGATATGCTGTATTTTCCTATTATTCAAGGGCATTGGCCAGCATGGGTGCCGCACTTCGGCGGTCGGGAGTTTGAGTTTTTCGAACCGGTGTTCAATATCGCGGACGCGTCTATTTCTGTAGGTGTGCTGGTGTTGGTATTTTTTCAGAAAAAGCTCTTGCACAAGTCGGTTACCGAGCAGATTTCAGAGCGGAACGAGCCCGTCATTCTATCTTCCTGATGCCATGTCAGCGCTCGTTCCCGTAAATGCCCAGATAGCAGGACGCAGTTATCGCATCCGCGTAGCGCCGGAAGATGAAGGCTTTGTACGAGCCGCGCTAAAGCGGGTGAATGAGCAGCTTGCAGAGCTGCGCCGTACATATGCTGGCAAAGATGAACAGGACTTTGTTGCCATGGCGCTGCTGATGTATGCGGTGGATAAGCGCGGCAGTAATTCGGTGGCGCTTATTGAAGATGCGCTGGATGCTTTGAACCGGAAAATTGATGCAACACTGGGAGCGGAATGACCGTTCTGCTCAACCGGCTGGCAGTGCGTCCAATAATGCTTCCATCCGGCTGCCACGCGAGCCTTTAATGAGAATAGAGGCCCGTTCCGGCGGATGCTGCCGCACCCATTCCGCAGCTTCAGCTGATGTGGCGAACCAGCGTTGGCCCGACTGCAGCGTCTCAAATTCGGGGCCTACAAGTAGCAGTTCCTCCCACGGCCCGCTTTCGGCAAGCGCCAGCAACTCGCGGTGCTCTTTGTCGGCATATTCGCCCATCTCCTTCATGCCGCCGATCCAGAGACGTTTGTGCGCAAGTGCTGCCGCAGCGAAGGCCTCAATCGCTGCCTTCATGCTTGTAGGGTTGGCGTTGTAGGCATCCAGAATGATCTGGTTGGTGCCACGCTGTATCCATTGGGACCGACTGTTATCGGGGTTATACGCGGCCAGCGCATCGGCAATAGGCTCCAGCGATACACCGCTTGACCGTCCAACCGCTATCGCGCTCATCACATTCGGGAAATTGTAGGCGCCGACAAGGTTTGTTTTAAGCCTTTGTCCGTTGAGGTCCACACCCAGGAAAATACCATCCATTTCCGGCCTTCCGGAATAATCGGCATCGCCGCTGCCGTAGGTAATCTGCTGCGCAATGCCTTGTGCCATTTCTTCCAGGTAGTCCAGATCTACATTCCTATAAATAGCGCCGCCCCTTTTGCGCAGAAAGTCATAAAGTTCGCCTTTGCCTTTACGCACGCCTTCTACCCCGCCGAAGCCTTCTATATGTGCTTTTCCGCAATTGGTAATCAGGCCATGCGTTGGCTCCGCGATAGCGCAGTAAGAAGCGATTTCCTGCCGATGATTTGCTCCCATTTCAACAACCGCAAACTGCGCGTCTTTTCTAATAGAAAGCAGCGTGAGCGGCACGCCGATATGGTTGTTCAGGTTGCCTGCGGTGGCATAAGTGACGAACTTTTTGCGCAGCACGGCTGTGATCAGCTCTTTTGTCGTTGTCTTGCCATTGGAGCCGGTGATAGCCAGAAAGGGAATGGAAAATTGACGACGATGGTGCCTTGCTAATTCCTGCAAAGTTTTTAAAACATCATCAACCAGTATATATCGTTCGTCTTTCTTAAATGCTTCTTCATCAATGATAGCGTAGGCTGCACCAGCTTCTAAAGCGGCCTCAGCAAAGGCATTTCCGTTAAAAGACGGCCCTTTGAGCGCAAAAAACAGGTCCCCGGCCGCCAGCTTCCGGGTATCCGTGCGGACAGATGGATTGGCGGTATAAATTTCGTACAGTCCTTCAATGCTCATGAGGTGATAAAAGTAGGATGGCGGATGCGGGTAGAAAAACAAGGATGCCTGGTGCGCCTACCCAGGATGCGCCGTATGTGATGGCTACAGCAATCCGCCTCTTTTTCCTCACCTTTGCGCAAATTCATCTTTACAACGCTTTCCGCCACTACATAATATGGGCTTGTTCAACTTCCTGACGCAGGAAATCGCCATAGACCTCGGTACCGCGAATACCCTAATCATTCACAACGACCAGGTTGTAGTGGACGAGCCGTCCATCGTGGCCATTGACCGCTCTACCAACCGCATTGTAGCGGTGGGCAAGAAGGCGATGATGATGCACGAAAAAACCCACGAGAACTTAAAGACCATCCGCCCGCTGAAAGATGGTGTGATTGCAGACTTTAACGCCGCTGAAGGCATGATTCGCGAGATGATCAAGCTCGTGATGCCGAAAAAGCCGCTGTTTCCGCCGGCCTGGCGCATGGTCATTTGCATTCCATCATCCATCACAGAAGTGGAAAAGCGCGCCGTTCGCGACAGCGCCAATGCTTCCGGTGCGCGTGAGGTGTTTATGATTCATGAGCCGATGGCGGCGGCGCTGGGCATTGGCATTGACGTAGAGGAGCCGACGGGCAATATGATTATTGACATCGGCGGCGGCACTACGGGCATCTCCGTCATTGCCCTGGCCGGCATCGTGTGCGACCAGAGCATCCGCATTGCAGGTGATGAGTTTACGGCCGACATTATGGAGGCTATGCGCCGCTATCACAGCCTGATGATTGGCGAGCGCACGGCGGAGCAAATCAAGATTCACGTCGGTTCGGCGCTTAAGGAGCTGGACACGCCGCCGGATGAAATTGCTGTAAATGGCCGCGACCTTGTAACGGGCATTCCGAAGCAAATAATGGTCAGCTATCAGGAAGTAGCGGAGGCGCTGGATAAGAGCATTTTTAAGATTGAGGAAGCCATCCTGAAGGCACTGGAAAGCACACCGCCGGAGCTGGCTGCCGACATTTATCGCCGTGGGCTTTACCTGACTGGCGGTGGCGCGCTGCTGCGCGGGCTGGATAAGCGGATTGCCGCGAAAATCAAGCTGCCTGTTCATGTCGCCGACGATCCGCTGCGCGCGGTGGTGCGCGGTACGGGTATGGCTTTGAAGAACATTCAGAAGATGCCCTTCCTGATGAAGTAAGCCGTGCGGAATTTTATACGCTTTGTACGCAGGTTTTTTAACCTGATTCTGTTTATCGTACTGGAAATTGTATGCGCCATCCTTATTGGCCGCACCAATACGATTCAGGGGAATGATCTGCTTTCCTCTTCCAACGCCGTCACCGGGTTTTTATATAAAAGGCAAAGCGCCCTGGTGTATTACTTCGGTCTTGGCGCGATGAATGATTCGCTGCTGCGGGAGAATACCCGCCTGCGCGAGCAGCTGGCACGGCTGCGATATTCAACAGACACATTACATGACAGCAGTGTAGTAAAGCCGGTGGCTGTAAGCGATTCAGGTAAGAAGATTGAGTACGCGCACTATATCTACCGCACAGCGCGCGTAGTCAACAATAGCGTAGCACAGCGTAATAACTACATCACCCTGGCCCGCGGCTCCAATGATGGCATACGGAAAGACATGGCGGTTGTGTCGGGTACCGGCGTTGTGGGAAAGGTGGTCCATACTTCAGCGCACTTTTCTACGGTGCTGTCGGTGCTATCGTCGCTGCAGGTGGTGAGCGCGCACCTCAAAGACGGTACAACCGGGCAGGTAATGTGGGTATGGGAAGGCCGCCCCCCAAAGCCAGATGTACTCTATATGCCCGACGTCCCGGGTGAGATTCCGTTGCGGCGCGGTGATTCTGTCTGGACTACTACTTACTCTTTCTTTCCGCCTGATGTGCTGATTGGCATTGTGGACAACGTGCAGATCGTAAAGAAAACCGGCAAGCGCGTTCTTTACCTGCGGCCGGCCACCAACTTCCGCAATATGCAGTACGTGTATGTGGTGGAGAATACCTACCAGAATGAGCAGAAGGCCGTTGAACGGCTAAACGCTACCGAAATTCCCAAACCTAAAACCGGTAAGAAAAAGAAATGAGCATTCAGCTACGCAACTTCCTGCGCTTCTGGCTCATCATTGCCGTGCAGGTGCTGCTTAACAAAATAACCCTGCGGTGGTGGAGCGAGCCGGGGGGCTTTCCGGTCTTCGTGCCCTTGCTTTACCCGCTTTTCATTCTCCTGCTGCCGTTTGAGACGCCTGTCTGGATGGCGCTGCTCATCGCCGCTATTACAGGCCTCACGGTGGATAGTCTGATGAATACCGGCGGTATGCATGCGGCAGCTACCATCCTGATAGCCTACCTGCGCCCTAATGTATTAACGGCGCTGCTGCCCCGCGCGCTGGAAGATTATCCCGGACAAAGCCCGAATGTGAAGAACATGGGCTGGGCTGCTTTTCTGACTTATGCTGCTTTTCTCATTGTGTTGCATCATGCCGTCTACTTCTCTATTGAGATGTGGAGCTTCTCCAACATCCTGATGCTGCTGCTGAAGATTACGGCTTCGGCACTGACCTCTATGCTGTTTGTAATTGGCTATTTGCTGCTGTTTACGCGGCAGGTGTCAGCGCGGGGGTGATATGCTTACGCATGCAGCCCCAGCACCGGCACATGCGCCAGCCGCAGCAGGTGCGAAGTGTGGCTTTTATGAAACAGCCCTTCCCAAAAGCCGTAATGATGCGGGGCCAGCGCCAGCCAGTCTATGCCGTGGCTATCCGCAAAGGCGGCAATAGCCTCATCCACCGCGCCTTCGCCGGAAATTTCTACGTATCTGACCTCCATCGCAGCGGATGCCAGGCTTTTTTCCAGCGCGGAGCCTTTAAAGGTGACGGTTACTTCTTCGCCGGCGCCCAGCACGTGCAACACGGTGATTCGGAATCCTAAAACAGACTGCAGCTGCAGCAATGACGCGGCTGGTACGCCATCCCGGATGCTTTGAGCGTCGCAGGCCAGGCAAATGTGCTGCGGGCGGGCGAAGGACGCGCTTCCCGGGACGGCAAGCACCGGCCAGCCGCCATTGCGCAAGATGTCTGCACCGGCGCTGCCAATCCAGCCGCCTGAATCGGCTCCTTCTTCATCATTGCCTATAACAGTCAGGAGGGGCGCGTCTCGCTCACATGCCTCGTCTAGCAGATCTTCCAAGGTGCCATAGGCAGCGTCCGAGCTGATGGGGAGGGCCGGATACTGGCTTTGCAGCATTTTTTCTGCCGCAGTCAGCCGACCCATTGCTGCCTCGCGCACTTCTTCTACCGGCAATAACGGCATCGGCATCTCGCCCAGCGCAACCGGTACAACGTAGGGATAAATGATGCGGAGCGGCAGACCTACCGCGCTTGCCAGGCCGGCGGCGTAGCTCGCAGCGGTATTATTACCCGCGCCGGCGGCATATACGGCAGTAAGAATATAAGACATGCCGCGCAAGTTAAGTGCTCTACATTTCAGGATGTATGTGGACGCTATTCGAGCCCTGACAAGATCGCAGCGCTACTCTTCCCCTTCCTGCGGGCGCTTAAAAATGTGCAGGGCCTTGCCAATTACCTGGCCGATGGTGATAAAAAAAATCTTGAAATCAAGCCAGCCGCTGCGATGCTTCAGGTAGTATATGTCCCACTGAATGCGCTTACGCAAGTGGCGCTCTTCCGAAATTTCGCCGATGTAGCCCTTTATTTGTGCCATGCCCGTCATGCCGGGTACGGCATTGTGCCGGAGATTATAATAAGGAATGCTTTTGGCGTAGTAGCGCGTATGGTAAAGCATATGCGGCCGCGGCCCAATGATACTCATATCACCCAACAACACATTAAATAATTGCGGCAGCTCGTCTAAGTGGGTCGCACGCAAAAAATGGCCGACGGGCGTAATACGTGGGTCACGATGCGTGGCTTGTGTGGTGTTGGCCTCGCTGTTCACATACATTGTACGGAACTTGTAGCAATCAAACTCCAATCCCAGATAGCCCGTACGCTCCTGAATAAAAAGCACCGGCCCCCTGGACGTGATCTTAATAAGCAAAGCTATAATGGGATAAAGCCACGACAGCACGCAGGCAATGATGGTAAAGGAAAGGGCTACGTCAAAAATACGCTTGATGGTCAGGTAGGCTACCGGGGGGTCGTCTACCAGATAGCGCTGATTAATCTCTCCAAACATCTCGCGAAGGCCGCCAATCTCCGTTTGAATCGGAGCGTGAAGCGGGGCCGGCTGACGTCGGTTAGGGAGTTGAATAATCATATCAAAAAAGAGACGGATACGGCAAGAAAAACAAATACAAGCCGTCGCAATTTTTGTGCCGCGCGAATGTCCGAAATTATCTTTTAATTACGTTTGGGGAAGTTGTGAAGCAGGTGTTTTTTCACCCCTTTTAACACCCGCCCAGAATAGCGCGCAGAAAAAACAGTAATAAATGACGCCTGCCTGCGTCTGGAGCGCGGACTCCTGAAGCATAAACAAAATGGACAGCACCTGAAAGGCGCCGAAAAACCATCCGGCCTCTGAACGGCCCAAGCGGAAAAGAGGCGTCACCATGATCGCTATAAAGATCAATAGCCCTCCGATGCCAAACATCAGTAACGATTGAAGATACATATTGTGTAAGTTTACCTTAAATAGCGTTGATCGTTCCGGATTATGCTCATTCATATTTGGAATGCCATGGGAAGCAATCCTGATATTCATATATGCATGCACATCTCCGTTGCCCGTCCCGTGCCACCACAGTTGAGGGTTCGCTTCCATGTTTTCCAAAGCCATGCGCCAGACAAATAGCCTTAATGTAAGGTTTGTCCAGTGCGGCTCCACGCCGGCATATTCATCCTTTTCCACGGTGCTCATATCAGGATGCATAATGTCCGTGAAGCGCTTGCGCACCGGGCTATCTGAATGAGCCAGCAAATAAAAACCGCCAAGGCTAACGCCTATGGACACCAACGGTACTAATATCCAAAACCGGTATCTCCGTAACAATCTGGCGCCAAACGCCGGAATGACAATGAGCAGGTAAGCTAATATCATCAACCTTGAGGCTAAAAGCACTAAAAATGCAGACAGTAGCAACACAATGGGCCAGCGCCACCACAGCGCCCGCCGATATCCTGCTTCACGCCATGGAAATAACAAGAGGGCGGCCAGGGCTCCCAGCACATACCACGCCATATATACCGCGTTAGCATCCAGGCCCCTGGTAAGCTCATGATAGAAAAAATGATTAATGTCAATGTCATCCTGCCAATAGTGCCAGGCCTGCAAAACACAGAAAACAGACACAACGGCCAGGCTGGCCGCAAACGAAACAAGCACTGCGGCCAAGCCGCGCAAATTCAGCTTCATTCCTGCACCTATCAGAAACGGGAGCAGCACAAACGACAGCTTACCGACGGTGTCAAAAAGTGATTCTTCCTTGTCTATGCAGAAAAAATAGCCGACGGCATGCATCAGGAAATATACCAGCCAGAGTAGCAATACGGGGCTTCGCCAATAGCTCCGCCACGTCGCTGCATATCGGCCGCTGATGAGCCAGCCGATAGCCAGCAGCCAGATACCAAGCGTGGCCCAGATAAAAGGCAGCGGTACAGCGAAGGCAATGCCGCAGCACGCTATTAGCGGCGCTTGTTCCCTCCAGCGTGATGCAGGCATATGGCGCAAAAGTAGCCGTTAGGCCTATACATACCCGATGGCGCCCAGCACCGATGTACTTTTACGCAAAGCATCGGCCTGGTTTATCATATCCTTTGCTGTACTGCATTACCCATTTAAGCGTTGGCCTCCCGGAAATACTTCTACAACCTGCTGCTCACCGTTTTTAACCTTGTGGTGCCAGTACTTACGTTCCCATATGTGGCACGTGTGCTGGGGCCGGCAGGGTTGGGTAAGGCGCAGTTTGTACTCACCTTCAGCCAGTACATCGCGTTGCTGGCTGCGCTCGGTATTCCTATTTATGGCATCCGGGAAGTGGCGCGCGCAAAACATGACCGGCAGCAGTTGTCAGCAACGGTTATGGAATTGCTGCTGATCAATCTGGGCATGTGCATTGTTTGTTTTGCCGGATTTGTGGCGCTTGCATTACTGCATCCGCATTTCCGGCAGGACGCGCCCCTTTATGCCTGCGCCAGCGTGCTGGTACTTACCGGCTTCAGCAGTACAGACTGGCTGTATGCGGGCCTGGAAGCCTTCCGGCTTATCGCCCTACGCTCTATCGTCATTAAAGGCGCGTCTGTTCTCCTGACGTTTGTCCTCGTCCGGGAGCGAAGTGATATAGGTGCCTTTGTGCTGATTAATGTCGCTGCCGTACTGGCTAATAACGCTGTCAACCTCTGGCAGGTCCGCAAACGGATTATCTGGCGCCGGGCCGGACTGCAATTCCGCCGGCATTTTCGGCCGCTGTTCTTCATCTTCGGCACTACCATTGCGTCAACCCTGTACACTACGTTTGACACCGTGATTCTGGGCCTGCTTTCTGGCGACAAAGCCGTCGGACTTTATACGGCGGCTACACGGCTCACTAAAATTGCCATCCCGGTTATTACGGCCTTAGGCGGCACCCTTATTGGCGAGATCAGCCAGGCGATGGCTGCGCGGAAAGGGGGAAATCTGGACCAGGTGTTGAATAAATCCTATGCATACATCGTTCTTCTTGGAATGCCGGTTTCTGTGTTGCTCTTCGTTTTTGCGCCGGCACTGGTAATGGTTTTTTCCGGCGTGGCATTTACCGAAGCCATAACTACGATGCGCATCATGGCTTTTCTACCCTTGCTGATCGGTTTGGGTTACTTCTGGGGCTATCAGGTAATCCTGCCGATGCAGCGCTGAGCGCTACCTGATGTATGCCGCGCTGGCAGGCATGAGCGTAAGCCTGCTCATAAACTTTCTATTGACGCCAAAACTGCGGGAAAACGGGGCCGCCATTGCGAATGTGGCCTCGGAGGTGGTAGTCACATTGTGCTATTTCCTGCTTATCCGCAAGTCATTAAGCGTTTCTATCCGTCAGCGCCAGCTGTTGCAGTCCTTGCTGTCTTGTTTGCCGGCAGCCGCTTTTTACTTTTTTCCACCCGCGTTCCTCGCTGGCAATCTCTGGCTAAGCGTAGGCGTGGGAATGGCTATTAGCGGCATGCTTTATCTGGCAATACAGACCTTTGTATTCCGGAATGAAAGCCTGCTTGTTTACCGAAGTAAATTGGGCAGGTAGTCTTTTTCAAAAAAATGACCGCATCACCTTCGATATCGGTAGCTATGGCCACCTACAATGGCGCGGCGTATTTGGAAGAGCAGCTGGACTCAATTTTGGCCCAAAGTCAGCCGCCAGACGAGATTGTGGTGTGCGATGACGGCTCCAGCGATGGCACGGTTAATATCCTTCGCCGCTACTCGGACAGGGGTTTGCTTCGTTTTCATCCGAATGAGCACCCGCTGGGCATTATTCAAAACTTCCGCCGCGCGACGAGCCTTTGCAAGGAAGGCGCCTACATCGCGCTCTCTGACCAGGACGATGTCTGGAAGCCGCAAAAGCTCCAGATTGGCTTCCGGCAGCTGGAGGCCATTGATCAGCAAGAAACGCCGGCTATAGTTTACCATGATCTTTCTCTGGTGGATGAACAGCTAAAACTGCTGCACCCTTCCTTCTGGAAGGTGCTGAATGTAATTCCAGCCAAAGAGACTTTCCGCTCACTGCTTTTCGGGAACATCATAACCGGTTGCACAGTAATGATGAATGATGCAATGCGCCGGCAGTTTTGCGCCATACCAAATGATGACCATGTGCCAATGCACGACGCGTGGATGGGCCTTATCGCGTTCGGCTTTGGCCGGCATGTGGCAATACCGGAACCATTGGTTCTATACCGGCAGCATGGCCGTAATGCGACCTTTGACACCAACCGGAAAATGTCTGCAATGGACAGATTGAGACAGGCGAAAGCTCAGCGAACAGCAAACCGGGATTATTTGAAAACAGAATTGGCGCAGGCCGCTTTATTCCGCGAGACGTTTGCTGCGGAGCTCTCTCCGGAATCTCTGGCCGTGCTGGACGATTTTCTGGCCCTGCGGAACGCTTCTTTCTGGCGAAAGAAATATTCCAGTATCCTTGCGCGACGGTATCGCTTATCTAACCCTAAATGATAGCAAGACGTGACCGCTGTTTTCTTTCTGCTCCTGATAGCACTGCAATATGGCATTACCATATGGGCTATCCGCAACCAGCGGTATGAGCACCTTGTCTGCGTCTATATCTACTCGCTTTTTACGTACGATTACATCTTTATCAACGCGTCCTATCATTTGCCAGGAGCGGTGGTAGGGCTGCTAAAGCCGTACAGTGAATATCTGATTGGCTATTTTCTGTACCACCTGTACTTCCGCCAGCGGCAGCGTATCTCTCCCGCAAATCCGATGGACAGTTATATGATATGGCTTATCGGCGCACCAACACTGGTGGTGCTTCTGGTCAATGATCTGCTGCTACACCGCGCGGCAGGTGATACTGTGCTGGGTCTGCGGCTTTACCTCGTACCACTATTGCTTGGCTATTTGCTTTATCGCTGCGACATTCTGCAGCGGACCCGACAGCTTGCCATCGTCAATACCATTTTCATTTGTTCTATTGCTTCAGGCATTTACGGCTTCTTTCAAAAGGCTTACTTCAATGGAAATGTGCAGACGTTTTGGTTTCATGATTTCTTCAATCGCTACGCGCAAAACCCCATTGACTTTGGCCCGGCCAATTACATCCGGGACTACCGGCTGCGCGTAACCGGCTATTTTGTCAGCCCCATTACCTATTCGGTAGCCTTTTGCCTGCCCATCTTCGTTGTCTTCACCATGCTCGCCAATTCGGCTCACCGGATGACGGGACATATCCGGTTCCTGCTAATCAGCTTTCTTGCATTCTTTCTTTACTTCCAGTGGCAATCGGTGACCCGCATCGGGCTGATCGTGGATTTTATCGGTCTGCTCATCATTATCCTGGCAAAGCTGAAGCGTCCAAAACTTTTTTGGCTGGCCGCAGTTCCGGCCGGCGTTGTAGCTGCAACATTCGGCACCCTGCTGATCAAAACAAACGCTGATGCCTCTGCATTAGGTCGGCTGGACCAGTACCAGGCCTTTCTTAAATACTTCCAGTTCTTCGGCCTCGGTTTTAATCACGAACTCGTGCGTACGCACTTTGATACATGGTTTGTGTCAATAGGGTTACTGTATGGCGCATTTGTCATCTTTCCGCTCTTGTTTTTATTCAAGATCTTCCGGGCCGCTTACGGCATTGTACGCGCCGCAGAGGGCAACTATCTGCTGGAAGGCGCTTACTTTTCGGGGCTTACTTTCATTTACACCTTCTGCTTCCAGTTTATGGCCGGCTCAACGCCGTATCATCTGTTCTTCTTCCTACTATTCGTCATCTTAGCGCATGACAACTCCGGTCTCAACCGCCAGCTCAAGGCTGCTGATTATCGTCTTATACCGTACTGAGTTGACCGATGCGGCCACCTGGCAATCGCTGACGGCGTGCCGGGAAGTATTGAACGAAACGGACAAACTGGTAATCTGGGACAATAGTCCCGGCCCGCTCTCCGAAAGATCACTTATTGACAATAATGGCGCGCTGCCCTGCCCCATTGATTACCAGCACACGCCGGAAAACATCTCGCTGGCAGCCATTTACAACCGTGCTTTTGCTGCTAATCCAGGCTATGATATGCTGCACATTTTTGATCAGGACAGCAGCTTTGGGCTGGCTTATTTTAAAGCTATTGCTGCTGCAGCAGTCGCGAATCCCGAGGTTAATCTTTTTGTACCGCTTATCCGCTGCAATTCGCTGCTTATTTCTCCGGGGCATTTCTATCTTTTCAAAGGAAAGTATTGGAGCAAGCCGAAGAAAGGGCTGGTGCCTGCGAAAAATAATGTGGCAATCGCCAGCGGAATGGCCATCCGCGCTTCCTACCTAAAAACTTTCGGCGGTTTTGAAGAACGCCTACAGCTGTACGGCATTGACACCAACTTCATGTTGCGCTACGCGCGTGACAACCCATACTTCTACGTTGCGGATGTCGGGTTTGAGCACGACGTCGCAGAGCACAAAGCGGAAAACCGGGAGGTTAAAGCCCGACGCTTTGCGGATTTTAAGAAAGCCTCTTTAATCAACGCAGCGCTGTTTTCACGGCCGGTCCAATGGCTCACCCGACTTTTCCTGTGGTATCGCACGTTACGCTTCTAGCGCATTTTATGCCTGAGTATCAGACCGTGCAGCGCGTAACTTGCAGCCCAATTATAAGCGGCCAAGATGAACATCGCCTTTATAGCGCGCAGCACCCTGTACAGCACGCCCGGCGGTGATACCAAACAGCTTGACCTCACGGCGCATTACCTGCGACAGCTTGGTATAAGCGTAGATATCATCCTCACTAACCAGCCGATAGATTATGCCCGGTATGATCTGCTGCACTTCTTCAATATCATTCGTCCGGCAGACATCATTACCCATGTTGTACAGTCGCGGAAACCATTCGTTGTATCCACAATTTTCCTGGATTTCGGCGCTTTTGAGAAGAATACACGCGGCGGAGCCATGCGGCTGATGAACCGCGTGCTGAGCGAAGACCGCATTGAATGGATGAAGGTTATAGCAAGGCGCTTTAAGAATAAGGAGCGCATCATGAGTCCGCAGTACATCCGCTGGGGGCACCGCAGCGCCGTAAAATGGGTGCTGGAACGCGCTGCTATTCTGCTGCCCAATTCCGAAAGTGAGTACCAGCGCCTGCATGACAAGTACGCAATTGCGCGCCCCTACCGTGTGGTACCAAATGGCATTGACGCGCATGTAGCAGCCGTATCAGCAAAACAAAATCCTGCTTACAAAGATGCAGTGCTTTGCGTGGCACGTATTGAAGGCCGCAAAAATCAGCTTAACCTCATCCGTGCGCTCAGCGATACTGATTACCTGCTTGTCATTCATGGCAAGCATTCGCCAAACCATGAAGGCTACTATCAGGCCTGCCGCGCAGCTGCCGGTCCAAATGTGCAATTTTCAGAATGGCTGACCGAGGCGGAATTATACGAGATGTACCATTCCGCCCGGGTACATGTACTGGCATCTTTCTTTGAAACAACCGGCCTGTCATCTCTGGAGGCGGCCGTAATGGGCTGCAACATCGTCGTTACAGACAAGGGCGACACGCGGGACTACTTTGGTGATAAAGCGTGGTACTGCCATCCTGACGACCCCGCTTCCATTCGCGCAGCGGTGGACGCAGCATTTGCAGCCCCGTACGATGAATCTTTTCGGCAGCACATTCTGACCCATTACACCTGGGAGCGCGCTGCAGAAGAAACGCTTGCTGCCTATCAACAAGTGCTCCGTTAGCCTTATCAACGTCTCAATTTGGCAAAGCTTCAACTCAACATCGGCATCCTCGGCACGCGCGGCATCCCAAACCGCTATGGCGGCTTTGAGGAATGTGCCGAAAAGCTTGCAGTGGGTTTGGTGGAGAAAGGTCATCAGGTGTCGGTTTATAACTCGGCGCATCATGAGTTTCAAGACAAGGAATGGCAAGGTGTCCGCATCATTCACTGCGCCGACCCGGAAGACAAGCTTGGCACAGCCGGCCAGTTCATTTATGACCTGAACTGTATTAATGACGCCCGCAAGCGCAGCTTTGACGTTGTGTTGCAGCTTGGATATACCAGTTCCTCGGTTTGGTGGTGGCGCTGGCCGCGCAAGGCCGTGAACCTTGTGAACATGGATGGGCTGGAGTGGAAGCGCAGCAAGTACAGCGGCAAGGTGCAGGCCTTCCTGAAGCGAGCGGAGCGCTGGGCTGCTCTGCACGCCGACGGTCTTATCTCCGATTCGCCCGGCATCCGGCAATATCTCCTGGATAAATACGGCAGGGACTCTACCTATATTCCATATGGGGCCGACCTGTATGACAAACCTGATGAAAGCATTTTAAAGCGCTGGAACCTGGAACCGGAAGGATACCATTTGCTCATTGCGCGCATGGAGCCGGAAAACAACATTGAAACGGTCATTAAAGGATACCTTGATAGTGGCGATGCGCGGCCGCTGTTACTTGTGGGCAGCACTGGTAATGTCTTTGGGACGCGCATGAAGGACTTGTACGAAGGTCAAAGCCGCCTGCGCTTTCTTGGTGGCATTTATGAGGCTGCGGCTATCAATGCGTTGCGCCACTACGCACATCTTTATTACCACGGCCATTCTGTAGGCGGCACCAATCCCTCGCTTTTGGAAGCAATGGGCTGCCGGGCACGTATTGTTGCGCACTGCAACCCTTTTAACGCCGCGGTTTTGGGTGCTGAAGCCTTTTATTTTTCCAGCGAAGCAGAATTGGCCGCGGTCATTCAATCTGCGGGCCCAAAATCGGTGCAACGGAATTGGCTGGATGCGAATGCCCAAAAAGTCCGAATTACATATAACTGGCCGTCGGTGGTAGATGCATATGAAAAGTGCATGCTGGCAGCAGTTGCCGGCCGTAGAAAGTAATGCGCTATTGGCCAGAATTCAGGCTGCTGTCCGATTGCGGTACCCGCGAGATAATGCCGGCCTGGAGCAGCAGGTTGTAATATTCGGCACCATTTACGACGTGAGTATCTGCCAACCGGTCTAAGTAGGCCTTTCGGCCAGAGCGCAGTATGCTGTCTTCAAAATAAAACTTCCAAAGCCGCTGGTCTGCACTGGTGTCTGCAATGGTCACTGCAGGCGCTTCCTGCTCGTGATGGCCCGGCGTACGATCTGCAAATTTCGCCTTCCCGCTGTCGCGGTAAAGAATGAAGGCTCCTGAGACTGCAAAGAACAGCACCACCAGCATGATGCTGCGCCGGCTAAAAGCGGGAGAAAGATGCTGGTCCTGCACAGCCGTAAAGTTATCGCGCCGCCTTTGCCTTAAATGCGCTGATAGCCTTGCTGGTAAAATCGCTAAGTACCAGCCGGCCACTAATGGCTGCGCGGTCACTGAGCAGCGTGTCCCAATGCTCTGTGCCTTGCCAGAAAAAATCTTTTTCAGCTCCCACATGGCTTCAGGCGATGAATGTGCCAGCCGGTCGGCAAGCGAATCGACGGCTTCGTCCATGCTGCTCGTATTGCTATGCACCTCCGCGTACAAGTCATGGCGCTTGGCCCACTCCGCGCTGCGCCATTCGGTGGCGTCAATGGCAAGCTGTGAGAAGGCGCTGCGGCCCATTTTGCGCTCCACCGCCGGGCCTACTACGAAGGGGCCAATACCTACTGCCAACTCACTCAGCTTTACAGATGCACCTTCCTGCGCAATGGCATAATCACATGCAGATACGAGGCCTACCCCTCCGCCTACTGCTTTGCCCTGCACACGACCTATAATAAGCTTGTGGCATTTGCGCATCGCGTTAATCACTTGGGCAAAGCCACTGAAGAATGCTTTGCCTTCCGCTTCGGTTTGGATGGCGGTCAGCTCGTCAAAAGAAGCTCCAGCGCAGAATGCACCCTCGCCCGCACTGCGCAGGATGATCACACGCACGCCGGCATCTATGCCAATGTCATTAACCGTCTTGGCAAGGTCGCGCAGAATGGCGGCGGGAAGCGAGTTGGAGGAAGGGTGAAAAAACTCAATGGTAGCGATGCCGTGCTCTACCTCGTGGCGTACGTATGCGCCTGCTGCGTGCTGCATGATGCGATAATGGATTGTATAAGCTAGAGGGCGAAATTACTCTCCTTTCTGGCTATATCCAATGGGAGTAATCGCTTAGCAAATGCTTAGTTCATCCGCCGCAGCGCCCGTTTGGCTGCGCGGCGCTCCGGACCGGAGCCCTCATCTATCACTCGCTGCAGCAGCGTTTCGGCCTTTGCCTTGTTACCAAGCGCAGCGTAGCATTGGGCAGCCATCAGCATGGATTGATAGCGCGTCCGCGAATCGGTGCTTGCCATTCCTTTCTTATAATGCGCCAGCGCAGCGCCATAGCTGCCTTTGCCGTAAGATTCGTCTCCACGCTCTATGTCGTCTTTAGTTTCTGCCGGCTGCACTGGCGGCGCTGTTTTCTCTTTTACCACCGGAACTGACTCTTTCTCAGCGCTCGCCGCGTGACTGCGGGCAGCAGGCTCCTCTGTTGCTTTAACGTCCGTATCGGGGGCAGCAGGTTTCGGGCTGGCAACGGCTGCCACTTTCGCAGGCAAAGGCGCGTCCGGCTGCTTATCAGATACTTCAGGGACGGGCGTCACCTTTACATCTTGTTTCACTACTGGTGTAGCACTCTTGCCAGCAGGTGTCTCCGCCTTTGGCGGTATACTAGCTGCTGTAACCGGCCTTTCAACCGCAGATGTCGCAGGCGTGCTTGCGCCTACCGCCCCGGACGGGCTGCTGCTGTTAACAACAATTTCCCGGACGGGCACCGGCTTAGGATTACGGTTGTGCTGGAAGGCCCATACCAGGCCTATCAGCAGCATAGCCGCCGCTGCTATGGCTACCCGCCGCCAAACCGGCTGCAGGGAAATGCTTTTCCTTGCCACAGCTGGCAGCGCCGCAGTATGAGCTATAGAGTTCAGGTGTATCTGCGGGCTGATATTATCAAAATGCTCCTTCAGGAAGCCGCTATTCAGGGCCGATATAGCTGCCAATGCCTGCTCCGAATGTTCCTCAAAACCCTCCATAGCCAGGCTGCACAGTGCGCAAGAGCTTAGATGTACCTCCGCCGCGTGCGCCTCCTCAGGCAGCATGGAACCGCTGAGGTATTCCTTCATCTGCTTGCGCGAGAGGCATACGCTTTGGTCAAGGATATGGATTAACTGCTCTTTCATCTCGTTCTTCACTTCTATACTGCGCGTGCGGCGGGGGCGTCTGGGTTAAGCTTTAGTTTCAGGTTGCGGCGGCCATTCTGAATATGACTCTTCACCTCGGCGGTGCTGAAGCCGGTCTGCGATGCAATGGCTGCGTAAGTTAGTTTTTGGATATAAAACAGCGTAATACACGTCTTTTGCGCCTCATTCAGGCCGGCAAGGGCCGCTTCCAGGTCATTAAGCAGCGCCTCCCGCTCGCCGGTATGATGCGATTCCTCCTCAAATTCCATATCTGCCGGCAGGGCTATGGTATTATTGGTTACCGGCACGCTCTGGCGCAGCTGCATCAGGCAGTAATTGCGCGCTACCTGCATCAGCCAGCCCTTAAAACGCGTAATCTCAAAGCGCTTCAGGTCTTCCAGCAGCTTGATAAAAATCTGCTGCGTAGCATCTTTCGCGGCCTCACTTTCCTTTAAATACTTGAAGCACACACCCAATACGAGGTGGCTATACCGCTCATACAGACAGTTCATGGCCTGTGCATCATGACGGTGGACGTAGCGGTGGATGACTTCCTCATCACTGAGCTTGCGGTATTCAGTAAGGGGCAGGGGCGGCTTCGGCTTCACGGTTCTGGTTGCAATATCGGGCGAAGAGGGTTGATAACGCAACTATTTTTTATGGGTCAAAAAGTGCGCCACGCGCGTATTCATTTTTCTTCTTTACAAAGAAAAGACGCTTATCACATTCAAAGACAGCTTTTTAGGTGCGGAAGTTAGGCTGCAGGCGGATGGTTTTGACGGTAGTTAATAGAAGTCAGCTGAGCAGCTTTACTAAGCCCATCCGCGCATGCGGGAAGGCTTGGTACAGCTGTATGAAGGGCATCCGCGCCCGCGAAAAGGCTTACTACAGCCGTATGAAGGGTATCCGCACACGCGGAAGGGCTTAATACGGCTGTATGGAGCGCTGCCGCATGTGCGGAACGGCTTAGTACAGCTGCAGGAAGGTCCGCCGCGCCTGCGGAACGCTGACTAACAAAAAAATTACCAGGAAGAGGTAATACCGAGCCGCAGTCCGCTGAATGCAGGCTCATACCGGCAAACGCCGCCGGTGCAGTTGATGCCGTCGGGCTGCTTCACATAAGAAAAAGTGAAGCGATGCGGGCCTTGCGAGTAGGCGAAGAAGGCGTTGTAGTAATGCGGACTTTCGGTGAAGCCGCTGATGTTTTCAGGGTTCAGCTCGGTGATGTACATATCGGAGACGGCGAAGCTCCAGCGGGGGGCGATGTTGTATTCCACGAGCAGGAAGGCCCAGGAGCCATAGTCTTGCTTGGTGCTCATGTACTCGGCTTCCACGCGGAGGCTGCGCTTTTCGGTGAAACGGTAGGTGGCCTCGGCAAAGCCGGTCACTGCCTCGACAATGGGCACGCCGGGGCGGAACTGATAGACGTCCTGATTGTAGTTGAGGTATTGGCCGCCGCCGATGAGGCGCCAGTTTTTGAGGCCGGTGTACTCCACTTCCGCATAAATCTCGCGGTAGAGCTTCACGTTCTCCAGCGTATTGATGTGGGTGTAGTTGAGGGTGATGTCCAGGGCTTCCTTCGGAGAGATGAGCACATCAGCGCCGCCGGCAATCTCGGACAGGTCCTGCGATGGTGGCGTATAGCGGGAGAGGAGGCGCTGGGGGCGGATGCGGGCTACGACGGGCTGCCAGTTGAGCATCCCGCGGAGGAGCTGCTCGTTGGGCGAGGTGCGCATGACGAAGTTTTCGGTGCGCTTGCCGGTAAAGTTGATGGCGAAGCCTTTGCGTGCGTAGCCGAGGGTGGTGTATTCGGCATTGCCGGGCTTGTCGGCCAGGAAGCCGGTGTTATTATTGGCTACGATGGCTTCGTGAGTTTTGTAGGCGCCCTCGGCATACCAGGTAAAGTCGCCGACGGTGAGGGTATTGTAGGCGGTGAAGCCGTACATATTGTAGCGCGGAATGAAGCGGGTATTCAGCTCCTGCTGGTTGATGCCAGAAGTAATGAAGGACATGGAGGCGTCATCCAGCGTGCGGTTGAGGATGCCGATGCCGGGAGAGAGCTGAATGTTCTTTTTCTTGCCAACGGAGAAATCGCCTTCGGCGTTGAAGCCTTTAATGATCGGCTGGTAACGCTCATTGAGCTTGTCGGGCGTAATCTGTTTTTGCTGACCGGTAAATGCTTTGAGGGTGATATTGGAAAGGGGCTTGTAGCGGATATGCACGCCTTCAAGGGCGTTATCAATGAGCAGGCCACGGTCTTCATAAGCGCGGAACAGGAGGCCGGAGCCGATCTGGTCGTAGATATAGCCGCCGGTAATGGTCAACTCACCAATCTGCTTGCTGATGGAATAAGCGCCGATGCCGTAGGAGGTAAAAGCCTGGTAGGGATTATAAAGATTGGAGTTGTGGAAGGCGTCAATACGCAGAAAGGCAGTAAAGCCTTTATAGGAAAAGCGATTGGTGAGCCAGGCCTCACCGCCGGAAAGCGATTTTTTGTAGAGTGGCGAAATACCGGCAGTATCGGCCTTGCTTACAAGGTTAGGGTCGTACTGGTAGAAATTGTAATTCGCCTGGAAGTCGCCGGAGAGGCTAGCCTGTTCCTGGGCGGAAGCCGAAAGATGTGAAAGCAGCAAAGAGATTGGAAGAAGCAGTTTTTTCATGCACGGCTTGTTTGTACGCGGAATGTTCGCCAACTTAGGCGCAGATTGAAATTCTGGCACCATTCTTGGCTAATAGCCATTATTGGCCTACCGCCATTCCGAAAGCACAAACTTACACTATGAAATTTTCAGCCAAGGCCTTTAGCCTCCTCCTTGCCGCAGGCATCGCCACCCTTACCGCATCCGCCCAAAGCGCGCTGCCCACCACCGAGATTAAGGACGTGGCCTCCGGCAAAAAGGTAGCCTTCAACGAGGCCTTCACGCCAGGCAAAGTAACCCTCGTGAACTTCTGGGCCACCTGGTGTGTGCCTTGCAAAAAGGAAATCAAGAACGTACGCGAGAAGCTGGCCGACTGGCACAAGGACGCCGACTTTAATTACATGACTGTCTCCATTGACGAGACCCGCGCCGAAGGCCTCGTGCGCTCTTACGCCAAGGCGCAGGGCTGGGACTTCCCTTACTTTATAGACCCGAATAAAGACCTCACACGCTCCCTCAACTTCCAGAATGTACCCTTTACCATGATAGTAGACAAGACCGGCAAGGTGGCATTTATGCACGCCGGCTACGAGGAAGGCGGCGAGAATGAGGTGTTTGCGAAGGTTAAGGAACTGGCAGCCGCGAAGTAATAGAAAGACTTTAGTAGCAATAAAAAAAGCCAATCGCCGCGGCGATTGGCTTTTTTTATTGGTGCAGTCTTACACCGCACGCAGTGTTTACTTGCAATGCACCCACGCCACGCGCAGCTTCTTGTCCTTCCTTCCCTCGCGCTCAAACATCAGAACCGTATAATCGCCGGTCAGTTCGGAGTAATTGCCGGTATTGAAGAGGGCAAAGCGGTTCTCCACGTCGCCGTTGGGAGGGCCAAAAAGATGGAACTTTTCCAGTTGCTTTCCAGCCGCAACGCGATAACCCACCGCATTGGCCGCCGATACGCCGGACAAAGTGCCGTTGGTCTCGCTTAATTCCTTGTCAAAATCCTTCGGATGCTGGTTTAGGAAAACGAAACGGCCTGCCGGGCTACTTACATAATTGAAGTAGTAAAAGCCAGGGTCGGCCACGGCAGCGAGGTAAAGTCCCCGCTGCTGTTCAGCACCGGCGGAGAAAACATCCATGCCTTTCAGATACAGCGGCCCCATCGTCACACGGTCGGCGTGCAGGGAGGCGGGGATGAGCGCGGCGCCGGTTTGTTGGCCGCGGGCGCTATAATTCAGCACGCCGATGTCGCCCAGAAAGGTGCTGGCTGTTCCGTGGCTACTGGTGCTGAGGGTCAATTCCTGCACCAATACAGAGCAGCTGCCGTCGCTGTTTGCACATGCATAAACGGGCACCGCGCCATAAACCGGCTTCTTGCTTTTGCTTCCGGTCCATTCCCGCTTGATGGCGTCCAGCGCATTTTCATCCACGCCACCGCCCCAGGCCACGCTGTAGTCAGACGGGTTGATGGCGAGAATAAGCGAAGAGTAGAGCATCTGGGTGCCATTGCTGAACATGCTGCTTTTTGAGCCTTGCGAAGTGAGGGTTACGAGCTGGTACAGGTCGGCTACAGGATTGTAATAGAAAATCCCGTCGGTCTTCTTCAGCTCATCCGCGCTGTCAATAGGGTGCTGCTCAAAAGAGCCGTTGCGAAACGATGAAATGACGAGCCGGTTTTCCTTGCCGCCGCTTGCGCGTGTATTATACTCGTAGGTGCAAAGCGCCACTTCCTTCACGCCACGTACCGCCATGCCGATGTAATCAATGTACTTAAAGCGCTCGGAAACAGCGTAGTAGCCGCTGGTCACTTCGTTATGCGTGCCGTCGTATAGTTTCAGCATGATGCGTTTGCCGGTTTCCTCAAATGGGTCAAACACAGCAACCGCATAAGCATCGGACTGCGGGTCTTTCTGGACGAAAAACTGCTTTGCCTTCACGCCGCCAAAGGCCATAGCAAAGGCGGAGCCGCCTTTGTATTCGCCAATCTCTGAAACCTTTGTGGCAGCAGTAAGCTTGCCATCCACCGGCGAAACGCTCAGGCGGTAAAGTCCGGGATTACTTCCGGTTGTGCGCTGCACAAATATCACTACCTCATTACCCAGATTAAAGAGGCCCGTGAGCTGGCTCTGTTTCACTGCACCTGCCGGCAGCGAGTTGCTGGCAAGCAGCGTACGGGCTATGGGCTTTCGGGCGGGGTCATATACCGTCACGCGAATACCGCCCTTGGTAAAGAGCAGCATAAGCGTATTACCATTAGTGCATTGAAAAAGGCGGGCGTCCAGATCGTCCGGCTCTTCAAAGGCAGGGCTAAGGGTTACTTTGAGCTCCTGGGCAGATGCTGCATGAAACAGGGGGAGCAGGCAGAAGAAAAAGAGGATTTTTTTCATGTTCGGGCACAAGATAAATGCGGAATGGAACATTAGCGAAAAAGCCTGCGATAGAAGATAGCAGCACGTATAACGCTGCGCCATTTACTTTTGGGGCCTCTAAAAAATCATTACTGAATGTCCACCGAATTCCGCACAGAAAAAGACACCATGGGCGAGGTGCGCGTGCCCGCCACCGCCTACTTCGGCGCACAGACCCAACGATCTATTGACAATTTCAAAATAGCGCAGGACATCAACCGGATGCCAAAGGAAATCATCCGCGCCTTCGCCTACCTGAAGAAAGCCGCCGCGCTGACCAATACGGAGCTTGGCGTATTGCCGCAGGAGAAGAGCAAACTCATAGCGCAGGTATGTGACGAAATTCTGCAGGGAAAATTAGACGCTGAATTTCCGCTTGTAGTATGGCAGACCGGCTCTGGCACCCAGAGCAATATGAACGTAAACGAGGTGGTTGCTTATCGCGCCCATGTACTGAACGGCGGCAATCTGATGGATGAGAAAAAAGTGCTGAACCCGAACGACGATGTCAACAAAAGCCAGTCATCCAACGACACCTTCCCAACGGCCATGCACATCGCGGCCTACAAGATGCTGATGGAAACGACTATTCCCGGCATCACCAAGCTGCGCGACACGCTGGCCGCGAAAAGCAAAGCCTACATGAATGTGGTGAAGATTGGCCGCACGCACTTCATGGACGCTACCCCGCTGACGGTTGGACAGGAATTGAGCGGCTACGTAAGCCAGCTTGACCATGGCATGAAGGCAATTAACAACACGCTTTCGCACCTTTCCGAGCTGGCACTTGGCGGCACGGCGGTAGGCACCGGCATCAATACACCACCGGGCTATTCAGAGAAAGTAGCCGCCAAGATTGCGGAACTAACGCGACTGCCCTTTGTAACGGCAGAGAATAAATTTGAAAGCCTGGCCGCGCATGACGCGATTGTGGAAGCTCACGGTGCATTGAAGACGGTAGCCGTAAGCCTGATGAAGATTGCTAACGACATCCGCATGTTGTCTTCCGGACCGCGCGCCGGCATCGGCGAGCTATTTATTCCGGATAATGAGCCAGGCTCCTCCATCATGCCCGGCAAGGTGAATCCGACGCAGTGCGAGGCGCTGACGATGATTGCCGCGCAGGTAATGGGCAATGACGTAGCTATTTCTATTGGTGGCTCTATGGGCCACTTTGAGCTAAACGTGTTTAAGCCGGTGATGATTTACAATTTCCTCCACAGCGCCCGTTTAATCGGAGAAGGCTGTGTGAGCTTCAACGACAAGTGCGCCGAAGGCCTTGCGCCAATAGAGGAGAACATTACGAAGCACGTCAGCAACTCACTGATGCTGGTGACGGCGCTGAACCCGAAGATTGGCTATTACAACGCTGCCGCCATTGCGCAGGATGCGCACAAGCGCGGCATCACGCTCAAGCAAAGCGCGCTGGAGTACAAGCTGAAGGGCCTGAACTTTGAGCATATGACGGAAGCACAGTTTGACGAGTGGGTGCGTCCGGAGGGGATGGTTGGGGAATTGAAGGGCTAAGAGCTTTGAAAAGTTGACAAATGAGAAACGTGGCCGCCCGTAAGGCGGACGTTTTTACGCGTCCATGTTCTTTGTCTAACTTTCATTATCGGAAATCTGTCTTTGTTTACCCAAGCGTGCCTATGAAATATTTTAACCTGCTTCTGTTATTGCTGATCTCCTGTTCGGCGAACGCACAGACGTCATCCACTTGCACGCCGACTGTGGCTCTGGCAAAGTGCTATACGAATGATGCGAAGGACATGGCGCTGGAGCGGATGTTCAGCATAAAGTCGCCGGATACAGTGCTTATAGAGATACCGCAAAGGTGGACGGATTCCATGCTCAGCCTCATAGCCGCCGTTCATAATCTAGGTACACAGTATGAGGCAGATTCCATTTTCAACAATTACTGTGTGCATCGCTGGCCAAAACAACCATGGCAGCCAACATCCATCAGGTTAAAAGTGGACACCAGTTATTCATGGGCCAAACAGTGGAGCCGCGGCAAGAAAAACAGCGGGAATGCTGCTATCGACGCTTTTTTGAATATGCACGGAGTGTCAGTAATCGGCTATGATAGCATTTTTGCTTCCGAGTATCTAAATAATTGGGCTGTACTAAAGGCTTCCTATCCAATCAACTTCCGTGCTTTCGCGGACAGCATTAAAAAATTCCCTGGCGCACTATACTATAGATTCAACAGCAACATAGGCGATGGCGATCATATATTCTTCTCATCCGACACTGCCTGGCACATCCGCTTGATAGCAGGCTGGGGTGATTGCCCGGCGGGATGTACCGGCTGGAAAGACTGGCACTATAGCATCTTCTTAAAAGATTGTAGTGTTATAAACGACACCATTGTCCGGTACGACACTCATACCGGGCCATACATGCCCAATTGCTATCTCATGCCGGCTTCCGTATTGCCAACACACGTTTTTGAAAAGATGCTTTTATCTGTCTTCCCAAATCCAGCTAATGACCTGATAAAAATCAGCAGCCTTGAGGAAGGGATTAACTTTCAAATTTGCGATGTAACAGGACGACTACAATCAGAAGGTGACTATACCCGAAAGGGCATTAATATTTCCCAATTGCTACCAGGCATTTACACCATCGTGATCAACGGCGACGATGGAATTGCAGCAGGCAAGTTTATCAAGCAGTAGCTTCATTAACGCTTTTCGCCGCTTCCACATACAGCTTAAAGCTATCAAGAATAGCCTGCCAGCCTGCTTGCTGCATCTCAGGCGGGTTCATGCCTTCCGGCTCAAAACGCTCCGTCACAGTGGTTATTTCACCTTCATTACTAAAATCTACTTGAACCTTGCGGCCATCATCAATAGTATAACCTAAATACTCGGTTGGTCGTACATCATCATAGGTGCCGCCAAAATCAAAGCCCATGCTGCCGTCTTTTGCTTCCATACGGGCAGTGAAGCGCCCACCAGGCCGCAGGTCGTTCTCCGAGCGTGGCGTATGCCAGTCGGGCGATGCAGCATTCCATTGCACAATGTGTGCCGGGTCGTTCCATAGCTGCCAGACCTTTTCCAGCGGGGCGTTAATAATTGCTGTAACAGTGATTGCATTTTGCATAGTCGCGCAAGCTACAGGACAGTCTGTTAATATCCATCCGCATCGTCTCCGCCATAATACGGAGGGAGCGGATAGCCCAGCGAACGCATAATGCGTTCCAGGTCGGGCTCTTCTTCGGGATGATACCGCCGATTCAGGTTAAAGCCGTGAAGCCTCGCCCATGCCTGCCATTTCATGGCTTCAAAACCCCCTTTGAAATCAGCAAGCTGGTGGTAAATGTTGAAACCCGTTTGGCGGGCGCAAAGCTTGATGAGCAGGACACCCTGGGTCTCATTGAGGGCCTTGATTTTCGCCTCAAACCGGTCACGCATAAGGTTTTCCCTTTCGCGAATATAAGCCCGGCGCTCCTTGCCGCTTAATGAAGGGTCTTTCAGCTTCCTATTGATTTCATTGAAGAGCACAGTTGCTTCCCGGAGATAAGGCAGGATGGTAGTCACGTAATACTTCATCTGGTTGTAGCGATAACGCACAGTATCGTTGTCCCACTTGCGTGTGCTGTTCACGTCATGATTACTGAGCGATACATGGTAAAGCGTATCGTTGGCCGCATAGGTCTGCGACTGCGCAGGCATTGCCGCAACCAGGAGAAATAAGACAATAGAATAGTACAAACCTTTCATGCGGCGATGTAAACCAAGTTTTATACCAAAAACACAATCGCGCGGTTGATGTGGCAGCAAGAGGGCTTAGCAAGCCTTTCACAGGACCCGGCTTAGCGCTTGCGTAACTTCATAGTGCTTTCAAAAGAGCACGTTGAAAATCAAGCAATGGCAAGAATCCCCCTCATGAAGAAAGCTAGGCAGATCAAGACGCTGGCCGCACTCTGGCGCTACCGTACGGGGCTGTTCAGCATGTTCCGCGATATGTTCGCCGGGCGCTATAAGGCTTCCTTTCTGACGATTGTGGCGCTGATAGCAGCAGGCATTTACATTCTCTCGCCGATTGACATCATTCCCGATTTCTTTCCGATCATTGGCTGGATGGATGATGGTGCAGTGTTCTATTTCCTGCTACGCAGGCTGATGTATGAGCTGGACCGCTACTCCGCGCGTCGGACAGATCTGCGATTGTTTAACGAGCCCGGGAAAAATGGCCAATAGAAAAGCTGCACTCGGATCTGACATAGGATGAAAGACTATTCTGTCCTGCCTACGCAAGTACCGGCAGCCTGATGGTAAACGTTGTGCCCACGCCTTCCGCAGTCTCATAGCTGATGGTACCGTGCCATCCTTCAATCATTTGCCGGGTCATGGCCAGTCCCAGTCCTGTGCCGGAAGTTTTGGTGGTGAAGTAAGGTGTAAAGAGTTTTTCCTGCGCCTCCGGCGAAATGCCTGCTCCATTGTCCGACACGCTCAGTACAGCCTCGTCGCCATCCTGCACAAGCATAACGCGTATCTGGCCCTTTCTGCTTGCCGGGATTGCCTGCAGCGCATTCTGCATCAGATTGGTTACGATACGCACGATCCCACTTCGGTCTGCCAGCACGCGCAATGTACTTTGTGGGCCTTCATACAAAACATCTTCAGTGTCACTCGCCGCAAATGGTGCTACTACATTGCGCACTATTTCACTTAGCTCCAGTAGCTCCGGCTTGCTGCTACCTATACTGGCAAAGGCGCCAAACTCGGTTGCAATAACGGAAAGGTTATTGATTTGCTCAAGCAGCGCCTCGCTCACCCGGCCTGCCAGCGCCATCGCATCGGGCTCGCCGGAATGGATAGCCCGCTGAAGACGCTGCACGTAAAGGCTCATCGGCGTAAGCGGATTTTTAATCTCGTGTGCCACCTGCCGTGCCATTTCCCGGAATGCGCTTTCCCGCTCACTGCGCGCCAATAGCGCCACGCTTTCCTCTACTTTCCGTACCATCTTATTGTACTCAGCCACCAGCACGCCTATCTCATCGTCGTAAGGCCATTCCAATAGCTCATTCCGGTGCAGGTTGAGTCGCCCGAATTGCCGGATGATAAGGTCAAAAGCACTTGTCACCCAACGGGTGATAAAGTAGGCAAGCAGCGCAGACAGCAGCAGCGCTACTGCGTAGAGGTTCACCAGCGTCACCACCACGGTAGAGATTTGCTCGTCCAGTTCCCGCTGCGCGTAAAAAAGCGGCACATTCAGGTAGGCTGCCGCTTCGCCGCCCTCCGTACGCAAGGGCGCATAGCAACTTTGGTAGCGCAGGCTGCCAATGCGCTCAACCTCCGTAATCAACGCCCGTGCGCCATTGTTGCGAAGAGCCTGTAAGACATCATAACGCATGAGCGGCGCGCGTAGCTCCTGGTCGTAAACGGCTTGCTGTGTTGTATTAGACAGCCGGCCGGCTGCATCAAAAATATTGATGTCAATTTTCTGCGCAGCAGCAAGGCCGGACAGGAAATAGCGAAAATCCGGTGTTGCCATCGCTGCTTCCCAATCCTGCGGGCTATTGTCACCATCGCGGTCACGCATCCACTGCTGCAAGGCACGCGCCACCGTCTGCATCATTGCCTGCCGCTGCGCTTTGCTCGTATTATCATACTGCCTGCGCAAAAAGGCAACCGTACCAATGGCTATGGCCACAGCCGACAGCGCCACGAGGCTCATAATGGAAAGCTGCAGCCTCCGGCGCAATCCTGCCCCGCGCCAGGCACGAAGTATCCCGGAAGGGTGCCGCAGCCACGCGCTCCGGCTGACAACGCCCAGCCCCAGTAACAGGAAGCGTAACAGCAGGAAATAGGAAAAGAGGGTGAGCGTTTCTGAAAGCGTACCAAAGCGCCGCCATACGTACACGCTCCGATAAGCGTCCGGCGTATAGATAAGCGTTGAAAAATCTTTACCCCGGCGCTCGCGATATATTGCACGGCTTGTATCATGCGCGATATAAAAAGGGAATGGGTAATCACTTGTCTGAGCCACTAGCCGCCCGCCCGCGTATATGGCGTAAGAATAGCCGGCAGCCTTCTCCGTCTGATTAATGGTGGCGGGTTGCAGCAGTTCAGGAAGCACCGTTTCAGCCACGGTCTTCTTTTGCTCCAGGTCTATAGCCATAGTACCAAGCGGTGCACCGGCACTGTCCAGCAACGGCAGCAGCGCCAGATAGATGTGGTCATCGGTAGCGGCTTCGCGAAAAAAGAGGTCAGAAGCAGTACGGGATGGAATGGAAGATTCGCTAATGCGCTCCAAGGCATCTAAAGTCGTCGTATCGCGATTAAAAAGTGGCAGCCCGGTTGTGGAAAACAGGTAAACCTGTGCCTGATATGCCGGCAACGAATTGTTGAAGTAGCGCGTAGCTAATCGCTCTTCCAGTGCTTTTCGCGCAGCAGGCGTGGGCCGGCGTATAAAGCGCTGCAGCGATGTATCGGTGCGGATTGTCGTCAGACTTTGCCCAAAGTTGTACTCCATGGCATCGTCATGCCGCGTCGCGATGTGCTCTGCAAAATGTCGCCTTGTCTCGCCTTCGCGCACACGGCTGAAGTGCTGGAGCAGCAGTGCGAGCAAAAGGCAATGGCCAATGCTCCAGAAAATGCTGCTTACCTGAAAAAAGCTTCCGCCTTCGCGCAGCCTCGCCACGCGTTGCGCCAGCACATAAATGCACAGCCATATGGCGCCAATGCAATAAAAGCGCAGCAAGACATCCTGCTGCAAAAAAACGCAAAGCAGTATTGCGCTACCAGCCAGCACTAATATCTGTGTCCAAAACAGGGGCAACAGTATGCGCATCGCATCGCGCATGGCTGTGGCGATGATAAGTAGCAGGCTTAGCAACAGTATAGCAACCAGCAGCCCGGCCATACTTCCCGCATCTACTGCCGAGAGCTGTACTGTATCAAAAGGTATGAGCGAGTCCAGCACAAGGCTGCGCAACAAGCGGATAATCACAACTCCGGCACCTAACAACAAAAAGCCGGATAGTACAGCTAGCAGCCACCGTATTACAGCTGGTAATCGCAACGACGAGAGTGGCAGTCTGGCTACCAAATAGCGCAACACCCAAAGCGTTGCGAACAGGTGCAGCAATAAGTCGCCCAGCGATGGCAGCATGTTGGATGCATACAAGCGTGGCGAGAACAGTGCGCTCTCCGAAACACGGAACGGCAACCCGCCAATCAGCAGCCACATCCGGATACCAATGGCCGCGCCAATTATAAGGAACATACTCCAGCCTGTGCCGGCTCGCTGGCTTAGCTTTACCGCCCATCCTTGCACCCAAACGGCAAAAGCCACAAGCGACAGCAGCCAGCACCATACGATCCAATCTGCCGGTGGCTCAGGCTGCTCGCCCGGGGGGTGCGGCAAGACCCAGCCTATACGCCGCCCGCCTGGACTATGCAGCGGTGTAGCACCTGCGACTGGAGTATCCGCAAGTTGCACATGTGGGTCTATAGCCTTTGAGGCCGCAAAGGAGGGTTGCAGATATTCATTGCTAAAGGGATATTGCCGCGCCAGCGGAATAATCAACGTCATTGAAATGCCCGCCGGCATCCATGCCGCCTGCAGTCGGCGCCCATAATAAATCCCATTGCCCAGCCGCAGCATCGTATCTGAGGTACTCAACGGTCCGGGGGGCAATACGCTGGCCGTGCTCCATGCTACCAGGCTGTCGTTACGATACGCGAACAGGCGGTAAGGCTGCCTGAAAATCCAGTTGCTGTCCTTGCCGCGCATAGCGCCGCGTATCCACGCCCTAACGGCCTCCTGATGGCTGCCCAGCGCATCCGCGGCGTGCGTCCTGCGCTGAAGGTCCGCCTCCACAATTGCAGCAACGCGTGCCGGCAGGCGCCCATTATCCTGCTGGTGTGTACCCCATGCCGCCAAAAGCCAAAGGATGGCGGCGACGGCAAGGGCGGCCCAATGGAAAGTTTTGCGCAGCACGACGATGAAATATTAACCCTCGCTCTTTTTAATCTCGTCCCACATCGCGTCCATTTCTTCCAGGCTCATTGTCTGTAAACTTTGGCCGCGCTCGCCCGCCAGGCGCTCTATGCCCTGAAAGCGGCGGATGAATTTCCGGTTTGTCTTTTCCAATGCCGCCTCCGGGTCTACGCCCGCAAACCGGGCATAATTTACAAGGGCGAAGAAGATGTCTCCCATCTCGTCTTCTATTGGTTCCGGCACACCGCTTTCCACCGCTTCGTAAAGCTCGTCTAGCTCCTCATCCACCTTTTCCTTTACCTGGGCGATGTTATCCCATTCAAAGCCCACAGTTTTTGTCTTTTCCTGCAGGCGCAGCGCTTTTACAATAGCCGGGAGCGCTGTGGGTACTCCTCCCAGGATGCTCTTCTTGCCTTCTTTTAGCTTTATCTGCTCCCAGTTGCGCTTTACATCTTCCTCGTCCTGCACAATTATGCTGGCGTAGATGTGCGGGTGGCGCTGCACGAGCTTGTTGCAGATTCCTTCTATTACGTCTTCAAACGTGAATTCGCCCTTTTCTTCTGCAATGAGCGCGTAAAAGACGAGGTGCAGCAGGATATCACCACTCTCTTCTTTCAGGCCCTGCCAGTCGCTCTCCGTGATGGCGCCTGCCAGTTCGTAAGTTTCTTCAATCGTCAGTTGGCGCAGGGTTTCAATAGTCTGCTTCTTGTCCCAGGGGCAGCGCGTGCGCAACTCCCTCATGATGCCGTGCAGGCGCTCTATACTGTTGTAGTAAGGCATGGCGCAAGCTAAGTTGAATGATTTGAATGGGTAAGCCGGCTCACATATTTCCGCTTCGGCATATCTTGTTTCCTTAATCCGGCGTTTATTATTCGGAATCCGGCGTTATGATGGGTAATGTCCATACGATTCCGCGCTGTTATGCTACTCACCTCCCAATGCGAGTGACCGCACGCACGTCGTGACGCTGGCTGCGCTGCCCAACCTGTAAACAGGGCACATGTGCGTACAGCACAGCATCTTTACACCCGCTCATGCTTCTGCAACGACTTCAGCGCTTTACTTCCCGCCCGCTCTATTTCTGGCTGCTCCTTTGGGCCCTAACTATTGTGCTGTACGCTCCAGCCTGGAAAGGTGGCTACCAGCAGGATTTTGAGGGATGGCTCTACTACTACCACAAGCTGCCCTTCTGGCAATTGATGAACCGGAAGTTCGCCGGCATTCAGTCCTTCTACCACGTTACCCAGTTCCAGCTTTACATCCTTACGAAGCTCTTTGATGTAAAGCCTTACCTGTGGTTCCTCCTCTTCACCGGGCTTCATGCGCTTAATGGCGTGCAGCTCTGCCGCTTTGCGCGTGGGGTGATGGACGACTTCCGCCTGAAGGGCGCTAGAGACAATTGCCATTGCCGGCACGCTGCTGGCGCTCTTCAATCCTGCTATGACGGAAGTGGTGGTCTGGAAGGCTTCTTACCACTACCTCGTGGGCCTTCAGGCCATTTTGTGGAGCGCCATTTGGGCGCGGGAATACCTGCGCACGGGCCACACGAGGTATATCTGGCGCAGCATCATCCTCTACATCCCGCTCACCTTTACCCTTGAAATCTGGTACACCATCCCCGTCTTCGTGCTGCTGATGGCGCTTGCCTACCGGCGCGCGGGCATCGTGGATGGCGCACGATTGCGCCGCACGCTGCTCCGCCTCTTCGTACCGCAAATGGCGCTGCTGGCCCTGCACCTCGCGGCCTACCGCGTGGCCTACGGCTTCTTGATTGCGCACAGCGCCTACACATCTCCCGGCAGCAACTCGCCCCTTACTATTCTCGGGCGCATCTGGAGCAATGAGTTTCACCTCCTGGCTATGGGGCGCTTTTATAATAATGGCCTCCGGCAGGCCGTCTATGACAATCTCGGCGGCAAAGCCGGCGGCGCCTTCGCCCTCCTGCTCCTCACCGCGCTGATCGTCTTCGGCTGGATGCGCTTTCCGCGCATGGGGCCGCGCGGGCGCGTGGCGCTCTTCTGGACCGCCTGCTCAATCGTCTCCCTCGGCATCATCCTGCACTTCATCCCCTCCGGCATCCTGCTGGCTTACAACGACCGCTACCTCTACTTCACCGCCTTCTTCCAGTTCATGCTCGTGGCCCTCGGCATCTCCTGGATATGGGAGCGCGCCCCGCGCAATGGCTACGCCTTCTACGCCCTCATCCTCCTGCTGCTGATGGCCGGCACCGAGGTGCTGGTGCTCCAATGGCGCCAATCCACCAAAGTATTCTGGGCCATTCAGGACAAATTCCGCTGGCAGGATGCCCCCGTCGTGCTCCTCCTCAACCTGCCCACCAACTACAACGGCATGGGCATCATCCAGTCCGAGATTCCCTCCGAATTTCCCGACCACCTCTACGTCTTCCACCGGCCACTGCCCCGCGGGCGCGTCTACGACGTATCCGGCTACAACATGCAGCACGGCTGGGACGGCGCCCACGTGAAGGTGGAAGACAGCGCCCACCTCACCGTCACCCTCAACCAATGGGGCGCCTGGTGGTGGCGCGGCGGCTTTGGCGCGACGGACTATCAAAACGACACCTTCGCCGTGCACTTCACCGACCCCGGGCATTTCTACCAGCTCACCCTCAAAAAGCCCCTCCCCCCGGCTCCGTGATCCTCTACCAGCAAGGCCTGGAATGGCGCGCCGTGGATATGCAGAAGGTGGGCGCGGAGCAGTGGTAAGCGGGGATGATTATGTTGCCGGCCTCCGGTTCGCTATTTGGCTTCCGTTGCGTCGCACGTTTCATGGTTCGTCAGTCTGTCAGGCTTTTCCCTTAACATCTTGGCGGACGCGTGGGGACACGCGCCGCGGCAGAAGACTTTTCACTTAGCATACGCGGATTGCAAATCCGCGTCCATATTACGCGGGATTGCAAATCCCGCGTTGCGGATGGTCTTTTCACCCGGCAGCATAGTGCTCCACACCGGTCTATGGTTCCACCACGATGACATTAATGTTCACCATAATGCATGATGCTTTCACCAGAGCGGCGGACACTTCCACCACAATGGTATTATGATTCACCATAATGCCTACGGCGTCCACCACAGCGGCTGAGGCTTCCACCACGAAGACATTAAGATTTACCATAATGCCTGAGGCCTTCACCACGGTGGCCGGATGCTGCGCCATGTGGTGAGCTGCTCGCCCAACCTTGTCATTCTGTAAGAATCTTGCAATTACATCCAAGACCCTTTCAGGGTGACAAGTCGCTGTGAACTTTCAAACTGAAATGCTACCAAAAATCGTATCAAACCATCAGGAAAGTGCCCCTTCCAGCTCTGCGAACATCTGGCGGGCGGAAAAACCTTCCCAGAGCACGCGGTAGATGCGGGTGGCGATGGGGAGGTTGAGGCCGTAGCGGGCGGCGATGTGCTGCATGCCGCGGGCGGCGTTATAGCCCTCGGCTACCATGTTCATTTCCAGGGTGGCGGCGCGCACGGAGTAGCCCTTGCCTATCATGGCGCCGAAGGTGCGGTTGCGGCTGTGCAGGGAGTAGCAGGTGACGAGCAGGTCGCCGAGGTAGGCGGAGGTGTGGAAGTCGGGCTCGTCGGTGGAGGGGTGGATGCGCTTGAAGTGCTCTTTGAGGAAGCGCCACATCTCGCGGTAGCAGGCGGTGATGTAAACGGAGAGGAAGTTGTCGCCGTAGTCCAGGGCATGCGCCATGCCGGCGCCTATGGCGTAGATGTTTTTGAGGACGGCGGCGTATTGGGCGCCCCAGATGTCGTGGTTGTGGGTGGTGTGGATGTAGCGGTTGGCGAAGGCGAGGGAGACGGCTTCGGCAAGGCCCTCGTCCAGCCCGGAGAAGGTGAGGTAGGAGAGGCGCTCGGCGGCCACTTCCTCGGCATGGCAGGGGCCGGTGATGGCTACGTATTGTTCGGGGGCGCAGTTGTAGCGCTCTTCGAGGAAGTCGGAGAGGAGCTGGTTGGTATCGGGCAGGATGCCTTTGATGGCGGAGACGAAGGTTTTGCCGCGGCAGGCGTCTGGTGAGAGCTGCGCGAGCACTTCTGCGGCGTAGGCGGAGGGCACGGCGAAGATGAGGGTATCGCAGGCGGCGGCGAGAGCGGGCAGGTCGGTAGTAGGCAGGATGCTCTGCGGCGCGAAGGGAACGGAGGAGAGGTAGTGGGGATTGTGATGGCGCTCGCGGAGGTGGGTAACGGCGGCTTCATTGCGCAGCCACCAGCGGATCTGCCTGCCGTTGTCGGTCAGTATTTTGGCAATGGCGGTGCCGAAGGAGCCGTTTCCGATGATGCCGATGTTCTGAATGTGGTGGCTCATTCGGTGGTTCCCTTCTTATCATCAAAGAGGTCTTCCTTCTTAACGATGGTTACGGCGCTCTTGTCTTTGAGGGTTCTGGTTATAGCGCCGTAGGGGGCGATGACGACTTGCTCGCCGCTCTTGAGGCCTTCGGTGATCTGGATGTATTGATTGTCCTGAATGCCGCTCTTTACGTCGCGGAGCTGCACCTGTTTGGTCTTGGCATCATACACAAAGACGACCTGGCGGATGTCCTCGCTGCCACCGTCACCGCTTTCTTTATGGAGCTTCTTGAGGCTGTCCGGCCAGTCGCGTGTGGTAACGGCGTTGACGGGAACGGAGAGAATATTACGCTCACGGCGGGTCTGAATCTCTACGGAGGCACTCATGCCGGGCTTGAAGACGAACTTGCCTTTTAGAAGGTTGGCGGAGAGGTCGGCGTAAGAGGATGGCAGGATGTAGATGCGGACGGTGTAGTTGGTCACCTGGTCGGAGCTGGTCTGCTGGATGGCGCTGCCACTGCCGCTACTCACATCTATGCGTGATACGACGCCCTTGAACTTGCGGTTACGATAGGCATCGGCTTCTATGATGGTCGTGTCGCCGACTTTCACCTTTGCAATGTCGGTCTCGCTTACTTCTACGCGTACTTCCAGACGGCTCATGTCTGCAATGGTGAGCATATCGGTGCCGGCCATCTGAGCGGTGCCTACTACGCGCTCACCGAGCTTTACGTTTAGCTGGGAAATGACGCCGCTGGTTGGGGCAATAATTGTGGTCTTGCGGAGGTTTTCGCGGGCTTGTGTCAGGCCGGCCTGTGCGCCCTGCACGCCGTACCTGCCGCCTGAGGAAGATGCTTTCGCGGCTTCGTATTGCGCCTTTGCACCCTCGTATTGTGCCTTAGCCTGCTCAAACTCAAGGGCGGAGATCACTTTATCCTGATATAGCTTCTGGTTACGGTTATAAGTGGCCTGAGCGAGCTCATAATTGCTCCGCGCCTGGCCCACCATTTCAGCAGTATTGACGGAGGAAGCCTGCGTCTGTGATACGGTAGCAGAGGCCTGGTTGACCATGGAACTGTAAATCGCCGGGTTGATGCGCACCAGCAGGTCTCCCTTGCGCACGCTGTCGCCTTCCTGGATATTAAGGGCTATGATTTCGCCGCTTACTTCCGGGGCAATCTTCACCTGTGTTTCGGGATAGATTTTACCGCTGCCGCTTACGGTCTCGGTGATGGTATGCAGGGCGGCAGCTTCTACGGCTACTTTGGTGCCCTCCTCGCCGCCGCTGCGGCCTATGAGGATGAGCAGGAGCAGGAGGCCCAGGCCGCCGCCGATGATCCACCAGAGCGTTTTCTTGTTCATGAAGGGAGATGGTTCGGGTGTCAAATGTAGAGCGGGAATGCGTTGCTTAAGCGGCAGCTTGTCTTTTCTAAAAAAACAACCCCGGCTGCGGGTTGCGCAAGCCGGGGCTGATGATGAACAGAAAAAGTCAGTAATTACCGGATGAGCTGTACTTCACCCTTGTACATCTCGGTCGTACGGTCGTCGTAAGCGACGCGGATGATGTAGGCGTATGTGCCCATATCCTGCGGCTCACCCTGCCATGTGCCATCCCAGCCCTGATTAATATCAGTAGTGGAGAATATTTCCTGACCCCAGCGGTTGAACACACGGAACTCAAGGAGCTTTTGCACCTGCGCGCCAACGATCCTGAATACATCATTGCGCGAATCACCATTCGGTGTGAAGCCTGATGGGACGAGGATATTGGTATGGTAGTTCACGATAACCTTCACGCTGTCACGGTATGCGCAATTGTGCGGGTCAAAGCCTGTAGCTACGTAAGTAGTTGTCTCCCTTGGAGATGCAATGGTGCGCGGCGCGTTGGGGTCGGAAAGGGAGCCGGATGGAGACCACGTAAAGTTTTGGGCGCCTTGTACATAAAGCTCAACACTTTGACCGATGGTGATGGTAGTATCGCGATTCAGCACATTCACGTCCGGTAGCGTCCATACATTGACGGTTGTGAAGAGCGTATCCGGGCAACCTGTGTTGTAAGTTGGGTTATTAGCATTGCCTTCGCCAATGTTGTTGGCAAATACTACCGCGTACTTGGTTGTTTTCGTAGGCATTGCTATCGGCGTAGCACAATCGGTGCAATTGAGGGAAGTTGCATCGCTGAACACGCCTTCATTTACTTCATACCATTTGTAAGCCGTACCGCCGCTGGCATACATAAAGGCCGGTTGGCCCTGGCAGATAAAGGTATCTACCGGTCCGAGGCCAAGGGTATGCGATGGAACCTTGATATTCAGGTAGTCACGCAGCAGGCAACCATTGCGGCCAATGCTGTACACTGCGTACTGAATAGAGCGCGGAATGTAAGCTCTTGGATTTTGTGCCGTAGAGTCCTGCAGATTGTCGCCAGGGCGCAAGTGTACATGAATGGAAGCTGCGCGGACTGGCAGTAGTTGAACTTCACGACAGGGCGCTGAAAATACTGATTGACAAGCGGCACATTACCTCCACACACATTGATGAGGTCGTTGTATTTCTGAATTGTGGTGCCCTCAACCATTGCAAAGGGATCTGTTCCACCAGTATCCGGGGTCGTAATCGGCCCTACGCAGATATCTACAACAAGGTTCTTCGTTGTATCCCAGCTATAAGGATTATCAAACTTGATCTTGTTCCAGCCTGTTGTCAGGGTATAGCTGGCAAGCGTGGCTACGTTGCTGAGTGTTGTACCCTGGTAGAAACTGGAGTTGGTGACCGGCCGGGGGAAGGTATCAACCGGGATACAGCCAAGTGAAATGGTCATATTCTCAACGGCCGTTTTGCTCTTTATCGCGCTGCCAAGAGCCAGGAAGGATATAGAGTTCAGCGTGCCGCTATAGATACCGTTATACAGAAGATCCCGCTTGTTAATGATAAATTGGTACTTGTGGTACTTAGCTGCTGTGAGGAATGGCGTATTATAAGGGCGCTTTGGCGGCGCATTCAGGATGGCACCAATTATGGCAGAGTCTTCGTTAGTGCAGCTTACAGGATTTGTGGTACCGCAAGGCAGGTTCTGAAGCGGCTGCGGTCCGTATGCCTGGGATTGCAGATCCACATAAGCTGGGCGGCAAACGATGAGCTCATCCTGAGGCGCTTCTATATAATTCGTATTGTCATGCGTTACGGTAACATCGTCTGTTACCGGGCAGCCGTCATAAGCAAGCGTGTAGGTATAAGTTTCAGGCTCAGGACGAGCAAGGGCGTCCCTGCAATCGGTACAGTCGAGGTACTTACCCGGGGATGTAGTTCCACCCTCATACCAGTGATAGTTAACGGAAGCCGGACCCAGAGCGTGGAGCACTGCGGGCTTGTCGCCAAGCGGGCAGACCTTCAGGTCAGGTCCTGCATTGGGGGCTTCATAAATCCTGACGGTATCTCGCCGGAAACAGCCGACGCGGTCCGTAACAGTTACAAAATATCGGGTTGTATCTACCGGCGATGCAGTAGGATTACTACAATTTGTGCAGGATAACTCTGGATTTGAATTCCACTGGTAGGTAAATCCATTGGGAAGGCCTCCGATAACCGTGGTTTTTAACGGTATAGGGTTACCAAACTGTACGCACGGAGTTTTTGGTGTGGTGCTTAAATTAAAGTTTGATACCGTATCTGTCACAATTGTATCAAGACATCCAGGTGAACCATTAGCTAACACTCCATAAAAGAAATCGGGAGTTGCTGGTATAGTGGCATCAATAAATGGCCCCGTGCCCAAATATGTCCAATTGCTCGTATACCACTTATAGGCCTGCGTAATACCTGTACCCACGAAGCGGATTTTATTAGAATCCAGATTGCAATAAGTCACTGCCGCCTTGTATCCGCCACAGCTTATTACATCAAAATATCCATATCCCCAGTGGCCGCTTTGACTACAGCCAACAGCCTCAACCTGAATAGTAATCGTCTTTCCACCCTGCCCGATTATCGGCAGCGCACCACCAGTCCAGGGAAGATAATATACACCCGCCAATTTTGTTGAAGTTTTAAAGCCAAACCCTGTTAGCACAGCGCCATCGCCATAATAATTTTGCTGAGCGCAGGGAAGTGCCGCCCCGGTTAAACTGTCAAATGCTCTTATCCGGAAGGCAGGCTTTTCATCAGCGGTATGGCCTGGAGGATCCTGTAACACAACAGCATACCGAAAATTGAAACTGTAATCGTTAAACCCTGCAGGCACGTGGACATAATAGGTAATCCGCTCCGAAGAATAAATCGCAGTATCGTCGCCAATCTGAAGCGCATAGTTCCCGCCACCTGCCGGATTTATTCTGAACCCTCCGTAATAATCCGTGTCATTGGGTGCAACAAGGGCGGAAGTAGTATCAAACCTGCTCCAATTGACTAATGCTGCTGTATAGTTCGAAGGACCGGTAGGTATAGTGGTACCGGATGCCCACGGACGCTGGTTTGGGTTGGTAGTCGGGATTGCAATTGGAAATCCAGGGCCAGGACCGGAGGTACTACTATTTCCAAATACGGCACCATTTCCCGCCGTGCCAGCGCTCGCATAGCCTACCGTGTAAATCCAGCTGCTATAGTCTCCTTTCTCAAAGTCTAAGTTCGGAGGGCAGGGCACACTACCGGAACTCTGCGCGTGGACAGCACCTGAAAAAATTCCTGAAATAACGACCAGGCTCCGGAATATAGTCTTGAATGCTCCCGGAAGCAGCGTAGCGATTTTCATGTTTGTGTCTGTTAAGTATTGCAAAATACGAAAGCATCCTAAATGCTTCAGTTCTCCCACAAGACAGGTGTCCTGCAACTATAGTTGGGTTATGGCAAATGTAATTTTCATTTGCACCGCACACGAAAATAATTGTTTTGATTCACTTCTTAAGCTATCCGCAGTTTTCACAAATTCCCTTAAGCAATTGCACAGATGGTTCAAATTATAATATTAGCATTAAAAACGGGGCAAAATCTTGCATACTCCCAACCTTATCCAACAAACCGACGTCTATGCGAGACCAGAAGCACAGGCTATTTTCAAATCCTTTACCTTTAATTTTCAAATCGCTCCAAAAGCTATGAAGCAACTTTTTTTGACCCTACTACTTGCTGCTGTTGCGTGTGTTACGGCATTTGCTGCGCCCATCCTTCCAAAGAAGCGCTTGACGCGGCTATCAAAGAAAGCAGAAAAGAATATGTACGCCGGGAATCCGCATTGCAAAGCGCCCTTCAGTCGCCAAACTCCATTGCAGCAAAAACGGCCGTTGCGGACGTGCTTAATATTATGCAGTCCGGTATGCGTATGACACAGCAAAACATTCTGAACGTAACTGGCGAAAATCAGTTGAAGGCTATCAACCATTATGACCAAATGGAATCTATATTCCACAAATACAATATGATGTCCCGCGATGTTCCGGCCAATGCAAAGCAGCTCGCTGAGCAGGCAGCTGCTTTTGCAAAGATTTATTAGGATTTACTGATATTGATCAAAAGCACCGCTCAGGCGGTGCTTTTTTCATTTCATCACCTTCTCCCAAAGCACCGGAATGCGCCGCAGCCAGCCCAGTTCCTTCATTTTTTCCCTCGCCTCCATCACCGGGCTGCCAAAATAGACTTTGCCCCCTTCAATAGATGCCGGTACGCCGCTTTGGGCATACACTACCGCACCCTTGCCAATGGTCAGGTCCTTATTAACGCCCACCTGGCCCCAAAGGATCACCTCATCCTCTATATGCGTCTTGCCGGCTATGCCCACTTGTGCGGCTATCAGGCAGTTACGGCCTATCACCGTGCCGTGTCCTACATGGATATGATTGTCCAGCTTGGTGCCCCGGCCTATAATTGTATCGCCACTCACGCCCTTGTCTATGGTGCAGCAGGCACCTATTTCCACATCGTCGGCTATGATCACACGGCCGCAGCTTTCCAGCTTATCGTACTGCGCTTCCCGCTCTTTGCGGCGCTTGAAGTAGAAGGCGTCCGCGCCTAGCACGGTGCCTGCGTGCACAATCACCCGGTCACCAATCTCCGTATAGTCATATATCGTCACGTTCGGGTGGATGATGCAGTCGGAACCAATCTTCACGCCATTGCCTACAAATGCGCCCGGCTGGATAATAGTGCCTTCGCCAATAACCGCGCTGTCTGAAATGGCCTTAGCCGCCGGCTCAAACGGCCGGAAGTGCTTTACCAGCTTTACGTAGGCGCTGAACGGATCGGGTGTCACCAGCAGGGTCTTACCCGCGGGCGCTGCCACTTCCTTATTTATAATGATGACCGTTGCAGGGCTGTTCAGGCATTTATCGTAATACTTCTCCGCGTCCACAAAGGAGATATCGCCCGGGCGCACCTTATGAATCTCGTTGATGCCCGTCGCCTGCTGTTCCTCATTGCCTATAAGCTTTGCGCCTACAAATTCAGCGAGCCATTTTACAGATACCGGTGCGGCGAGGTTCATACAGAGATATGTTTGTGCGAAAATAAGCTGTGCGCACCTTCATTAATATCAACGGGCAGCTGCTGCCGGCCGATAATGCCGCAATACCGGCAGGCAGCCGCGCTTTTCGCTATGGATACGGCCTGTTTGAGACGATGCTGGTGCAGGATGGCTCCGCCCGCCTTGCGGAACACCATTGGGAACGGCTGCGGGACGGTATGCAGGCGCTGCGCATTGGCGCGCACGCGCACTTCTTTCCCGAATTGCGCGAAGCGCTGCGCAAAACCCTTGTGCGCAACGGCCACGAGCGCCTTGCCCGCGCCCGTGTGCAGGTATGGCCCGCATCGGGCGGCTATTATGATGGCGATGCCTTCAATGCCCAATACCTTATTGAAACCTTCCCGCTGGATGCGGAAATGCTGGAGTTTAATCAGAACGGCCTTGTTGTAGGCATTGCAAAGGGCATTACCAAAAGCGGTGACGCCTTTAGCCATATCAAGCATTGCAATGCCCTGCCGTATGCGCTTGCGGCACGGCAGGCTAAGGAGGAGCGTTGGAATGACGCGCTACTACTCAATCAGCACGGCCGCATTGCCGACAGCACCATTGCTAATGTCTTCTGGATGGATGGGGGCGGAACCATCTTTACGCCGCCCCTTTCCGAAGGCTGTGTAGCGGGCGTAGTGCGGCGGCACCTGCTGAGCTGCCTTCCCGCCTGGGGCTACACGGTGGCCGAACAGCCTGCAACAACGGCCGCATTAGAGGCGGCAAACAGCATTTTCCTTACTAATGCCATTCGTGGCATCCGTTGGGTGGGCGCCCTCGGCGATCACGCATTGGGGCGCGGCGCGGCCGCTGACTTGCACCTTAAACTGTTAAGTTCTTTCTGAAAGAGCACCGCAAAAGCAATGATGGGAATATGTGGCCCAATTTTTAGAACCTCGGGGTTATTCATCAAATGACGCATAATCCAATGAAGACAATCATCCTTATCGCAACAGGCGCACTTTTGAGCTGCGCTGCTGCAAATGCCCAAATCTCCATCGCTCCGGAAGCAGGTATTAACCTTGCCAATGAGCGATTTAAATCAACGGATGCTACCGGCAAGGTAGAAAAAGGCACCGGCGATCTGAAGCTCGGCGTCAAGGCCGGCGCTAACGTCAATATTCCCGTTGGCGATAATGTAGTGATCCAGCCTGGCCTCTTCTATTCCATCAAAGGCACTAAAAACGACATTGGCTCTGGTGTAACCGTAAACCGCACACTACACTACTTTGATGTGCCAGTCAACATCCAGTACATGTTTAATGACCCCTCAGAAGGCCGCTTCTTCATAGGTGTTGGCCCCTACATGGGTGTAGCCTTTTCCGGCCACGATAAGCTTCAGGGAACTGGTGGCAACGACATTACCACAGATCTAAAGTTTGGTAATGACGCCAAAACCAACGACCTCCAGCGCTTTGACTTTGGTGGACAGGTAAATGCCGGCTATTTGCTGCGCTCTGGCATCTTCTTCCGCGGCATGTATCAGGCTGGCGCCACCAACCTTGAACCCCAGGGAAATAGCGATAACACCATTCGTAGCTCTACCATCACCATATCCCTTGGTTACCAGCTTGGCAACCGCCCGGCAAGCAAGGGTCCTAAGATGAAGGGCTCCACTCCGATGTAAATTTTTGCCAGACCCTATTACCCCATCCCGCCCCTTCCCGTAAGAAGGGGCGGATTTTTTATATACATCCCTGCCCCCGCCCCGCTTGCACCGGGCGTTGTCCAAGATGACGTTGGCATTGTCTAAGCTGCTGTTGCCATTGTCCAAGATGACGTTGGCATTGTCCGGCTCGCTGTTGCCATTGTCCTGCGGACAATGCCCGGTGCGTCTCGGACAATGCCCGTTGCGGCAACCGCCTTAGCTCCTATACCTTCGCGCCCATGAACCCCGTTCGCGTCCGTTTCGCGCCCTCGCCCACCGGCGGCCTCCACATCGGCGGCCTCCGCACGGTGCTTTACAACTACCTATTCGCCAGGCAGCACAACGGCACCTTCGTGCTGCGCATAGAAGACACCGACCAGAGCCGCTACGTAGCCGGCGCCGAGGAATACATCTTCAACTGCCTCCGCTGGGCCGGCATTGAGCCCGACGAGAGTGTGGAAAAGCCCGGCGCATTCGGCCCCTACCGCCAAAGCGAGCGCAAAGCGGGCTACCGCCAATACGCCGAGCAGCTGGTAGCGAGCGGACACGCCTACTACGCCTTTGACACGCCCGAAGAGCTGACGCAAATGCGCGAAGCCTTCAAGACCCCCGAAAACCCCAGTCCGCAGTACGGCGCGCAAACGCGCGGGAAGATGAAAAACTCCCTCACGATGGACGCCGCTGCGGTGGGGGAAGCCCTCCAAGGCCCGCACGTCATCCGCATCAAGATGCCCGAAGGCGAGCGCGTGTCTTTTACAGACATGATACGCGGCGAGGTAAGCTTTGAAACCTCCCTTGTAGATGATAAGGTGCTGCTGAAGGCAGATGGAATGCCAACGTACCATCTCGCGGTTGTGGTGGATGACTATTTGATGGAAATCACCCACGCCTTCCGCGGCGAAGAATGGCTGCCTTCCGCGCCGGTGCACCTGCTGCTTTGGAAGTACCTCGGTTGGGAGGCTAAGATGCCCCAATGGGCCCACCTGCCCCTTATCCTCGGCCCCGACGGCGCGAAGCTTTCCAAGCGTCACGGCAGCAAGTACGGCTTCCCCATCTTCGCCATGAACTGGACCGACCCCAAGACCGGCGACTTCACAGAAGGCTTCGCCGAGCGGGGATTTTTGCCGCAGGCGATGCTCAACATGCTGGCCATGCTCGGCTGGAATGACGGCACGGGTCAGGAGATATTTTCATTGGAAGAGCTGGCAGCGAAGTTTGACCTCAGCCGCGTAAATCACAGCGGGGCGGTATTTGATTTTGAGAAAGCCCGCTGGTTCAATCATCAATACATCCAGCGCATGAGCGCCGAAGCACTGGCCCCGCTGGTAAAGCCTTACCTGCCGGATGCAGATAGCGCGAAGCTCCTGCCGGTGATAGACCTGATCAAAGAGCGCTGCACTGTGCTGCCGGATTTTGCGGAGCAGGCCGGCTTCTTCTTCAAAGCCCCCGAAAGCATAGACACAGCCGCCATCCTACCCAAATGGAAGGGCGGGCACGCGGCATTCTTTGAAAAGCTCGCTGCGCAAATGGAAGGTGAAGCCACTGCTATTGACGAGGCCACATTTACTACTCTTGCCACCGAAGCTGGCCTGAAGAAAGGCGAGGTGATGCTGCCACTGCGCATCATGCTGGTGGGCGGCAAATTCGGGCCCGGCGTATTTGACATCGTGCGCATCATTGGGCCGGCGGAGGCCGCGGGGCGGGTGCGGGCCGGTTTAAAGATGCTCAACCAAAACGCGTAATTGTAAACGCTCTCTTCTGTCAACATAATTGCCCCAAACTTTTGTCATTCTGGAAGAATCTATTCTCTCGCAGCAAATCAGCTGCTCGCCAATCTTTGTCATTCCCGAAGGGAATCTCACAAGTATTGTGGCAAAGTTGCTGCGAGTAGAGATTCCCTTCGGGAATGACAAAGTCGCTGAATTATAAGTAGCATTGAGGATTAAGCTCCACGCAACGCTCCAACTTTCCAACCTTCCAACACTCCAACGTTCCAACCATGTACCGTACCCACACCTGCGGCGAGCTGCGCAGCAACAATATTGGTCAACAAGTCACCCTTGCCGGCTGGGTGCAATACGTCCGCCAGAAGGGCGCTGTTAGCTGGATTGTCCTGCGCGACCGCTACGGCATTACGCAGGCTGTTTTTGAAGAAGGCCGCAGCACGCCGGAAGTAATTGAGAGCATCAAAGGCATTGGCCGCGAGGCGGTAATTCAGATTTCCGGCGAGGTGATTGAGCGTTATTCCAAGAATATGGAATTGCCTACCGGCGAGATTGAGATTCTTGCAGAGAAAGTCACCATTCTCAACAACTCCGCCGTTCCGCCTTTTACTATTGAAGAAGACACCGATGGCGGCGAGGACATCCGCATGAAGTACCGCTACCTGGACCTGCGCCGGCCACCGCTGCGCCGGGCGCTGGAGCTGCGTTACAAGGTGAATCGCTCAGTGCGGAATTACTTAGACACGCAGGGCTTCTGGGATATTGAAACTCCTTTCCTCATTAAATCAACGCCTGAAGGCGCACGCGATTTCGTGGTGCCTTCGCGGATGAATGAGGGTCAGTTTTATGCCCTGCCGCAGAGCCCGCAAACCTTTAAGCAGCTGCTGATGGTGAGTGGTTACGACCGTTACTACCAGATTGTAAAATGCTTTCGCGATGAGGACCTGCGTGCCGACCGTCAGCCGGAGTTTACGCAGATTGACTGCGAAATGTGCTTTGTGGAGCAGGAAGACATCCTCAACACTTTTGAAGGCCTCTTTAAGCATGTCTTCAAAGATGTAAAGGGCATTGAGCTCGCCGAAGCTTTCCCCCGCATGACCTGGGATGATGCGATGCGCGATTACGGTAATGACAAACCCGACATCCGCTTCGGGATGAAGCTCGCGAATATGAAGGTGCGCGGTGAGCACAACGCGATTGTCCTGGCAGAAGTGCCTTTCAAGATTTTTGAGGAAGCCGAAACTATCATTGGCATTACCGTAAAGGGTGCTTCGGAGTGGACGCGCAAGCAGATTGATGCGCTGACCGAATGGGTGAAGCGTCCGCAGATTGGGATGAGCGGGTTGGTGTGGGTGAAGTACAATAGTCCCGACCGCACGGGGCATTCGGAGATGGGCCGGGAAGCGCCATACAAGAGCAGCGCCGATAAGTTCTTTACGCAGCACCAGCTTTCTGAAGTCTGTGCCTTCTGCGATGCGCAGGAGGGCGATATGGTGCTGATGCTGGCCGGCGGCGAAGACCGTACGCGCAAGGCTGCGAGCGAGCTGCGCCTGCACCTGGGCAATACCCTGGGCCTGCGCAATCCGGACGTGTATGCGCCGCTGTGGGTGATTGACTTCCCGCTTTTAGAGGAAACAGAAGACGGCCATTGGGCCGCGCGCCACCACCCTTTTACCTCGCCCAAGCCGGAGCATATACCGCTGCTGGCCGACCGCGCGCGCTATGGCGAGATTAAGGCGAATGCCTACGACATTGTGCTGAACGGCACCGAGATTGGCGGCGGCTCCATCCGCATACACCAGCGCGAGTTGCAGGAGCAGATGTTTGCCGCGCTGGGTATGGATAAGGCGGAGGCGCAGGAGAAGTTCGGCTTTCTGCTGGGGGCTTTTGAGTATGGCGCGCCGCCGCACGGGGGCATTGCCTTTGGCTTTGACCGCTTCGTGGCGTTACTGGGCGGGCAGGAGACGATACGGGATTTTATTGCCTTCCCGAAGAATAACAGCGGCCGAGATGTGATGCTGGATGCGCCGAGTGCGATTGATGCGGTGCAGAAGAAGGAGTTGGGATTGTAGTGCTACGAACCTGTCTATTTTTACTCTCATGCCTTGCAGCTCTATTGACATTACACAACACGCGTTTGTTCGCGCGTTGGAACGCGGAATAGACCTCGCGGATGCTATTGAGGTGGTGAAGAACGGTGAGGTTATTGCCGCCTATCCAGACGATAAGCCGTATCCCAGTCGTTTGATGCTTGGGTTTGGCCACAGCCGCCAACCTTTGCATGTGGTGGTTGGCGAAAGTGAGCATGGCGTCTGCAGCATCATCACCGTTTACCGCCCGGAAGCCGAACTTTGGGATGCAGACTTTAAAACCAGAAAAACGCCCTAAGCCATGAAATGCTATGTATGTAAGGTAGGCGAAACCGCTCCCGGCACTGCGCCGCTTGTTTTTGATAAAGGCGGCAGCCTCGTAGTTATCCGCGATGTGCCGGGCAGGGTGTGCGATACCTGCGGCCACCTGTATATGGATGCCGAGGTAGCCATTGCGCTGCAAAAACGCACCGAACAGGCGCTTGCCGCGCAAACCGATACGGCTATTCTGCATTACACGATGGCTGCATGATGCCCCCGAAGAATAACAGCGGCAGGGATGTGATGCTGGATGCGCCGAGTGGGATTGATGCGGTTCAGAAGAAGGAGTTGGGGTTGTAGGGTTATGCAGATTGCAAATCCTCAGCGATGTTGCCCGAGTTTGAAAATCCCGCACTGCGAAGGAACTTTTACCAAACGAATATTCAACCAAGATGCTTGAACCGATGAATATCAATATGCAACTAGACGGACGAACATTTTCAATTCAAGGTCGTGAATATATTTTTAAAGCATACGGGGGCGGTTATCAACATGGGGCTGGCACCTATAAAATCTGGAATGGTGACAAATTTGAAGAAGGTGGCACGTATTCAATGGGACTATCTGATACTAATCTGATTGAATTAATAACAAAGCCTGCTATTGCAAGTAGCCGGTTATTCTATCGTTCTGGTTTTCTTCCGGAAGGGCTGGAAAGCGAATGTCTCATCTTAGACTGATTTTGTTCCAGTGGCACTCATCTACTGTCCCGACTGTGGTAAGACCGTTTCCGACAATGCAGATGTTTGTCTGAATTGTGCCTATCCAATTGCAAAAGTCTTTAGGAAAAAGACCAGTCAAATTTCCTTTCCTAAAGTAAAATTGGCTAGTGCCAACAAGCAGGGTTATGATGAAAGTTTCTCCCGCTCCAATAATGCCCCATTCGAATGGGCATTTTATTCTCTAGCTGCGACCGTTGCTGAAATTGCCGCCTACTATAGTGCCTCACATAGCGACGCAATAACCACAGGATTATTATCAGGTGCACAAGTTTTACATGGCATTATCGCGTCCGTGATAGCTTTTAGATATACTAGGCGGCTCAATAGGCTAGGGTGGGCTTACGCGGCGGCGGCTCTATTTTTTCCAACCTTTACATTGATGAGGATAATCTTTCTCAGGAAATTGAAACCCCGTTCGGCTTAGTCACCCGCCCCCCCCACCGCTGGCGCAAGTTTGAGGCGCGGGCCTGCGGGCAGCAACTTGTGCCTGGCGTAGCCAAACCACATTCACAAAGCAATGCGCAAGAAGCCCGCAAACATCAGCAACGCCTCATTCTTGCGCCAGCTAAGGGATAAGCTGTTTGTGGATGCAAAAGAGAAATAGTCTTTCAGATTGTGCCGGCCGATAGCCGGAAACAAAAAATCCCGGCCCTCTTCAGAGCCGGGATTTTTTCATTCATCAACCAAAGCCTACCGGTGCGGCGGCATTGGCGGGTGTGGCGGATGCCCGGGGTGTGGCGGATGCGGCGGCCGTGGTGGGCGGGGCGGATGCGGCAAGTGGTGGCGGTGGTGCTTATGCTTCCGGCCGGCATGTGCCTGCGGCGCATAGGCCGCCAGCGCAAAGAGAAACAGGAGCAGTAAGCTGAGCTTTTTCATCATAAAATGGCTTTGAGGAAGACCTATTAATAATTTTATACCACTTGCAGCAGGTCCGCGCCCCGCGGGAAGCGCGTAATTTTCGCCCCGCATGGAGCGCCTCGTCACTATTAAGACCTTTACCTACGCCCACGAGGCCGCCGTTGCGCGGAGCCTGCTGGCATCAGAGGGCATCTTTTGCTTTCTGAAAGATGAGCTCACCATCCAGGCCAATCCTTTTTACTCCAACGCCCTTGGCGGCGTAAAGCTGCAGGTGCGCGAGGGCGATTTTGAGCATGCAGCGGCGGTCCTTACGCGCACCCATGTGCCGGATGTGGAGCCCATTTCTATTAAAACGGCCAGCGGCGCCATTAGCGAGTGCCCGGCCTGTGAGTCGGAGGAGCTGGCGCTGGTGCGCAAGCCTTCGGGCGTGCTGTATGGGCTGAGCCTGCTGTTGCTGGGCTTCCCGCTGCCCTTCTTTTCCAAGGTGTATCACTGCTACAATTGCGGGCGGGACATCCGGGTGGCGGTGCAGCGGTAACGCTTTCTATCCGTAATAAGTTGCATTCTATTACTAGAAAACAGGCGCGACGCCTATTTTCACGCCCAAATCAATCACACCATGACATCAAAAACACGAACAATCATTGGCTGGGTGCTCTCCGGCCTTATTGCGGCATTCCTGCTGTTCAGCGCCTCCGGCAAGTTTATGACCGACCCTAAGATGGCGGAGATGATGGCCGGCCTCGGCATAACCCCGGACATCGCCCACATGATCGGGGCCATAGAGATTATTGCTACGCTGCTCTTCCTGTTTCCGCGCACGGGCGTGCTGGGTACCATGCTGCTTACGGCCTACCTGGGCGGCGCCATTGCCACGCACCTGGAGCATCCCGTAGCCGGCCCGCCAACAGCGGCCATTGTAGTAGAATGTGTACTGTGGATCACTGCGGCCATCCGCTTCCCGGAGCTGACGGCGCGCCTGATGGGCAGAACAACTGCGGCGTAAGCGGGCAGTATTGATAGCGCGACGCAGGCTTCGGCCTGCGTCGCGCTGTTCTTTTCACCGTTGTTGGTCTTATGACCAACAACGAACTCAGATGCTACATTCGTTGCCAGTGATAACGCCGGGAACGGCGAAAAAGAAGTCTTACGTCTGTCGGTAGTGTCTCAGTTTGAAAGTTAACAGCGACTTGTCACCCTGAAAGGGTCTTGCATATCATTGCAAGATTCTTACAGAATGACAAGATTGGGCGAGCAATAATTCAAACTGAGACACTACCCTTCCTTCAGGATGACAATAGCTTAGATGGCCTTCCGCATTGCCTTCCGAACACTTGTAGGGGCATGCTTGCGCCAGCGGATGAGCACCCTTAAAGAAGTCTTACGTCTGTCCCGACCGGGATAGGCATTATCCCGGTCGGGATAACGGCTGACCCGTTCCGGATAATCATTATCCCGAACTGGATAACAGCTATCCCGTTCCGGATAACAGCTGTCCCGACCGGGACAATGATTATCCCGGTCGGGATAATTTCTATCCGGTGCGGGATAGTGATTATTTCGTCCCGCCCGGCTTTTAGCCAGCCCATTTGCATCTTTCTAAAAAACGTCTTTTATTAGAGCTCCACTTTAAAAAACCACACACCATGCAGCTCAAGCAAAAAGTCTCCAGAAAATTCCTGAAAGACGACTCCGTGCCCCAGAAAGTTGGCTTCGGCGACGCCGTCCTTGCCGGCCTCGCCTCTATACCCGCCGGCGAGGGGCCTACCCTTACCTACGCCATCTCCGTGCTTACAACTGCTAATACGAGGCTGAGCAGCACATCTGCCGCGGCGGCTACGGGCAGCCACGCCGCCATATCTGACCGCAATGCGGCGGAGAAGGAGTGGAACACCAAATTCGGCGCTACCGCGGATGATGTGAGCGAATGGGCGGCGGGCGAACCGGGTAAAATCCAGCACGCCGGCTTTATTCCTACCAAGGCGGAGACTACGCCGGCACAGCGCCTGAGCGAGCCCATTGTGCAAAGCCGCACGCCCGGCCAAAACAGCGCCGCCATCACGGTAAAGCATCCCTACAACGGCAACGCGGACGCTTACCTCTACATAGCCGCGCCGCCGGAGGCCACTATGGAGCGCCGGGGCGATACGATATGCATTACCCTGGCCGGCGCGCAGCAGGTGTTTGTGCATGTAGACACGCATACCTCCGCCAATCTGGAGGGCCTTGCGGCAAACACGGAGCTTCAGCTACAGGTGGGTGCTATCAATAGCGCCGGCACGAGCGACCTTTCCGGGCCCGTGCTGGTAACGCCGCAGGCATAAGGCATCCCCCGCAGGGGGAAGACAAAGAAAAATCCCGGCGTTGCGGCCGGGATTTTTTTTATGGTAGTAAGGGGAAGCGCAGCTTACTGCACCGCCACCTTGATGGTCTGCCGCGCACCACCGATGGTGCTGCAGGAGAGGAGGTACATGCCGGCGGGAAGGCCGCGCACATCCATCCGGGCAGTTGCCGCGGTGGTGTTGATGCGTTGGAGTTCGCGGCCGGTGGCGTCAGTGAGGGTGAGGCTTACAGCGCCGTCATTCATACCGCTGAGGCGAATGTTGATGGTGCCGTCTGCGGCGGGATTGGGGAATACGGATACGAGGTCGGCAGCAGCGGTGGTGGTCTGGCCGCTTACCATGTTGCTGTAGGTGGCGGCGCCGGTCTTGCCGTTCACGAGCTTAAGGCGGTAGAAGGCGGTGCCTGCGGGTGTGGAGGGGTCGGAGTAGTTGTAGGAGCCGGCCTTGCCGCTGCAGGCCATGCGTGCGATGGCGGAGAAGTTGTGGCCGTCGGCGCTGCGCTCTATGGAGATGTAGTCGTTGGCGGCTTCGGTGTAGGTGGCCCAGTTGAGCATGTGGTGGCCGGATTGTGTGCGGAGGGCCAGATCGCTCATGTGTACGTCCAGTGCGGAGTTAACGCCGTTGCTGGAGAGGAAGAAGCCGGAGAAGTTGGAGATGGAGAAGGAGAATTCCCAACGGGCGGCGTCTGCGTTCCATACTTTGGTAATGGCGCTATTGGGGATGAGGGTGCGTGCGGCGAGGGGATAGTTGCCCGGATCAAAACCGCCGGTAGGGGTGCCGTGGAAAGCAGTAATGATGAGGTTGGAGAGTGCGGGGTCGGAGGTATCGCCGGTGGCAGGAAGGGCGGGTGCGGAGCCGCGGGCCATGTTGTAGGCATCAAACTGTGCCTGATTGATGTAGAAGGTAACGGTAGCGTCATGCTGGGCTGAGGGGGCAATCTCGAAGTGGCGCTGTACGTAAGGCTGACCATTGTAGCTCTGTACCGCAGTGTCTTCAAAGCTTTGTACGGTAGTGGCGCCAAGACCGTTGGTATCTGTGTGCAGCACAACGCCGGTGGCTAAGCATGAGCTGGCATCGTCATAAGCAATTGTGCAGTTTGGATATTGTGTCGCCGTTGCGGTACCCAATGTGGACATAGGGGTGATAGCGGTGACATTGATGGCGGTAAACTCGGTGCCGTAGCTGAAGGCAGAGCTGTTGCAGTCACTTCCGGTATTTACAATAGTGACATAGCGCGGTGTGCCGCCGTAAGCCACGAAGCTATGAACCACATCGTCCCATCCGCTTGTATTAGTGGTAGTCTGGCTGCCGGTAGTCCAGCTTGCCAGCACGTTGTTCAGCTCATCTTCCACTGTAACGGTTACGGTGTAGTTGGAGCCCGTGCATGAAGCGCCTGAGTTACTTTTTACGCGCTCGCTGAATGTAATGTTAGGCTGGATTGTAAGTTCCGAGAGAGCATGCGTGTTACGCAGATCTATGACCTGGGTCATTGTGTCTCCGGTTGCAGCATAAACGAAGCAGTCGTCGCTGCCATCGGTAGTGGTAGTGATGCTACTGCCGGCATTCAGGGTCCAGTCAGATAAGCCGTTTGTGCCGTTGGGATTAGTGACCAGGTTGGAACAGCTCTGGGCATTTACTGCCTTGCTGCCAAGCAGCAGGGCTACGGTAAGAATGGGTAAAAAGTAACGCTTCATAAGCTAATTGTTTGGGTGGGTTGATTGATTATGTTATGTGGTTTTGTTCGTAGCTGGCCGACAGGGTCAAAAGTAGAAGCGACCCTTTCCGCTTGTATGCGCAAAAGGGTTATGTTCCGGTTAGAGCTAACAGGCCGGCCGAAAAATCGGCGCGGCGTTAGCAAGCGTATAAGCATTTCGGGCAGGCGGCGGGCACTGTGGTAAGTCAAAAAGGCCTATTGCCGCCTAACTTCGGCGGCTCACCCCTTATACCGCGTTCTATGAAAATGCTTCCCTGCCTGCTGGCAGCCTTATTGTTTGCCGCATCGTGCAAAAAATCAGATGATGGCGGCACAGTCACGAAAAGCAACACCTGGAAGCTGGGCGCGACCAGCTATGTGGTGAACAATTACGCGAAGGCCAGCGAGACGCTGGAGGCCTACGATAAGACGGGCAATGGCGTCTTTTTCTCCTTCGCCACCTACCCTACTGCCGACGGCGTTTATAACGTAGTAGGAAGCGCGGCGTCTTTAGGGCCCAACGATGTGAGCATTGTAGCTTTCGGGTCCACATCGGGCACAAGCTATTTTGCCAGTGGCGCTGGTGGCACCAAGGCTACGATAAAGGTGATTAATAATAGCTTCCGCCTGCGCATATCACTACCCGACACATGGGTAGTAAAGGGCGGTACGGACAGCCTGAAACTCTCCGCAGAATTGGGCGACCTGTAAGGCCGCGCTTAGTCAAACATATTCCACTTTGTCTTGGGCTTTGGAGCCGATTCTGCCACAGGGGCAGATTCCTTTTGAACAGGGTCAGGCATTGCCGTGCTATTATCTTCTAAAGGAGAGAAGGCTGGTTTTTGCCGGGCCGGTTGCGGTGCAGATGTCGGCGAAACTGCTTTTTGTTCCTGGTGCGGCGGGGTTGTTTCCTTAGCTGTTTCCGGCTGCGATTTTGCGGCGTCTCCGGGGAATTCTACGTCGGGGTATTCCTTGCGTAGCTCTTCTATGATGGCCATCGTCTCCGGCGGCAACTGTTCCGCCTTTTGCGGCAAGGGCGACGGCTCTTCCAGCGCTTCTATCAATTCTGCAACAGGCTGGCGGTCCGTTTTTAGAAAACCGTTTTCATGCCAATACCGGATAGCAATTGCGGGGTCTTCATCTTCCATAATGAAGTAGTCAATAGGCCCGAAGAATTCGCGCAGCTGGGCCGTATCGCAGGTTGGTAGAAAGATGCGCAGTACACGCGGATCGTAGAAGCGGAAGTAAAGGCTTTGGCCGGCCTCGGTCTGCACTTTCAGGAACTTGCGGAAGTGCTTGTGCAACTCTGAGAGTGGGTATGAACTTTTGAGTAATACACCCCATGAATGGCCCCAGCCTTTTTTCATCAACCAATTGGCAAAATGTGAATTCCAGCCAAACTGGAAGATGTAGGGCGCAACGGCGGCCAACTTTTCACTGCTGGTGCCGCGGTAAAGCGATTCGTGCGCCCGGCTGCGCTCCTTGGCTTCGTCAATGAGCGGCCCCATTCTGGCCGCGTCAAGTAGTATCTGGGTGGCTCGCTGGAGCATATTATAGGAGTTGGCTGGCTTAATTTCTTATGGTGGATGTCCGCTTTTCTAATTCCTTTCCGGTTACGCCGTCAATGATTACGGTATACATAGCGCCGGGCATAGCGTTACCAACCGGAAAGGATATGCTGTAAAACGGCCGTGGATCACGCTCTAACGAGCGTGTTGCGTACACAGAACTTTCCTTTTGCAACAGGTCAATCTTGTAAGCATCTTTAACCTTGGCTATAAGGTCATTGATTGTGAACTTAAACTTCATTTCCCAATCCACTTTCCTGCTGACCACTCCTGTTGGCTCATAATAAACCCAGGTGTTTACAGACATTTTATAAAAGCGCGTGCCCTCCGTTTTAATATTGCCCGAAGGCATGTAATAGAGCCTGATTTTAGAGTAATGGGAGTTTACTGGAAATGATTCTTCAAGATATTCCTGACGTCCGGGAAATTGCCGCTGAATGACTTTGGTGCCGTCTTTAGTGATAAAAGTGTATTCATCATTGACCTGGTTTCTTTCAAATTCAGCTATGTTGAAACGTTCCATGTTGTGAGATTTAGACTGCGTGGTGGTAGGAACCTGCCGTGCGCGAATGCAGGCGATGGGTGTAAGCGTACAAAAAAGGAATAGCAGGTTTTTTGTAAGCATACGGTTCATGGCTAAGCGGGATTGACAATCTTCCATTGCCAGTGATTGACGTAAACGGCATTACTTCTATCGTTGCTATAATCCATGACATTGTCTGTATTCCCTTGTTTAAAGGTGAATGTGGAACCCTTAAGCACATTGGCAGGGTCATCTTTAAAGTAGTGCCGCAGCCCCAGGCCGTGTAATACTTCATGCCCGAGAATGGCATTGGTGTACCACAGGCGCTCAAAAAGCACCACATTTTTTACTTTAATATCTTCTGCAAAGCCAAACCATGCGCCGGTTAGGCCCCACGGAGTAAATTCCTCAAAGGAGAAAATCAGAAAATCTTCCTTGGTAACCTTCGCGACTTCTTTTTCATACAGCGCTTTTAAATCTTGATGCATTGCGCGTGAGTGCTGCATGCCGCGCACGGTTGGGCTTAACTCAACACAATGCTTACCAACCACAGAAGTCCCATCATCAGCCGTGGTTATTTTGTAATCTGCCTTATTTGATACATCCAGCTTTGTGGCTACGAGATTATTGGATGGTATAGACAGGGTCTGAAATAATGCATGAATCATTTTTCCTGTTTCCGCAGGGTCAAAAACACCGGTATTAGGCGTGCCGGTATCCAATACATCGGAAACCATCTGTACGAACACAATCTTTACTTCTTTCTGTTTTTTCTTTACGTTAGGCAGCACGATAATTTTACCGGCCTCGTACTCCTTGTAGCTGCCGTCTGGCTCGCGTGTGGCGGCAATAACGGAAATCTCCTGCTGGCTTTCCATTTCATGTGTGCATTCCAATTCAATGGTTGCTGTATGGTCGCCCACGGCTTTAGGCAACTCCAGGCTACCGGATTTTAGCGAAAAATAGCATGCTTCTGCGCCATCGTCCTTTTTATATACCGGCAGCTTTACTATAAGACTGTCGGCGGCTTCTTCTTCTACCTTAATGGCCAGCTTTAGCTTTAGTTTGCTGGTTGGGCAAACATCGCCTCCCGTGATTTGGGGTAATCCGGATGGAAATATATTCAGGTATGGTGCATAATAATCCGGCTTTGATGCCAATGGCGGCTTCAATTGCGCAAATTCCTTTTTCAGCTTCTTAAGCGCGTCGGCGGTGCTCATGCCGGCGCTACTAAGAAATTTATAGCCGCCGGTCAGAACGGAATTGTCAAGATAGTTGTTACCATTACCCCAATCTCCGTCACGCATCCAGTCAAAGCCATATTCACCTTTCCACGCGGCGTCGGGGCGGAAGCTGACCATACATTTGGCTGTCTTATAGACTTTTTTGACAGGCAATTTAACGGTCAGCGAATGCTTGCCGTTAGTCGCAAAGGTTTGCGGAGTGGCAGGTACTTCAGGGATGAAGATGATGCCCGGGTCATCGTCTTTGCTGAGGATATAATTTTTATCCTTGTCCAGTTTACGGCTGCCCAGCTTATCACGCAGCAGCACATTGTTCTTACCAATTTTATCTGTACCCCAATTAAAGCGCATCAGTTGCTTAACTGTCAAAGAATGCGCTTTTGCAATGGATTCTAAGGTGTCATCGTCCTTGACCTTATACTCCGTGGCTTTTACAAGTTTTTTAGTGGGCATGGCAGCAATCTGTTAGTCGGGGGCTTATTGAAGAAACACGGTATCGTAGGCAAGGAGGCCATCGTATTTTAGTTCAAGCGTGCAGTTTCCTGCCTTGACATTATTGATGCGTATCACGCCGTTTTTACCTAAGGTGGCTTCGTGGAATTTGCCATCCGGCAGCTTGACCTTCACCACCACATCGGCCATCAAAGCTCCCTTGTCATCTTTGAGCGTAAATTCCACCCAGTGAAGCTCCGGCTTCTGTTCCGGTTCTTTCTTCTTCTTCTGGGGGCACTCCTGTACTGCGCCGGGCATAAGTGATAATGCTGATTGAGTCTGTGAAAAATTTAATCAATCGGATGCGCCGTCGCCATCCGGCTCATTTTTTCCGCTCCGGTAATATTACGGATGTTAAAAATATCAGTTACCCATTCATGCGCATCACCTTTCCAAAAGTCATTTCCCAACAATATGGCATACTCAAGAAATGCAGTAACGTCTTTGCAGGCCCTTACATCAAGCTGAGCGGCTTTCTGCACGCCGGTGGAAACAAAGGCCATAACCTCCTCCGGCTGCATGCCGTCGACCCAATCCGCATATTTTCCTGTCAGATGCCTAGCTGCGCCCGCTTCGTATTGCTGGTTGAAAGCGGCGTTGAGCTTTGCCATTTGCTGGGCGCTAATCACCATTGTATTTGATTTGGCTTTGCTGTCCGGGTTAACTTCTTTATTCTAATTACCGTTCTACGGGCATTCCTCACAAAACGGAACGCCATCGTTGGCAGCCTGCTGCAGCGATGCTGTTTGTGCCATTTCCTGCTGCATCTGCGCCATCTGCTGTTGCTGCTGGGCCGAGCCGCCTTGCATCGCTTGCAAGGCCTGCAGCATGACATTCACCGGCGTTACGCTCCCGCCTCCGCCTCCACCACCGCCTGCTTCACCTATTAGCACTGTAAAGCAGCCCACCATGACCGCGCCACCATGCGCACAGGTATCACCCATGCGTGCGGCAGGTTTTCCACCTATCATCACACCGGCGGAGCCCTTCATGATGGTATCCGGCGGGCCGGTACAGACGCACATGCTGGTCATTGTGGCTGCCGGCATCCCGCCAATGAGTACGGTGGGCATGCCCGGCGGCATAATGGGCCCACCGACGTGTGGGATGGGTGGGACGCCCGGCGTAACCATTGGGCACATATGGAAGTCTCCTACTCGTGCAGCGGGCTGTGGCATAGCTTGTCTTTTAGTTTACATGAATTGAATAGTTCACATTAGCGGCGCTGCCATTCTCTAATTCCGCCACCAAATCCATCTTCACCCGTTCCCAATCTGTCTCAGGGCCTGCGGCCGGTCCAGGCTTGATTCTAACGTTCACTACTGGCATCAGGCCTTGATTGGGCATTGGGCTAATGCCGATACCGGGTTCTACTTTAATATCTGATGCGGTGCCTTGCAGGTAGGCCGCGCAGAAGTTCTTTATGTCCGTAGCGGTTACAATGCGGCCGCGTGAGAGCAATACAGATTTGAATGCTTTCAAAATCTCTGTATTCTCTAATTTATCCAGGCCTCCGCTGCTGCCGGTCATTAATACAAGGCCGTCCTTCTTAAATGCGGAACCCTCATATAAATCCATCTGCGTATTGGGCCGGATGCCATTGCCGGCGGCTCCGTTGCAGGTCCAGTATTGTACAAAGATGGTGTCGCTCTCCTGAACGGGGTTGATGAGCAGATAGGTGGGCGAGGTCTGCAGGAGATGCAGGTTTTGCCGGATTTTCTGGTCTATCAACCCGATGTTCTGATTCAAATCCTTAATGGCAGAAGCCATAAAATCCTGCCCGAAGGCAGCAAACGCCCGGCTTTCATCGCGCAGCAATTCTATGAGGTAGTTCAGGTATTCCGCCGCATTGCGGGCGTCAAAACGTTCCAGATCTCCTACGCGGACTGTATAGATGCCTTTGTCCCGATCATTATACTGGTCAAAGGGATAATAAACATAATCGCTGCGGCCATTGGGGCCGGTGATTGTGCCCTCCACCGCTTTGACGGCAAAGAATTGCTCAGAAGAGATGAGCGGGATGATGTTGAAATAAGAGTTGAGCCGATAGCTCAGCTCATTCACATGACGGTTAACTACGGGAAAGCAGTTTATAGCGATGGTCAGATCATCCATAATCTGGCCATTGTACTCAGGTGGGAACTGGAACTTCAGCCAGAGCAGTTCTTCCTCCATTTGCGCCAGATCGTTTGCCGTGAGCACACTTTCAAACTCTTTCGGGTAGCGGCTAAACAGATCCCGGGCCGGCTCTTTCAGGAAGTCATTGCCCTGGGGCGTAATAGTCAGAAAGTTGTCGCAGTAGATGCGGTTGATCTGCTTTTCTAACCGGCGGTTGATATATAACTCTTCCAACGCATCCTCAAAATGGAGCTGATGATCTTCAAAAGAAGTATGCGAGAGGCCGCGCGAGAGTTTTACAGGCTTTCCATTGCATTCGCAGCGCACATGGCGGAGCATAGAAAGGTACCGTGCACGATCAGGCGTGGTTTTCAGGTCAATATAGACGGAGAGGTCCGTCAGGTCAATGCCTGGCTTTACCTGGACGCCGATCCAGGCTACACCTGGCGCAAAAGGGCGGCTGCCTGTAGCGCGCAGAAAAGTCTCCTTTGCCTGCAGGGCGTCTATGCGGTATATGTTACTGCCTTCTGCCAATATCTTTACATCGCCATCGACAGTTTTAAAGCGACCGGAGGGACTGAAAAAGATATCCATCGTAGCATCCAGCGGGCCATTCACTACAGAAGCTACACGCTTTTGATGCACGAACTGCGACTCAAGCGCTACGTACTGATATTCGTCTGTCGAGGTAGCGTGTACTACGGCATGTGCGGGCCGCGGCTGCGTGTGCACTTCCGGGATAAGCAGGCCGGCCATACGTTCCGTCATGGTGCGCTGCAGGGAGCCCACCTCATTGTCAATGCGGTAAATCTCCACGGCGCAAGCCTCTATCAGCAGGCGCACCAGCGGGTCAAAGTTGTCCATGTTCGTATCATTCAGCCCCCAGAAACGGGCTGCGTTACGGAACATGCGGTTGGCGATGGCCTCCTTACTCAGTTTTATATTGTCGGTGCTAAACAATTGACTTATGCGTTGGGATTATGTATCGGGATATAGCTTAGAAAACCATTCTCTGAGATTCTTTGTGTAGTAAACCTCGGTGATCATTCATCACAGGCCGGTATCAAACGTTGAAACAGGCTACACTACAGTCACGCCATTTACTAACTAATCCAAAGATATTGGACTGATAAATAGCTGCGGCGAGTAGGCAAATGGTTCGCCGGTGCTTTTAATTGTTCCTTTTACATTGGCAATTATTTTTTTCTTAATGCTATGCACCTTTGTCGTCGGGTGCACGTAAACCTGCTCGGTTATCACCGTGTCTACGCTCACGTTTTCCAGTCTTGTCTCGTACCTGCTCAGGCTTTTGATAATGGATCGGTTAATCTGATCCTGCCAAACAAGTGGGCTGTTAATAGTTTCAAAGTCGCGCTCCCATATCTCGCAGCCCCATTCCGGGTCAAAACGATGCTCATTGTGCTTGGATGAGATAATGAGAAAGATATTTTGCGCGATTGAGGTACCCAGGTTTACGGTTGGCAACTCTTTATTTCGTTGCATGATTGTCTCAAAGCTCAACGGCATCTGATAAAGTTTCGCTTCCATGTCTTGCTCACAGTTTTATTAATTAATCTGTACGATACCACCCTTCAGGGTGGTCATTGCGCCACCGGCGAGGTCCAGCTTAGCACCGCCTTTCAGCTCTGCAGTGGCGGAGCCGGATAGCTGAAGCTGCGCACCTTCTATTTTGGCCGTTGCCCCGCCCTTCGCTGCCAGCCCCTTGCTGCCCTCAATAGATACATCGGCTGCCTTGATTTCAATTTTTTGATTCGCCTTAATGCTTACCGTCTTGGTAGCGTCAATAGTGATGGCTTCAGATTTGATATTAAGCGTCTTATCGCCCTGAATATTGATCTCTTCGCCTGCGTGAATGTCAATTTTCTTACCGGACTTCACGACAATTGTTTCCTTGGAATTGACTTCAATGGCCTTCGAAGAATAGATTTTTAGCGTTCCGTCCTTATCCTTTAAATGGATGGAGATGTAATTAGTGTCGTCGGTCTGGATTCTTATCTCGTTTTCCTTATCCTTGTCTGTAAAGGAAATGATGTTGCCATTTCGGGTAGAAATGGACTTGACATTATTCTTTTCTGTAGTTGTTGACGAGTCAATTGCTTTTCCATGCGGCAGGGCACCCATCACAAACGGGCGGTCAGGATCGTTTTGTGTAAATCCAACGATTACGTAGTCGCCTACTTCAGGCGTGAAGAACATACCGCGCGTTTTCTTACCATCGCCATACGAACCGCCGCTGGGCGAAAGAACCCGGATGTATGGTGTCGTCGCCGGATCTTTCTGCCAAAGAAGCTGTACCTGTACTTTACCCAGCTTATCGGGGTCTTTGTGCGCTTTTACAATACCGATTTGCGGCTCGGCAATCGGCTTTTTATAATAAGGCGAAGGCATTATCGCAACTGTGGATGGTACGCCTTCAAATTCATTTTCGTAGTTGCCAAATCCGTCTGACGTATGATTCACGGAGGTAACGGTGAACTTTCCATAGTCCACCTTCGCCGCCTTTATCTGAAGCGTTGCCCCAAGTTTCACAAAAGGAGAATCGGACGTGGCCTTCACCACCGTGAGGTTGGCAGCTTTTGTGGATTTGGATATTTTAACCGCTTCGTCCAACTCATTAACTGAAAGATACTTCCGTGTTGCAAGTGTTGATGGTTTGGAACCGAAGACTTTGTCAGACTCGCTGAGGGCAAATTTGCCGAGCGTGTCCAGGCCGGCCACTTGTGCGGATGAGCTGGCACTTTGAGCCTTCTTATCGTCTTTTGATATATAGCCGATCTGCTCAAAGCCTACCGGCGCAACCTTTACCCGTAGGTTCAGGTCGGAAATGTCATTGGGATATTGCAGGCTTGTTTCAGAGGCCTGTGCAGGTTTGCCGAAATTGAGGGCAGAACCGTCATAAAAAAAGTGCTCGCCGTATTCCGCAGCCAGGCGGCGAAGAAAATCAAAATTACTTTCGCGGTATTGAGTGATATAAGGAATATTAGATTTCTTAACTGGTGTGGTCTTAATGCTTAGATCATTGCCCGCAACCTGACCGGAAATGTCTTTAACTACTTGGGTGAGACTGCGGTCCAGGTATGAGCTGTTGGCTTCTCCGTTGTCGAGCAGGACAGTTGGGCTGTATCCACTGAAAATTATGTCGCCAGCATTATTAAGTGCATTGGCAAATTGTATATCCGTTACAATGCCCTTAAAGGAGTTTTGTGTGCCCGTCTTGGCCAGATCATTGAACACAATGGTAATGGCCTTGCCCAAATAGCTTTTTGAGGCGTTAATGGTCATTGATCCGGGCTGTTCCAGTACCTCATGGTTGAATTGCACCTCAAAATAATGATGCTCATTAAACTGTTGGCGGAGCGACAATTTGCTAAAAGGGGTGATCTTTTTGCCGTTAATCGTAATCTCAATGTGAACCTGCTGCGGCATTGTAGGACGGGAGTTAGGAATGAGGGAAAAAACAGCAAGGCGCATTTCCGTGCGCCTTGCTGTACATTATGATACTGCTTGAGGCAGCCGGTAAGATACTAGGAGCCGGCAGCATGGCCCGGCCAGTCGTTCTCGTGAACGGCCTTGCCCATTGTAAACTTCCGGGCAGTCAGCGTGATGCTGATGCTGCCAGAGTCAGAGCCACCAGCGGTAATTGCTTCAGAGTAAGCAGTGATGAATGCGTCTTCAAATTCCAGCTTCTTCATTTCGCCGTCGGCAGTACCCTTATCAAAGGTGATAGTGCCTTTTTGCGCCTTCGTCTGAGAGTTCAGCATGGTTTCCATGATGGTTACGTCATCAGATGACTCAATAGTGAGGTTAATGTCGCCGCCGTAAACGCCAGAAGCAGGTTTGCCTTTTGCGTCAACAGAACGAGAGAATGCCCACGATGCAGCAAGTACGTCGTACTTTTTGCTTGCCATTTCCAAGGTTGCTTTGTAAGCCATGGTTTTTGGTTGGTTTGGTTTGGTTAAAAAAAAGGATCTGATTATTGTTGTTCGGTTGCGGTGCTCCATTCGGCGCCATCATCACCCTTGTGGCCATCCAGTTTGAGCATGAAGCTCTTTGCAGGGAAATATGGCGTCATATTGATATCCAGATGGATGCGGTCCTTCTGCACGTCATCACGCTCAAAGCGCACAATGCGGAATTTCTCAATAAGCTTGCTCGGACCTGTTACGCTGTCCAGGAACTTCACGATCTGCTGGCGCAGGTCACGCTCTGTTAAAGAGGTCCAGTTTTCAAAAGCGCGGCGGTTCAGGAAGTCAATAAGCACCTTATTGATATAATCAAACACGCGTACTACAGAATAGGTCTGAAGGCCAATATTGTCACCGTTGAAGAGGGTCTTGGAAGAGAAGGCCATGACTTTGCCGTATTCATTCACCATTGGAATAAGGCCTGCACGATCCATAGCTGAAATTTCGCTCTTCTTTAGGTCAAAGCGAACACCTTCTACTTCGTTCATGCCGCCATGCTTTTTACCGGCTGTCACCTGGCTCATCAGCGTGTAATACAGCTTGCCTGCGAGAGCAGCCGATGGAGGGACACGTACATCATCTTCCTCATCAATTTCCGCAGCTTTTTGACGGCCTACAATGTAGTTTGCAGCCATCATCACATTGGAGCGATAAAGGTCGCCGCCTGCCAGATTGGCTTCCTGGAACATGTCCAGCGTATCATCCGGATTGTCTATGTCCATGAAGTCAGTGACAAGCATGGTCTTCGTCTCATGTGCCAGCTTGGCCCACTTTTCAACTACGGCATTGGAGCCCAGGTAACCGGGCACGCAGAGAATGGAGTAATTGTTGCGCAGATCAAGACGATCGTAGTTCTGTTTCAGCTCAGCGCCAACGTAATCAATGAACTTAGGATTATCCAGGTCCTTGATTTGCTCAGCACCTGCGTTCACAATTGTAATGTTCTTCAGCTTGTCTGATTCCGTATTCTTATAGAACAAATTGAGGGAACGATAGGAAATTTCCAGCTCGCGGCTGGCTTCCGTTGCTTTCTTCAGATTTTTCTTCAGCGTAGATGCGGCTTCTTCAGACCGTGTCTGGCAAGTCTCCGCCATTTGGCTATGTCAGACGAAGACTGGAGCAGGCCTAGCCATAATTCCAGCTTTTTCTTCAGATCAGCACGCTCTTTTTTCTTTGCAGCATCCGTAAGGAAGATTTGCTTACGTGCTTTGCGCTCGGGGTTGAGGCCTTGTACACCGTCAATTGCCGACTCCAGGAAGTCAAAACCGCCCAGTTTGGCCATCTTATTGAGGCATCATTAAGATTGAGCGACGGTGCCGCTCCGGCTTCGGGGGATTTGTAGGCTAAATCCTGCGATTCGGTCTGCGCCTGCATTTGAGTTTCTGCCATGAGGATTTTTATATTTGAATACGATAGTTTGTGTGTTCCGTTGCTTATGCGTTTTTGTCCAGTTCCTGAATCAGGTTTTGAAGGGCAGCCATGAATGCTTCCTTGGTTTCCGGATTTTCAATGGCGTTCTTAACCAGCTTGTTAGTCTTTAGTTGCTTCATAAGCTTGGCATATTCTTCCTTTTCGGCATTTAAGCCTTGAAGAAAGGGGCTCTGCTGTACCATGCTGTTTGGCTTAAAATCGCCCACATTACGGAACTTGAGTTCTTCGCCCTTTGTTGAACCGTCTGCTGTTTCAAATTCTACTTCTACAGCCGGCTTGAAGTGCTCAAACACCTCATCCACCGTCTTCAGGTCGTACACCGCCTCCGGGCGCACTGGATCATCGGCGGTTAGCTTTTGCACAAAGAGCGAGCGATTCATGGAAATTTCTGCCATTCCTTCTGCTGCATCCATCTTGACGGCATTTCCGCCTACTTGATAATCAAACATGGGTATTTGGTTTTAATGATTTGCTGGTATGATTTTGAAAGTTGTATTGAAAAAGTCTTTCCTTTTATAATTGCTTGTTAAAGCACGGAGATGCCAAGGTAGCAATCTTTTGATAATTCAAAGAATTTTTACCGCGTTTCCAAAAATTATTTTTTGACGTCGTATGCCACCTCGCCTTCTTCGTTGAGGCTCACATTAATTGTATCACCACGTTGTACACTTCCGGAGACAATAAACTTGGAAATCGGACGGCGTAAGTGGGTGCGGATAACCCCTGAAATCTGCCGGGCACCGTACTTTGGTGTAAAGCCGGTAAGCGCAATTTTGCTCTTCGCATCGTCAGCAATATTCAGCGCAATGCCTTGTTTGTCCAGGCTTTCCAGCAAACTCTTCATCTGGATTTCCAGAATCTTTACGACGTTGTTTTCAGAAATCGGAGCAAACGGTATGATTTCAGTAAGACGGGCAAGGAATTCGGGGCGGAAGTGCTTCGTCATCAGTTCCAGTAATTGCGACGACTTCGGCATGATGTCCTGAGCAAACTGCTCTACAATCCACTCAGCTGCCGATATTGGATGTGAAGATGATCAGTGCATTAGAAAAGTCCCCTTCCTTACCCAGGCGATCGTGCATCTTGCCTTCATCTAAGATCTGCAGGAAGATATCAAATACAGAAGGGTGTGCCTTTTCAATTTCATCAAAAAGAACAACTGAATAAGGCTGCTGACGTATTTTGTTCACAAGCATACCGCCCTCTTCATAACCGACATAGCCCGGAGGCGCGCCATACAGCAGTGCTGCGGAATGCTCTTCCTTGAATTCACTCATGTCAAAGCGAATCATCGCCTTTTCATCGTTGAACAGGAAGTCGGCAATCGCCTTTGTAACTTCTGTTTTACCGGTACCGGTGGGGCCAAGCAGAAAGAATGAGCCAATTGGCTGACCAGGCTTATTCAGACCGCTGCGGCTTTCTACAATAGCGTCGGACAGTGCTTTAACGGCATGATCCTGGCCTACCACGCGGCGCTTGATGATGGCCTCCATTTCCTGCAGCTTTTGCTGCTCTTTCGCCTGGATCTTACCCATCGGTATGCCCGTCTTGAAAGCAACTACAGCCGCCAGCTCCTGACTTGTCACAGTGTCCTTGATATCTCGGCAGCATATTCTTTCAGTGCGTTAAGTGTCTGTCCAAGCGCCGTCTCCATTTCGGTAGCAGTCTCTAGTTTGCTCACGTCCGTTGGATCGGTGAGACGGCCAAAAAGGACGGGGCTAAGGCTGTTCTTCAGCGAATTATAGAACCACTTGTATTCTGCAATGCGATCGGCGTCTTCCATGTCGGCGTCCTTTACAATGGCCTCAAACTGTTGCGTCAGCGATTCCAATTCCGGCTTGGATGTTTCGTTCATCATCTTCAGCGCTGCCATCGTCCGATCCAGCAGATCAACAGCAGAATCCGGTAAACGGCGGTCTTTCACATAGCGCTTTGCCATACGGGCGCATTCGGTAAGCACATCTTTTTCAATTTTCAGGCCGTGATGCTGCTTCAAAAGCGTCTGCAAGCTTGTGCAGCATCTTTGCCGCAGTCGTCATATCTGGCTCATCTACACGGATAACTTCAAAACTTCGGCTGAATGCCTGCTCCGGCTCAATGAGCTTACGATATTCATCCAAAGTTGTCGCACCGATTACGGTGATTTCACCGCGCGCCAGTTCCGGCTTCAGTAGATTAGCTGCGCCGCCAGCGCTGCCTTTCGGGTCGAGCAGCGTATGAATTTCGTCTATAAATAGGATTGCCTTATCGAACTGCTTTATTTCTTTGATAATGCTCTTTCAGACGCTCTTCTACTTCGCCTTTGTAAGAAGCACCGGCAAAGAGGGTTCCCAAATCCAATTCAAAAAGAAAAGCACCTTTCAGATTATCAGGCACTTTGTCGGCAACAATGGCAGAGCGCAAAGCCATCCACGAGTGCAGTCTTTCCTACACCCGGATCGCCGGTAATGATAACATTTGGCTTCGTGCGGCGACCAAGCACTTCCAGCATCATGCGTGTTTCCTTATCGCGGCCAATGATGGGGTCAATACGGCCTTCTTTTGCTAGCGCTATCTTGTCTACGCAATATTTCAGCAACGCGGTATTGCCCTTTGTCTTTGGCTGCATATCGCTGCCGCCATTCCGGCAGGCTGCCATTGCCGCCGCTCACTGCATTACTCAGCGAGCTGTCGTTGAGGTACAGGTCGAGAATTTCCTTCTCACGAAGGGGAAATGACTTCAGCTGCTCGGCTGTGAAGCCAACATTAGGTTTTACCAACGCAGCCAGCGCACAAACAGGCGAGACATCGTTCAAGCCAAGCTTCAGACGGATGTTGTCGGCTTCTTCCAGCACATTGGCGGTCTGCGTGTCGGCGGCAATGTTTTCCACTGTTTTACCGCTCTTCGGCATTTCGTCAATACGAATCTCTGCCCACTCTATCATGTAGCTTACGTCCTTGCCAAGGGATTCCAGAAATGGATGCAAGCCTGCTTCTTTATGAAGCAATCCGCGCAGCAGATGCGGAAGGCCGAATTGCTCGTTCTTGTATTCGCGTGCGAATGAAATGGCGATTTGAATCGCTGTCTTGAGGGATTCTGAGAAGGAAAGCGTTGTCATAGTTGATGGTTGACGGTTGAGTTTTTACGGTGGTTCGCTTTGCTTCTTGTCTGCTACAAGACTACATTCTTTCCTTGCTCACAAAGCGCATTAGTAGATGAATGCCGGCGGCTGGTAGAAGATCCGGGCTTTATTGTAGATTTTGAGCTTATTGGGCCGGAGGCATTGGCATAGCCGGTGAGCCCATCATGCCGCCCATACTCTGGGCAGACTTCATCTGTTGCTCCGCAGCCTGCAGCTTGGTGGCGGCATCATTTAGCTTGGCTTGGGCTTCTACAAGCTGGCGCACGTGGGTGTAGTGATTTGCGTAGCCATTGCTCACAAGCTGTACCATCTTGATAGAAGTATCCATGCGCGCGAGATCGGCGAGGCCGTCAGCTATCTTTTTGTCGAGCAGCACGGGATTCTCCGTTTTCGCAGAAGCATACAGGTTGATGTTGGAATCAACTTCGGACATCTTTTGCAAGATCATTTTCTGCGTGTGCTCAAAATTGGAGTAAGCAACAAGCTTGCGTTCTTCGGTCTCAGATATCTCTTCCGGCACGTGATAATAAGAGAAGAAAATGAGCGCGGTAGGCACCAGCGCAAGGCCGAGGAAGATGAGCACAAATTGCCAAAGCGCCTTACTGCGCTCTTTGCTGTTGATGGGTTTCATACGATGGGTGTGTGAAAATAATCGGTTTAATCAAATATGCTAAACTTTCCTTTAGGCTTTTCTTTAGGTGCATCCATGGTACGGCCGCCAAAGTCAAACTTCTCGTTGCGCTGACCGATGAGCTTGAGATCCTTCAACTTGTCCAGTAAGTCGCTCCATAGCTTCAGGAATTGCAGCAACGGCCCAAAAAAGTCATATATGTCTTCATGGCTGTAATCAGCATTCATCACGTTGGAAAGCAACTCTTCAAATTTGCCAGGCTGCACCTCATTCCAATAGGCGAAGTATTGTAACAATTCCTCCTTGTCCTTGACGGGAATAAGGTTGAGACTTACATTGATAATGCTGGCAAGCTGAACAACGGTGTTGCTCATATACACCGGGCTTTGCTGCCGGTACATGGTGCGGAAGAAGAAGAACTCGCGCGCAATGTGCCAGATCACCTGCTCGCAGATGGATTTGACATTCTGGGCGAGCGCCGTTTGCTGCTGCGTACCGCCTTCTACCACCTTGCGCACTACTTCAGAAGACATCTCCTGAATTGCGTTCAATCGCTCTGCTACTGTGTTGTATAGTTGCTTTGCGCCGGGATGAGCGCCAATAATGGCGCATGGCGGCACATACTCAGGGTCGCGCACCAACTCCCCACTCTTGATGATGAACTTAGCAACCGGTATGTGGAAAGAACCAATAGAGCCGGTATGCAACCCGTCTTCCGGGACAAGGGCCAGGCGGTATGCAGAGACGGCAGAGGCATTCCGTGGTGGATATTCTTCTGCGCTGGCCGGCCCAAAAGGCTGCCGGTTAAATGGGTCAACCCCAAGCACGGCATAATAGCTGGCGGAACCGTCTTGCGCACCATCCATTTCAGCGCTCAACTCGGGGTGAACTCCGGGAATGATTTCAATCCTGGCAGCCACCGGCGGTAATGGCGCGGCAATAATTAACGACTACGCGAAACGTGCGGCCACCGTTGGATGAGGTATTGCAGTCCAGTGAGCTTTTCTCGCCGGGAAGAGGTTGCAGCAGGCCGTAGTTAAACGCATTGAGCGTTGTAGCCTGCGCATCGCGCAAGAGCGTCAATCAGTGCATTCTCCGAGTCAACAAAATGCTGACGGTTGATTTTCATCCCGTCCACCCAGTTAGTCAGGTGGAATTGCAGCTTAGGTAGCATGAGTAATGTGAAAGGTTTCCTGCCCGCTAAAGTAAAATCGCATCTGTTACGGCTCCGTATATCAGTACGTTGCTTCTGTCTCTTCTGCCACCATTCCCACGCGCTTCGCCTGTATGATATCCTTCTCGGTAATCTTATTTTCTGCGATAGTCAGCTCCGGGTCTATAAACTTGGACTTGCCCAGCGCACCCGCTTTGGTAAAAAACATCCAACCGAGCGGAGTTTCGTCATAAGTCGTGTACTGGATCGGGTCGGTTTCGTACTTGTAGTTGTAATTCTCAATGAAAGACCGAAACCAGTCACCGAATTTCATGGCTACGGGCGCGCGCAGCTTTGTATTGGTGATGCGCGGATCGTTGATTGACTTGCTGTATTCCAGCTCCAGCATCCAAATGGTAGAGGTGTCTATATTATCATAATCTACCGGATCGGCGTGCAAAGGAAAGTACCAGACTTTGTGGATCTCCTGAGGAATGGCACGGTATAATGCAAATGCAGTAGAAAGAAACTCCGGCAGCACAAACGGTATCACGCAGAGTGCATACCAGGCGGCTAAGTCAGAGCGGTTGAGCCAGTAATACACGGCAGCAAAGCCTATCATGCCTAAAAAGGCATTGGCCATTACAAAGAAGACGCCTGCAAAGCGGCCCTCGCGCAAATTTTCCGGCGCGTTCTTTTTGTAGAGATAGGCGGCCAGATATCCAAGTCCGGCATAAACTACCTGCAGCAGGATGAAGTACATCATTGAGCGCGACGCTGTCGGTGAATAGCCGATGAAGCCGCCGCAGGAAATAACGATGCCGAACGCGAGGTAGAGGAAAATGAATTTCCTATTGCTGAATAATTGACCCGCTGCCTTCCTTCTACCCATGTTGATATAGAAGCCGATCAAGCCTGCGATTGTAAGCAATACAAAAGCGATAAGAACAGGTATCATAGTGTGTGAGGGTGGGCTAAATGTACGAGTTAAAACCTAAAAAACTAAAGGCGTCCCCTTCTTCAATACGAAGCAAAGCCTCATCCTTTGGTGGATGCAACACAACACCGTATTCGGCATCAGCAGGAAAGAAATAGGGCAGTATAAATTCCAGTATGGCTCGGTAAGTACCCTTGCCCGTAAAGTCTTTATAGGCCGTGGGAGGCACATCCATAATATTGACGTCAAAGCGGCGCTTAGGTGTCACATGGATATCATTGAGCACCGTGTCTGAACCCAGCACTCCGTCTCCGAGTTTTGGCGCAGTAAAGGGCGGCAATATGTACGTTTTCATCGTCCATTGCCGGCTTATTTCCACCTTGTAGCCAATGATGCGCGTAATGGTGAGCCCAATGAGTGCCGCATCCCCGCGAATCTTGTGGCTCAGCGGCAGAATATGCAGTAAGATTACAAGCTGCTGATCGCTCAGGAGCGAGCTGTCCTCAAAGAAATAGTTGAAAAATTCTCTGTTGCGTCGCGGATTATTATTCTTCAACATCTCGCGCTCTACCCGATCCAGCGTCAGGCTGCGATGATGAAATTCATTCTCCAGTGGCGAGAAGAACTTACGTGCCTCACGTTCCTGTTTGCGCAACTCCAGCCCCACCTTATAATTAGGTTCATCCGTTCGGCGCTTTCGGGCCTGAGAATGCACAATTGCCTCGGGAAGCATATCATAGATACCCTCGCGATTCAGGTCAAATACCAGGTAATCTGCGCCTTCTCCGTCTTCGCCGCCGTTGTTCCAGAAAATGTTGTCTATATCGTTGGCAACGGCGCGCTTAAATGTACTCTGATTGCGAAAGAAAAAATTATCTAAGGGAATGCCGTGGTCAGCCAGTTCAGCAGCTACTACGCTCGCCCGATAGTCATGGCCGGAATCGCGCAGCTCCGCAACCAGATCGGCTTTATTGATGTGATTCATCGCGAGCGAAAATTAGCGGTCAAAAATCAATGTTGCTGTGATAAAACTTCTTTACCAGTCCCTTGACCAGCGAAGAATTATCATACACCATACGCATGTTAGGTGCGCCTTTCATCACCTCCTCACTAACACCGTCGCGAAAAGCGCGGGTAAAGTAGTCTGCGTATGCGGCTTCATTGCCGGGATTACGCGTATAGTTCAGAATACCGAGACTGAGCAGCGCATCGGGCCGTTGACCTGCTTTGCTCAGGTTTAGCTGCGCTTCATCAAACTTGCCACGTTTGATCAGCAGGTTGGCATAGTCCACATAAAACGGGCTGGTCAGCATCTTTGCCTCTTGCAGAAACCGGCTATAATCCGCCTCCGCTTCATCCAGGCGGTTTTGCAGGTAATAGCATTTTCCGCGTTTCCAGAGCGCCTGAATCTGTTTTAGTGCATCCACGCGTGATGCCGTGTGGATATTAAGGCATTGCGTGAACGATAGAATAGCCGCGCCGTCAGTCTTGTCATTAATCTCCATCTGGAGCTTGCCCAGCTCAAAGTACCAGACCGGATTGTCCTTATCCCACTTTATAGCCTGCTGATAGGCATCGGCAGCGCAGCCCTTATCCGCCTCTATGAGGCAGATACGAGCGCGCACTGCGTAGGCCTCCGGGTCCTTATCGTTGCTGCGCAGCGCTTCTTTGATGAGCTTTTTTGCGGTCTCGGCACCTTTGTCGCCCTGCGTAAGCACCAGGTCTGCCTGTGCTACCAGTACATTTGTATTGTCCGGATTGTAAGCAAGCGCTGCGGTATAAGCTTCCATAGCTACCGGAACATTATTCTGAGCCTTTGCCAGGCGGCCCTTGCAATACGCTATATCGGAAAGGACAGCGCGGTCGCCCGTGTCTTCGGTCCGGGTCTGATAGGCTGCAAAGGCGTCGTAGGCGGAGCGAAAATCATTATGGTCTTTGTAGTAGTAACCACGCCACTTGTAGGTTTCAGGATACGCTGCATCCGCGCGCACTGCATTCGCAAAAGCCGCTTCCGCCGCTGCATTATTGCCCAGACCTGCCTCCGCGCGGGCAAGCCCAACATAAAGAGCCGGATTGTCTTTCTCGGCAGATATTGCCGCTGAGAAACCCTTTGCCGCCTCGCTGTAAGAGCCCTTTTCAAGCAGGCGGTAGAGATTTACCTCCTTTGCCTGCATCTGCGTAAGCGCTAAAATGGAAGCCGCAGCCGCTTTGGCCGACGCTGGCTTTACCTCTTTTGCATAGTTGTAGTAGTTCTTTGCCAGGTCGTAACGAAATTTCTCACCCCAGGATTCTGCTTTGGAGCTAAGGCCGCTGTACAAGTACTCTGTCGGCTCCTGGTTCTGCGCACGGAGCTTCGCTTTCAGATCACCGATGCGGGCGTCAGCTTCCGCCTCGGTAGCGGGAAAACGCTTGGCTTCCTTGAGTGAATAGTAAGCCTCCGTAAAGTTGTATTCGTTGAGTAGCCGTATGCCGTTCTGCAATTGCATCCGGTAATAGCTTTCACTGCGTTGCGGGCCGTCGTCGTTGCTGCTTGCATCACCCGCGTCGGATATAGCGACGACGGGCGTGGTCATGCGGCGGTCAGCTTTGCTCTGACGGTCCAGGTGACTAATTAGGGCTTTCCACTGCCCGTTTATATTGAGCGCCTGCATCTCTGCCACCTTAGGCAGTTTGCTGGGCATATCCTTACCATCGCGGTCCTTTCCATTCATCAGTTGGTTGAAATAAACCCTTAGATAAAGGTTGGCCTCGCCAATGTGGATATCCGAGATTTCGGTGATGTTGTAACGGATGGACAGCGGCTTTGACTGCTTGTAAAAGTTGCGAAACTGGCGCAGATATGCCTTAATATCCTTTGTCATGCCTGCGGCGGCAGCCTCGGCGTCCATGTCATCGTCCGCTTCAAAATCTGATTGAAAGAAGAGTCGTGTCCTACTGTCGGCGGTTATCGCATTAGATATAGCGTCGTCTATATCCGAAGCAGAGTTGTCCGGCTCGGCAACGAAGTTGAGTGTATTGATAAGGTTCTCTATCGTTTGCTTAGCCGCCTCACGAATGTTTTTGTCATCTCGCTTGGTAATAGTTGTCGGCGCTTTTTGTGCAAAAGCATTTATGGTCCAAAGAAAGAAGAGAAGAAGCAGCGGCAATCTTCTATTGCAGGTATTCATAGTAGTGCTGCGGTTGAGGGAAAACCAGTTGTTCAATACGGTAGCTTTGACTGCTTTAGCAATGGCTGTTACAGCGGGCGTTGCAGCAGCTTTTCGCGGCGCGCGCGCTTCTCATCGTCAGTAGTGGCGGTAATGTCGGAGATGAGCCAACCGCTGTGGGTGGTCTGACGCACAAAGCGTTCTACGATAAATGTGTAGTTGGGGATCTGGAAAAAGTAAAAACGCATGTAGCCGGGCCCTTCAAATTTCAGTTTGCCGTTCCTGACCATGTCGGCAAACTTGCGTCCGCGCTCGCTGGCTATAAGTTCCGGCTTCATATAGTTGACTGCTTCAAAACCGGGCTTAAGCACCATGTGAAACTGGAGGAAGTTCGTTGCATAGTCGGCCGGCGAGATGTATTGCTTCCGGTCTTTAACGGCAGCCGGCGCTGCTGCGGGCGCGTTGCCTTCCTGAAATACCGGGGCATCGCCAATGCCGGAGATCATCCAGCGCACGCTACGGTTGGTATCTGGCATAATCTGCATTATGAGCGGTATATCTAAGTGCCTGCCGCCCATGCTGAATCCGCACATTACCTCTGCATACCAGTTTGTGTCCTGAAAGCGCAGCTTCTGCGGATGCAACGAATCCACTACCTGGCCTACGAAATTCATCACCAGGCCGTCCGCGGGCGTTACCGGCTTGTCGAAAAGATATTCTACCAATTGCCGGCGGCTAAAGTTGATAGGCTTGCCAAGCCGCAGATATTCCTTACGGAGGAACGAAGCAGGATCATCGTTGAAGCGTTCAATGAACTCATCTATCACCTTTACCTCGTAGAGAAAATTTGCTTCACGCGCTGCATCATGCCGGTACGCAGTTGGCTGCGCAAACAACGGCAGGGGTGCTGTAGCCGCAAATAAAACCGCCATCAGGAACCTTTTCATAAATAGGAATGCTGGAGGGTTTATCAGGAAGGAGTGTTGGTAACGGAGATGTTGCTGAGGAAGATGTCAAATTTGCGGACGCTCTTGCCATCTTTTACTTCTTCAGTTGTTGTTATGATAATCTCAAAGGTTTTTGAGGTCCTGTCCTTGTAGACTACCATATTGTCTTTATAGCCCTCAAAGTCCTGTATTATCACTGCCGAGGCGCGCCAGTTACCGTCAGGACCTTTGTGAAAGTTGGAGACGAACTGCACTTCGTAAGCGCCCATCTTCACAGACTTGTAGCTGAGCTGTGAAAGGTGCACGAAGTACTGGCGGATTTTCTGCGGGCGGCTGGCGTTGGTCTTGGCGTTGGTGGTGGCTACAATCACGTTCTCATCATTGTTGAAGAGCTTCATGCCATACTTGATGGCACCGTCTACGTCTACCTTCGCGCACAGATTTTCGCAGGCACGGTAAAAAGCTACAATTTTCTGCTTCACACGGGCCTGCAATTGCTCCTGCGGGATGTCTTTTATCTCTGTCGCGTCATCGCCGTCATCTCCACCTGTGTTGGCGGCCTGCGCTTCACCTTCTTCACTTTTCGCGGCGGCCTTTTCTGTTCTGGCGGGCGCCTTGATTGCCGGTTTTGCCGGTGGATCAAGCTTTACTACTGTCTTTGGCTCCTCTTTTTCTTCCTCGTCTTCTTTTTGCTTTTTCTTTTTGCCCTTTTTAGGCTTTTCCTCTTCGCCATCCTTGTCTTCATCACCATCCTTGCCGGCGGTTGCTTCTTTAGCCTCGCGCATCTTACTCAGGTACTCAATGCGCTGCTGCATAAGCTCCTTGGTAGAATAGTCATGAATCTGCTCGGCGGGGTCGGCATTCTTATCGTAAAGAATAATGAAGCGGTGCTGGCGGGGCTTTTTCTTGGAGCCTTCCGTTACAATAAGCGGGCACACCTTAACCGGCTTTGACGTGGAAGGGCGGATGGTTATGGTAGTTGTACTCGTGACCAGGTTGTAGTCATTACAGAGGCGGTTAAAATCCTGAATCTCACCCATGAACGTGAGCATAGGGAAGGAGGAGTTGGACACCCGGATGGTATCGTCCTTAATGCTGTAATCCTGCGCGCGGGCTTTTGGCATTGCGGCGGTGAGGCAAAACAGAAAACAAAACAGGACTGATAGCTTTTTCATCTTGAGGCGGTTGGGCATGTACACGTGTGGGTGACAAATGTAATTGGCAGAAAAGAAAAATGAGATTATGAGTTTCCTGTGGGTCGTAAAAGGCGGCTATTCGTCGTTAACCTCCGTTTTCAATACTACGTATTCCTCATCATTGGCAGCTTCGTCCGGCGAAAGGCCTTTTTGCTGCATCTTGTCCTGCACCTCTACCTCTGTGCCAAAGCCCAGATCAACCATGACGCGACCGTCAATCAGCCAGCCCTGACCTTTCACCTTACTTCCTTTCCTGCGGAACGTGCCGGAAAGCTTCAGGTCGCTCTGCAGCACAAAAGTGAGCAGGCTGCCATCGCGGAATGGTTTACCATCAGTTTCCAGCTGGGCGGCAACGTAGAAGGTTCTTGCCTTACGCTCTGGCGCTTTCTCTCCTTCCTTAGCCACCTTTACATCAAGTGCCGCAAAATCTTCCTCGGCCGCGCCGGAAGCGCCAGCGGCCGGGCCTCGTTCCAGCTTATTGATGTCGGCTGGCGCATCATCCTTCGGCATGTTTGCGGAGGCAAAAATATTGGTGCCGAAGCCGTTCATGTAAAACTCCGGATGCTCAAACAGCTCTTTAACGGCAATGAGGCGGTACACGTACTCCGCGGTCTCGGCATTAAGTTTCATGTTGAAATAGTCGGTGCCCTGTTTCTGCACATTCTTAATAATGTTTCCCGGGCCGAAGTTGTAAGCCGCCGCAGTAAGTACCCAGGATGAAACCTTGAGGTTGTTCTTCAGAATGAAGAAGTGCGAGCGGATGAGCTTGCAGGCTGCGATAGTGGATTTGCCAGGATCATCCCGCTCGTCATATGTCGGTGTCACTACCAGGCCCAGTTCTTTTGCCACATCTGGCATGATCTGCCAGAAACCTCGGGCACCTACCTGAGAGGAAAGATTGCGAAAGCCGCATTCTATAATAGGAATGTACTTAAAGTCATCAGGCAGACCATAGAATTTAAGCCACGCGGAAATGGCGGGGAAGTAGCGCTGCGCCTGGAAGCGCAGGTAAGTCAGCGTAACCACGGGCATCTGGTTGCGGATGACGTTCATGAGCCGGTTAGCCACAAAATCCCTGCTGGTAGGGATAGCTTCATTGCAGAAGTATATTTCGTGTGCCATTGACACATTTGAGCGTCCGGGAAGCATCAGTATCACCACGCATACAACCCATATACATTTTCTCATAGATAATGATCGTTTAAGCAAAAGACGTTAAAAGCAATTTCACAAAACCTTTGCAGAACAAAAATGCGTCAATTAATTTTGCTGGCATAGTGACAAATCTAACCGTTGTGCAAACCCTTGTTCTTATGAAAACCTTATTGTTACGCTTCTGCCTGTTTTCTTGCCTGCTGGGTCTGGGCACGCTTGGCAGCGCGCAGACCCTTTCCATTGCCAGTCTGTCGCCTGCCGGCCCTTATTGTGACGGTCAAACCGTCACCGTTAATATAGGAACAAGCCTGGCTTCAGTTACCGCATTGCCTGTGACACTTGACCTGCTCAATAATAATGGAACGATAAAAACTGCAAACTATTCTTCAGGTTCAATACTGGCCACATTACTAACTGGTTCGCTCACGTTTGTTGCACCCAATCCGGGAACATACAAAATAGCAATATCTACAGCAACTGCCGGCTATACGAAGGACACGTCCATCAGCTTCACCGTTACTAACAAACCGGATGTAACGGCCACGCCAAATCAGTTCTTCTGCGCCAATGTTGGTTCCAGCGTTTTATTTACCAGCGCCAATCCGGCAACAACATTTGAGTGGACAAATGACGAGCCAACAATAGGGCTATCAGCTTCCGGCACTGGCAATATTAGCTTTACAAGCTCAAATAATGGAACGGCGCCTATATCCGCGAATATTAAAGTCACACCAAAGGTACCCGGCTGTAGCAACGGGTCATCTGACAACTTCACCATTAAGATAAGCCCGGTGGCGATAATCAGCGGCATTACCAACCCCGATCAGATTGTATGTAGCGGTGCGAGCGTCTCCAATATAAACTTCAGCACTACGGCTACTAATGGCAGCACTTCATTTGATTGGGTAGCGTCTAATAATGCGGGCACTGGCCTGAATGCGACGGGGAGCGGTAATATTTCTTCGTTTTCAGCAGCAACGAACAACAGCACTACGCCACAGGTCAGCACCATTACGGTGACCCCGAACTACGCCATTTCCGGTGGCAGCATTACTTGCCCCGGTACCCCCGCTACCACTTCACTAACTGTGAATCCGAAGGCGGTAGTCAGCCCCATTACGAACCCAAATCAGATTGTGTGCAGCGGAGCTCCGGTTGCTATGATAGGTTTTGCCACTACAGCTACCGGAGGCGCCACCACATTTGCCTGGACGGCAACTAATATGGCAGGAACAGGTATTGGTGCCAGCGGCAATGGAGATATAACCGGATTTACAGCTAATGCCAATAACGGCACAGCGCCGCAAGTAAGCAATGGCACGGTAACACCGGCTTTTACCAATACAAGCGGCGGCCCGACGTGCAGTGGTACGCCGGCTAATTTCACTGTTTCAGTAAATCCGAAGGTCGTAGTAGGCGTTATCAGCAATCAGGATCAGATTGTGTGCAGCGGAGGCACGGCAGGCCCCATCAACTTCAGCTCTACAGTCACCGGCGGCACTGTTACTTTTGACTGGTCGGCTACCAATAACGCAGCCACCGGCCTTACCGCTACCGGCAGCGGCAATATCGGCACATTCACGGCGGCTGCCAATAATGGCACAGCGCCCCAAGTGAGCAACGGCACTGTCACGCCCAGCTATGTGAATGCGGGCGGCGGCCCCACTTGCGCAGGCACTGCGGGCAGCTTTTCCCTTAGGGTCAATCCACAGGTGGTTGTAGACGTTATCAATCAGAATCAGATTGTGTGCAGCGGCGGCGCAATCAGCTTTATCGCATTTGACTCCAAGGCCGTCGGCGGCAATGTCACATTCAACTGGACGGTTACTAATGCGGCAGGCACGGGCATCCCTGCAAGCGGCAATTCCGGCATTATTGCAGGCCGCCTATCCACCGCTAATGCCGGCACTGCACCGCAGGTAAGCTACGGCACCGTTACACCCTACTATGCGAATATACAAGGCGGCCCGGGCTGCGCGGGAACTGCAAACAGCTTCAGTGTAACGGTAAATCCTGTGCCGACGGTAGCGAGCATTACCAATCAGAACCAGATCGTGTGTAGTGCTGCTCCGGTGGCTGCAATCACCTTTAATCCATCTGCCACAGGTGGTACCACTACGTTTAACTGGACTGCAACCAATGCTGCAGGCACCAGCATCGCCGCAATTGGCAGTGGTGCAACTATATCGGGCTTTACAGCAAATAGCAATACAGGCACGGCGCCTTAGGTCAGCAATGGCAATGTGACTACCACTTACGTTAATGCAGGCGGCGGCCCTACCTGTTCCGGCACGCCATCCACTTTCAGCCTTTCTGTAAATCCACAGGTAGTTGTCAGCGGCATTACCAATCCGAATCAGATTGTATGTAGCGGCGCGGCAGTATCGGGCATTACCTTCGCCACGACAGCTACCGGTGGTGCTACAACATTTGACTGGACAGCTACGAATGCCACTGGCACCGGAATAGGCGCTACCGGCAACGGTAATATTGGAGCATTCACAGCTGCGGTTAACAATGGTACTACACCACAGGTGAGTACTGCTGCCGTCACGCCTAAATTCCTCAATACTGGCGGTGGGCCCACCTGCGCAGGTGTGGCTTCCGCATTTACACTCACCGTGAATCCAAAGGCTGTGGTCAGTGCCATAGCCAATCAGGCTCAGATTGTTTGCAGTGGAGCAGCGGTCAATGCCATCAGCTTTAGCACCACGGCTACCGGAGGCAGTACGTCGTTTGGCTGGACGGCCACAAATACACCCGGAACAGGGATTTTAGCTAGCGGTACAGGCACCCTGGCTGCGTTTACCGCGAGCACCAATGCAGGACCTGCGCCACAGGTAAGCACCGGTACGGTGACTCCCAGTTTCACAAATGCCGGCGGCGGCGCTGCCTGTCCGGGCACAGCGAGCAATTTCAGCGTCACGGTAAATCCTATTCCTGGCGTAGGCTCAATTACTAATCAAAATCAGATAGTGTGCAGTGGAAGCCCGGTGTCTGGCATTACGTTTAACCCGAGCGCTACAGGTGGTACGACGACCTTCAGCTGGACGGCAGGCAACACCATCGGCACCGGCATTGCAGCTTCAAACACCGGGAATATCAGCGGCTTTACGGCTAATACTAATAATAGCCCATTGGTGCAGGTCAGCAACGGCAATGTGACTACCACTTACGTCAATGCAGGCGGCGGCCCTAGCTGTGCCGGCACTTCGGCTCCTTTCAGCGTGTCGGTGAATCCGGTGCCTTTTATATCCTCCATTACCAATCAAAACCAGATAGTGTGTAGCGGTACATCGGTGGCCACAATAAATATCATTTCGCCAGTATATGTAGGCGGTAATATCAGTTTCCCCTGGACGCGGAGTGGCAGTAGTGCAACCGGCCTGACAGCAAGTGGTACGGGCTCCATCAACACCTTTTCCGCTAATGCCAATAACACGAATGCACCTATAACCAGCACAGGAACGATCACGCCGACGTTCGTCAATACATCAGGCGGCCCATCCTGCACCAGCGGCACTACCAACTTCAACATTACTGTTAACCCACTGCCGCAGGTAAATCTTACAAGCAATCAGTCTGTCTGTAATGGTATTGCTACCGCAGCCATCAGCTTTAGCGGCCCCACCACAGGCGGCAATGTTGTTTACAGCTGGACAAATAACAATCTCACCATAGGCCTGCCCATCTCTACGGGTACGGGGTCGATTGGCAGCTTCATTGGCACTAATTCAAGCGGGAGTACGGATAACGTAGCCACTTTTACCGTTGTACCAAGCTTTGTAAATACTTCACTTGGAGGCCCCACCTGTAACGGTTTGGCAAGCCTGTTTACGGTTACGGTAAAACCGGCCAGCAATACACTGAATGTGACCCCTGGCAATACGGCTTTCTGCAGCGGCGGCACGACAAACATCAACGTGTCCTCGCCCACTGTCGGGGCTACGTTTAACTGGAGCGTTTCTGGCGACACCTCATTTATCCGAGGCACTGGCAACGGGAATATCAGTAGCATTACCCAAACACTTTCAAACGATAGCAACACCCGCCAGGGAATTGTGATGTACAATATTTCGTCTATAGCGGGGCTCTGCAGCAATGGCAGCGCTATAGTTCCAGTCACAGTGTTTCCCCGCCCTAATGTGGCGCCCAATGTGCCCCGGGTAATCAATGTATGTAGCGGCAATCGCATCAATATTATTCTGGCCCCTACAATCAACAATACGGCCGCTTATTCATGGGCCACGCAGCTTAAACCGGGCATCAACGGCTTGATTGCCCGGCCAATGGCTACACCTGCCACATTTATCAACGATTCCGTGAGCAATCAAAACACGGCAGCTGTAGATACCGGTTTCTATTTAATCACTACAACGGATATAGGTACCGGTTGCAGCACGCTTGCATCCAGGCGCGATGTAATAATGGTACGCGTGCATCCCGCACCTACTACCGAAGCACCAACGCCCACTGAAATTTGCAGCGGCCAGCAAACACTTGTACCACTCAAGAGCTCCGTCGCGGGTAGCACATTTGGCTGGAATGTGATTCCAAACAATAACGATACAGGAATTGGCGGCGCCCTGAGCATTCCTACAGCAGCCTTCGATACCATCCGCCAGACCCTGACGAATAGCCGGATTGCGCCGCTTGCCAGCGGGCAGTTCAACGGGACGATTCTATACCGCATCAATGCAACCAGTCCTATACCCGTAGGAAGTGGACTGATAGCCGGCTGCAGGGGTAAGGATTCTACGGTGAGCGTAGTGGTGCGAGCTGTTCCCAGCTTTACGGCTGCAAACGCCCAACCGGTATGTAGTGGCAAGGATACGCTGCGCATCATATCCGCCGCTACCTTTCCAAATCTTGGTATACATCACTACAAGTGGACCTCAACGGGCTCTACCAATATCGCACCCAAAGGCTCAGATTCAACCGGAGGCCCCGCACTGAATATTTCCCAACTCATCACCAACAGCAGTAATACTACGGCGGACACGATTTATTATTCAGTAACACCGTTTACGCTGAGCAATAACCTCACCTGCCAGGGCAGTCCGGTCACTGTAAAAGGCACGATTAATCCTACGCCTGTTCTTTCAAGCCTTAGCCCGGATCCAATCTGTAGTGGACAGACCACCAACATCGCTCTTGGGCCTCTGATGAGCACTCAGGGCACCAGCACTTTTGGCTGGAGTGTAGGAAGCAGCTCAAACGTTACCGGTCAGAGTGCTGATACGGCTAAGCAGCTCATTGCCCAGCTGCTTACAGACACCAGCTTCTCTATGAGCGGATGGGTTACTTACGTGGTCAACGGGCGCTCTGCTGCCGGATGCCCTACAAAGAATTCTATCAGCATCACCGACACCGTCAAACCTCTGCCTAAACTGCTCAATGCAGACTCTATTTCCATCTGCAGCGAATCCCGCCTTTTGTTTACGCCTGCCGTATCTGTAACGCCTGATTCCATGCGGCATTCTACAGTGAATAGCAGCGTGATCGTAATTCCCGGTTTGCCTGACAATGCATTTTCTGTCAATGACTCCCTTTCTTCAAACCATGTGCTGACGCCGGATCATGTAGTATATATCTATAACATCTCCAGCAGAGGTTGCTCATTTAACAATCAGCGAAAGACAATCATTGTCAACCCCGTGCCGGAATCGCCTGGAATTGAAGTTGCGCCGGATGAGGTATGCGTCAACAACCAATATGTGAATGTGAAAGCGTCGCGCAGCACGCAGCCTAATGAAGTATTTGCCTGGGGCGGCGATAATGGCGTGAAGGTGAATCAGCTAGATTCTGCCAACCGTCTGCATGCGCTCTACAGCTTCCCTAACCAGGGGCAGACCTTTATAACGCTTAAGAGTAAGGTAAGAGGTGCAAATGGCTGCTGGAATAAAGGCTCCAGCCATATGGTGACTGTAAATCCGTCTTCTACATCCAACCCTCGCGTGATTTACTTTGCCGGCAACCTTGTTTGTCAGGCACCTGGCGTAGTACGCTATCAATGGGGATATGACGAAGTGGTCAACCTGGCGCCTACTACCCTGAGCGGAGAGATCAGCCAGAACTACCGCACCACCCTCTCCGATTCAAAGGCTAAAATGTACTGGGTCATTGCCACCTTTGGTGATAGCTGCTCGCGCAAGGCCTACTTTAATGCACAAGCCCTCGGCGTGGCTCCATCCACCGCTACGGGAAGCGCAGATGTAACGGTTTATCCCAATCCAGCTACTGACCAGCTGAACATAACGCTTCCACTCACGCTTACCGCAGAAGGAGCTACAATTGACGTCTTTGACCTTAGCGGCAAGCATCTTTTGCGCAAACAGGCATTTACCACCAAAACCAGCATTTCAGTAGCTAGCTGGCACCGGGTGCATACATCCTTACCTGCACACAAGCCGGGATGCGTGTAGCCACTACCCGTTTCATCAAGAATTAATCATCCAAAACCCTCATAGCACATCATGAAAAAGCTGTTTATCCTTATCGCTTTTGCTACGCCGGTTTTGGCTGCGCAGGCGCAAACAACAGACTCCACTGCAGCCGCTGCATCAGCTGCCGCGGCAGCCATGGCTGGCACGGCGCCCGTACATAAACTCAAGACGAACGACCAGGTGCTGCCGCGGTGGTCTTTTGACCTTGGCTATCGTTACGGTCTGCTATCCCAAAACCTGGAAATGATAAGCCTGGAGCAATCTTACGGCCCTAACAGCCTCGGTACCTCCAAGTATGTCCAGCCAAGCTTCAGCAATGGCAGTGGCAGCGGTGGCGAAGCCTCCATCAACTACTTTTTCAATCGCAAGCGCACACTCGGCATCGGCATCGGCGTGCAGTATATGCACTATGTAGGCGAGCTGAAGATGGATACAATGTATGCGGACTTCCAGGCCGTTGACAGCAAGAACAGAACTTACCGCCAGATCATCCATACCGTAGGACCGCTGACAGAGGACGTAAAGATCAACAACCTCAACGTGCCGGTGCTCTTCCGCTTCAAGCATCAGTTTGGAAGGGCGTATAAACCTTCCAGCTTCGGTATCACTGCTGACATTGGGCCCGTATTCGGCATGTACAATCAGACACAGGCCGACGTCTCCGGCAAGTTCAGCTACGAGGCGATCTACAAGCTCAATCAGGCTAACGGTGATGTTGTATCGGGTTTTGAAAGCAACCCCGTACCCAGCACAGGATCTGCGCTGGTGCTATCGCAGGCAGAATATGGCAAAGACGGGCGGAATGCAGGGGCCCTTTTAGATGCACTCTTTGCCCAGAATCAGGGCTTCAACGTAGGGCTTGACAAATCTGTTGCTCCCGCGCAACGCAGCCAGACAGGTAACTACAACGCCGTATCGTTTGGCGGAATGGCGCAGCTGGGCCTTACCTACCAGCTCTCTTACCACGTCACGTTCATGCTGGGTGGTTACTTCATGTATCAGAGCTATACAAACACTGGCAATGATACTTATCAGCCCGTTTCTAAACTTGAAGATGTAGGCGGCACTTCATATTCGGATTATCGGCCGCTTACATCCGGCGTTAAGAAGTCAGATTATTCCAGCTATGGACTGAATGCAGGCTTCCGCATCTTCTTTGGCGAGAAGCGTGACGTAGACGACGACGGCATTCCAGACGCGATAGACCGCTGTAAACTGGAATATGGCGAAGCCCGTTTCAACGGCTGCCCTGACCGCGATCATGACGGCATCGCAGATTCCGAAGATGCCTGCCCCGACGAGCCAGGTGGCGAAGGCACCAATGGCTGCCCTGATGAAGATCAGGACGGCGTGCCGAACAAACTGGATCATTGTCCTACTGAATTTGGCGAGCTGCGCGACGGCTGCCCCGTAGGCGAGGCGGCCAAGTATGCGCCTGTCGATACGACACGTACCCGTGTAGAGAACGGTGCCTTCCTGCCACCACACATTGTACTGGAGACAGACGTGCTCTACTTTGGTTACGGCCGCTCCGATATTCAGGACACCATTGCTAAGGTGCTGGACTATGCCCTACGCATCCTGAACAAGGAAAATAAGGTCATTATATATATTAGCGGCTATACAGACGATATTGGTAATGAGAAGAGTAACCTGTTCCTTTCTTACCAGCGTGCAAAGAGTGCAAAGAATTATTTTGTGAAGAAGGGCATTGACCCTAAGCGCATCATCATTGGCTCTTACGGCATGGAAAGCCCCGCAGTGCCTAATAACACCCCGGAAGGCAAGGCCAGGAACCGCCGCATTGAGATGAAGCTGCTGCTGCCGCTGTAACCCCCTGACGCCAAAAAGCCGCCCAGTCCCGGGCGGCTTTTTTCATAGCAGAAGAATGTAGCTGCGCCCCGTATCTTGCTCATCCGTATCCCTATTTTTGTCCGCAGAAACAATACACTTCCACCAGGGCTTTCCGCTTCCGGCATTGCACTGCAACACCGAAACCTGAAATCCAAAATCTGAAATCCGCATTATGGCAACAGTTGATTTGGTAATGCCCAAAATGGGCGAGAGCATTATGGAGGCAACCGTGCTGAAGTGGCACAAGAAGGCTGGGGACACGGTAAAAATGGATGAGACCGTGCTGGAAATAGCCACCGACAAGGTGGACAGTGAAGTGCCTTCCACGGCCGCCGGCACCATTACCGAAATCCTGTTTAAAGAAAACGATGTGGTGCCCGTGGGTACGGTCATAGCGCGGGTTGACACAGTAGGCGCTGGCTCATCTACGGCTGCACCAGCGCCGGAAGTGAGTGCGCCTGCCGCGGTAGCAGCTGCAGCTCCGGCACAGCAAGCACCAGCTTCAGCGCAACAGGCTCCGACAGCAGCTTCGCAGACTGCATCTGGCAGTTCGGGAGGCAATAAATTCTACTCTCCGCTTGTGCTCAACATTGCCGGCAAGGAAGGTATCGGGATGGCCGAGCTGGAGCGCATTCCCGGCACCGGCGGTGAGGGGCGCGTGACCAAGAAGGACATCCTGAACTATGTAGCCAACCGTGGGGCTGGCGCTCCGCAAAAAGCTGCGCCTTCACAGCCTGCCGCCCAAACACCGGCAGCGCCCCAGGTGGCGCCGGTAACCGCTCCGACCGCCCAGCAATCCAACGCCGCTGCAATGCCGCAGGGCAACGTGGAAATCATTGAGATGGACCGGATGCGCAAGCTGATAGCCGACCACATGGTGCGTTCCAAGGCTACTTCGCCGCACGTGACGAGCTTCACAGAATGCGATGTGACGAACCTGGTGCGCTGGCGCGATAAGAACAAGGGTGCTTTTGAGAAGAAGTACGGCGAGAAAATTACGTTCACGCCCATCTTCATTGAGGCCATCGTGAATTGCATCAAGCGCTACCCTATGATTAACGCGAGCGTGGACGGTACCACCATCATTGTAAAGAAGGACATCAACATAGGCATGGCTACAGCGCTGCCAAGTGGCAATCTGATTGTACCGGTGCTGAAGAATACGGATACCAAAAACCTGCTGGGCCTGACTAAGGATGTAAATGCCCTCGCCAATGCAGCCCGCAGCGGCAAGCTGAAGGCGGATGACACGCAAGGCGGCACGTTTACGCTCACGAATGTGGGCACCTTTGGCTCCCTAATGGGTACACCTATTATCAATCAGCCACAGGTGGCTATCCTTGCCGTTGGTGCTATTAAGAAGCGCCCGATGGTAATGGAAACTGCCGACGGCGACGTGATCGCGATCCGCCAGATGATGTATCTCTCCCTGTCTTACGACCACCGGATTGTGGATGGGTCACTGGGAGCAAGCTTCCTGACTGCTGTGGCGAATGAGCTGGAGGCGTTTGATGGGAATCGGGCGGTGTAACGTTCAACGCGTATGCGTTATTCCGACCGAATGATAAAAAGACCGGCTTCATAGCCGGTCTTTTTATCTACATCTGTATATAGTCAAAGGTGCCGGCAGAACCTGGCTGCACCATGAAAGACTATATTTGAGAAAAGTTGCTGAATGCTTAAGCCGTTCTTGTTCCTTTCATTGTTTGCGACATCCGCAACAGTCTTCGCACAAGACTGGCAGACTGTCCGATCGCACGACACCAATTACTACAATGCGGGCAACATAAGTAATAATCAGATGCTGGTGTATAACTCCCTGCGCACAATGTGGGTTGACTTAGCGCGCAATACCATTTCAGGCGACAGTATTTTCTATTTCTTTAAATGTGTACGCATTGATAAACCGAGCCAATCACTATGTCAGGATACATTAGCCCCATCATGGCTTGGACCACATATGATTCGCCGGAGCGACGGTTCTGAGCTTTATTTCAACAGCTATGGTGACACAATTACATTCTTTACAAAAGCGTCTCTCGGGAGCAGTTGGATACTTGCCAGGGACATTTCCGGAAAAAGCTTTAGGGCAACAGTCAGCTATTCCGGCACCGCTAATGTGAATGGTGCGACCGACAGCATAAAGTCAATTTCAATATAAGCTTTGAGTGGCAGCGTACCTGTAGCTGATAACTATAATGCGCTCGGCTTTCAGATCAGCAAAGAACATGGCTGGCTTAAGACGCTTGATCTTTTTCGCTTTCCAAATCAGATTAATTCGCCGACTGGTGCCGGCATGTTACTCAGTCCCTTTCAGCATGAGCGTTACCCGCAGCGCATAAGTACTTCTTTACTGGGCCAAACGGATGTAGGCTGGAGATATGCTCCAGGAAACGCTTTTATCACCGAGCAGAAATACGGGGTGCCCACATTTTCGTCCAACACACCTGCCCCTACTTTGGGTGGAAACATTGTTATTACGTATGACTCAGTCTTGAGCGTAACGCCGCTGATCACAGGCAGGCTGGCAATACGTTTCTATACCAATACCTATTCGCAAATCTGGCAAAGGACACTCAACGGGTGGAAAGACTCCGTTTTTACAAGCACCGCCATACGCATGGATACAGTGAGCAATGCGGGCGGCCACGAAATACGGTCCCTTCCACTATATGAGAGCACAGACCGGCTGAGCCGGACTAATATTCCGGCTGGTTTTGAAAGAAGGTATTTCTGCGATACGCTCAGTTCAGGGCAATTTTTCTTTGAAGAGAATATTGCATCGGCGTCCAATAGTCTGATACACTCCGGCAATTGCTGGAAATGGCTTCCGGGCTCGCCCGACCCTGAAGCCCATATCACGGCGAACGTCGAGCGGTTTGGCACCCGATTAAAGTTTGACTTCTATGGCTCTCCCATGCCACTATTATGGGACAAATGGGAGGTAGTTTATGCTCATATGCCGGGCCTCCAATGGGGACACCCGCTAAACGTTCTTGCTTTAGGCATAAACGCGCCTATGCAAATGGAGCCTATCATTAAAATAATCCCTAATCCTGCCAATAACATACTAAGCGTTTCTGCTGCCGGTGCTGCATCGCTACAACTATCACTTCGTAGTATGTCTGGCCAGCTAATGAAGACAAAGCAATTGCATTCTTCTGGCAGTCTGGAAATTGCAGACGTTCCGTCAGGGCTTTATATTCTTGAAATTGCCAGTGATTATTTACGCCAATACCGGAAAGTGGAAATCCGGCATTAGTATCTCAGCCGCCACACCGCATATTTCTCTACTGTGAGCTCCGGTGCCCAAATAGAACACACCAACACGAACAGCTTACCGTCACTACTGTTGCGGCGGTGACAGCAATGCCATTGCCAGCATAAGATATCTTAGCCCCTTTGCCCATGCCTGGAAAATTTTACATGGAATATGGCGAAGCTCCTACCTTTAGTTTTCTGACCCACTTTATGCGCTTGGCTCCCGCACGTATATTGATTTTATTTCTTTTTATTTCCGCCTGCAGCCCTAAGCCGCTGCACGTTACAGAGCATAAAGAGCAGCAATACACCATCGCAAAAACCGGCGCGACCGATTCCGCCATAGCTGTATTCCTCACGCCTTATAAGCGCGGCGTGGACACACAGATGCAGGTCATCATCGGCCGCACGGATATTCCACTTACTAAAGCACAACCCGAAAGCACGCTTGGCAATTTTGTGGCGGATGCCACGCTCGCCGCAGCGCAGAAGCTGGATGGAAAAGTGGTAGCTGCCATCTCCAATTACGGCGGCATCCGCCTTGCATATGTAGCGCCCGGCCCCATCACGCGCGGCAAGCTGTACGAGCTGATGCCGTTTGACAACATGCTCACCATCGTAGAGATTCCCGGCAGGACAATAAAGGAATTTTGCGATGCTATGGCTATGCGCAAAGGCTGGCCGGTAAGCGGGATTACCTTTTCTATAAAAGACAAGAAAGCGGTGGATATCAAACTGGCCGGAAAGGATGTAGTAGATGCCCTTGTGTATAAAATCGCCGTCTCAGATTATGTGGCGCGGGGCGGCGATAACTGTGATTTCCTGCAACGCCTCTCTAAACGCAACACAACTGTCATTATTCGCGACGCAATGATAGAATATGTGGCCGCTTTAGAAAAGGAGGGCAAGCCGCTGCACCCGACATTAGACAAACGCATCTCCTATGCTGAATAGACGAGACTTTCTGACAAAAGGCGCGATTGGCGGCGGGCTAATAATGGCCGGGGCGTTCCCATATGAAGCCCTTGCAGGCCCGCGCAAGCCGGCGAAACTGACGGTGCTGCATACGAATGATGTGCACAGCCGCCTAGAGCCTTTTGAGGAAGACGGCGGCAAGTGGGCAGGCCAGGGTGGCGTTGCGGCACGTGCGGCGTTAATCGCTGCTATTCGCAAAGAAGAAGAGCACGTCTTGCTGCTGGACGCCGGCGATATTTTTCAGGGAACGCCTTACTTCAACCTCTACAAAGGCGAGCCGGAGATGAAGGCGATGACCATGATGGGTTATGAGGCCGTCACAATGGGCAACCACGATTTTGATGCTGGAGTGGAAGGCTTTGCAAGGCAGCTACCGCACGCAAACTTTCCCATCCTCACCACGAACTATGATTTTACCGGAACCGCGTTGGAGGGCAAGACCATGCCTTACACCATCATAAAGAAAGGCGGCATCAAGGTCGGCATTTTCGGCCTCGGCATTCAACTGCGCGGGCTGGTGCCGGATGACGCGTACGGAAGCACGCAATATTTAGAGCCGATACAGATTGCGCAAAGCACCGTAGACAAATTGCGCAAGCGCGAGCATTGCGATCTGGTCATTTGCCTGTCACACCTCGGCTACGATTATGATTACCGGAAGGTCAGCGATAAGGTGCTGGCAAAGGAAACTTCCGGTATTGACCTCATCATCGGCGGGCATACACATACCTTTTTAGAGAAGCCGACTGTAATGAAAAACAAGGGCGGCGAAGAAGTTTTAATCAATCAGGTGGGCTGGGCCGGTTTACGGCTGGGCCGGATTGATTTCGTGCTTGATAGCAAAAAAGGGGCCATTGCTCTGAACGCCCACACTGTGGTTATTACGAAACAAACAATAGGCTGAGGATTTTTTTTTTCAACAGGGTGGGGGCAACTTCGTCCATACCCCCTGAAGGAAAATTTTTCTTCCCCGCAGGGAACAAAAAGGAGACGAACAGCAGGGAACGATTTGGGGTAGCAGGAGCAACCAACCGACAGATAGGAAGTTTTTGGAATGGCCCGGTTTTTTCTAAAAAGGAAATCCGGCCTTGCGGAATCGTCGCCTCTTTTGGAACGGAATAGAACGAACAAGGCTCCGGCCTTTCAACATATATCGCACCATGAGTGAAAGCTACAATAACCCCCAAGAGCCGCGCCAGGACTGGGATGCAGCATGGGAACGCTGCTTAGACATCATCAAAGACAACGTAGCTTACCGTACTTATCAGACATGGTTTGAGCCGATCAAAGCGGTAGCGCTGGTTGGCGGTGCGCTCACCCTTCAGGTGCCCTCCCAATTCTTTTATGAATGGCTGGAAGAGCACTACGTAGAGCTGCTGGGCAAGACCATCAAGCGCGTGCTGGGCAAGGACGGTCGCCTGGAGTACCGCATCATGATGGAGGGCCGTGGACATAACAATCCGGCAAGCATGAAGATGCCTGCCAGCACCCAGCCAAAGCCAGCGAACGACAGTAATCTTATAGACCTGCCGCAGCATGTCAAAGACCCGTTTCAGATAAAGAATCCTTATTCCATTCCGGGCCTCAAGCGCGTGTCCATTGACCCACAGCTGAACCCGTCTTATACGTTTGAGAATTTTATAGAGGGCGACAGCAACCGGGTAGCACGCAGCGCCGGATTGCACGTGGCGCAGAAGCCGGGAACGACGGCTTTTAATCCGCTGGTAGTGTTTGGCGGCGTAGGTTGTGGCAAGACACACCTCGCGCAAGCAATTGGTAATGAAGTGCGGCAACAGCATCCCGGCAAGAGCGTGCTCTATGTCAGTGCGGAGAAATTCATCAACCAGTTCATTGACCATTCCCGTAATGGCGAGGTGAATGACTTCATCCACTTCTACCAGCTCATTGACGTGCTGATTGTGGACGATGTGCAATTTATGGTGCCAGCCGTAAAAACGCAGGATGTGTTCTTCGCCATTTTCAACCACCTGCATCAGAGCGGTAAGCAAATCATCCTGACTTCTGATACGGCGCCAAAGGATTTGCAGGGGATGCAGGAGCGTTTGCTCTGCCGTTTCCGTTGGGGCCTGAATGCGGATATCCAGACGCCTGGAGTTTGAGACGCGTCAAGCCATTCTGCGCCTGAAGATGCAGCATGAAGGCTTGGAGATGCCGGACGATGTGGTGGAATATATTGCCTACAACGTGCAGACGAATGTTCGGGAACTGGAAGGCGCTCTGATTGCTATACTGGCGCAAAGCACGCTCAACAAAAAGGAAATAGACATTGAGCTGGCCCGCCGCGTGATGAAGAACTTTGTGAAGACTTCTGCGCGCGAGGTAACGATTGAAAATATCCAGAAGCTGGTAGCTGAATACTTCTCCATGCCGTACGACCGCCTGCTGGCCAAGACGCGCCGCCGTGAAGTGGTGCAGGCCCGGCAGATCACGATGTACCTGGCGAAGAAGTTTACCAAATCTTCCCTGAAGAATATCGGTCAGCATTTCGGTGGCTTTGACCACACGACCGTTATCCACTCCTGCCAAACGGTGGAGAACCTGATGGATACTGATACCAGCTACAAAGAGCAGGTGCAGGAAATCCAGCACAAGCTGCAGCTGGAAAGCCTGTAAGGCGCTTTGGCGTTGCTTTGCGTATATCATTTATGCAACGTCTTTCCCGGTTGGCAGCGGCATTTCTTTTCCTTGCCTTAAAAGCGCATGCGCAGGAGATCCAAAACGGCTGGAGCTACCGCAACATTGCCGCGCCTGAATATTTCCGGCTCAATTATGAGAATGATCTCTTCTTCGGTACCGACTATTACTTCACACAAGGCGTCCATTTTGAGCTGGTAAGTCCAAAAATTGCGAAGCTTCCTACGCACCATATCCTGCTGCATCGTAAAGGTGACAGTACGCGTTTTGGTTTAGGCTTGGAAAGTGCAGGCTATACGCCTACATCCATCTTTGCCGACAGCATCCTTTATGGCAACCGGCCTTTTGCGGGGATGGCTTATTTCAAAGCCTTTTCCATTTCCATCAATGCAGCAAAGCAGGAACGTATTGTTTCTACGCTGACGCTTGGACTCATGGGGCCTGCCGCCGGCGGTTATGAGATACAAGCTGCCATTCACCGCCAAACCGGCAATGCCGACCCAAAGGGCTGGAAGCATCAGGTGGGCAATGCGCTTATTCTGAATTACGAACTGGATTATGAGCGCGCAGTTTTCGGGCGCCGGCGCTTTTTGCTTGCTGCGACCGGAATGCTGCGCACAGGAACTTACAGTACTAAGGCCGGCGCCGGCGGTGTGCTGATGGCGGGGCTGTTTGATAATCCGTTCAGAATGAATAGCGTTGCCCACTCTCCACAAGCCTATCTGTACGTCCATCCCCAGCTTGAATTCATCGGCTATGATGCTACGCTCCAGGGCGGCTTGTTTACAGATAATAGTCCTTACGTTATCAGCAGTAAAGAGATGCTGCGAGCGGTGTTTCGCTTTGATGGCGGTGTACGTATTGCCTATCGCAGCATTTGGCTTAGCGGCTATGCACGTTATCTCACAAAGGAATTTGGTACCGGCCTTAACCATGCAACCGGCGGCATAGAATTGGCCTTTCGCCTTTAAACTGCAATTTGCTCATTTAGTAATGCTCCGCTCCCGCATAGCGCCAACACCCAGCGGCTACCTGCACATCGGGAACGCGTACAACTTCCTGCTGACGGAAGCTATTGTGCGAAAAGCCAACGGCTCCCTGCGGCTGCGCATTGACGATTTGGATGCGCCGCGCGTGCGGCCGGAATATTTGCAGGATGTGTTTGAAAGCCTGTCGTGGCTTGGCATAACGCCAGACGAAGGGCCGGGAAGCATTGCAGAGCAACAGGAGATTTTTTCTCAGCGTAGTCGCCTGCCGCGTTACAATGAATTATTACAGCAGCTTGCCGGTACAGGCATTGTCTTTGCCTGCGAATGCTCCCGCAGAGACCTCCAGCAGACCAATAAAGACGGACAATACGCCGGCGCTTGCATGCACAAAGGCATCCCACTGAACGCCCCCGATGTAGCATGGCGCATCCGGACGCCGCCCGACAGCAATATCCATTTCCACGACCGCATCATGGGCGATCAGCGGCTGGTGCTTTGGGATGTGCAGCGCCACTTCGTCATCCGCCGGCGGGATGGCTTGCCTGCCTATCACATAGCCTCGCTTTGCGATGACGTAGCTTATGGCATCAATACGATTGTGCGCGGGGCAGATTTATTGACAAGCACGGGCGCACAGCTCTATCTCGCCGGGCTTTCAGGCCTGAAAGCTTTTTCGGACGCACAGTTTTATCATCATCCTCTGTTGGCGGATGCCGCCGGCGGGAAACTTTCCAAGAGTAAGGGCAGTACTTCGCTACAGGCGATGCGGGCGGAGGGCATGACCGGGAGTAAGCTGCGGGAAATGGCGGCCGATTGGTATAAAAACTTGTTGTAGACTGCCGTAAAAGCGGCGGTATTTTGCAGCCCATGCTTGCCCTTACCGATATTCAGCTTGCCGGTCTCATTACACACTACGTTGGTAACAATGCTGCGGGCGATGTGCTGCAGCTTTCCAGAGAACCCGTTCAGATAGAAAGCGAGGCCCTGCGACAAATGCTGTTGCAGTACTTCCTGACGCCTTTTAAAGAAACCGCCTCCTACAATCTCTGGCATCCTGCCGACCTGGCGCTGAATGAAGTATCCTCCTTCGTCACCAAAATATTTGATGATCCGGAAAGTTTGCCGCTTCAATCCGCCAACCTTGCGCGCCATTTGTATGACATTACTACGCTGCCACAAATAAAGGGCGGTGAGCTGCATGTGGCGTATTTCAAGGGCTGCCCCGTAAATGGACGAATGGTGGATGCGGTGGGCATTTATAAAACCGAATCCAAAAGCCCTTTCCTGAAGCTGGAGAAAGCCGGCGACGGCTACCGCTTCCTGCCCGATGAAGGCATCAATCCCGAAAAGATGGATAAGGGCTGCATCATCTTCAATACGCAGCGCGAGGAAGGCTACCTCGTACACATTGTTGACCGCACCGCAAAGGGCGGCGAGGCGCAATTCTGGAAAGATACTTTTCTAAAAGTGCGGGCGGCGGCGGACGATTATCATGCTACGGAAGACTATATCCGCATGAGCAAGATGTTCATTGAAGAGCAGATTCCTGCGGAGTACGAAGTGGAGCGGGTGCAGCAGATTGATTACCTCAATCGCACTGCGGCCTATTTTAAGAAGAATGAACAGTTTCAAAAAGACAGCTTTGAACAGGAGGTGTTTGGCGATGAGGAATTGAGCAAGTCTTTTCGCAAGTATGAGGAACGCTATACCGGTGAGCGCGACCTGAGTTTTGAGCAGGAGTTCGACATCTCCGGCGCAGCAGTAAAGAAAAATGCGCGCTTCATGAAAAGCGTGCTGAAGCTGGACAAAAACTTTCACGTATACGTTCACGGTGCACGTGAGCGCATTGAGCGCGGCTATGATGCCGAAACCGGGCTGAATTATTACAAGCTTTTCTTTGAAGAAGAAAACTAAGCCGATGCTTCTGACAGATAAGGCACCTGAATGCGCGTTATCGTTCCCGAAGGCTCATTTCTGCTAATGGCATACTCGCCGCCGACCATTGCCAAACGCTCTTTCATACCTATGAGGCCAAAGGTCTTTTTTCGTCTTGCCATGTCTGGGTCAATGCCTACGCCGTCGTCCGCAATCGTGAGGTAGATGATGCCGTCCTGCAGGCGCATGTCAACACTTATATGCTGAGCCGCCGCGTGTCGGATAATATTCGTAAAGGTTTCCTGAAGTACCCGAAAGAGCGTGATGGCTATTTTCTTGTCCTCCACTTCCACCGTCATGTCCATCGTCATGTGACAGGGAATGCCGTGCAGCTTTTCAAAGCCCGATGCGTACCACTTCAGCGCGGCGGTTAAACCTTCATAGTCCAAAATGATGGGCCGGAGATTAGACGCAATGCGACGTACCGACTTGATCGCTTCGTCCACTTCGCCGAGCAGGCTAGAGGTAATGTCATCAACAAGTCCGTGCTGCTGCAGCGTTGCGGCTGCCCTGCGAACGCCCATTTTGAGGGTTGAAAGCTGCTGGCCGAGCTCATCATGAATTTCGCGGGCTATGGCGGTGCGTTCTTCTTCGCGGAAGGTATTCAGCTGGTCCATTACCCGGCGCAACTCAAAGGCCGTCTGGTGTAGTTTTTCTTCCGCGGCCTTACGGTCCGTTATGTCATGGATGCTCATGCTGGTGCGCTGCTCACCATTAGAATCCGTATAAACGACTGAGGTGATAATTCCCGGAAAACGGGTGCCGTCCTTGCGGATAAAGTAAATCTCGCCCCGTGCCTTGCCGGTGCGTCGCCGCAGTTCCAGCAGCGGGTAAAAATCAGGATAAGTGGTGTCAAACAGCGCGTGCGGTGAAACGTTGCACATTTCTGCCTCCGTCATGCCAAAGAGCTCACAGGCAGCCGGATTAGCTTCCAGAATCGGGCCGTCGCATTTGGATGTGATGAGTGCATCCAGGCTATTCATAAAGAAGGAGCTATACTTGGCTCGTTTTGCCCGGATGGTCTCTTCCGCCTTTATGCGCGCCGTGATGTCTTCTATAGAAATAGCCATACCCATCACCCGGTGCCTGTTCAGCCGTACCGGAAAGAGGTTGATTTGAGCCCACAATTCGCGGGACTCACCACGCCGGAAACAATGCTCATAGCTGTGCTTGCTGCCCCGCACTACCGACTTATAGAGTTCCTGTACTTCTGCCCTGCGTGCCGGCTCCGTAAACTCAAGCACATTTTTGCCTTCGGCAAGCTCTATGCCCAGTAGCGTGGCGCCACTGCTAAGCGCGGCATTATTAAATGCAACAACATTCAGATGCTCATCCAGTAGCACGTAGGCCAGAGTCGTGTTGTCAAAAATGCTTGTCAGGCTTGCCTCAAAATTTTCCGCCCTCGCCTGCGCCGTAATGTCCTGAACCGTTCCTATAAGTTTTACCCAGCGGCCAGAGCCGGGTAAATCAACATATTCAGCCTGTCCACGCTCGCGCACCAGCAGCTGCGTGCCATCTTTGCGAATGAGATGATGCTCAATGTCATAAGCGGTGCAGTGGTTGACGGAATGCCGTATAGCCGCTTCAACGGTCGGCTGTTCGTGAAGAGGCAAGTGGCTGAAGAAGAGACTATTAGAGACCGCTACTGATCCGGGCTCATAGCCTAACAGGCGAAACACCTCTTCAGACCATTGATGGGAGCCAGGCGCTGTCTCCGAGTCCTTCATGATAATCTGCCAGCTGCCCACGCCTGCTATCCGCTGCGAAGCGTTCAGATGCCAGCGTGTCTGCATCAACTCATTTTCAAGTTGTGCCACATAGGCGGGCATATCACAGGGGGCATCTTTATGTTGAATTGCATTCATCGGCACCAGTTCGTTATCAATCCCGCCATTAGGTAATATGTAAGTAGGAGACGCCACGCAAGCCAGGATGGCCAAACTAAATTGTAGAGCTTTTTGCGACGTACTCTACAAAATTAATCAACTGATTTTGAATGAACTACAACTTTAATCACCAAACCAGTATTATAGAATATTTTCTAAATGTATTTTAAGGCTGCTGAAATAGAAATTTTTATTGATCGCCTGAATTAATCCGGTAAAGTGCCTCGTTGAGGGCTTCTGAAATGTTTACCTGTTTGCTTCGCTCAGCCAGTGAAATTGCCGCTCCGCCAATTGAAAGCGATGGCGGTTGCGTTTCAGCAATATCCGCAAAGAATCGCCTTTATATATGCCTGACAACACTATAGTTTCCGTGTCAGGCTGGAAATAATGCAGCGAAGCCATAAGGCTATCATCCGACTGGCGGCGAAACTCCATCGTATGTTTGACGCTATCAACGTCATATACAAAATATCTACGACCATACTGCCTGTCAAAAGACGTATCGGCCGTTTTGATGCTGCCGGAACGCTTGCCGTCCAGCGCTATATTATCCCAGCGCAAGCTGTCTGAGGGTGAAAGTGCAACGCCATTAATACTGTAGGCGCTTACGTCGTACAGACCTGGCGCCAGTACCTCGCGCTGATTGCTGTTGTAATAAGCGCTTAGCTCCATTACCTGCTGTGTGGTCAGGCCAATAGCGAGGATCAGAAAGGAGCATTTCAGCACGATGCGCCCGATGCGCATCCAGCGCCGGCGCAACGGATAATGATAGATGCTGCAAACATCGGCAGGACGATTGAGCAGGAAGAAGCAGGAGATGCGCTGCCATTCATTAGCCAGCAGGTAAAGACTGACGGCGACCATTTCCAGCGAAAATATCTTGACCGGAATGTCGTAGCTGAGGTTCAGCATTGCCACATTCAGGAATACGCCAAAGGCCAGCATAGCACCAAGTGTAGCAGTACGTCTGTAAAGCAGCAACAAGCCTACAAAGCATTCCATCAAACCTGAAAAGAACTGGTAAGGCGCCGAATACCCGATAAACATCCAGGACAAGCGCATAGGCAGAAAATCGCCTAACGGCGTGGCCAGCTCACTTGTGTTCGGGAAAGGCATTTGGGTGAGAAAGAGCTTGGCAATACCGTAGCTCAGCGCGGTGAGCGCCAGGTAATAGCGCAGCACCACGCAAAGCCAGTAATTGAGCTGCCTGTAGGCAGGCCGCCTTCGGTCTATGGCCGACCAGATGATGCCTCCGACGAGCGCAATACTGCAATAAGTCCACAATGCCGCCCACCCGTAGGATGTATCGCCGCTGCCGTTGAGCGGCACGAGAACCGGCCGCACATGCAGGAAGAGGTGATTTGCATTATGGACAAGCCAGTCATCAAAGCCGAAATAGAGATCAGTAAGCCAGCCAAAGCCAGGCACACTGCTAAGCCAGGCGATGGGCATGGCAACGAATAAGAATAAAATAAAGCAGCATCGGAACAGCAGCTTGCGCCACAGGGGCCAGCGGAAGTCGACAGCAAATGTTTCTTGCATGTAAGCACCTTATCAGGACAAGATAAGGCGGTGTTGTTTGTAAGTCTGTGCCTGAGCAACTAAAGCTGCCGTATTACCCTGCAGCGATATTATTTAAGGCAATTCAGCGGGTCAATGTCTGATATGGACCTCTTAACGAGCGCCCGCTTTTGGATGTATCTCTTCAAACAAAAGATAGGCCCGTCCGCCAAACCGGATATAGAGCTGCGGCTGTTCATACCAGGGCCGGCCATCAAGCCCCTTCTTATGAACCTGAATATGGAGGTGCGGCTCTATGCTCATGCCGGAATTGCCGGCCAGGCCAATTGGCTGCCCGGCTGCCACCGATTGCCCCTCCTGCACAAACACCCCGCCCCGCTGAAGGTGTCCGAGATATACGAAATAGCCATCTGCTTCAATAAGCACACCATTCAGTTTGCGGATGCCAGCGACACGATGCGGTGGAATATTGTCGGGGTTGCTGTCCACAGCACGCCGGATGATGCCGCTGCAGGGGCTGTAAATGGTGTCGCCAAAGATGTAGTAGTCAGCCAAATGCTTTGAGAAAATCTGTTTGCAGCGCCGGCCGGCAGCATCCAGCTTCACAATGTCCTGCGCGTACACTTCCCGGTGTGCACCGTAGTGAAAGACATTTGCCGGAAGGCCTTTTCCACCTTGAAATACATAATAGTGCGTGCCGTGCATGGGAAAGGCAAGGTCAACATATTCGGTGCGCCCCTCCGTGCCGGTGAAGTACAGTATGCTTATCAGCAGCAAGATGGCGCTCAGCGGCCAGTAACGCCCGGAATGCCTTATTCTAATTGCAGGAAATGCCTGCCTGCGGCGCAGCACCATCAGTACCGTAAGCATAAGGGCTGCGCCAAATGCGTATTTGGTATAGGCAGACAAGAATATCCATGCGCCATACAGATAGATGAATGCCGAGAGCGAAAGGCCTGCGGCCAGCTTTGCCCAATGCCGCTGCAACAGACTACGATAGACGAGACGGAGCGCCAGGCAGGCAATGAGCAGCGTTATGAATAGCAATGAATAAACAATCATCGGGCGCTTGTCAGGAAAAGTATGCCGGGCGGCGATACCTGCTTACCAACAAAAAATGCCTCCGGATATAGACAATCCGGAGGCATCGGGCAGTTATGCTATTACGCGTTTTTAATAATTGCGATGCGTCATGCGGTTATGAACGACAACGCGTTGGTGAGCTACAGGGCGCCGGCGCGCAACCACACGCTCCCTTACTACAGGACGGTGGCGTACTATAACTCGCTCACGCACCACAGGACGGCGGTGGTAATGGCGATGGGTGGTAGTGGTACGGGTACCTACACGCACAGATACCTGTGCATCGGCCTGGCTGACGCTAAAGGCAGTTACGATTGTAATGGCCGCTGCGCAGATGATGCTTTTAATGTTCATGATTCTGTTTATTTAAGTGAACGATGACCGATTAAGGCAATAAGGATACCGGACACGTTCGTGCCCCGGATGTTCACCCTTATTTAACGGCTGGGCGGAACTGGTGGCGATGCTGGTAATCAAAGGCAACTTCATGGAAGTGCGCCCCGATCACTAAACTTTGGCACTGTCGTTTTACAACATACCCGCGAAGCATAACCGAATATGAACCTGGAGCAATATCAGCAGCTATTTGAGGAAATCCTGGCCAGCGACAATCCGCCGGCGCCCTATGACAATCCTGATTACCTCAACTACACCAGGCTGAACCGGCAGCGGATGAACCGCTGGTTTAGTACCCTCCAACTGAATGAAGCGCTGGTAACACACTTGCAAAAGCTGGACAGCCCGCAGCACTGGATTGTATTACTAGAGCCATGGTGCGGCGATGTATCTCACTCGCTGCCGTTTATTATCAGACTGGCCGAAACGAACCCGTTCATCAGCTACGACCTACAGCTGCGGGACAGCGAGCCTTTCCTGATTAATGATTACCTGACGGCCGGCAGCAAAGGCATTCCCAAACTGATTGTTCGGGATGAAGTAGGCAAAGACATCTTTGTTTGGGGACCACGACCGGCTGCGGCGCAGCATCTGATGAATAACCTGAAAGCGGAAGGAGCAGACTTTGAGCGCATCAAGATTGAGGTGCAGAACTGGTATAATGCAAACAAGGGGCGGTCGCTGCAGGAAGAACTGCTGGCGGGCTTTGGCGCTTTAGCGAGCCAAAACGTTCGCGCTTGACAAGCATTAAAGCAGCCCATACCGTCGTGCGGCGCGGGCATCTATTGTGCTGTTGCTAAATGAAAGGGCTGCCATTGCAGGCAGCCCTTTTGAAAAATCCACGCGGTTTTTACGCCGCCATCGTCTCCAGAAGTGCATCAAGTTGGCGGTGCCCGGTGGCAAAGCCTTCCTGGAAGCCCATTTCCAACATCTTAGCCATGTGCGCCTCGTTTTCATAGTTCAGGGTTACGGTCACTTTCGTGCCTTCGCCATCAGGCGCAAATTCCACCTGCCATACGCCTTTCGGTGTACCGGCGGCACGCTCACCGTGCTCGTCGCAGAAGCCGGTGATGCTTTCAAAACGCTGGCGGGGGCGAATAAGCGTAAAATCGGCACGGCTCCAGCCAACTGTTCCTGCCGGGCCCACCATGCTGTATAGCCACGTGCCGCCCTCCCGGAAGTCCATGCTTTTAGTCTCCGCCCGGAAGGGCTTGGGGCCCCACCATTGGTCAAGCAGTTCTGCTTCCGTCCATGCACGCCAAACCGTTTCGGGCGGTGCATAAAAGCTGCGGTTGACGATGAGGCTCTTGCCGTCTGCGCCTTTGGTGTACTGTGTTGTTTGCTGGTCGCTCATTTGTTTTCTGTTTTAAGGTTATTAAGGAGCTGGTCAAGATTGTTGAAACGGTCATCCCACATAGCCTTAAAAGGCTGTAGCCAGTTTTCTACTTCCTTTAGCTTTTGCGGATGCAGGTAGTAGAAAATCTCGCGGCCCTGCTGCTCCTGCTGCAACAGCTCGCACTCGCTAGGATTTTAAGGTGCTTGGAAATAGCCTGACGGCTGCTGTCAAACTGCGCTGCCAGTCCATTAGGCGTCATAGCCTTTAGCGCCAGATGGCTGAGGATAGCTCGCCGTGTAGGGTCGGCGATGGCCTGGAAAACGTCTCTTCTCATAAATTCATTTGCAACCGTTCGGTGGCGAATATAGCGCAACTGGCCGGTTGCGCAAAATAGGACAGTAAGTGCTGCGCACTCGGCAGCGCCGGGTAATCTTGAAATACATTAAGTTCAAAATGAAATTACTCAACGCTTTGACAGAATCTCCAGAACGATTGAAGGGACTTCAAGAGTATAGAAGGAGAGTTTTGAGCATATAGGCCAGAAAGGTTACGACAAGCACCGCTGGCAAAATAGATGGAGATTTTTCCTTCCCATCTCAATTTATCCCCTTATCTTCGCGCCTCGTTTTCCGAAAGTGCTCTTTTTATAAGTCTGCATTTGGGAGAGTGCCCGGCCTCAACCGCCGGGAATAACATTCGTTAACACCAAAAAACTTTTTAACCGTATGGCCAAAGAAATCACTGGCTACGTAAAGCTGCAATGCAAGGGTGGTCAAGCCAACCCTGCACCGCCAATCGGCCCTGCTCTGGGCTCCAAAGGCGTCAACATCATGGAGTTCTGCAAGCAGTTCAATGCTCGCACGCAGGACAAGATGGGCAAAGTCCTTCCCGTACTTCTTACTGTTTATGCTGACAAGTCTTTTGACTTCGTCATCAAGACTCCTCCTGCTGCCGTGCAGCTGATGGAAGCTGCCAAGGTAAAGAGGGCTCCAAGGAAAGCAACCGCCAGAAGGTGGGCAAGGTAAGCTGGGAGCAGGTAGAAGAGATCGCCAAGGACAAGATGGCTGACCTCAACTGCTTCACAGTGGAAAGCGCCATGAAGATGGTGGCCGGCACTGCCCGCAGCATGGGCCTCACTGTAGAAGGTCAAGCCCCATTCGCTACCGCTTAATTCCATTCATGTAGGACGTAGCTACTCAGCGCATTCCACTTAAAACAACGCAGCAATGGCAATCACTAAAAAAAGAAAAGCCGCAGAGGCTAAAGTGGATAACAACAAGCAGTATACCCTTGCCGAAGCTTCTGCGCTGGTAAAGGATATCAACTGCACTAAGTTTGACTCGAGCGTGGATGTACACATCCGCCTCGGCATTGACCCGAAGAAGGCCGACCAGGCGCTTCGCGGTACGGTAAGCCTGCCACACGGCACCGGTAAAACCAAGCGCGTACTCGTGCTTTGCACGCCTGACAAGGAAGCCGAAGCAAAGGCAGCCGGCGCTGACTTTGTAGGTCTTGACGAATTTGTAACCAAGATTGAAGGTGGCTGGACAGATATTGACGTTATCGTCGCTACGCCTTCCGTGATGCCGAAGATTGGCCGCCTCGGTAAGGTGCTCGGTCCGCGTAACCTGATGCCGAACCCTAAGACAGGTACCGTAACCAACGATGTAGCCGCTGCGGTTACAGACGTAAAGGGCGGTAAGATTGCCTTTAAGGTGGACAAGACAGGTATCATCCACGCCTCTGTCGGCCGCGTGTCTTTCGCACCGGAGAAGATTGCAGCAAATGCGCAGGAGCTGATCAATACGCTCGTACGCATGAAGCCTGCTACTGCCAAGGGTATTTATCTGAAGGGCATTTCGTATGGCCTCTACAATGAGCCCGGGCATCATCGATTGACACCAAATCTGTAGGCTAAGAATGATTAGCTGATTAGCTGATTAGCTGATTAGCTGATTCTTCCGAGAACATCAACCTTTACATTCATCGTGAGCCATTAGCTAATCAGCTAATCATCACATCAGCTAATTAACAATGACTCCTGCTGAAAAATCCGCAGCCGTTGAAGTACTGAAGGAGAAATTCTCCCAGTACGAAAACTTCTACGTTACCAATACCGAAAGCCTGACGGTGGCTCAGGTAAACACTCTTCGCCGCACCTGCTTTGAAAAAGGCGTAGAGATGAAGGTGGCTAAGAATACCCTTATCCGCAAGGCGCTGGAAGCCATCAACAACGAAAAGTACAGCGGTCTTTACGATTCACTGTCCGGCGTTACTGCCCTGATGTTCTCTAACACTCCTAAGGAGCCGGCAGTTATTCTGTCCGACTTCCGCGGTGCGAAGGGTGAAGTGCCTGGTCTGAAGGCTGCCATTCATCGGCGACAGATATCTTCACCGGCGACAACCAACTTGCTGCCCTGAAGAACATCAAGACGAAGAACGAGCTGATCGGCGAAGTAATCGGTCTCCTGATGAGCCCAATCGGCCGCGTACTTTCCGGTCTTACTGCAGCGTGCAAAGCAGAAAAGCGAAGGCGGCGATGCTGCTCCTGCTGCTGAAGCCTGAAGCTGCATAAAGACACGAATCCAGCGGATTGCTGCCGGCGTGCTTCCAACGCAATGGTCTTCTCCGCTATTCATAGCAACAACAAACATTTACCAACAAAATTCTAAAAGTCAATACCAACCATGGCAGACGTTAAAAACCTCGCAGAACAACTGGTGAACCTGACCGTAAAGGAAGTACAGGAGCTCGCTGATTTCATGAAGTCTGAATATGGCATTGAGCCTGCTGCTGTAGCTGCTGCTCCTGCTGCCGTGGCGCCTGCTGCTGCTGCTGTAGAAGAAAAGACTGCCTTCGACGTGATCCTGAAGAGCGCCGGTGCTTCTAAGCTCGGTGTTGTGAAGATCGTTAAGGACCTTACAGGCCTCGGTCTGAAGGAAGCTAAGGAACTCGTTGACGGCGCTCCTAAGCCACTGAAGACTAGGTATCTCTAAGGCAGAAGCTGAAGACATCAAGGCTAAGCTCACTGAAGCTGGTGCTGATGTTGAAATCGCTTAATTGCTCCTTTCAACTAAATAAAAAAACCGCGGTGCTGATGCGCCGCGGTTTTTTTATGAGGTAATGGATGATAAGGTTACTGGCCAACGTTGAAGCTGCCTTCTGTGACTGTGACCTTTCCTGAACCGCCGGCTGCATCGCCCGCAGTAAAGCTGAAAGTGCCTTTCATAGTGTTGTTGTCGTCGCTGGTCACGGTTATAGTGCCGGAACCGGGCATTGAAGTAGAAGCCGTTGAATAAGTAGTGGTATTGCTTGGGTCCGAAATCGGGAAGTAACCATAATTTCCAAGTCCGTCAGCGGGCAGATTATACGTCTTAGCGCCGCTGTAATTGGTCATGCTCACGCTTAGCGTGCGTCCGGTACCGCCATCAGCAATGGTGCCGGCAATAATCCGCTGCGAGCCGATCACCTGGTACTTACCACTAAAGGTGTAGGAAGTACCGTCCACCTTAGCAGTGATATTACCTGTAGAGGAGGTACTGCCGTTACTTCCGTTATTCTGATTCAGTGGGTTGGGCGTACCGTTATTGGTCGTAGGCGTAGCATCGTAATCTCCGTTGACGCAGGAGGAAAGGCCGAATACTGCGGAAGCCGCGAATAACGAAGCGAATAAGACCTTCTTCATAGAAAAGTTTCGTGTATTAAGTTGGCTTAAAGATAAAACGCCATTCCCAACCACGAAATAATTTTCTTTGGCCCTCGTTTTCAACGACAATGCACCGACGACTGACTACGCTTGCCGTTCTTCTCATAGTCGCTGCCACTGCCGTTCATGCGCAGGGCTTGCGCATCCGCGTAAAAGATGCGGCAAATAAGCTCCCGGTACCCTTCGCGGCCATCCGGCTCGGCCATTTCGGGCAAGGACTAATCGCCGACTTAGACGGGCTTGCCACGCTTCCGGCTTCCGTACCAGACAGTGCGATAGAAATAAGCGCGCTTGGTTATGAAAGCAGTATAGTGCAGACAATAACGGACAGCGTCATCTACTTGCGCGCAAAAAAGGAATCGCTGGGAGAAGTAGTGGTAAAGCCCGACTACGATAAGTTGCGCCGCATTATCCAGGAGGCGGTAAGGCGCCGCGATGCGCACAATCCGGACCGATACGATTGGTACCGCTGCAAGGTTTACTACAAGATGCTGGCTGATGCCGCACCGCGCGACACAACCTGGCGCTCGGGCGCAACAAATGACGCGCGGGAAATGGCAGCCATGCTGGACAATCAGCATCTGCTTATTTCAGAAACGTACAGCCGTCGTACCTATCAGCGCCCACAAAAGTTGCAGGAAGAAGTCATTGCCACCCGGTTTTCCGGCTTTAAATCGCCGCTCATCACCTCCCTTATCACAGATATCCTGCCTTTTCATTGCTACACCGATTACCTGACGCTCAACGGGCGCGACTTCCGCAATCCGCTCAGCGCCGGCTCTGCCTCGTGGTTCACGTTTAACCTCCACGATCAGCTGCTGCAAGGCAACGACACAACCTGGATTATCTCTTTCTTTCCAAAGAAGGCCGGCACAGGCCTACGCGGTCGGGTTTATATCACCAGCAGGGATTTTGCCGTGACCAACCTCATAGCTAGTTATAAAGACACCGCGCTCGGCAGCGCCATCCGTATTGAACAGCGCTATGATAATGCCTCCGGCAAATGGTTTCCCGTTCAATTGAACTACGTCTATCTGATCACAAGCGGCAATAGCCGCGATAAGAACCTGGCCGACATTACGCTGCAAGGAACGTCCCGTATTGATTCCATTTCTTTTAATAAAGAATCCGGTTACCATTTTGACAAGCTACACACCGTAAAGCTGGCGCCGGACGCCGGCATAATACCGGATAGCGCCTGGAATGCCTTCCGTCCGGAAGCATTGGACCGGAAGGAGGCCCGCACGTACGTGGCCATGGACAGCCTGATGGATGTCGCACATGCCGACCGGTTTCTGCCTTATGTGGCCAAACTGGTGGAAGGTAAAGTACCGCTTGGGCCCCTGGATATCAATCTGGAGCGCTTATACCGCTACAATAGCTATGAAGGCAATCGGATAGGCTTGGGCGCGCAGACTAATGAGTGCATCTCTAAGCGTTTTTCAGTGGGCGGGTGGATGGGCTATGGCGTCCATGATGCGGCATGGAAATGGGGAGCCTTTGCCGAAGCCTGGCTGGATGCCTACAAAGAATCTTCCATTAGCATTGCCTATGAGCATGACCTGCGCGATCCCGGACGCTTATTGCTCTACCCGGAGCTGGACAATAATTACCTCCGCAATTATCTCATCTCCCGCGCAGACGCCTACGATGCTTACGCCATTTCCCTAAAGCGGCGCATCGGCTACCTGAGTACCGAGCTAAGCGCCCGCCATGAAGCTGTAGCGCCCCAATACGATTATACCTGGAGCTGGGAGGGCCGCACCGCGACTAACTATACCACGGATGAAGTATCGCTGCGGCTGCGCTACGCCTTTGCGGAACGTAGCGCGCCGCTCTTCAGAAAATACTTTTCAACTGGCAGCCGCTATCCAATTATCTATGCCAAAGCCACCTACGGTATCATGGATATTGGCGGCACAGGAGTTGGCTATGTACAGGCGGCTGGCGCCATAGAATGGCAAAAGCACATTACACGCATCGGGCAGGAGCGATGGCTGCTGGAAGGCGGCAAGCTTTGGAGCGATGCTCCGCTGCCACCCGGCAAGCTCTTTGCCGCACCAGGCATACGCAATGACAAGAGCCCCCTTTATCTCTTTGGCGGCCTGCAGACGGTATATCCCTATGCCTTTTACTTAGATGCCTTTGTCTTCGGCTCATGGCGCCACGACTTTGACTGGCGCTTTTTCAAAGTACAATTCGGTAAAACCGGCGGATCTATGCCCGGCCTCGGCTTAGTCTATAACGGCTTCTGGGGCCATCTGGAGCGCCCCGCCGCCCAAGGCGGCATTACACTAATCGCTAACGACGATGGTTACCACGAAGGCGGCATATTGCTGCGCGACGTTATCCGTGCACAATACTTGCATCTCTGCTACATTGGCCTAACAGCCGGTTATTTCTACCCCCTGCAGCCTGCCGGGCGGAACGGCGGGGCGTATGTAGTTGGTTTGAATCTAGAGCCTCTAGAATGTGTTATCTTGTGAAGCCAATCCACCGTCTATGCGCCTCCTGCTTAAACTGCTTATTGGATTGCTACTCTCGGCCGGCTTCAGCCTCCGGCCAGCGCATTACGCTTTACCATCTCATGGGCTTTCACAGCCTCTACGATAGTCTTATCTCCCGCCAGCTCCGCTCTGACGGCTGGCGCTACCACGGCGTGCAGCAGACCCTTCCCCGCAAGCCCCGCATGTATGCTATCGGAGCGCCGGTCGCACAGCTTTATCTCTACAGCTATCACAAAAAACCCCTCTGTAAAGTAGAGCTCGTATCCAGCGATGTGACTGCTTTCAACACCACTATCCGCGATAGCCTCTGCGCCTACGGCTTTGTTGCCGATACAGATAACCCCGCACCTGATGAGGAGAAGTTAAAGATTACCGCCTCCGCCAACTTCGTCAACCGCGATGCTGCCATGCCCGTCCATGCCCTGATCCTTTACTTTGAAGAGCGGCGCAGGCCACGCGTATCCCTAACCATTTACGGCGATGAATAGAGTGGCGGAGGAAATGTATTTTTGATCTTCACGCAACGCTCACACCCTTCCCTTCTATATGGACAAAAGACTCATCCTCCTCATCGCCCTCGCCCTTGTCGGCTCAGGCTCTTTTGCTGCTTACCGCAAGCTCATGTACAAGCCTGAAGGCATTAAATATGCCATCAAGCCCAATGCGCCTATTAAGACCGGCGACAGCATAGCCTACGAGGACAATACCGCAGGCGCCAGCCGCTGGAAATGGGACTTTGGCGATGGCGAGTTCAGCGCCGACCAGCAGGGCCACCACACTTACCTCGCGCCCGGCACCTATACGGTGACCCTCACCGCCTTTGGATCCTTCGGTATGCAGCAAAAGAGCGATAAGGTGAACGTCCTGGCTTCTGACATCGTAGCTGCACCGCCGCCGGTTGCCACTACAGTGCCTGCGCCCACAGCCAAAGTCATTACACCCACACCAGCGCCTGTACAAAAGCCGGTTGTAACGGCCTCCGCAAAGCCGATGCCCATGCCGCCGGCACAGCACGCCGCGCACATCGAAGAAGCCGAAGCCCGCACACCAGAATGCACCCAAGAAGGGCAATTCGCTGGATGAACTCGGCGATGGCGAGGAAATTAAAAAATAAGCCTGCAACGATCTTTGTTTGGCTAAGGGCGCACCACCTAGATGTGCCTTCGACAGGCGTGGTGAAGTATTCAAACCGTGTAGCGGGATGATGCCGCTGCGGCGCACTCTGCCAGGCTATTACCTGATGTTAAGGGAAAGAGCAACAGACTGACAGCCGATGAAAAGCGTGTTGCCGCTAGCAACATAATCATTCATCCCGCCACGCGTTATAAGGTCTGCGGCGTTGCCGGAATAAGCAGCGCCAGCACTACCTTCCGCCCCCGAAATGAACGTTGCCCCGCAAACCGCCCGGCGCCTGCGTATCATCAGCATTGTCCTGCTGGTGTTGCTGGCGGTTTATGCGGCGGTGGGCTCTATCACTTCGAGCTATTATAAAGGCCTTATTCTCGCTAAGCTGCCGGCGCTTGCGGCCAAGGCTACGGACTCGCTCTACGACATTACGGTGCAGGATATCCGCATCAACATATTCTCGCGCGAGGTGCGGGTGACTGGCCTGCGGATGAGCGCTAACCTGGATGTATTGCAACGCCGCCGCGCGGAGGGCCGCGAGCCGCATGTGCTGCTGGATGTAACGGTGCCGGAGGCAATAGTGGGTGGCGTGCATTGGCGGGAGCTGAAGCAGGAGCGGGAGCTGACGTGCCGCAGTGTGCATTTCAGCGAGCCGGAAATCCGCATTCAGGTAATGCCGGGCTGGCGCAGGCAGTACCCGCGGCTACGCAGGCACACGCCAACCATAAGCCGGGTGCACGCGGAGCGTATTACGATCGACGAGCCGCGCTTTGATGTACGGTACAGCTATGGCGCGGAAGGGTTTACGGTGCAAAGCAGCGGCGGCCACATCACGGCGCAAGACTGGGATTTTCGTCCACATCACCCTTTTGACACCGCGCGGTTCTTCGCTGCCCGCGTGGCGGATGTACGGCTGGACGGCATCAGCTACGCACACCCGGGGGATTTGTACCGCTATGCGCTGGGCAGTATCCGCTTTAGCAGCGCGGAGGATTTACTGAGCCTTCGCAATCTACGCATCGGACCGGCCTACCCTTATGCGGAGCTGTACGCGCGCATCGGCTACCGCAAGAATATTTATGAATGCGCCCTGCCGGTACTGCGGATGGATGGCTTTGAATGGAAGCGGCTGCTTTCCAATGAGCATGCGCTGGTGGCGCGGCAACTCGCGATTGATACGCCGCAGCTATCGGTATATCTAAGCAAGCGCCCTCCGCCCAATCCCGCGCCGCACCCGGCCTATTATCCGCCCCAATGGCTGCAGCGACTGGAGCTGCCCACCCGCATCGGCCTCGTTAGCGTATGGGATGGCACGGTGCAGTACAGCGAGACGAATGCGAAGACAGGGGCGACGGGCAATCTGCTGTTTAACTACCTGAGGGGCAGTGCTGTGAATGTGACCAATATGGGAGCTGCTATCACTTCCCTGCCCGACTGCCGGGTGTATGTGTCTGGCAAGCTGGCGCACCGGGCAGATGTGGCGGCGGTAATCCGCTTCCCGCTTACCAGCATGAAAGGTGCATTTTCATTAGCCGGGCGCCTGACGGGGGCTGGATGCTGCAGGCATCCGCGATGCGGTGAAGGCGATGATTATAGCCGACGTAAAATCCCTGCGAGTAGAAGATGCAGCGGTGCGAATGGCTGGTAATGAGGACAGTATCTGGGGCGGCGCTCAAGTGCGGTACAGCCGGCTGCGAGTAAAGCTGCAAAAGTTTAATGAGGCAGACAGCGATGTGCACAACCGGGTGCTGCTATCTTTCCTGGCCAATAAGCTCTTGCTTTACGAGGCCAACCCCATCCCAGGCGAGGCGCTGCGCAGCGGCAGCATCGGGCTGGCGCGCGGGACGACACGCTCCTTTTTCCAAATGGTGTGGAAAGGCATATTCCAGGCCTGCGCGCAGACGGCTATCAGGGAAGAGGGCGCTTACGACATTGCGCAGCGCCACAAAGCCGCAAAAGGGAAGCCCAGACAACGCTTCTTCAAAGGACTTTTTAAGCGGCGCCGCCGATAGCCCGCCGGCGGTTGTATCTTTCGCATCGCTTTAGCTATGAAACACACACTGCTCCTGCTCCTGGCTGCTTCCTGCATGCTCTTTTCCTGCAAGGGTAAAGACGAAGACTTAAATCCAACGCCTGCAGGCCTCATCAGCGGCTACCTTAGCGCAGCGCGTCAATTGGACATTGATAGTCCGGCCACCAAATACACAGAGTCAGCGCAGGCTTTTTTTGTACTCCATCCCGGCGATACGATGCGCATCACGGTAGACAGCGTACGGCTGAATGGCTATACACTACCGCTTGACAATGGCACGAAACTCTACAAAGCAGCAAGCAATCTTCAGTTGGATAAAACATGCAACTGGCAGGTGTGGAGCACAACAAACATCTCCACGTTCACCTACAACTTTGCTATGCCCTATCCTGGCTATACCTACAAAATGCCGGATACGATAGACCGTAGCAAGGGCCTGAATATTCAGGTACCTACCGGTGCGGACTCTTCAACCATAACGCTTATAAGCAACCAGCGACTGACGGGAAGTTATAAAGGCACTACGGGCTCATTCTCGGCCGGAGAACTTAGCAGCTTTAATGCCGGCATGGCCACGCTGGAGGTGTCTGGCTATGCGCGCAGCACCGTTGCTTTTGGCGGGAAAAATTTCCTGTTTACGAAGCAGACTACGAAGGCTAAGGTTGTATTACTGCAGTAACGCGCTTAGAATGTCAGGCCGAGATGCAGTTGGATATCGCGCTGCTTCCAGGTCTCGGGAATGTCGCTAAAGTCCTTGTTATTGATATTGCTAAGTCCCATGACATAGCGGGCTCCGACATTGATACGTCTGGTCACGTCAATCCACAGGCCTCCTATTGCCGCAATGCTGCCTTTGTCAAACAGCTTTTCAGCATCTTCAAAAAATTCTTCCTTACTCTTTACGGAAACAATCCCGCTGTACTGTGCCCCCACCTGCAGCCACACGCGGCTCAGGATACGCACCTGCGCCATTACAGGGATATTAAACTGGCTGAGCCGGAATTGCCCGCGGTTGAGCGAGTCTTGCCCGGCGGCGATGTAGCTATTGTAAATAGAGTCAAAGCTCTTGCCTGTGATGTAGGTCGTCTGGCTGAAGAGGCCTTCTACCTGAACCCCAAACCGGTTGCCGTGCACACTTAGGAATGCGCCACCGAGGAGGTTTGTCTTGTAGCCGCCGTCCCAGCTTGTGCCATCCAGCTTGCTAAGGTTGATGCCGAGCTTAGGACCAAAATCCACCTTCACGCGGCTGACCACCGGCAGGTCCTGTGCAGCAGTACGGAGCGTAAGCAAAAGGGCGAAAAGAGTGTATATGATTCGGTTCATTGTTGTGTTGCTTTGAAGCTTCCAAAGCTACAAAGCAGGCATGCCGTCAATGGTGAAAATTGGGTTATTGTTGGCCCGCTGCAGCGATAACGGCTAATTCATCCAGAAAGGACTGCTGTGCGGGAATGATTCTGAGCGCCGCTGCTTCCAGAGAAAACCAGCCTGCCTTATCCACCTCCGGTATTGCGATCCAGCGGCCGCTTTTGTAGGGATATTCCACGCGGATTATGTTGCTGTGGATATTCATAGCATCTACATCGCCTTCGGCTGCCCATGCATGGACCATCTTGCCGCCTTTTTGCTTAACGGGGCTAAGCGGAATGAAATGGGACGACAACAGAGGCATACCTAATTCTTCCTCAAATTCTCTCTTTGCAGCAGCGAGGCCTTCCTCACCCGCTTCTAAAAGTCCCTTGGGAATTGACCAGGCACCGAGATCTTTCCGCGCGTTGTAAGGCCCGCCTGGATGCACCAGCAGTACCTCCAGGCTACCGCCACGATGACGATAAAGAAGAATTCCGGCAGACTGAAGCGGCATAAGACGAGCGCGCTAACTACGGCTGCGCTCCAGTGTAAATCCAAAAGACGAGCCAACTCCCTGCTTACTGCGTGCCGTAACCGTTTGCCCATGCGCCTCCACAATGTGCTTCACGATCGCAAGGCCGAGACCCGTGCCGCCAATGTGCCGGCTGCGGCTCCGGTCTGCACGGTAGAATCGCTCAAAGATGCGTGGCAGGTGCCCTTCAGCAATACCGGGGCCGTCGTCGGAAATTTCCACATAAATCCGCCTGTCGTCCATATTGTAGAATCCGGTGGTGACGGTGCCTCCAGCATGGCCGTATTTCAGGGCGTTTTCAATGAGGTTCACCAGCACCTGATGGATTTTGGCCCGGTCGGCAAATACTGGTAGCGCGCGCTCGGTCCCTTTCTTGAATTCCAACTTTATATCCTGCTCTGCTGCCTGAAGTTCAAATTCTTCATAAACATCGGCCACAAGATCTTGAATGCGGAAAGCCTCCTGCACAAGTGGCATGCGGCCACTTTCCAACTTGGAAATCTGGTCAAGATCATTGACAAGCTCCACAAGGCGGTCAATACTCTTTGAAGTACTGCCCAGGAATTTTTTGTTGACTGCAGGGTCCTCAACAGCACCGCCCAGCAGCGTTTCCACATAGCCCTGAATGGTGAAGATGGGCGTGCGGAGCTCATGCGCGAGGTTCATCAGAAATTCCTTGCGAAACTGCTCGTTGGCGCGCAGCCCTTCTATCTCGTCACTTCGGCGGGCAGCCCACTGTTCTACATCTTTGCCTACTTCTTCAATGGACTTTTGCGGAAGGATATTCTTGTAGAAAAACTCTTCGCGCGGTGTTGCCTTGGTCTGGTAAATAAACTTGTAGATGAGCTTAATCTTGCGATAGATGAAGCGCTGGAGTGTATAATGGTAAAGCGAATAAGTAATGGTGAACGTCACACCGGCAACAAGTACTACTTGCCACCAAAGCGGCTTCAGCAACAGGCTGAGCAGGGTGTTAGCCGCGGACACCACGCCCGCCGTTACCAGCGAAAGAAAACGGGGCGAAAGATTTTTGGTGTCTAAAACAGCCATGAGCAGGAAGCTCAAAGGTATTTGCGCAGCCTGCTAATTCAGCTCAAACTTATACCCCACTCCTTTAACCGTCGTGATGAGGTCAACGCCGGTCTTCTGGCGGATCTTACGGATGTGGACATCAATCGTGCGATCACCTACTATGACTTCGGTGCCCCATACGCGCTGCAGAATTTCGTTGCGCAGGAAAACGCGGCCAGGCTTAGAAGCAAGGAGCGACAACAGCTCAAACTCTTTTTTAGCGAGCGTAATTTCTTCGCCCCTGTAAGAGACCGTGAACTTCGTTTTGTTTATTTCCAGATCGCCGAATACCTGCTTCTGCTCTTCATCGCCGTCTTTGCGGGTACGGCGGAGCGCAGTAGAAATTCTTGTAGCTAAAAGCTCTGGCTTAATGGGCTTTGCGATATAATCGTCTGCGCCGGTTTTAAGGCCTTCTATCTCATACTTCTCATCCGAAAGGGCTGTAAGCAGGATAATAGCTGTGCCTTCGAAATCCGGCATTTGCCGAAGCTCGCGGATGGTGGCAATGCCGTCTTTGTGCGGCATCATCACATCCATCAGAATAAGGTCGGGGCGGAATTCCTTCGCCTTACGAATAGCCTCAACACCGTCAGACGCAGTTGCCGTCAGGTAGCCTTTACCCCTTAGATTGTATTGCAGGAACTGCACAATATCCGGCTCGTCGTCCACAATCAGAATCTTGCCGGGCAGCATATCCATGGTATCCATCACAGCACAATGTTAGGTCAGGGTTGCTGTTTGGTCAGCACGGGGTGCATTATCTTTTTGTTACCCCCGGCGTCGCTTAAATGAATAGGGATGAGCCGCCGCTCATCCCTATGAAAGTCCTTCAGTTAAAAACAGCTACTTCAAGGTTACACTACCGCCGCCGATTCGGAAACCTGCGTTGTACAGGTCAATAGCATAAGTACCCTTCTGATAATCACTCTCCTGCTTCCAGTCAATCTGCACGCCTTTTACCGGTGTATTCGCAGATAGCGCAACGCTCTTGGATGCGGTATAGGAAAGCTGCTGGCCGTCATCCGTAGTAGTAACTCCGGAGCCATAAGCGGCATTGCTCAGCAGGCGACCATCGGGCGAAGTAACGCGCACGAATATGTCTTTGCTGCCATTATCAACAAGTCGGTTTTCGTCAATATCAAAGCGGATGCGGAGCATATCAGCGCGGCTGGCTTTGCTGGTTTCCACTTCCTTACGGCCGCCTCGCTTCAGGTTGATGGCTTCAAGAGTAATGTTGGAAGCATGCAAGACTGCACCGAGCTTCACCTGCCGCTGAAGTCCGGTGTTTTCTTGTGTTACTTTTTCCTTTTCTTCTGTCAGCGAAGTATTGGCGGCGGTCAGGTTGCGGTTCTCACCTTCCAATGCGGCAATGCGTTCTTCGTAGCCTGCCACTTTACTGTTTAGCTTCGCAATGAGGGCCTTCGCCTTTGCATTATCGCTTTCGCTGCGTCGCTCTTTGCTCATAATACCTTGCAGCTCACTGCGCATTTTTTGCAATTCGCCGTCTTTGTCTTTGATTTCATTATTCAGCGTGGAATTGGTCGTGTTAAGCTGATCAAGACGGGCAATGGCAGCTTCGTATTCAGTATTAAGGCTTTCCTTAGCCGCACTCGTTATGCGCACCGTGTCGGTCAGGCTCTTAACCTGGTTCATAGCCGTATTGCGAGTCGCAAAAAGGTAAATACACGCGCCGAGGAGCACCGCTATAACACCAAGATAAACCCAGGTGTTGTTCCGCTGCGGTGTGCCCGATGGCGTGGCTGATGACGACTGCGGACGGTATGTGGTAGCAGGCTGTTGGGGCTGCTGTCCGGGATTTGGCCCTGACGGGCTATTGAATTCCTGACTCATGCGAAAAGCGATTTAGGTTATTTTCGTGGCGGGCAAAGATAAAATTGCGTGCAGGATGGAACCGTTAAAACATTTACTCTTCATAGATATTGAGACCGCCTGCGGCGAACCTGAACACGCGCAATTAAGTGAGGGCATGCAGCGGGAGTGGGCGAAGAAAGCGAAGACGAAATGGAACGTAGAAGAAGAGAAGCTTTCGGAAGCATTTTTTGATAAAGCCGGCATCCTCGCAGAATTCGGGCAGGATTGTTTGCATCTCTATGGGTTGCCTGCACGAACGGGACGGCGAGTGGAAGCTGTACATCCGCTCCTTTGCGGGAATTGACGAAAAGGAATTATTGGAGACGTTTTGCAGATCCGTCTCTAAATTCAGCCAGCAACATAAGAACCTCACATTTGTAGGCCACAACATTAAGGAGTTTGACCTGCCCTACATCTCCCGGCGCATGATTATCCACGGCATGTGCCTGCCAGAGTGCCTGAAGCTGCACGGCAAAAAGCCTTGGGAAGTGCCGCACGTCGATACGATGGAGTTATGGTCGTTTGGTGATAGAAAGGCTTACACGAAGCTTTCACTGCTGGCCGAAGTGCTAGGCATCCCTACCCCGAAAGACGATATCAGCGGAGAAGATGTAACGCGCGTCTATTGGCAGGAAAAAGACTTGCCGCGCATTGTCACCTATTGCCAGAAAGATGTGGACACCACCGCGAAAGTTTACATGCGGTTAATGTGCTACAATGAGGTGGCATTTGAAACGGAGATTTTAGAGCCCGCGGCAATTAGTGCTTAGCTTCCCTATTATTGACAGATGTTAAAGCTCGCAATGACCTTGTCATTCCCGCAGGGAAACTCACAGAAGCCTCTATACGGTTGATGCGAGATGAGATTCGCTTCGGGAATGACAAGTATTGGGCGAGCAGTCCAGCAAATCATTTACAGCAAGTGCCCATAGATTTCAAAAAGCTCCAGCAAAGCCTGCAGGCCAAGCAGTACGCGCCCGTCTACCTGATCGACGGTGAGGAGCCGTATTACTTAGACATCATCACCGATTATTTTGAAGAAAAAATCCTGCAGCTGCACGAGAAGGATTTTAATCTGACCGTTTTTTATGGCAAAGACGCCAATTGGGTGGATGTAGTCAATGCCTGCCGCCGCTTCCCGATGTTCGCCGAACGCCAAGTGGTGATTCTCAAAGATGCCGCGCAGATGAAAGACCTCGGCGAGTTGGTGAGCTATGCGGAGCTGCCTTCCCCGACCACAATTTTCCTCATAGAACATCGATTCAAGAAAGTAGATGGTCGTAGCAAGCTGCCGAAGGTTGTAGAAAAGCTGGGCGTCACTTTTACGAGCAATAAACTGAAAGATGAGGCGCTGCCAGATTGGATTGCGGATTACTGCGCGAGCCATGGATTGAAAGTTCATTTCAATGAGGCCCAGATGCTGGCCGGCTATCTTGGCAATGACCTGCAGAAGATTGCGAACGAGATTGAAAAGGTGCGTCTGAACATGCAGCCTGGCGAGACGGAACTGACGCCGCAGCTTATTCAGAAATACATCGGCATTTCCAAGGAGTACAATGTATTTGCCTTCCCCGAAGCGCTGACAGGCGGCAATAAGGATGCGCTGTATAAGATGCTTGGCTACTTTATATCCAGCCCAAAGAGCGCGCCGCCGCCGCTACTGATTGGGGTGCTGTACAATCATTTTGAGAGGATGTACGTGCAGCACTTTACATCAGGTATGACCCAGGCGCAGATAGCGAAGGAAATGGGCCTGAAGACTGATTGGGCTGCAAAAGGCTACATAGGCCGCCCGCCGTATTCAAAGGGTCAAGTGGAAGCCTGCCTGCACACGCTCGCAGAATGGAGCGGTAAATTCGTCGGTATCGGCGCAAACATTGGCGACGCGGAATGGCTGAAGGAGTTTACCGCGAGAATAGAACTGATTCTGGAAGGGCATCCTATTCCTGCTTAATCACCATCAAATAAAAGAGCGCGCCGAAGCGCGTTCTAGGTTAAAGAATTGACTTGGATTATGCCATCGCCTGCGCGTCCTTTAGGAACTGCGCGAGGCCTAAATCCGTCAGCGGGTGTTTCAGCAAGCCAGTGATAGAAGACAGCGGGCAAGTACAAACATCGGCGCCAGCTTCCGCGCACTTAACGATGTGCAAAGGCGAGCGGATGGATGCTGCCAGCACTTCGGTCATGTAGCCTTGCGCGTTGTAGATGCTTACAATTTGCTTAATCAGGTCAACGCCGTCCCAGTTGCTGTCGTCAATGCGGCCGATGAATGGCGACACGTAGGTAGCGCCCGCCTTTGCAGCTAAAATGGCCTGGCCGGCGGAGAATACGAGCGTGCAATTCGTTTGAATGCCATTATCCGTAAACCACTTGATGGCTTTGATACCGTCCTTAATCATCGGCACCTTCACGATGATGTTTTCGTGAATTTGCGCCAGCTTCTTGCCTTCTTCCACAATGCCTTCAAAGGTGGTTCCGAGCACTTCAGCACTTACAGGGCCGTCCACAATTTCGCAGATGGTCTTGTAGTGCTGCGCAATGGCGTCGGTGCCCTTAATTCCTTCTTTAGCCATCAGGGAAGGGTTGGTCGTTACGCCGTCCAGGATACCCATTTCGTAGGCTTCACGGATTTGGTCAAGGTTGGCGGTATCTATAAAAAATTTCATGGCGGGATATAAATAAAAAACCCGGCGAGTTACTCACATCGCACCGCTACAACCACACGCCCTTGCTGCATTCCTGCCCTGGGGGATTAGTAGGAGCTGGTCGTATAAGACTCGCCGGAGCACAAAAATAGGGTTGGATTTTGGAATTCAGCGCGCGGATTCAAGCTTAAGTATGAATTATATACCCAAGGCCGCCTTTACATCCTGCAGAATATCTAGGGTTTCTTCTTTGCTATTTCCCTCCGCATAAATCCGCAACAGCGGCTCCGTGCCAGAAGCCCGCAGCATCATCCAGCCGCCATTATTCAGATGGTACTTCATACCGTCAATATTTTCTGTCCGCTTAAAGCCATACTTGCCGAAACACGCTGTAGCCATTAGCCAGCGCAGTTTTAATGATGGCTTCCTTTTTTGAATTTTCAATATGCAGGTCGGCGCGCTCATACACGAACGGGCCTACCACCTCATACACTTCCGCAATCAGCTCCTTCAGCGTCTTGCCCGTCTCCGTCATGAATTCATAAAGCAGCATGCCGTCGTAGATGCCGTCGCGCTCCGGGATGTGGCCCTTCACCGCGATGCCGCCGCTTTCCTCGCCGCCCACCAGCACATCTTCATGCACCATGATGGTCGGAGATGTATTTGAAGCCAATCGGCGTCACTTCAATTGGCAGGCCATAAACCTCGCACATACGCTTCACACGGTCGGTGACGGAGAAGGCGATGGCGACCTTGCCGCTCATGCCCTTGTACTTGTGCAGGTAGTGAATGAGCAGCAGGATGATATGGTGCGCATCCACAAAATTCCCGTCCTCATCGTAGAGACCGATGCGGTCGGCATCGCCGTCTGTGGCAAGGCCTACTTTCAGCTCAGGCGTATGCTTTAGCGTATTCGCAAGCTCCTGCAGGTTTTTATCCAACGGCTCCGGCGCTTGCCCGTTGAAGCCGGGGTTGTACTCGCAATGAATGCAGCACCGCGCCCGGCAGCAAGCTGGCGGATGACGTTCATCCCTGCGCCGTACATCGCATCATACGCCATCTTAAATGGTGATGCATTCAGCTTCGCAAAGTCAAATTTGGTCTGAAGATATTCCAGGTATTCCCGCTCCAGATCCACCCAGCTCAGCAGGCCTTCGGCTTCCCACTCGGCCATCGTTTTTGTAGGGATACTCACTTCATCTTCAATCAGGGCTTCCACAGCCGCGATATCTTCCGGGCTGGAAGGGCCGCCATGTGCGCCTTTCAGCTTGTAGCCATTGTAAGATGGCGGATTGTGCGAAGCAGTAATCACAACACCTTGCTGTGCGCCGTGCTGCCAACACGCCTAGCGAAATCATCGGCGTGCTGACAAAGCCGTCGGCCAATGAGCACCTTGATGCCGGTCGCGCAGAGCACGCCTGCCGCTGTTTCAGCAAAAAGCTTCCCGCCAAAGCGGCAATCGTGGCCGACAACTACGCGTAGGATTCGGCGCTGCGTTCCAGTAGCCATTTAGCTAGCGCCTGCGTCACGCGGGCTACATTATAAACTGTGAAGTCCTGCGCGATAATTGCGCGCCAGCCGTCGGTACCAAATTTGATTTTATCAGGAGCCATGAGTGTTGCTTTAAAATGCTGTGAAGATTTATAAGGGTATAATGCCCGCAAAAGTAGGAAACGCCAACTTCGTCTCACACGACTTGCCGAGTCCTGCTGGAGAGATTTGGCAAAGTCAAACCATTCAGGCCATGTCCGCATTTCAATCCATCAATCCCGCCACCGGCGAAACGATTGCCACTTACGAAGCCAACCACACCTGAAGCGGTTGAGCGTGCATTAGCCGCTTCGCGGAAGGCCTTTGAGGCATGGCGACAAACATCTTTCAAGGAACGCGCGCAGGTGCTTAAAGCCATTGCTGCGCAGCTTCGCAAAGACCAAAAGATGCTTGCAGAACTGGCAACGCGCGAAATGGGCAAGCCCATCCAGCAAAGCCTGGACGAAGTGGCCAAATGCGCGAAGACCTTCGACTTCTATGCCAAAGAAGGCGCGAAAATGCTTGCTGATGAAATCGTGCAGACAGATGCCCGCAAGAGCTTCATCTCCTACCAGCCACTGGGTACGGTGCTGGCCGTCATGCCTTGGAATTTCCCATACTGGCAGGTGTTTCGTTGCGCCGCGCCCATCCTGATGGCGGGCAATACAATGGTGCTGAAACATGCCAGCAATGTGAGCGGCTGCGCACTGGAGATTGAAAAGATTTTCAAGAAAGCAGGCGCGCCGAAAGGCTTGTTCCAGACACTGCTGTTGCCTTCCGGCGAAGTAGCCGACCTCATTGCCGACCCGCGCATTCATGCAGTCACCTTTACCGGCAGCACCGCTGCAGGCAGCAAGGTTGCAGAAGCAGCAGGCCGTGCTATTAAGAAGCAGGTGCTGGAGCTTGGCGGCTCCGATGCTTATGTAATTCTGGAAGATGCGGACCTGGACCTTGCTATAAAAGTCTGTACGGAAGCACGGCTCGTAAACAGCGGGCAGAGCTGCGTTGCGGCAAAGCGCTTTGTGGTAGTTAAAAGCCTGCGCAAAGAATTTGAGCAAGCGTTTGAAAGAGGCTTTTGAAGGTGCAAAATGGGGCGGCGACCCGATGGATAAGGCCATGCGCATCGGCCCGATGGCGCGCATGGATTTGCGCGATGCGCTGCACGAGCAGGTGATGGACAGTGTGGCCAATGGCGCGAAAATTCTTTGCGGCGGCAAGCTACCGGAAGGCGAAGGCGCATTTTATCCGCCAACCATTCTGACAAACGTAAAGAAGGGTATGCCGGCTTATGATGAAGAGCTTTTCGGCCCGGTAGCGGCTATCATTGAAGCGAAGGACGAAGCCGACGCCATGCGCAAAGCGAACGACAGCATCTACGGCCTGGGCGGCGCTATTTTCTCTAAAGACCGTAAGCGTGCGGAGCAGTTGGCAGCGCGGGAGTTGCAGGCCGGCAATTGTTTTGTAAATGCGCAGGTCCATTCCGACCCGCATCTGCCTTTTGGCGGCACGAAGCAAAGCGGCTATGGGCGCGAGTTGGGCGTGTTTGGTATCCGCGAGTTCACGAATATCAAGACGGTGTTTATTCAGTAGGTTTGAAATTCTATGCACACCTATCTGGCACTCGGCGATTCTTACACCATTGGTGAAAGCGTGCCTGCTTCCGAAAATTTCCCGAATCAAACAGCGGCAATTCTTCGCAAAACCGGCCTACAGATGACCGAGCCAGTTATTGTAGCTACTACCGGCTGGACAACTGATGAGCTGGCAGCAGCCATTCGCGAGCGGAAGCTGCAAGAAACCTTTTCCGCTGTCACGTTGCTCATTGGCGTCAACAATCAATACCGCGGCCGGACACTGGATAATTACAAAGACGAGTTTATCAGTCTACTTAATCAATCTATCAACTTCGCCAATGGCCATCCACGCCACGTAATCGTTGTTTCTATTCCCGATTGGGGCGTGACGCCGTTTGCCGAAGGCCGCGACCGAGGAAAAATTGCGCAGGAAATTGACGCTTACAATGCTGCGGCGAAGGAGATTTCGCTGGCGCACAAATGCGGCTGGCTAGACATCACCGACAGCACCCGCGCCAATGGTCAAAAGCCAGAGTTTCTGGCAGAAGACGGCCTGCATCCTTCCGGGAAAGAATATGCAGTTTGGGCTGCCCGCCTTGCACCATTTTTAGAAAAGGCGCTGAAGGCTTAATTACTCCTCAGGGTTGCGAAGAGTCGTTCCAGCTTTTCTTTCTTCAAAATCTTTTGCCGCGTCTCGCCGGTTGCTATGACACGGTTGCCAACTTTCGCTTCAAAAGGCGTGATGATTTCATTACGCTCAACCGCGGCCAGCGTAGAAACTATTGCTACTGTTTCGCCAACCAGCGCCGGCGATTGATGAACCACGTGCACCATCGTCCCAATGCCTTCTTCGTCTTCTTCCAGCATATCCTGAACAAACAGACGACTGGCCCACTCTGCATCACGCGCAAGCGCAAAGGTGCTATAAACAGAGTGAATCAATCCTCCCGGTAGGCGCGCCACATCAGCGTCCGCCACAGTGTGACTATAGGTTTTTATGTCGCCGGGCGCAAAGAGGTTTTTCATCGCGCCAAAGTTGACAACTTTACTGCATGGACTTAGATACGCTTCGCCAAATCTGCCTGGCGCATCCCGGCGCGACTGAGGAGGTGCAATGGGAAAATCACCTGCTCTTTAAGGTCGGCGGAAAGATGTTTTGCATCACAAGCTTGGACGATGCGAATGATACTTCCTTTAAAGTATCGGATGAGGATTTTGAGCTGCTTGCCGCAAGCAATATGTTCATACCTGCGCCGCACTTGCAGCGCGCCAAATGGGTGAAAGTGATTCAGCCGCAGGCTTTGAAGCTTGCTGATTGGAAAGCGCACATAGCCCGCGCCTACGAAATAATCCGGGCAAAACTGCCGAAGAAAGTCCAGGCTACGCTTTGAATCCTAAGTCTTCCGTGGCTTCTTCTTAGCCGCGGGAAAGAGCACATTGTTCAGAATAAGCCGGTAGCCGGGCGAGCTCGGATGCAGCGCCAAGTCCGTCACCGGGTCGCCGATGGCATGCTGATAATCTTCCGGGTCGTGGCCACCGTAGAATGTCCAGGTGCCTTTGCCATACTCACCATGAATGTAGCGGGCCTCACCCGTTGGTTTGTAATCGCCCATCACCAGCACACCGCTTTTCAATACATCCTTACGAAAGGCCGTGGTCTGTCCCATAAAGCCTTTGATGGTGGTCGTGTGGTTCTGGCAGAGCATGCTCGGCACCGGGTCAAACTTAGCGGAGAAGGTGAAGAGCGAGAAGTAGTCCAGGTTCATCGGCACTGCCCGGCCGTTTTCCGGGCTCATTGTCTATGTTGGAATATTCATAGACATAGGGTGAGGTGACAAGGTTGAAATTTTTAAAGGCAAAGCAGTTGTCATAGTTCAGCCGCTGCTGCGCATCCGGCGCCATCGGGTCGCCGTCAAATGGCACCTCGCAGATGTCCGCGCCTTCGGCGGCAAGCGCAATATCATAGTATCAGTAGCAGAGCACATGGCAAATAGGTATCCGCCGCCCGCCACAAAATCGCGGATTTTCTTCGCGACCGCCAGCTTAAGCTGCGACACTTTCTTATAGCCATGCTTCGCTGCCATTGCCTCATTGGTACGGACATCCTCCTGATACCATGCCATCTGGTGCTGTCCTGCCCAAAACTTTCCATACTGACCTGTAAAATCCTCGTGATGCAGGTGCAGCCAGTCGTACTCATGTAAGCTTGTCGGCCAGCAGCTCGTCGTCGTAGAGCTTATCATATGGGATTTCCGCATAGGTCAGTGCCAGCGTCACCGCATCATCCCACGGCAGCTTATTAGGAGGGGTATATACGCCGATTCGTGGCGGCTTCTCCAGCTTGATGAGGTCGCCGTTAAAATCAGGATTTGCGAGCTCCTGCAATACGCCTGTGTATTGCCCCTCACTCATTACCTCATAATCTACACCGCGCAACTTGCACAGGCGCTCCACCGCATCTATCTGGTCAATACCAAAGGAACCGCCTTTATAGTTCAACAGCCAATCCACCGGAATGCCCAGCTTCAAAGCAGCATAAGCAACACCATACGCCTTTAGATGCGCACGCTGCCCGTCCGCATCCATTGGGATGAAAATCTTTGCCGCCCTCGCCGGCCAGGATGCGAATGCTGCCGGCAGGAACAGGAGGCAAAAAAGGGCCGACGCCAAAACGCGCGGGTAAATAATCTTCTTCACGATGTCCAAATTAACGCAAACGCGGCGCTGCTTCCTGTTCCTCTCAATCGTTTAACACCGTCTTGCAGCCGCCGCTTACTTTTACGGCATGGCCGACTACAGCAATTTTCGCGCGGCACGCGCCCTTACGCGTGCCTCGCTTCAGGCAATCCTGCGTTCTCCGTCCGCAGTCGTCTTTGGCCTTGCCTTCCCGCTCATCTTCATACTTGTATTTGGAATGCTGAGCGGCAGCGGGGGCGGATTTTCCACGAAGCTCTCCCTTGCGCCGGGAGCCGATACCGCCAATCCGATTTATGCGTCCCTAAAGGAAGTGGAAGGCATTACCTGGAAGACTTATCCCGATACTGCCGGCCAGAATAAAGACCTGCGCGACGGGAAAATAGCTGCAATCGTTTCTATTCAAAAAGGTGGAGCGCCATTATACCACGTAGGCCTCAGGGCTGCTTCCACGAAGATGGATGAAGTGGCGCAGCTTCAGGGCATCATCAATGGCATTCTGCAGCGCGCCGATCCGGAAATTTCCCGCCGCATTACCAGCCTGGCTAAAGTTGACGTGCAGGAGACAACTGTCCGCGAGTACAAATACCTTGACTTTATCCTGCCGGGCCAGCTTGGCTTTTCGCTGCTGGCGGGCTCTGTCTTCGGTACTGCATTCGTCTTCTTTGGCCTGCGGCAGACACTGGTGCTGAAACGCTTTTTCGCTACACCCGTGCGGCGCGGTACTATTGTCATCTCTGAAGGCATCGCACGCATGATCTTTCAATTAATGACGGCCATTGTCATTATCACAATCGGACATTTTGCTTTCGGCTTTACACTGGTGCATGGCTTCATTACGTTCCTGCAATTACTGGCGTTATCTGCACTCGCCATTATGGTATTTATGGGTTTCGGCTTCGTGGTGAGCAATGTGGCGAAGAATGAATCGGTCATTCCCGCGTTCTCCAACATGATTACGCTGCCGCAATTCCTGCTGGCGGGCACCTTTTTTCCTATTGAGGTCTTCCCAAAGTGGCTGCAGCCCATTGCCGGTGCGCTACCGCTTTCCTTTCTTAATCACGCCATGCGGCAGGTTTCTTTTGAAGGCGCCGGTTTTTGGGCCATTCGCTGGGATATTCTATGGCTGTGCGTATGGGGCATCGCACTCTACGCCTTAGCCAGCCGGATTTTTAAGTGGGAATGATAGAAGCGGATTTCGGTATGCGGAATGCTTTAAGCGGCAACTATCCCGAGCGCGTCGCGGATTTGCTCCGGCTGCAGCACTTTCGTCACCGCCACTCCCGGCTTCTCCAGCAATACATAGTCAATCCCGTCATCACGCCGCTTTTTATCAGTCACCAATAAAGCCATTACTTCATCTGCATTGTGCGTAATGCTGACGGGGAGGCTGTAACGCTCCAGGAGCTCCTTTAGCTGCCCGGCGGCATCTGGCATGAGCGCAGTATGCTGTTCGGAAAGCTTCATTGCCACCCGCATGCCCAGAGCCACTGCGCAGCCATGCGAGAGACTATAAAGCGTTTCAAAAGCATGCCCCGCGGTATGGCCGAAATTCAGCACCCGCCGAAGCCCCTCCTCACGCTCATCGGCGTGGACGATCTTGTTTTTGACATCTGCGCTGCCAGCAATCAACTCATTCAGCTTATCCGGATGGCCTTTGAAATAGGTAATGTCTCCATTCTGCAGCGTCGTGAGAATACGGGCATCGGCTATGAAGCCATATTTGATAATTTCGGCGAAGCCGGCCGCCCAATGCTCATCAGGCAGCGTTGTTAGAAAGCCTGTGTGGAAGAGGACAAAGCGTGGCTGCCGCACCGTGCCGAGCATGTTTTTGTGCAAGCCTATGTTCACGCCGTTTTTGCCGCCGATAGCGGCATCTACCTGTCCCAGCAAAGTGGTAGGCGCAAAGGCTACATCCACGCCACGCATGAACGATGCAGCGAGATAACCGACAATATCTGTTACAACACCACCGCCAAGGCCGATCAGGAGCGTTTTGCGATGAGCGCCCGCTTCCAGAGCCCTTCCGTCAGCTTTGAAATGGTGTCCAGCGTCTTATGCTGCTCGCCAGCGGGGAACGTGAGCACGCGGTAGTCGTTCAGCTTATCTCCGTGCAGTCCGGCGACTGTTTCGTCTGTAATGACAATGGCGTCTTTGGGCGGTGCAAGCCGTTTCAGGTCGGTTAACTCCGCTTCAAAGTGGTATTCCGTTGCCGCGCCGGATGGAAAGGTGATGCCTTGACTCTTCATGCTTTCAAAGGTAAAAGGCTATGCCGCCGTAAGGGCTTGTGATAAGGCGCACGAGCCGACAGTCGTAAATTTGGCCTCACATGAGCAAGCACGGAAAGGTTTTGGTGGCCATGAGCGGCGGCATTGACAGCACGGTAAGTGCCCTGATGCTCCATGAGCAGGGCTATGAAGTGGTGGGCATCACTATGAAGACATGGGACTATGCCACGAGCGTAGCCCCAAGTGGTAAAAAGGAGACTGGCTGCTGCAACCTTGATTCATTCAACGATGCCCGGCAGGCGGCGGTGGAGCACGGCTTTCCGCACTATGTGCTGGACATCCGCGAAGAATTTGGCGATCACGTGATCAACAATTTTGTGGATGAATATCTGGCCGGCCGCACACCAAATCCCTGCGTACTGTGCAATACGCACATCAAGTGGGCTGCGCTGCTGAAGCGCGCCGATGCGCTGGGCTGCGACTTTATTGCCACAGGCCACTATGTGAAGGTGCGGCAGGACGCGGAACGATTTGTGCTCTCAAAAGCGCGCGATCTGACCAAAGACCAGAGCTATGTGCTGTGGGGCCTCGGGCAGGACTGCCTGAGCCGCTCTATCTACCCACTGGGAGATATGCTGAAGACGGAAGTACGCCAGCTGGCGGCCGATATGGGCTACACCGAGCTTTCCAAGAAAAGCGAGAGCTACGAGATCTGCTTTGTGCCGGACAATGATTATCGCGGCTTCCTGAAGCGCCGGACCCCGGACTTGGAGGCGCGCGTGGAAGGCGGCAACTATGTGCTTACCGATGGGAGCATTGTGGGCAAGCACCGCGGCTATCCATTCTACACCGTCGGGCAGCGAAAGGGCCTGGACCTGGCATTGGGCAAGACCAGTTTTCGTGACGAAGATCATCCCCGAGACCAATACCGTGGTGCTCGGCGACGCTGATGAGCTGCAGAGCGCCTCCATGTGGGTGGGCGGCATCAATATGGTGAAGTACGCTACTATTCATGACGGCATGGAGGCCACTACCAAAATCCGCTACCGCGATGCCGGGGCAGACAGTGTGCTGCAAAATGAGGGCAATCTGGTACGTGTAGATTTCACGCACGCGGTAACCGGCATTGCACCGGGACAAAGCGCTGTTTTTTACGAAGGCGACGATGTGGTGGGCGGCGGCATTATTCAATGAGTAATCCGTATTACTTTAGCCCGATAATACCTACATCTTTAATGGCACATAAAAAATGCGCGGAATGTGGTACGCTCGTACCCGAAAATGTTGCGCTTTGCCCTCAATGCGGGCACCCAGTCAATGTTGAGCATGAAAGTGGACTCAAGCAAGGCTTTCGGGTTGGCTGGATGGCCATCGTAGTGCTGGTAATCGTATTAGCCCTTTTCGCTTTGATTGGCACCTGCCGCTGGCATCCGGTATAAGCCTGCGAGGCATTGGCCGGCTCATAAGGTTGATTTTCAGCCTGCGGCTGTATGGTCTCTTCACCGGCACTTTACATACCAATGCCCCCGTTTTCCCGTTTAGGGATTACATTTACGCTTCGCAATTTCCCCAACTGCACACGCACGACTTATGAAGAAAAGGTTTTTACCCTTCCTGTTCCTTGCCGTTTCCATTCTTACCTGGGCTGCCTGTAATAAGTCGGTTGATAACGACCGCATTTATGAAGAGCCTACCCGCGGCTTCTATCCGCTGCAGCTTGGCCGCTCCATCATTTATGACGTGGACTCCACTATCTGGACGGATTTTGACTGTAAGAAGCGCACGAAGCATCTGAATCTGCGCTACACCATTGCAGACACCTTTACGGACCTGCAGGGTCGGCCATCTTACCGTGTTGACGTTGATGAGCGCGCCTCCGACTCCGTAGCATGGGCGGTAAATCAAGTGTTTTATATCACGCCTACTGCAAAGGGCCTGGAGACTTTTATGCAAAACCTGCGTATGCAGAAGCTTACCTTCCCGGTAAGCGAAGGTGGTACCTGGTTTGGCAACCGTGCCATAGATACCAGCGACGCTGCGCTGCGCCAGTTTGGCGGCTGGGTGTATCGCTACAGCAATTATCTGCAACCCTATAACAACGGCCGCATTGACTTTGATAATACCGTCACCGTAACTGCGGTGAATGACTTAGTCAATAACCCCGAAATGTTGCCGAACGCTTACGCCGAACGCAATTTTTACCGCGAAGTATATGGCTACGACGTAGGCCTTATCTATCGTGAGATCACTTACTGGACTTATGACCCTAGCAATCCGACTACGGCCTGCCGCCGGGGTTATAATGTAGTAATGCGCGCTACCCAGTATAAGTAAGAAAGGGGCGGCCGGTTTGTGTTTTTGCTTTGTGTGTGCGTATTCGCGCAATAATGAGATGATGAAAGACCGAAGCGCCTTCAGTCCACTGGGCCAGTTCTTCCTTTGCTGTTGCTTTTCCCTGCTGCTCATTACCAGCTTTTCGGCCACTGGCCTTGCGGCACCGGCACAGTACGCATTCCGCGTTGCGTTTAAAGACAAAGCCGGTGCGCCGCAACTTTCGGCCGCGCCGTCATGGTTAAGCAGCCGCGCCCTGGCGCGCCGGGCAGCCTTCGGAATAGCCCTGGACAGCACCGACCGGCCCGTTTCTCCCCGCTATGTGGATACGGTGCTTGCACTCACAGGCGGCAAGCTGCATAACACATCCCGCTGGCTCAACCAGTGCGTAGTGTTGCTCACTGATTCTACCAAAATACTCACCCTGGCCGGCAAGCCATGGATAAGCAGCATAACCTGGGTTGGTTTTTTTGCTACGGGCCTGCATCGTGCAGGAGCCACCAGCACTAATCCGAAATTTGCTGCGGAAGCTATCAGGGATGCTAAACAGCCATTCCTAAGCAGTGCCAGAACTGCTGGCTCTGCTACTTATTACGGCACTACCTGGCCTCAGACCAACATGGTGCATGGCGATACGTTGCACGACCAGGGCTACCGAGGCCGTGGGAAGCTCATTGCGGTGCTGGATGATGGTTTTCTGGAGGTAGATAGCCATAATGGCTTTGACTCGCTGATGCATAGCGGCCGCCTGATTGAAACCCACGATTTCGTGCATGACTCCTCTTACGTATTTGCCTACGGCTCCCACGGCACCGAATGCCTCTCCGTTATAGCCGGTTTGCTGCCGGGCACTTTTGTGGGCACCGCGCCCGATGCCCAATATGCATTGTATGTGACCGAAGATGCTGCTATCACTGACGCCCTCTATGAACTGGACAACCTTGTAAGTGGCATGGAGCGTGCTGACAGTATTGGGGCCGACGTGATTTCCTCCTCACTCGTCTATAACATCTTCACCAATCCCTACTTCTACATAGTTGACAAGGCCGCTTTAGACGGCCATACGATGCCCGTGGCCCGCGCCATGAATATTGCTACCGCAAAAGGCATCTTATGCGTGGAAGCTGCGGGCAATGAAGGTGCCAACAGCTGGAATTTCCTCACTACACCCGCCGATGCAGACAGCGCCCTGACGATAGGCGCCGTCACGTCAGCACGCTCGCCAGCCGGCTTCTCCAGCCCTGGCCCTAACGCTGCCGGGCGCATCAAGCCGGATGTTTGCCTGCAAGGCGACCCAGCCGCCGTGTTTACGAGCGGCAACTCAGTTGGCTATTCAGGCGGCACTTCTTTCTCTTGCCCACAGGCGGCTGGTTGGGCCGCATGCCTGCTGCAGGCTTTCCCTGCCTTGCCGCCGGCCATTATCCGCACAGCCATAGACAGCAGCGCCGACCAGCGGCCACCGACACCTAAACTCGGATTCGGCATTCCGGACTTCCGAAAAGCACAGCAGCTTTTAGCCAAATTCATGACGCCGCCCGCGGATGGCACTCTAAGGGTAATGCCCAATCCTTTCATCCGCGATTTCTCCGTAATGCTGCCCAATGCAGCAGCAGTAGCCGACTTAAGGCTTTACGATGCGCTTGGGCGGGAAGTAAGTCTTGTCCAGGTGCGGAACGGCGCATCTATAAAAGCATCCGTTGCCAACACGCTGCCCGCAGGAATCTATGTGCTGCGCCTTGTAGTAGAAGGGCAGCAGCTGACACAGAAGCTGGTGCATTATTAGGCTCGTTCCAGCACGGCAGCAAACAGCGCGTCCGCGCTGATAGGGAGTCCATTGATTAGCTGCGCCTCCACAATCTTCATCCCCGCTGCCGGCGCAACGGCTTCAATGACATCTTCATTCTCCGCGCGGAATACGGAACAGGTGATATAGATAATCCTGCCGCCATCTTTTACATAGCGACTGGCATTACCAAGAATGGCTTTCTGCCGCGCCGTGTAAGTTTCCAGCGCATCTGGATTGAAAAAGTAACATCCCTCCGGCGTGCGTGCCCAGGTGCCGGAGCCGGTACAGGGCACGTCACAGATAATGCCGTCAAAAGTTTGTGCATTCAGTGCTGCTGCAACGGATGTTATACTTGCGGCATCCAATACGCGGCGTTCCGGGACCGGTAAATGATATTTGCGGAAGCGCGCCGCAAGGTTTTGAAGAATGCTTTCCCGGACATCAGTACACAAGTGCCGGATGCCTTTTGAGTTATCCGTCAGCATCAGCGATTTTCCTCCCGCGCCGGCACAGCAATCCCACCAGCTTTCATCAGTTTTACCTCTGAGGTACTTTCCGGTGCCCTGCGATGAGGCGTCCTGAACTACGTATGCATCTTCCTTGAGAAGCCCGTCCAGCTTCGTACCGTTGGGCAAGGCAAGGCAGGTATCGCTAAGCCATTCCTGTGGAATGCCATTATCCGTCAAAGCGCTTTCAACTGAAGCGCGCTTTCCGCGAATGCGCAGGAACAGCCGGGGCTGCCGCAGCATGGACACCTGCCATTCATCGCCATTTATGCCTTCTGAAAAAGGGATATCGTAAGGGAATATTTTGCTTAGCGCAACCGGCGGTGGAAGTTCTTCGGTAAAGAAAGATTCAAACGCCTTTGGCCGCAGGCCGCAAAGCTGCACCGCGGCAATACGCTGTTCCCGTAAAGGAAGGCCTGAATTCACAAGTGCCTTTCCTACGCGATACCAAGCATAAGCCGCGTCACTTAAGCCGCGGCGATCACGGCTGCCGAGCTTTGGATGCTGCTTGAAGTAAGATTTCAGAAAATGATGCAGCGGCAGCCGGCCATCGTAGGCAAGAAGAATGTCTTCCAGATGCCGCCAGAGATACTCCATTACACGCCTAAAAGCATCTTCACAGGGTCTTGCGCAGCCAGCAGAAGTTCCGGAGCTTCCAGCAATTCTTTTACACGAACCAGGAAGCTGACGCTCTCGCGGCCGTCTATGATGCGGTGGTCGTAGCTCAGGGCCACGTACATCATGGGGCGGATTTCCACCTTGCCGCCAATGGCCATCGGGCGCTCCTGAATTTTGTGCATGCCCGAGGATGGCGCTCTGCGGAATGTTGATGATGGGTGTGCTCATCAGCGAGCCGAAGACACCTCCGTTGGTGATGGTAAACGTGCCGCCGGTCATCTCTTCAATGGTCAGCTTATTCTCGCGCGCTTTTGTGGCGAGGGCTACCACTTCCTGCTCAATGCCGGCCATGCTCCGGCTTTCCGCATTGCGGATAACCGGCACTACGAGGCCCTTCGGGGCGGAGACAGCAATGGATATGTCGCAGTAATCGTGGTAGACAATGTTGTCTCCGTCTATGCGGGCGTTTACCGCTGGCCACTCGCTCAGCGCAATGCAGCAGGCGCGCGCGAAGAAGGACATGAAGCCCAGATTCACACCGTGCGTCTGCTTAAACGTGTCTTTGTACTTCGCCCGGATCTCCATGATGCGCGTCATGTCCACCTCGTTGAAGGTGGTGAGCATCGCTGTGGTATTCTTGGCTTCCACCAGGCGGCGCGATACGGTCTTGCGCAGGTTACTCATCTTCTCCGGGCGGTCGGCGCGCGACGGGCTGCCGTCTTCGGCCTGCTTGCTGCCCGGAGGGTGTGCGAGGGCTTCCAGCACGTCCGCCTTCAGTATGCGGCCACCTGTGGCCAGAGCCTTTCACGGCCGTGGGTGTCACCTTCTTATCTGCCATGATGGCCTGAGCTACGGGCGTTGCTTTTACATCCGCTGCGGGTTGTGCAGATGGCGCAGCAGGCGTTTCTGTAGCTTTCACCGTTACCGGAATTTTGCCTTCTGCGGCTACGGGTGGTGGGGTTGGCGCAGGCGCTTCCGGGGCGGCGGCGCCTTCCGGCTTCTGCGCGGTCTCGTCAATGCGGCAGGCTACATCGCCAATGGCGAGGGTGGCGCCTTCCTGCGCTACTATTTTGAGGGTGCCAGCTTGTTCGGCGTTAAGCTCAAAGGTGGCTTTTTCGCTTTCCAGCTCGCAGAGCAGCTCGTCGCGGTTTACGTAGTCGCCGTCTTTCTTCAGCCATTTCACCAGCGTTACTTCGGAGATGGATTCGCCAACGGTGGGCACCTTAATATCAATCATTACAGCCTTCTTTTTTACGGCCCCGAAATTAGGTATATCCGGCGGGATAGCTTTTACGACGCCAGCTTCTTGGTACCTGCTCCTTGCATTGCGGTTGTGGGCATTTCCCATGTGCCTGTAGGCAAGGTACATCCGGGTACTGGTCAAATCTCTTGCGCTACTAAGCAATACACAGTGCAGTTATGGCCAAACGCCAAGTGCGATTAGGCAAGATACAGCCGGGTACTGGTCAAAGACACTGCGCCACTCGGGTGTATGCAGCAAGGTACTGGCCATTTCCCTTGCGGCACTGACCATTATTGCTTAGTAGCGCTATGATTTTTTAATACCCCCGCCCTTCTTTCTTCTCCATCCAGTTCATAAAAGCACGGTTCGCCACGCGGGCACCACCGGGAGTGGGATAGTTGCCCGTGAAATACCAGTCGCCGGTATGGCCGGGACATGGCTTCGTGCAGGCCTTCCAGATTTTGGTAGATGATTTCTACTTCTGCATTCACATCTTCCGGGCGCAGCAGCTCGCCTATTTTGTTACTGATCTGCTCTGCAGAGAATGGCTCATAGATGCGCTGCACAAAGTTTTGCTTGTCCAGCCCGCCACCATCCGAGGCGTTTTTGCAATCGTAATATACCTGCTTGATGATGCTGTCCTGACCCGTTTCGCGCAGCAGCGCAATGGCTGCCTGAAAGGCGATGAAGTCGCCCATGCGGCTCATGTCAATGCCGTAGCAATCGGGGTAGCGGATTTGCGGCGCGGAGGATACGATGACGATTTTCTTAGGCCCCAGGCGGTCCAGCATCTTGATGATGCTTTCGCGCAGCGTGGTGCCGCGCACGATGGAGTCATCAATCACCACCAGCGAGTCAATGCCGGGGCGGACGGTGCCGTAGGTAATGTCGTACACGTGCTGCACCATCTCGGCGCGGCTGGCATCTTCGGTGATGAAGGTGCGCATCTTCACGTCTTTGATGGCAATCTTCTCAATGCGCACGCGGCGGCCAATGAGTTCCAGCACATCCTCATCGGTCATCTGGTCGCGCTTCGCTTTGAGGCGCTCCAGCTTAATCTCGTTCAGCCATGCCTCCATGCCTTTGATAAGGCCGTAGAAGGCAGTCTCCGCGGTATTTGGGATAAAGGAGACGATGGTGTTCTTCAGGTCGTAATTGACGGCCTTGAGCACGGCTGGCGCAAGGTTGCGGCCAAGCTGCTTGCGCTCTTTATAGATGTCGGCATCGGAGCCGCGGGAGAAGTAAATGCGCTCAAAGGAGCAGGCATGTCTGTTCTTTCTGGCTGCAGGATCTGCGGCATTGCTGCATTCGCCTTTGGCATTGACGATGATCGCATGGCCGGGCTGTCAATTCCTGCACTTTTTCCAGCGGCACATTGAAGGCCGTCATAATAGCCGGGCGCTCCGATGCGGCTACAATCACTTCATCATCCTGATACCAGAATGCCGGGCGAATGCCATTGGCATCGCGCAGCACAAAGGAGTCGCCATTGCCAATAAGGCCGCTGCATACATAGCCGCCATCAAAGTGCGTGGCGGCCTGCTTGAGCACGCCTTCTACATTGAGCTGCGCAGGGTTCGTGTCGTCGGCAAGGCAGAGGTAGTAGTGCACCATCTCTATCATAGCGCCGAGGTCGCTCTCGCGCATGGTAGTGGTGGGGTGCTCATCCAGGATGCGGAACAGCTCGTCGGTATTGACGAGGTTGAAGTTGCCCGCCATCGTCAGGTTGCGCGCGGGGACGATATTGGGCTTGAAGAAGGGGTGGCAGAACTCCACATTGTTGCGGCCCTGCGTGCCGTAGCGCAGGTGGCCCAGCAGCACCTCGCCCATAAAGCGCATATAGCCTTTGAGCAGGCCCGGATGATTGCGGATGTCCGGGTACATCTTTTCCAGCTCCGCCACTTCGCCGCTCAGATTCTGGAAGATGGCGGCGATGGCGCCTGCCCCGCTCATGCCGCTGGCGGTACATGAACTGGTGGCCCGGCGTAATGTCCAGCTTCACGGCAGCAATACCCGCGCCGTCCTGGCCGCGGTTGTGCTGCTTCTCCATGAGGAGATACAGCTTATTGAGGCCCCAGAAGGCGGTGCCGTATTTCTGGTGATAGTGGGAAAAGGGCTTGCGCAGCCGGATGTAGGCGAGGCCGCATTCGTGGCGGATGGCGTCACTCATTGCCGCAAAGGTAGGCCCGTGGGCGTAGGCCGGCGGCCACTATCCGTCATACGTGTATAGTAAAAAGCTACTTTTAAGTTTCTCTATGGAACTCACGGCTTCAACCCTTGCCAGTTATGAAGCATTTCTGGGCAGCCTAAGGTTGCAGCCGGAGCTTTTCCGTATCCGGAACTTTGAGCAGGATCTGTACGACATTTTGAACCCCGCAGCTATCCTGGACCAATTATTCTTTAGAGACGGTCGCTGGATGGGGTTTGAAGATTTTTTTAATTACTACACCGGCCTGCACCAGGAAGAAGTCCGGCGCAGATACGGCTTTAATAGCTACGAAGATTTTTTGCCCGGCCTGAAGGCGCGGCTGTATCGTACCCAATTCGGCTTGCTTACGGAATACCACGCTTACCACCTCTGTAAAGACTTCTTCGGTCAGGATAATGTGCGCCGCAGCATGAATCAGGACCGGACGGGCGTGGATTTCCAACTGCGAATTAATGGCGCGGTCTATAATATCCACATCTTTATTGATACGCCACGCTCGTGGGCTTACCGTCGTTTTAAGTCGCGCAAGAAGTCGGCAGACTCCGCAGGCGGCATTCATGTGAACCTGCCTTATTCCAAGATGCGGGGACGCTTTAACTCGCTGCGCTTTCTGGAAAACGGCTTTGGGGTCTATACGGGAGATTACCTGCGCTACTTCGGCAATGAAGCGGTCGCGGGAAGGATTTTGGACGGAAATATCGTTGGTACGACCGATGCGGGATTTATTTACCGGCAGCAAGCTGGGTAGGCTAATTTTGGCCTCCAGATGAAACTCCAGTTTGATAAGACGACCCTTAGCAATGGCCTGCGCCTCATAGTCCATACCGATACCACCACACCAATGGTGTGCGTGAATGTGCTCTACGATGTGGGCGCGCGCGATGAAGAGCCAAACCGCACCGGCTTTGCCCACTTATTTGAGCACCTCATGTTTGGCGGCTCGGTGAATATCCCGGAATACGACGAGCCGTTGCAGATGGCCGGCGGCGAGAACAACGCCTACACGACCAACGACATCACCAACTATTACATCCAGCTTCCGGTGCAAAATATGGAGACGGCGTTCTGGCTGGAAAGCGACCGGATGCTCGCCTTGCCTTCTCCGAGAAAAGCCTGGATGTGCAGCGCAAGGTGGTGAGCGAGGAATTTAAAGAGCACTACCTCAACAAGCCTTACGGCGATGCCTGGATGCACCTGCGCGCGCTGGCCTACAGCGTGCACCCCTACCACTGGATGACCATCGGCAAGAACCTGCAGCACATTGAGGATGCGCAGCTGAGCGACGTGAAGGCATTCTTCGTCAAGCACTATAATCCCGCCAACGCCGTGCTGTGCGTAGCCGGCAACGTTACGGTCACAGAGGTGAAGCCGCTGGCCGAAAAATGGTTTGGCGCCATTCCGGCGGGCGAGCGCTACGTGCGCGAGCTGCCGCAGGAGCCGGCGCAGGAAGGCCCGCGCATGCAAACCGTCTTTGCCGACGTGCCGCTGGATGCGCTCTACAAAGCCTGGCACATGCCGGCCGCGCTGATGCAGCCGCTATTACGCCTGCGACCTCATCACCGAGATCATGGGCAGCGGCTTTTCCTCCCGGCTTTACCAGAAGCTGGTGAAGGAAGAAAAGCTTTTCAGCGGCATCGCCTGCTACCATACCGGCTCGCTTGACCCCGGCCTGCTGGTGGTGGAAGGCAAGATCGTGGAAGGCAGAAGCATGGAAGAAGCCGATGCCGCCGTGACGCGCGAAATGGCAAGCTGGTAGCCGAAGGCGTAACCGATGAGGAGCTGCAAAAAGGCGAAAAACAAGATCACCGCCATGGTGGAGTTTGAGGACATAGCCTGCTGAGCCGTGCAAATAACCTGGCCTTTTATGAGCTGCTGGGCAACGCCAACCTCATCAACGAGGAACTGGAGCGTTACAACGCGGTAACCGCCGACATGCTGAAAGGCACGGCATCCATTGTTCTGCGCGACGATAATTGCAGCACGCTGTTTTACCGCAAGAAGACAGCGTAAAATTTATGGAGAACGCGCTAGCTACTGCGCGTTCTCCATAAAGCAATGCATTAAGCGCCAAAGCTTGTCTGCAAAGGATATTGACCAGCTTCCAAAGCTGCCGCCGCGATTCTGCGCCGGGCGTCCTTTGTATTGAAAGCGGCCACTTTCGTGAAGCGCTTCAGGCCCATGAGCATCATACGCTGCTCGTCGCCTTCGGCGAAGGCATTAATGGCATTCTTTCCGGAATGAGCGATACGGTCTGCCGCATCAGCCATAAAAGTGCGCGTTGCGTCTGCCAACAAACCTGCTTGCGCATGACCACTGCTTTCCATTTTTTGCGCGCGCAGCAATAAGCTTTCGGCCTGGAAGGTATCGTTTGCCATATCAGCAAGGTTCATCAGGATTTCCTGCTCACCTTCAATCTTCAGCATCAGCTTCTGCACCGCCGCGCCGGCACACATGAGGATGGCCTTCTTGAAATTCTCTATTGCCTTTGTTTCCGCGATGAATACGCCTTCTTCACCGGAGCCAAAATCCGGAATGCTCATCAGCTCTTTGCTGACTGCCATTGCCGGGCCCATCAGGTTAATGCGGCCCTTCATGGCGCGTTTGAGGTACATGTCCAGCGTCAGCAGACGATTGATCTCATTCGTTCCTTCAAAAATGCGGTTGATGCGGGAGTCGCGGTAAGCGCGGCTGATGTCGTATTCATCCGAGAAGCCGTTGCCGCCATGAATTTGCACGCCTTCGTCCACCACATAATCCAATGCTTCTGAACCAATGACCTTTAGCATCGCGCATTCAATCGCATATTCTTCAGCTGCACCAAGCAGGGCCGCTGCCTCATCCTTGCCTTCGCCACGCAGCTCTTCTTCCTTTGCTACAATCCAGCGCGCGGAGCGGTAAAGCGCGCTTTCGGTTGCCATGATGCGGATGACCATTTCCGCCAGTTTATGCTGAATGGCACCAAATGTTGCGATCGGTGTTTTGAACTGCTCGCGGGTCTTCGCGTAGTTAATTGTTGTTTTCAGGGCGCCTTTTGCGCCGCCTTGCGTGGCTGCGGCCAGCTTCATCCGGCCGATATTGAGGATGTTGAAGGCAATGACATGGCCTTTACCAATTTCTCCTAATACGTTTTCTACCGGAATAGTGCAATTCTCAAAGAAAACCTGACGCGTGGATGAGCCTTTGATGCCCAGCTTGTGTTCTTCCGCGCCAAGGCTTAAGCCGGGCGTGCCTTTATCCACAATGAACGCTGTGAAGTCTTTGCCATCAATCTTGGCAAAAACGGTAAAGACGTCGGCAAAGCCGGCATTGGTAATCCAGATTTTCTGGCCGTTTAGGATGTATTGGGTGCCATCGGTGCTAAGGGTAGCCGTGGTGCGAGCCCCTAGCGCATCGGAACCGGAGCCTGGCTCGGTGAGCGCGTAGGCTCCTTTCATCTCGCCGGTTGCAAGTTTGGGAATGTATTTCTGCTTCTGGGCCTCAGTGCCGAAGTACAGGATGGGCAAGGAGCCGATGCCATTATGCGCCGTCACAGCAACGGGAAAGGAGTGGCCGCCGCCAAGCCCTTCGGTGATAATGCATGAGGTGACAAAATCTTCGCCGAGGCCGCCAAGTGCTTCGGGGAAGGCCGCGCCGAGCAAGCCAAGTTCGCCGGCTTTATTCAAGAGCTCTTCCATCAGGCCCGGCTCCTGCGCATCTATCTGCACCAGCTTAGGGAACACTTCCTTATCCAGAAACTCCTGGCACATCCGGGCGATGGCGCGTTGCTCTTCGGTGAATTCTTCTGGTGTAAAAGTGGCTTCGGGCGCCGAAGGCTGGATGAGAAACGCGCCTCCGGGAATAGCGGCAACTGTGGTGTTTGCTTCCATCTTGCTGGTTGGTTTTAGATAAAGCTAAGACGAAGCCGCAAGCTGGACGCGTTAAAAACGCAGCCGATTTTTCTGCTGGAAAAAAGGATTATGGGTACGGCAAAACAGTTACATGCCTTTTACTGCGAATAGCGCCTTAATACCTGCTGCTTTACGTGTTGGCTATCTGCCGGCAGTCCTTGTAAGTGTGAAGTTCAACCCTTCCGACATAGCGCCTTCTCTTGAGGCTGAAATAGTAATGGTTCGGAGTTCAGGGCTTGCCGACATACGCAGGTTGCGGAGCTGGGCCGCATCAGGACGGACGGTATAAGTTCCCGGCAAAAGCCCCAGGTAACTGTAGTAGCCGTCAGGATCGCTGAGGGCGCAGCCGGCGGAGCTGCCGTCTGGCCTGTAAAAGCATACATTTATGCGGCTCAGTCCTTTAGTCTTGTCGCCTTCTCCCTGCAGATATACAGAGCCGGCACCTTCATTCATAACAGCAACGGGCACCTCTATCCCCTTCATCTCGTTGGGGTCCGTGGCTACCCGCATCGTTTTATTGCGCAGCTGCCAGCTGATGTTCTCAAAGTTGTTTTGGCCCAGATCTATAAAGTAGTTGGCATAAGGCTCAAGGTCATAGATATTTACCACCGTGTCGCGCTTGTTATATATGACACGTCCGCTGCTGATGCGGGCGCGCACACCGCCCACCCTTGGCTCGCCGGCATCCCGCCGGCCGTTGCCGTTTAGGTCGAGGTACGGCATGAGCGTAATGCCGCAATGGCCCACGGCGGGGCGGTTGTCGGCATGCAGGCGCCCGGTGTTCCGGTCGCGGATGAGGCTGCCGGACGCGGTAATGGTGAGCGAGGTAATGTCGTTGTAGCGACGTGAAGCGACGCCGGCGCGGGCAAAGCGCAGATCATAGCGCAGTCCGGCACTCAGGCTGGACACATTGCTTTTAAAGTTTCGCTCGTAGGCTATATTGAAATAGCCGCAGCCGAGAAAGTTTTTCTCCAGCTCGCAGCGGGCAGAAATGAAGGCTTGCTCGTCGTAGCTGTACTGCGCCTGCGGCGTGATGGTAAACCCTTGCCGCCGGTAGACCAGCGATGCATTGCTGTATACAGAGGGTACAAAACGCGGCGGGTCTTGCTGGCCGGTAGCCGTGACGTACGTATTAATGTTGGCTCCGATGCCGCTGCTTAACATGCCAGACAGCAGCCATTCTGCAGTACTATAGCTTGTCCTGTCAGTAAGAATAGACTGGTTGACCATCAGGCGCGTGACGCCGGAGAAACTTCGTGTATGATAAGGGATGGAGTAGATAAGCTTGCGCTCTTCCTGAAAATTGTAAACTATAGCCTGTTGGCCGGGCGCAAATTTCGTATAGCTCAGTTCCAGTTGGCCATTGTGTGGCATATAGTAGTTGAGCATGGCGCGGGAGCGTACACCATGCGCATGCTCGGCAGTAAGCATAATATTGCCTGGCAGTCGTAGCGAGGCATTGGCAAAAGGCATATTTGCACCGCCAGCGATAGCAGAAAGATATTCGGTACCTGCCCCAACGGTAAGATGCCGCGACACGCCATAGCTGACAATAGCCCGTCCAAAACGGCTGCCTGCCGTGTCTTCCACATAGCCTGCACTGGCAGTATATTCTACCTGGCCCTTGGGCAGAAAATTGAATGGAATGGCAATGTTCTCCTCCGTACTGCGCTCCTCTCCGTACAGCCCGTAGTAGCGCAGCTTCACAACAGTAGTGCCGTACACCAGCGGCACGTCAAACTGAAAGAAACCCGAAGCATCCGCTTTCACGTAATCTACCAGCACGTTGTTAACGTAGAGCTCCACCGTCCAGTTGGGCTGCGTTGTACGGCTCAACCGGTAGCTGCCGGCAGATCGCCGGTAGGTTGTGGGCGCATTGGTAACCTGCACACCGATCACCGGATTGTAAACAGATGCAGTTGCGTTGGCAAAGATCCGGCCGAGCGTTACCTGACGTAGCGCCTTACGATCGTTGTTGACAAAGCGCCACTGATAAGACTGCTGCCGCTCGGAGAATGGCTGGTCATTACCGTAATTAAGCAAGACATTCAGCTCTCCACCTGCCAGCATACCACCCAGTGATAAGCCAAGGTGCACATTGTCCGCATCATTGGATTGCTTTAGCGCACTGAGGTACCAGTCTGCAAAGCCTGCGCTGAAGATGGGATACCGCCGATGGATGTTCGTATCGGCCTTCGTTTCGCCCCTGAGCCGGCTCAGATTCTGGTGCATTTGCGCCAGCTGGGCCTCCCGCACTGCCGGCAAATCCATTGATGCGTTCATCCGAACGGTGAGGTTGCTGAAGTCAAATGCGCTGTTCAGTCCAAAAAGCTGCCCGAAAAGCTCCAGCCTTAAGTATAGATTTGACTCGGTCTGAATAATGTCGGTGCCAGCGTGCAATGGCATGGTGGTGCCTTTATAGCGGATGCGTTTGTTGTAATAATCAATGCAAAAGCGCGCTTCCGGGTCAATAAAGTAGCCCCAAACAGAGTCAAAGCCGGGTGATGCTTCGGCCTTTATTTTCAAAAAATCAAAAACAGTGGTTGGCGACAAAAACACGCGCCGGTCGCCCACGATGGCGGGCATCTCCGTTCCGCCTATGCGCTGGACATTCACAAACACCGAAGTCTCTTCGTAGCCGCTGCCGTCAGGCTGCGGGTCAGCACCATCATTGCCTACCGCCCGGCCTGAAGCGGGTAGACCCAGACACAACACTATTGTAAGCAGCCTGGCCCACAAAAAAAAGACCCTACCGCGGTGTATACCGGGTAGATAAGCTTTGATGTATGGTGTATAGCCGGCTATCATGCTCGGTGCTTATTGCTCAATGAAGGTGACGTTGAAGGTGCCGCTGTAAGCCCCGGCCGGATTAACGGCGGGTGAGCCTACGGTGAGGGTGCCACCTATGGTAACCGTAGTGCGCGATGGTGGTGAGGTGGTGATGATGAATGATGAGCCAGGACTGGCACTGCCGATATGCAGATTCATAGAGCCCCCGTTGCTGCCAGTCAATGTTACATCCGGACCGTTGAGAATGGATACCAGCGTGCCCGGCAATCCTTCCACTTCAAACAGTGCAGGTGAAAACGTATAGCCGAGGTTGGCCCCCACTACGTCGCCGGTTACGGACCGTGTACCGTTAGGGTACAGAATCACGGTACCGCCCATAGAGCTCTGGTAAAAAGCACCGAATCGCAGGGGCTGTGCCGCATTCACATAAACAGCCAGTGGGCGGGGCGGCATTACCTGCGCGCCGGCCCGCATACTGCATAATAACAGCAAAGCGGCGACACAGGTCGCCTGCCACACTGCCTTAATGCTTCTTATATTGCATGAAGCCATAATCAGATTCGGAATAAATTAATGGAGCGCCAGTATCGCATCTATCGTTGTTCCGGCGGCACCTCCGGACTCTTTGTCTGCCTTATATACTATGTGTAAGCTGCCGCTGCGATAATCAATGCCAGGCACATGATCCAGATTCATCTGGAAGCGGCGGCGTTTGTTAGGCGTATACACCGCGATGCCCTTTACAAGGCCTACCTGCTTTACCGTGCCGTCCGCAGCTACGTGCTGCACCGTGAGCTCGCCGTAAGAAGACATTTTGCCATTGCGGTTAAGCGTGACGCTCAGGTGAGGCTCGTTGGCTTCCGTCATGATGATGGCCGGATCTGAAAGACTCATTTTAGTATCATTCTCGCCTACCCGCACGATAGCAGGAATGCTGATGCCGAATATGGCAGTGAGCTTGACACTTATTTGAGTTGTGTCGCGTTCGGCGTCGGCGTCCGTAAGGGCGCCTGTACCGGCACGGCCCGCACATAGACGTGGGAACGATACTCGCCGGCAGTCAGCTCATCAGTTTTAGTAAGCTGCACTTTTACCATCTGGGATTCACCCGGCGGGATGCTTACGCTGCGCGGATACAGGCGCAGATGGCTGCTGGCAAATTGCTGGCCGGAATCCGGAACCGTGATCTGCTCAAAGGAGCCGTCCTCTTTCATCCGGATCTCCATTAAAGAGATGAGAAAACGGGCTGTATCCTGACCGATGTTGGCCAGATTGAGCTCACGGATGCGGCCCGAACCGTCGAAGACGATGCGGCGAGGCGTAACAAGCAGATTACCTTGCGCCCGCACCTGCCCGCCCATAAACTGCAGCGCCAGCAGAAAACAAATAGCAGCGTATAGTTTACCGCGGCCGGCACTGACGTAATAGCGTTTGGACATTAAAAAGCTCATAAGCAAGGTCTTCAAATAGGTTTTTAAAAGCGCTGTATGTATGGAAATACGATTATGAAAATTTGTTGGCGTGTGCACAACAGCGGAGTATTAATTGATAAGGGTATGGCAGCATTAACAGGCGTTTCACTGTAAAAGCGCCGCTTTACAAAAAAACCGGAAACGCTGTAGCTTACAGCGTCTCCGGAGTTTGCAAATCAAAGTCTGGCGCAAAAGCGGCGCATCTCGTTTCCGTACTATTAGTTATAGTTAACAGTTACGGTGAACGGCGTTGCAGAGGTGTAGACACCTGCTGCCTGGCCGGCGCTCACGTTGAGTGTAGCACCTACATTAAGCGTCTGCGAACCATTGGCAGCGAGTGTGCCGGTAGTAGCAGGGTTGCTCGTGAAGGTGTTCACCGTCATCGTGTTGGCGCTTGACGAGATGGTTACAGAAGCAGGCAGGGTGATAGCGTACGTGTACGTGCCCTGACCGTTAACTGTAAATTCAGCTGCAGTAACAGTACCAGAAGTAGCTGGCAGGGTTACGCCCGATGTTGCGGAGCGTGCGCCGGCCGTGGTCATTACCACCGTACCGCCTGTTGCAGCGGATACAGCGACGTTACCGAAATTCATGTCGGTCGTCTTGGTGATGGTAATTGGTGTTACAATGGTGGCTGTAGCCGTAGCTGTTGCGCTTGCTTGCGCTAAGGCTTTGGAACCGCCGCAGGCCAGTAACATCATTGCGCCCGCCGCGATTTTGAACATTTTTTTGTTCATCTTGTTTGTTTTTGTTTGTTTTTGGGGTGAAAAATGAAAATGTAAATGACAGTTGCTAAGAGAAAAGGCGCGGCAATCCGTTTTGTGTGTTTTGTGTTTTGTGTGCTGGTTTGCGTTGCATTGCTCGTTCGCTTCTGAGAGCAATAGTAGCAGCCAAGCGCTACCGTTCATAATTTTTTGCGATACTTAACCGCCAGCAAACAAGCGCATAACCAGCGGAAAACATAGATGATTTTGGCAGTTTTTCATAAACAGCCTTTAAGGAACTGACATTAAGCCAATAAATAGTTCCGTAGAATCAGATAAGTTGATTATTGCATTTTATAGTTGGCAATTATTATATATAACGTCCTCTCTTTCCTGAAGGAATGTCACGCCCGAATATTGCATTTGCCTGAGATCCTAAAAGCAGTTTGAACGACACTTGTTCCGCAAAAAGCTTTTTTCGCCGCTGAGATGCCTCTGCCGGCAGGTAAATCAGTATCGTTTGCTCTTTTGATGAAGGCGGGAGCCGTGTAAATGACCCTTTCAAATGAATATCCGCGCCCGTTTGCCAGATAGCTGTGCGGCTGCGCTGATTGGCTAATTCAGTGAGCAGGTCATAGCTGAGCAAAAAAATGCCGCTTCTTATCAGAAGCGGCATTTTACATTGTCAATCGGTGCCCTAAGCAGTTGCCTGTTCCATCGCGCCATTCGCCACAGCGGCCATGTCCATATAGAACGGGTTCCAGTAGTGGCCGTCTAAATCTTCAAAGGCTTGGCTGTACATGTAACCATGATCTTCCGGATCACCAACCATTCTGCCACCGGCGGCAAGCGCTTTACCGGTGATGTCGTCCACCTCTGCACGGCTGTCGCAGGAAAAGGCATTAATGACCTCGGTCATTTTGGTAGCGTCGGCTATATCCTTTTCAATAAAGGATTTGAAGAAAGGATGTGTAAGCAGCATCAGGTATATAGTCTCCGACATAACAATGCAGGCGCCCTGCTCGTTGGAAAATTGCGGATTGACGGTCCCGCCGAGTGCCGTGTAAAATGCCTTAGCCGTATCAAGATTCTTTACGGGGAGGTTGATGAATATTTTGGTGTTTTCTTTCATGATAGTGCAATTGGTTTTTAATGAATGACTTGGTTATTGTGTAATGGGCGGGCGTGATTCAAGGTTCCGTTTCAGGTTAGCCAGGCTGATTGCCAGGTCATCTCCGATCATTTTGTCCATGTTCATAAACAAGCTCATCAGGTTCATCGGGTAGGGCTGGCGGCCGTCAAAGCCCCATTCCACCTTGGTCTGCGCCGGCCCTTCATGGTAGGTATGGATGTAAGCGCTGGCTTTGCTCTTGAATGGCCGTTCAAAGCGCAGCTCGGTATTAATCTGCTCGTCTTTGCGGACGGCTGTAATTTCCTGTTCACCCTTGCCCACCTCATCGTTACCATCCCAGGCCGATACGAAGCCCGGCTGGCCATCTGTACCCCTATATTCCCGCTTCATAGATGGATCTGCCATGTTCCATTTGCTATAATCATTCTGGTTTTTCAGATGACTTACGTAGGCGAATACTTCCGTTCGGGGCCGCATGATGGATATGGAACGGCGAATGTGAAAGTCCTTGGGCAGAAAGAGGCCGATAATCAACAGCAGCACAATAAGCGAAAGCAGTGCGATGCCGATGCCTTTAATAATTTTCATGACGGTGTGTTGTGGATATAAAAATAGCTGCGGCCTTCTTCTATAAGATAGAATGCGTGATTTCAGCGTCAGGGGGTTCCGCAAATACCTGTGGACTATACGGCAGTTTCTGACGGTTGAAAAAAGTCTGGTTGATTTTTATTTTAAGTCTATGACATAAGACGTCAGCTCGGCAATTTTGCCTTCTTCAAAACGGTAACAGTCCGCAAAGGCACCGCGGTAAGGATCGGAGCCGGCGTGTTGCATACGCATAGTGCCGGTACAAACCGCTCTGTCAGCCTCAGCAATTATATCAGTTGCGAGCACTTCCATAACGTCGTCCGGGTTTACCTTACCCATAAATGCAGCGATGGCTTCGCGGCCTACGATTGGCTCCTTGCCGACAATAGTCCAGCAAATGCTGTCGGTACAATAGTTCAGGAAAGCCTCCAGATTGGCATTATTGAATGCTTCATTGACAGCTTCCACGATTTGCTTGTTCGTTTTCATAATTGAGACATTTCAGGATTGGAAAATCTTGTTCTTCTTTTCAGCACAAAGGTTACGCGGGGACGCTGCATGCGTGATGTGCGTCCGCGACTTTGATGAGGGGCATTTGCGCCAGAAATCGCCGTAGTTTGCGATAGCTATGAAGAACATTGCTATACTGGCTTATGAAGACGCGGTGCTTTCTTCTATCTCCGGCGCTGTGGATATGCTGAACGTTGCCAATGGCTATCTGCAAAGCATTGGTAAAGAGCCTTTCTTCAACGTAGCACTGATAAGCGATGGAAAGGCGGATGTACAGCTGGCTACTCCCGCCCAACTACACTGCACGAAATCGCTGGACGAGACAACGGACGCAGACATCATTCTTATTCCTGCATTTAACGGAAATGCAGACGCGGTTTTAGGAAAGAATATCCGCACAATTAAGTGGCTGAAGGAACAACGCGCAAAAGGCACAGAAATAGCAAGCCTTTGTTTTGGCGCATATTTCCTGGCAGAAGCCGGCTTGCTCTCTGGCCAGGCCTGCACCTCGCACTGGCTGGCCATCCCGGACATGCGCGCCCGCTATGCCGACATTGAGCTGCTGCCTGATATCCTGATGACCGATAAGGATGGCATTTATACTTCCGGCGGCGCACTGCTTTCCTGGAATCTCGTGCTGTATCTGATTGAAAAATTCGCGAGCCGGGAAGTGGCCATTGGCGTCAGCAAGATGTTCAATATTGATCTTGATAAGGGTAAGCAGAGCCATTTTACCGTTTTCCATGGTCAGCGCAGCCACAGTGATGAAGCCATTCTTGCAGCGCAGGATTTAATTGAAAAGGGCTACAGCGCCCCCATCAGCGTGGAGCAGATTGCCGCCCAGGCACACATGAGCAAGCGCAACTTCATCCGCCGCTTTAAAGCCGCAACCGGCAATACGCCTATTGAATACATCCAGCGTGTAAAGATTGAAGCTGCTAAAAAGGCATTAGAAAAAGCCGGAGGTGATGTGAACTCGGTCATGTATGATGCCGGCTACAACGATGTCAAGACCTTTCGCAAAGTCTTCCGGCAAGTGACGGGCATGACGCCTCAGGATTACCGGCGCAAGTTCAGCCGCGTAGGCGCCGCCTTCATTTAAATACCTGCTACGCAATGGTCGGCAGTACGATGCGGAAAGTGCTTCCCACGCCTTCCTCGCTGCTCACGCTGATATGGCCGCCGTGCTTGTCAATGATTTTCTTTGTTACCGCAAGGCCGATTCCGGACCCCTCATATTGATCTTTGGTGTTGAGCCGGTGAAAGAGGGCAAAAATGCGTTCGCTGTATTGCGTGTCAAAGCCGATGCCGTTGTCAGTAATAGTAATTGTGCATTGGGCCGCGCCCTGATCCTGCATGCACGAGATACGGATATGGGGCGGCACGCCGGGACGTGAAAACTTGAGTCCATTACTGAGCAGGTTCTGAAATACCTGACGCATCTGCCCGGCATTTGCCATTATTGTTGGCAGCTCGCCTATTTCTATTACTGCGTCTTTTTCGCGTATCAGGATTTCAAAATCGTCGATGATCTCCGATAGAATTTCGTTTAGTGCAACCGGTTCGGCAGCAAAGCCATCCTGTGCGAGGCGGGAGTAAGCAAGGATGTCTGCGATGAGCACTTTCATGCGCTGGGAGGAGGCCGCGATTTTACCGAGAATCATAGCGGCGTCCTCGGATTCCTCCACCGGCAGCTTCTTAGCCAGCATACCGGAGAAGATCATAATCTTACGCAGCGGCTCCTGCAAGTCGTGGGAAGCCACCGAGGCGAACTGAAGCAGGTCGTAGTTGCTTTTTTCCAGCGCGGCATTGGTGGCTTTAAGCTGTTCATTGTTGGCTTTAAGCTGGGCCTGCGTTTCCTTTTGAAAAGAAAGGTCGGTTACGATCACACTCAGCGACTCTCCTTCATCCATCTGCAGTGCCGTAATGGACAGCTGGCACGGAATGCGCCGCGTGGCGCCAAGAACAGGCAATTCTTCCTTTACATCTTCCTTCCAGCCACGCGCAAACAAGGCCTCAAAGTCCCTCCGGTAGACTTCGGGGATAAAATCCGCAAAGGGCGAGCCAAGCACATCGCCGACCGGCAGCTCCACCATACGTGCAAACATAGTATTGCAGTACAGAATCATCCCCTCTTCATTGAGGGTTACCGCCCCCTCGTTCATCTTCTCAATAAATACGCGGTAGGTATGGTCGGCCGTCTTAAGCGAATAAAGCTGCGGGCCATCATCACTGCTTATTACCAGAGCATCTATCTGCCCGGTGCGGATCGCATGCAGGGTGTCGGTCGCCTCGTCTAATTGCCAGCGCATGGCATCCATCTCGGCAAGCAGCTCTTCGTAGGTCTTTTGGTTGCGCAGTTCCATCTTCGCAATCGGTTACTGGAGGCCGAGGCCGCGTAAAACTTTTAGGGTATCGCTCATATCGCCAATCAGGCGGCGCCGCGGCGCGGGACTTAGGCGTATCAGTAAGGGCAACGCAATGATTTGCTCAGTTTCTACCGAATTATTATCCTTATGCACATCTATTATTTCCAGATCATACTGGCCTGCAAGATATTGCTCACAGATGGCTTTCAGATTAGCAATGGCGCGCACCGAATTGGTGGACGCGCCTGCTACGTATAGTCGCAGCACATGACGCGCCGGCGCATCGTTGACCGCGTCCGTGTCATCCCAGTCTCCGGTGATGGTGAAGCTCATGATGATTGCAGAGGGCGCGGACGGATGTCAAGGCCTACCAGCACCTTCTCTTCATTGGATAAATCACCGATGATTTTGCGGATCGGTTCGGGTACTTTCTTAACCAGTGTAGGAATAGCCAGAATCTGGTCGCCTTCAGCGAGTTGGGGGTGCAGTAGCAGGTCTATTACCTCAAGCGTGTACTTGTCTTTCAGGTGCGTCTCGCAGTATTTTTTAAGGTTGGTCAGCGCGGCAACTGACTTAGGCGTTTTGCCGGCCACATAAAGGCGCAGCTCATACAGGTCTTCTGTTTCTTCTTGTTCGTTCATTGCTGTCAGATTTTGGCGGCTATTTGCCATTATGCCGGTTGCGAATGAGTTGCTCACGATTACGGGCCTGAATCTCCTTTTTTAATTCCTCTTCCACATAGCTGCTGTTGAGCTCTTCCTGTAAGCCTTCAAACTCTTCCTGCAACGTATTAATACGCGCTTCCAGCTCATTGCGCTTACGCGAAATGACACGGTCTTTGCGGCTTATGGCATTTTCCCGCAAAGCTGAGCCCGTAAGCTCTTCCAATTGCTGGGCAGCCCGGGCAGAGCCCGTAAGCACACCCCGCTCGCCCAGATATACGTCTACGAGGCTAAGACCATCGTCGGAAATGACAAATTCCCGTACCTGGTTGGAGTGCTTCATGCCGCGGCTTTTCATTACATACATCCCGCGATTACGCTCGCCATTGCTCTCAATGTCGCGCACCAGCAGCCAGGCGTCTACGAGCGATGATACGCCCTCATCCGTCTGTTCGCTGACTATTGTGTTTAATGTCAGTGCAGTAAAAATTACCGTGATGTCTTCGCTTTGCAAAAAGTCTATCAGGCGGATGAGCATGCTCTTTACTTCGCCCACAGAGCCAACCGTTATCAGATTGGTGATTGGGTCCAGCACTACCACGTTGGGTTTGAACACCTTCACCTGTTTGTGAATGGTCACCAGGTGCATTTCAAGCCCGTTGAGGGTTGGGCGGGAGGCATGGAAGCGCAGCAGGCCTGCATCAATGTGGCTCTGAAGGTTCATGCCGATGCTCGCCATATTCCGCACTATCTGCTGGGGAGACTCTTCAAATGCAAAGTATATCACGCGTTCCTTTCGCTGGCAGGCTGCCGCCGCAAAAAGCGCTGCAATGCTTGTTTTTCCGGTGCCGGCCGTGCCGGATATCAGTATGCTGCTGCCGCGAAAAAATCCTTTGCCTCCCAGCATGCTATCTAATGAAGCGATGCCGGAAGAAATACGTTTATTACTTACGGTGGCAGTAAGCTTAAGGGAAGTTATCGGCATTACAGAAATGCCTTCTTCGTCAATAAGGAACGGATATTCGTTAGTGCCATGCAGCGAGCCGCGATATTTAACGACACGCAGCAGCCGGGTAGAAATCTGATTGACAACCCGGTGTTCCAGAAGTATCACACAATCGCTTACATATTCTTCCAGCCCGTGGCGGGTCAGGGAGCCTTCGCCGCGTTCCGCAGTAATGATGGCCGTAACGCCCTTTTCTTTTAAAAAGGTAAACAAGCGCCGCAGCTCGGCACGCAGAATGACCTCCTCGCGAAGGTTGCCAAAGAGGTTCTCCAGCGTGTCCAGCACCACGCGTTTTGCACCAATGCTGTCTATGGCGTAGCCGATGCGGATGAAAAGGCCCTCCAGGTCGTAAGTGCCGGTTTCTTCAATCTCATTGCGGTCTATATGAATGTAATCCAGCTTGAGCAGCTTGTCATTGCGGAGCTTAGTCAGGTCGAAGCCAAGCGATGCAACATTGGCGGTGAGCTCTTCAATTTTTTCCTCAAAAGCAATGAAAACGCCCGGCTCACCATATTGCATGGCGCCGCGTACAATGAACTCCATGCTCAGGAGCGTCTTGCCGCAGCCGGTACTGCCGCATACCAGCGTAGGCCGGCCCTGCGGGATGCCGCCGGTGGTTATTTCGTCAAGCCCAGAAATGCCGGTGAGCGTTTTTGGAAAAAGGGGAAGTGGTGCGGGTGGCGATTTACGCTGCGTCTTGGCGCACATAGAATTGGAGACAAAAAAAATTGTTCTGGCCTTAAAAGTAGCGCATTACCTATTCTTTCTGCCTGAAATTTATCCTTATTGCGCTACGCGTAAAGGCCGGCTTTAATCCGCCGGAACACTGCTTACAAAAATGAAACCACATCGTTTATAAGTGGCTTGGTTTATCGTTTTATGGATGTTGACGCTGGCGGATCTCTTTAGTTCTATTGCTGGCTTACCGAAGGCCCGGCGGACATTGTCCGGCACGCTGGCAGAGATTACCTCTTTAGTGCCGTGAAAGAGAAATGACAGCAAATTTTATCATGCAGATCGTTTGTTTCTCATGCATTATCTTTTCAGAAGCATGATACAGCAATACTTTATATGGCGCATATTGAGTTATCGCGGCATTTGTAAAATAGCCGTATTTACTAAAATTAATTATATTAATTGAGGTAAATGGATGATATCTTTTCAAACATCTATTATTTTTGAGCCAGCATTGTGTCCCAGAAACATGTGTAGTGGTGATTGAAACAAGGGACGCAGGCGCTATAAACCCTGTATGGATGTCCTGAGAAGAAACAACGTACGTTGCTTTGGCAACGGTTTTCGGCCTATGCTGTTTGCCCATGGTTTTGGCTGCGACCAAAGCATGTGGCGCTATATCACACCCGCTTTTGAAGACGCATACCGCATCATTCTATTTGATTACGTAGGCTGTGGCAAGTCTGACCTTGCCAGCTATGATTCATTGCGTTATTCCAGCCTGGAAGGGTATGCGCAGGACATCTTGGATATCTGCCAGGCCCTTCACCTGCGCGACGTCACTTTCGTTGGCCATTCCGTAAGCAGCATGACGGGCATCATCGCAGCAAAGAAACGGCCGGAGCTTTTTAATAGAATGATTATGCTCGGACCGTCGGCGTGCTACATCAATGAGCCCGGGTATGAAGGCGGCTTTAACCGGCAAGATCTGGACAAATTATTGAAAATCATTGGTGTAGGTACAGAATGGGCAGATGGCTTAGGTAAAGCAGTGATGGCCAACCCAAAGCGGCCGGAGCTTGCCATGGAGCTTATTTCACTTTTCTGCGATTTAGACCCGGCAGTGGCCCGTCAATTTGCCCAGGTCACCTTCCTGTCTGACAGCCGGTCAATGCTTGCAGAACACGGCATACCAACGCTGATAATGCAATGCAGCGACGACGTGGTGGCCCCGATAAGTGCCGGCGAGTACATTAAGGAGCGCATACAGGAAGGTGCGCTGGTACAGTTGCAAGCGACGGGGCATTTCCCTCAGATGAGCGCACCTGATGAGACTATTAGCACAATATGGGATTATCTGGACCCAACGTGGGAGTAGTCATGTTCCTTCACCGCTGATAGTCAGATTTTCTCGTTGGCCTTTTAAGCCCTGCTCATTACCTTTGCGCAAAATTCAGGTGCTTCATTACAGCACTTATTAATACTACAAGAATTTTATGGCCAACGTCGGTAAAATCAAGCAAATCATCGGCCCGGTTGTGGACGTGCACTTCGCTGGCGACAACAAGCTTCCTGAAATCTTCAACGCCCTGGAGCTGACCCGCGAAAATGGCGACAAGCTCGTGCTGGAAGTACAGCAGCACCTCGGCGAAGACAGCGTCCGTGCCATTGCGATGGACGGCACCGAAGGCCTGACCCGCGGTATGGACGTTACGTGATACCGGCACGCGCCATTGCAATGCCTACCGGCGAGCAGATCCACGGTCGTCTGTTTAATGTAACGGGTGATGCGATCGATGGTCTTGCCACAGCCAAATAAGGATAAGGTGGCCGCCCGATCCACGCTAAGCCACCTGCGTTTGAAAATCTTTCTACCGCTTCTGAAATCCTCTTTACAGGTATCAAGGTTATTGACCTGATCGAGCCTTATGCAAAGGGTGGTAAAATTGGTTTGTTCGGTGGTGCGGGTGTAGGTAAAACCGTACTGATCCAGGAACTGATCAACAACATCGCGAAAGGCTACGCCGGTCTGTCTGTATTTGCCGGTGTAGGCGAGCGTACACGTGAGGGAAATGACCTGATGCGTGAAATGATTGAAGCCGGCATCGTGAAGTACGGTGACAAGTTCAAGCACAGCATGGAAGAAGGCGGCTGGGACCTTTCTACAGTAGACATGGAAGAGCTGAAGGAATCCAAGGCAACTTTCGTATTCGGACAGATGAACGAGCCGCCGGGAGCACGTGCACGCGTAGCCCTTTCCGGTCTTACAATTGCTGAGTATTTCCGCGACGGTGACGGCACCGGCAAGGGCAAGGACATCCTTTTCTTCGTAGACAATATCTTCCGTTTCACCCAGGCAGGTTCTGAAGTATCGGCCCTTCTCGGCCGTATGCCATCGGCGGTAGGTTACCAGCCTACGCTGGCTACGGAAATGGGTCTGATGCAGGAGCGCATTACTTCTACACGAAACTGGTTCTATCACTTCCGTACAGGCCGTTTACGTACCTGCGGATGACTTGACCGACCCGGCTCCGGCAACAACCTTTGCCCACCTTGATGCGACAACGGTACTTTCCCGTAAGATCGCTGACCTTGGTATCTACCCTGCGGTGGACCCGCTGGATTCTACTTCACGTATCCTTACGCCGCTCATCGTTGGCGACCAGCATTACGATACTGCCAACCGTGTGAAGCTGATCCTCCAGCGCTACAAGGAGCTTCAGGACATCATCGCCATCCTCGGTATGGACGAGCTTTCTGAAGAAGACAAGCAGACTGTAGCCCGCGCCCGTCGGGTGCAGCGCTTCCTGTCCCAGCCATTCCACGTGGCCGAGCAGTTCACCGGCCTGAAGGGCGTACTCGTTCCGATCGAAGAAACCATCCGTGGCTTCAACATGATCATGGACGGTGAAGTGGACGAGTATCCGGAAGCAGCCTTCAACCTCGTAGGCACCATTGATGATGCAATGGCGAAGGGTAAGAAGATGATGGAGCAGGCGAAGAACTATTTATTCAATTATTTGCATATCTGACAACATTCATTTAACATTAAGCAATGCAATTAGAAATATTAACTCCCGAGCATCGCGTTTATAGCGGGACTGTCTATGGCATCCAGTTGCCGGGCATTGAAGGCTCTTTTGAGGTGCTGGACAAGCACGCCCCGATGATTGCATCACTCGGTCAGGGCAAGATGAAAATCATGAAGGATAAGAACAGCACCACAGAGCTTTATGAGATCACCGGCGGCTTTGTGGAAGTGCTGAACAATAAGGCTTCGGTTCTTATTGAAGGCGCTACGGCAATGGAATAAGACTTTCAGCTTTTGCTGAACTTAAAAGGGAACGCAAGCCGCGTTCCCTTTTTCTTGTGTCATAGTTTACATTCAGTTGATTCCATCTACTATCACATCCTTCGCAATCTTCCTCACCAAACCCTGCAGCACAGCCCCCGGTCCCACTTCCGTAAACCGCGATGCGCCATTTTTCACCATATGCTCTACGCTCTGCGTCCAGCGCACCGGCGCCGCTAGCTGATTAATCAGGTTCATGCGGATAGACGCCGGGTCTATGTATGGCTGCGCATCCACATTCTGATAAATTGGGCAGGTCGGGTTAGCAAAGTGCGTTTCCAGGATAGCAGCTTCCAAATCTTCCCGCGCCGGCTCCATTAATGGCGAGTGAAAAGCACCACCAACGGGCAGCGGCAAGGCGCGCTTTGCACCTGCAGCCTTCAGCGCCTCACAAGCCTTTGCGATGCCTTCATCACTTCCGGAGATCACCAGCTGCCCGGGGCAATTATAATTCGCCGCTACAACTACATCCTCTGTAATACCCGCCAGCACTTCCTCCACTTTCGCATCTTCCAGTCCCAGTACGGCAGCCATCGTAGAAGGGTTCAGCTCGCAGGCCCGCTGCATCGCTTCAGCACGCTTTGCCACCAGTTTCAGGGCATCTGCGAAGGACAGCACCCGCGCGGCTACAAGCGCCGAAAATTCTCCCAAAGAATGACCCGCCACCATATCTGGCTTCAGGTCGGGTGTTGTTTCAAAGAGAATGACGGAGTGCAGGAAGATGGCCGGCTGCGTTGCGCGTGTCTGCTTCAGGTCTTCGGCGGAGCCGCTGAACATGGTATCCGTGATGCGGAAACCAAGAATCTCATTGGCCTGCTCAAAATATTCCTTCGCCATCAGGCGCTCGTTGTAGAGGGTCTGGCCCATGCCGCTGAATTGGGCGCCCTGCCCGGGAAAGATGTACGCGTGCTTCATAGTAGATAGTCTTTAGTAGATAGTATTGAGTCGGGGGCCGAAAGTAATCCGCCTAATGCCCAATTCCCAAATCCTATTGAGCGGCACGGTCTTATGAGCCTTTCTTTGCGCATACAAACCTGAACGCCATGTCTTGGAACGACCTCACCGAAGAAGCCCAACTGGAGCAAATCAAAAAGGAAAGCGCCGACCGCCCGGTTGTCATTTTCAAGCACAGCACGCGCTGCAGCATTTCCTCTATGGCCAAAGGCCGCCTGGAGCGGAGCATCGCGCCGGAAGGCGTAAGCTTCTACTATTTAGACCTCATTCGCTATCGCAACATTTCCAATAAGATTGCGGAAGTCTTCAGCGTGCATCACGAAAGCCCGCAGGTGCTCATCATCCGCAATGGCTCCTGCGTGTATGACGATAGTCACAATGGCATTTCCATGGAAGAAATTATTGGGCAGACGGCGGCGTAAACACCGCTTATCGTACCGTCCGCCGCTTGTTCCGCTCGTAATCTTCAAAAACGAAGCTTCCCAAGCCATCCAGTGAAGAGTAAAAGGCTTTGCCGCCGTTCACCTCTGTAAACTGCCGAACAAAGGCTTGCAGGTAAGGATCGCGGGCAATCATGAATGTAATGACCGGCGTTTTAAGGCGGCGTAGCTGCCCGGCAAGATTCAGCGTGCGGTTCAGGATTTTAGAATCTATACCGAAGGAGTTTTTGTAGTATTTCTTCCCAATCTTCAGGCAGGTCGGCTTTCCGTCCGTAATCATGAAGATTTGCTTGTTTGGGTTTTTCCGGCGGCGCAATAAATCCATCGCCAGCTCAAGGCCGGCTACTGTGTTGGTATGATAAGGGCCAACTTCCAGATATGGCAGGTCTTTCATCTCAATCTGCCAGGCATCATTACCAAATACAACGATGTCAAGCGTGTCTTTCGGATAACGCGTAGTAATGAGTTCTGAAAGCGCCATTGCCACCTTCTTCGCCGGCGTGATGCGGTCTTCTCCGTACAGAATCATGGAGTGCGAGATGTCTATCATCAGCACCGTAGATGTCTGGGTCTTAAAATCCATTTCGTGAATGGAGAGGTCGTCCTCGCGCATTGAGAAATCACCAATACCGTGGTTGATGTAGGCGTTGCGGATGGAATCAGTAAAGTCAATGCTTTCTAAAGAATCTCCGAACTCAAAGGGACGCAGCTCCGGGTTAATCTCATCCCCCTGACCGGTTTTAAATGTCTGGTGGTTGCCGCTCTTCGTCTTCTTGAGCTTTCCGAAGATTTCATCCAGCGAGCGCCTGCGGATGGTCTGCTCGCTTTTGGGCGTAATCTTAAAGCCTCCGCGCTCGGAGTCGTCCTGCAGATAGCCGTTCTTCTTCAGATCTTCAATAAAGTCGCCAATGCCATACTCATCGTCCGTCAGCCCATGCTCGCGGTCAAGCTGTGTGAGCCAGTTCAGCGCTTCGCCGGCGTCGCCGGAAGTGTATTGCAGCAGCTGCATAAAGAGATCAAGCAGGCGCTCAAAGGGCGACTTATCGGACGCTTCGGGGCGGTATTGGGAGAAGTGGAAACCTTTCATAGAATGGACTTAAGAAAGCGCAGCAAAGGATGAATTATTCACTACGGATCGTTCGGATTTTGAAGTTACGACGCCGGCAAGGCCGCCGCAGATAGAATTCCCTTACACCCACTTTCCCAAAGCCCGTTACTTTTATCGTGTCCGCGCTATGAGTCATTCGCCTGTACAATTCAACGTCCGCGCCCCGTGGTATTTTATCCTGCTGCCACTGCTGCAAATCGCCGGCCTGCTTCTGCTTGCAAGACCTGCAGGGTCGGAGTGGGCCATTTTCGCTTCCTTCCTGTCCATTACAACGCTTTCCGCATGGCGATTGTTTTCTGACGGGCGGCCTTATTCGCTGAATAAAGTCTGGTGGCTCTTCGCTATCGTCTTTCTCGGCATTATCCCATCGGCACAAATCGCCGTCGGCACCACTCCGTGGCATACGGGAGACATCTTGCTGCCTACAATGCTGCACGCAAACGGGCTTATTCTGCTCTGTCTCGGCGTTTATGAGGGCATCCGCTTCTGGGCCTCGCGCAATTTTATTCCGCATGCGGAAGAAGCGCCACCGCCGGTTGCACCTATTCTGATAAGACAGTTCACACATCTAGCTCCCGCCATTATGCTTTCCTGCGGGGCGGCGCTCATCGTCGTCTGCGGGTGGAAGGGGCTTTTTCTACGCGGGCATATGGAAACGCGTTTGTGGCAGCACAGCACCACGTTTCAGTTGCTGTTTGACAAAGGCCTGCGCGGCACCATGCTCTGGTGCTGCATTGCGGCCATTGTACTACATCGTCAGCATAAGCTGGAGCTAAGCACGCTATTGCTTGTGCTTATTCCGGGCATACTTTTCAATTTTCCGCTGGCGCTGCCGCGCTATCTGGCGCTGACTATTTACCTCAGTTGGGCGCTGGCAGCCGGCGCGCATATGTTTAAGCGCCGCCATGCCTTTGCTGCCGTATTGCTGGTGTTGTTCATATTAGTTGCACCCCTTTTGTCCGTTACGCGATATGCGGGCATTGATATGGAGCAGCGGCTGGCAGACCCGGGACATGTCTTTCAAAAAGCCGTCATCGTAAGCGATTACGATGCGTGGTCATCGCTGTGCCGTGTCATGCAATACACAGATGCGCACGGTGCCACGGCGGGGCGGCAGCTAATGGGCGTAGCGCTGTTTTTCGTGCCGCGCAGTGTCTGGCCTACAAAACCGATTGGCTCCGGGGCATTTCTGTTTAATAAGCTTGGGCTGGGCTTTAATAACGTAGCCTGCACCTTTCTTGCCGAAGGCTACATCAATTTCGGCATCATTGGCAGCATCGTTTTCGCGGCGTTCCTGGCGCTGATTGTGGCGCGCTATGACGGCTGGTACTGGCGCCGCGGCGGGCGGCTGCGCTTTACATTGCCGCGGCTGTTTTACTTCGTGGCAATCGGGATGCTTTTCTTCTTGCTGCGCGGCGATCTGCTGTCTTCATTTGCGTACACAGTTGGCTTCGGCTTCATTTTTACTTTCTGGCAAGCGCTTTTTTTCTGGCGGCTAAAGCGACCGGACAACAATCGGGCGTAGCACTTGTTAGCCTGTATCGCTTATGTCTATCCATCGCATTTCCCAAGAGCAGCTCCTGAATGCCAGCCTTCCCGAAGTCTGGCGCTTCTTTTCCCGCGCCGACAATCTTCAGAAGATAACGCCGGACTACATGCACTTCCGCATTACGTCCGGCGAGCTGCCGGAGGAGATTTACCCCGGTCAGGTGATTACTTATAAAGTTTCTCCGCTCCTCGGCGTACCGCTTTCGTGGATGACGGAGATTACCCAGGTCGTGCCCCAAAAGCGATTTATAGATGAACAGCGCAGCGGCCCTTACCGCATATGGCATCATGAGCATCATTTCAGCGAGGTGCCGGGCGGCGTTTTGATGAAAGATCTGGTCTTTTATGAATTACCGATGGGCTTCCTGGGCGATATCGCGCATGATCTTTTCGTAAAAAAGCAGCTTACAGATATATTTGAGTTTAGAAAGCAGAAAGTAGCTGCACTCTTTCCTTAAACAAACCGTTCTGAACCTTTTCAAGTTTTACTGCGTTTATGGCTTCAACAAATAAGAAGAACGCATGTTGGATACGCCGAAGCCGATACAGACGGACATGAACAGGTTCAGCATTAAGGATATTGAGAACCTGACGGGAATTAAGGCTCATACGATCCGTATCTGGGAGCAGCGCTATGGTATCCTCAAGCCTAAGCGCACACCAACCAATATCCGCTACTACGATGCAAACGATCTGAAGTCGGCGCTCCGCATCTCCCTGCTCAATAGTTTTGGCTATAAGATTTCCCGTATCCACCAGATGACCGACGGGGATATGGACGGACTGATCCATAAAATTTCCGATGCAGATTTCAAGCTGCAGATCCTGACCAACGAGCTGTTGGAGGCGGCGCTTGCTATGGATATGGAGCGTTTTGAACGCATTTTGAACACTCACATTAATAAGGTAGGCATAGAAGTCGCAATGGAAGGCCTGGCCTTTCAGTTTCTGGAAAAAATCGGCGTTATGTGGATCGCCAACTATCTGGTGCCTGCCCAGGAACATCTTGCGTCTAATATCCTGTACCGGAAGCTCGCAGTAGCTGTTGACGGCCTGCCGCAGCCGCAATCAGGGCCCAAAGTGCTGCTTTTTCTGCCGGAAGGCGAGGTGCACGAAATGGCCCTAATGTATGTGCAGTATCTGCTGCGCAAAGCCGGTAAGATAGTTATCTACTTAGGCACCAATACGCCCCTGAAGGACGCTGCCGCGGCCTGCGTTACCACCCGGCCCGACTATGTGTACGTACACCTGACCGCCGTTGCAAAGGATTGGGAGCCCACCCGGTATCTGAAGAAGCTTACAGAAGCCATTAAAGACATTCCGATCCTTATATCAGGAGGAATGTTGCAACGACGGCAACCTGATGCCGTAAAAGGGGTTCGGCTCCTGAATTCGCTTGCTGAGGTGCGTGACCTAATTGCTACGCTTTAAAGATGCCCGTATTTCCTGTAGCATTCAGAAACTAACGTCTCCTCACTTCGTAGATAACTAAAATCAATGGCTTATCATGTTGTCGGCACTATTTTTCTGTTTAATGTTACACTATTAAACCTTAAACATAATGACTGCTCCGGATTTTGAAAGCATGGTTGTACAGCACAATCAGTACCTGCGGCCTTTCGCAGCATCCCTGACGCGCGACGCTGACGACGCCGCCGACCTTTGCCAGGAAACCTTGCTACGCGCCCTCCTGTACCGGGATAAATATACCCTGGGCACCAACCTCAAAGCATGGCTGTACACCATCATGCGCAACACATTCATCAACGGCTACCGTCGTAGTAAGCGCATGGTAAAAATTGCCCACCCGGACGGCATGGAAAATGCCTTTGAGGCAGCTGGTATGGCGGCACGCAATGAAGGCTACAACCGCCTGCGGGTGCGGGAGATTACAAAGGCGCTGGAAGAAATCCCGCAAGTCTTCCGGCTGTCATTTGAACTGTACTACACCGGCTATAAGTACGCAGAGATAGCGGAGCTACTTGGCGAACCGCTGGGCACCATCAAGAGCAGAATTCACTTTGCACGTAAGGCGCTGGCCGCCCGCTTGGAGCGATAGCCCGGCACAGCTTATTTTTAGATAATGTCTGCATCCCAAAAAGCCGTCATCATCGGTTCCGGCTTTGCCGGGCTCTCAGCGGCATGTTTTCTGGCAAAGGCAGGATTGGCAGTTACCGTAGTTGAAAAAAATGACATGCCTGGCGGCCGGGCACGCTCATTTTCTGCAAAAGGCTTTACATGGGACATGGGGCCATCCTGGTATTGGATGCCGGACGTCTTTGAAAAGTTCTTTGCACAATTCGGTCGTCAACCGTCTGATTACTATGACTTAGTCCGGCTTGATCCTTCCTACAATGTAGTCTGGAAAGACGAGGCAGTTGATATTCCAGCAGGCTTGGCAGCGCTTGAAGCGCTTTTTGAACATTATGAGGCCGGGAGCGGATCCAGGCTTAGGGCCTTTCTGGCAAAATGCGGCGATAAATACCGTGCTGCGATGGACCAGCTTGTATACAAGCCCGGCCTTTCGGTTGCAGAATTTTTGCGGTTGGATGTGGTAAAGGCGCTTTTTAGCCTGGACTTGCTGCGCTCGGTACATAAACATGCCCGGCGCTACTTCTCCCATCCCAAGCTGCTACAATTGGTAGAGTTCCCTATACTCTTCTTGGGCGCGCTGCCGCGCAACACGCCGGCACTTTATACGCTGATGAATTATGCCGACATGACCCTGGGCACCTGGTACCCGATGGGCGGCATGGTAAAAATTGCCGAAGGCCTGCACAGCCTGGCTGCCTCACTCGGCGTACAATTCCACTTTGGCGAAACAGTACAGTCTTTTTCAGTTTCAGGGAATAGCGTGACGGGAATAACCACCGTAAATGGACATTATGAGTGTGGAGTCACAATTGCGGCATGCGATTATCATCATGCTGAAAGTCTATTGCCGCCTTCCCTTCGTAACTATTCTCAAAGCTATTGGGCGTCGCGCGATATGGCACCGTCGTCTCTGCTTTACTATCTTGGCGTGAATAAGAAGCTCCCGGCCCTGCGGCACCACAATCTGTTTTTTGATGCGCCTTTTGCGGCACATGCAGATGCGCTCTATACCCATCCGGACTGGCCGGCTGAGCCGTTGATGTATGTCTGCGCGCCTTCCAAAACCGACAGCAGCGTGGCGCCGGATGGCTGCGAAAATCTGTTTGTCTTAATTCCCACCGCACCGGGCCTTGCCGATGATTCCGGCATTCGGGCGAAGTACCTGGAGATTGCTTTAGACAAGATTGAAGCCAGAACGGGAGCGGCCTTGCGCGAACATATCGTTTACCAGAGAAGCTATGCCGGCTCGGATTTTATCAACGACTATAATGCCTTCAAGGGCAATGCCTATGGCCTTGCCAACACTTTGCGGCAAACAGCTATTCTGAAGCCGGCCATTCGCAACAAAAAGCTGGCTAACCTGTTATATGCAGGACAGCTCACCGTGCCGGGGCCGGGCGTACCACCGGCGCTCATCTCCGGAGAGATTGCAGCGAAGCAGGCCTTACGCTGTATCAACCCTAAACCGAAACCCGCTGCCGCCGTATGATGCATCTTTTTCACCGCGTATCACAGGCTTGCAGCGAGACGGTAACGCGGCAGTACAGCACTTCATTTTCATCAGCCATCCGGCTGCTGCACGCGGATTTGCGCCAGCCTGTCTATGGAATTTACGGCTTTGTGCGCATTGCGGATGAGATTGTAGACACCTTCCACGATTTTGATAAGGCCGCCTTGCTGAAACGCTTCTCAGACGATACCTGGCTGGCGCTGACAGAAGGCATTTCGCTCAATCCGATCCTGCATTCGTTCCAGAAAGTAGTGAGGCAATATAATATCCCACACGAGCTGATAAAGGCCTTCCTCTACAGCATGGAGCTGGATCTGCACAAGACGGATTATGCAACGGTGCGCGAGATGGATGAGTACATCTACGGCTCTGCCGAAGTAGTAGGCCTGATGTGCCTTTGCGTATTCTGCGAAGGGAATGAAGCAAAGTATGCTGCGCTGAAAGACTCAGCCCGCAGCCTCGGCGCGGCATTTCAAAAGGTGAATTTCCTGCGCGACATACAGGCCGATTTCAAGAGCCTGAACCGCACCTACTTCCCTGAATTTGATTACTACAATTTTAGCGATGAAGTCAAGCGCCGTATTGAGCAGGATATATCTGCGGATTTTGAAGCGGCGCTGCCTGGCGTCCGGGAGCTTCCCTGGAAAGCGCGATTTGGCGTTTATACGGCTTACAGATATTACAGAACACTTTTTAATAAAATCCGGCATATGCAGCCGCAGCGGGTGTTGGAGCAACGAGTACGCGTGGCCGATCATCAGAAGCTGCTAATTGTGGCGGCAGCTAAGATGCGCTACCAGCTGAATATGATCTAACAGCGCGGGTGCCTTTCCTTACAAATGCAATGATACTTCACCGAGATATGGTCATCCTAGTAAATGACCACGACGAATGGATTGGAACCGCCGACAAGCTGGCGGTGCACCGCACAGGCGCGCTACACCGGGCGCTCAGCATTTTCATTACCAATAGCCGCGGCGAGATGCTGCTACAGCAACGCGCTGACCTAAAGTACCATAGCGGCGGCCTATGGACGAATGCCTGCTGCTCGCATCCGACCCCCGGTGAGCCAACCCTTACTGCTGCCTACCGCCGCCTTAAAGAAGAATTAGGCATTGACCCCACGCTGGACCTGGTAACTAAGCTGTGCTACCGCGCTAATGTAACCGCAGGCCTATTAGAGCATGAGTATGACCACCTATTTACCGGCGAGTGGGACGGAGAAGTACTGCCTGTGCCGGAAGAGGTGCAGGACTTCCGGTGGGTATCTCCAGCTGCGCTGGATGAATGGATGGAAGCGCGGCCCACAGACTTCACAGCTTGGTTTCCTATCCTGTTGAAAGCATGGCGCGAAGCGCAGCAGACGCCAATGCTGGAACATGCATAAAAGCTATGACCCGGAAAAGCGTTGCCGTTATAGGCGCGGGTGTTGCCGGTTTGGCCTGCGCGGCACGACTTGCCGCTGAAGGGTACCTCGTAGACGTTTTTGAACGGAACAGTGAGGCAGGTGGGAAACTCGGCTTGCTGCAGGATGGGGGATATTCCTGGGATACCGGGCCATCGCTCTTTACGCAACCTTTTTTGCTGGAGCAGCTTTTCGCCGATTGCGGATGCCGGCTGAAAGACTACTTTAATTATCGCCCGCTGGGTGAAGGCACACAGTATTTCTGGGAAGACGGGACCAATCTTCATGCGGCGCCGGACCGCGAGCGATTAGCCGCGAACGTTTCTGAAGCATTCGACACTGCTCCCGAACATTTAATGCGCTACCTGGACGACGCACAGAAACTGTACAGACATATCGGCAGCATTTTCCTGGATGAACCAATTCACCGGACAAAGACCTGGAATCTTTCACGCGTTTTGCCTGCTTTGAAAGCGCTAAAACTAGCTTACCTCACGCGCACATTACACGATTATAATAAACGGCAACTGAATCATCCGAAGCTGGTGCAGCTGATGGACAGGCTGGCTACCTATAATGGTTCTGATCCTTACCAATGCCCGGCCATGCTGAGCATGATTGCCCATCTTGAGCTTGGCGAAGGTTGCTGGTATCCGGATGGCGGCATGATTGCGATACCAACTGCACTGCGCCGGCTTTGCGACTCATTGGGTGTGCGCTTTCATACAGGTGCGACTGTTACGCGCATCTTCAGCGATGCGAATCGCGTAACCGGTATTGAGGTGAACGGTGAACGCATCGCCGCGGATGCTGTAGTAAGCAACAGCGATGTGCTCTTCACATACCGCGACCTTTTGGATGATCGGGCAATGGCAAACCGCATTGAGCGCCAGGAGCGCAGCAGCAGCGGGGTCGTTTTCTATTGGGGCATCGCCAAAAGCTTCCCGCAGTTGAGGCTGCACAACATCTTTTTCAGCGATGATTACGCCGCGGAGTTCAAGGCCATATTCAAAGCCGGAACCCTATCAGCTGAGCCCACCGTTTACGTCAATATCACTTCAAAGCAGGATGCGGGACATGCCCCCGAGGGTTGTGAGAATTGGTTTGTGCTCATCAATGCACCGGCGCGCAAGGCTCCTTTGACAAAAGAGGAAATCGCTGCCGTGCGTGTAGGCGTGCTGCGGAAATTATCACGCTTGCTTGGTGAGAACATCGCGTCGCTGATTCAATGCGAGCATGTCCTCGGCCCGGCAGATATGGAGCGGACGAGCGGCTCCTATCTGGGCGCACTTTACGGCACGGCTTCCAATTCCGCAATGGCCGCTTTTAACCGGCATCCCAATTTTTCACGGAAATATCCGGGACTATTCTTTGCCGGCGGTACGGTTCATCCGGGTGGTGGCATTCCCTTGTGCCTGCGCTCGGGGAAACTAGCCGCGGACGCTGCAAAGGCTTATTTCTGATAGTTCCTATTGCTTGCGCTCATAAGCGCCCACGTCCGGCTTTGCATCGCGCATCACATCAGCCAAATCATCGCTGATGCCTGGCAGCGCGAGTGCGACGTCTATGAGCGGTGAGGTAGATGCCGGATGATAATCGCTTTTCGCAACGCTCTTAAATAGAGAATCGTAACCACTGCTGGACGTACTTAGATATTTTACTGTTTGCTGCGTCACCCAGGGCCGCGTCTTAGTTGCATCAGCCTTCAAGAAGCAATTCTGAAGCGTCAAAGTCGCCGCGGCTTCCTTTGTACTATCTGCCACAAACTCATCCGTCAGCGAGCCAGCTACCACACAATTGCGCAGCGTAGCATTCAGCGCGCCGACAAAAATCTGTGATGGTGAAGGAATGTAATAGTTCAGGATAATCGCCGCGGGGTTGTCATTGTGCGTAATCTTATTATTGCCGTAGGTTGCAATGGTACAGTAATCCAGCGCGTAGGTACCGCCCTGTACGAGCGCCAGTGCACTGGCGGCGCAGGAATGAATAAGGCAGTTCTGCGCCGTAATCTCCCCGCCAAAGGATAACAGGCCGTAACCGCCGGAGTTTTCCAGAATTACCTTCTTCAGGCTTACCTGCGCACCGGGCACCAACTGTATCAGCGCCGGCACTGCTCCCTGCGCACTATTACCACCATTGCGCAGCATTACATGTTCCAGGGCATTACCGCGACTGTTCGGCGTAAAGTACAACCCGCCCCACTCGCCCGGGTAACCTTCATAGCCAAAGTAAGCGCGATCAAGGCGGTCTCCCTGGAAGATGATGCTATCTTTCTTTGTGCCGATGGCCGTGAGCGTACCGTCCACAAACATGCGCGCATTGGCGTGCATAAAGACATGGCAGCCGGCAGGAATGGTCAATGACTGCGCGGAGTCCACGATGCAGTAGCCGAAGATGACGTACGGCTTATCCGTAAGCCAGGTCTGATTACCAGCCAGTACGCTGTCTTTAATGAAATGCGCATTCTGCCCATAAGCAATCATTGGAATGGAAAAATCCCTTCCGTTCAGCGTGGCGGTCAGTTTGTCTTCAAGAATGAAGGGCGTGTTCGCATTCGTAGGGTCAACCTTTACCGTCGCAAAGACATAGATGCTGTCGTTCGCGGCAATCTCCACATCGCTTACCGCGGGGCCTTGCCGCCCGTCCACATTGATGTGAAAGAACGATGTAGCGCCACCATCCACCCGCACCGACGAGAGATTCACCTTTTGGTCTTGCGGGTTGAAAATCCTCAGCCCGATCGTCGCCGAGCCGAGCGTGGTGAAAACAGTATCAAAAGCAACGGTGTCGGCAGAGAAGCGCAATTCGCCGCCGCTATCCAGCAGCTTATCCTTTTTACAGGAAGCGCTGCCTAGCCAGATGGCGGCAAAGAAAAGCATCGCGCATAGCGACAATAGAATTCTGGGAGAAAAAAACCGCATCACAAGGGGGCCGAAGTTAGGTTACGCATCGCCTAAACGCCGTCATTTGCCGCTTATTGCAAAGTGACGTGCCCTTTGCGCCAGATTGACGCTTTTTCCACCACTGTCTGCACCATCCCACGCTTACATTTGCGCCCGCCTATGCCCCCCGTTACGTTGCTTTCCGACTTTGGAGCACAGGATGCTTCTGTGGCTGTTGCCAAGGGCGTCCTTATGCAGCATGCGCCGGGGGTAGCGCTCGTCGACATTTCACACCTTGTAGAGACCTTCAACATACAGCAGGCGGCCTACCTGCTGCTCTCCGCATATCCTAACTTTCCGAAGGGCACCTGCCACGTGCTGCTCTTCGACGTCTTCAGCGAAGCGCGGCCACGGCTTATGCTTTCCAGCTACGACGGTCACTATTTTCTCGCACCCGACAATGGCGTTCTTTCGCTGGCCTTCGGCGAAAAGCTGCAGGACGTCTGGCAATGCCATGAGCTAAATCCAGGCGGCACTTTCAACAACTGGTTGCAATCCATTGGCCGCACGGTAGCACAACTACAGACAGGCTCGCCGGCGGATCTCGGCTTCAGTTCCTGCTCACTCAAGGTGGCCCCACAACACTGGCAACCGATCGTCATCGGCGATACGGTGGAGTGTCATGTGGTGCATATAGACCGCTACGAAAATGTGGTGATTAACCTTACACGCCAGCAGTTTGACGAGATTGGCGCAGGCCGGCCCTTCCGCATCCTCTTTATGCGCGATGGCGAAATCACGAAGCTCAGCACGCACTTCTACAACGTGAAAGAAAGCGAGCTGCTTTGCCGCTTCAATGCCACCGGCTTCATGGAAATCTGCATTAATCGCGGCAAGGCGGCTTCTCTGTTCGGCTTCCGCCTGTACCGGGAGAAGCATTTTATCTACAACACCATCAAGATATACTTCGGATGATTATCCGCATCGTGCAGATGACTTTTCGCGAGGAAGCCATACCGGCTTTTGAAGGGCTGTTCGCGGAGCGGAAGGGCCGCATCCGCAGCTTTGAAGGCTGCCTGCATCTGGAATTGTGGCAGGATGCAAACAATCCAGCTACTTTTTTCACCTACAGCCATTGGGAGAGCGAGGCGTATCTGAACCAGTACCGCTTCTCTGAATTTTTCAAAGAAACCTGGGGACTGACGAAGGCGCTGTTTGCAGATGGGCCAAAGGCCTGGAGCGTCGTCAGAAGGTAGCAACCTGATTATCTGAGGCTGTGCGTTTAAAGCGCAAACTCACAGATACGCGCCAAGTTCAAGACCTTGCGCCGCAGCTATCTCCGCCACCAGCCGCTGGCGGTAAGGTTTCAGCTTACCGATGCTCATATTTCCTTTCAGGATTTCGTTGACCGTTCCATTGCTCAGCATAAAGCGGGCCGCATGCTCGCCATAGCGCTTGACCAGTTCCTGCTGAATTGGCGCAAAGACTGCCGCACGTTCGGCGTCCTGCTGCGCGCGCGTTGCTCTGCTTTCACCTGACTTCTCGCGCGGCGGCCGCTGTCGCGGGAGGTCAGCTGCTGCTGCATCGGCACGTATGGCGGCCAGACGATCGGAGAGTTGCCGGGCAAAGCGCGGATTGCGATAACCACCATAAACACCCTTCTCATAAGGCAGATCATCGGCGCTGATCTCGCCCGAAGCGAATGCGCGCAGCAGGCTTTCATCCATCACCTGAAAGGCTGGCCGGTTGAGTCCGCGCGCCAGTTCGTCGCGAAAGCAAAAGAGCGAATTAAGCACGTGCTGGTCATATGGGCTCAGATGCATTACATCCCCAGGCTTAAGAAAGAAATCCCGACGTTCCTGTTGATGGATAGTGGTACTTAAAGCAGCCTGCTCTTCCTCCACAAAAGGCATCAGACCTTTCGCTGCGGCTTCCGTTACCAGGATGTCCTTCAGCGCGTGCAGACCTACTACATCTTCTGCCGCGTAATCAATTTGTTCCCGGCTTAGCGGACGGCGCAGCCAATTGCTTCGTTGCTGGGCCTTATTAAGACTGTAGCCCAGTTTTGCATCCAGCATAGCTAAGAGTGAGGTCTGCTCATAGTTCAGCAGTTTCGCCACCACTTCGGTATCAAACACATTTTTGGGAAAGCACTGCAGGGAATGCAGCAACCTTAAGTCTTCGCCGGGACTGTGGACGATTTTCTGAATGCGGTCATCTTCAAACACCGCCCAAAGGCTGCTCATGTCAATGCCTGCCAACGGATCTATAACGCAGCAGGCACCCGGTGAAGCCACCTGCACGAGGCACAGGTTTACGCCGTACGCATTGCGGTGCGAGTCAAATTCAAGATCAAAGGCGAGTGAAGGCTGCGCACGAAAGCTTTGCAGGGCTGCGTCTAACGCGGCAGCATCTTCGATGAGCTGAATGGAAATAGATGTAGGCAACAGGGCAGGTTTCTGATATCAAAGAAAAGATCTTTTCCTGCTTAATGTCCATAGTGCAGCATCAGGACCGTTTTTACCCAACTGTTAAAACAGTGGTTGGCGACTTCCAGGTTACTGAAATCAGGGCTTGATCATAACCACTCTCCTGCCGCCTGTCACCGTTATCGCAGCCACTCCGTGACGCTGTAAATCAGCAGGCCCACCAGGCCGCCCACCAGCGTGCCGTTAATACGGATGTATTGCAGGTCTTTGCCTACCTCCAGCTCCAGCTTGCGGCTCAGCTCGCGCCCCTGCCAGTTGCCGACGGTGTTAGAAATCAGGGCCGCCACCTGCTCGCCGTTGCGCAGGATGTATTTGTAAGCTGTGTGGCGTATCCAGCCGTCAATCTTGCCCTGCAGCTCCGGCTTCTCCTGAAGATTCTGCGCCAGCTCGCCGAGGTTGCGAGAGAGGTATTTGAAAAATGCGGAACGCTCCGTGCTCAGTTCCCGACCAAGCGTCGCTTTAATGGATGTCCATGCGCCGGCGGCATATTCTTCCAGCTTTTCCGCCGAGAGCAGATGCCCGCTCAGGCTGCGAAACTGCTCTGCCCAGGATTCGTCTGTACGAAGGCTTTCCGCAAAGCCGTAAAGCTGGGCTGTAATATCACCACGGAGGCGGTGATGAGGGTCCGACGCTATTTCATCCAGATAGCCGGCAAGGCCGGTCGTGATTTTCTCCGCCAGCTTATTATCTACAAAAGAGGGAATGAAGAAGTAGCTTTCCTTCTTCACCCGCTCGCGCACCATGCCGGGATTGGCGCGGATAAAGTCTTTCAGCTTGCCCGCCAGCATCGTAACCAACTGCTGATGGCCGCCCTTTTCCAGGAAAAGCTCCAGCGCATTTGCGGCGAGGGGCGCGAGCTTCAGCTCTTCCAGCAATCCCCTGCCCCGCCGTGCCAGAAACTTGGCTACCGCCGCATCATCCATTTTATTCAGAATGTCCTGCAGCAGCTTGCCCGCCTCGGTTACCAGCAGCCGCTTATTCTTCTGGCGCCGAGCCACTCCGCCGCGTAAGCCGAAAGCTGCAGGCGCCGATGTATGGCCGGATGGAAGCTGGCGTCAGGAAGTTGGACACGACAAAGGAGCCAAGGTTAGCGCCGATGGCCTGCTTGCCGCGCTCAATGAGGTTGGTATGCGGAATGGGTAAGCCCAGTGGGTGGTGAAAAAGCGCCGTTACGGCAAACCAGTCGGCCAACGCGCCCACCATGGCGGCCTCTGAGAATGCCTTGACATAGCCCATCCACGGCGCGGGATGGCTGCGCTCTACCCACACGCAGCCCGCATAGACGCACACCATCAGCAAGAAGAGGCCCGTGGCAAGACGCTTGTGGGCACGGAGTTGGGCGGCTTTATCAGGGGCAGGCATAAGGCACGAATGTAGGTCTCCGGCATACCGGCACCGGAATTAGCTTGCTTTTAAAATCATGATGCCAGGCGATGGTCTTCCGCTGTGGTATCACGGTAGCTGGCAGAGCTGTTGCGTCGGTATTTCCGCTCTATCATCGTTCTGACACTTAACGATGTTGTTGCATTCGTGCAGCCCGGCATTACGGCATCTGTAAAGTATCTTGCATCCTTTAATAGTTTCCACTTTCTAATGATGCTTAACCGTTTACGCTGCGCAGCAGCCTGCCTGCTCAGTGCCGTACTATTTTTCTCCGCTTCTGATGCCAGGGCGGCACACGGCGTCTCCGATAAGGTAACTGCTGCCCACAACCACGGCCAGATATTTACTAATACGACCCTTTTTGCAGCTGTTGAAGCTCCCAAACACGATCAGCTGTTACGTCAGGAAACGATTTTGCGCGCCATTCCAGGCGCAGCCGTCGCTTTGTGTCAATCGCAGCCTGAGGCGCTAAGCCTGACCCTGAAAACGTCTGGCGGGAAGATTTACACCCTGGAACTGCTGCGTACTTATGTGACGGGCGCTTCGCCCGATATGGGCACGATTGACGGCAGCGGGCGGCACCGGGCAGCCTATGCGCCTGGCGTTCATTATCAGGGCGCTATAGCGGGTGATGGCGAGAGCCTGGCGGCGATGAGCGTTTTTCCAAACGGGGATATTGCAATTCTCTTTTCCAACGAGGAAGGCAATTTCAACCTCGGGCGGCTGGAAGACGGCTCCGGGGATTTTATTCTTTACAACGATGCGGATATGATAAACCCGCTGGCTACGCATTGCGCGACGCCGGAACCGGAGCCGGGCGCGCTGGACCTGAGCGGGAAGGCTAAGGCCGCAAAAGCGTTGGTTTGCAAGAAGGTGACGGTTTACTGGGAGTTGTCTTACAATGTCTATACGGCGAAAGGCTCTTCTCTAACGAACGCGCAGAACTATGCCACTTCGCTGTTTAATCAGTTTCAGGCGCTTTATGCCAATGAGTCTATCGCGATGGAACTGTCGTCTTTATACGTTTGGACGGCGGCGGACGATTATCCGCAGACCACCTCGCAGGCGGCCCTTTATTCCTTTCGTGCTTACTGGAATGCCTTGAGCAATGGCTTTAACGGCGACCTTGCGCACCTCATTACCCGTAACAACGGCGGCTCCGGCGGCAAGGGCGGCGTGGCCTTTCTGAATGGCCTCTGCAACAGCGTCTCATTCGGATACAGCGATATTTACGGCACTGTAAATACCGTCCCAACCTGGAGCTGGGACGTGGAGGTGGTCAGCCACGAGACAGGCCACAACCTCGGCTCGCCGCACACACACTGGTGCGGCTGGATGACAGGCGCAGGCGGTTCCTGCGGGGCTATTGACAATTGCTACACGCTGGAAGCTTCATCAGGTTGCTCCACATGCGGCTCCACCTATTCTAATTCTGCCGCTACAACTGCCTGGCGGGGCACGGTGATGAGCTATTGCCACCTGGTAAGCCGCGGCATTAACCTTGCCAATGGCTTCGGGCAGCAGCCGGGCGACCTTATACGTAGCAATGTAGCGGGCAGCTCCTGCCTTGCGCCTACGATGTCGGTGCAACTGACGCCCTTACCTATCTGCAACGGCACCGGCGGGGTTACGCTTCAGTTTGCCGCCAATCACTTTGGCACCGCGCCTTATACCTATAGCTGGACGGGTGGCGCGACAACGCAGAACCTGCCTAATGTAATTACGCCGGGTACTTACAACGTAACGGTGACGGACTCCAATGGCTGTACCACACAAGCTACCGCCAGTGTGCCGCAGGGAGCTACGCCCGGCGCCGGCGTAGCCCAGACCATTAAGATGCCGGTATGCTGCAATGTTTATAATGCACCGCTGAAGCTGCGGGCAGCCGTCGCGCCTCAAGGCGTCAGCTTTGGCTGCTACAATGTGTTCTGGACGCGCAGCAAGGCGCTTTTCGCCAATTATGCGGAGGCGCAGGCCTTCATAGATACGGCCATTTATCCTAATGTGACGCCGAGCAGCAATGACGGCCTCATTCCCACGGGCGCGGCTGCTGCGCTGGATGTAACGCCGGAGCCTTGCACCGCGCCACTTACCTGGTATTATACGCCTGTGGTGGTGCAGGTGCGGCACAATGCGGACAGCTTTGTCTATAACAATACCGGCATTGGCAACACGCTTCAGATTACCTATGGCACTACAATTGGCGCGTATGCGCTTATCCCCGACCAAAGTAGCCAGCCCCTGACCTGCGATGTGATAGATAGCCCTACCGCCCGCAGCCTGACGGTAACGGTGAGCAGCTATACGGGCCGGGCCAATAAGCTGCGCATCGTGATTCTGGATGCTGCTGGTAATGTAATCTATGAGGCGGCCGGCCTGCCGGGCGATGGTGTATACAATATCCCAGCAAGCGCCATTTCCGGCAATTTCCTGGCGGCGATGAAGGTGATAGCTATGGATTATAACTGTACGACCTCATCTACCGGCACCTCTACTACCTGTACGGCTTCTTCCGCAAGTGTGGGCGTGACTCGGAAGCAGGTGTATGGTGCGCACCCACTGAAGGCAGCACCTGCGGCCTGCGGCGTGGGCACGGCTATCCGGGTGGATTTTGCGCCTACTACGTGTACCAAGCTGGCTGTGAACGCAGTAGTACCGGCAGCGCCGGAGGCTACGCTCTTCCCGAACCCGGCGAATGATGCGGTAACGCTGCGCTTTATAGCTCCGCAGGCGGGCGCTTATAGCTGGAGGGTGACGGATATGCTGGGTAAGACGCTGGCTGCCTCCGAAGCTACTTACAGCACTGGAACGAACGAGGCGCGCATTGATGTGCGTGGCTGGGCGAAGGGGGTTTATTTTGTGAGGATTGGGGCTGTGAATGGGGAGGTTGTGGGGATGAAGCTAGTAATGGAGTAATTAATGTCCTAACACATTGAAAAGTGTTCGATTCTCAACGGGTTGGCTCTGCATCTTCTATCCTGAAGCTATGAGGTAAGTCGTCGCCTCGTAGTGTTTTTCTTCCCGGAAAGTCCGGCAATGTTGAATCTGCTCCTTTATCATTTGCGTTGTACTTCATGGGTTTCGGGCTTATAGCAATCATACCCTCTACGACATACTTGGTTACAGTCACTTTACCACCGCCAATCGTCAGGCCCTGTTCATTGCGAACGCAACTTGTTTGCTCCAAGTTAGTTGGAATTACCAATTTCTTATTGACTTCAACAGATTGTAGCGGTTTAGTTGGCATTGGAACTAAGTGGGTAAGTCTGGTTTTAGAATGCCTATTCTGTGTTTTCCCTTCCTTAATCCAAGTACTCAAGAGTAGTAGAAGAGCCGCGAAGCATCTGAAGATGACACTTTGCTTTTTTACAACCGGCATCTTTAGCTCAATACCGGTCTGCTCCGAGCGAAATCGTCCACAGCTCAATCCATTCTTCTGAATGAAAGATATTAACTGTGCATCCGTCATCCGCGTAAAATCCACCACAACCTTCTGGCAATGCGCGCAATGTCTCCCGCCCTGCGTCGGCTGCATATCATCCCAAGCCTGTGTGCAAGGCTCCGGGATGGAGATTTGGATGGCGGTGGGCTTTTTCATGCTTAATAATCCAATAGTATAATTCCGTCAACCCGTTCAAACCCTTTATCAGAAGTAATGAGCGGAAGGGCTAAAGCTTTAGCCGTAGCGGCAATAATGCTGTCAGGAAGTTTTAGTTTTGCATTCCTGCGAACGTCTATTGTCGTCTCCTTTATATCCTGCCGAAGCGGAACAATCGTGATAGTTTGCAGAAACTGATTGATGCGAGTCATCTCGCTGGCCTTGATGCCAGGAAAAGCTAGCAGTTCAATTTCTGTAATAATGGAGATATAAACATCCGCTCTCATCAGGAATGCAGCAAGCTGCTTATTCCCACCTAAGAGATAGAGAACGATATTCGTATCCAACAGGAATTTATTCCCACTCATCCCGTATGCGCTTCTGAAATTCCAACGGGTCTTCTGTTAGCTTAATGATGCCGCAATACTTGAAGGCATCAAATCCCTCCTTAGATTCACGAGCAACCTGTTCCTTTATCTGGTTCAACTCGGCTTCTGATGCGTCTCGCTTTAGCTTGATTACTGTTGCCATATCTGCAATTTACCAAATTTTCTGGCATACAAAAGCCCGCATCCAAAGACACGGGCTTTCTAAATAAAAGCAGCAGTTCTTATCCTTTCACCTGAGCAACCAGCGCCTTAAACGCTTCCGGCTCATTCATAGCGAGGTCAGCTAATACCTTACGGTTCAGGTCAATACCTGCAGTGCTAAGCTTATTGATGAAACTGGCTGTAGCTCATGCCTTCCTCACGCACAGCTGCGTTAATCCGCACGATCCACATGCTGCGGTAGTCGCGCTTCTTGATCTTACGGCCAACATAGCTGTACCCGAGGCCCTTCTCCAGTACGTTTTTCGCTACAGTATATACATTCTTCCGCTTGCCATAAAAACCTTTGGCCTGCTTCAGTATCTTCTTCCTCCGTGCGCGGGATGCAACCGCATTGACGGAACGTGGCATTTCTTACTAATTATTAATTATGAATTATAAATTGTTGATTAGCGCAATACAAGCATGCGCTTTACAAGATTCAGGTTGCTCGGATGCACAAAGGCAGCCTGGCGGAGGTGACGCTTGCGGGTTTTGCTCTTCTTGGTAAGCAGGTGGCTCTTAAAAGCCTGATAACGACGGATTTTGCCCGTGCCGGTTACTTTAAAGGTCTTCTTCGCACGGCTGTGCGTCTTCATCTTGGGCATAGTGCCTGTTTTTTAAGGACGGCGAAGGTATGAAAAATTCAAAAGGTAAAAGGTAAAAAGCCAAAAAATCTTCGTGCTATTGCATTTCTGATGGCGTGGTTACCACAAGCTCCGGCCTTACGCGGGTACATTTGCCTTGATTTCCGGTGACATAGACTGCTTTTACCTTTTAATTTTTACCTTCTTTGATTGCTCCAAAACACCCGCAGGCCTCGCATAACATTATGAGCGAGCTGGTTTTACCAAACGATACGAATACCTTAGGCAACCTGATGGGCGGCCGCCTGATGCACTGGATGGATATTGCCGCAGCCATCTCCGCCATGAAGCACTGCAACTGCCCGGTGGTAACCGCATCGGTTGATAATGTGTCTTTTAGCGCGCCTATCCGCCTTGGAAACCTGCTGACGATTGAAAGTAAGGTAACACGGGCTTTTAATACAAGCATGGAGGTTTATCTGCGGGTTTATGGCGAGGATATGCAGGCGCAGTACCGGTACTTTACCAATGAAGCCTACCTGACGTTTGTAGCACTTGACCCTAACGGACACCCACGGGCCGTGCCGGAAATTGAGCCTCAGACCGAGGAGGAGCAGCGGATGTGGGAAGGCGCACTGCGTCGCCGGCAAATCCGGCTCATTCTGGGTGGAAAGATGAAGCCCGAAGACGCCGGCGAACTGAAAGCGCTGTTTATCAAAGAATAATAGGACAGGATTGGCAGAACGCAACCCCGCGAGAGCATCGCAGGCGTTGGAAGCCTTTGCGAAAGCTTAGCGCTTTGTCGTGTAAAGTAGCATAATACATGGCCTATTTTTGCCGTTATCGTTTGCTCATGCGCTATCGTTCCGTCAGTCTTATAGTATTGCTGCTGTCTTTAGCCGGCAGGTCGTCGGCACAGCTTTTCTTTAGTGGGACGGAATATGGCATCACCTTCGGTGGATCCCAGTACTTTGGCGACCTGAATGATCAATACGGCCTTAATACCATTCATCCGGTTGGCGGCGTTTTTTTCCGCGAGCATCTGAATCCTTATATCTCCGTACGCGGCGGATTGAGCTATACCAAGATGGGCTACGCAGACAACCTGTCCGACAACCCATACTATAAGGCCAGAAACCTTTCTTTTCAGAGCGATATTGTTGAATTGTCCGTCCAGAGCGAGTTCAACTTTGTACGCTTTGCTACGGGTGAGGACGGCCGGCGCTTTACGCCCTACCTTACCGGCGGCATAGGCGTTTTTTATTATAACCCATATACGGAGCTTGATGGCAAACGCTATTATCTGCGCAAGTATGGTACAGAAGGTCAGAATATGTCGGGCTTTGAAAACAGGAAGTATAACTCCTTTTCTGCTTGCTTTCCAATAGGTGTAGGTGTAAAATACTGGCTGGCGCCTGGTTTCAACATTGGCTTTGAAATAGCGGACCGCCTGACGCTCACCGACTATATGGACGACGTTGCGCATAGCTATGTAGGCGCCGATAAATTTCCGGACAGCAATCCTGACTTTCCTAATCCCGCTACACGCCTGCAAGACCGTTCGGTAGATAATCCCATCAACAATCCTAATGCGTTAGGCCGCGTTGGCAAACAGCGGGGCAATAGCCAGACGAGTGATCAATACCTCTATGGCATTATTAATCTGTCGTTTCAGCTGAAGGTGTACCGTTGCCCCGGCTACCTGCAGGAAGGGATACTGGAATAGCTTATGCTTACAGATCCACTGCCACATTCACCCATTCCCGGTCAAAAGCTACCCCGTAGCGCTCGTAGAATTTCATAGCGGGCTCGTTCCATTCCAGCACCTGCCAGTTGATGCCATGGAACTTTTCAACCTTGGCCTCGCCAAAAAGCGCGTCCATTAAGGCGGTTCCGACGCCCTTTCCACGCCAGCTTTCTGTGACGATTATGTCTTCCAGGTACATACGCCGGCCTTTCCAGGTAGAATAGCGGATATAATAGAGCGCAAAGCCAACAACTCGTTCGCAGGCCTGCACGGTAGCTGAGGCGAGCGGCATCGCTTCTTTCACCGGCTCCGGTATGGCCGGCAGTATTGCTCCCTCCAGTTGTATGCCCGGCTCGGTAAGGTCTAAGTTGTGAACAACCTGTTGCAATTTAGGCTGCACCTCACCTTCCGCAGGCAAAGGCGCCGACGGCATTATAGAAGCAAGGAGTGGGTCTTGAATAACGCTTACCGGTTCTTCGCTGGTCGCCACCTGTTCTTCAGCTGCCTGTTCCTGCACGGATGTACAGGCCACAAAAGCCCACCAGACAGGCTGTTGGCCAAAGCCGCTTTCTTCAAAATGCGCCAACGAGACCGTTACCGCGGCTGGCGCACGCTCAAAGGCTGCCAGTTCCCGGATGAGCTCCAGCATTTCAGGGCAGTCTTCCCGTCTTGCACGGCGAATGGTAAAATCCATGCTGTTAAAGCTACGGTCAGGCGGCAACATGGCGGCCAATGCCGCGTTAAATGAGCGCACTGATGAAGTGCGACACGGCATAGTTTTCCTAACCTTGACCGGGATTTGCAGGCTTAAAATATTGGATGAATCCAAAGCCTGACCCAAAATCAACACTCAAACAAGAACACAACACTTAATGGCAACACCCGAAATACTCTGGATTGATGACGAGATAGACTCCCTTAAACCCCAAATCATCTTTCTCAAGGGGAAAGGCTACAACGTAACGCCCCTTTCCAATGGCCACGACGCGCTGGAACACCTGAAAGACAACCCCACCGATGTAGTGCTGCTGGACGAAAGCATGCCCGGCCTCACGCGGCCTGGAGACCCTTTCCCGCATTAAAGAAATGCAGCCAGCCCTGCCCGTAGTGATGGTGACGAAGAATGAGGCGGAGAACATCATGGAGGAGGCCATCGGCGCGCAGATTATCGGATTATCTCATCAAGCCGGTCAATCCAAATCAGGTGCTGCTGTCTTTGAAGAAAATCATGGACGGCAAGCGGCTGGTGAGCGAGGCGACTACAACCGCTTATCAGCAGGATTTCCGCAACCTGTTCATGGCACTTTCCTCCAATCCTACTCATGAAGAATGGAAAGACCTTTACCGCCGCCTCGTGCATTGGGAGCTGGAAATGACGCGCTCCGACATCTCCGGAAATGATGGAGGTGCTGCAGAACCAGAAGAAGGAGGCGAACACAGAATTTGTAAGTATGTGGCCAAAATTACAGCAGCTGGATTCTTGGTAAAGACAGCGATGCGCCGCTTTTTTCGCATGAGCTGCTCGCGCGCAAGGTGATGCCGCATATTGAGCCCGGCACGCCGACTTTTCTGGTGGTAATAGATAACCTGCGCCTTGACCAATGGAAGGCCTTTCAGCCCATCATCACGGAATCATTCCGCGTTGTGGAGGAAGACCTGTTCTACTCCATCCTGCCTACCGCTACGCAGTATGCGCGCAATGCACTGTTCGCCGGCATGCTGCCGATTGACATAGCGAAGCAGCACCCGAACGAATGGAAGAATGACGAGGACGAAGGCGGCAAGAATCTCTTTGAAGATGTGCTGCTGGCTCTACAACTAAAGCGCCTGAAAAAAGACAACCTCAAATGGCAGTACACCAAAATCACCAACAACGAGGATGGCAAGACCTTTGAGGATAATATCCACAACTACCTCAAAAATGACCTGTCCGTCATCGTGTACAACTTCGTGGACATGCTCAGCCACGCCCGCACCGAGATGGAAGTGCTGAAGGAACTGGCCAGCGATGAGGTAAGCTATCGCTCGCTGACCGTAAGCTGGTTTGAGCATTCGCCGCTTTACCGCGCGCCTGAAGAAGATAGCTGACAAAGGCATCCAGCTCATCATCACTACCGACCACGGAACGGTTCGCGTGCAGAAGCCATGCAAATGCGTCGGCGACCGCCACACGACAACCAACCTGCGCTACAAGCACGGCCGCAACCTGCAATATGAGGAGAAAGATGTCCTTGCCTTCCGCGACCCGAAGCTGGCGGGCCTGCCAACGCCGGAATGTAAGCTCCACGTTCATCTTTGCGAAAGAAGACACCTTCCTGTGCTACCCAAATAACTACAACCACTACGTGCAGTATTACAAGAACACCTTCCAGCACGGCGGCATATCGCTGGAAGAGATGATTGTGCCGGTGATACGGCTGGTGAGTAAGTAAGGGCAAACATTTTTCAGGGAAGGGACAAGCTAATAAACTTGTCCCTTTTTTATTGGCGCAATAGTTTTCAACTGTGACTATGCTCACTTTCATCGGCTGCTCGGGCTACTATTACCGCGAATGGAAAGGCCAGTTCTATCCTGCAGACATTCCTTCGACAAAGTGGCTGCAATACTATGCGCAGCATTTCAACACTATTGAAATCAATGCCACCTTTTACCGCATGCCTACGCTTAAAAGCCTCGGCAAGTGGTATAACGACACACCGGAAGACTTCGCCTTTACCGTCAAAGCGCCGAAGCTGTTTACGCATTTAAAGAGGATGAAAGGCATTCTGGAAGAGCAAACTGCCTTTTACGACACTTGTTTTACTGCGCTGCAGGATAAGCTGCGCTGCGTGCTTTATCAGTTCCCGGCCAGTGTCAGGTATTCGCCGGAAATGCTGGAGGTGCTTATGACCCTGGCAGAGACCCCTGTGTTGCATGCAATAGAATTTCGCGACGCAAGCTGGTGGCAGCCGGATGTATACGCCGCTTTGAAGGCCGCAGGAATTGTGTTCGTGAACGTTTCCTTTCCAGGACTTAATGATGTGTTTGTGCCGGACGATGCCACGAACTACCTGCGTTTTCACGGTAAGCCCGTCCTCTACAAAAGTGGCTATGGCGCGGACGGCTTACAGACATGGGCCGCAAGCGTAAAAGCACAGCCGCCAGGGCAGCTTTTCACTTACTTCAATAACACCTGGTACGGTGAAGCAATCAAAGACGCTACACTGTTCAGAGGTTTGCTTTCGGATGAAACCATTTCTCAATAAAAAACGGCCATCCTGTTCCGGATGGCCGTTTTTCCTTTTGACCGACTGAGAGGATTAATGAGCAACCGCAAAGCGACTGCGCATCAGGCGACCGCCGTCATCGCTAAGCTGTAAGATATAGTTGCCCGCAGGCCATTCGCTGACGCTGCCGAGTTGGAATGTGTTTGCGCCCTTTGCCGCGACAACAGTTTGCGACAGCAGGGGCTGCCCCAAAGCGTTAAATACCTGCAGTCGTGTCTGGCCGCCGCCGCTCAGCCATATTACGCTCACGCTGCTGCTAGCCGGGTTCGGAATCACGCTTATATCTCCCGCCAGCTGCTGTAACCGTACGGCAGCAACAGGGCTGTAGTTGACCGCTCCGCCCGCGTCATTCATCCGCAGGCGATAGTAAAGAACACGTGCATATAGTGGCAACGCAGCGTCGTCATATGTATAGCGCGCGTCTTGCTTGTTACCTGCAGTCACTATACCAATTGGAGCGAACACAGTACCATCCTCACTACGCTCTATTGCGTAAGAAGACAACCCGATCTCTGAGGCCAGCCGCCATTGAACCTGTACGAGCGCCTCTCCTTGCAACGTGGCGCCGAAGCTGATAAGCCGTGCCGGCAGCGGCATGGAGATGCTTGCCTGGCTGGAGGCGCAAATACACTGGCTGGCGCTGGCTGCCGTTTTCGTGCGCAGCTTTGAAGTAATGATTTCCCCCTGCGCTGCAATGGAAGGAATGGTTACGCTGAATGTGTCTGATGCCGCTGCGTTGATGGCCACCGCCTTGCTCATAGTGCGGGTGGCAAAAGGCGTGTTTGCATCGCCGCTGCGGAAAAACTCTGCCTGATATATGCCTGCACTTGCTGCCTGGTTGCCGTTATTCTGATAGTCAAACTTCATCCCCACCGTTTGGCCCGGCAGGTAAGTGCCGCTGGTCAGGGAGAGATTTGTAGCTACAAGCGCAGGCTTGACACGTGTAATAGTAGCCGAAGCGCTTGAACCAACCACGCGTGTGCTTGCCGTGCATTGTGTGGCTCCGCAGAAGACACCAGGATAAGTACGAACCGCAGTCACGTCAATATTGGAGCTGCCGCAGCCGCCGCCCGCACCTGTCACATCAAAGCTGTACTTGATGCGCGTATTTGCAGGCAAAGCATCGGGTATTTTCACCTTCACATCAGTGGTACCTGCGGTCAGGCCAGGCGCAGTAGTCACCATACAGCCGGTACAGTTGGAGTCCGGCGTGAAATTGCCTCCGTATTCAATGCCGGAAGGCAGGGTATAAATCACGCTATCCGCACTTTGCGTAGGCCCGCCGAGCGGGATGCTGACGAAAGAAATCGTTGCTGTGCCGCCACAGGCAATTGTTGTAGTAGGCAGGCTAAGCGACATATTAATGCTGCCACCGCCTGTAGGAATACCGGTGATATTCAGCGGAAGGGATTTCACATTTGTCCCATCGCCGATGGCAGCGGTGCCGCAGGTAGTATTGGCGTAACCGTAAAGTGACACGTTGGAACCGGAGCGGTAGCCGCAACCTGTATTAAAGGCCACTTTTACTTTGGCTTGCCGGCCTGCCGCCGCCGGGTTTAGGGCCGTTCCCTTCAAGCCTTGCGTGCCAATGCCGGTGTGGTTACTTAGGTCTAATTCATACCCACCGTCAATCACCGTAGGGGTAATATTCTGCCAGGTACCGCTGCCCAGCGGATATTCTACAGGAAATGGCGTGATAACTGACATGCCCGAAGGAACAATCACCTGCACGCGCGGCGAGACGATATTGGCCGGCTGTGCGCTGTTCACAATGAATGTTGTGCTGTCCGTACTGCACATGCTTACAGAACTGCCATTCCCCGGCTGCCGCGACACAGAGAGCTGGATTTCGCTGGCTTTGGAAAGCACCTTTAGATACTGTACTGCTGTAACAGTCGTGCTGCAGGTAGGTGACTGTGGAGAAGCGGGATAGCCGTTGCAATCAAAGCCTGCATAAGCCATGAGGCTATCCGCGCCGCAATTGGAATAATGGAAATAGACGCGCAGCTTCTGGTTGCCGCTGGCGGCGATGCTCGCATTCGTTTGGTACCACTTGTTGCCCGCGGCGGTAAATGGCGCCGGTGCGGCCGCTGCGCTTATGAGGCCTGTTGTGGCCGTGCCGCCGCTGTTGAGATAGGCAACGCTGTCAACAGTCACTGTGCCGCTGCCTTTCTCCAGCGCAAACCAGACATTGGAGCTTGCCTGCGTATTCGTGGCTACCTGTACATCCCAGTAATTATTAGGCGTATTGGCGCTGATGGTACCAGTGGTATTGGTCAGTGTCAGTGCCGGGCGCGTCCCGTACTTCATGGTGTTAGCAGCCGTGCCGGTGATGGTGTAGCGGCTAAGTGTAGTGCCAAACGGATTGGCAAGATGCCCGAATTCTACTACCGTGTCGCGGGAGTTGTCCGGGGTTGTACAGCCGGAAGGCCGTACGGAATAATTGGTCGTATAAACGACGCCTTCTGTGCCCGCAAACGGAACAATTCCATTCTGAAACGCCGTGTAGTAGTCAAACAGCAGCTGTGTAGCGCCATAGCCATTCGTGGAAACGATAGGTGTAATAGTATAAGTCTGCGTGGCCGTGCCGCCGCGTTTCGTTGTATTCACCATGGTAGAAGCAACAGGCCCCACATAGTCCCAGCCAAGTGGCATAGTCACAATGAAGGTATCTGGCACTGCCACCGGACGATATTCCGCGAGGAAGTATTGGCCGCCTGAGGTGGCATTATTGGTGTAGGTGCTACTTGTAAAATTCTTTGTGACTGCGGTACATCCGTTAGCCGTAGCCGCATTGGTGGCCACCAAGTGCTTCCAACCTGTCAGGTAGCAATTGTACAGACTGGAATCACAGGTATAGCCCGCCGTTGCCCCGGTGCCAGTGATATTACCGCCCGTTGGCGGCGTAGCCGTGTTAGACGCATAAAGGATATGGATCACTCGGCATAGCGCGTCTTTAGAAAAGTCGTAAGTACTGCTGCCATTCTTCGCGCCTACCTCATTCACCGGCGTGCCGGTTGTATAATTCACATCGCTCAGGCGGAAGAGTGCTGTTACAGATACGCTGTCGCCACTTTGATAGGTTCTGAAATTCGCTTTCCAGTCCGCACGGTACTTGCTGCCCGAGGTAATGGTGGAAATACTAACGTTTGAATAGGTATTTGTCACTCCACCGCGCGTAACGGCCACAGTAGCTGTACCGGCAGGCTGCCAATTACCCATGGGGAAGTGCCATTCACCGTATACATACGCGAATGTGTCTAAAGGTGCCGCGCCGCGCGGGATGATAGTGCCGGTGCTGATGGAGCGAAGCGTATCGCCAATCATGAAGCGGTCCGGATCAACCTTGTTCATATCCAAAGTCCCGACAGCATCCGGGCGACCGTCTCCGTCATTATCCGGCTGGCCGTAGTTATAACGCTTTGCGGAGAGTGACGGCCCGCTGATGCCGGTGCATCCGGCGCCTCCAGGGCAGGTATATTTTGTTGTAGCGGTGTAGCACGCTGTTGCAAACATGCTTTGGCCGGATGTGCAGGAGCTGTCCAGTATAATCTTTGCTTGTGCCACAATAGGCTGATAGCCGCACGCGGAATCGTTCCGCAGCCGGAAAATGACGTAATGGCTCTTAGTAGTATAGTTTGGCGTAAAGCGGTAACTCGCCACATTTCCCACCATTGAAGCTGACGCCACGGCACCAGTGTCCAGGGCCTCACTCGCGGAAACCAGAGACACGCCCGTAGGCAGCGTTAGCGATGCAATTCCCAGACGCCTGGTAAGGACACTTGCAGGTGTCGTAGGCATCGTAAAGCTTACAGGCACCTTTACAGTAAAGGTTGCACCGCTTCCCACTACCGCCGGAAGCTGGATGGTATAGGCATTAACCTTCATCGCGTAGCCGAGCGTAATGGAAGAAGAAGCTTTATTTGTAATAGTCGGGTCGCAGAAGAGGTGATAATAGTGCGTGACCGTTGTAGCAGATGGCGTATAAGCAGCCGTACAAGTGCTGGTATCACGGCAGCCCGTAATCATGGTATAGGCTACCGCCACCTTACCGCCTACGGCAAGAACAAACTCCGCAGGAAAGGAGTAGGTAATGTTCTGCGGCTTGCCAAGAATACAAGCCAGGGTGTTTGTGTTGGTGCTATTTACAGTAAAGCCATTCGCAGGGTGGTAAGCTGCGACACCCGGCGTAGAAATCATAATAGACGCTGTATCAATGTATCCATTGGAAGCCGCTGTGCTGTTGGTAATAGTGAATTTGTTGTAATAAACACCCACTGAGCCACTGTTGATAATAGAATCCTGCACCACAAAGCTGTTGGGCAGGCAGCCGGAAACTGTTGGCGTACTCGCCACTTTCACCGTGAATGTTGCGCCTGTATTCGTTGTCGTCATTACAGAGCTGCCCGTCACCGTCTGACAATAAGCATTGTTACGGCCCCAGCGCGCACCATAGTAAGTAGTCCATGATCCGCAGGCGTTTACTACCACATTTTCCACGATGTTCAGCACTTCACCGTTGCACCACTTATTGTCGGCGCCAAAGGCATTCGGCTCCCAGATTTTATAAAACAGTGTATCGCCCGAAGTGCGGACGGGCGTAAAGGCCTGCGCCGGCAAGGCGCCGCCCAGCAGGTTGACGTTGATCGTGTGCGTCGGCGAGTCGGCCATACGCAGTTTACCGGTAGGCATCACAACATAATAAAAGACAGTGTCGAGGCAGCCATTGCCGCCATTGGTTACTGATGTGGTGCGTGCATAAGTGTTGCCCACATTTGCCGTTGTAATACTGGCGGGCGCCGCAATAGATAGCGATGGCGCATAGATGGTGTAGGCATTCGTATTTACGTCGCTTTCCGTAACGCTGCCGCAGCTGCCGGTGATGGATACGACATCCTTACCGGCACCCGTCACGCCGCAATCTGCGGTACGCAGGATGCGGAAGCTGATGTCGCCCGCACTGCTGATGCCGGTGATGGAAAATTGAGGCGCGGAAGCAGTACCGCCGCTGTAAGCGATGGCTGCACCCGTCAGGCCGCCCGTCTTGACTACGCTGCCGGGCACATAGATAACTCCGGACGGCAGCGTAATAGTTGCTGTAACGCCTGTACAGGCTGCGCCAAAGGTAGCCTGCACCGTAAGCAGCGTTGTATCAATACCGCCGCGCGTGAGATTACCGGCAGCGGCAGGATAAGGTGTGATGATACTGATTTGCGCTGCGGTTTTTTGTGGATTTGCCACAATCAAACAACTTGTTAAGAGCAGGTAGGCATAACCGAGTAATTGTTTAATACCTAGGAATGGTTTCATGTAATTATTGACTTTATGCGAGGCTGAACCGGGGCAACCACTTGACCCAATCATCTTTAGCAAGAGCAAAAAAAAACTCCGTGTGGCGCAGTGATTTGTAAGTAGTTGCTATCAGGGTCTGGCAATCGCTAAAGCACAAAACGCTTAACATGTTAGCCTATTCCACGCATACAAAGGACAAACGCATGAATAAGGATTTTTTTATGTTATCGCCCTTAAACAAAAGGCTTAAGTGAATCATTTCCTTTTTTGCGGGTCTGCATCCCACATCCCAGCGGCAATAAATAGGCAAGCTGATTAACTAAAGGGAACGTTATCAAAGTAGCGGCATTGCAGGCGGCACCAGCGCTCGAAGCGCTTACCTCATTCCTGCAGGCCATCATTAGGCTTGTCCGGATGACGTCATCAGGAGCAGATGGCGTAGCATAGCTGAGAAAATGTTGAACTAAAAAAGTAAATACTAGGCCGTTAACCTTAACCCTGATTGAACAAAATCTTACTAATCCCTTTTCACAAAAGCTTTTACCGTCCGCCCACGGCGGTACAGTGATTTTTCCCGTACTTCATTCCATTAAATAAGATGATGGAATCTCAAACCCTGAGTACCCCGGTGTCCATAGACGCCACCGAAACGATAGCCCGCCTTGTGACCGCCATGGAGCGCGTAATCCGCGGTAAGCGGCCGCAAATAGAACTTGTTGTCACCTCGCTACTGGCCGGCGGCCATATCCTGATGGAAGACAATCCCGGCACTGGCAAGACGGTGCTGGCGCGTACGTTGGCGCAATGCATTGCCGGCGCGCGTGGCGAGGAGCATGTCGTCTTCAAGCGCATCCAGTTTACCCCTGACCTATTGCCGATGGACTTAATCGGCTCCCACATTTTTGACGACCGCACAAAGGAGTTCGTCTTCAAGAAAGGGCCGCTCTTCTGCAACGTCCTGCTCGCTGACGAAATCAACCGCGCCTCGCCAAAGGTGCAGAGCGCGCTGCTGGAGGCAATGGCCGAAAACCAGATTACATCCGGTGATGCAACGCTGCAGTTGGAGCGCATGTTCTTCACCATCGCTACGCAGAACCCGATTGAGATGGAAGGCACCTATCCCTTGCCCGCCGCCCAGCTTGACCGATTCTTCATGAAGATTTACTTCGGCTACGTGGATGAGGAAACCGAGCTGAACATCTACCGCGAATACCTTGACATCGCGCGCAACCTGACGACGGGCGAGCAGGTGCTCTCGCTAAAAGACGTACTGGACTTGCAGGCGCAGGCGGGACAGGTACACGTGCACGACGAGATTGTGCGCGGCGTGAGCAACATAGTGCGTGCCACGCGGAACCATCCTGATATTTCGCTGGGCGCTTCTACACGCTCGGGTATTGCGTTCCTGAAATGCCTGCGTGCCTACGCGTTGGTGAAGGGCCGCACGTTCGTGATTGAAGATGATGTGAAGGACATCACCCGTGCTGTGCTGGAACACCGCCTTATTTACCGCAATAAAGAAGGGCGGGCCAACGCGCTGGCGGGCATCGTCAATAAAGAAACCGAGCGGCTGGCTAAGCTGAGATTGTATTGATACAGTTGATGCAGATTATGAAGTTTTCAAAAAGCCTGCTTATTGCATTACTGCTCATCATGGGCATAGGCGCTTATGCGCAAGAGGGAGGCCAACAGCAACAAGGCCAGCAGCCCATGCAGATAGTGATGCCAAAGCCGCGGCGTGTGGGCAATCCCGCGCTGCGCTATGAGGTAGACGCCAAGCGCACGGGCACGAATATGAACTCCGACGACGCCCTGCCGCGCTCACGCGAGTTCCTGCGGATTGACTCTACCTACTATGTCGGCTGGCTCTATGAAGGCGCTTATAAATACAATCACGCGGCGGATTTTATCGGCTATAAGAACGCGGCGGTACCCCTGGAGCGCGCCCTGCGCCAGATAGAGCGAGATTACAGGCCAGAGCTGGGCACTCGCACGCACAATGTGCTGGAGTATATACAATGGTATCCAAAGCAGATTGACTACGCGCTCATCGTCAATTACCTCAACCAATGCTACCTCAACACCGAGCAGCCTGATAAGCTGTATGCCCTGCTGCGCCGCTACATCAAGTGGAATTTCCAGCGCGAATTTTTTGACGCCTACAACTACATGATGTGGGTGACGCACCGGAACCGCTTTTACACGGCGGAGAAGTATCCCTTTCTCCGGAATTCCATTGAGGAAAACGAGGCGTTGGCGAACCGCTATTTAGACACAGCCTTGCGGCGGCTGGCGCGTAATGCAGCACTTCAATGTGGGCGTTTACAATCCCGGCTATGATAAGCAGGATTATCTCGGCATCTATCATTACAAGAGTCTTATCAATGCCTATGCACTGAAGATTGATTCGGCGGAACAGTACTTTCAATCTGCTGCGCAATTCGCCCATCTTCCCGCACAATAACTACGCAACTTTTAAAAGCATCATTGGCGACTTCCGGGACGCGGAAGCGGAGTATAAGCTGGCACAAACGCAGGATCCTGCCGATAAGCGCCTGCAGGAATGGGCTTACTATACTTCTATCCTTGACATCTACAAAGGCTACCCGAAGCTCGGCGAGCTGCAGATGAAGGAGATGATTCAGGCGGCGGGCTCCACGCCGGGCTTCGGCTGGTACAACATTGCACTGGCGCGATGCCTGTTTTACGACGGCCAGGTAGCCGAAAGCAAGCGCCATGCTGACCGCGCGGCCGAGTTCAAGGAGCTGCATATCGGCACGACGCTTGGGCAGAGTCACTACGATTTTTCCATCCAGCTCCTGAAGCTGATGAACATGGAGAATGAATATGAGATGCAGCGCTTTGAGCACAAAGGCTGGTGGTACTCGCCGGGCACGATTGGGGAGATGGCCAGCAAGATGGGCGAGCGCTACCTGCAGGAATTTGTCATCATCAACTCCTTTGCGCAAAACCCGGAGCGCGACCAGGTGATATACCGGCTCTTCTCTACGGAGAGCACAGTGAGCTGGGATGAGGTGTTTCAGCTCGTCAAGAATTTTTCCACGCGCTTCTTCATTAGGCGCTTCTCTGTGGCTGCGAAAGAAGACCCGCGTCCGCTCATCCGCAAATATTTTAAGCTGATGATTGCACGTCTGCATGTGAAGGAAGGCGAGTATAAAGAAGCCGAGCCAATCCTGCAAGATCTGCTCAAGGACAACACGATTGACCTGACCTATGAAAAGCTCTTCCTCGCCCGCACCTATCAGGCGCTAGCGGAGTGCGCGGATGGTCAGGATAAGGCGAGCGAACGAGACAACTGGCTGTACAAACTCTACCAGATTTATCCGCAGGTCATTCCGTTTTCAGGCATGAAGATGCCAATGCAATTACAAGCAAGCGGCACACCCGACGAGGCTGTGATGAAGCGCCTGCAGGATTGTAATATCCGCTTCAACGAGGCCGGCGCAACCGCCCGCGCGCAGCTTAATTTCCGCACTGTGGGCAAGATGAAGCTGGTAGATTACTCCGTAATTGACGGCACCGGAAACTACATTGTGCCTCGCCAGACCTACAGCTACACGGATGTGAATGTGGCGGCGGTGTCGCTGGCGTATCGGTTGTTTGGGGTGGGTGGGGCTGCGCCAAGGGCGGAAGAAGCGGATGACGATGCGTAGGTTTGCTGCAATATTCCAGTACGGCATTCCGCTTTGAACACTCTTTCCCTCTATAACCTCAAAGGCGGCGTAGGCAAAACAGCCTCGGCGGTCAATTTCGCCTACATGGCCGCAATGGACGGCTACAAGACGCTGCTGTGGGATTTGGACCCGCAGGGCGCGGCGAGCTACTACTTCAAAGCCGAGCCGAAAAAGGGCCTTTCCAAAAAGCTCTTCACAGGTGACCTGCATCTGGATGATGCCATCATGGACACCGACTACGACGGCTTAGACATCATCCCCGCCGACCTGTCCGCCCGCAAGCTGGACTTAATCATTGACGGCGAGGGCGGCTCCAAAAAAGACCTCCGTAAGATGCTGCGCGATGTAGCCTATGCCTACGATTTCGTGTTCATGGACTGTGCGCCGGGTTTCTCGCTGCTGGCCGACAATATTTTCACTGCATCTGACGCCGTGTTGATGCCGGTAATTCCTACCACGCTCTCTGTGCGCACTTACGGCATGGTCAAGGATTACCTAAGCGACCGCAATATGGCGGAGAAGCTTGCCTGTTTTTCACGATGGTAGATGTGCGTAAGAAGATGCACGAGGGCATCATCAGTGAGTTGATGGAAGACCGGCTGTTCTTTGAGCATTACATCCCTTACCTCTCCGATGTAGAAAAGATGGGCGATAAGCGGGCGCCGATTGAAGCTTTTGCGAAGAATGCATATGCCGCGGTTTGCTACCGGGCGCTGTGGGAAGAAATCAAAGAAGGGTTGCTTTAGGACTGCGCCTGCCGCTTTTATAACAATTCCAACACTGCTTCCCCGCCACCTTTGCACGGATTCTGCATCAAAAGCATTCTATGCAACGCATCTACCTGTTCCTGCTCGCTATTTCCATATTTATTATTCCCGCTAGGCCCAAATGGGCTTCCCAGGTGCCGGCGGAAGCGGAGGCAGTGGCCGCCAGATGCCTAAACTCGGCAAGATGTATGGCAAAGTAGTGGATGCCAAAACCGGAAGGCCTATTGACGTCGCTTCCGTCAGCCTTTTGCAGGCCAAAAAGCTTGTTCAGGGCGGTATTACCGAAGCGAACGGCGAATTCAGCCTGGAAAGCCTGCCCATGATGGGCCAGTTTGAGCTCGTCATTACAGCGCTTGGCTACAAGGATTACCGGCAGACTGTTGCTTTTGACATGGCTGCACTCATGAAGGCCGGCGCTTCTATGAAAGGCATGTCCGGCGAGACGGGCGCCATTCCCGAAGGCGCGGGCGCCGCGCTGGACGCGATTAATAAAGACCTCGGCAATATCCGCCTGGAGCAGACAGCAAAATCCTTGGAAGGTGTAACCGTTACCGCTAAAGTGCCCACCTTCTCGCTGCAAGGCGAAAAGAAAGTCTTCAACGTGGACCAGAATCTGACCTCTCAGGGCCAGACCGCCGCCGAGGTGATGAAGAACGTACCCGGCGTGCTGGTAGATGCCGACAATAAAGTCAGTATCCGCAACAGCGCGCCGCAGCTCCTTATTGATGGCCGCCAAAGCCCGCTGACGCTGGACCAGATTCCGGCAGACGCAATTGAAAGTGTAGAGGTCATCACCAACCCTTCGGCAAAGTTTGACGCTGAGGGTGGCGTGGGTGGCGTGCTCAACATTGTCCTGAAAAAGAACCGCAAACGCGGCTACAATGGTTCTCTGCGTGCCGGCGTGGACAGTCGTGGTGGCGGCAACCTCGGCGGCGATTTCAATGCGCGTTCCGGTAAGTTCAATGTCTCGCTTAACGCGAATGCCAACCTGAACCGCAGCTATACAACCGCTACGACCGAACGTCTGGACCTTTACTCCAACCCCGATGTCCGCAGCTATCAGGATGATGTGAATAAGCAGCATGGCGCATTTATGTTTGGCCGTTTAGGATTGGATTATTTCATCACCAACCGCACTACATTGTCCATCGGCGGCGTGAAGGTGCACGGCGAGTTCCGTCCCGACGACTTTATTCATCTGACAACCGACAGTCTCTTTTCTGCTGGAACGCGCAGCATATGGGGCACCCGCGCAACCGAAGGCAAGAACTCCTTTGACATGAATGGCGCGCAGTTCGGCATCAAGCACATTTTTCCACGCGCTGGCGAGGAATGGACGCTGGATGCGAGCGTGAATGCAGGCAAGAATACTAACTACAATCAGTTCACAACCGCGAGCTATAAAGACTTTACTAGAGACCATCCCGAACGGGCAGCGGCAATTACAAAGCACCTCCGGCACCGGCAAGAATAACTTCTACACCCTCCAGAGTGATTACGCGCACCCATTCGCCAACAAAAGCAAGCTGGATGTAGGCGTCAAGGCCACCGTCCGCCAGGTGGAGAGCAACATCAGCAACTTCTACTACAACGACGCTGCCGCAGAATGGACCGAGATTCCCAACCCGAACAGTAACTACAAAAACACAGACGGCGTCTATGCGGCTTACGGCTCTTACAGCGGCAATTTCAACGCCAACAATTCCTTCCAAATCGGCCTGCGGGCAGAAAGCTCATCCTACACCGGTGAGCTGACCAAGCGCGATACTTCCTTCACCATTCAATATCCGATTTCGCTCTTCCCGAGCATCTTTTATAGCCGCAAGCTGGTACATGACCAACAGCTTCAATTCTCCTATCGCCGCGGTATCAATCGTCCCAACTTCTTCCAGCTACTCCCTTACACCGATTATACCGATCCACTGAATATCCGGCAGGGCAATCCCGCCTTGCAGCCAGAGTTCACCAACTCCGTAGAGGTCTCTTACATGAAGAACTTCACGAAGAGCAATTACGTCCTCCTCTCGCTTTACGAGCGCCATTCCGATAACCTCATCACTTCCTACCAAAGCCTCGGCACCAATCCCTTCACCGGCGAGAGCGCCATCATCACTTCCTACATCAACGCAGCTACCAGCGACAAATACGGCGTAGAGCTCACCTCCGGCTGGGACCTGAAGAAGTGGTGGAACGTAGTCGCCAACGTCAATATCTACAACGGCCAGCTCGTGTCCGGCGACGGCACCAGCTCCTCTTACTTCTCCGGTTTCGGCAAGCTCAACAACCAGTTCCGCATTGCCAAAGGCTGGAGCGCGCAGCTTTCAGGCGTGTACCAGAGCCGCACCAACCTGCTTCCCGATACCAAGAACGAAGGCTTCGGCGGGCGTGGCGGTGGTGGTGGTCGCGGCGGCTTCGGCCCGCAGACTTCCTCCAATGCACAAGGATATTTGGATGCTAAGTGGTATGCCGACGCATCCATCCGCAAGTCTTTCCTCAAGAATGATGCGGCCAGCATCTCCCTTTCCGTCAACGACATCTTTGGCTCCCGCAAGACCATCCAGCACTCCGAGAGCGACCTCTTCGTGCAAGACTACAGCCGCCTCGTCAACCCCACCATGTTCCGCCTCAACTTCAACTGGCGCTTCGGCAAGGTGGATACTGACCTCTTCCGTCGCAAAAACATCAAAGGCCAGATGGAAGGCATGCAGGACGCTTTTTGAACCTCAGATTTTTCGCGATTGACCGATTGTCCTGTAACACCCTCAGGGCAAATCCTTGAATCGGGCTAATCTGAGGTTCAGAAGTTGCCGTTAGCTTTACAGGCAATCAGCAAATCTGAGGTTTAAGATGGACTACAAATATTCCGACCTTACCGGAAAGCTGATTGGCGCAGCCATGGAGGTGCACCGGGAAATCGGATGCGGGTTTCAGGAAGTCATCTACCAGCGGGCCTACGCCATAGAATTAGCTCACGTGGTAGAGCAGGCAAAGCGCGAGGTTGAGATGCCTCTATATTATAAAGGCATACCCATCGGCAGCCGGCGCGTAGATTTTCTAATAAACGGCTGTGTCTGTATTGAGATAAAAGCCGTTGCAAAGCTAGAAGACGTGCACCTCGCCCAGGCCTTGAACTACCTGGAAGCCTTCAACTTTGAAATAGGCCTCCTCATAAACTTCGGCGCACAAAGCCTGGAAGTAAAGCGCCTCTTCAACAAACGCTACAATCCCGGCCTCATCACCACAAGCCCCCAGGGCAATCCACAAATCAGTTCGATCTAGAGGTTCAGAACCATGGCAGACATCATTTCCTTAGAAAGCATTCGTAAAAGCTATTATCTGGGCAAGCAAGAGCTTCCCGTACTCAAAGGCATAGACCTCACCATCGCCCGCAACGAATACGTCGCACTCATGGGCCCCTCCGGCTCCGGCAAAAGCACCATGATGAACATCATTGGCTGCCTTGACACCGCTACCGGCGGCCGCTACATCCTCAACGGCAAAGACGTCTCCCAGATGGCCGGCGACGAGCTCGCCGACGTCCGCAACGCCGAAATCGGCTTCGTCTTCCAGCAATTCAACCTCCTGCCCCGCCAGAACGCCTGGGAAAACGTCGCCGTACCCCTCATCTACGCCGGCATCGGCCGTAAAGAACGCGAAGAACGCGCCCGAGCCATGCTCGCCAAAGTAGGCCTCGCCGACCGCGCCCACCACAAGCCCAACGAGCTCTCCGGCGGACAAAGCCAACGCGTAGCCATCGCCCGCGCCCTCGTCAACAACCCCGCCCTGATCCTCGCCGACGAGCCCACCGGCAACCTGGACACCAAGACCTCCATAGAAATCATGGACCTCTTCTCCGCCATCCACGCCGGCGGCAACACCGTCGTCCTCGTCACCCACGAAGAAGACATCGCCGCCCACACCCGCCGCATCGTGCGCATGCGCGACGGCGTGATAGAAAGCGATCGGGCCAACGCCGTCGTCGTCGTTGCTTAGGAGATTTTTTTATTAAGTCAGCGTTCAGTTCGCTATTGGGCAATGGTTGCGTCGCACACTGAGGGGTTCGTCAGTCTGTTTGGCTTTTCACAAAGCATTCATTTTCCCAACACATACCACACGCCACCGTCATGCCGAACTTGTTTCGGCATCTATGGGGCAGACGCACACGATAGGCCCCGAAACAAGTTCGGGGTGACGGGAGCGGGGACATTTTCGCCATTGCCGGTGTCATGGCCGGCAACTTAGAGGCGCAGCAAACGGATTCGTTGTTGGTCATAAGACCAACAATGGCGAAAAGGCTTTTTCCAATGCATACCACAGCTCCCGTTCCGCAGCGCCATTAGCAGCCGCGGTAATGCCTCCACCACTCGGAGCAGCACCTGCCGGTTGTGGTGGAAGCTTAACCTATTATGGTGAATCATCAACTGACTATAGTGGAGGCTCCACATATTATGGCGAATCATTAACTGGTCGTGGTGCAGGCCTCGCCGGTTATGGTGGAATGCCTGCCGGTTGTGGTGCAGGCTTAAACTATTATGGAAAATCATCAACCGACCTTGGCGGAGCACCTGCCGGCTGTGGAGCGCCTTTGGCCAGGCTATGGGAAAGGCCTAATAGACTGAAAGGCCCCTCAGTGTGCGACGCAACGGCAGCAAAATAGCGTGATGCGGCCGGCAACAAAAAAAAACCCCTCAACCCTTCAACTCCTCAACCCCCCAACCCTTCAACTCCCCAACCTACCTTCGCGCTATGCCGGTAATCTCTACCCGCGGCGCACAGATGCCGCCCTCGCCTATCCGTAAGCTTGTGCCCTTTGCTGAGGGTGCGAAAAGCCGCGGCACCCGTGTCTATCATCTCAACATTGGCCAGCCCGATATTGAGACGCCGCCGGCCATCCTGGATGCGGTGCGGAATACGGAGATGAAGGTGCTGGAGTATAGCCACAGCGCGGGTTTTGAGAGCTATCGGCGGAAGCTGGTGGAGTATTATGGCCGTAATGGCATCAATGTAAACCACAACCAGATTATCGTGACGACGGGGGGCTCGGAGGCGATTGCCTTCGCCATCCAGGCCTGTATGGACCCGGGGGATGAGATTATTATCCCGGAGCCTTTTTATGCGAATTACAATGGCTTTGGTACGGCTGCGGGCATTAAGGTGGTGCCTATTCCGTCGTCTATTGAAGATGGCTTTTCGCTGCCGCCGATTGAGGCTTTTGAAAGCGCTGTGACGCCGCGCACGAAGGCCATCATGATTTGCAATCCTAACAACCCGACGGGTTACCTCTATAGCCGGGAGGAGCTAGAGACTCTGCGCACGATCTGCCTGAAGCATGACCTGTTTCTGTTTTCGGATGAAGCGTACCGCGAGTTTTGCTATGATGGGCGGGCGCATATTTCGGCGCTGTCCCTGGAGGGCCTGGACAATCACGCCATCCTGATGGATACCATATCTAAGCGGTATAGCGCCTGCGGGGGCCGCATTGGCGCCTTTGTAACGCGCAACCAGCAGGTGCTGGATGCGGCGATGAAGTTTGCGCAGGCGCGGCTTTCTCCGCCATCGTTTGCACAAATCCTCGGCGAGGCTGCGGTGGACCTGCCGGCGGATTATTTTGAGGCGGTACATGCTGAGTACAATGCCCGCCGCGACCTGCTGGTGAAGCGATTGAACGCGATGCCAGGTGTCTTCTGCCCTAACCCCGGCGGTGCGTTCTACGCAATAGCCAGGCTGCCGGTGGACGACAGCGAGGCATTCTGCCAATGGCTGCTGGAGGAATTCTCCCACAACGGCGCTACGGTGATGATGGCACCGGCGGCGGGCTTCTACGCTACACCCGGCCAGGGAAGGAATGAGGTGCGCCTGGCGTATGTGTTGAACGTTGACGCCATAAATGCGGCAATGGATTGTCTGGAAGCGGCGTTAGCGAAATATTAAGCGCTGTATTGCGTAATTTGCTTTCGCACGACAAAGTGCTCATGTAGTGCAGGAACCGATACCCGCTTATTATCCCGGAGCGCAGTCAACGTCATCAGGTACTCCGGTAGATCTGGATGCAGTTTTGCAAACCGCGCAGGTAGGCCTCACGGTCTTTGAAGCAGTACGTGATGAAGAGGGCATCCTGAAAGACCTCCGGGTGGCACTGCGCAATGAATTGGCACTGGAATTTTCAAGGATCCCGGCAGAAAAATATGTTGTGGGTGCACTGCTGGGCCAGCTGATGCCCAAAGAGCTGAACGAAAGCTTTGAGCGGCTGCTGGAGGTAGTGCGCACCGGTAAGCCACTGATGAGTGAGCTCTATCAGCCACATCTGGACAAGTGGATCGCTATCCGCGTCAACAAGTATGGCGATGGATTGCTAAGCGCCATTCAGGATATCAGCGAGCAAAAGCGCCAGCAGGAAAAGCTGATGCTAAGCGCAAGAACGCTGGAAGGCATCCTTCAGGCATCGCCGCACGCCGTATTGGTATTTGAAGCAATCCGGGATGAGCGCGGAATGGTGAAAGATTTTCGGATCATCCGCTATAATCAACGCGCCGTAGCGGCTACCGGCATGACTGCCGAGGCTTTGGGCACCACTACCCTGTTTAGCTGCATGCCTTCTGTACGCGAGCGCCTGCCGCAGTACTTAGCCGTGATGGAGACCGGTGAGCAGGAGACTTATGAGTTTTTCAACGAAAAGCTGGGCCTGTGGCGCCGCATTACGAATACGCCACTTGGCGACGGCTTCGTGATGACGATGGAAAATATTACGGAGCAGAAAGAGCAAAGCAGAATCATAGAAGAGCAGGCGCAGCTTTTTCAGGGCGTGCTGCGGTCACTTCAAAACGGGCTTACCATTTACCGCATCATTCGCAATGATGGCGGTGAGTTGGAAGACCTGGAATACCTGGAGGTGGCAGACTCTGTGCTGCGTGATACCGGCAAGACCCGGGAAGAAATATTGGGCTGCCGTCTGCGCACCCTTTATCCCGGCATAGAAACGACGGACTATTGGGCGGCTTACATCAAGGTTGCCCATACCGGCGAGCACGCTTCTTTTGAAACCCACTTCACGCTGCCGGGCTACGATAACTTCCTGATGAACTGGGTGACACCGCTTGGCAGCGATAAGCTGGTAAATGTCTATTACATTGTCAATGACTTAAAGCAGGTACAGCGCCAACTGGAATACACAGTGCATGAGCTGAGCCGTTCAAACGAAGACCTGGAGCAGTTTGCCTCCATAGCTTCGCACGATTTGCAGGAGCCATTGCGTAAGGTGCAATCGTTCGGCGCAATGCTGGAGCACCGCTTCGGAGAGGTGCTTGGAGAAAGCGGCCGTGATCTGTTAGGCCGCATGACCAGTGCGGCAGGCCGCATGAGAAATCTTGTGACAGGGCTACTTGCTTTTGCACGCCTTTCGGGCGATGAAAATGTACCGCTGCGGCCCGTTGACCTGAATACGCTGATGGTGGAAATTATTTCTGATGTTGATCAAATGGCTGCGGACGGTACAATAACTATTGCCAACCGCCTGCCTTTTACTCTGGGCATAGAAAGCCAGCTGCGGCACCTTTTCCAGAATCTACTGACAAACGCCCTGAAATTCCGTAAGCCGGATGTGGCACCACTTGTTACCATTACCTCCGGCCCCCTGCTCGGCGGCGATTCAAAGCGGCTCGCGCCATTAGTGAATCCCGCTGATTACCTGCGCATAGAAGTGCGTGACAATGGGATTGGTTTTGAGCCGGACTATTCGGAGAAGATTTTCGGCCTCTTTGAGCGGCTGCATGGCCTCAATGAGTACCAGGGCACCGGCCTGGGACTATCCATAAGCCGGCGGGTGGCGGAGCGGCACGAAGGTGTGATCTGGGCGGAAGGACGGCCCGGTGAGGGCGCAACGTTTATCATTTTACTGCAGAAAGCCGCTTAGGGCCACCTTCTATTCTGCTAATGGTACAAAGCGGAATGCCTCGCCGTCAAACAATCCTTGATCACTCAGCTTAAGCGCCGGAATCACTAAAAGCGCCATGAAGGAAAGTGTCATGAAGGGGGCGGTCAGATTACTTCCCAGATCCTTTGCCCGTTTGGACAGGCGCGCATATTCTTCTGCAACTTTCCAGCCGTCATCTTCGCTCATCAATCCGGCAACAGGTAGTGGCATCAGCACAACTTCTTCCGACGATTCCGCCACCGCAATGCCACCCTGGGCTGCTACCACGGCATTAATGGCAGCACAGATGCTCCTGTCATCCGCGCCTATGGCAATGATATTATGGCAGTCATGGGCAACGGTGGACGCGATAGCCCCATGATTAAAACCAAAGCCTTTAATAAAAGCAACGGCTGGTTTTGCCTTTGCTTCATAGCGGTTCAGCACAACGAGTTTTAGAATGTTGTGAGCGGCCAGGCTGCCTGATAAATCCGGAGAGAATTTGTCGAGCGCTACCTCTTCTGCCGAAGTCAGCAATTGGCCGTCTTGAGCAATGATAACGCGCAGCTTGCTTGCACCTTGCGGCAGAAAGACTGCAAAATCGTCCGGCTGCCGCGGCTGCGCTTTGAAATGATTGATGGGCTTGAACGGAAGTACCTTAAACGTACAGTGGCCATCGGCAGCAACCAGCTTTCCTCCGATAAACGTTTGTACCGGCCGCCAGGTTTCCAGATCCGCCAGAACGATGAAATCTGCTGCATCGCCTTCCCGCAGCTGGCCCACCTGAAGGCTGTAATGAGTAACCGGATTCAGGCAGGCGGCACGCAACACGTCAAATATATCATAGCCCTTAGACAGCGAGCGTTTCACCAGCTCATTAATATGTCCAAGCACCAAATCATCCGGGTGCTTGTCATCGCTGCAAAACATGACATAAGCAGGGTGCGTAGCCAACAACGGATGCAGGGCTTCAAAATTTTTAGCAGCGCTGCCTTCGCGGATGAGAATGTGCATACCTGCGGCTATTTTATCCAGTGCTTCATCCATTGTTGTGCATTCATGGTCAGTAGTGATTCCGGCGCTCGCATATGCTCTTGCAGCATTGCCGCTAAGGCCCGGCGCATGTCCATCTACCCGTTTGTTGTGCTTTTTTGCGGCAGCGATCTTTGCCATCACCTCCTGGTCTCCATTCAGCACGCCAGGGTAGTTCATCATCTCCGCGAGGTACCAGATGTCCGGTGAGGCAAGTAGTTCAGCTACCGCCGCCGCGTCCAGTGTAGCGCCTGCAGTCTCAAATGCCGTTGCAGGCACGCACGACGGCGCACCGAAAAAACATTTAAATGGTGTGGTCCCGGCATTTTGAATCATCCATTCCACACCGGCAACTCCGCATACATTTGCAATCTCGTGCGGGTCTGAAACAGTTGCAACAGTACCGTGCACGACAGCTATTCGCGCAAATTGCGCAGGCGTCAGCATGGAGCTTTCTATATGTACATGCGCATCTATAAACCCGGGCAGCATGTATAGTTGCGGCGCCACGGCCATCTCTTTGACAGACTTAACAATGCTGCTGGCCACTACAATCTCAGCAGGATAAATGCGACGCTGATGCAGGTCAATCAGCTGACCGGAAATAGTGAAGTCGGACATGGCCCAAAAGTAAGCCGGCTCAGTACAGTGACTTCCCGCTACGCGCCCCGTCTACCTTAAATTGAATGAGTTGCAGCATGGTCAGCGCTTTCTCCTTAATGCGCTGTGCGTTTGGGCCAATATAAAGGGTATCAACTGTATCTCGCCAATAGCTGATCCAGCGCGCAAAATGCTCCGGCTCTAGAGGAATTTTCCGATCAATCTCTACATGTTTGCCCACTGCCTGACCCTTATAGCCTTCTGCGCCGAAAAGTACGGTGTTCCAGAACGTGTACATCACCGGCAGATGGGCGCTCCAGTCATCGCCGATGATGGTGTTGAAAATGGGGCCGATTAGTTCATCCCGGCGCACACGATCGTAAAAGGTGTTAATCAGCGTTACGAGGTCGTCTTTGGTTTCAATGTCTGCCATTACTTATTCACGTAAAAGCAATAGACCTCCTTCGGGCCGTGCACGCCTACTACCAGCGTCTTCTCTATATCTGCCGTGCGCGAAGGACCGGTGTTCAGGTTGATCATGGACGGCAAATCCTTGCCGTAGCGTGTTTCCATCAGCGCCAGCGCTTCGGGAATATCCGGCACCACCTGCCGCGCAAATGCCACTACTATATGTACCGGGTAGAAAACCGGCGCGACACGGCCCATTGGCTGTTTGGAGGTGAGTAAAATAGAACCTGTGCGTGCTACCAAGGCTTCACAGCCAGTAATGCAAGCGTCCGCACTTTCCAGCGATGGATCTGCCGGTTCTATGAAGTCAAGGCGGCTTTTATAAAAGAGATTAAGAAGATAAGGCTCCGAGCACAGCATCTGTTTCCAGCCGGTAGTGTCGTGCAGGGCAGCGATGTTTTGGATAAGGCTCACCTCATTTTCGCAAAAGACAAACTTACCGCCGAGCTTGATAAATTCTTCAGCAAAGGTCTCTTCCGGAGAAAGCGTGCTTTCTGAAAAAGCACCCGTAAGCGCTGCATGTTCTACTTCCGGGAAGGGCATGGGTAACATTGCACGCTCCAGGCCGGCACGGAGCTTACGCAGGATGTTTTCACGAGCCTTTGAAGTAGTGAGAGAAGCCATAGCGCGAAGGTAGGTTGGAGCTTTGGAAGGCTGGAGCGATTGCTTAAAAGGGTCTGGAACGTTTCAGCGCTATAGCAGGAAGCGACCAGGATTCCAACACTATTCTGCCAGGCGTGCTTCAATTTCCAGTACTCTTGTCTCAGCCACTTTTGCATTGTAGCGGGCGGCAAAATAGCGTGCGAGCGAGGCAACATAGGAGTTTTCTGCTTCACGCAATTCCAGCGTATTGGCTACGCCTACCCGGAAGCGTGCCTGCTGAATGTCCAGATTTTCCTTTGCATAGCCGCGGTTCTCATCTTCCAGATTTACCGTGGCCACTGCCGTCTGGTAGGTTGCCCAGGCACTGCGGTACTGCCGTGACAGCGAGCGCTCCTGCCGGTTGTACTGCAATTCTGCACTCAGCTCATTCAGGGACGCGACCCGTATGGCGCGCCGTACGTTTCCGCGCTGAAAAATCGGGAGGCTCAAGCCCACGCCTACATTCGGACCAATACTTCTGTTAGAGGTCACCACGCTTACATCGCTTTGGGTGCGCGAATAGCCGTAGCCTGCCGATACACTGACCTCCGGGAAATAGTAAGTGCGCGCGATGCGCTTGTCGAATCGGGCAATCTCAATATTGATGCGCTGAGCATCCAGTATGGGGCTTCGGCTTTGCAGCAGCGAACCCTCAGCAAGGGTAAGCACCAGGTTGATCTGAAGGCTGTCTTCTACAGTATAAGTTTGCTCCGCGTCATCGCCCATGAACTCGTTCAGCGTAGCCAGCGATGACGCGTGCGATGCGTCTTGGGCGAGGCGCTGCGACCGGGCCGCATTATAATCTACCCGCGCCTGCAGGTAGTCCGTTTTGGCTGCGGTACCGATGTCGTATTTAGCCTTAGAAAGGTCCATACGTACTTTGGCAAGAGCAATGGCCGTGTCAATGGCTACCGTCTGCCGCTGATCATTAACCACGCTGGCATATGCCTGTATGACGCCGGAGATGGTGCTCTGTATCTGCGCGCGCAGTTGAGCGTCTGCAAGCGCCTCCCGCCGGCCGAGCTGGCGGTAAATGAGAAAGGCACGCCCTGCTGCGAACACGGTATAACTGGCATTCAGCCCCGTGTTATAAGAAAATGTATTTGCATTGGCAGCTTGCGTTACGGTCCCTTCACTGCGCACCTGCCTTGTATTTGCTATGCCTTCATTGACGCTTCCGGTGGCGCCTACCGTTGGGAGGAGGCCGGCATTGCCAATCGTGTTATTGGCAGTCGCTATCTGCGTGGAGACATCGGCAATACGCACGTCGTAGTTATGTGCAAGGGTTCTGGCAATGGCGCTGTCCAGTGAGAGAAATTCCTGTGCATGCAGCGGGCTTGTGAGCACGCTAACAGCGGCTAACGACAAAAGACAAAAGAAGAAAAGACGCTTCATCACGGGAAAATCAGTCGGCAAGTTTATCAATGGCAGATGGCTTTTGCGGCTTCCTGCGGGAAATAACGGCGTACAGCACCGGCAGAATGGCCAGCGAGAGCAGGAGGGAAAAGGTAACGCCGCCTACAATCACCACGCCCAGCGGAATACGGCTTGTACCTGCAGCGCCGAGCGACAGCGCCAGCGGCAGCGCACCAAATACCATTGCCAGCGAGGTCATCAGGATAGGGCGTAGGCGTGCAGTGGACGCCTGAACCGCAGCAGCGGCTTTAGACAGGCCGCGATCGCGGTAATGATTGGCATATTCTACGATCAGGATACCATTCTTGGTTACCAGGCCGATAAGCATGATCATTCCGATTTCCGAAAAGATATTGAGCGTATGCCCGCCAAGCCAGAGCGAAATGAGTGCGCCGGCTAGGGCCAATGGCACCGTAAGCATGATGATGAGCGGATCAATAAAGGATTCAAACTGCGCGGCGAGAATAAGGAAGATGAGGCCCAGCGCCAGCACAAAGGCAAACGACACATTGGACCCGCTCTCGGCATAGTCGGCGGAAGAGCCGGAAAGCGAGGAAGTAAAGCTGGCGTCCAGCGCGCCATCCTTTTGCAGCCGCGCGTAAATAGCCTGCATCTCCGTAATACCGTCCCCGATGGTATAGCCCGGCTTCGGCGTTGCGGTAATAGTTGCCGACTTGTAACGGTTGTAGTGATAAATCTGCGAAGGGCTGGTCTCTTCCGCGGAAGTCACCAGATTGTCCAGCGAAATCATCTGGCCGTTGCTTGCCTTTACATAAAATGATTCTAGACGCGGCTGGCCGATCGCGGTCGGCCCGGTTCACTTGGCCTATCACCTGATACTGCTTGCCGCTGCGCGTAAAGTAGCCGAGGCGACCGGCGGATAGGGCAAGCTGTAGCGTTTGCGAAATATCATTAATAGAAACTCCGAGCGCCGCAGCCTTTAGCCGGTCAATATTGACGACCAGCTCGGGCTTATTGAATTTCAGATCCACATCTACGCTCTGCAGCACCTTGGAAGAATCCGCCAAAGCCTGAAAGCGCGGCAATACTTTGGCCAGCTTGTCAAAGTCGATATTCTGCAGCACAAAGGCCACGGGCTGACCGCCACCACCGCCACGCTGCACTGCAATGGTTTGCTCCTGCGTTGCGAAGGCACGTCCGAAGGAATATTTCTGAAGGTTGCGGTTCACCATCTGCACTATCTCCTCCTGACTGCGCTCACGCTCGTCAGGCTCCGTAAGCCGGGTATTCACGAAGCCGGAATTGACGGCACCGGACCCGGTGAAGCATGGCGCAGTTACGGATAGCACCACGCGCCGTTCGCTTTCCTGGACTGAATCCATCACAAGCGCTACGACGGCATCCACATATCTGTCCATCGCGTCATAAGAGGTGCCTTCCGGCGCGGTGAGCTGCAGGCGGAAGCGACTACGGTCTTCCAGCGGCGCGAGCTCGCTCTTCATGCCGCGGAAGATGAGGAAGATGAGCACGAGCGAGACCCCCATGCCGGTATAGGCCGCCCAACGGTGCCGCATCATCCAGATGACGATGCGCTTGTAGCCGCGCTCCATGCCAGTAAAGAAAGGCTCCGACTTCACGTAGAACTTGGAAGGCTTGTGCACCTTCCGCGTAAGCATACACATTCAGCACCGGCGTCAGCGTAAGCGATACAAAGGCGGAGATAAGCACCGCGCCCGCCACCACAATGCCGAACTCGCGGAACAGCCTTCCCGTAAAGCCTTGCAGAAACACGATGGGCAGAAACACTACCGCCAGCGTGATGGAAGTGGCAGATAACGGCGAAGTAAATTTCCTCGCTAGCCTTCCCTTGCCGCGCGGTGCTTGCTCCATGCCGGCTTCTATCTTTTTAAAGATGGCTTCCGTCACCACAATACCATCGTCCACCACCAGGCCGGTGGCCAGCACAATGGCCAGCAGCGTGAGGATGTTGATGGTAAAGCCCATCAGGTACATGATGAAGAAGGCCCCGATCAGCGATACCGGAATATCTATCAGCGGCCGGAAGGCAATCAGCCAGTCGCGGAAGAAGAGGTAAATGATGATAATCACCAGCCCGAAGGAGATGAAGAGTGTCTCCTCCACTTCGGAAATGGACTTCTTGATAAAGGCCGTATTGTCCAGCGCAATGTCCACCTTGAAGTCGGCGGGAATGTCTTTCTTAATCAGGTTGTAGCGGCTGTAGAACTCGTCGGCGATGGCTACATAGTTGGAGCCGGGCTGCGGCGTGACGGCCAGGGCAATCATGGGGATGCCGCTTTCTTTCAGGACCGTTTCTTCCGTCTCCGGGCCTAAAACAGCCTCGCCAATATCGCGCAGCAGGACATCGGTGCCGGCGCCGCCTTCTGTAGTGGGCGCTGCGTGCTTTACAATGAGGTTATTGAAATCTTCTTCCGTAAACAGGCGGCCGAAAGTGCGCACCGAAAGCTCGGTGCTCGTTGCCGCTGAGCTTACCTGCCGGCAGCTCCACATTCTGCGCGGCCAGCGCCTGCTGTACATCCGGGAAGGTGACGCCGAGGCCTGCCATCCGCACCGGGTCCAGCCACAGGCGCATGGCATAGCGCTTCTGCCCCCAGATGCCGATGCTGCTCACGCCGGGAATGGTCTGCAGCCGCTCTACCAGCACGTTCTCGGCGTAATCCGTCAGCTCCAGCTGGTTTTTGGTGTCGCTCTGCACCGTCATGGAGAGGATCGGCTGGGCATTGGCGTCGGCCTTGCTCACCACCGGCGGCGCGTCCAGATCCTGCGGAAGCTGGCGGGTGGCCTGGCTTACCTTGTCGCGCACATCGTTGGCGGCTGCTTCCAGGTTCTCTGCCCAGCTCAAACTCTACGGTAATGTTGCTGCTGCCCTGCGAGGACGAGGAGGAGATATTTTTAATACCGGCAATGCCATTGATAGCCTTCTCCAGCGGCTCTGTAATCTGGCTTTCAATAATATCCGGATTGGCGCCGGTATAGGCCGTGCGGACATTGATGATAGGCGGGTCAATTGACGGGTAGTCGCGGATGCCGAGGAAATGGAACCCGATGCCGCCAAAGACTACGATGATGATATTGAGCACGATGGCCAGCACTGGCCGCCGCAGCGAAAGCGAAGGAAGAGACATGAACAGTCGGTCAGGCTCAAAGATAATGCCGGGCGTAGGCGGTTTAATGTGGAATGCTGAATGTGGAATTCGGAATTTTCAATCCGCAGTGCACAATATTTCCGTTAAGCGCCACTTTCGGCTTTGGGCAGGCGTAAAACCTTCGTCTGCAATATCTTAGCCGGCATGCCCGCGCTTCAAGACTTACAACCCGAATGCTGCCGCCAGCCGCTGCCGATGCGTGCGGTCAAGTCCAGGAGCCGTTATGCGGAGGTGATTGAGCGCATTATTGCGTACAATCCGGCGGAAGCTTATGCCCGAATTTCCGAAACGGCCAACCCGCTGCAGCGGATCCAGACGCGGCGGGAAATAGGGCTGCACCAGCTTTTCCCTAAAAAGAAGGATGGATTTTGCGATTGCGGCTGCGGGATTGCCTTAAAGGGCCGCCAGACCCGCTGGGCCGCGACTGGCTGTGCAGACTTTGCCTGGCATGTATATGCCATCATTGCCGGAAGGCGGAATGAGATAAAGCGCTGCCTCAAAGCATATTACGGCCGCAAATGTGGCGACTGCGATAAGATGCCCACCCGGTATAAAGCATCCAACGGCCGGATGAAGAGCGGGCTGGAGTTTGACCACATCATTCCCGTGCACCGGGGCGGCGGAGCCTGCTGGCTGTCCAACTACAGGCCGCTATGCGTGGATTGCCACAAGGCGAAGACGCTCAGCGACCGGCACAATCGGGTGAAAGCACTCCCGGTTTAAACGCTTGCAGCGACTTTGTCATTCCCTGCGGGAATGACAAAGATTGGGTGAGCAGCGCCTCATCCGGGAAACTTGTCCTGAACAATATTCAGGATGTCAGAGATTATCTGCCCCTAAACCGCTTCCCACCACAATTTGAGGCGTTCGCGCAACAGCTTCACGGTCAGGCGGATTTTATTCCCGCGCCGTGTGGCTGAAGAAATCCACAGCCTTGATAGCAGTTTTTATTACCTGTGTTACCGGATTATTAAGGCGAAAAGACGCTCCCTTCGTAGCAGTTCATATTGTCAAAAAACTGCTGGTTAAAAGTTATCCACTTACCGAATCGTTATGCACAGGTGTGCATTTCTTTTACCCCTTCCCGGCCCCGGCTTTGCTCTACCTTGGTCGTCCTTTCCCCAAAAAAATTCCGGGAAGGCAATCAAAAACACGTTCAATAACCATACTTCTACCTTACGCTAAAACGTTATTATACAATGCCCAACGAGACAAAGAACACTATGAGCGGCAAGGGCTTAGCCTTTAAGCGCCACTTCACCCAGGAAGGCGTGTCGCCGTACGACATGTTTCAGTATGACCTGCGTACTTCCGTCATCCGCAACCCAAACGGGGAAATCAAGCAGGAGATGAAAGAAGTGGAAGTGCCGGCTCACTGGAGCCAGATTGCGACCGACATTCTTGCGCAGAAATACTTCCGCCGTGCGGGCGTGCCGCAGGCCGATGGCATCACTGGGCCGCGAGACTTCCATCAAGCAAGTGGCGCATCGCCTGGCCGAGTGCTGGAAGAGCTGGGGCTATACCTACGGCTACTTTGCGACTCGAGCAGGACGCGCAGGTCTTCTACGACGAGCTCGTATTCTCCATCCTCTCCCAAAGCTGCGCGCCGAATTCTCCGCAGTGGTTCAATACCGGCCTGCACAATTCTTACGGCATTACCGGCGAGCCGCAGGGCCACTATTATGTAGAGCCTTCTACCGGCAAGCTGGAGAAGAGCAAGAACGCCTATGAGCGCCCGCAGCCGCATGCCTGCTTTATCCTTTCCGTAGCCGATGACCTGGTGAACGAAGGCGGCATCATGGACCTGTGGGTACGCGAGGCGCGCATCTTCAAATACGGCTCCGGCGTGGGTACTAACTATTCGCAACATTCGCGCCGAAGGCGAGAAGCTCTCCGGCGGCGGCACTTCCTCCGGCCTGATGTCGTTCCTTAAGATCGGCGACCGCGCTGCCGGGCGCCATCAAGAGCGGCGGCACTACGCGCCGCGCTGCCAAGATGGTTTGCCTGGACCTGACCACCCCGAAGCGCCTGAATTCATCGACTGGAAAGTGGAAGAAGAAAAGAAAGTGGCAGCCCTCATCGCGGCCGGCTATTCTTCCGATTATGAAGGCGAGGCTTACCGCACCGTTTCCGGTCAGAACTCCAACAACTCCGTTCGCATTCCGAATGAGTTCTTCCGCAAGCTGGCTACCGGCGAGCGATTGGGAAATGACCGCCCGCACCACCGGCAAGACGATGACGCAAGATTTCGGCTACCGAGCTGTGGGACAAGATCTGCCTACGCCGCCTGGCGCTGCGCCGACCCCGGCACGCAGTACGATACCACCATCAACGAGTGGCACACCTGCCCTGAAGGCGGCCGCATCAACGCGAGCAACCCGTGCAGCGAGTACATGTTCCTCGACAATACGGCCTGCAACCTCGCTTCCCTCAACCTGCGCCGCTTCTTCAATGAAGAGACCAGCCAGTTTGACGTAGCCGGCTTTGAATACGCTACCCGCCTCTGGACCGTGGTGCTGGAAATCTCTGTGCTGATGGCGCAGTTCCCAAGCCCTGAAGTGGCGCAGCTTTCCTACGATTACCGCACCCTCGGCCTCGGCTATGCCAACCTCGGCTCTATGCTGATGGTGAGCGGCATTCCTTACGACAGCGAAGAAGGCCGCGCCATTGCCGGCGCGATTACGGCCATCATGAATGGCGTTGCCTACAAGACTTCCGCGGAAATGGCGGCTGCTCTCGGCGCCTTCCCGCGCTACGAAGAGAACAAGGAGCACATGCTGCGCGTGATGCGCAACCACCGCCTTGCGGCTTATGATGCGGGCGCGGATGCCTACGATAACCTGGAGACGATTCCGCAGGGCATCAACGCCAAGTATTGCCCCGACTACCTGCTGACCGCCGCTACCAAGGCCTGGGACGAGTGCGTGCAGATGGGCGAGAAGTACGGCTACCGCAATGCGCAGGCTACAGTGATTGCCCCAACCGGCACCATCGGCCTGGTGATGGATTGCGATACCACCGGCGTAGAGCCAGACTTTGCGCTGGTGAAGTTTAAGAAGCTCAGCGGCGGCGGCTACATGAAGATTGTAAACCAGAGCGTGCCTGCCGCGCTGCGGAAGCTGGGCTACACGCCTGCGCAGATTGACGCGATGGTGAAGTATGCCAAGGGCCACGCCACATTCGCCGGCGCACCGGGCATCAACCACCAGACGCTGGGCGAAAAGGGCTTTATTGCCGAGGAAATCAAGAAGCTGGATAAGAGCGTGGAAAGCGCCTTTGAGATCGGCTTTGTGTTCAACCACTACAACCTCGGCGAGGAGTGCCTGGAGCGCCTCGGCTTCACTCCGAAGAGCAGTACACTGACCCGGAATTCAGCCTGCTGCATGAGCTGGGCTTCTCCGACGAGGAGATCGACGCCTGCAACGATTATGTGTGCGGCACGATGATGATGGAAGGCGCGCCCTCACCTGAAGGCAGAGCACTTTGCGGTGTTTGACACGGCCAACAAGTGCGGCAAGAAGGGCGAGCGCTTCATCCATGCCCACGGCCACATCCGCATGATGGCCGCCGTGCAGCCGTTTATCTCCGGCGCCATCTCCAAGACCATCAACCTGCCGAACGAGGCGACTATTGATGAGATCAAGGATTGCTACCAGCTCAGCTGGCAGCTGGGCATCAAGGCCTGCGCCCTCTACCGCGATGGCTCCAAGCTGAGCCAGCCGCTGTCTAACAAGAGCGATAAGAAGGCGAAGAAAGTTGCGAACCTCAGATTCAACTGAAAAGGCTGATTCCCCTGTATTGGCCGAACAAGCATCCAACATCGTTGACCTCGGCCAGCTGACTGTTGATGAATTGCTGGAGGAAGTGCACAAGCGCGTACAGGCCTCATCGGATACGAAGCTGAAGAGCAAGCTGGCCTCTATTGTGGAGCGCAAGAGCCTGCCTGCCAAGCGCCGCGGCTACACCATCAAGGCGAAGGTGGGCGGACAGCCGCTCTTCCTGCGCACGGGCGAGTATGCCGATGGCACGATGGGCGAAATCTTCATCGACATGGCCAAGGAAGGCGCTACGATGCGCTCGCTCATGAACTCCTTTGCCATAGCCGTGAGCGTGGGCCTGCAGTACGGCGTGCCGCTGGAGGAGTACGTGGACAAGTTCATCTTCACGCGCTTTGAGCCGAGCGGTATTGTGGACCACCCGAACATCAAGACGGCCACCTCGGTGCTGGACTATATCTTCCGCGTGCTGGCTTATGAATACCTGGACCGCGACGACCTGGTGCATGTGAAGGACGCGGAGCATGTGCCTGCCGATGCGCCCTCTGCCCAGCGTGAGCTGAGCGCGGTGCGCGTAACGCCGCCGCCCGCACCCGCCACCAATGGCGCTGCTGCACAAGCCCTGAACGGGATAAAGATTAACGGCACTGCCCTCAACGGACATGTGAGCATAGCCGCCGCCAAGCCAGTGGTAAGTGCCCACGCGCACGGCAGCATGGCCGAGGCGAAGGCCGATGTGAAGAAGATGATGGGTACCTCTGCGGATGCGCCTGCCTGCAGCAACTGCGGGAATATTACCCTGCGGAATGGGACTTGTTATATGTGCCCGAATTGCGGGACTACTACTGGGTGTAGTTAGGGATTTGGATTTGTTGTTAGACTTAATTAATATAGCAGCCAAGGAAACTTTGCTGCTATATTAAAAGCGCCCAAAATACCTTTTCATTCTTTTTTAGTATGGATGACCAATACAGTGCTATAAGTGATTCCAATTTAAAGGTGTTGAAGAGCGGAGATGCATCCCAATCTACAGAGAATTCTGAGGCTTTAACTTTAGCAGAAAGGTGGCTTAACAAACCAATGATTCCCGTTGGATGGGGTCTGTTAGCAATGGCTTTTGGAGTGGTATTTATTGTTTGGGCAGAATCCTATCATGATACTCACTGGCTACGGAAGCTTGGCTTAATGATTGTTGGGCATGGATGTATAATCGGAGGGGAAGTCCTCGCTGCGCTATACTTTGTTCACTTTACTTTGGAAAAGCGTAGTTTGAAACATAGTAAAGACTTGTTAGAGAGCCAAGCTATATATGCAAGAATCTCCCTAAACAGCAATATTGATTTGATGACTAAAGATATTAGAAAAGAAGCCGATAAGCTGACTGCTGATATCAAAGTGGACTTATTTAAGGCAATACTTCAGGGCCAAAATATTATGCCCTATCAAATGATTGATTTAATAAAATCATCCGAATATAATCCTAATCTCCTAAGAACGAATTTTGAAATAGAATTTGATTGCTTAGAAGATGAGAGTGGTTGTCTGTCTTTTAATCAGACTATGCGGTTTGATATAAAGAATATAAATAGTGTTGTAGGCAATAAAGCATATTACGATATGCACTTAGCATTTAATGACACCAAACAGGTTAGTTATAATTTTATTTCTGCTGAATATTCATATACTAACGTATTGCCGGGGAGTGCAAATAAACCCTACGAAAGGGTTGTTTTAACTGATGCCAATTTTCCTTATGATAAGGATAGAGAATGTCGGGAGTTAGCAGCAACAATTGAATTAGATGGTGGAGAATCTGTTCGGGTTTATCAGTCTTTGAAGACCTGTTACATTACGGAAGGGAACAGCATAATATCTGATAACTTTTATGCTACTCAATATACTATAGGAGTAAAAATTTCCGTTAAAAGGTTGCCCGAGCTTTATGAATTTTGGGTTTATCCAACATCTACAAAGGGCGCTTCTTCCGTTCGTTTCATTGAAGGTGCACTTGTGTGCGATGACATTAAATATTTCTTACCGGGGCAGGGTTATTTTATTGAGTTGGTAAAAAAAGAAATTCCACAAAAGGTTGTGTAATACAGTTAGTTTTCCTTTCTTCACGCAAAATTTCAAAGACATGCTTACGCCAATTGGAGGTTAATACTTGAAGAGCTTTAGAACTCTAATCATAACTACAGGGTGCTGCCTTGTAACAACCAATTTTTTCACTTGGCCGACTGCTGTCGGCCATAAACGTTTTTAAAGGGCCCAGTTCTGCTTAGACCCCTGCTGGCGCGGGCAGATAATAAGTGGCTGGCGCGGGCCTGTGGGCCCGGTTCGGCGTAGGCTAAGGCGCGGCCCTGAGCGATAGCCGCCTACGTCGTGCTTTGGTGTAGCCTGTGGCTACATTACAGTAGCTACAGAAGCAAGCATTATTTTGTAGCGCTAAATCAAAGCCATGAGTACCGGCTACAAGATTGCAGACCAACGCGGCTGCTACTTTCTAACCTTTACCATTGTAGGCTGGGCAGACATCTTCACGCGGCTCATATACCGGGAGATGGTGGCCGACAGCTTTAATTACTGCATAGCGCATAAAGGCCTGCGCGTACATGCTTATGTGTTTATGAGCAATCATATCCACTGCATCCTGTCGGCAGATGCAGGCAACCTTTCCGGCATCATCCGCGATATGAAGAGCCACACAGCAAAGGGGATATGGGCGCAAATCTTACGAGGCCCGGAAAGCCGGCGCGAATGGCTGGCGGTAGTCTGCAAGTTCGCAGCAGGCGGGCACAACAGGAATGAGACGTTCCAGATCTGGAGCCACGACAATCATGCGGAAGAGCTGTACACCGATAAGTTTATCAAACAAAAGCTGGACTATTTGCATCAGAATCCTGTACGCGCCGGCTTGGTGGCAGAGCCACAGCATTGGCTGTGGAGCAGCGCAGTTGACTATGCGGGTGGTAAACAAGTGAGCATCGTGAAGGTTAGTTTGCTGACTTTGGTGCATAGTGTGTAGCCACAGGCTACACTATAGAACGACGTAGGCGCAGCACACGATGGCTACGCCTCAGCCTACGCCGAACTTAGGTACCGCAGGGCATCGCGAAGGCGAATAGAGCAGTTCTCCGAACTGCACCGCCCGGAGAGCGATAATTATACTGCTTCCGGATGCGCTACGCTAACATCCGGAAGAACCCTAGCCGCGCCTACGCTGAACTGGCTGGCGGGGAAGCAACCTCCTCCCCGCAATGACAGGATTAGATGTCTAACCATTATAAAAGGCAGGAACAGAAAAAAAGAAGGCCCCGCATGTTGCGGGGCCTTCTTTGCGCGTTCATTGTGCGGCTGCCAAGAGGGCGGCGATGCCGCGGGCGGCAGCGTTATATATGAAACTGATTGGTGCCGGTGGTGATGCTTTTTGCTACTACGTGATATAGCGTGAAGTCGTAGGTTCTGGCGGCGTAGCCTTTCGGATGGTCGGTCATGAACTCCCAACGCATTTGTGAGCGGCCGTAGATTTTGCCGCTGCCTACGGGCGCATCGGCGCTGGTCTTGTAATCCGCAAAAGGCATTGTCACAAGATCGGCGAGCCAGCTTTTGCAATAGCTGATTGCATCGTAAGCGCTGGCTTCCATGCCGAACTGGCGCAGAAACTGTACGAGGTGCTTGGTCATTGGCGAGTTGAGGCCATTATTGCCCAACACCTCAATGCGCTTGCTGAGGGTGCCTCTGGTAACGGTAATGTCCAGCTTGGTGGGTATAGTAATGGATTTGGTGGATACGCTGCGGTCAGGGTTCCGTACGCTGATGACAAGGTCAGCAGTATTCATGGAGTTGATTTTGATGCCCGGCACATTCAGGTCAATGGTTGTCACAGCGCTTTTTACGGCTTTAGTATTGGCCTGGACATTGACCTTATGCATTACATCCTTGCGCATCACCTTCACCACCCGGCGGAATTCTTTGTTAGAGTCTATCGTCTGATCGTAATGACGATCATCGTCAACGAGGGCAAGGTAGCGCGCAAAAAAGTTGACGCGGCTATTGGTGCCCACGGCGCCTATTACTTTCGGGCGCTCGGTGCCAAGGTGTGCGCTCAGTCGGGTGCGTATCTGGTTCAGTCTGCTCATGCGCATCGCCTCAAGCTTTGCACCGAAGCCATTATCCACATTAAGGGCATCAAAATCAAAATCGCTTTTTAGCAGACGCTCCAGCACACTGGTGGCTTGCGCGAATTGCGTGCTACGCGCGCGCGGCAGCCGCGGCCTGCTGCCCTATACTGCGGCGGGTGAGGTCAAAGGTGATTCGGCGCAGCATGTCCTGCGAGGCAGTGATGATTTCCTGCGCAGCGGCGGCTTCCTGCTTGCTCGGCGGCGCGCTTAAAATTTTCTGGCCGCCTTCCAAAAGGTTCTGCACAAACATTTTGGTAAGATTCAGCGATTCCGGATCAAGCTCGGAGATTTTGATTTCCTCAAACATAAATATTTGCTTTGATGGTTACGGTACGAATGTAGTTTTATTGCTTATTCGTTTATCTCCTGTGACGAAATAAATCTTCCCGATCACCCAGTTCCTCCGGATGTTCTCAATTGAACAAAGTGTGCTCGCGAGTTTTCGCAAGGCATCGCGCAGGTGAATAGCGTAGTGCTCCGAACTGCACCGCACGGAGAGCGGTAACTATTCCACTTCTAGATGCGCTAGCTAAATCCGGAAGAACCCTATCCAACTCTTCTTGAAATGCCGCGTAGCATCCATAGTACTTTGAAGTACCCCACTCGCGCGAGCATGTCTTAACCATCATTAAGTTTCTGGCGCACGATTGAGGCGCGGCCTTTGCGCTTAAGCAACTTATGCGTGGTGAAGACAATTCATATAGCCTACACATTCGCAAAGCGAGGCGCAAGAACGCTGCCGCGGAATTTGCCTTGCTGCATTCCTGCGCCGGATGGGCTGCCACCAAGGCCGCGCCTAGCCTTCCCGGCACCCTACGCAGACAGGCTGTTATTTTTCTTTCGGTACACAGTTTGGCACCTTCCTGCCACCCTTGGTTTTTTGTCCCACTTGCTTGTAGTTTTTCCAGCATGGCCCCTTTGATGTGGCTTTTCTTTTGCGTGGCATGTGTCGTCTTTTTTAAAGCGACATGCGTTCAATAGTTGTGCCGCCGCCGGGTAATATTCATCGGTCCGGCGTAGTGTGGGGCGGGGCCCTCCAGGTATGATACGACAGCCATTTATCGCTTAGGCGGCATACCACCCACATGCTTGCACTTTGGGCAGTAAGCGCGCCCTTTTCAGGCTGCAATGACGTATGCAGGCGTGTACACCTCACTATTGAAGTTTATATGTTCCCATTTGCCGCCGGTGTGTGTACCACATCTTCTTTCACCACGCCATGCGCCATTCAGTCCGGAGCAGCGTCTAGCACGCGTGGGTAGTTATACAGGAATCTGTTTTCGGCCAAAAGCCCGACTTTCTGCGCCCAAACCTGTACCATACTGGTGGCGGCCCGCAAAGTCGGCAGCGGAGCAATCCAAAAATTCGCCTCTCCTGCATTGGGGGCATAGCTGCGGGCCAGAACTAAGCCTAGTAACGCAATGACGGATATTCTAAAAAGTATCCGGTCAGAACATTATAAGACCATTCAGAACATTGCTCCGGCTGATGCATCTGGTCGCATTTATGTTTGTCTCAACCACAAATAAACACTATGAGCAAAGCACTACGTTTCGCAACGAGCGTCCTTTCTGTAACGGTAGCCTTGACTTTAAGTTCGTGCAGTAAGGGAGATCTGGCAAGTTCGTTGCTTGCCGGACAAACATTTGACGCGCCATCTACAGATTTTACGATTCCCGTTATTAACGGTGTGCACCAAAGCTTTATCTCGCTTGATTCTGTAAAGCTGGATTTAGACATCAACGAGCTTATCCGTGGTAGTACGGATGGTGCGGCAGGCATTGATGATGCGGACAAAATTGTAATAAAGTCGCTAAAAATGCACTTAACCGATGCGGATGCCAGCAATAACTGGGCGAATCTGGATACAGTGAACATCTTTCTAAGCAGTAACACCTCCAATGGCCCGACAAAGCTGGCTACTGTCACCAATACGGACAAATACTCAGACCTGGTGCAGGGAAATATCAATGCCAGTGTCAACGCAAAGGATTATTTGAAGGGAAACCAGATATTCTACATTTTTTACGGCACAAACCGGCGTGCTACCACTAAGGTGCTGCATGGCAAAATAGACGTGCAGTTTACCGTAGAATAAAAGCGGCGACGCACATAATTGTTTTATTATATTATATTAAATGAATTAAACCAAATGAATAAACATCTTTCAACAATCTTCCTGGGGCTGAGCGCCGTTGTATGCCTGGAATCATGCTGGACAAAACAAGACTTTGAAGGGCATGATGCCCTGCTTTCTTCGTGGAGTATCGACAATCCTAAGGACAGTGTAAACAATGGCTACATGAAAGAAGACAAAGCCCTTCAGGCTTATGCTTCAGACTGCAGTAATAACCACACAATCCGGATCTATTACAACCATGCATATCCAATGGACGTGTCAAAGGATTACAAAATAGTAGCCGGTCCCAGAGACCCATCAACGCTGGCTGCTGATGAAGTGTATTTAGAAGTATCTACGTCTGCTACCGATACCTATATCAGCACTGGTACAGATGGTAGTTTGTTTCATTACCACTTTGATATTTATCCCTGGCCGGCGGATTGTGAAAATGTACTGATGCAGCACTATACCTCAGTACCAACTACACAAACAGCCAGACTTACAGGCAGCTTTCATATTTATCCCAAGTAGGCTGCTTACGCTTCCAAAAAGCGCACGGCCTGCTGCTTAGGTTTTTTTGTCGTTCATAGCGTGTTCAAGCATAGGCCCGGACACTTATTGTAAAAATTTGTTTGCAATCGGGTATTGCTGTGCTGCTGCCGTCCGCCTGATGCATGGCTTTTGCCATGAACTTAATGCGTCCACGCATTGAATTCGGTCAACACAGGCCGGCGTGCGGAATGGGCGGAATGCCCGTTCTGGATGCAGCCGCTGCGTAGCAAATCGCATTCGCCATCCGCTACCGACAGGCATAGAGCAAACCTATCCGGACTACTATTGGCTGGATGGGCAATGCTGGCACTGAAATTTGAACAAGGCGTCTATGCGCCTTCCTTCCATCCTTTGCCTGTTTTTTTGCCAGTGCGTCTTGCTATGCGGCTGCGCCAGCGTTTCGCCCGCTGCTTTTGAAGGGACGAAGCCGGTGCTGGAGCCGGAAATTTTTTTTACCGGACACACGCACTCGTCCGGCGTATTTGAAAACAGAAAGGGAAAACCGACGCAGCGCATCACTACTGCCACAAGCAGCCACATGAAAGACGGGGTGCTCTACATAGAACAAGACCTGATGCCGGAGCGGGGCAAAAGCCGACTTCGCTCCTGGCAGCTGCGCCGGATAGATGCACATCATGTGGATGCGACGGCCAACGACATTATCGGCACGGCACACGGGGCTGCTTATGGCAGCACTTTTCAGTGGAGTTTTCATCTGGCGCTTGAGCCGGGCAACCCGCTGAAGAATGTGCGTATGAGCCAGGCCATGTATCTGCAGCCGGATGGCCGCTCCCTCATCATCCGCAGCGTCATTCGCAAAGCAGGCTTTATTGTGGCCGAGGTGACGGAGCAATTCTGGAGAGACTGAAATCTTCACAGCAATGTCACCACATTAAAATAGCCGTGCGACAGGTTTGGCTGGTAGCTTCCGGTGGGTTTTGCCATTTGCAGGCGATAAAATCAGTCAGCTGCAAGGCGCGGCACGAAAAAACGCCGTTCCATCCGGAACGGCGTTTTCACTAAGTCAAATCCAGACCGTCTATTGCTTCACCACCCGGGTGTTTGCACGCAGTGCGCCTTGTTCGGTTTTAACCTGAAGCAGATAGGTTCCCGGTGCAATGCTGCGGATGTCCATTACTTCTATGTCGTGGCCCGCAATGGTGCGGTGCACGAGTGCGCCCATGCAATTATACAGGCTTATTATGGCACCGCTATTAAGCCCCTGAATGCTGATTTGATCCTTTGCAGGATTTGGTTGCACCGTTATGTCGGGAGTCTGACAGCCGAGCGCCTGAAGCTTCAATATAGTGCTGTAGTCAAAGCTTCCACCAAGGCCGACACGCTTGAGGCGGAAAAAATTATTGAGCCCTGCAAGTGGCGCTTCCGCAGCGTAGCTGCTGCCGGTTGCAGCATTAGCGCATGCCACCTTCAGTGCCGGATAAAAACTGCTTCCGTCATTGCTGCGCTCCAGCTGATAATAGTCGCCGTCAATCTCTGAGGCGGCTTTCCACGAAAACTTTGCACTACAGCCGGAGACGGTGCCCTCAAAGCGCTCCAGCTGAACGGGCAGCGGTACATTGGGCGTTTGAATGGTATAGGCAACCGGGCTTGAGACCATGCCGGCCGCGTCCACAAGACTGTACGTAAAGCCAAGTGCGGTTGATGAATTGTAGCCCTGCCCCTGTTGACCATAGATCAGCATATTGGCGGGCGAATAGCTGCTGATGGTCGTGTTGATGGTGACGGGAGTGCTGCCGGAGCCTCCATTATAGTAGAGTTTTGTATTTGCATTGATGGTCTTGACAATAAAGGTCTTTCCGACATTGCACGTAGAAGCTGTGGCGCAGTCTTCCGGATCGCTTCCGGATAAGGATTTCATGGCAGAGCCCGTGAGCGATGCGCTGTTTCCGGCAATGCGGTAAGAGGATGCGCTGCCAATCAATACGGTAGCATCTTTAGTAAATGCGGCATGAGGTGCTGTAAATGCCTTGACATCTGCTGCGGGCGTTTGCTCCATGCCGAAGTTTATGGCCGTCTTAGTGGCCGAGACATTGCCCAGGCTGATAATCGGATTTGTCGTGCCAGTGCTGTAAAGGTTAATAGTGCCATTGTTGTTGGTGCTTACGTCGGTCCAGCCAGGCGCTAACGCGGGCGTGATGGCGCTTGCGGCCTCTCCATTGGCAGGTTGCGCAGCCAGGGCAGCCAGGCGTACCTCGTAGCTATTGCCGGCAGGTATATTGGTAAATGTGTAACCAACTGCGGCAGCGGTAACCGGAGTAGAGGCATAAACCGTTGCGGCGCCTGAGTATGTATTAGATGTTTGTACAAGTATCGCATAGAGTGTTTTGCCGGTACCTGCCTCTGCACTATACCCTTCTGCCCCGTCCAGATTGCCATTTCCGTTAGCATCGTTCCATACGTTGCCGCTGATGTTGATGGGGCTTGTCTGGCCAATAAAGCCAAGTGTGACCGTGCTGCTGACGCCATTATTGCTGCCAAGATGCCCGTTATCCAGTGCGGTGAATGATATGACAACTGAAGTATCTCCATTAGATGCCGGATCAACAGCTACTGTAGTTGCTGCAGCCGCCGCAATTGTCACTGTGCCGGGCCATGTCGTGCAGATAGACTGTGGCGGGCAGGTTCCGCCCAGCGGATTGGTATAGATCGTAGTGCCCGTCTTGAGATAGTTGGTGCCGGTAGGGAACGAGGTAATGACCAATGAATCAACCGTGCCGTCCACATCAGCTTTAGTGAAGCCGCCGTTGGGTACCAGGTAATAATTAAATCCTCCTGGATTTGGTATGCCGGAATAAGAAGAGTTGCCGGTTGTTGGCGGCACTTCTGCACCGAGGTTAGCGTTAGTGACCGGCAGCGAGCCAATTTTCAGATAAATCCTTCCGTCTATGGAAAGGTCGTTGCCGGCGGTGGCACCCAGGTTTTCGCCAGTGCCTTTGTACCCGGCGGGATAGGTAGGTGCGGTGACCGTTGCGCCGGGCGTGCCGGTATTGGAAATGTAGATGTAGTAGGCGCCGGTGTCCATCCGTCCGAATGTATAAGCGCCGCCTGCACTGATGCCTGCCACACTGATTTTCGCATCGTTCGTTGGATTCACCAATACAGCGTAAGCATCACCGGGAGCGAATTGGCCCTGCGGGCCATTCCCGTTGACAGTAGTGTCGGTCAGGGCATTCGCATCATGATAAATATTGCCACTTAGGGATACGCAGCCTACCGTTGCGGCAAACTGAGCGTCGGGACTCTTGTAGGTGGCATTAAAGGCATTAACGGTAAAAGTCCGGATGCCGTTGGTGGGCGACGCCGCGATATTCTTGTATTGCAATGCATCCAGCAGCGCTTCTACGTTGGCCTGAACAAAGCTGCCTGAATTGCGGGTGAACGTCAGGGTACGGATACCTCCGCTTGTGCTGCCGATCACGGAGTAAACGACGGTGCTGAGGGTTAAATTCGTGATGTTCGGGTCCGCATTGAGTGAAATGGGACCACCCGTAGCGCCATTGACCAAAAATTGTTCGCTCGCGCCATTCTGAATAGTGGCAACGGGAAAGCTGACGGTTAGCTTGGTAAAGTTGGGATCGGTGGGTGCTGTAGATATTGGTTCCGGCCGCTCCATTCGTCATATTCATAACGCCCGTACAGGATGCGCCTTCGTTATTGATGCCTCCGGTGGTTGTATTGAGGTCAATACTGGGCGCGACTGTTTTTACTGCGGTAGAAAATGCCGTAGAGCCTGTACTAAAGTCGATAAAGAAGTACGCAAGTGCGCCGGTATTGCCAACCGCCGCACCTGCATCGGCGCCTACAATAAGCTGAAACTCACTCAGGCTTCTAAAGGTGAGGCGCACCCGCGTAGGGTCTGATACCACCGCGGCTGTGTTGGTAGCGGAATTGGAGCGAAATTTAGTTAATCCGGTAGTGGTGTTGTAAGTGGCCACGATGTTTGTCGTGCTACCTACTTCACTGGTGTCAAAGCCATTAAACTCATTATACTGATTGCTGTTTGTTGTACCGTTTCCATCAATATCATAGGTATTGATGCGTACGTTTTGCAATACGACCGGAATGCCGGGATTTGCCGCATTTACATAGGAGTTCCCAAGAATGAAATGAAACTTAAAGACCGCGCTGCCAGCAGCGGTGAACTGAAACTGCGGCGAAAAAAACCGGGAGACATTGCTGCTGAAATACGTTCCGGACGCAGCTTCCTGATCGTAGGCATCTATCTGGCCAACATTGGTGAGACTTACCGTCGTCACAATGCAATCAATTTGTTGTCCACTGATGGTAATGACATTTTTATAAAGGATGCTATCGTTGACACTTTTCCCATCGCCCCTTATCGCCGTGACGGTGGATGGTGAATTGATAAAGCTCAACGTGTCAAATGCCACATTAAACTGCGTTGACATAGTCTGAAGCGATAATGTGGCTGTAGCAGAACCTGAGCTGTTTGTAGCAGTTACGGTATAGTTGGTAGCTGAGGTACTGGTAGCGGGCACCCCGGAAATAACGCCGGAATTGGTATTGAGCGAAATGCCGGACGGTAAGGCAGGGCTAATGCTGTAGCTGGTAACATTTCCGGAAACCGTGGGCGAAAGAAACAAGGAACCGGCGCCGGTGCTTACCACATTGGGCGTAGGATATTGCAACGAAGTGGGCGCCTGCGCATGGACACTCACGAACATGGCGCTAAAAAGCACCATCATGAATGCCCGCGGAAGCCAGCCTCTGTGTAGTTGATTAAACATGTGTGTGTTTTATTTATGCGTGTTTGATTGATTAAAATTTACTATTCTTTTCTGGTTAGGCAACTTCGGTATGTACGCCTCAACTATTTTTTTAACACGAATAATGTGCTTTATTCTTTATGAGTGATACAAAACTATCGGTTGAGAAAAACCCCGGCAGGCGATTGGCGCTAAGTCCTTGTTATCAGCTTTTGGATGATTGATTTTCAATTGTTTAGCACTATGGCGACGGTGTTCTGTTAACGTTCCTTTTGAGTTTCAGACCTTCATTTACAGTCGTATTGAATTTTAAGTGCGCTGAGTGCACAAACGGCGTCTTAAAACGGGTATATTTTCTGTTTAGGATGGCTCCTTTTTCACCCCGAGATAACTAAACACAACTGTTGATTGCTCCGGATTGAGGGTGCAGAGGCATGCGTAATACTTGGGGTGGCCTCATCAGCGGCGGACGGCCAGGGACAAAGAAAACGGCAGCCCTTTTTGGGGGCTGCCGTTGACTTTTATTGCCGGATCCGGTTATTGAACTATCAGTCTGGTCCATTGCTGAAGTCCCGCCTGGCGAACTTCAATCATGTACACACCTGCCGGCCGGGCCGTAAGGTTCATGGATACCGATGGCATATGGGTTGGCAATACGCTACGCTGCGCTATTACCCTTCCCTGAATGTCCAGTATCCTGATTTCAGCAGGGGCATCCGTTTGCTGAAACTGAACCGTAAACTCACCATTCGTCGGATTTGGATAAATGATTACACCGTATGGAGTACCGTCTGTGCCAGTCGCCGAAACGGGGCTGTTGGCCGCGAGCCGTACACTGGTGGTGCCGCTACAGTTGTAGCTGTTCCAGGTCACATATTTGCTGGTGCTCTCAATTCTTTCCGCTATGAAAAGGCCTGTCATGGTTGCGCTGTCATTGCCGCCGCCATGTACATGCAGCTTACCGCTTGGCATGTATACATTAGCAGTCACGCTTGCGTTGTCGCCGCCATGAACCTCAAACTTCTCATTACTGTTTGATGAGCTTGGATCAGAAACATAGAAGGTTACCTTTTTGCCTTGTGGATTCAGCTTCACGCCTTCATCAAGCTTTACCTTGTCGCTGACGCGTATATTGGTGGCATTGGCGAATTGCACAACTGCGTTCTTTTCCACTTCCAGTTGTTCTACAGTGATGTCAGCACTTGTAAATGTTACTACCGCATCTTTCTTAATCGTCACCTTCTTGTACAGATTGCCTCCCAGCGTTACGCTAAGGCTGGAAGTAACGGTTACTTCTTTGTAATTGGTGTTATAAGTGCCGTTTGACGCGATGGTAAAGTTGCTCAAGCTGCTGGTGCTCGCGGTATTCGGAGCGAGCATAGTGGGCAGGGCTATCACGGCAGGCGCTGAAATCTGATTGGGAACCACAGCCAGGCTGTTGATATCCAGATCATAGCCCTTGACAAATGCGCCCGGCGAGTTGACGGTGGTGTACTTGTCTATTTTGATTTTGCCGTTTGTCGCGGTGGCGCCTATACTACCGTTGAAGACCCTGTTGTACTCGTGAAGGCGTACCTCCTTGCTGCCAACAAGCACATAACTGCTGGCAAGAGCTCCCCTGGTAAATGTGTAGCCTGTAGTATTCGTGCTGGAGCAGCCATTTCTGGTTACCACCAGTTGGTAGGTTCCATCTTCATGTGACAAGGTAAGCGGCAATATCTGGCCTGTAGCAGAGAAGGATAATGGTCCGCTCCAGGCATAGCTATCAGTACCACCGAGGTAAGTAGATGGATTGGTATTGCTGCCTGTCAGATAAACAGCGTTGCAGAAGGCATCCGCATTGGTGTTTGCCAATGCAGCTACAGGGCGTGGCTTGATGGACACCGTGGTACTGACGGTTGTGGTGTTACCGGAGGGATCTTTCACCGTCCAATTAATAGTGGACAAGCCAACGTTGAATGCATGGGTCAGTGTATTTCCTGTATTGGTGGAGCTGTTGTCAACCGTTGCGCCGGTGATGGCCCATGACGTAGTGGTGCCGCATGCATCCATAGGCGTAATGCCTGATGTATATGTATTGCTGACAGTAGCTGCGTCGCAGGCAACAATCGCTGGTGAAACCGCACTGATAACCGGCTTGACCTCGTCCTTAACCGTAACGATGGCTGTGCCGGTCTCGCTGTTGCCATTTACATCTGTAACGGTCAGCGTTACTGTGTTGGTCATGCCGACATTGCTGCAATCAAAGGCCGTCTTGTCCAGTGAGTAAGATGAAATGCCGCAGTTGTCTGTGGAAACATTATTAATCTGAGCAGGTATAATGCTCGCGTGGCCTGTAGCATCCAGTTGAACCGTGATGTTTTGGGTATGAACGGTTGGCTTGACCTCGTCCTTAACCGTAACGATGGCTGTGCCGGTCTCGCTGTTGCCATTTACATCTGTAACGGTCAGCGTTACTGTGTTGGTCATGCCGACATTGCTGCAATCAAAGGCCGTCTTGTCCAGTGAGTAAGATGAAATGCCGCAGTTGTCTGTGGAAACATTATTAATCTGAGCAGGTATAATGCTCGCATGGCCTGTAGCATCCAGTTGAACCGTGATGTTTTGGGTATGAACGGTTGGCTTGACCTCGTCCTTAACCGTAACGATGGCTGTGCCGGTCTCGCTGTTGCCATTTACATCTGTAACGGTCAGCGTTACTGTGTTGGTCATGCCGACATTGCTGCAATCAAAGGCCGTCTTGTCCAGCGAGTAAGATGAAATGCCGCAGTTGTCTGTGGAAACATTATTAATCTGAGCAGGTATAATGCTCGCGTGGCCTGTAGCATCCAGTTGAACCGTGATGTTTTGGGTATGAACGGTTGGCTTGACCTCGTCCTTAACCGTAACGATGGCTGTGCCGGTCTCGCTGTTGCCATTTACATCTGTAACGGTCAGCGTTACTGTGTTGGTCATGCCGACATTGCTGCAATCAAAGGCCGTCTTGTCCAGCGAGTAAGATGAAATGCCGCAGTTGTCTGTGGAAACATTATTAATCTGAGCAGGTATAATGCTCGCATGGCCTGTAGCATCCAGTTGAACCGTGATGTTTTGGGTATGAACGGTTGGCTTGACCTCGTCCTTAACCGTAACGATGGCTGTGCCGGTCTCGCTGTTGCCATTTACATCTGTAACGGTCAGCGTTACTGTGTTGGTCATGCCGACATTGCTGCAATCAAAGGCCGTCTTGTCCAGTGAGTAAGATGAAATGCCGCAGTTGTCTGTGGAAACATTATTAATCTGAGCAGGTATAATGCTCGCATGGCCTGTAGCATCCAGTTGAACCGTGATGTTTTGGGTATGAACGGTTGGCTTGATGTCATCCTGAACTGTAACAGTGAAAGAACATCCTGCCGCAGCATTAGTACCATCAGTTCCGCTGAGCACTACCGTGTTTATTCCCTTATTGAACGTCAGAATGCCGCTGCCTGTGCCATCAGCAATGCCGGAAGCATTAACGGTAGTTGCGCCATTGACAGCATATCCCCATGTCGCCGTTGTGCAGTTGTCGCTGATCGGATCAGCGATGGTGTAGGTGTTTGCGCAGCTGTTCGGTGCAACACTGATCGTGAGGTTGCCCGGGCATGTAATCACTGGCGCCTGGTCATCTGTCACAGTTACATTGAAGCTGCATACGTTAGTGAGGTTAGCGGCATCAGTGGCGGTCCAGCTAACGTTGGTAATGCCTTTATTGAATACGGCACCACTGAGCGTTGTGCCCGTACCGGTCGTGGAACCGGAAAGCGTATATATCAGCGTGGATACCCCACAATTGTCAGTGGCAGTGGCATCAAACTCACCACCTACTGCTATATAAGTACACGTGCCGCTATTCATGCTGCGCGCTGCATTGGTTATAACCGGACAGACAATAACAGGTGATTCATGATCCTCTACTGTTACTAATTGCGTGGCAGTAGCAGTATTACCGTGGATATCTGTTACGGTCCAGATAACCGTTGTGTTACCCTTAAGATATGTGGCAGGTGCATTGTTTGAAACCGATGCTACACCACAATTATCAGCAGTTGTTGCATTACCAAGGCTTACGTTAGTAGCAGAGCATTGGCCAGCGTCTGTATTTACAATAACAGCAGCAGGCGCTGTAATAGTAGGATTTTGATTATCCGTAACTGTTATCGTCTGGGTAGCTGAGCCAGCATTACCATGAATGTCAGTCGCGCTCCAGGTAATAGTAGTAGTGCCTTCAGGGTAAGGAGCAGTCAATGCCAGGGCATCGCTTCTGACACCTACAGGTGTGCCTACACCACAGTTATCGGCAGCAGTGGCTGCGCCTACGGCGCGTGTAGCATTACATACACCTGCATCAGCAGTAGTGATGATGTTTGAAGGAGCCGTAACAACCGGTGCCTGAATATCCGCTACGGTTACTGTCTGGGTTGCAGTTGCCGTTAGGCCGCTTGCATCTGTAGCGGTCCATGTTACAATTGTATTACCTACGGGATAGCTGGCTGGTGCATTGTTAGTTACGGATACAACGGTACAGTTATCAGCAGTTACAGGCGTGCCAAGCGCAACATTTGTGGCTGCACAGCTACCGCCATTTGCATTTACAAGTACGGTTGCAGGAGCCGTTATTGTCGGGTTGATATTGTCAACTACAGTAACATAGGATATTCCTGTTGATACCTTGCCGTTATTATCTGTAACAGTAAGGGTCACCGGCGTTGTGCCACCAACTGGCGCTGCAGAAGATGTGCGGGATGCTGATCCCACAATAGCGCCGGTATTGGCATAGGTCAGAGGCGTGACATCGGACACTGATGTGCCGGAAGTTGGCTCTTCAAAGCGGTAATAAGCCTGAAGTCCTGTTTCACTGCCTGAAAGCGATTGCTTTCTGGTTGCTTGTATGTCATTCTGCGTACGTTCAATGCTCCAGACCCTTACTTCATCCATTTGTCCGGAAAGCCGCTCACCAGCGTCATTTCCGCGTGCCCCGATTTTCAGAGAAGCAACAGCAGGATTCGTAGGGATGGTTCCGGTCACATTACCCGATCCGTCATTTACACCATTCACATACAACTTGATCTGGCCGGTTCTATTGCAGGTAGCTGCAACATGGTACCATACGCCTGAAGTCAATGAAGTGGAGCCTGTTACATAAGTGCCGCCTGACGTACTACCCGCAGTTACCAGGCCAGCCATAAGCTTATTGCCCGATGTTACGCGCAAGAGGTAGCCATACATAGCGCCTCCGTCATACTTTTCTATCAGACCGTGCTGAACGCCGGTGCCTGATAATTTAACCCATGTCTCAAGCGTCCATGTACTAGCCGGATTAAGTGATGCCTCATTCGGCACATCTACATAACCCCCTGTGAATGACATGGCGTTACCTGCTGAAGAAACCCCGATGACATTGCTGCAGTTTAATGTAGCTGGTGAAACGCCCTGGGCGCTGATGCCACAATTATCAAAGGAGCCATTATTTATATCTGCAGCGGTTACGGTTGCAGTTCCGGTGCTGTTAAGCGCAACAGTAAGATTTTTTGTTACTGCTGTAGGTGCCATATTATCCTGAACAGTAACCATAGCCGGCGCATTGGCCGTGTTGCCGCTGTTATCGGTAACTGTAAGTGTTACGGTAGCCTTATTAGGGTTGTAAATAATAGGCGTGGAGAAATAGGAAAGCTCCGGATCTGCCTGGCTGCCATCATAATACCTTACCGGACCCCAGATAAACTGTGCGCCGCTGCTTAGACCTGTAAAGGTGCCCCAGGTAGCATTGCCTGTATTAGTGCCATATGATGTTGGCGAAATAAAAGTGCCGCCAAACCCTGTAGCGCTCGCATGCCAGTCTGTTGTATTTGTGCTGATCTTCTGCTGTCCGTTTGCAAATTCAAAATTGCCGGAAACGGTGAAGTCGCCGATAAACATCTGAGGACCGCCAACGTCGCCACCAGCAATGTGGAGGTAGTAAGTAGTACCCGGTACCAGGTTGGTCGGTGTAAGGCTGTTGGTAACTGTGAAGTTTGAACCAGATGCTATTTCGGTACCCAGCGTAGCGTCGCTTGTAGCGATATAGGCGTGGAAGAAATTGTCAACATTCAGCTTGCCATTAAGAACTCCGGCGATGTTGCCGATGCTTGCACAATTAAAGCTGGATGGCGAGACGGTAGTAGTAGCAATGCTGCAATTATCAGTAGAGCCATTATTTACCTGCGCGGCAGTGACTGTGGCCTGGCCGGTTGCATCCAGATAAATAGTTGCAGGCTGCGTTTTTACGCTTGGTGCGGTATTATCCACCTGGTTAACAGTAGCCGTAGCTGTCTGTGAGCAGCTATGCGCATCTGTCACCGTTGCGGTATAAACGCCGGCTCCGAGATTGCTTGCTGTAGCAGCGCTTCCGCCTGACGGCGACCATGAATAAGTATAGGGGGCAGTACCACCGTTTGCCATCACTGTTGCGGCTGCGGTATGGTCGCCAGGGCATGTTACATTAGTCGCGGTTGCGCTTGCGGTAAGCACAGCAGGCTGGCCGATGGTAATTGGCTAAGATGGTGCTGTACAGTTGTTCATATCCTTTACGAGCACATCGTAAGTACCGGCAGTGAGGTTGCTGAACACATTTGCGCTTTGGTACGTGCCGCCGTTGATTGAATACTGTGTACTGCCGGAGCCGCCGGTAGCATTTACAGTAATAGAACCATTGTTCCCGCCATTACAGGCAACGTCCGTCTTTGTGGTCGTAAACGTGAGTTGCGCAGGTTGTGCCACAGCAACCGATTGAGGGGTGCTGACGCAGCTATTGCCATCCTTCACGATCACCGAATAAGTACCTGCGCTCACGGTTGAAAAGACATTACTTCCCTGGTACGCAGCACCGCCGTTGATACTATAAGTGAAAGGTGATGTACCTGCGACGGCAGAAAATGTAATGCTGCCATTATTGCCACCGAAGCAAAGAGGCGGAACAGTAGTCACGGAGCTTGTAGGCAATGGATTGACTGCAACCACTGTTGGTGCAGATTGTGCCGTACATCCCGCAGCAGTGGTTACTGCAACAGAATAACTGCCTGCTTGATTAACCGTGATAGATCGGGTAATAGCATTGTTGCTCCACAAGTATGAGGTGCCCACCGAAGCGGTCAGTGTTACATTACTTCCCTGGCAGAACGTAGTCGCACCTGATGCAGCAATCGTAGGATTAGCGGCACAGGTCGCAAATGAAACCTGGCTTCCATATGAAGTGCCGACTGAATTTGTGGCATAAGCCCGCACATAGTAGGTGGTGCCGGCAGACAGGCCCGAAAGCGAGCTGCTGAAGCTTCCCGATCCCGAACCATCGGTTGTATGGCTGTTAGCAGTGGTTGGAGCGCCTGTTGTATTCCAGCAAATACCTCTTGCTGTTACAGACTGGCCACCGTCAGCAGTTACATTACCGCCTGAGGCCGCTGTTGTTTGGGTTACGCCGGAAGTAGCGGCAGTAGCAACCGTAGGCGCCGTGTAGGCCTGGGTTGTAAACGGTACGGAAGTAACGGTAGAATAAGCATTCGCTGCATCCTGAGATACGAAATAAACATTATAGTTTGTACCGGCAGCGAGGCCTGTCATATTAAAGGCTTGCTGCACATTCGCTGTCATGGCGCCTGAACCGGCGTCTGCTACGGTCACAGTGCCATAATTTACGCCTGCCTGTATCTGGGCAGCAGTTGGTGCGGTAGCGCCCTGAGGCACAACCAGAAAATATCCGGTAGCGCTGACCGACGAGGTTGCGTTCAGCTGCGCGGTGGTATAGGCAATGTTCTGCACAGCACCACTTACTGTAGCCACGTCAGCAACAATCTGGTCCAGTTGAGCAAGCTCGCCGGCAGCATAATACCAGGTAAACTCATCGCTCTCACCTACTGCCAGATCGTTCATCCGAACATAAAATGCATATGAGCCGTCGTTGGTTATATTATTTGTACTTGTAGCAGGGTTTTGATTAATTACATTGATAAAGCTGCAACAGCTGTTAACAACAGTATTGCCACGGTTGGAGTTGGTATAAAAAAGCACACCTTCATCACCTGACTTAATTTGTACAGCGGCAGCTCGTACCGTAGCGCTTGCTACTTGTGCAAAAGCGCCATTGACCAGGTTCCCTCTTTGCTTTGTTGGTTGGTCGGTTTGTCCCACCCAGTCGTCACGGGTACCGATCCAAATCCGTAGGTTCTCCATCAATGCAGCGCTTGAGTTGGTAACCCTTGTAGTTACTTTGATATAAGCATTGTTTTGTGGCAGTACATAAGTGGTTTGCACAGTCATCATTTGTCCGGCCACCGTTATATTCCCGGTAGAAGTAATGGTCCCGTACCCCGAATTGCCACTCGTATAAGTAAATCCGGTAGCATTGATTACCTGATTACTGAGCGGAGGATTCTGGACAATAGTGCCGTTTGTATTCCAGTCATTGGTTTTTATGCCATTAAGGGCAAAAGCATTATCCAAAGAATAGTTGGAATAGGTCAGCTTTCTCCAGGCACTATAAATACTGTTGTAATAGAACGGCTGCTGGAGGTTACCAGTTGTATTAATAGATTGCTCAACACCGGTCCCAAATCGCAACTTACTGTTATTCAGTATTTGCTGTCCGGATGCTGGGGTCAAGAAGGCAATAAAGCTCACGAGCAGTAAAAAGGCACCCGGCAGCTTGTTAGTTGTAGTAGATTTTATATTCATAATTATCTGGCATCAATTGTAGCGTTAGTAATAGTCCAATTGCTGCCGGACTTCTGAAGTGCAAGCCTAACAACCTGCATTTTAGGCACGTTGCTATGTTGCTCATAATAAAAAGTAAACTCAGTAGAGGCTGAATTTGGCATTACATTAAAGGAGTTAAAATAGAAGTATGCATCATTAGCATCGTTTGCTATTTGCCCTTTTGATTTAAATAAAGGCGAATCTCCACCATGTGTTACGCTGATATTTGCTGGAAAAGAAACCCCATGCTGCATGACAACCAATTCCTTATAGCCGGAATCGCTGTTTCTGGGAAAGTACTGTTGCAATGCCGGTAGATCCATACATTTCTGTAAAACCGCAGCCTGATCATTGGTCGTTTGAGCTTTGACGGAATGCGATCCCATTATGCCCATAAAAAGGAATAGGGCGATCCGAAATGATCTCATAGCCGAGAAGCCAGATGAGTATTTTTGTCGTTTGTGCCAGAGGTGATTGGTCTGGCAGCCAGCAAGGGGTGTTCTTGTCATTAGCTGTTTTTATGTTGTTAAAAGTGAGCGAATGTAATGCGCAACTTGGCAGCTTATAACCTAATATGGATATCTGTTTATTTCATTCATAACTGATTCCCCCGTATTGTCGCCGAATATTATAAAATATAGGTATCGTAATTTATAGATGCATATAGAACCATGAACAATTATTTATTGATTTTAATAGGCAGTCAAGTGCTCTTAATTATCAATTTACGGTTATGTATTTAATAATAAGCATACGCTGTCAGGTTGACAAATTAATCATGTTTATTTTATATTGCATTATTATATAGCCATCATCTGTATATTATGCACTTGAGGTCGCCGCTTAATTATATCAAGACTTAATGCTACTTTAAAACAGCCAGGTATTATTACCATAATTGTTTGGAAATTATTAATCATTGCCATTTAGCATTTTTTACGCATCAAAGTGTCAACCTAGAAAAAGAGAAACAATATATTAATCTATCATCATGTTTTTGCGCATAATTTGTAAGTTGGCGTCTGGTTATAGCAGGGAAAAAATGAAGCTTCTAACTGCACTACAAGTTGAAGCACTACTTTAACGGAACCTAGGCTGCCTTACAAGGCACACTGGTACAGTGTTTTATACTGTGACGGCAATGGAACAGAATTTCTTGCCGCTGGATAATACGCAGAACGTGCTGGCATTGCTGCAAAAGGGCTACACATTTATAGAGACGGATGAGCGCTCAGAAATAGCCTCTTCTTTTATCGTCGGCATTCCGCATACTACCCCACCCAAAGACAAGAACGCGCACATGCTGTCCCAGTTCCTGGTACGCAACCAGGACGTGACCTTTGCGGTTGCAAAAAGCTATTTTGAAAACTAAGATTGTAAGCCAGGAAATAGGACTATTCCCTTTTCATGATGCCGAACTGGCATTGATATAACGCACCATTTTAGGCGCAGACCGGCAGGACTTATTACAGTAACTGAAGAAGTACAGCTTTTTCGCGGCGAATTCAGTGCGTTTTCTGCAATATATACTAAGGTCGGGCTCAGGCCGGCCCGCTTTCACTGGTAACGCACCGTCATAATTATTTCGACCGCGCCTTAATTGCTAAGGCTAAGCCTGCCCTATCCATTACACCTCATAGCTGCCCTGATGAGTAACGGTAAACCTGAATTGCCGCTGCCAGCCGGGGTTAAGCGTAATATGGTAGCCCAGCATTACCTCCGCCAGAAACTGCTTCATATCGTCAAGGGTTCTGATGAACCTGGCTTCTGTCTGATTAGGTATAAAAGCAATGTACTCCAGCTCCACACTGTTTACCATAGGCCTGCCCACTTCGTCACTATGGTGTACCATATTGCCGCCCTCGTATCCGGAGGCAATGATGGCTCCGTTCAACAGATCCTTGATCTGGACAATACGGCCCGTCATATTACCCATATGCTCATCTTCCTGCGCTATGTAAGCCTTTATCGGCATCTGAAAACGATCCGAGCCCTTCACCATCCGCTGGTCTATGCCTTTAGGGCTATGCACCTGGCCGTGGGTTGGAATGTTTTGCTGCGCGGCCTTTGTTGTTGCATTGGGCGAGAACTTATTCCTTGCCCGTGGAAATACTGCCCACAGATCATAATCGCCGGTAAGGGCATCACGAAAGCTTCCCGTATTGGCACCAGGATTAGACAATGCCATCACCGGCATCAGAATTTTGCCTTGGACCTTATTAGGCGCAGTCGGCGAGCTCGGCATGCTGGTCTCGCCCTCCCCATAGTGTACGCTCCACATCTGCTTGCCACTGGCTCCGGGATAATTCATCTCGCGGCGCAATATGAAATTCATCGCCTTGCCCCTTGCTGCTGGCCGTGTAGATCATTTCATTGATGTTACCGCCATTGCGCGTCATCCATCCCCGCGCTTCCACTTCCCGCCTGCGGTCATCACTGATCACTACCGGCACCTCCTTTAATTGCCTTCTGCACTTCTTTGCGCTGGCCTTCCATGGCCTCGCGCTCAGAGCCCGTCTTGGTAAAACGCGGGTCGCTCAGCACAAAGCCTGCCATTGGGCCCCAGTTACAGGACTTTGACTTTACGTGAAAGCCCTTTGACGCATAGCTCTCCATGATTAGACTCGTAGCATAAATACCCACTTAGCGGCTGGCAATAACGCAATTCGTCTGATTGGCTATTGCCTGGAAGCACTGGGCATGAGACACTGGCATGCCCGAGGCCGCACAGGCCAGGCTGGTTGATTTGATCATAGAAAAACGTGTTTGTAAAGAGAGGACAGTAAATGTAGTCGCATTAATTCCGATTCATGAAAATCGTTTTTTGAGCGTAAGAGCCGGCATTGGCCGCATGCGAATTAATTTTGAGATCAGAATCCGCCCCGCCATGTATCCCTTACAGCCGCCTCCAGAGCCTAAAGTCAAATACCTTGACACACAAAGGCTTAGCATTCACATAGATACCGAAGCAACGTACCGGCAAATGTTTGAGACGGCTGATGACGCGGCTTTAAAAGCGCACTTTGGCATCGCGAGCGACCGCGAGCTGGACTTACAGAAGGGAAAACTGCGCGGCGGCCTGACTACTTATCGCACGGCGGTCCTATTCTTTCATCTTAAAGCGCATGCGCTCAACCGGGTGATTGGCAGCTTCGCATTCCACAACTGGTATCCCGAGCATCGCCGCTCCGAGATTGGCTACGCCATCACGGACGAGGCCTCAAAGGGCCAAGGCTATATGCGCGAGGCCATTGCCGCCATAATACCTTATGGTTTTAAAGAATTGGAGCTGAACAGGATGGAAGCCTTCATTCATCCGGAGAATATGCCGTCCATAAAACTGGTGCTGCGCGCCGGCTTCCTGGAAGAAGGACGATTGCGCGAACATTACTGCAAGGATGGCGTCACCGGCGATTCATTGGTTTATGGCCTGCTGCATAAAGACTGGAATACGCAGTCATAAGCTGCCGCTGCATTACTTCCGCAAGTACATGGTACGCACAGAGTCCCGCGCGGCATTTACTGAAACCCATTCCATATAGTCCCGGAGGTCTTTAGTGACAAGCCACTCTTCGGACACCTGCCCTTTTGCATCCGTGATAGACACAAGGCTGTCTTGCAGCCGCCAATGGTAGTCTGTAGTGTAGGCGCTAAGTGTTCCATGCGGGTACGCTGATTTTATCATGCGCGCTGCGCGGCCATCTTTATAAAAATGCATGTAACCCGCGCCGTCCAACGTGTGGCCGGTACTGCTGTCGGAAACCTTGCTGTACTCATCGTAATGGTCAATATACCAGGAGCCGGGCAGGCGCTTGGCCAGCTTCGGCGTCTTACAGCCAGCAATCAGGATTGCGCCAGAGATGAATAAGCAGAATAGACGCATGCGTACAAACAAACATTTAAAACCAACAACATTGCAGCGCACTATCTGCGTTTGCGTGCCACCTGTGCCGTCTGCGGCGCAGGTGTGGGCGGTGCACCTACCACATTTACCGGCGCAGGGTATCCTTTTTCTGCCAGCGCGGCAATGGGCACCGCTACTTCTTTGCGGCCTTTTATTGTATTAGTAGTCTTTCCTTGCTTCGCTTTATCGCTCTTGGTCGGGTCTTCGCGCACACCTGTGTCCGGCGTGCCGGTACCTGCGCCAATGTCGGCAACAATCAGATTGCCCTGCGGGTCATGATTCATCTCCATCAGGGCGGCAATCAGTGCCTGCTTTTCAGGTTCCGGCAGCTTGTCATAAGCTATGCCATAAACTTCCAGCACACGCTTCGCATTTTCAATGGTATTAGTACCGCGCTCATACACATCGCGATAAACGCGCAGGCCGCCATTCTCCGCCACAATCGTCTCATACCGCAGCTCTACCGGAATAGGCTTCGCCAGCTTAACCGTTTTAGTCTGGGTCTTCTTTTCGCGGAATCTCATTACGGAATCCGTCGTCATGGAAGAACCCGCAAGGGCTGAGAGCGTAGCAGTAAAATCCTGTATGCCTTCATTGGTAAGGCCAACGCAGCCGTGCGAGGCAAAGCCACCCAGCTTAGCCGGCTGCTTGCCGCCATGGATGAGGTTAGGGGAACCAATAGGAATTTTTATCGGTCCCAGCGGATTGTCCTTGCTGCCGGCGTCCACCTTCTGGCCGGGCTTAAACTTGCCCTTTACCCAGGGTTCATCCGGTGGGGTCCAGGTGGGGTTAAAGATGATCTGATCCGCGCGGCGCATGCCCACCGGCAGCGGAAACTCCGGATAGCCGATACCAACGCGGTACGTCTTCGTCAGTTTCCCATCCTGAAATACGTCCATCCGATAGGCTGGCGCGTTCACTACGATGCGCGTATCGGTAGGTACGGCATTGGGTTGGAGGGCAGCAGGCCGTCAATATCATCGCCGCCGGCATAGCGCCGGGCTACAAGCTGCGCCAGCTGTGCCGCCTTTTCATCGCCCAATATCTTCTTAAGCTGCTCCTGAGAGCGTTGTGATGCAGCGCGCGCAGAGCCGAGGTAATCGCCGTCCGTGGCCTCGTCCAGATCGGCTACGGATTCGGAGGAGACTGCTTTCAGCTTTTGTAGCTGCACATCCGTGAGCGCGAGCTGCTTCTTCAGGTCTTGCGCAAACCCATCTTCATAAAAAAGGGCATTAAGCACCGGAAGCGTCAGGCCAGGGTCAACGGCTACTGCTTTTGCAGCACTGTCATTAGATGAAGTAGCTACGGTGCTTCTTTTATTCGTGGAATTTTCGCCGGCCTGCTCACAACTGTTTAGGAGTAAGGCACCTGCAAGGAGCAGCAACAAGTAGGGCTGCGTGTTAGTATTTATCATGCTGGTCGGTTAGCAGGCTTCGGTATTCAAGAATCGTTCCTACGCTGCCGGAGCTTCAATACCTTCTTTCAAAAGCGGGTATGGATTGATGTTTGTGCCGTTCCAGAATCCGCCCGCACTGTCGGGGATGATGATGGAGAAGTGCAGATGATAGTTGCCGGCGCCGGCGTTGCCGCTGTCGCCCACATAGCCTATCACAGTGCCGCGCTTCACCGTCATCCCCTCCCGCACGCCCTCGGCGCGGCGCTGCAGGTGTGCGTAGTAATACACGAATTTCCGGTCGGCGCTGCGCTGATAGATTGTCGTGCCGCCCGCCTCACTGTCAAAGAATTTTGCAATCTCGCCATCCGCCGCTGCCAGCACCGGTGTGCCGCCGGCCGCCATGATGTCTATGGCATTGTGCACCCGCCCGCCGGCGCGTGATTGCGTATAGGTATCCTGCAAGTCGCCCAACTTGATGCCCGCCACGGGAATGAGCAGCTTATCCGCAGGGCCGGAAATATTGGTGTATGGTAATGGCCGGCCGGCGGCGGTATCTGAGGGTAATACCTCATTACTATTGCTTGTTGCTGCGGCAACAGCAGCAGGCCGCGGTCCACTTATCAGATGCCGGATATACAGCCCTGCCAGCAGGTGCACCACCGCGAGGTAAATGATAAGGAGCATCCATTTAGGACGCGGAATGAGGGCCATAGTGTAAGTATTCAGCGTAAAACGATATAAAATCCAAGCCTTCCGGTTAAGCGACATGCCTTCTATGCAAATGCCGCCGGCCCTTTACAATACATAAACATTTCGCGCTATAAATCCAGCGCCATTTGCCGCAGCTTTGTCGCCGATGCTCATGCGCCCCATTTTTCTCACCCTAATGATGCTCTGTGCTGCCGCATTTTCGCGGGCACGCAGCCTAAGCTATGCATTAATGAGCATTGAAACCGGCCTGAAAGCAGAACCCCGGCCGGCGGAGCAGCTGAACTTTCTGCAGATTAATAGGTTTACTGAAAACGAGGGCCGGCTGATCAACCTGCCGCGCTGCGCCGGCCCCAAAAAGCTGCCTCCTTACGACATCACCCGCGAGACCGGGGCCTACTTTTTTGACACCGTTTATAAACTCCGGATGCCGGCCACCCGGCGCCTCCACATCGGCCTGAACGGCGGCTACACTTGCTATGACCGTTACCTCAAAGGCCCGGGCACAGGCGGCGGGAGTCTGGGACTTGTAGGCGGCGTTACGCTAGCTGTATTGCGGCCCGGAAAGGCAGGTGCGCCGACCAGGAAGAGCTTGCTACGTCTCAATGCCGACCTCATCAGCTACCCGTACCGCCACAAGGCAGGCGCTACAGAATCATACGACCTCTCCCGCTACACCCGCGACCTGTCCGCACGGGTGTATTTTGACGCGCGCCTTACGCGGCAGGCATTTACTACGCGCTGTATGGCGGGCGTTGTGGCATCAGGCACGGAGCAGGGCGCGTCAGCCCTCCCGCTGTTTGTGGGTGTGGCAGTATGCTACCGGTTTCCGTAATTTCTGGCATTTCTCACCGACTTCCTGTGTGCTTGGACGCCATGCATGGACAGGCATACCTGCTTCGGCAACACCCCTGTGAATATTAATCCTCGGTTGTTTCATCTCCGGGCGCTACGGGCGGGGTTGTCTGGGCCGTTTGCTGTTGCTCCTGCACCACTACCGTCGTTGTCTGTGCGGTGGTGGTTTGCGTGCTGATGGTGCCGTCGGCGTTATAATTCCGGTTGATGACGCCCTTCGCCCATTCCCAGATCCGGTCGCTGAAGACGGCCCCGGCAAGGCAGCTGAAGAACAGCACATATGGATTCGGCTTGTTGGTGCCCTGGTTGATGATAGCGATGCCGCCCTTAGTGGCAAGGAATACGACAATAGCTGCGGAAAAGCCGCTAATGAGCACCTGAATAATGTCTTCCGAGATGCTGGTGCTCTTATTCATGCCGGAGCTTTTGGCTATAAAGCTGGAAATGGACGCGCCGAACAGGCCGAACCCGATCATGCCGATAATGAGCACGAGGTCCATATTGCGCGGGCTGCTAAGCCAGTTGGCCATTACGCCGAGCCACGCGTAGTCGCTGCCTGACCTGTCGGGCGGGGGAATGTAACTCTGGTCGGGCTCTATCCACGAAGTGCTGAACAGCCGCTCGCTGATGCCGGAGGGCATGAGGCTGCCGTAGGAGGGAATGTAAAATGACTGGCCCTTCGCGGCCTTCTCCGCCAGGCTGTTGATCTCGGCCGTAGCACCCTGAAGCTGGGATTCCAGATCGGCAGCCGCGGACTCCAGGTTTTCACGAACGGCGGCCAGGTTACGGCTGCGCAGTGTCACGTCGTTCTGATAGTAAAGGATGAGGGTCTGGTAATAATTCTGCTTTGCAAGGTTGGAGAGCCCGGCGGCGCTCAGCATCCGGCTTTGCAACAGACTCCGTAGGGATTTTGCGCTTAGCGGCAGCGCCACCGCCCGGCCGTTATAATCCTGTATCTGCTTTTTCAGCAGCTGCCGCATGCGGTCGTAACCGTTGGGAAGGTCTTTTAGCAGGCTATAGTCACTGCCTTCCCGCACGTACTGGCGCGCAGTGCTGTCCTTTACCGTGTCCACTGCGGCGGTCATATTGGCCAGGGCAGCCCGCAATCCCGGCAGGCCATTAGAGAGGTTAGGCATCAGGACGGTATCTGCAAGCGCCGGCGCCTGCTCAACACTCACGATGCGCTGCAGGCTGCTGTCCACGTCCGGCAGTACGACGGTGCTGGCCGACTGGCCGTCCTCAATGACGGCAGTGGAGATTACCGCGCAGAACATCAGGTAAAAAGCGGCAACGGAAACAACCAGCAGGGTCATCACCCGCCGCTTGCCGGCTGCAAGGCGATCCAGGGAATACTGCTTCAGCTGCTCATCCCAGAATGATCTTATTGGTTGCCCGTACCAGCAGCAGCAGTAAGGCCGCCGCAAGGAGCATGAAAAACAGGCTGTCGGCATTGAGGAACTGGGAGGCGAACCTGTTCAGCTCCGACAGTTGGGCGGAGTAGAGGGTATATTCCGGCCGGCCGCCATCGGTTATGGTGTGCTGCGCGGTGAAATCCGCCAGGATAGGGATGATGGCCTGTCGGAAGCGCTCGCTCAGGTCTATGAGAAAGCGGACGGGCGCGAAAAAGAGGAGGTAGGCGGTGCCCCGGAAAATGGCGCCGGTAACGGCGAGGTTCAGGAGGCGCTGTGGCAGCGTGTAGCCCAGCAGGTCTGGATGCCGTAGCAGTCTGCGTACCACGCGGATGTACAGCACCAAGGTGCCAATAAGCAGCAGTAGGAAAAGCGCTACCCCACCGCCCAGGTAAAGCCAGCCGCCATTATTGGGCGCCTGAAGTAGGAGCGTACGCATGGGATATTATTATTTAAGGGCGAAAAGTAATACGCCGGCAGCTGAAATGCAATAGTGGCACGCTTGCTACGGCTTAAACGTCTTGGCTATGACTGCCCGATTTAATAAAATTACCAGGTGATGTAAGCCCGGCAGTATGCAAGGAAATCATACAGATGAGCCCAGAAAATGCGAAGCAGAGTTAAAATCTTATGATCGTGAGTCATGGGAATCATATAGTGTTCTGCGCGATGCGCTATCGCTGACATTCTGTATCACCATGTCCAAAGTTGCTGATCTTCAAAAGCTATGGTTTCTGGTCATTCCAAAGCACTCAATAGCCTCAACATTATCTCCTAATTGCGAAGAGCCTCCTAGCAGCAAGGCTAATACCAAAAAGCACCAAAATCGCGAAAAACGCTTTGGTTTTAGGAATATTTGATGGAAGTACCGGTAATGTCATATTGACCTAATGGCTCAAGGCGGCCGGATTCCGCTTTTACTTTTGAATTGGCTTCCCTCGCCCCAAGTTTCTTATATAACGGTGCTGTGTCCACGTTTTAAGCCTTTGGACACCGGCATAGAGCGAGTTTCTTGAAGATTCAATGAGCTTATGCTCATAAAAATAGTGCAGGGTTTTTTCTTCCACAATGTGATGCGCCGGCGTAAGGCATAAGGCTACTGCTATTTTAAAAAGCAGTACAGCCCATGGTTCTCCATGCGTATAATGCTCACTGAATTCCTCTGTTATCATAATGATGAACTCAAAGGCGAATATGAATGCGAGAAAGCCGGCTATGCGAATGGCAAAGCGCGGAACAGGGAATGAGCTAAGCAGACAAAAAATAAGAAAGGCAGCCGCAATGCTGAAAATGATGCCGGTTTTCTAAGCCAGATGCCGGTTATGGCGGTGGTGCTCCTCCCGTTCCGTTTGCAGCCGCTGACGCTCTGACTGCTTGACCAGCGCGGCACGGAACATTCCGTCGGAAGGAAGTGACGCATTGAGCTCATGCGCGGTATATTGATTCAGACATGCATACCGGTATGCCGAATCATATTGATGCAATAGGGCATGATAGGTGGCAAGCGCAGAAGTGAACCGCAGGTTGAATGAAATATTGCTGTCTGCGGCAATGTACTTATACCCTTCTTTGATCTGCCATATAGCAACGGTAGTGCGGCCGGTACGAACCAGGAACTTGCCATAAAAAAGACTGAGATAAGCGTAGTAAAACTTATTGTCTGGTCTAAGCGCATTTAATGCCTGCCTGTAGCTTGCATCCGCCGCAGCCGTATCATCTGCTGCATCATCTATATAAGCCTGAAGGCGCATCTTCAGTAAAGTATCGCCGACGCGCCACGCCTCCCGGTAGCTATTCTGGTACAGCCGTGCCACGCTCTTTACATCGTCATGATCCAAATAATAGTTCCGTAAAAGCGTAAGGGCATCGCTAAGCAGCACGGGGTTGTCGCGCCGGGTCGCATAGCCTGCAACACGGACCATCACACGCTCGCCGCGGAGTGACAAGCCACATTTCAGCATTCCCGATGCCAATTCCAGGTTTAGGCGCTGCAGTTCGTCGCCGTGTACGCTGCGGCATAAATATGCAAGCCAGATTTCCCGTTCCTTAAAAGCTACGGCTGAATCGTAGTAATCAATATCGTAGTAAAACCTTGAAAGATGATGATAACAAGCTTCGGCAAGTGCGGGGTTTTCCAGACTATCAGCCGCAAGAAGTACAGCGTAGTACGTGCTGATGGCATTGATATTCCGGTCTGTATCGTGCTGTTGGCTCGTTGCATCCGCTTTAAGCAACTCGCATCGCAGCCTTAGCAAGGGCTCGCCAGCAGCAATGGCATATTTGATAGCTTGTTCGGCTTCAAAAAGCGCGCTTCTGGCATCATAAATAAATATACTCCATCTCGCTTTTGCCTTGTAAGCTTCAGCCATGCACAAATCTTCTTTACAATCCTGCGCGTCACGCAGCATGCGTTCAATAATCGCGGGATAGCGCTCGTCTCCGAGAGAATTATGCATGTTCGCGTAGCGAGCATATACGCCGGCCACGTCCCCATGACTGCCGCCGGACAATAAGATAGACAAAGCGGTATTGAACACTGCATACTTCTTTTGCTCTTTACCAGTCTCGTCATATAACTCCATGAGACGAAGGCAGGCATCAACCCGGGTCGCATCATCATCCGCACTCTGATACCGCTGCCAGAGCATTTTTGCGGTAGAAGTGTCGGCAGACGAGGGCGCACCCTTTGTAACTGACGTTATGCATAGCAAGCAACTGAGAAAAAAAACATGAAAGCGGAGCATGGATTATAAAAATATGGCGCAGGGAATTATCTTTCGTGCAATAAAAACTAAACATTTATATGAAAATCACACGTTTCCTATCTCTGGCGATACTTTGTCTATGCCTTCACGCCTGCAATGGTACAGCAGATCATGAGGAAATAAAGGAGGATAAGATGGCTCTCAAACCTCCTAGTAACAGTGATACAGCTAACAATAAAAGTATTGCTGATAAAAAAAGCGCGATAAAGGACGACCCGTTCATTGCACGCCTGATTAAGGAGCAGGATGCTATAAAACTAATGGGGGCGCAATGCACGTACGCGCCCGTGAAAGATCAGGAGAGCGAGGTCTACCAATATGCGTTTAAACTGGATCTGGTGAAAATACAAGATAGCGATAACTGGTATTTTCACAAAGCGTACGATGCCGCAATGAATGTAGTGTGCTTCGTCCTCGTTGTAAAGCACTCAGGTGACGCAGCACCGGAATACTTCCGTGGAAACGTACCCTGCCCCAAAGTATGCGGCTTCGCAGACGATTTTGATCTTGAGAAGTGCCTGAAACAGTTTTTAGACAGATCCATCAACTTTAAAAAGATTGATGAAGGGGTTGCGCAAAAATTGATAGACAATCAAAGGGATGGTTACGTTTATACCCTGCCAGTTGAATGGGGCCCGGCACTGGAAGACATTATGGACAGGCAACAAAATGCTGAGGCGACATACTGTGTGCTAATCTATGCCGACCCGAATCCGCCGCATGACCGTCCGGCTGTCAACGCGTCCATGCTGGTGCCGTATGATAAAGTCGGACATTCTTACGATGCTAAATGGGAAATCACTGACAGCAAGAATTTATGCCGGAAAGCTGCTGACGGCGCGCCCTGTACACTCTTACCTTAACCTCAACTGGAACTTAAAGCGCCGGTGTCCACAATGTTTTTAAGTAAGCTCAGATGTTCTTTATGATGTTAGCGAATCCAAGGTGAATAATCTATAAGAGGCCACCCCTAACCGGGTGGCCTCTTTGTATAGAAAATGAATATTTACATTCCACCTTGTCTGGATTGCTACGAGTCATAACACACCGTAATACATAGGCGGCAAATACTTACAACAGCAGAAACAAATCCTGAAATGACCTTCAAAACGAGCCGTACACAGTATCATACACCATGATGAAATTAGGTATGCTGACACTGAAGGTAGTTAACAGCGTAGCTACAGCACAGACAAGGCATCCCTAAACTATGATATACTCCCATTCCGCCACATAGTACTAAGCCGTATGTGCCTAAGCAGCCATCCCCAGCACCAGCGGCACTTCTGCTACCGCCTGTTGTATCTCCGGCCGCCCGCTCCGGTTGCGCTGCAGCACCAGCACTTCCTCCTGCTTCGCGCGCTCCTCCGTAGCAGGGGCGTAGGTAGTAGCGATTACCTGGAATTGGGGCAGCCCTTCCGCCAGGAAGTCGTAGAGCTGGCGCTGCCAGGCCGGGTGCAGGTGCAGGTCGGCCTCGTCAATCAGCACCAGGCCGCGGGCCTTCAGCGGGTTCTTATAATCGCCGAAGGAGCGGCTCACATGGTAGAGGAGGTCGCCCACCCAGGCCACCGTCTGCTGGTAGCCGTCGGAGAGCAGTTCCAGCGGCAGCATGCCGTCCGGCGTGTCAAAATACACCTCGCCCTCCGGCGTAATGGCGTGAAAGCGTACCTCGGCCGGCAGGAAGGTATTGATGACCCCGGCGAGGGCATCCATCGCCTCCGGGCCGCCGCGCTGGAGCACATCGGCAGCCCAGTCTGGCAGCGGGCGCAGCAGGGCATCACGGTTAAAGAGGGAATGCACGGCGGCGTAGCGGGCATTAGCCATATGGAAGGGCCGCACATTGGTGGCGTAGTGCGCCGGGTGAAGCCGGCGGCTGGAGCCGAAGCCGGCCACGAAGTAGCTGCGGTGCGTATAGCGGAGGGCGGCATCCATAGCCGCCAGGGTTTCACGTGCTCGGGCCACTATATCGCGCGGGGCCTCATCGCGGCGCAGCAGAAGGCTTAATTCACGCTCTTCGCCCCGGGCGGTAGTGATAGTAGCTTCTCTGTCCAGCACCCTCCTGCCCGTGGCGGATATAATTGTTGGGGAAGCCCGGCAGGTAGCGCAGGGCCTCGCTGCCGCCCGTAACCATGGCAATGGCCTGGAGCAGCGCGCTCTTGCCGGAGCCGTTTTCGCCGGTGATGAAGGTGGTTTTGCGAACGGGGTTCTTCACCGCGTCGCCGGTGCTGAAGTCTACCGTCAGGTCTTCATGGCACTTAAAATTTTTGAGACTAATCTTCTTTAAAAACATCTTACTTAAAAGGGCTTGTATTTCCGCGCAAAGCCGCTCCGGGCAGGGGCGGAAAGTCCTTTCAAGTTACGAAAAAAGACCCGCATTTTGTGGAAGTTTCAGGGTGGCATTTAGCCTTGGCTCGTTAAACTTTCTGCAATGACGCGCAAGAGCGGGGCGCAGTTTTTTCACCCCATTTTTCTAAAGCAAACACCATGAGCGATTTCAAAGACATCTCCGGCTCCGAAGCCATCACCAAAATCAAAGAGCTGGTCAACAAGACCGACATCTGCATGTTCTGCACCTCGCTGGGGCAGGCCCCTATTTCCACCCGTCCTATGAGCACACAGGCCGTAGAGGACGATGGCAGCATCTGGTTTTTCTCCGATCGCGGCAGCCACAAAGACATGGACATCCGCAACGACGGCCGCGTCCAGCTGTTCTACGCCGATACGTCCAAGTATAACTTTCTAAGCCTTTACGGACAGGCCGAGGAATTGCACGACAATCAAAAGGCGCAAGAACTCTGGGAGCCCATCCTAAAGACCTGGTTCCCCAATGGCCCGGATGACCCGAACCTGATGCTCATCCGCGTGCGCCCGGAGAGCGGCTACTACTGGGATACAAAGAATGGCAAGATGGTATCCTTCGCGAAGATGCTGGTAGGCATGGTAACGGGTAAAGAACTGGACGACAGCATTGAAGGTGAAGTAAAGCTGTAATCGCTCATTAAGACGCCAAAAAAAGCGGCACTCCGGTTGGGGCGCCGCTTTTACCTTTTGACTTTTACCTTCTAAACCACGGCGTCCGCATAAGCCTCCGTAGGCTCGCAGGTGCATATCAGGTTGCGGTCGCCAACGGTATTGTTGACACGCTTCACGGAAGGCCAGAACTTATTGTGCCATCACATAGTGCAGCGGGAATGCGGCCTGCTGACGGCTGTAGGGATGCTTCCAGCTCATCCGCCATTACTTCAAACTGCGTGTGCGGCGCATTCTTCAGCGCATTGTCGGCGCGCTCGCTGCGGCCTTCCTCAATCGCGCGGATCTCTTCGCGGATAGCAAAGCATCGCTTCGCAGAAACGGTCCAGCTCCGCCTTGTCCTCGCTCTCCGTCGGCTCAATCATGATAGTGCCGGGAACCGGGAAGGACATGGTAGGCGCATGGAAGCCATAGTCGATCAGGCGCTTGGCCACGTCTTCCGCTTCTATCTCGGCGCTCTTTTTAAACGGACGCAGGTCAACGATGAACTCATGGGCGCAGGTGCCGCCGCTGCCGGTGTAAAGAATCGGATAATCATTCTGCAGGCGCGCACGCATATAGTTGGCATTCAGGATGGCGTACTCAGTAGCACTTGCGCATGCCCTTCGCGCCCAGCATGCGGATGTAGCCGTAAGAGATCAGCAGGATGGAAGCAGAGCCATAAGGCGCCGCGCTCACCGCCATGCTGTCGGCTCTGTCTGTAACGTCGGTCTTCGGCAGGAATGGCTGCCAGGTGCTGACTTCACACAAATGGGGCCCATGCCGGGACCGCCGCCGCCATGCGGAATGGCGAATGTCTTGTGCAGGTTCAGGTGGCAAACGTCAGCGCCGATAAGGCCGGGAGCGGTAAGGCCAACCTGCGCATTCATGTTCGCGCCATCCATATACACCTGTCCGCCGTGGCTGTGAATGATGGCGGTGATGTCCTTCACTGTTTCTTCATACACGCCGTAGGTGGAAGGATAAGTGATCATGATGCCCGCAAGGCGCGCGCTGTATTGTGCGGCCTTTGCTTTCAGGTCTTCTACATCAATATAGCCGTTCTCCAGGGCCTTTACCACTACCACCTTATAGCCGGCCATCACCGCGGAAGCCGGATTGGTGCCGTGTGCGGAGATCGGTATGAGCATCACATCGCGGTGACCTTCGCCGCGGCTTTCGTGATAGGCGCGGATGGTAAGCAGACCGGCATACTCGCCTTGCGCGCCGCTGTTGGGCTGCAGGCAGCAGGCATCAAAGCCGGTGATCTCGCAAAGGTATTCTTCCAGTTCCTTCGCGATCTGCAGGTAGCCGCCAGCCTGTTCTGCTGGTGCAAAGGGGTGCATCTTGCTCCAGTGCGCCCAGCACAGCGGAATCATTTCCGATGCGGCGTTCAGCTTCATGGTGCAGGAGCCGAGGGAGATCATGCTCGTGTTGAGCGACAGGTCTTGGTTCTCCAGCATCTTGATGTAGCGCATCATCTGCGTCTCGCTGTGGTGCCGGTTGAACACATCCTGCTGCAGGAAAGGCGACGTGCGGTGCAGGTCGGTTGGAATGTTGGCGAAGAGTGCATCTTCTTCCATGTCAAAGGATGCCGGATGCATCTTCCGCCGAGAAGACTTCGAGAATATCGGCGACATCGCGCTGGGTGGTCGTTTCATCAAGGAGATGCCGACTAGCGCGTCGATTACCGCTGAAGTAGCGGAAGTTGATGCCGCGCAGCTTCGGCCTTCTTGCGGATGGCTGCAGCGTCGTTCTGCACATTTACGACGACTGTATCAAAGAAGGCTTCGCTATGCAGCTCGTGGCCGGCCTCCTTCAAGCGCATCTGCCAAGCGCATGCGCCAGGATGGCTACGCGCGGGCAATGTTCTTCAGGCCTTCAGGGCCATGGAATACGGCATACATCGCGGCCATATTGGCCAGCAGTGCCTGCGCCGTGCAGATATTGGAAGTTGCCTTTTCGCGCTTGATGTGCTGCTCGCGCGTTTGCAGCGCCATGCGCAGCGCACGGTTGCCGGCGGCATCTACCGAAATGCCGATGATGCGGCCCGGAATGGCGCGCTTGAAATCATCTTTCGTGGCAAAGAAGGCCGCGTGCGGCCCGCCAAAGCCCAGCGGTACGCCAAAGCGCTGTGCAGTTGCCGAAGGCCACGTCAGCGCCCAGCTCACCGGGAGAAGTAAGCAGCGTAAGCGCCAGCAGGTCGGTGCCCATGGCTACGAGCGCGCCGGCGCCATGTGCCGCATGTATAAAGGCGCGGTAGTCTTCCACGCTGCCCTTATCATTAGGGTATTGGAGCATGGCGCCGAAGTAAGTGTTGTCTAATTGCGCAGCTGCGGTAATCGCCGAATACAACCTCGAATGCCGAGCGGATTAGCGCGGGTGTACGAGCACAGCCATCGTTTGCGGGAAGATATCGTCATCCACGAAGAACTTCGGACGCTCAGGCGCATCGCGTGTTCTTATTCAGGGCATGGAAGAACATGCTCATCGCTTCGGCGGCAGCAGTGCCTTCATCCAAGCAGCGAAGCATTGGCAATGGGCAGGCCGGTAAGGTCGCTGACCATCGTCTGGAAGTTCAGCAGGCTTTCCAGGCGGCCCTGGGCAATCTCCGCCTGGTAAGGCGTGTACTGCGTGTACCATCCCGGGTTTTCAAAAATGTTGCGCAGGATGACGCTCGGCGTATGGGTATCGTAATAGCCCTGGCCGATATAGTTGCGGCAAACTTATTCTTTAGCGAAATTTCTTTCAGCTCGCGCAGGTATTCGGCCTCGCTTATGAGCAGGCGGCACGTCCAGCTTGCGCTTCATGCGGATGGCATGCCGGCACGGTGCGGCTAATCAGCTCATCTATGCTTGCCACACCGATGGTAGCGAGCATTTCTTTCGTTTCTGCCTCGTTGGGGCCTATGTGACGGGCGGTAAATTCCCGGCTCTGGCTGGAGAATAAGTTCATGAATAAATAGCTTGGAAAAAGATGCGCAAAAGTAACGGGAATTGCCCGTTGGGCCGGAAGCAGCAGCAGTCTTGTGCGACTATGGTATCATTTTTAAATAAATCCCGTCAAACAAACCACCCAACATGAAAAAGTACCTCTTCACAGCGCTCGCCTTTGCGACGCTGACCTGTCTTTCTGCCTGCGGCGACAGCAGCAAACCGGAAGATTCAAAAGAAATGGCGACAGACGCCAACGACAAAAAGTTTGACGACTCTAAAATGGAAGATGATGCCCAATGGGCCGTCAAGGCTGCCGATGGTGGCATGATGGAAGTACAACTGGGCAAGCTGGCGCAAACAAATGCCGCGAACGCCAAGGTGAAAGAGCTGGGACAAATGATGGTTAGTGACCATTCAAAAGCCAATGATGAGCTGAAAGCTTTAGCCGCTCAAAAGAACATCACCCTGCCGCCTTCCCTTAGCGAGGACAAGCAGAAGAAGTACGACGACATGGCCAAGAAGACCGGCGCCGACTTTGACAAGGCGTATGCCAGCTTCATGGTGGACGACCATCAGGAAGACATTGACAGCTACAAGAAAGAGGGCAACGATGGCAAAGACGCTGACATCAAGGCATGGGCCGCCGGCAAAGTGCCATTGTTGGAACACCACCTGGAAATGGCAAAAGCTACAAACGATGCCGTGAAATAAAGGAAGCCCTGTTAACTCCCATATTAGCCCACGGTTCAACCGTGGGCTTCTTTTTATTCTTTAGTAAGCATCTGAGGCAAATCCTGCCCATCTGGAATGAACCGCATGGAAATAGAATTGACGCAGTGCCGGGTATTCTTAGCCGTAAAACGTTCGCCCGTGAAAACGTGACCGAGGTGCGCATCACAATTGTTGCACAGGATTTCCACGCGGCGTCCATCCATGTCCGTCTCCCGCTTTACGGCGCCGGCAACTCATCGTCAAATGATGGCCAGCCACAGCCGGAGCTGAACTTGTCTTTAGAGTGATAAAGGGGTGCATTGCAGCGGCGGCAGATGTATGTGCCCGCTGCTTTATTGTTGTCGTACTCGCCGGTGAAGGGCATTTCGGTGCCCTTGCGCAGGATGACGCGCTCTTCGTCCGCGTTTAATTGATTGTAAGCCATGATAGAAATTTCTTGCAGAAAGACCGGAAAAACTGTGCCTTGCCCTGATGAATTTACGTAGCGCAGGCATGTAGCGGCGGCTGCCATACACACACATAATTTGGATACTTCCGTTTCTTCTCTAATTTAGCGCCGCATCCGCACAAAATTTTTTCACCCAAAACAATGACATCTGTGGCGTACGACAACCCAAACAACGGCTACGGCAACACTGCTGAAGCCCCGGAACAACGACAGCATTTTCTCCAAACGCATCAAGGCCGGCAAACGCCGCACCTATTTCTTTGATGTACGTGAGACGCGCGGAAAGGATTATTTCATAACCATCACGGAGAGCAAGAAGCGTTTTGAAGATGGGGGTTATGACCGCCACAAGATGTTCCTGTACAAGGAAGATTTCAATAAGTTCCTTGCTGGCCTCACGGATACCATCAATTATGTGAAGACCGACCTGATGCCGAATTTTGACTTTGACGCCTTCAGCCATGAGAACGATGAGGAATATAATCCTAACTATCAGGCGCCCGTTTCTGTTCCCAATGAGCCTTCAACTGCCTCCCTGCTTACCGAATTGCCGGTAGCTATCTTGGCTGAGCCGGTTATAGTAGAAGATCACAGCAATATTGTTGTAGATGAGTGGAAGATGTAAGTTTCCTTCCCTCTAAAATTCCTAGCCCGCCGACAAGCGGGCTTTTTTATTCGCCGTCCACGCTGCAATTCCTATTTCGCTTTAGCGTTAGCTTCCCTCAAAGCAAACCTGGGATGCCTTTACCTGAACATTCATGGGCGGATGCAGCTTCCGGACGCAGACTTTAATGTGCAATAGTTGCGGCCATTCAGCCCGAATGCGTTTCCAGATGTCGCGCACCAGCATTTCCAGCAGCGGCACGCGCTCTCCTTCTATCACAATACGCACGATTTCCGCCATACGTGCATAGTCAATCAGCGGCCATTCATCGGAAATACGGGCAGGAAGACGGGCCTCTACGTCTACCTCAAAATCATTTCCGCGCGCTGCCTCCTCCGGATAAAGACCGTGGGGGCCGTGGATGCGGAGACTTTGCAGGGAGATGGTGAGCATTGAATGTTGGAGCCTTGGAGTGTTTGAATGTTGGCGTGTCGGAACTTTGTTTTGGAGCACATTCAAACACTCCAAGGCTCCAACATTCCAACCTATTTCATGCGGCTGTCCGCCGAATACGGCTGCGATAAAACCTCATAGTTGCGGCTATTGACCGGCTCCAGCGTATTCAGGTCATAGATATTATACCAGCCGCTTGATTTGGCTGTGCCGGTATGGTTGTGCCCGCTAAACGGACCGCCAATATTGGTAGATGCAACGTAGAATGTCCCCGCAGCATCGTCCACTGTAATGCCGTGTGGCTGCCAGAATGGGCCGTAGATCGTTTTTACTACCTGCATAGTGTTGTAATTAATAACTACAACAGCGCCCCGGGTACCGGGAACGGTAGAAGTGGCCTCCATGCAGGTGACAAACATATAGGGTTTGCTGCGTGAAATAGCCAGTTCCTGGGGCTTTGTAGGGACAGCAAAAGCTGCGATCACCGTATCTGTGTGGGCATCCATTACGCGTACCTCATGGCTTGCCTCGCAGGTGAGGAAATACTTGCTGCCGTCGGGCGTGAGCATTATCTCATGCGGGTCGCGGGTGCCAGTGCTATATTGGCTGGGCGCGCCGTCTATGGAGATGTATTTGATAAAGGAGAAGTCCGGCGTAAACTTAAAAACTGTGTTGCCATACTGACCGGTCATGTAGATCGTGTCAAAGGCCGGCGTCGCTTCAATGCCATGCGGGCTTCTGAATGGTGAAGGAGTTGATTCATTGCCTACGGAGGCGGTTACCTGCATCGTGGCTGTATTAATGAGGCGTAGCCAGCCGCGGCTAAGGTCAGAGACAATAAGGCGCTTGCCGTCGTCGGATAGGTGTAGCACATTCCACTGTGCGTTGCCATCGCTGATTTTTACCTGCGCCACCACTTTATCGGTACGGGTGTCTATTTTCTGGACATAATCCCCAGCCAGAAAAGACACATAGGCATACTGCCCGTCTTTAGACACGCGTACGCAATGCGGCGACTCAATTGCATTGTCCACCACGCCGAGGTTGACATTACGCATCACCACATGCCTGCCGGCGTCAATCACGGACAGCACATCTGATGCCTGATTAGTGAGGTACACCTTTTGCCGGCCGGGAGCGTTATCGCCAAACGGGATAGCCCCATTTTTATCCGGCGCACCTTGTGCAATCCAGTTTCTGATCGTCAGGTATTCATCCCGCGAAAGCGGCGTGGTGCCCAGCGGCATCGTAGGCAAGGCAATGGAGCCAAGGGCAGAATCCACATTGATGTAATGCAGCAACGAGCTGTTGACCGTATCATACGGAATAACCGCCGCGCCGTGATTTGTGCCGTCAAAAAGATGATCCCAGGTATCCATACGCAAGCCGGCCGCGTTGTCGGCACCAACAGAATTGTGGCAGCCACCGCCGGTAGGCCCGGTGGTACAGTGCAGCATAATAATGCGGTTCACAGCCTCCGGATAGCCGCCATCGTCCACAGCAATTTGCTGTGTGGCACGCTCATGCCTGCAAGCAGGAAAGAGGGCAAAGCAAAGCAAAATCAATAAAGGGAAGGAGGCGGCGCGGCAGATGCGAAACATCACTTTAAAGATACAAACCGTAGCCGGCAGACATTGCAAATGATCAGGAATATAACAATGCGCTGGCAAGGCTAAGCTACTTTTGCGGGCGCATTATGAAAGTCACCGAACATCTCCGGCAGGCAAAAAAGCCCGTCATTTCGCTGGAGATACTGCCGCCGGCCAAGGGAAAGAGCATTGAGAGCATTTTTGCTCTGCTAGACCCATTCCGGGAGTTTGCTCCAGCCTTTGTTAACGTAACTTATCACCGCGCCGAGCAGGTGTTCAAGCGCAGGACGGATGGCTCTTTTGAGCGCGTGGAAATCCGTAAGCGGCCTGGAACCGTAGGCATCTGCGCGGCCATTATGCACCGGTATGGCATTGATGCGGTGCCGCATCTTATTTGTGGCGGCTTTTCCAAGGAAGAAACTGAGAATGCGCTGATAGACCTGCATTACCTCGGCGTGGACAATGTGCTGGCCCTGCGCGGAGATGCGGCGGGCAATGAAAAGTTTTTTGTGCCTGACCCAAAGGGCCACCACTTTGCTCACGAGCTGGTAGAGCAGATAATGGACCTCAATGCCGGTCGTTATCTGGAAGAAGACATAATGGATGGCGTTAAGACGGACTTCTGTATTGGCGTGGCAGGCTACCCGGAGAAGCATTTTGAAAGCCCCAACCTTGAAACCGACCTCTACTATACAAAGCAAAAGATCGACCGCGGCGGAGGCTATATCACGACGCAGATGTTTTTTGACAACAAGCACTTCTACAATTATGAAAAGGCCTGTCGCGACTATGGCATAGATGTGCCCATTATACCTGGCCTGAAGCCTGTTACCGGTAAGCGCCAGCTTACGATAGTCCCGAGCATTTTCAACGTAGAAATCCCCGTAGCATTAAGCCGTGCCATAACTGCCGCGAAAAGTGAGGCTGCCTGCGAGCAAATCGGTACGGAATGGCTGCTGGAGCAATGCCGCGACCTGCTGGCTAAGGGCGTGCCGGTGCTGCACTTCTATACGCTGGGTAAGCCGCAGGTAGTTATGAATGTCCTGAAGAAATTATTTTAAAATAATCCGCCGGGGTCTACTCATCGCGCGTTGCGCCATAATCGTCCAGCAGCTGATGCATCAGCTTTATGCGGACATCGTACCAGTTTTTACTGGAATCTGAGCGCGGCACTTGGAAGTTCAGTGCAAAGAAATAGGGATAGTTGCGCACGCCACTCTTGTTCATACTGTTCTTCGGCTCCTTTACGCGGCTCATGTGCTCCATGAAGCCTACTACCCACAATATCTCCATTCCGGAAGGTGAAAAACCCGTGCCTGTTTTGTAGTAAATTTTATTGTTCGTAGAATCCTCGCGCAGCATCATGCTCTTCACGATGCCCTGCGTACGCTCCAGAAACGGCAGCTCATTAAAGTACAGCTTACGGATAAAGCCTACCTGCTCGTCAGGCGAAATAAGCAGCGAATTATCCAGCCAGAAAGAGTCCGCAACCGCGCCGATCTTCATATTGCCATACTTCACCGTATCTAAGTAATGCTGCATGCGCTGCCGCCCGATGCGGCGGGCAATTTCCCGGAAGTACGGCACATTGCTGACTCGGAATGCTTCGCGCATATCCATGTCCTTGTTCCACTCCGGACGGCGCGCCACGCCATCCCATGGAATAACGAGGCGGTCATCTGGCGCTACAGACGTTTCCACCGCTACCAGCGAGTTGAAAATCTTAAAGGTGGAAGCAGGCGTAAACCGCTGCAGGCAACGGGGACGGTTATAAAGCTGAATTGTCTCATGCGCGTGGTCGCGAAGGATAAAGCAGCCGCTGTCTATGCCGTATGCCTTGAAACGTGCAGCCCATTCGGGATGCTCATGCACGCGGGTGTCTTTGCAGGAAAGAAGAAAAGCAGCAACTAAAAGAAAAAGGAGGATTCTTTGCATGATAAATCTGAACTGCAAAGTTTGCCAACCTTTTGGAAGGTTAACAAACTTATTAATCAAACGACTGATTGCTTACCGCCGCCAGCTTCACCAGCCGTTCATAATCTGTTGCCGACAAGTCATTGAAGAAGTAATGAACGGGGTCTATTTTCTCTCCATTGCGGATCACCTCGTAATGACAGTGTGGCCCGGTGCTCTTACCTGTGCTGCCAACCCATCCGATTACCTCGCCACGCTTTACCACCTGCCCCGGACGTACTTTAATGCGCACCATGTGGCCGTAAAGCGTCTGATAGCCATAACCATGATTGACAACTACATGGTTGCCATATCCTTTCTCCTCAAAGCCCGTAAACACCACTTAGCCATTCGCGGTAGCATATATGGGTGTGCCGACAGATGCGGCGAAATCTAAACCCGCGTGCATTTTCGGTGTCTTGTAAATAGGGTCAATCCGGAAGCCAAATCCGGACGCAATCTGCGACAGGTCTTTGTTGGAAACCGGCTGGATAGCCGGGATAGCCCCCAGCATCTGCTCTTTTGTTTCTATCAGGTGCTGGAGCGTATCGTAGCTGCGTTTTTGCATGCTGATACGATTACGCAGGCCCTCTACTTTGGTCGCCAATGCGGACACAAGTGCCTCATTGCTCGCAAAGGTATAGCTGCTCTTCCGTGGCGCATGGGCCTTGCCGCGCCGGATGCTGTCTGCCAGCGGTGCCGCTTCAAATATGGCGCGATAGACCTTATTGTCGCGCTGCTCCAGGTCGGCTACATCGTCATCCATTTCCCGCAGGCTGTGTTGTAAGGCGCTGTATTGCTCCCGCAGTTTCACAATATCCTGCTGCGAGCGCTTTTCCCGCGGCGAGGGCAGGTACCGATATGCGACTGCCACCATAATGAGCGCCGTAACGGTGGAGGCAGATATAAAGCCCAGCGCCCGGAGTATCCGCGCACGCCACGGCAACACAAACTTTTCGTAGCGGTGTGTGGCGGTGTTGTAGAAGTATTTGCGGACTTTACGCAAAGGGGACGCAGAGATTAGGCGGCAAATGTAGCCCTCTCGTTATAGCGTTGTAACCTTAGGCTTATTAATCCGCGCAGGTCCGGAATCTTCGTAGCTTGACCCATCTTGTGAACCGCGCCCGCATTCAGAAAGCCATTCGCCGCGTGTACCGCTTCCTGCCGGTGCAGTTGCTGCTGCTGCACGGGCGCAAGTACCAGCTGCTCCTGCTGTTCTGGATCATTATTTTTCTGACCATACAGGGAAAATTTGCGACGCACTTCGGCGCCAATACGCTGTTCCTAGCGCCGGAATATCTGGACCATATTGGCTTTACAAGCATGGCGCTGCTCGGGGCCGCTATGGGGATGTTCATCATGAGCTGGCACATCACCACCTTTATCATACACAGTAAACGGATGCCGTTTATAGGCGCCACGCGACAAGCCTTTCTCAAATACTGCATCAATAATTCGCTGCTGCCGCTTGGCTTCTTCATCTATTACTCTATTATGAGCGTAGATTTTCTGCGGGTAGAGGAAGGTGCGTCATGGACGGCGATTATTCTGATGCAGCTTGGTTTCTATCTGGGCTTTTTGATGATGATTGTCGTTTCGTTCGCGTATTTCTTCCGGGTGGGGCGCGACCTGCTGAAGTCGGTGCTTGCAACCATTACCAATCCTTCTCATTTACGCGAGATCATTCCCTACGACGGCCTTGATTTTGAGTTTGACATGATTCAGGCGGACACCTACCTTACAGAGACGCTGGCTGTAGAGCACATAGACCAGTTAGACAAGTACCACCCCCGGCTACTCAATACCATCCTGCGCCGTCATCATCGTAATGCCGTGTCCGCAACCATCTTCGCGCTGGTACTATTGCTGCTGCTCGGTGTGTTTATGGAAGAGCCGGTTCTGCGGATTCCGGCAGGCGCAGGCTTCCTCATTCTGTTTGCCGTAATGATGGGCGTGGTAGGCGCAGTTAAGTACTTCCTGAAAAGCTGGGAGATTTTCGGCTGGGTAATTCTCTTTGCCACACTCGGCTGGATGGTGAAGCACCACATCTTTGATCTGCGTTCTATTGCATACGGCCTTGACTATCACACGCGGGAGGCACAGGTACCTGCGTACAATTATGAATCGTTGAAAAAAACGTTTACCCCGCAACGGTACGAAGCTGACAAAAGTGTGGGCATCGCTCATCTGAACGCATGGAAAGCACATCAAGCTGATTCACTGCCGCCACTTGTCATTATTACGGTTAGCGGCGGTGGCTCCCGCTCCGCATATTGGACATTTCGCGCGCTGCAGTATGCCGACAGCGCCAGCGGGGGTAGCTTATTTCGGCACACCACGTTACTCACCGGCGCTTCCGGGGGCATGCTCGGCGCCTCGTATTGGCGCAATATCCATCAACAGGCCGCAAACGGTGATACCGCGACTACATATGCGGCAAAGTATCAGGCTGCCATTGGCAAAGACCTGTTTAATGCCATCATGTTCTCCTTTGTGGCGGTTGATCTGATTTCTCCGTTTAATAAGGTCACGTTAGGTCCCTATTCTTATACCAGGGATCGAGGTTACGCCATGGAGCAAGAGCTGATCCGTAACACAGACGGCGCGCTTGGTGGCCGGCTAGCTGATTATGCCGCCGATGAGCGAAGGGGTATCATTCCACAAATGATTATCAACGGTACGATTGTAAACGATGGGCGCAAATTGCTGATGTCCTCACAGCCGGTAATCTATCTAACGCAACCGGCATACGCGCTGGCGGATACAGCGACACCGCCTATTGACGCTGTTGACTTCGCCGCTTTCTTTGCGAAGCAAAATCCTTATAACCTCCGGCTGGCTACTGCGTTGCGCATCAATGCCACCTTCCCATTTGTGCTGCCAGTGGTGAAGATGCCGAGCGTGCCGCAGATGAATGTGATGGACGCTGGTTTGCGTGACAACTTTGGCGCAGAGGTGGCAAGCCGCTGGCTGAATGTATTCCACCAATGGCTTAACGAAAATACACGCCAGATTATCTGGCTGCAGATACGCGATACGCGGGAGTACGATGTGCTGCCTGCAACCACTCAGGACAATTTCGGCGCTATGCTCGGCGACCCGCTGTTTGTGATTCAAAACAAATGGGAGCCCTTTCAGAGCCATTTCCAGAGTTATATGAAAGACTACACGCCGGAACTATTTAATGGCAAGATGCGCTTTGTAACGCTGCAATACCTGCCGCGCAAAATTGAAAAGACGGCTAAACTCAACTTCCACCTCACGCAGCAGGAGAAGGAGGATTTATACGCCGCGATGGATGGCGCGCGCAACCGGGCTCAATTAGATACGCTATTGAAATACCTGCGCTGACAACCTTTTACGCAAAGGGCACAGATCTGTCCAGTAACTGTTCGGCTGCAATCAGGTCACTGTGCAGCAGCCGGTCTTTGCCCATAAACGGCGCCACGGCGCGGACGGCATCAAACACCCTTTCTACCTGCGGCGATGATTTTAGTGGCCGGCGTAGCTCCAGTGCCTGCGCTGCTGTCAACAACTCAATAGCCAGTACGCGTTGGACATTCAGCAGCACACGACGCAGCTTCGTTGCTGCATTCGCGCCCATACTTACGTGGTCTTCCTGGCCATTACTGCTTACGATGCTATCCACAGATGCAGGCATGCAAAGACCTTTATTCTGGCTAACTATAGCTGCCGCTGTGTATTGTGCAATCATGAAGCCGCTGTTCAGCCCGGCGTCCGGCGCAAGGAATGGCGGAAGGCCGCGCTGGCCGGACACGAGCAGGTATATCCGGCGCTCGGAGATATTGGCAAGCTCCGAGAGCGCAATGGCCATAAAGTCCAATTGCATGGCCAGGGGCTGGCCATGAAAATTGCCACCGCTCATAATGGCATCTTCTGCTGCAAAAACGATTGGGTTGTCTGTAACGGATGCCATTTCTGTTTCCACTACTTCGCGCGCCATACGCAGTACATCGGCGGTGGCGCCATGTACCTGCGGGATGCAACGGAACGAATATGGATCTTGTACCTGCTGCTTTGGTTGTTGCTGAATAGCGCTGCCTGCCAGCCACCGCCGCATTTGCTGCGCAATGGCGATCTGCCCAGCGTGCGGTCTCACGCGATGAAGCGGATGATTGAAAGGCTCGCCCTTTACATCAAAAGCATCCGCCGATAGCGCGCAAATGGCCGCTGTCCATCCCATTAGCCGCTCTGCAGCACGTAATGACCATACGGCATAGCTGCTCATGAATTGGGTACCATTGAGCAGCGCAAGCCCCTCTTTGGCGGCAAGCTGCATTGGTTCTAATCCAACCGCTCGCAAGACATCTTCGGATTTGCGGCGCTGGCCTTGGTAATAGACCTCGCCCATACCAAGGATAGGTAGGCTGAGATGCGCCAGCGGCGCCAGATCTCCAGATGCCCCGAGAGAACCAAGCTCATAGACCACCGGCGTGATGCCGAGGTTATACATCTGAATGAGTCGCTCTACCAGCGCTACCCGCACGCCGCTATAACCGTGGCTAAGGCCATGCACTTTTAGCAGCAGCATAAGGCGCACTATCTCCTGCGGTACTTCATCGCCCATACCGCAGGCATGAGAGCAGACGAGGTTTTCCTGGAGCTGGCTCAGCTCTTCGGGCGCTATGCGGACGTTGCAAAGGGATCCAAAGCCGGTATTGATGCCATAATAGGTGCCGCCATCTTCCAGCTTTTTGTCTAAGTACGCGCGGTTGGCGCGGATGCGCTCCATAGCCTCGTCGGTAATGGCAATGGAATCCGGGAGCGGGTTGGGGATGTCAGAGATGAGAATATGATCAGGGAGCGTCATTGGGCGGCCATTTGGAGGCACAATATCGGAAGAGAGGTGCTTGTATGGAATAGCTAACTTTAAACTATTGCCGCAATGATGAAGTGCTATTTCATTACGTTCCTCTTTTTCATGTTCTGCATAGCAGCTAATGCAATGCATCCGCTAAGCGCAACAAAAATTGATACGGTGCGTAGGTTTTCAGATACTGTATTAGCACGCATATCTTGCTATGAAGATGAAACCATACGCTATTCTGAAGAAGCGCTATTAGTTCCTGATACTCTATTGGTTGCCCGTTATCTTCTGCCTTGGACATTTCTGCTCGTGCGTTTCGGCCATCGGACTGTACTTGTATCAAGAGTAATCAGGCATGGGCAGCTGAAAGTATTTGAAAAGGATGGCAGAAGAACAATTCAGGAGTTTAGTGTAGGCAGTCGCGTTAAGGCTGAATATTGGAGCAGTGATGATCGTTTAATTACGAAAGATGAGTATTATGGGAAGAGCATTTGGATTGATAGCCGCCCATTTGAGGAAGAAACATCACACAGCTTTATCTTTCCTTCCAACAAGAAAAGGAAAGTCAAATCAACAGACAACTTCTGAAATTGCGACGCAACGAAAGAGTTGAGCGCGATGCTACACCCAAACATTTGAGCAAGAGCCTTGCCTTATGCTGGCCCACTTACTGCCCGGCCTTCTGGACAATTTGCGCAAGGTCCAGCTCTACACTCCGATTTACAGACTCTACAATGCGGCCTACTTCATTGTTGTTTTTGAAGACGACAATGGTGGGTACCCGCTTCACTGCATAGACCTTACTTTCTATGCCGCCGGTTTCCTTAGCACGGTCCACCCCAAACATTGCAAAGCGCTCCATAGGGAAGCCAGACGCGCTGAGCACTTTGGCAAGCTTAGGAACGAGATTTTGCGAGTCGTCGCACCACGTGCCCATTATGGTAACAATGGTAAAAGCAGGCAGGGCGGATTTCAGATAAGCAATAGCGTTGGGATCGGGCGTATAACCTTCTGTGCTGCGCTTCCACCAGGTGAAAGAAGGTTCACCCTGCAGGTCGGCGAGTGTCATCGGGCCTTTAAAGATGGTCTGGCCAGTCTGGTCGTCTTTAGAAATGCTATAGGGCTTTTGCGCAGTGACAGAAAGGCTCATGGCGATAGCAGCAAAAAGAATAGAGATGAATTTCATAAAAGCTCGTTGCGGATAAGGAGAAGCTGGTTGCGCAGCCGCAGCAACGCCTGGCGAAGGTCTACCGTTTCCGGCAAAGCGGCCGATGACTGGAGTTCTGCCCTCGCGCCGGCAATGGTGAAACCACGTTCTTTGACCAAGCCGTATATGTTGCGTAGATGCAGAATTGCAGCGGGCGGATAAAGCCGGTCTCCTTTGCGTGTAGTGCGCACTTTCACCTCAAACTCAGTTTGTCCAGTACCGGATGTGCGAGGTGCGGACGCCGAAGAGCTTTGCCACTTCGCCTATCGTGTAATATTGTTTTTCAGGCTTCCAGTCTTGTAAGGATACGGGCGAGGAATCAGATACTTTAGGCGCGGCAGGCAAGGCTTCGGGAATGATCTCCTCGTCGCCGAACAGGGTAATAATGCTATGCGCCGCCATGAATTAAAGGTAGGACAGGCACAGGCTAACTTTAGCCCCAAAAGAAGCTTAAAAACATGCGGGTTGTATTACAGCGTGTCTCTTCTGCCTCCGTGAGTATAAGTGCGCAGGTAACGGCGAAAATCGGCTCCGGCATGCTGGTATTGCTCGGCGTGGGCACAGACGACGGCCGCGACGATGCAGACTGGCTGGCCAGGAAGATTGCAGGGCTGCGCATTTTTTCAGATGAAGCAGGATTGATGAATTGCTCGCTGGACGAAGTAGGCGGCGGGCTGCTGGTGGTAAGTCAGTTTACCTTGCTGGCGGATTACGCCAAAGGCAATCGGCCCTCCTACATTCGCGCCGCGCGGCCTGAACAGGCGCTGCCACTGTATGAATATTTCGTTACACAGCTTAGTATGCTCACAGGTCAAGCGGTGCAGACCGGCACTTTCGGTGCTGATATGAAGGTGCAGTTAGTGAATGATGGGCCGGTGACCATTGTGATGGATAGCAAGTCGCGCAATTAGCAAGCGGCAAAGGTTCTCGTCAGATAAAATACCTTGCAGCCGTGCACAGTCCAGACGACGAACGCTATATGCGACTTGCCCTGCAGGAAGCGCAGCAAGCCTACGATGCCGATGAAGTTCCCGTTGGTGCGCTCGTGGTGTGGGGTGGAAAAATCATTGGTCGCGGTAGCAATCAGGTAGAACGGCTGGCAGACAGCACGGCGCATGCCGAGATGATAGCGCTGACATCGGCATTCAACTCCATTGGCGCGAAGTATCTGCCGGAGGCAACGCTGTATGTAACCATAGAGCCCTGCCTCATGTGCTGCGGCGCAATGTACTGGAGCAAGATTGGCCGCATCGTTTATGGCGCTGAAGATATAAAAAACGGCTACCGGAAGTTCACCGGCGAGCGCTTCCCCTTTCATCCAAAGGCAGAACTGCTTAGCGGAGTACTTAGCGAAGAATGCGCTATGCTGATGAAATCTTTTTTTGCGGCAAGAAGATGACAGATATCACTTGGCATACATGCGCTGAAAGCGGCGAACTGGCAGAAGGCGTGATGAAAGAGGCACAGGCGGCTGATAAGCGCATTTGCCTACTGCGCAAAGGCGGCCGGCTCTTTGCCTTCGCGGCTACATGCCCGCATGCCAGCGCGCCGCTGTGCGAAGGGCGTGTCGACGTGCAGGGCAGAGTTGTGTGCCCGTTGCACGGCTATCGGTTCAATCCCGCTAATGGCCACAACACTAGCGGGGAAGGCTACAAGCTGGGGACTTATCCGGCAAAGGAGGAAGATGGACGCATCTTTGTGCAGCTATGAATGACATCATACTGCCGCCCCACCTCCGCCCCGGCGATACCATTGGCATTACCTGTCCGGCCGGCTACGTCGCTCACGAGCGCATTGCCTGCTCAGTGCAAGTACTGCAGCGTTGGGGCTTTAAAGTAAAGGTTGGAAGGACGGTCGGTACCGGCGAGCATTACTTCTCCGGCCATGATGCTTAGCGCCTTGCCGACTTACAATCCATGCTGGACGACGTTGAAGTGAAAGCCGTGCTCATGGGCCGTGGCGGCTATGGCGTATCACGCATCATAGATGATGTCGACTGGGCGGCGTTCCGTAACAATCCGAAATGGATTTGCGGCTTTTCCGATATTACCGTGCTGCATAGTCACATTCATCAGACGTTGGGTATTGCCACGCTGCACAGCCCCATGTGCGGCGCTTTTACCCCGGAGAGCGAAGGCAGTTTTTATCTGGAAAGCCTGCGGCGCGCTTTAACCGGGAAAAGCCTTTCGTATAACTTCCCTGCATCTTCCGGCAATATTTCAGGCATGGCCGAAGGCGCAATCGTCGGCGGAAATCTGGCATTGCTGGCGCACCTCACCGGCTCTATTTCGCAGATAGACACAGAAGGCAAGATCCTGTTCATAGAAGACATCGGTGAACATCTCTACCATATTGACCGCATGATGCTGAACCTACGCCGCAGTGGCCAGCTTAGCAGGTTAAAAGGGCTGATTGTGGGACAGTTTACGGATACGGAAGACACCGAGCGCCCATTCGGGCAAACGCTTGAACAGATTATCCTGGATAAAGTCGCAGCCTACGACTATCCCGTCGCTTTCAACTTTCCAGCGGGCCATGATAAGGAAAATCTGACGCTTTGCCTGGGGCAGCGGCACCGACTGGAAGCCAGCGCAGCTTGTTCAAAGCTTACCCTGTTGGCTCCCGCTTTCCCGCCAGGCATGCACGCCGCCGCTCAGGTTATATAGGTTTTCAAACCCCAGCGCCTGAAGGCGCTGAATGGCGATGACGCTGCGGATGCCTTTTTCGCAATACAGCACTACCGGCTTATCATTTGGAAAATGTTCAGTCGCCGCCATAATTGTCCCCAGCGGCGCGAGCAGGCCGCCAATGTTAAATGCTTCATGTTCCCAGTGCTCCCGCACATCCACCAGGGCAAAGTCCTTTCCTTCAGACTGCCATTTTCTCAATTCATCTGCGGTTAATGCATTCATTTTCTAATAGGGGTATAAGAATGTTGTAGCTACAACAATGAAGGATGCTTGCTTATTTTTGCTGCAAACTTAAACACACCATTTTATGAAGCACACACTCCTACTGCTTGCAGCAGCTACTATGCTCGCTGCAACTTCCTGTCAAAGTGATCCCAAAGCCGATAAAGCCGAGACCGGCGAAGCTATGCAGGCTGGCGCTGCTACCGGCACCGCCTACAAAGCCGACCTTGCACAGAGCCATGTTGACTGGACGGGGTCTCATCCGGCAAACGCACATCACGGAATGATGCTGCTCAAGGATGGCGAAGTGATGGTGGATGGCGGCGCTGTGACCGGCGGCAAGTTTACCATTGACGTGACTACACTGGCCGTGAAAGACGAGGACACCAGCGTCACCAACAAACTGAACCCACACCTGAAAAGCCCGGACTTCTTTGATATAGCCAAATATCCTACTGCCGCCTTTGAAATTACAGGCGTGAAGGCCGGCGTGGATACAGCAGGCGGCAAAGAGTTGGTAATGAAGGATGCCACGCATACGGTAATGGGCAACCTTACGCTGAAAGGCGTAACAAAAGGCATCACTTTCCCGGCTAAAATTGCGGTAAACGACAATATGGTTACTGCCGATGCGAGCTTCAACATTGACCGTACGCAATGGGGGCTTTCTTACGGCAATGACAACAGTCTTGGCGATAAAATGATCCGCCCGATAGTAAATATTGGCCTCCACCTGGTAGCTAATAAATAAAGCGCGACTGACTTTAAAATTAAGAGCCCGCTGCAGGACTGCAGCGGGCTCTTAATTTTTCGCAATGGGATGACTAACCCGATATAGCGCCATCACACATTTATCCCAGCCGCTCCTGGCTACGCAGCCAGCGCTCCGGAATCTCATCATTGCAGGCCGTCAGATAATCGCTATGCGCGCAGGGCGTGAAGCTCCCGTCTGGAAGCTCCATCCACCAGCGGCCACTGCGGCGGCTTTTTAGGAAGGTCGTATCATTGGCGGTGAAGCGTACATGGAATTCGGCAAACTGCTCGCGCTCGTCCAGCTTTGCTTCCTGCCGGCGTAGCGCCAGGCCTTCCACGAAGTACCAGATCATTTGTGCAATCAGCCGCGCACTCATGTGATGCACATCGGCCTTTGCATCGTAGCCGTAGATGCCAAAGGAGGTCAGATTAGTAGCCGCGCCGGCAAAGCGCGTAAGGGCGCAGGCTTCATGGCCGGAAAGGCCATTCGGCGAGCCGGCGGCATTGGCCGGCGAGTCGGAGAAGCGCACCGCATTCAGGTCAAAGGAGAAGAGGTCAGCATCGCGCAGCGCTGGCTCTGCCTCGTCAATCTGCTCGCTTAGCCTGCCGACGCGTAAAAAATCAAAGCGCAGCTTGTCCAGCGTCTCCAGCATCTGTGGATGAACGTAATAGCTCTGGAAGCCCAAGTGTGTATAATGCCGCACAAAATTTGGCTGGCTGGTCAGCATCTCCAACAGAAATGAATGATCTGTGATCACCTCTGTCTCATCCAGATCTATAAAAGCATCAGCTATAACCGCATTGACTACCTGGGTGGATTTCTTGAAGGCTTCATATTGCTGCATTGTCAGATCGTGTGAGCCTCCGAGGACAATAACGACCTTACCGGCCTGGTGCAGCTCATGCAGCACTATGCGAAGGGCCGCGCGCGTGTCGTCCACACTCGCACCTTGCAGAATATTGCCCACATCGGCGATTTTTATTCCGGGATGCCAGTTGTACAGCTGATACAACTGTCTCCGGATGGCGTCCGGCCCAAGGCTGAACGGGGCCTCCTCATGGTGCCCGCGCTGCTCCCCGCATCCGATGATGACCACGTCGGCATCGTCCACGCTCATATTTTCCTGCGTGGCAAACTGGAGTTGGCTGCCCCATTGCAAGGGGTCGTAATGGATATGGCTATGCGTTTCAATAAAATGGCGGGCAGCGAAGAAGGGATGGAGGTCTTGCATGAAGATGTTGGCGTGTTGGAACGTTGGAATGTTGGAATGTTATTGAGACTGGATAATATCGTCTGGGAAGTCATATTGTAAAGTCTTTGCACTTAAATATTCTTCGGCTGGTTCAGATACGGCATCGGCTGACTCTTTAGGCTTCGCTTCAAACATACTCTTGTCCAAATATTTGATGAAAGCATTGATTCGGACGCCGAGATATCTTGAATATTCAATGGCCTTCAAAGATTCTTCTTCGGACAAATGTTTTCTTGCTTTAGCGCGGTATAATTGAGAACGCACTTCAGCATTGGAGCCTCTGGCGACAATAAGAAAATGCCGGAAGTCGGCTTTGGAAAAGCGGTCAAAGCCTTCAGCAATATTATCCATCACGGAACCCGACGAGCGGTTTATCTGGTCGGCAAGCGGTGCATCAAAGTCAAAGCGTCCTTCCTCAATCAAATCGTAAGTGGTCTGGCATTGCGTAGCAGCCATCTGCCAGATTTCCAGCTCTTCAAAAACTCTGATAGTCGCCATTAAACAGCTTTGGCCGCAAAAGTCAAACAACATTCCAACATTCCAACGCTCCAACATTCCAACACTCCAACATCCTTACTTTCGCCGTATGGCTATCGGCAAAAAATCCAAACCCTCCTACGTCTATGCCATTATTGGCGTTAGCCTGGTGCTGTTTCTGCTTGGTACATTGGGCTGGCTGGTGATTAACGGCCGCTCGCTGACGCGGGAGTTCAAGGAGAATATCACGGTCACAACGGACTTCCACGACAATGTATCGCCGGAGAAGATTGCACAGCTTCAAGGCATTTTGGCAAAGCAGCCTTTTGCGAAGCGCACGAAGGTCATCTCCAAAGAAGAAGCCCTGAAGTTGCAAAGCGAGGTGGAAGGCGAGAATGTCGGGCAGTTTCTCGGCTACAATCCGCTCTTCGCTTCCCTGGAAATGAACGTCTTTGCCGAATACGCCAATAAGGACAGCCTAGAGAAAATCCGCCAGTTCATTCTCCAAAGCAACATTGTGCGCGAGGTGACCTACCCGAAGCGCAATGTGGAGCAGATGAACGCCAACTTTCGCCGCATCAACCTGATTCTTGGTGCGATTGCGCTGGTGCTGGTCATCGCAGTCGTCATTCTCATTGACAATACCGTCCGACTTGCCATGTTCTCCAACCGCTTTCTCATTAAGACCATGCAGATGGTGGGTGCAAACCGGTTTTTTATCTCTAAGCCGTTTGACCTGCGGGCTATTATTAACGGCCTGATAAGCGGCGTAATAGCAGTGGTGGGCCTATGGCTGGTAATGACTTTTGCCGAAGGCCAGCTTCCAGAGCTAAAAAGTCTGCACGACAACACACTTATACTCCTGCTGATGGGTGGGCTGCTGGTAATGGGCATTCTCATTTCGCTGCTTAGCACACACCGCTCCGTTGTCAAGTATCTGAAAATGCACGTTGACGACCTTTATTAATTGTTGGAATGTTGAAGCGTTGGAACGTTTGAACGTTTTCGGAACATTCCAACAATCCAACGTTCCAACGCTCCAACATTCCCCGTAATATTGCTCTATGGCCACCACCCCGCAATCCCAGCCTACCAAAGCTGCTGCCTCGCCTTCCTACAAAAGCCCGCTTAGCGGCAAGACCGTATCTAAGGCTGGCGTACCACGCGGCAATCAGACCTTTCTGTTTGATAAACAGAACTATCTGTGGATGGGCATTGGCCTGCTGTGCATCATCATCGGCTTTGCGCTGCTGGCCGGCGGCAAAAGCCCTGATCCGCATCAGTTTAATTATGATGAGGTCTATTCTTTCCGCCGAATCACGCTCGCGCCTATCGTCATCCTGATTGGCTTTGGAATAGAGGCATACGCCATCATGCTGAAGCGCGGCAATAAGCGCACCGACGCAGCGGAATAACCTACTGTGATGAAAGACATCACGAAGCATTACAGCAATGGCGAGGTAACGGTGGTCTGGAAGCCCGCCATGTGCATTCATTCCAAAATCTGCTGGCAATCCAGCACTGGCCTGCCGGAAGTATTTCACCCCGCCACGCGGCCCTGGATTACGCCGGAGACGTCTAACACCGAGCGCATCATTGAGCAAGTGAAGCTTTGTCCTTCCGGCGCGCTCAGTTTTTTCCTGAATGTAGATGGTGAGGCGAAGGAAGAAGGCGCAACCAGCGAAACGATTGCGGAGGTAATGCAGGACGGCCCGTTGCTGGTTTACGGCAACATCACCGTCAAAGCGCCGGATGGCAGTGAAGTCCGCAAAAGTAAAGTCACGGCTTTCTGCCGTTGCGGCGCATCGGGTAATAAACCGTACTGCGACGGGACGCACACCAAGATTGGTTTTAAGGGCTAAATAGAATAGGCCGGTCACTATTTTCAATGGAAGGGCTAGATGACGCCGTGTAGCTTGGCGCTCAAATTCCCATATCACCATGAAAAAAGTTGGCATCATTGGCTCCGGTATCGTAGCCAAAACTTTGGGCACAGGCTTCCTTTCACTCGGCTATCCTGTTATGCTCGGCTCGCGCGATGCGGGTAAGCTTGCTGATTGGAAAGCAGAAGCCGGCGAAGGCGCAGAAACAGGTTCTTTTAAGGAAGCCGCTGCGTTTGGCAACATCATTATCCTCGCCGTCAAAGGCGGTGCTGCCATGGATGCGCTTCACATGGCCGGCACAGAGACATTGGGCAGCAAAATTGTCATTGACACGACTAACCCAATTGCCGATGCGCCGCCAACCGACGGGGTGCTTCAATTCTTTACCGGCCCCAACGAGTCGCTGATGGAGCGGCTTCAGGCTGCATTCGTGCAGGCGCGCTTCGTCAAGGCTTTCAACAGCGTTGGCAATCCGGCGATGATTCATCCCAAATATGCTGAAGGCAAGCCGACCATGTTCATCTGTGGCAACGACGAGGCAGCGCGCAAGGAAGTGGCCGACCATCCTGCAATCACTGGACTGGGACGTGGCGGATATGGGCAAAGCTGCTGCTGCCCGAGCCATTGAGCCGCTCTGCATGCTTTGGTGCATTCCGGGCTTCATGCAGAACGAATGGACACATGCCTTTAAGCTTTTGCATCAATAAGACTTCATTTAACACGGCGACAAAAAGTCTAATGGGCAGCGTTGCCTAATTTTAAGGGGTGACTATGCCTGCTCTCCGCCGTTTTTTGCTGACGGTTGTTTTTGCCCTTTTACTGCTTCCGGCGCTCCGGGCTCAAAATGCCGATTCGCTCGGCGCAGCTGCGCATTCGCTGATTGAAGCTAAGGAATGGGATAAAGCCGTCAACATCCTGCAGAAAGCTTATGACGCTGTGCCGGCCAACGCTGACCTTTATCATGATTACCTGACGGCGCTCCTTGGCCAGAAAGATTATAAAGGAGCAGAACGCCTTGTAAATGACCGGCTTAATGGCGCCAGCATCCCGGCTCTGTGGATAGACCTGGGCCGCGTCTATGAGGCTTCGGGCAAGAGCGCAAAGGCCACTGCTCAATACGACCTTGCCGTCAAGGCGGTCAATGGCGATGAGCTGCTGGCACAGCAATTGGCCGCCGCATTCTCTGCCGTCGGACGCGACGATTATGCGATCCAGGTATATGAGCGGATGCGCGCGATCATGCAGAATCCATATCTGTATTCCGGCCCGCTCTCTAAGCTGTATGCAAAGACCGGCGATGTGCCCAAAGCAATAGACGCACTGCTCAATGGCGGGCCAACGCCCTTCGGTGGCCAGGACGATACGAAGTCGCAACTGTTGGAGCTGCTGGGCAGCGATGCAGCCAGATTGCAGACCGCGCAGAAAGCGATTTTACGCCGCATCAACCTGCAGCCCGACAATGTTTATTATCCAGACTTGCTCACGTGGCTTTATACCCAGAAAGGCGATTGGGAAGGCGCGCTTCTGCAGGTCCAGGCCATAGACGAGCGCACAAACGGCGGTGGGCAGCCGTTATTGCAATTTGCGCAGCAAGCCATAAAGGAGGGCCAATATGATGTGGCGCGCAAGAGTCTGGATGCCGTGATTGAGGCCGGGGCAGCGAAGCCCTACTATTCGCTGGCGAAATCGCAGCGGCTAAATCTTGGCATGCAGCAATTGCGCCAGAATCCATCCTTTACGAAAGCGGATGTAGCTGCGCTGGCGCAGGAGTATGATGGCTTTCTCAAAGAATTTCCGCAGTACCAGGCTTCTGAAGTTGCGCGCGACTTTGCAGAGCTGGAGGCGCAGTTCAATAGCAATCCCGGAAAAGCCATAGATGTGCTCGAGCACGCCATTGCGCAGCCTACGGCTTCTAAAGAGTTTATTGGCCGCGCTAAGCTACAGATGGGTGATTACCTTATCCTTGCCGGCAAAATCTGGGATGCTTCGCTTACCTACAGTCAGGTGGACAAAGCATTCCGTGAAGACTTTTTAGGCGAGGACGCGCGTTTCCGCAATGCAAAGCTCGCTTACTACCGCGGCGACTTTAGCTGGGCCCAGACGCAGCTTTCTGCGCTGAAGTCTTCCACGTCTGAGCTCATCGCCAATGATGCGCTGAATCTTTCTGTGCTGATTACGGAGAATATGCCGGACAGCAATACCGCCGCCCTGCTGCTATTTTCGCGTGCAGATTTGTTGCTGTTTCAAAACAAAGATGCAGAGGCGCTCAAAGCGCTGGACAGCATCTCCACCGTATACCCAAAGCATCCGCTGCAGGACGATGTGCTGATGCTGCGTGCCTCTCTTTCGCAGAAGCGCCATGACTATCCCAAGGCCTTAGAATACTACGCTGCTGTCATTAAAGAGTACGGCAAAGATGTACTTGGCGATGATGCAGTGTTCAAGACAGCGGAGCTTTACGAGCGCGCACTGAAAGATCTGACTAGAGCCAAAGAATTTTATGAGCAACTCATCATAGACTATCCCGGCAGTACTTATGTGCAGCTTGCCCGGAACCGGCTGAATGCTCTGGCTGCCACGCAGCACTCATAATTCATTCCTGGTGAAGCTGAGCAATTAGTAAAGGCAGCCACGTGGCTGCCTTTACTAATTGCTATCCGTCGGTCCGGCTTTGCCTTACCGATCAAATTATTACTTGTTCATCGTCGCCAGAAACTCTTCGTTGTGGCTGGTGCCGCGCATCTGCTTCATAAGGAAGTTCATGGCCTCGTCGGTGTTCATGTCGGAGATGTGCTTACGGAGAATCCACATCTTGTTGTGCACTTCCTGCGGCAGCAAGAGGTCGTCGCGGCGGGTGCTAGACGTTGTGATGTCAATGGCAGGGAAGATGCGCTTGTTGGCAAGGCGGCGGTCAAGCTGGAGCTCCATATTGCCGGTGCCCTTGAACTCTTCAAAGATCACTTCGTCCATCTTAGAGCCGGTATCAATGAGCGCAGTGGCAAGGATGGTCAGCGAGCCGCCATTCTCGATCTTGCGAGCAGCGCCGAAGAATTGCTTTGGCTTCTGCATGGCATTCGCTTCCACACCGCCGGAAAGCACCTTACCGGACGCAGGCGCCACCGTATTGTGTGCGCGGGCAAGGCGCGTAATAGAGTCCAAGCAGAATCACCACATCATGGCCGACTTCCACAAGACGCTTTGCCTTTTGCAGGGCAATGGCAGAAACCTTTACGTGCTTATCAGCAGGCTCATCAAACGTTGAGGCAATCACTTCTGCACGTACGCTGCGCTGCATGTCGGTTACTTCTTCCGGGCGCTCATCGATGAGCACGACCATCAGGTAAACTTCCGGGTGATTCTTGGCAATAGCGTTGGCCATTTCTTTCAGCAGCATCGTTTTACCCGTCTTCGGCTGCGCCACGATCAGGCCGCGCTGCCCTTTGCCAATAGGCGTGAACAGGTCAACGATGCGGGTAGAAAAATTATTCGCCTCGCTCGGCTTGCCGGTCGTCAGATTGAGCTTTTCAAAGGGAAGAGTGGCGTCAGATAATCAAACGGCACACGGTCGCGGATTTCATCCGGCTGGCGGCCGTTGATGCTTTCTACCTTAGTGAGCGCAAAGTATTTCTCGCCTTCCTTCGGCGTGCGTACTGTGCCTATCACGCTGTCGCCGACCTTCAGGCCATAGGCCTTGATTTGCTGCTGGGAAACGTAAACATCATCCGGCGAGGAGAGATAATTGTAGTCGGCGGAGCGCAGGAAAGCCGTAGCCGTCGGGCATCATTTCCACAACGCCTTCGCCGCGCACTACCCCATCAAATTCGGACTGAAAAGCCGGGCGGCGTTGCTGCTCTTGTTGACGCTGCTGCTGAATCGGCTGCTTCGCTGCCCTCTGCAGATTGTTGCTGCTGTGGACGATCAACTTGCTGGCGGTCGCCTTGTGGACGATCGCCTTGCTGGCGCTGCTGCTGAAAACCCTGCTGGCGGTCGCTCCGGTTCAGCTGCTGATTATTCTGCACTTGGTTTTGATTCTGCTGCGGCGCTCCTCTCCCTGCTGGCGGTCGCCTTGCTGTTGCTGTGGACGTTCCCCTTGCTGGCGATCTCCGCCTCTGCTGTGGCCGATCGCCCTGGCCCTGACGCTCGCACCTGATGACGCTCGCCTTGTATTGTAGCCGTTCGCCCTGCTGTTGGCCCTGACGGTCGTTATTAAAACGCTGGCGGCCTTCACCATTATTATTATTTCCAAAATCGCGGCGTTCGCGATTCTGGTTATTATTGTTGAATTCCCGGCGCTCGCGGGTTGGCTGCTGCCCCTGTACGCCGTCACCGCCTTGTGCCGGCGCAACAGTTTCGCTGGTTGTTTGCGTCGTCAGCTCGTTTCCGCCTTCGGTAGCCGCGGGCTGTGCATCGGGAGTGGTTTGTACACTGGCCGTCTTCCTGATTGCGGGATAGCTGCGCCCACTTCGGCGCCTGTTCTCGGCACTTTGGTCGGCTACCTGCGTCGTCTGGTGTTGCAGGTTGACGCAATGTCTTTCTTCGCCGGGCGGCCGCGCTTTTTCTTCGGTTCTTCTGCTTCTGCGCTGGTTTCCTTTGTGGGCAGGGGCTCACCGGCATCCGGCATCGCGGGCATCTAGTCTTTTGCTTTGCAGGACGGCCGCGCTTTTTCTTAGGCGCTTCACCGTCAGCGGTGATGGACATCTGCTTCGGCGTTATGCGGGCGCCTTTAGCGGCTACAAGGGCTTGCTGGTCTATGATTTTATAAATAAGGTGCTGCTTGTCAAGGCCGGCCGTGTCGGCAATCCGGAGGCGTGTGGCAACGTCCTGCAATTCAGGGAGCAGCAGATCATTGAGCTGATTAATGTCGTAAGGCATGAAAAGACTTGAGTAATGGAGCGTCGCTGAGAATGGGCTATGAAAGCCGGACGCCAAAAGAATTATTTCTGAAAAGACCGCAGACGCATGGCGCTGGGACGAAAAGAAGTAACAGAAAAAGGAAAAAGGAAAACCAGTGACGGGGTCGGCTTAGATAGATTCCTGGGCCGGTGAAGGCGCTGATGGCCATCCGATGTTGCAAGAATACGAAGCTTTCGCGATAGCACAGAAATAATTATGCCAATTGTTTGCAATGTGATGCGCTGCCGGTCGTGCCGGTTGCAAACATGCAAAGCGTGTTCTTATGCAGTGGCTTTCAAATGCGATTGGAAGCTGCGGCCATCCGCTCAATCGTTTCGGCCATTGGCGTATAGGCAAAGGCTGGTAGCGCGCTAAAAATCTTATCGGACTTATAGCTGGATCTTGTCTGTGCATTACGCGCTGTTTCCTTTGTAATAGTCGGCGTGCCGCCAGTGAATACAGCCTTCAACACCGATGCACGCCATACCAGTCCGCTCATTGCCGGATTAGCGCGTATGCGCGGAGGCTTCCTGCCGAGCGCTGCGGCCATCATCGTAAAAATTTCGCGGAAGGGACGATTGCCCTCACTAAGGATAAAACGCTCGCCGCTTACTTGTGAACACATCAGCCCGATGGCGGCCTTCACTACATCATGCACATCTACAAATGCGGTAATGCCGTCGGTATAGAAAGGGAATTCATCGTATGCTACCTGCATCAGCCTTGCTGAGCCTTCGCTCCAGCTTTTCGGGTTGAGCGGCTCGCCGAGAATGATGCCGGGGTTTAAAATGGCACCTTCAAGTCCCTCACCTATTCCGCGCCAGACTTCCATCTCGGCGGCATATTTGCTAAGTCCATAGCCGGAATTATGGCGGCTTTCTTCCCACTCTGCTTCTTCAGTGATTTCCTTGCCGGTTCCATCGCGACCCAGGGCCGCTACCGAAGAGATGTGAATGAGCTTGCGTACGCCTGCATCCAAGGCTGCATTGACGATGTTGGATGCCATCTCGCCATTGGCATGAATCAGCTCTTTTCGCCTGGCAGGATTGAAGGAAACGATGGCAGCGCAATGATATACTTCCGTCATGCTTTGCATGGCCTCGTCGGCAGCGAAGATGTCGAGCAGGTCGGCCTGCTGCCACTGAACGCCGGGCCAAGACTGCATGGCCGGCGTCGGGGCGTTGCTGTTGTAAAGGGCGCGGATCGGCCGGCCTTCCTGGGAAAGCCTTTTCGTAAGATGTGCTCCTACAAAGCCGCTGGCGCCGGTCACGAAAATCATTTTTAGTAGAAAGTATAGCGTAGAAAGTAGACAGCTGGCGTGTGAGCATTGCAAAACCGCCTTCTACTTTCTACGAATGACTTTAGACTCATAATGCTTCAAACTGCCGCAGAAAGCGTACATCATTCTGTGAATAAAGCCGCAGGTCGTTTACGCGGTATTTGATCTGGGTGATGCGTTCCACGCCCATACCAAAGGCATAGCCGCTGTATACATCCGGGTCTATGCCGAAGTTGCGCAGCATATTGGGGTGCACCATGCCGCAGCCAAGAATTTCTACCCAGCCAGTATGCTTGCAGAGGTTGCAGCCGCTGCCACCGCATACGGTGCAGGAAATATCCATCTCCGCGCTTGGCTCTGTGAATGGGAAGTAGGAAGGGCGGAAGCGAAGCTTTGGTGTCTGCGCCGAACATCTCTGTTACAAAGTAGTAGAGCGTCTGCTTCAGGTCGGCAAAGGACACGTCCTTATCCACATACAGACCTTCGCACTGATGGAAGAAGCAGTGCGCGCGTGCGGAGATGGTTTCATTACGATATACACGGCCGGGGCAAATCACGCGAACCGGCAGCTTCCCTTCTTCCAAGCATCCGCGCCTGTACCGAGGAGGTGTGCGTGCGCAGCACCCAGTCAGGGTTTTGGGATACGTAAAACGTATCCTGCATGTCGCGCGCCGGGTGGTCGGCGGGCATATTCAGGGAGGTGAAGTTGTGCCAGTCGTCCTCAATCTCCGGGCCGGTAGCTTCAGCAAAGCCCAGCTTTTCAAAGATGTGGACGATGCGGTTTTCCATGACGCGCAATGGATGGCGGGTGCCAAGCGGCAATGCCGGACCGGGCAGGGAAATATCTTCAATTATGGATTTCGGATTCCGGCTTTCGGATTGAAGATGCTTAAACGTCGCATACTTGCCTTCTGCTAATTGCTTAAAGGCATTGAATAGCTGGCCGGCTTCCTTTTTCTGTTCGGCCGGCACGTTCTTCATCTCACCAAATATGGCTTTGACGATGCCTTTGGTGCCGAGAAATTTGATACGGTAAGCCTCCAGCTCTGCCGCATTGGTAGGGTTGAATGCCTCAATTTCCGCCTGGTGCAAGGCTATTTGCTCCTGTAAGGATTGCATGACGCGAAGGTACGGGGCCTTGTTAGGTTACAAGGTGATCGGTTGACAAGTGGGCAGATATCAAAAACCTTTCAACAGCTCCGTATCAATTGCTCCATCATTCAACCTATCAACTTACCTTCGCCGTCCGCAATGCGCGTGTGGCGAAATTGGTAGACGTACCAGACTTAGGATCTGGCGCCGTGAGGCATGGGGGTTCGAGTCCCTCCACGCGCACAATAAGACGAAAAAGGCAAGCAGTTTTCATAACCAGCTTGCCTTTTAGATTGGATCTCACACTTTTTTAAACTCTTAATCCAGTAGATCTCGCACAATATGTGCTGCATCACGGCGGACTAGTGAGCGGTGTCATAAGGCTAGTTCAATGCTTCTACTGGCGGGTAGTGATTGTGAAGCAGTAAGGGACAGCCCCGCGGCAGCTTACTGCATGAGTATTGCAAAGCCTATACTCACGAAACTGCTGCTTTGTGTGGACGGCGCGGAAAAACTGCGCCCTACGGCTGCATCAGCTGAAGAGAGGGATTCAGCAAACACAGCAGGCCTACATCCCAATTGTGTATCGGGGACTCTTCAGGCTCGTATTGGCCAAAATATTCACAGAAAACTTTCAGCTGCTTACCCAGTTCTGTGTGCAGCGAGATACTGGCCATACCCTGCCAATTACGACCATAGACTTTTTGCTTTAGCCCGCCATTATATTCCAGTTCCAGCTTGTCGCCTATTTTGTTTTCAAAGGCCATGGTGAACTGCGGGCTCCAGTAAATAGATTGCTCCGAAGAGCGTGATGTGATCGGCAGTTTAAGCCATGCCAGCAAGGCCATTTGGGGAATGACGCCGCTTTTGCGCTCCAATAAGAGGAGTTTACCGCCAAGGGCAAGCGGAAAAACGCCTTGCGTAGTTTCTTCAAGATAACGGTCACGGCTGCGGCCCTCTTCGGCCATCAGGCGCATTTCCAGTTTTTTGGAAATGCCGTACCGCAGCACCGCCATGCCAATAAGCGGGGTTTTATCGCCGGCCGAATCAAATGGATTGAGCGAAATGCCTGCTTCGAGTTGCAGCTTACCTGCAGGCACAATGTGAGGGGACTCTGTCTGGTCGGGTCGGTCGGCATTAATGGTATCCGTAGCCTTACTCCACCGTTCCTGGGCAGACGACCCGGGTGCGTAAATCAAGATTAAGGCGCAGGTCAAAATGCCTGGGAATCTGTTAGCCATGTTAAAACGGGTGTAGCAATATGGGGCCAAGGCCCGCGAGCATTAAGTCGGAGGTAGCAGGCACGCTTTTTACGCAATTGCAGGTTCCTTTCACCCTTTTAAATAAGACTGGACTTATGCTGGCCATGAATTACCGCGGCCCTTACCGCGTGCGGGCAGACCGCAATAAACCAATGCCTGAAATAAAGCATCCGCAAGATGCGATTGTCCGTGTGACACGATCATGTATCTGCGGATCAGACCTGCACATTTATCATGGCCTCGTGCCAGACACTCGCGTGGGCACCACCTTCGGCCATGAGTTTATCGGTATTGTAGAAGAAGTGGGCCCGGAAGTGACAAAACTCAAGGTGGGCGACCATGTGCTGGTCCCTTTCAATATAGCCTGCGGTCAATGCTCTTTTTGTAAGCAGGAGTTGTTTGGCAATTGCCATGAAAGCAATTCCGAAGCCACGGCCGTCGGCGGCATCTTCGGCTACTCGCACACCGCTGGTGGTTTTGATGGCGGACAGGCAGAATATGTGCGTGTACCTTATGCTAACGTAGGACCTGAAATAATCCCCGATGATCTACACCCCGACGATGCAGTCCTGCTTACGGATGTAACGCCCACTGGCTATCAGGCGGCAGAAATGGGCGGCATCAAGCCCGGCGATACTGTCGTGGTTTTTGGCGCAGGACCAGTCGGACTTATGGCGGCAAAATGTGCCTGGCTGTTTGGCGCAGGCCGCGTCATTATTATAGATCACGTAGAGTACCGGTTAGATTTTGCCCGAACCTTTGCGCAATGCGAGGCCTACAATTTCCGCTCGCTGGGCGATGTAACGCTCTTCCTCAAAAAGACCACCGACTATTACGGTGCTGATGTATGCATTGATGCTGTAGGCTGCGAGGCCGCAGGAAGCGCAGCCCAACATATTACCGGCGTAAAAATGATGCTCCAGGCTGGCGCAGCCACCGCACTGCATTGGGCCATTAATGGCGTGAAAAAAGGCGGTATTGTATCCATCGTGGGTGTGTACGGTCCCACCGGCAACATCATCCCCATTGGTAACGTTGTCAACAAGGGACTCACTATCCGGGCCAATCAGGCAAGTGTCAAGCGCCTGCTGCCACGACTTATTGAGCATATACGTAACGGCGTGCTCTCTCCAAAGGATATGGTTACGCACCGCGTCCCGCTAGAAGAAGTGAGCGATGCGTACCACATTTTTTCGTCGAAGCTGGATAACTGTATCAAGACTATCCTCATCCCGCCATCTGCAAGATCATAACAAACAAGAACCATGAGCGACAAGAATAGAAAGAAGCAGGAAGCGACTACGAAAGGAGCCACGTTTCAACCAACCGACACTAATATTATGGAAAGCCTTGCTAAGAACTACGAACATATCAAAGGCTGGGGCATAGATGCCGACCCCGACAACGAGCCAACCTATCCAATGAAGCATTGGACAGGCGACGACCATCGCCGCCTGAACTATGAGCGCCCAACACTGCAACCAGAAACGGTTGAAGTGCTTCACTCCAATGAGCGTCCCAGCCTATCTGCAGTATTCGGCACTGTAGCGCCGCCAAGTGGTGTCAGTGGTGCAATCAGGCGTTTTGCATTCCGCTATAGCGAAGGCAAATGGTGGCACTGGCTTGCACTGCTGGCTGCCGACCGGGTGAACGTGGTGGAAGGCATTGTAGATGACATCAAGGGAGGCCAGTTCCCGAATATCCTCGCAGAGAAAGGCATGGCTGCAGAATGGAAATACAATAAAAAGGGCCTTGCAAAAAAAGCTGCAGCTGCTTTGGTCATAGGTGCAGTTGCCGTGTATCTGCTGCGCGACAATAAATCAGACCGTGATTGAACGATTCTAATTGAAAATCAGAAAAATTAGCCCTGACAATGCCGAAATATCAAGAAAAGTCGGCTTTGCCAGGGCTCTATCATTAAAGCACTGTCCATTCATTGGCAACGAGGCTCCGTGTGCCCCATTGCAGTGAGAGGTGCTGGCTATCTGCGCCGGTCCATATTTTTACCGCTGCAAGGCTGCCGTAGCCTGCTGTTTGTGCGGGATTCACCCACCACGCTGCGCTTGCATCCCAGAGTTGAACTCTGCCATCAGGCATTAAGACCGCGCATCCTTCATGATAAATGACATCGTCGCCAATCCAGTGTGCAGGAAACCTCATCATCACTCCAGCGGCCTTCCCAATGCGTCGTTGCATCTTTGGAATACCGCTGCACGAACTGTGCAGGAAATGCATGCACACCGCGCTCTCTAAAGCATGCCAATAGCCAGCGCAGCAAGCGCACCGCAATCCAGCGTTTTACGCTTTACTGCGTCGCACCAATGGATAGGGTGCGCGGACGGCCCCCACTCATAGCGTGCACGAATCCAGCGCGGGCCGGTAAGTGGGCTTTCGCCAGCAAGCAGCGCATAGTCCATGGAGAGAAACCACTCGCGCGCTGTCTCACAACAGGGCTTGCCGTGGTGGGAAATATGGGAGTGCGGAAAGTATTTCCACACCTCATAGGGCGCTGCCGGAGCTGCCGTTTCGCAGCCAGCGGTTTGCAAGTCTGCAGCCTTAAGGTCTGCGATGATTAGTTTGGGATTAACCGTGTCCAAAAACATAGCTCATACTTTTATCGTAAGCCCCTGCATCGCAAAACACGAGCAGGTCACCAGCCTTTGCCCCTTCGGGCAGCGCCACACCTGTGGCTACTATATCATGCTCCATGCACAGCCGCCCCATCAGGTGCGTTTTGCCGCGGCCAACTGTCTTCCATTCGCCGCCCTGCCGATTGATGCAGAATGCGGTGCGGATGCACGAAGTACATGGGTAGCTCGGCGATAGAGCCGTCTACCACCGCTTCAATGTCCGCCTTTTCATCGCCGCCATTATCGCTGATCTCCAGAATCCGCATCGCCAGTGCCATAGATGGCTGCGCTACGGCCTTACCGGGCTCGGAGATAATGCGCTGTACGTTCGGTAAGGCGTCCTGAACAGCTTTTACTGCCTGCGCAAAGCGGCCTGCTGCACCGTCCTGCCAATCATCCGGTGCCCAGCCGCCGCCCATGTCCGAGCACCTCAATCATTCTGCCGGAAAGGGCTTCAATAGAAGTGCACCAACGCAGCATGGACTTAAACAGATGTTTCCAGTTGCTAACACCGATGTTGCTGCTTGCCATATGGAAGTGGACACCGAAAGCACAGCTCGCGCGGCAGCGTTTTAATGGCCTCAATAAGCGCCTCAAACATCTCTGGCTTATCAATGGGAATGCCGAAGCGGGAAGAGACATTGGGCGTGCGCAGGCGAACACCTACAACACCTGTTTTCAGTTCGCCGGCTTCAATAGCTGTAACTACTCGCTTCAGATCTTCAGTGGAATCGCAGAATACAGCATGCAGGCGGAGCGGATGGAATTTCTTCTTTGCGCCACCATTTGCCGGGGCCGTTCAGAATTACCTGCTCGGGCCTAAAGCCGGCTTTCAAGCGCCGCAGTGACTTCGGGTGGGCTGATGGCTTCGGCTAAAAATCCGGCCTTAAGCGCCGCTTCCAGCATGCGCTGGATCAGGATTCGTTTTGATGCTGTAGGCATTTATTACCGTTACTTCTTTCGTGCTCGCCGCTGCGGCCGCTTTTGCAGCGTTTTCTAAAACATTTTGGGCTGTGCGGTCAAGAAAAAGGAATTGCGGTGTTTGCAGAGCCCTTCCACTTTTAGTGCGCCAATATCATGTGCGAATGTTTCAGGAATCTGCGGAAGCTGCTCTTTGTTCCTTTCCTCATTGCTGCCGTTCTGCTCTGCCTTCGCCGTCGCTTAATTTGTGCAGTTTATCTGCAAAACCAAGTAATCCGGATGGATGTTTTAGCGAATGTCCGATCCCTCCTGCAAACGGTTCCGGCAATGGTGAAAGGGGCATCTCGGGATTCACAGGAATCTCGAGTACAACACGGGTAAATTCTTGTGTGGTCGGTGATACACGCTTTTTAGCCTTGATGCCTGTAGCGCCCTCTACAAGAATGGCAGGCATATTATGGCCAGCAATCGTTGCGCCATGAATCCATGCCGGATAGCGAGGGTTCCATTCCAGCAGCCACCGGTTGCCGTCCGCATCTCGCACCATTTCGAGCTCGGCACCGCCGGTCCAATTCAGATCTTTAATGATTTTGCGCAGCGGTGTTTTCAGTTCCTCCGGCACTTCCGAAACATCGCCTGCCCAGGTCTTCGCAATTTCTGTTAGGTCGCGCTTGCGCATCGTCACGCAATGCAGCAGCTCACCTTTGTAGGCAGAGAGCGAAATGGATTCTTCATACCCCGTAACATGCGCCTGCAGGAATAATTTCTCAATACCCAGGCACCCGTAAGCAACGCACGCATCGATTCAAATTCTGCCCAGCTGCGCGTACGTACCGCTTCATAATAGGGGCCTTTCAGCCATACTTTCCAGTTGTGCTGGCGGCAGAAGGTGTGAAGATCCCAATCAGATAATTCCGTCGTGACGAAGGTTGGGATGCGCACTGGCAAGCCTGCAGCGCGCCGGCACTGCGGGTTTACCAACCTGGCCCAGACCCTTTGCGGGCGGTGTAAGCAGATTTGGATGTCCATCGGGAAACACATCTGCCAGCCACATTACTTCCAGGTCGTTGCAGGAAATGAGCAGTGCGCCGCTGTCCAGACGTTCTTTGATAGCGGCTGCGTGACGGTCTAAGTCCAACTCGTTCCAGGGACGTTGCAGCCACACTTCGTCAAGGTCGGGCCAATGAATGCCGGAGCAGCGTACGGAGTATTCCAGGCCAATGAGCTTTGCATCCGGATATGCCTCGCGCAGGGAGCGGGCAATGCCAACACCAGGTTGTGGATTGGTGCCGCAATAAAGGCCGCTGATATAAATAGTCATGTATTGGTTTGTATACGGTAATTATCTTGAAAGCGAGGCCCACAAGGATGGCGTTGAGGCAGGATTGACGGAGGGTTGCGGAATCTGAGCTTTGAATTCGTCTGTAAATACGCCATCTACCCGGATACTGAACGACAAGCCATCGTGCCCGTCACTGCCATGAAATTGATTGACGGAATCGAACCACGCGCTGTACGATTCTACGTACGCCTTCTCGCCGGTGGTATGATTGAGCATATAGAACGGCTTCTTTTTATTGGTGCGCATCCAGATAAAGTCGTGGCAGATGTCCGTCTCCATATGGTCCCGGTGGGCGCTCACTGGTCGGGCCTCAGTGTCGTACATAATAAGCATGCGGCCGGCGGCCTTAAATGGCAGCGTGCGTATGAAATCCATTAGTGCGGAAAACTCTGTGGCGGCTTCCGTGGGATGCCACAGTTCTGTCTGATCAAGATCCAGATAGCGGTCGGCGCGCTCAGAGCGCGAGAGGTAAATCATCTTGGTGCCGGGAAGCGCGAGCGCATCCGCTTCAAGTTTGTACGGGCCGGTGAAGAAGGCAACGTCATTATTTGCAGCCGCTTCAATACGGCGCCTGATGCGTGAAGTGATATAACCGTCCAATGCACGCAGCTGCTCCACATCCATAAACGCGTCCATCGGCATATAGCTTGGGTAAGATATGCGCGGGTCAACAGCAAACTGCTGATAGATGTTCTCGTCCGGTGCCACAGCCATGGCGGGGGCTTTATGCTGGTGCATACAATATTTTTTAGCTGGCTAAAATGCCAGTGCTGATTGCATACGACGCCTTAAAGCGACACACGCAATCAATTATTCCAAAAAATGTAAAGGGAGAAAAGTGACGGGTGCACTTCTCGTTTAAAAAAACAAATAAAATTCGTGCCCGGCAATGTCCTTAGGCCATTACAAGCGCATCATTTTCAAAAAGCGGAACTGCATTGAGATCAAAACGTGCTGATGGTACAAACCGTTCAATGATCGCGTCAGCAATATCGTGAGCCCCGTCGCCAAACATCATCGTGACATGATTGCCACGTACCTGCGCGTGTGCACCGGCTGGCAACAGTACTGCTGTCTCCACGGCTTTATGATGCTCAACCATATGCTGGCCCTGCAAAAATGCCTGAGCACCTGACAACACGAGTGCAGGGCCCTGCACCCGCCGGGCTAACTCCCGCCATTTTCGTTTTGGAATGGCTTCTACGGCCACAGCGCTTTGCATTATATGATGCTTCTGCGTCTTTACATATACAGAACCATCCGGCAGGGAAGTTGTGTCAGCAAGAAAAGCGCGGCGCATATCGGTGTCCCAATAGGTAATGAACGGCATTGCCCTCATATTCATAATAAAGGCGTCCTGTGAGGGATACCATCTGCCGAGCCGGTCTCCCAACAGGAGAACAAACATGGGCGTAAGCGGGTGCATTTCTGCCGCTGCATCTATCATAGTAAGGCCCCTTACATATTGCGGATAGTGCGCTGCGAAATAGAGTCCGAGCAGACCGCCGAAAGAATGGCCTGCGACAAATGACTGCTCAATTCCAAGATGGTTTAACAGCGCAACAATATCCCTGCAGTGCGCCTCAAGGCCATAGTCAGTGGCCGGACGGCTGCTGGCGCCGCGCCCCCGCATATCTGGTGCTATTATTCTAAATCGCGAATCAAGTCCGGCAGCAATAATCGCATCAAAGACATGCGTATTATCAGAAAGCGAGTGCAAGAGAAGCAGCGGCGGCAGAGATGCTGCGCCATTGTCGCGGTAGTGTAGTGTGATGGCCGGAGTGACCGCCAGAAAGTGACTGTACAAGATCAAAAAGTTTTGGAGAGACGTTCTATCACTATTGAAAGCGCGCCATCAGCTGTTAGCATTATGTTGCGTATGCAGTTTAGCTAAGGCATGCCCATATTTCAGCAAAAAGGAAAGGGAACAACATTGATAGACATTGTTCCCTTTCTGTTGCGGTTCAGCAGTAGCTGCTTATTACAAATACCGGCTCCACTGCATATCAGTGGGCGGATTCGCGCTTTTGATTTCCTCGCCGCGCAGTGTGGCAAGCGCTTTTTCTTTCTCCTGATTTACCTCAGGCGTACGAGCTGTGCCCTGTATCGTCTCATTTGTGAGACCGGTAGTTTCCTGAACGTGCTGGGCCGGATTGGCCACAAAGCGAATTTCCTCACCCAGCTGTGTGCTTACGCCACTATTCCACGTGCCCTGAAATTCTTCTTCGCTTGTGCCCTGACTGCTGTTGAAGTAAGTATTGCTAAAGCGCGGATCACCCTGCAGGATGCCTTGTGGAAAGTTGGGCTGAATGGTTGCAAGTGCCGCTTCAAACATCTGGAAGTGCGCGATCTCGCGCGTCATGAGGAAGGACAACGACTCCTTTACATAAGGGTCGTCTGTGAATTGCATGAGGTATTCGTACACAATTTTAGCGCGGCTTTCGGCACCCATGTTAGAGCGCAGGTCAACCGTCAGGTCGCTATTGGCATTAATAAATGAACCGGAAAATGGCACGCCCATTGAGTCGGTAAGCATTGGCCCACCACCGCTTTCAATATAGAAATGCGGGTGTATGAACGCATCGTGCACAAGGTCGTCGCGCTTGCCGTTACCATCCATAATCTGCATCAGTTCCGAAGAGTCTGCTTCTTCCTTTAGCTTGCCGTTGACGCCCGTAAGCAGCATCTGGATGGTTGCGCCGACAATTTCCAGGTGCGAAAATTCCTCCGTCGCGATGTCCATCAGCAAGTCATACTTGTCGGGATATGCATTTTTGCAGGGGAAGGCCTGAATAAAGTACTGCATGGCGGCTTTAAGCTCACCATTAGGCCCGCCAAACTGCTGGAGCAGCAATCGTGCAAATTTTGGATCCGGCCGTGATACACGAGCGTTAAATTGGAGTGCTTTTACGTGATGAAACATAAATAATAGATTTTGTGTCTTTTGAAGGACTAAGCAAAATAATGCCCGCTCAAAAGGCGGGCATTGTTGATTGTTTATACGGTCTGTTAGCGTCCACTGCCAGTAGAAGTGCCTGTGCCTGTATTCGTGCCTGAGCCAGAGGTGCCTGTACCTGTGCTGCTGCTGCCGCCACGCATAGAACGACTGTTAGAGTTGCGGCTGCTGCCGGAACGGCGCTTAGTGCCCGAATGGCTACGGCCGCTGCTGCCGCGGTTTGTACCAGTAGCGGTGCCGGATTGCTGGTCTGTTGTGCCGGTGCCACCAGTAGTCATGGTACTACCTCCATTATTGGTACTGTTGCCGTTGTTCATAGTACCAGATGAGCCATTACCACGGCCGCCACCTTGAGTGTTTTGTGTCTGCGCTCCGGCGGGGAGCATAATCGCTGCGATTGCGCAGCTAAGGATGATCTTTTTCATTGCTGAGTTTGGTTTGGGTTGGTTATTGAATATAAAAATATTATTATGGGTAATTGCCCAAATAGGCGACCCGAACATTCCAGGAAGCCCATAGCGGAAATAACTGTGTCACTTCGCGACGATATTCAGGGTGGGGCCAGTGACATTGCGCAACGTATTTAAGGCGTCACCGGTTCTCTACTTCAAATCAATGGCGTGCCATGCTGCACATCGTATGATTATTAGTGATTTAAGTCACTTAGTTCAGAAATTTCGGGCAATGATTGTAGAAAAAGGAATGGTCTAATCCCCACGATTGTCATCAACTTATGTGCGGGCTTCTCATGCATATTTTGGCATAGAGGCTGCAATATCCGATAGCGTTTGGGCTGGAGAAGGCATCTCAAAGCAGTCCCTTTAGCCCCCAAACCGCTTTGGCCAATGGATGATTACATCTGCGCATCGTTTCTTCTATCAAGTTGTGCGCCCGATCCGGACAAACACTTAATCGATTCCTCGCTGCTTGCTATATGCTGTTGCTGAGGCTGAACCAGAGTTTGAATATTCTTCCGCGAGTGGCGTCTATGAAAGCTATGCATCTCTCGAAACGGACTTCAGAAACGTCCGCTTCGCAATATCATAACGATCTCCGGCGGCAAGAATATGGACCGTCAGATTCTGTACGGTTATCGGTTGGCCGGCATCAATATCGGCAATGTTGGTGCAAGCAATGCCCCTCCCGTCAATGAGGATAATACTGCTGGACCCAATTACTTCTATGTTGTGGCCTTCGGTCACCATCAGCCCGGTGTCTTCCCCGAGTCCGACTCCAAGGGCCCCCGGCTGCGCTGCTACTGCCTGCGCGAGCCTGCTGAAGCGCCCGCGCTTATCCACGTGTGTATCAATAATTACATCATCAAGCAGGCCGAATCCAGAGACGATTTTGACCTCACCCTTCAGGTTGGCGCGTTCGGCGCGGCCTTCATAAATCATTGGGTTGCTCATTACCATCGCGCCCGCACTTGTGCCGGCCACCACAAATTCTTCTGATTCGTAGCGACGGTAAATAAGCCGCAAGGCAGCAGTGCCCCCGAAGATAGTAGAGAGCCTTAGCTGATCACCACCAGACATCATTACGCAGTTGCAGGCCTGGAGTCTTTCCAGGTTCTCAGGTAGTTCTGCCTCCGCGCGCGACCGGATATTTAAATGACCTACCGTGTGGCAGCCGAGCTTTTCAAACCCTTCCCGGTATGCCTCAAATGCATCTTCAGGGTCGCCGGAGGCGGTAGTAATCACTTCTATTCGCGGCTCTGCTCCATTTGGTATCTGGCTAATGATTTTTTTGAGCACCCCGATCTCAAAGAACGTTGCAAGATCGGCGGCCTTGTCCTAGCCCCGCCTACCGGAATAAGGCAGCCTTTAGGTGTGTTCATGCTTAATTGGTGTCAATTAATATATTATGTGAGCGCTTCAATTCACAGGGAGTCTAATCCTTAGGGCATTATTGAAAAAATGCCCTATCAGACCTGGCTTGAATCAGAATCTTTCATACGCAAGACGCATGTCATTTTCATTACTTCATAAAATTGAATAAGGAAAGTAGGCGTAGGCGCAGCCCTCGTCGGAGTGCCTTCCCGGCAGTATGTAGTTCATAGCTGACAGCAGAACAGGCAAACCCTTCTACCTGGCGAAACGAACCTGAATTTGATATTTCAGTAGCGGATCCCTGTTAATGATGCATAACTCATCAGTCCGGGCCGTGACTAAAACATTTATGCCAGCCGCACCATAACATTTATGGCGGCTAATTGACAACACAGTATTAGCAATTAGCTGGCTAACAGCGCTTTAATCTAAAATTCATTGTAAGGGCCGCGAAGGTTGGTAATTCCCTCTGGAAGTCTACATGACACACTATCACCTTGCAACAATTTTGTCACAATAGTGCGGAGACACTACCGCAATTGAACAGATGAATAGCAACGAAAGCTGCCAGCTTTAAATGCCTGCAGGCCTACAGCTTAATCAAATCATCGGTCACGCGATCAAAAAACTGATATTCAGTTAGCGGCGCGCCGGGGTCTTCAGTGATTTTAATTTTTGCTTTATACTGCGCGTTCCATTTCTGCAGTGGCGATTTGCCGAGGATGCCGGGGGCTTTTTTCGTGAGATAAGCCGCCAGAATCGGATGCATGTGAATCGTCAGCTCGCGATGCCCCTGGTTGATGAGGTATGCCACATCCTTCTCAATATCATCGCCCAGCATAATAGACGGGCCAATCTTGCCCGTGCCTTTACAAGTCGGGCAGACTTCCGCCGTCGTAATGTTGATTTCCGGGCGCAGACGCTGGCGGGTTATCTGCATCAGCCCGAATTTGCTCATCGGAAGTATCGTGTGCTTCGCACGGTCTAGGGACATTGCTGCCTCCATCGCATCTACTACCTGCTTGCGATGGTCAGGGTTTTTCATGTCAATGAGGTCAATGACGATGATGCCACCAAGGTCGCGCAGGCGCAGCTGGCGGGCTATTTCGGCTATTGCTTCCAGATTCGTAGCCAATGCATTCAGCTCCTGGTCTTTCTCGCCGCTACGGGTGCCGGAGTTCACGTCAATGACGTGCAGCGCTTCGGTGTGTTCAATAATGAGGTAGGCGCCGGAGGCCATGTTTACCGTCTTGCCGAAAGCCGCTTTGACCTGCTTTGTGATGCCATAGGTATCAAAAACAGGCTGCTGCGCGCTGTGCAGGCTGAGAATCTCCAATTGCTCCGGCATGATGCGGCCAATGTATTCCTTTGCCTCGGCCATAATACGCTTGTCGTCAACGACTATTTTCTGGAATGAATCATTCAGCAGGTCGCGCAGAATGGAGGTGGTTTTATCCTGCTCGCCGAGGATTTTCTGCGGGGGCTTCGCGCCTTTCAGGTTTTCCTGAACTTTTTTCCAGCTTGCTGCCAGGTCAAGGATGTCGGCATGAAGCTCGGCGGTATTCTTGCCTTCTGCAGCCGTACGCACTATGATACCGAAGTTTTTAGGCTTAATGCTTTCTACGATGCGTTGCAAGCGTTTGCGCTCTTCGGCAGAATGAATTTTGCGGCTTACGGCCACTACATCATTGAATGGTGTGAGCACCATAAAGCGGCCCGGCAGCGAGATTTCGCAGCTCAGGCGTGGGCCTTTGGAAGAAATAGGCTCCTTCAGGATTTGCACCATCACTTCAGGCTTCCCCTGAACAATGTCGGTGATTTTTCCACCCTTCGGGATGTCCGCTTCTGTCTGGAATTTCCCAAAATCCTCGCCCCACGAGGGCGTGCCTTTGGCGCTTTCCGCCGTGAATTTCAGCAGCGAGCGGAAGTAAGGCGACAGGTCGGTGTAGTGAAGGAAGGCGTCTTTTTCAAAGCCTACATCCACAAATACGGCATTGAGGCCGGGCATCGTCTTGCGGACTTTGCCGAGGTAGAGGTCGCCGACCGAAAACTGGTCGGTGCCGCGCTCATAATGCAGCTCTACTAATTTCTTGTCTTCAAGGAGCGCTATTTCAACACCATCTCCGCTGGCGGAGTTGATGATAAGTTCTTTATTCATGGCTACCGTCTGGTTTAGCGCCACCCGGTGCGGTGCAACTCATTGAGAATGCAGGCTTTGGGCGCGGGGTAGCGGATGAAGAAGTCCAGAACCGGAATGAAACTGCTAAGATGTAGGTGCACGAAGTGTTTTACCCGTGAGGCTGCATCAAATCTTTCCCATACAAGTCCTGTCGTGTAGCTGAAGCGTCAGACACAAAGCATTCATCCCGCACGCTCAAGAGTCGTTGCGGGATGAAAAGGCTTCAGCAGTATAGAGCAATGGTGCTCTACAACCTTACTTCTTCTTATGACGGTTGCGGCGCAGGCGCTTTTTGCGCTTGTGGGTGGCAATCTTATGGCGTTTACGTTTCTTACCGCAAGGCATAATTCGTTCGTTTTAATGAGGTTACTTAAATGAGTTAATGTACTTTTCTATATCGTTCGTAAAGTCGGGGCTGTTTACAATCCCTTCCAGCCTGCGGAAGGTTTCAATGGCCTTTTCCTTATTTCCTTTCCCTTTGTAAGCCTCCGCCAAGAAGTAAAGTCCTTCCCGGTTATTTGGCGCTAAATCAATCACGTGCTCAAGCCTTGCTACCGCCTTATCCCACTGACCGCTCTGAATTGAGAGGCGGCCAAGCAACAGATTAGCCGGAACATGGTCGGGGTTTTTGGCTACCATTTCGCGGAGTATGGAAACTCCGCTCATTGGCGCGCCGGTGCCTTCTATATAGGCCGTTGCCAGCGCTATCCTCGTGGTATCGTTGGCCGGGTTTAACGCAAGCGCCTCACTCAGACAATCCACCGCCCCGCCAGCCGCCCAGGCTCCTACAGCCGGCGTTCCCGCCTCATGCATGAGCTCCAGGTAAAACTGGCCGGCGAAATTGAGCTTTTTTTCTGAGTGTGCCAAATGCGCCGCCTTGCCCGTGGCCCATGCGTAGGGCGCTACTTGCTTGTGTTCCCGCCAGATAGCTGCTGTCTGCTCAAAGAGCGGGGCCATTGCCGCAGAGTCTTTAAGCGAAGCGATCTTGCCTTCCAAAGCAGCCAGTTCCTCTTTCGCGTGAGCAGGAAGTGCAGCTTTTGAAGCCGTAAAGATAGAATCCAGCGATGCCGGAACTACCTGAGGGGCAGCAGTTTGCGCACCGGCATCTCTATGCGCACCGCCGCCCGTAGCCTTGACAGCTCCGGGCGGCGGCGTGGTGGGTACCGTCCAATACAGGATGCCGGTCAGCACTAGGGCTGTGGCTATGGCAATGTAATGGGCAATACGCAAGTGGAACGGCTTTTTGAGGCCGCGAAGGTAGGGAAATTGCGTGCAGGGCTTAGTTGAGCGCAGCCGCTTCCAAAGCATTCGCAGGTGTTTCCTGCAGGTCGTGCTCAGAGTCTTCACGGCTTGCATAAACTCCTTAGCCGGCTTAAAAGCAGGAATAAAATGCTCCGGAATCTGTACAGAAACGCCTTTCTTGATATTGCGGCCAACCTTTGCAGCGCGCTTCTTCAGAATAAAAGAACCAAAGCCGCGTACGTAGATCGGCTCGCCTTCAATGAGGCTGGTTTTCACTTCCTTGAAGAAGGTTTCAAGGGTTACAAGGATGTCCACTTTGGGAATCCCGGTTTTTTCTGCGATGGAAGAGACGACGTCTGCTTTTCTCATGGTAATAGGTGTGTTTGGTGGTGAAAGGTATGAAGAGATTACAAAGAAATCCGTTGAACGTTACGCCTGTAATTGACCAAACAATTCTCCACGCCAGACGTGCCTCGCAAACTTAGTGTAAAATAAATACGGATTATAGTATTTGCTAGAAAAATAAATTTCTGCAAGCGTATTGGTCTATCAACATTCTTCTTTAACAGGCTTCTCAGGTAAACCTAATTTCGCGCTCCGGCATGCAATCACCTACAACTTCCGATACCGGGCTGTCGGCAGCCTCAGACTACTTGACTAATGCGCAAAAGACTCGCAGAAATCGCGCAGTCGCCCGATGGCTGCTACTTGGCGTGGCCATGCTTATTATTCAGATTGGCCTCGGCGGCATTACCCGACTTACCGGCTCCGGACTGAGCATAACCGAGTGGAAGCCAATACTTGGCGCGGTGCCGCCGCTCAATGAAGCCGCCTGGAACGCCGCTTTCCAAAAATATCAGCAAATAGCGCAGTACCGCTACCTGAACGCCCATTTTACGCTTTCTGACTTCAAGTCTATCTACTTCTGGGAGTGGGCACACCGGGAATGGGCGCGGCTGGTGGGTATCGTCTTCATCATCGGTTTTGTGTATTTTTTAGTACGCCGGTACTTTAATAAGGATATGATTGTGCCTTTCATTATCCTGTTCATCCTTGGCGGCCTGCAGGGCGCCATCGGCTGGATAATGGTGCAGAGCGGCCTGAACGACACCGACTTATACGTCAGCCACATCCGCCTTGCTGTGCATTTCATGGCTGCTTTGGTGCTGCTGTGCTACACGCTGTGGTTTGCCCTGAAGCTTCTTGTCCATGACCGCGACCGCATTGCGGATACCCGCGTGCGCAACCTTACGCTGGGTGTCATTGCCCTGCTATGCATTCAGCTTATTTATGGGGCTTTTATGGCGGGCCTCAAAGCCGCTTCCGTAGCGCCTACATGGCCTACCATCAATGGCCTCTGGATTCCGGACGGCGTCCACCAATATGGGGGGCACGCCTACCATGGTCTTAATGCATGGACTTCACAACCCATTGCTGTTCACTTCATTCACCGCACCTTAGCATATCTGTTATTCCTTGCCATAATCTTCTGGTATAAGGAGGCGGGAAAGCCCATGAGCGCCCGACTGCGCCGCTGGCGCCAATGGCCGGTGCTGCTCGTCTTTACCCAGGTGCTTCTCGGCATCGCCACCGTGCTTCATGGCGACCGCGCGGCTACGGAGGGGCGTTTTGGGATGTTTGAAGCCCTTGCGGAGTGCCATCAGATGGTGGCAATGTGCCTGCTGGTAGCTATGGTGGCTAACCTTTACCTGCTGCGCAATGCGCGGACGGCGGTCAATTAATGAGAAAGGGCGGGGTTTACAGCAAAGTTGCCAACTTTTACTGTCAAAACGACGGTTTTGTTATAATAGCTTAAACAAAAGCGATGAAAGTCGGCGACTTTTTGCATAAAGTCGCCGACTTTATACTTAAAGCAGGGGGCGTAGTGATAAAAGCTGGCAACTTTTGCTGTTTTTGTTTAAGAGTTGCACACAGTGGTGGCTCTTTAACGTGCTCTGGCGGGGATGTAAGCCGCTCCATGGGCAGGTCATTATGTAGAAAGCCTGACAGACTGACGAACGATGAAATGTGCGACGCAACAGTTGCTTAATAGTGCGCTGAAGCCGGCAACAAAAATTGTTGTCAGGCCGCTCCGGCGGCCTGCGCATCACAGCAGCAGCACGGAGAGCCCGTAATCGGCAAATAAAATCATGATGCAGCTTACAACGACGGCGGTGGTGGAGGCGCGGCCTATTTCCAGCGCGCCGCCTTCTACATAGTAGCCGTAGTAGGAAGGAATTGTGGCGATGATAAAGGCGAAGGCGAATGCTTTGCTCATGGCAAAGAAGATGTTGTAAGGCTGAAATCCGTCTATAAGGCCTTGATGGAATTGCTCTTTGGAAAGAATGGAGGAGAACATGCCGGCCAGGTAGCCGCCCCAGATGCCGATGGCGATGGAGAGGATAATGAGGCAGGGTATCATGATGAGCGCGGCCACGATTTTAGGCATGATCAGGTAGGCCTTGGAGTTGATACCCATAATTTCAAGGGCGTCTATCTGCTCGCTGACGCGCATATTGCCCAGTTCGGAGGCTATTTTGGAGCCTACCACGCCAGCCAGTATAATGCAGATAACGGTTGGTGAAAGCTCCAGTATCATGGAGTCGCGGATGATGCCAGCGATGACGGGGCGGGGAATGATGGGGGAAATAAGCTGGTAGGCCGTCTGCACCGTAAGCACCATGCCGAGGAAGAGGGATACGATGCATACAATGGGCAGAGAGCGGATGCCGATGTCATTGCACTGCGCCATAAACTCATCCCAGTAGACGCGGACATTTTCGGGGCGGCTGATGCTGTCTTTCAACATCAGCGCGAATTTGCCCAGGTGCTCAAGGAAACGTTTGATCATGTATAGGGAATGCGTTTCAAAAGTAATGCCGGGGGTGGTTGAAGGATATTGGCATTACATTCCGAGTATTGGGATTTAGTCGTTGGTAGCCTTGGCCAGCTTGGCCTCGCGCAGGTCAATGGCTTTCGCAGCGCGCTCGGTTTGCAGGAAGCGGTAATACTTCATGGCGCCCTTCATCATCGTATTGCGGCGGCTTTGCAGGCGTTCATACAGCCAGTCGCCTTGCCGGGCATATATCTGCGGTGGCAGGCGCTTCACAGCATCGTGCAGCACGGCATCTGTAAGCCGGGCCTGGAAGAAGTCAATCGCAGCCCGCCAATCGGCTTCAGGATAATCAGCCAGCAGCGAATGGTCAAAGTACCACTCTTTACGGTTGAGCTTTTTAAGCTTCGTACTCCGCTTGCGGTAGCCAATGATGTGCTGCAGGGTAAAGGGCCGCACCATCCTTATCAGCAAGCCGCTGGAATGAAACAGGGCCTGATCATGGTCGCGCGGGATGGGGTGAATGGTCTTGACATCGCCGGTTTTAGCAATCTCCCACTTCCATTGGTCGCCGTGCCGGTCCCAGTCACCGATGAGCATATCCAAGAGGCGGGCCAGTAACAGCTCGCGGCGGTCCAGGCTGTACTCACCTTCTTTAAGGTGCTTGTACATTTTCTTTGTATCAATCACTTTATCCCCTGCCGTGTGGACGGGCGCACGCTTTTCCAGCAGGCATACTTTATTCGCAAAAAGCGTCCGATACTCGCCAAAGGCGGCATCGTCCGGCACAAAAAATACTTCCGGCTGCGTGCTTAGGATTCCGAGTGCCTTTGTAAGCGGCGGCGTGATGAGCGCTCCGTACGGGTGCGCCGCCGAAATCATGTCCTGCGTAATGCCGCGGATGAAGGAACTTTTGATGCCTTCCGCATCCATTGCCTTCGCTACATCTTTGTCCACCGTGCGCAGTGCCCATTCCTCGCCCTGCGGGTCCAGCATGCGCAGGCTTTTGGTCTGCATGCCGCCGCCCAGCTCTGTGATTTTGAAGCCGCCGTGCGTCGTTTTTAATTGAAAAAAAGGCAATGAGACAGGCTCAGACCAGGTCTTGCGATAGTTGCCGCCGATAAAAACCTGTTGCAGGAGATTGGGGTCTGCATAACGTGTGCTTGCGGGTGCAGTAGTGTCGGCGCGTTGCGCAAAGGCAGATATCGGGAGACAAAGCAAAGTCGTGATGTAAGTAAAAATGCGCATAGCTATATAAAGCCTGAAAAAAGTAATGCCGCACATGCCTGAAGCCACCTATCAACCTATCAGCCGAACCTCCGACCTTCGCCCCGCACATGAGTTCCAAAACCACTACGCTCCAGGAAAAGACGGCCGCCGCACAGCTCGGCGGCGGAAAGGCCCGCATTGAGGCCCAGCATAAAAAAGGCAAGCTTACCGCCCGCGAGCGCCTCACGCTGCTGCTGGACGAAGGCTCCTTTCAGGAAATAGGCGCCTTCGTCACTCACCGAAGCACAGATTTCGGGATGGAAAAGGAGCAATACCTCGGCGACGGGGTCATTACCGGCTACGGCACCATCACAGGGCGACTCGTCTATGTCTTTTCCCAGGACTTCACCGTCTTTGGCGGTTCCCTAAGCGAGACGCATGCGGAGAAAATCGTCCGCATCATGGACTTGGCGATGCAGAATGGCGCGCCCGTAATAGGCCTCAACGACTCCGGCGGTGCACGCATCCAGGAAGGTGTGGTGAGCCTCGGCGGCTATGCCGATATCTTCCACCGTAATGTTCAGGCCAGCGGCGTGGTGCCACAGCTGTCCGCCATAATGGGCCCTTGCGCCGGCGGCGCGGTGTATTCGCCCGCCATCACCGATTTTATTATGATGGTGGAAGGCACGAGCTACATGTTTGTAACCGGGCCGAATGTGGTGAAGACCGTGACGCATGAGCAAGTGACGAGCGAGGAGCTGGGTGGGGCGCACACTCACGCATCGCGCAGCGGCGTCACGCACTTTGCCTGCGCCAATGAGGTGGAGTGCATCCAGCGCCTGAAAGATCTGCTGAGCTACATCCCGCAGAATTGCGAGGAAGAAGCACCCACACTACCCTACGAAGCCGGCCACGAAATCCGCGAGGCGTTGGCGAACATCATCCCCGAAGGGGCCAACCAGCCTTATGACATGAAGGAAGTGATAGCGGAGCTAGCGGACGGCGGCGAATTCCTGGAAGTGCACAAGGAATACGCGGAGAACATCGTCGTCGGCTTTTGCCGCATTGCGGGACGCTCCATCGGCATCGTAGCCAATCAGCCGGCGCAGCTTGCGGGCGTTTTAGACATTAATTCTTCCAAGAAAGGCGCGCGCTTCGTCCGCTTCTGTGATGCCTTCAACATTCCACTGCTTGTGCTGGTGGACGTGCCCGGCTTCCTGCCTGGCACCGACCAGGAGTGGGGCGGCATCATCACCAACGGCGCGAAGCTCCTCTACGCCCTCAGCGAGGCCACGGTGCCCAAGATTACCGTCATCACGCGCAAGGCATACGGCGGCGCGTACGATGTGATGAACTCCAAGCATATTGGTGCGGACATGAACTTTGCCTGGCCAACGGCGGAGATTGCCGTGATGGGCGCGAAGGGCGCTGCGGAAATTATCTTTAAGAAGGAAATCTCCGAAGCCGCCGACAAGGAAGCGAAGATGGCGGAGAAGGAAGCCGAGTACGCGCAGAAATTTGCCAATCCTTACGGGGCGGCGGCGCGGGGCTTTATTGATGAAGTCATCCTGCCGCAGGACACGCGTGAGCGCCTTATAAGGGCTTACCACATGCTGCGCAATAAAGTGGTGAACGGGCCGAAGCGGAAGCACGGAAATATCCCGCTGTAAATTGTTGGAATGTTGGAGCGTTGGAATGTTTGAATGTTCCCTGACGCTCCAACAATCCAACGCTCCAACGCTCCAAATCATCAAATTCCTCCTCCACACCAGCATCTACACCGCGCTTTGCGCGCTGGCGCTTTGCCTTGGGGCGGAGCGGATTCTGCTGGGCCAGCTGCCGGCGTTTTTCTCGCCGCTTCATGCACTCATCGCGGGCAGCACCCTGCTGGAGTACAATGTGCATCACCTTTTTAACCGCGCCAATGATGCGGAAGACTGGACGCCGCATGCGGTGCGTTGGCATTGGGCGGTCTTTGGCTTTGGCGCCGTTCTTTGCTTACTGGCCTTGCCGTATTTAACGGTTAAGGTGCTGATTGGCTGTGCCGCTATGGGGGCGCTTGCCTTTGCTTATTCCACGCCGTTGCTGCCGTTTCGTTACAAGACGCGCTTGAAGGATTACGGCTTAATCAAGATTCATGTGCTCACCGGGACATGGGTAGCGGTAGGCACAGTGCTGCCGGCGCTTTACTGGAACATTCCGCTGAGCCATTACTGGCTGGAACTCATCATCCGCGCCCTGCTCATCTTTCCGCTCTGCATCGCCTTCGACATCCGCGACACGGAGGCCGACGTAGCGCGAGGCATTCATACGTTGCCTACGATGCTGGGCATTGACACGGCTTACAAGGCCGTCAATTTTACGCTGACTGCCTACTTCGCATTTGCGGTGGCGCGCTGTGTTTACCGCTACACTTATCAACAGCTTATTGTGTATGCCGTAAGCGGGCTGGCAGCATGGGCAGCTATCCGGCTGTCGCGCACGCAGCCGCATCCATATGTTTATCTCGTGTTGATAGATGGCGTGATGCTGCTGTATGGCGGCTTACAGGCTGTGCTGTAAATGAAAATCCGAAAGAAGTCAGGAACGGGGGAAGGTTTTAACCTGCCAGCCGGCCCTGGTCCAGGTCAAAAATGGTTTTGCGTGATTGATATGCCCTGAAGGCTTGCTCATCACCGTAGGGGCCGATGTATTTCGCACTGCCGAGGGCAAGGATGGGGAAGAAGATAAAGCCTAACAGCACAAGGCCTACGGTGAAGCCTTCGTCCTTGCCAAAGCTTTTGGAAAGCATATTGACCGTCCAGATGCCAAAAATGTAATTGACGATAGGGATAAGCAACAAAATGAACCACCAGCCAGGCTTACCGACGATTTTGAGCATCACGTAAGCACTGTAGAAGGGAATAAGGGCTTCCCAGCCCGGCCGGCCGGCCTTCTCAAAAAGGCGCCATGCACAGTACAGGTAAAAGCAGAAGAGGACGAGAAAGATCAGCCCAATGACAGCAAAAATCATTGAGATAGAAGGAGAAGAGTTATGCATTGACGACGAATGTATTAGCTACTTTATCATGAAGAGCCTGCCGGCGTGCATCCCAAAGCGGAAAGAGATAGCCGATGCAGCAGATAATTGTAGAAATAAGCTTGGCGAAGTGCCTCCCGGAAGCATTGGCAAAGCTCATCCGCTGGCCTTCTCCATTCACTACCTTGATGTTTAGCGCGCGCTTGCCGAGCGTGGCCTGCATGGGGCCGCTTTCCATAAGCGCGGCATAGAGCCAGCCCAGCAGGATGGTTAAAAGGTTCTCATGCATGGCCCACTGGCTGTACCGCCATACTCCGGTGTTTATTGTATGGCTCTGGAAGTAATCATTGAAGCTAAGCCCCGGAATAAGGCCGAGCAGGTAAGAGGGAACTGCGAGGATCAACGCATCTAAAATAGCTGCGCCTACGCGTTCCCAGAAGCCGGCATACACCAGCGGCGGAGCCTCATTAAAAATGGAAGAGCCTTCCTGCGGATATTGTTCCAATGCCGTAATTGCTTAAAGGGCTAAAATAAGAGCCTTTGTGGAAAGCAGGCAAGCAATGCTCCATATTTGAAAAAGAAAACTCCTGCCAGGCCCGACTTGCCGCCGAGACAGCACGCGAGAGGTGAGAACGCTTTATCAGTTGCAGCGCCGCCAAGTATCTTTGCCCGCCTCTCCAACCGTATTATGGGTCAGAAAAAGCTTGTTCGTTTTGCCGCCATTAAAACCTTCTCCAATGTATTGCAATACCCGGAAGGGATGCGCGGGCGCTGGGCAGAGCACTTCGGCAATGCTAATCCGATAACGCTGGAGCTGGCCTGCGGCAAAGGCGAATACAGCGTCGGCCTGGGCCGCGAACACCCGGAGCGCAACTTCATCGGCGTGGATATTAAAGGCAACCGGATTTACATTGGCGCCAAAAAAGCTTTGGCCGAAGGCCTGAACAATGTGGCCTTTCTGCGCACCCAGATCCAGCAGCTGCCGGATTACTTTGCGCCGGAGGACCGAGTAGAAGAAATGTGGATTGTCTTCCCGGACCCATTTTTGAGTAAGGCCAAGAATCGACTCACGCATCCGCGTTTTCTGGCGCAGTACCAGAAGATATTGCCGCAGGGCGCCCGCATTAATCTCAAAACCGACTCGCACGAGCTTTACACCTTCACGCAGGAAGTAATTGCCGAACAAGGCTGCATCCTTCATACAGACATTGCAGACATCTATGGCAAGGGCCTTGCCACCGGCCCGCTCGCCATCCAGACTTTTTACGAGTCCATGCACCTTGCCGAAGGCCGAACCATATATTACCTCTGTTTCTCGCTGCCGCAGGCGCCAATCATGGTGCCGGAAAAGCAGAAAAAAGAAGCCGCAGAAGATGAAACTGCTTGAGGGCGAAGATTATTACCTGTTGCCGGACGGCAGGCTGGTGATGACGGCGCACTACCTGCTGAAGCGCGGCTGGTGCTGTGGTAATGGCTGCCTGAACTGCCCATACGATTACGAAGCTGTGCGTGAGCCAAAGCGCAGCGCATTGCTTGCCGCCCGAAAAAACAACGCATCCTACAATGGCCCTTCATCCGCGTAGCGACCTTTACGAAGCGATCTACGACATCGTGCGCCAGATCCCGGCCGGCCGTGTGTCCACTTATGGCCACATTGCAGCGGCCATTGGCATGAAGAGTGGTGCGCGAATTGTGGGCTACGCAATGAACAGCGCGCATTACATAACACCCTTCGTGCCCGCACATCGCGTTGTGAACCGCAAGGGCTGGCTGACCGGCAGGACGCACTTCGGGCCGGGAGATGAAATGGCGGATGCGATGCGCGCCGAAGGCATCAAGGTGATTGACGATGCGGTGCAGGATTTTGAAAAGCTGCTCTGGGACCCGGCCATAGAGCTGGCCATGTAAGCAGCAGCTGGCCATGTAAGCAGCAGCTTCCGTGACGCAACGATGACACCGCTGTATCGCAGCGTCAAAAGCCTTATTTTTATCGGCATAAGACATTAATACATGGCCCTTAAAAGAGATCAGCCCGCAAAAGCTTCGCTGCTTCTTGTAGAAGATGAAGAAAGCCTTCGCGAAGCGCTTAAGCTGAACCTGGAATTAGAGAATTACGAGGTCACGCTGGCCGTAAATGGCCCGCAGGCACTCAAGGCAGTGAAGAATGAATTTTTTGACCTCATCATCTTAGACATTATGCTGCCCGAAATGGACGGCCTTGCCGTGTGCGAGACCATCCGCATGCAGCATAATGCCGTACCGATCCTCTTCCTGTCTGCCCGCAATACAGGCGCCGACCGTGTTGCAGGCCTCAAAAAAGGTGGCGACGATTATCTCACGAAGCCTTTTAATCTGGAGGAACTGTTGCTGCGCGTGGATAAGCTTATTTCCAAGAATCGTAAGATCAGGGAGCCGCAGGCCGTAGCCAATGTGTATGAGTTTGATGGCTGTAAAATTGACTTTGCGGCGCACGAATGCGTAGATAAGGACGGGCAGAAGCAGGAGCTCTCTAAGAAGGAAGCTGCGCTGCTGAAGCTGCTGGTAGAGCATAAAAATGAGGTGGTCAGCCGGGAGCACATCCTGCAGGTGGTTTGGGGCTACAATGTCTATCCCACCACCCGCACTATTGACAATTTCATCCTCAACTTCCGCAAATACTTTGAGCGTGACAGCCGTAATCCCATTCACTTCCATAGCGTACGCGGCATCGGCTATAAGTTCACGGAATAGACCCACGTGAAGGCGTAAAGCGTTCGCTAAGGCACGCAACACTTTGTGTCTTTGCGTTTCCTTTGCTCCTTTGCGCGAAAAGCTTTATCATGATTTACCGCTCCAAAGCTCCGCTCCGCATCGGCCTTGCTGGTGGCGGCACCGATGTAAGCCCCTACTGCGATCTTTACGGCGGCGCTATTCTCAACGCTACTATCTCGCTTTATGCCTACGCTACAATAGAGCCGCTTGGCGGCGAAGAGATCATCTTTGAAGCGGTTGACCGCGGCGAGCGTGTTTCCTACGAGGTGGCACCTGCGCTGCCCATTGACGACAAGCTGGACCTCGCTACCGGAGTTTATAATCGCCTGGTGCGCTTATATGGTGCTATGCCATCGCCATTCCGGCTCACCACCTTTGTAGATGCACCTGCAGGCTCCGGACTAGGCACCTCGTCCACGCTTGTAGTTGCCATCATCGGCGCGTTCGCGGAATGGCTTCGGTTGCCGCTTGGCGAGTATGATGTTGCGCATCTGGCTTACGAGATTGAGCGCGAGGATTTGAAAATGGCTGGCGGCAAGCAGGATCAGTATGCGGCCACGTTTGGAGGCGTCAACTACATGGAGTTTTACGAAGAGGGCCGTGTCATCGTCAATCCGCTCCGCATCAAGACCCAAATTCTGAATGAATTGGAGAATAACCTGCTCCTCTATTTCACCGCCACCAGCCGCAAGAGCGCCGACATCATAGAAGTGCAAAGCAAGAACGTGGTGGAGAAGAACGCTCAAAGCATAGAGGCCATGCATCAGCTCAAGGAGCAGGCACGCATGATGAAGGAAGCCCTGCTGCGCGGCAAGGTTAGCGACATCGGCTCCATTCTGGACTACGGTTTCAGGTTCAAGAAGCAAATGGCTGCCGGTATTTCCAATGAGCGCATGGATTCCATTTACGAAGCTGCCTTAGCGGCTGGCGCAACCGGCGGCAAAATCAGCGGCGCGGGCGGCGGCGGGTTTATGATGTTTTACTGCCCGGCCAATACGCGCTACGCGGTACACGAAGCGCTGAAACGCTTTGGCGGTGAATTGAAGGAATATCAGTTTACGGAGCGCGGACTTTTTACCTGGAGCATATAAAAAAACCCTCACTCAGGCGAGGGGTTTTTCATTGATTGGCTGTAAAACAGAGGATTATTCCAAGACAACACGACGATCTACCACGGCAGCGCCGCGACTGACACGCAAAAAATAGAGGCCGCGCGGAAGGCTTGCCACCGATAAAGTCATTCGGCCGTTAGGCATCAACGCTCCGGATTGCCGGATAGCCACCCGGCCGGTCACATCTATCAGCATCAATGACGCTGCCTCAGGCAGACTATTGGGAAAAGTAATGCGTAATATATCCGTTGCCGGGTTCGGAGCGACATGGACATCTTCATTGGCAGCGTTCCCGGCTGAAATACCCGTCGCCACCGGTGTGGTGTAATTGATGACCAGCTTTGGACGTTTACTGGTATCCAGATGTTCGGATGATGCAAAGATGAGCGATCGGTAAGTTGCCTCATTCTGAAGGCTTAACGCGAACCCGTAAGATGTGGACGGAGAATCAAGCATTTGACGCACCAGAGCCGTAACATCAATCACATAATCCTGGTACTTGTCCGAAGAATAAGGAAGCGACATAAGGAGGGAGCCAGTGGAGGGCTGCGTGCTCCATTTAACCGTGCTGGCGCTCCATGGAGTAGTTACGCGCTTAAGCCAGGTCTCATTAGTTCCAGTGCCGTATCCATATCCGGATCCGGGGTACGAGGAGTGCCCCTGGGGATGACCGCTGGTTGTGTTTGCATATAACATAAGCTGAGCGCTTACAAAAGTTCCGTTAGCGGGAAGCGTAGGCATGTTGAATCTAAACAAGGCACGCATGGTTAATGGCCCGCCTGCCGTCCAGGCATTCACCATCAGATTCTGGTCAGCCGTCTGGCCCTGATCTGCCTCCTTAAAAAGTGATACATCTTCGCCTGTGGTTGGGCCGAGCCGTATTACGATGCTCTTATACACCGTTTGAGCAGTAGCTCCACAAGCAGCAACAATGAAAAGTGTTGTCAGCAATTTTTTCACAGACAGTAAATTTGGCTAAAGATATGAGTGCGCAAAATATGGAGTGTATCGTACTTGCTGGCGGAATGGGCACCCGGCTCCGTGGTACTATAGGCGAGCTGCCTAAGTGCATGGCGCCTGTAGGCGGCGCACCATTCCTTAGTTACCTTTTCCGCTATCTTTCCTCGCAAGGTGTAACGAAAGTCGTGCTGTCTTTAGGCTTCAAAAGCGAGGTTGTCATTGACTGGCTGAGACAGTCAGCAACAACCTTGCCCTTCGCTATAGACTGGGTGGTAGAAGCGGAGCCGCTCGGCACGGGCGGCGGCATCCGGCTGGCAATGGCTAAGTGTTCGGCGCCCGAGGTCTTTGTGCTGAACGGAGATACCTTGTTTCTGATAGATATGCTAAAAATGCAGGCGGACGGGGCCGGTAAAATGGAGGCTACGCTCGCACTGAAACCCATGCAGGATTTCAGCCGGTACGGCATCGTGCAGACTAATGACTCTGACACCATCACTTCATTCCAGGAAAAGATGCCCCGCGAGTCCGGTGATATCAATGGCGGCATCTATCTCCTTCGCCGCGATTTATTCCTGCAACGCACTTTCCCGCCAAAATTTTCTTTTGAAAAGGATTACCTGGAGCAATATGTGAGTGAAGGCGTTTTCGCGGGCTGGCGCAGCGATGCATATTTTATTGACATCGGCGTGCCGGAAGACTACCAACGGGCAAAAGCCGATTTTCAGAGCATCTTTGTCCCGGCATGAAGATTCGCATTATAGGCTCTGCGCACCCGCTAAGAGGTGGCGGCATCTCTACGTTCAATGAGCGGCTCGCCGAGGTATTACAAAGTGAAGGCCATGATGTAGCGATCTACTCATTTTCACTTCAGTATCCGGCCATGCTCTTCCCCGGCAAGTCTCAGAAGACAGACGAGCCTGCGCCGGCTGGCATTCGGATTCTGAGCATCATCAACTCGGTCAATCCGCTGAATTGGCAAAAAGTTGGCCGACAACTGGCTGCAGAGTTACCAGACATAATCATTGTGCGCTTTTGGACACCCTTTATGGGGCCGTGCTTCGGCACCATTCTACGCATGGTGCGGCGGAACCGGCACACGCGCATCATTGCCATAACAGACAATGTCGTGGCCCACGAGAAGCGCGCTGCCGACCTGGCGCTGACGAAATATTTTTTCGGCCCGGTTCATGGCTTCCTTACCATGAGCGGCGAAGTGTACAAAGACCTGCGCCGCATTACAGACAAGCCGGCGAAGCAATTGTTTCACCCGCTTTATGATAATTACGGCGAGGCACTCAGCCGCAATGAAGCACTTTCACTGCTGCAGCTCCCGCCAGACAATAAATACGCGCTTTTTTTCGGCTTCATCCGCAAGTACAAAGGTCTTGACCTGCTGCTGGAAGCGATGGCGGACAAAAGGCTGGCTGTTGCCGGTATCCACCTCATTGTAGCGGGAGAATACTATGGCGATAAGGAATTTTACGAAGGGCTCATCATCAAATGCGGTATAGCCGACCGCGTGCACACTTTCACCGAGTTCATCCCGAATGATGAAGTGAAACGCTACTTCTCCGGTGCCGATTGTGTGGTGCTTCCTTATCGCAGCGCCACGCAAAGCGGTATTACGCAGGTAGCTTATCATTTTGAGCGCGGCATGGTGGCAACCAACGTTGGCGGATTGCCGGAGTTTGTCAGGGATGGCGAAACGGGTTTCATCTGCGAACCGGCACCCGAATCTATTGCGGATGCGCTGTTGGAGTTTTTTACGCCGGGCGGCCTGCCGCATCTTGCGCAGAATCTTGCTGCGTATCGTCAGCATTATTCCTGGACGAGCTTTTCAGATGCGCTGATTGACTTCGCCGGCGAGCTGCCGGGCTAAATAAGCAAACCCGCGCGCTCCTGGCAGTCGGGGTTTAAATGCAAATCAGACACTACTCATCTAACTTTTTTCCTGAGGAAGGGTCAATCAACCGGAGCAGAAAGACCAGGCGATTCACTTGGCAGATCAGAAGATATGATGCGGGATAACGACTAGGGAAAAGTTGCTCCTATTCCCGAAAGGGATACTGGGGTGTTACCAGAATTAACGGCGAGCCATTAGCTTTGTAAGCAGCGTCCTCAAAGCCGCTTCACATTCCCAACAAAGACAATGAGCAAAACCTTACTCGCCGCCGCGCTCCTCGCCGTTATCGGCTTTGGCGCCTGCAAGAAAGACGACACGGACGATACCGGCAAGCCCAGCAACTTCATCGAAAAGGGCTCCCTCCGCTATATCAACAAGAGCAGCGACCTCTACGACATTTATCTGGACGATGCCCGCTACGGCAACCTATATGGGGACGATACGGCTACTTACCCTGGCATATCAACGGGCTTTCATCGTGTGAAAGCACTGCAAATAGAGCATGTTAGCGGTACTCCCACCGTGCGCCAGCAAAACATTTATGTGATTAAGGATTCTGTGGTCACCTTCATTTTCCCATAGCCAATCAGGCTCGCTCCATGCTCTCGTGCGGGGTACTATTGTCTTGCAGCTATGGGCATTCCTTTTTTGAAACCGACGTCTTCATATGTATATACGGCTTATGAAACTCTGGATGCTGGTCTTGCTGCTTGCTGTTTGCGGCTGCAGCTCTGACACCGGAGCTGGGAAAGACGAGGATAACAGCAGTCCTGCAACGCCGCAACAAACTTTAACCCCTACTATCATCCCGATACAGGCGGATACGCAGCAAGCCATGCCCGCGCCTGATAGCCTGATGCAAGCGCCGATGCCCGGGGAGCAACAGCCGAAGCATAAGCCCGGTGCACCGCCACCGCCACCACTGAAGCCGGAAAAGCCTCACCCCCGGCCAAAGCCTCAGGTGGTTGACTTCCGCAAATAAAGCGTCCTTTGCCGTGCCGCTCACCCGCCGCAGCTTTTTACGCGCCTCTGCATTGCTTACGGCATGCTCATTGCGTGAAATGGCAGCGCTCGCGGTCCCGACACCCCTTAATGGCGGCGGCAGAATTGAAGCGGACGATGAGCCTTACTGGCAAAGCATCCGCGCTGCATTTCCGCTGTCGCGGGAATGGACTTATCTCAACAATGGCACCCTTGGACCATCACCATATCCGGTGATTGAAGCTACCCGTGCCGGCATGATGGAGACCGATGTGGAAGGGGCTTACAACGGCTATGAGGCTGCAGCCGGCAAGCTGGCCGCCTTTCTTGGCGCTGATGCGGATGAAATAGCCCTTACACACAATACAACGGAGGGAATCAACATATCCTGCTGGGGGCTGCCGCTGCGCCGCGGCGATGAAGTGATACTCACCACGCACGAGCACGTAGGCAATGCCTTTCCATGGCTGAACCGCCGGAAGCTGCACGGCATTGTGCTGAAGACTTTCGCTCCTGCGCCAACGGCCGCTGAGACTTTGACCCGCATCGCCGCAGGCATTACGAGGCGTACGCGCGTCATAGCGGTGCCGCATATACCCTGTACACAAGGTCAGGTCTTGCCGCTGGCAGAAATTTGCCGGCTGGCTAAGGACAAAGGCCTGTTCTGTGTCATTGACGGGGCACACGCGCCCGGTATGATGCCACTGGACCTGCATGACATTGGCTGCGATGCATATGCCGGCTGCTGTCACAAGTGGATGCTGGGACCAAAGGGCACCGGGTTTCTATACGTAAGCAAGAGTTTTCAGGAAACACTGCTACCTTATTTTGTTGGCGGCGGCGGCGATACCGGCGTCTGGAACATGGCGACCATACCCGTTAAGGGTACCGAATACGCGCCATCGGCACACCGCTATTACGGCGGTACGCAAAACCTGGGCCTGGCACGTGGCATCATTGCGGCTGTGGATTTTCTGGAAAGGATCGGTATGGACAATATTCACCGGCGCATCCAAAGCCTCGGCGCTTATACCCAGGAAGGGCTACTGGCTTTTGGCAATAAGGTAGCGATGCTTACGCCTGTTGAGGAACAGTCCCGCTGCGGTATTACCGGCTTCCGCATCCGAGGGATGTCGCATACGGACTTTTTCAATCGCTGTATGATGGCCAAAGTGCGCATCCGCAGCGTCCATGAGAATGGCTGGAATGCCCTCCGCGCTTCAACGCATATCTATAACAGTAAGGCAGATGTTGACAGGCTGATAAGGGAAGTGGAGCAGGTAATCTAAGCCTTTAGCCTGCGATTCTTACCATTCCTGGATGAATGTAGAAATTCCACTAGCCGGACAATCGCATAATGAACAATGGAACGAATGACTACCCGGCTGAAAGCTGGCTAGCAAAAAAAGCCCGCGCCTTCCGGCGCGGGCTTTTTTCGGTCAGACCGATTATTTTGTTTACGGGAACATCACGCCGCTATAGCTATTTGCATCTACCATAGGCATGCTGGCGCCATACACCTCGTTGATGCGGCGAAGGATTTCATTAGCCACCAGCGCATTGCCGCGCGGCGTAAGGTGAATGCCATCCAGCGAGAAGGCCCCGCCGCGCACGAAGGTGGCGTTTACGGTAGAGCCGTTGAAGCTGATACCGCTGACGATGCTCTTCAGGTAGGTATTCATATCTACGTATGCAAGGCCGCGGCGGGTGCCATAGAGGTAAAGAATATCGTTGAACTGCTTCGTAGCAGCGCGCACCGCGGCCACTTCCTTTGCGTCCAGCACATAGCTGGCAGGCAAAGGCTTTTTGCTGCCCCAGCCCCCGCACTTGATAGAATCTTGTGGGGTGGTAAGCAGAATGTAGTCGGCAGACGTAGCCTTGCGGAAGCCAAGCCCGGGCACAGAAGCATCCTGAATGATAAACGGATTGGCGCCGAGCGTGAATGAGATACCGGCCGGCTGGTAGGCGAAGTTGAGCGAATCTACCTGGCTCTGACGGGAAAGAGTAAGACCGTTATACGGGATGGTGGTAAAGTACGGGATAGCCGTAACGTCCGGAATGTTGATAATGGCACCTTTAGCCGTGCTGCCGGCTGGCATCAGCCGGTTGAGAATGGAGTCCAGCGCATTGGCAAACAGCACATTGGAAGAGATGCTATTGGCATCGGCAGGGTTGAAGGGCGATCCGTTGCTGGATTTTCCGGCGCCACCGGATGTCGCGTAAGCCAGCACGTCATTGTTGCCAATCCAGAGGGTGAAGAAAGTAGGTTGTATGCGGCTCAGTTCTCCAAGCGGGTTGCTGCTGGTGTAGAGGCGCTTTGCATAGGGATTGAGCCCGCCGTAAAATGGATTCAGGAAGTCAATGGTACGGATGCCGGGAACACCAAGGTTATTGTAAGGCCCCATAGCGGATACATTAGCACTGCTGCCGGCAGTATCCCCACGGTCGCCAGAGTAGATGACAGGGCCAAGGGAGGTGGTGCCCGAGCAATCGGTGCTTAAGCCCAGCACGCGCTTAGGGCCGGGCCAGCCGCTTTCACCGGGCAGGAGCGGCGCATTGTAGGCGCTGCCACCAAAAGCAGCAAATATGCTGGAAAGGATGGCCGGGTACGCCGATTGCTGCCCGCTGCGGTACAAGGTGCCATCCGCATAGCCGGCAGTAAGCGAGTTGCCCACGGCTACATAGCGGGACACGTCAATGCTGCCGCTGTTGTAATTGACGTCCGGCGTCAGCTGCGGCTTGCAGGCAGAGAGGCCGAGGGCCGCAGCGGCGGCAATACCTAAAAGGGAGGCGCTGTATTTATACTTCATCGTCAGAGTATCTTTTCAGGAGAAAGAAATAGTATTTAGAAATTGTAGCTCAGGCCTATGCCGGGCGTAATGGCCTTGGTTTGATAAATGCCTCCGAAGGATGCATCGCTATAGTTGGCATTGCGCTTCTCTGAAGTCACATACTCTACGGCAGCCATAAGCGTGAGCTTAGGGATGATCTTGTACGTAAAGCCACCTGTAAGGACAATACGATTGGCATCCGGAAGGTCAGGAGAAACGTAGCCATCCCGCACCGGAGAAGGATCGTAGGCGCCACCGATCATTAAGGCGAGGCTATTGGTAGCCTGATAGTGCATGCCAAGGCGGGAAGCGAGGCGATTTTCATACAGACGAGCGGTGGAAGTACGGCTGCCGCCATTCACCGGTGTACCATAATTAAAGGCCAGTGAGTCATACGCTTTCCATCCGGTCAGGTTAAAATCGGCCTGAAGCGTAAGGCGTTCCAGCGGTTTCCAGGCGACACCGACAGAAAGCACTTCCGGCAGCGGTAATGTAGCGTCAAAGGAAGTGTTCTGGAAATTGGTGCTTACAGAGGAAGGTACCGTGAATTTGGCATCGCCGCTCTCCACATGCATATCCACGCGGCTGCGATAAGAAATACCGAAGTGCAGGCGCTCAGAAGCCTTAAAGGAGATGCCTACATTATATCCCATACCCTTGGCATCGCCGCTTAATTCGGCCTTGCCATCAGTACCGCCGGCGCCTTGTACCGGTAACGCGCGGGAGATGTCTGTATGACCGAATGCATAGACATAGCCGCCCCCGATAGAGATGTCTTCGTTTATCTTGTAAGAAATGGTAGGCTGCACGAATATGGCCTGCAGGTAAATATTCTGCGTTACATATCGGCCGCTCCAGTTATCCTCCCACTTGGTGCCAGAACCGAAAGGCGTATAAACGCCAACGCCGAAGCCAAGGCCTTTCACACCTTTAATAGTACCACCGGCGTAAAGGTTGAACGTTGTAAACGTCTGATTCGCGGTACGCTCCGTGCGGCCCGTTGTCATATTCAGGTATTGCACCCGCGGAACGATAAACTGTGCGCTGCCATATACCTGAAAGCCGTCCAGGCGGGAAAGCCCGCCGGGATTGTAGAAGATGGTGGAAGCATCCCACGGCATAGCGGTACCGCCACCACCCATAGCCAGCTGACGCAGGCCCTGCAGATTGAGCTGATAGCCGGCAGAAAATGCCATAGCCGCAGGCAAAAGCAACGCGGAGGTAAGAAGTGCATGTTTTCTCATGTGGTAATCTTGGGAAAATTTGTATGGGGTGAAGGTAATGCAGTGAGAAAAATAACCAAAGGTTTACGGCAATTGTTTTTGGGCTTCCTGATTAGTCTTTAGCCAAGCCGACAGTACAAATACTAAGCCTTGTGCCTGGCTCACATAATAATGCATGAGCGGCGGCTTCCAGCGTTGCACCGGTGGTGAGCACATCGTCCACTAATAGCAAGTGCCTTTCGGGAACAAGCTGCTTCCCCGAACGCACAAAAGCATCTTTGACATTGACCACCCTTTCCTCCCGGGTCATCCTTGTCTGGCTCTCCGTATGGCGCATCCGCACCAGTGCATGCTCGTAAACGGGGACTTTTAGAATTGCAGCGATGCCCGCAGCAATAAGCGCGCTCTGATTGTAGCCGCGCATCGCCTCCTTTTTAGGATGAAGCGGTATCGGAATTACGGCTTCAATATTCGCAGCCCAATCGGCTGTGCTCAATGCGTACCCTGTCTGCTGGCCCAGGTACAGCCCAATATTTTGCCGGCCCGCATACTTCAGGCGGTGCAGCAGGTGTTGCAGCAAACCATCGGCCGTAAAGTACGCGAACGAAGTAGCGTGCTGGTAGGCAATGCGCCCGGCGATGCGCGTTGCAGTTTCATTGCCGGGATTACCATGAAAGTCCGTGCGTGGCATCTGGAAGTTACAGCCCATACAAAGCACACGTTCTGCATACAGCAATGGCGTACGGCAGCCTTCACACAGCTGCGGAAAGATCAGGTGGCGCGTACTGTGCAGTGCTTCTTTGAGTAGCGGAAGGACCATCTGATACCTAAGGTAGGCAGATTGGCCATCAAAAAAGCGAGCGGTACACGTCTTCTACCTTATTCACTGCCTTTATTTCTATCTTAAAGCCTTTCTTATCCAGTCCTTTCGCATTTGCTTTAGGGATGAAGATGGCGTCCATGCCCAGTTTGTCAGCTTCCGCAATGCGCTGGTCAATGCGGCTAACGGCCCGGATTTCTCCGGAAAGGCCTACCTCGCCTACAAAGCAGATGTTGGAGGGCAAGGCAACATCTTCTATAGAGGATAGTAGCGCGCAGACGACGGCCAATTCTATGGATGGGTCTTCAATTTTCAGCCCGCCGGCAATGTTGACAAAAACGTCTTTTGCGACCGAAGCGAAAGCCGCCACGCTTTTCCAGGACGGCCAGCAGCAACTGGAGCCTGCGCAGGTCCATGCCACTTACAGTGCGCTGCGGTGTGCCGTAAACTGCCTGCGAGGCAAGGGCCTGCACTTCTATCATCAGCGGGCGTGCACCTTCAATGATGGCGGCAATCGCCATTCCGCTCAGTGGCTCGTCGTGCTGGGACAGCAGGATTTCGGAAGGGTTGGATACCGGGCGCATGCCTGCGGCAATCATCTCATAAATGCCCAGCTCAGAGGTAGAGCCAAAACGGTTCTTCAGCGTACGCAGGATGCGGTACGCGTAATGGCGGTCGCCTTCAAACTGCAATACCGTATCGACCATGTGCTCCAGCACTTTCGGCCCCGCTATGGAGCCTTCCTTTGTGATATGGCCAATGATGATGACCGGCACATTCGCCGTCTTGGCAAATCGCTGCAGCTCCGCGGCGCGATTCGCGCACCTGACTTACTGAGCCCGCCGCACTTTCCACGTAAGGGCTTTCTAAGGTCTGGATGGAGTCTATGATGACAAGGCCGGGCTTTATCTTCTTGATCTCCGAGAAAATTGTATCAGTATTCGTCGCGTTCAGGATGTAGAGCTGGCTATTCTTAGCGCCAATGCGCTCCGCCCGCAGCTTTACCTGCTGCGCGCTTTCTTCGCCGCTTACATAGAGGGTCGTTGCTTTCTTCCATTGCAACGCGCATTGCAGGAAGAGCGTGCTCTTGCCAATGCCCGGCTCCCCGGCAACCAGGGTTACTGAGCCCGGCACGAGGCCGCCGCCGAGCACCCGGTTGAGCTCGCTGTCGGGCAGCTGCATGCGCACTTCGTCGTGGGCAATGACCTCTTCAATCTTAAATGCCTTGCGCGGTGCTTTTTCATCTGTTTCGCTCCAGGGTTGCATCTCGCCGGCCTTCTTTGCGTATCGCGCTCTACTATTTCTTCGACAAAGGAATTCCATGCGCCGCAGGAAGGGCATTTGCCGGTCCATTTCGGTGTTTCATAGCCGCATTGCTGGCAGAAAAAGGCGCTTTTCGTCTTCGCCATAACTTGCTTGCTTAATTAAAAATAGTTGCGGGCTTCCTTTTATAAAGTTGCGTGCATAAAGCCCAAAAAAGAAGCCATCCCGAGGAATCGGGACGGCTTACTTACTAACCCATTAAATTCACAACTGACACAAATGTACGAACGCCGGAAAGAAGGAAAAAAATGCTTTCTGGCCCGGAATTGTTATTGTGATAAGGCTGTGATCTGCATATTATTATTATTTGAATAGTCTTGGCTTTTAATTACTAATTCGTATTTCAGCCAACATCTTTGCCAATAAGTTTTACTAATTCGTCACATTGGAATCTATTTTTTAGTTATCTATAAAGTGGCGACACATTAAAATAATCCACTTTTCAGTATAGCGTACTTTGCAACCCAACTATCTTAAAGAATGAATAGCTCCCTCGCTGCCCCACAACCCAAACCCCGTACTTTTTTACCCCAGGATTTTAAGCTTACCGACTGGGAATCGCTACAGCCTATTTTGAAAAGCTGCAATCGCGCGACATTAATAGCAAAGAATCATTGCAGCAATGGCTGGATGATGCTTCCGAACTGGAGGCCGTGATTTCGGAAGATGCCTGCTGGCGGCAGATCAACATGACGCTGGACACGACGAACCCGGAATACGAGCAGGCCTTCACCTATTTCGTGACGGAGATAGAGCCGAAGATGAAGCCCTATTACTTCGCGTTGAATCAGAAGCTGGTAGCCTCGCCTTATGCCGAAGGCTTGGACAAGGCGCAGTTCTTTCCTTACCTGCGCTCCGTGCGCAACAGCATTGAGCTGTACCGGGAAGAGAACATCCCTATTCAAGCGGAGCTGAGCCTGCTGGCGCAGCAATATGGCGTCATTTCCAGCAAGATGACGATTGAGCAGGACGGCAAGGAGTACACCCTGCAACAAGCGGCGCGCTTTCTTCAAAATCCTGACGCGTAATGTGCGCGAAGAAGTCTTCCGCAAGATTGCCGCGCGGCGCATGGAAGACCGCGCTGCAGCTCAATGAGCTGTTTGACAAGCTCCTTGCGCGCCGTCAGCAGGTGGCGGTGAACGCGGGCTTTGAAAATTATCGTGACTATAAGTTCCGCGAGCTGGGCCGCTTTGACTACGGGCCGGAAGACTGCTTCCGCTTTCACGAAGCTGTTCGGGAGCACATCTCCCGCTGCACCGGCTTTTGATGGAGCACCGTCGCAAGCGGCTGGGACTGGATAAGCTGAAGCCTTGGGATACGGATGCGGAGCCGGCAGGTACGGAGCCGCTGCAGCCGTTTAAGGAAGGAGCAGAACTGACCGAGAAGGCGATTGAAGTATTCAGCAGGCTACGACCCTTCTTCGGCGAATGCCTGAAGACGATGCGCGGCATGAAGCGGCTTGACCTGGACAGCCGCAAGGGCAAGGCGCCGGGCGGCTACAATTGCCCGCTGGCAGAAACGGGCGTGCCGTTCATCTTTATGAACGCTGCCGGCACCATGGGCGACGTGATTACGATGATGCACGAAGGCGGTCACGCCGTGCATTCCTTCCTGTCGCACCCGCTGGAGCTTAGCGCCTTTAAGGAGTATCCGATGGAAATTGCCGAGCTGGCGAGCATGAGCATGGAGCTGTTCACGATGGAGCATTGGGATGTCTTCTTTAAGGACGAAACGGAGCTGAAGCGCGCGAAGGTGGAAGAATTGGAGCGCGTGATTTCAGTCTGCCGTGGATTGCTACCATCGACAAGTTCCAGCATTGGCTATACACGCACGTTGGGCATACTATAGAAGAGCGCGAGGCCGCCTGGATGGAAATTCTGCAGGAATTCAGCACCGGCACCGTTGACTGGACCGGCTTTGAGGAATACCGCCGCTCATTCTGGCAAAAGCAACTGCACCTGTACGAGGTGCCATTCTACTACATCGAGTACGGCATCGCACAGCTTGGCGCCATTGCCATGTGGCGGCAATACCGCGGCAATAAGCAGCAGGCGGTAGAAAATTACAAGAAGGCACTGTCGCTGGGCTATACAAAGACGCTGAAAGAACTGTATGATACGGCAGGCATCCGCTTTGACTTCTCGCCGGAGTATGTGGCGGAGCTAGGCGGATTCGTGCGGGGTGCGCTTGGTGAGATGGGCGTTTCTTAACCGTTCTTCATTTTAAAAGAAAAGGGTCGCCTCAAACATGAGACGACCCTTTTCTTTTTGTGCAACGCCATTACCTGCGCATAAACGTGCTGCGCAATGTGCTGCCATCTGCATCCCGAATTTGCAGCAGGTACATCCCCGCCGGCCATTCGCGCAGGGGAATGCTTACTGTTGGCTCGCCGGCCAATACACTGCGCTGCAAAAGCTGGCCGCTGATGTTACGTATGGTCATCACCGCGCCGCTGTGGCTTTGGAGGCCATCTATATTCACTACATCACTGGCGGGATTCGGATAAACGCTGACCTCTGTTGCCGCTTTACCAAAGTGCAGCCGCTGAACAGCGCTGTAGGAAATGCCGCCGTCCATTTCTACAATTGCGAGGCGATAATAATTATAGCCGTCTGCAGGTGCGGCGTCTGAAAAGCTGTACACTGTCCCGCTGCCTTTTGTGGCCACTGCGCCCAAATCGCTGAAGCTGGCCGCATCCGTGCTGCGCTGAACGATGTAACTGGTAATCCCGGCTTCACCTTCCGTCTTCCAGTTCACACTGGCGGTATTGCCGGCTGCCTTTGCCCAGAACTCCGTCAGCTTCAGCGGCAGCGGGTTAGCGGCAGTAGTTGAGGCAATCGTGAACGGGCTAAAGGTGGTAACAGTATTATTGCTGGTAAGTGTACCGCCGCCTGCGCCACCGGTCGTACCGCCCTTACCCTCATCGTGCCAGGCGGTGGAGGTACCGTTATTATACCAATGCGCCAGGGTAAGCTTGCTTAAATCCGTAACGCCACTGTGGGCATTAAAGCCGAGGATGACCTTTACGCCGGATGTGCTGCTGAAACCGCGGTTGACAAGCCAGTACTCAGAGCGGGAAACATGGTTGATGCTAGGGTCATGCAGCGTGGTATCGTAGCCGGCAGACTGGGGCGCCTGGCGGAAATACTGCGCGCTGAAAGAGTCTGTCGTTGCCGCAGGCGCAGTGATGCCGGCCGGGCTGTAAAAGGTGCCATCGCCCGTTGGGAAGGTAAATGCCGTGTTGCCCACCTTCATCACCTGGCCCTTTACGTGGCTGGCGTTGCCGGCACCTGTGTAAGATGCGCCATTGGCAAACACCAACGGATGCGCGGTGTTGGAAACTATATAGCCTGAGGTAAACGTAAGGCTGTTAGTGACGCCCAATGCCGTATCCAGAAACAGCTTCGCACTGCCGGTCTTGGAAAGATATACATCCGCGAAGCCGGGGTATTGTGCGCCTGCCTGCCGCAGGTGGCCGTTGGTGCTTCCGCCAAAGGCGATGCTGCTCATATTGATGCTGCCCGCAGGTGCATTCATCACAAAATCAGAGTCGGCGCGGTGCGTGTGGCTGTAGCTAAGGGTCACGCCGGCGGAGCCTGGGGCCTTTACGATGCTATCTATGCCTGCTACCGTATTGGGATTGCCACTTGGGCTGCCGTAGCCTTCCGTCATACCGTCTGTAGTGCTGTTGTGTATCAACGTGAGATTGCCGGCAAAGCGGTTACCGTCAATATAGTTGCTGCCTGAATTCTGAATAGAAGAGTCAGCAATTAAAGTTGCGCCGGTAAAGGTGTTGTCAAATATGTTGCAGGCATTCACGTAGCGCGTGAGGCGCACATTAGCGCGCAGCGTGTCCCAGCGCAAGTCCAGATTAGACGCGCCGCTTATATCCACCACCCCGCCCGGACTCAGACTTTTCATCCGCCACATTTGGAACTGTCCGGCCTGCGGCGCATTGATGTTGATAGCGCCGGATACAGTAGCTACCGGACTGCCATTTACGTTGATGTAACAGTTATTGCCACTGCTCAGGTTGAGGCTGAAGTTGCCGTCCACGCTACCCGCGGTGGCGCCACTGTAATACAGATGAGTTGCACTGCCGCCAGTCGTGCTTCGTGTGATGCTCAGATTGCCGCCAACGCGCAACGAATGGTTGTATGAAGAAATGAATGTTCCTGTCCCGGTCAGGCTAAAGCTGGCGCTTCCCAGCACGCGGTTCGGGAATCCGTTCGGACTTCCGTAGCCCTCCGCCATCTGGTCGCTGTTGGAAGCATGGGTCACCAGCAGGTTGCCGGTGATGAAGTTGCCGTCTATATAGTCGGTGCCGGTGTTTTGCAAGGCGGTATTGGTGATGGTTGCGGTGCCGTAAATGGCATTGTCCCAGATGTAGCAGGGGCCTGTAAAAGCCAGCGCATTGACGGTGGCCCTCAGCGAGTCATAACGCAGGTCAAGATTTGAGGAACCGGTTATGGAGACAGTACCGCCCAGCGTGGCGTTTTTCAGGTGATGCATATGAAACTCGCCGGCGCCGTTGGTGGAGATGTTGATAGTTCCGCCTATCAGGATATCAGCCGGATTGCCGTCGTTGAGGTAAGTATTGTTCGGGAAGTTGGCATTAAGCGTAAAGTTTCCGGCAATGTTTGCAGGCTGCGTGCTGGAGTGAAACAGATTGGTGTAACCGGCAGTAAGGCGGTTGACCAGAAAATTGCCGCCTACCTGTATGCCGTGGTCGTATGAGCCGTAGAAGTTGCCCGCGCCCGGAATAATAAAGGTGGCATCGCCCGTCACGCGGTTGCCATTGCCCGAAGGGCTGCTGTAGCCTTCCAGCATATTGTCGGTAGCGGAGTTATGCGTGAGCGTGAAATTGCCGGTAAAGAGGTTGCCGTCTATATAATTCGCCCCGCTGTTTTGCGTGGCGGCATCGGCAATGGACGTGGTGCCGGTAAAGGCATTGTCATAGATGTAGGCAGCATTCGTATAGCCTGTGATGGAAACGTTGCTCAGCAGCGTATCGTTACGCACGTCAAGGTTTCCGGAGCCGATCACAGAAACGCTGCCGCCGGCAGCGCCGTTTTTCACCTTGTACATGTAAAAGAGGCCGGAAGCAGGCGAGCTAATATTAAAGGTGCCGCCAATGAGCGTTACGCTCGTATTCGTTTCATTCAGGCGGGAATCGCCGCCGGCTGTAGTGTAGGAAAAATTGCCACTCACGCTGCCCGTAGTTGCCGCGTTGCGAAAGAGGGAAGTATATCCGCTGACCGTTCTGTTCACTGTCAGATTGCCATCTACACGCGTACCGTGGTCATAGGCGCCAAAAAATCTGCCTGCGCCTGAGATGGTAATAGTTGCATTGCCGGTCACACGGTTGCGATTTCCGGTGGGGCTGCCATAGCCTTCGTACATATCATCCGTTGCGGAGGCATGGGTCAGGCTCAGATTGCCGGCAAAGAGGTTTCCGTCAATGTAGTTGCTGCCGCTGTTCTGAGAGGGGTCATCTGAAATGGTAGTGGCTCCGGTGAAGGAATTATCCAGAATCGTAGCATAGTTGGTATATCCGGTGATGTTTATAACAGCCAGCAGGGTATCGTTCTGGACAACCATATTAGAAGAGGCGGCCACGCTTACAGTACCGCCTGCCACCGCGTTTTTCAGCTTGTACATCCGGAAATAGCTGGTGGCCGGCGAGCTGAGATTAATGGTGCCGCCAATGGGCACTACAACTGTATTACCGGTATTCAGGTCGCTGCGGCCGCCGGCCGTTGTGTAAGAGAAATTACCGCCGATGCTTGCAGTCGGGTTTCCAAAAAGATAGGTTGACCCTGCTACAGACCTGTTTACGGTAAAATTGCCGTTCACCCTTATACCGTGCGAGTAGCTGGAGTAAAAGGCCCCCGCGCCGGTGATGTTGTAAGTTGCATTGCCCGTGATGCGATTACCGTTGCCACTTGGGCTTCCGTAGCCTTCGTACATATCGTCGGTGGCAGAGGCATGTGTGAGCGTCAGGTTGCCGGTAAAGAGGTTGCCGTCTATATAATTGCTGCCGCTGGTTTGAGGAGCAGCATCGGAGATAATCGTGGTGCCGGTAAATGAATTATCCAGGATGCTGCTGAGATTGATATAGCCGGTAATGCTTACATCCGCCTTCAGCGTATCGGACTGGATGTACTGGCTGCCGGAGCCGGATATGGAAACCGTTCCGCCGGAAATAGCGTTTTTCATCTGGTGCATCCGAAACGAGGCACCGGCCAGCGTAGCATTCAAGCTGAATGTGCCGCCAACAGTAACCACGCCGCTGCTTTGCGGGTTAAGCTCGGTGATGCCGCCGGCTGTTGTGAAGAAAAAGTTACCACCTACTCCCGCCGACGCAGCTGTGCGGAAGATGCTGGTAGCGCCTGCCACGCTGCGGTTCACGGTCAGGTTGCCGTCTACGAGCAGGCCGTGTGAGTAAGAGGAATAAAAACCTCCGGCGCCGGTAAGGTTTATTGCCGCATTGCCGGTTACATGGTTGCCCGATGCGGCACCGTAGCCTTCCAGCATATCATCCGTTGCGGAGGCGTGCGTAAGGGTCAGATTGCCGGTGATGAAATTGCCATCTATGTAGTTCAGTCCGCTGTTCTGGGCTGCGGCATCGGCGATGGTTGTATTGCCCGTAATAGTATTGCTGAAGAACTGACAAGTTCCGGTGTAGCCGGTTACGCTAAGCGCCGTGGTGAAGGTGGAGGAGATGATGTATACCGATCCCGCGCCTGATATGTTGCATGTGCCGCCGCCATCTATTGTGGCCGTGCTGATGGACACGCCACCACCACTGCTGAAGGTGTAGCCACCGAGATGAAGTGCGCCACCAGTCATTGTAAGTGTGCCTACGGTAGCATTGGCGGTCAGCGTGGGGTAAGTAGCGAGCGAGCCGGGAATGGTGACGGCCGTGCTGGCAGATGGCACGCCGCTGGGACTCCAGTTGGTAGCAGTGAACCAGTTACTGCTGGTGGCGCCGGTCCAGGTGCTTTGCGCATGAGCAGCGTAGCAACATAACGCCTGAAAAAAGAAAAGGGTAAATAGTTTTTTCATAGTCAGGATAGGTTTATTACAACAAATGTTACTCTTTATTCCGGCTTATTCGCTACTTAATGTGTAGAATTATTATAAGCGTCCCGGGGCTATACAAATCTTAGGGATAATAATACAAATTGCCCGACGGCAGCGCAAACGCCGTGGCAGCGTTCGAAAATGACCTGGCAGACCGAGCACCCCCCTGGTAAGCTTTACAACTGAGTTGGTAAGCCACGCAACCGGCTTGTCGAGGCTTGCAACCGACCTGGCAGCGATGCAAAGCACCTGGCGAGGCTTGCAAGTGGCTTGGTAAGCGAGGTATACGAGTTGGTAATAATGCAGGAGACCTGGCAGGCCGGTACAAAGGATTGGGAAGGCGATGCAGGGAGACGGGAAGGCATCCTTTTGCTATTTTGCCTTTGCATTTCTAATCTTTTTCACCATTAAAACACAGCAATTTTTATGAGAAGACGCGATGAGAATTACCTGACGATGATCAATACGACGCTGGGTGTGCTGAACGCTCAACAGCCGAAGTGGGCGGGTAAGCCGCCGGTTGCCGGTATTGTAGCGGACATTACAGATGCGGTAGTATCAATAAGCGGCGCGCGGCAAGGCGCGGCTGCGGCGGTAACCAGGGGCACGACGATGGATAAGGATGCGGCAGAGGCGAATGCGATAGACCTTGCGGTGAAGCTGGCGGGCTTTGCGATGGCTTATGCACGGAAGGTCGAGAGCAATGAGGTACGTGAGCAGATGAAGGCGGTGAAGCGTAGCAAGCTGGAGCGGATGGCAGATGATGCATTGCCGGATGCGTTGCAGGACCTGCATACGCGGCTGACGCAGTTGGGCACGCCTGCGGCGGCTTATGGCGTAACGACGGCGCGCCTGACTGCGCTGCAAACGGACATTGATGTTTACAAAAGCATGATGGGTGCGCCGCGGGCGGTAATTGTGACGCGGAAGGGTGTGAATAGCACGGTACCGGCGCAGCTTAAGCTGATAGCGGCGGAGCTGGCGGACCTGGACCTGTTGATGGAGGATTTTGAGGAGAGTGACCCAGCTTTTCTGACGGACTATAAGAATGCGCGTATCATTATTGACCGGGGTGGGGGACATGGCAGCGGCGGTGATGCACCGCAGCACTTTCCAGGGTCTTGATGATGGTAATGGTAACGAAAAATGGCTGCCGTCTGGCAGCCATTTTTCGTTATTGGAAAGCTTACTCCTTTGTGATTTTCCGGGTGTCGCTGTTGCCGGAAGTATCCTCTGTGCGCAGGATATAAATGCCGGCAGGCAAGCTGCCCATTTTCATTTGATAAGTGCCTCCAGGCTGTAGCATAATACCGCTCTTGCGGGCAATGAGTTTGCCGCTGACGTCAGTAAGGGTAAAGTCGGCTTGCGTCTTTATGCTGCCGGAGTAGCGGATGCTGAGGGTGCCGGATACGGGGTTTGGAAATGCCGAATAGTAGGGAGACAAAGCCTCCGGTAAAGCAATGCCTGCATTGGTGTTTTGGGTGCCTCGGCTTTGGCCCTGGCTGGTTGCCGCGATGTTGACGTTATAGACAACCACGCCATAGATGTCGTCCTTTTTACCCTCGTGGATAAGCTGGCGGATGTAGATGTTGAAGTCTTTGACGTCAAAGGGAACGGTAACCCCGCTGCGCAGGGTGAAGGTGAGATCCACCGGAAAATGTTCGCCGGCGTGAAGGTTAATGCCTTCCAAACGCAGGGGCGTCGCTGGGTCATAAGTGACGGTTTTTGTTTCTGGATTGATGGCGGCATAGTTGCCATGGCCGCCCGCTTCCTGCCAGCGGTCATAGAGGTCTCCGAGATTAAGGGTAATGTAGATGTATTTTGAAATGTCGCCCGCAAGGTGCTTTTCTACGTCTTTTTGGGTAATCATATCCACTTTGAAAACCTGATCATGGCTTTCAGCGTTCGCAATGTAAACGCGATGCATATCGCTGCCAGACAAGCCGCCTGCGGCGGTGCGGCAGGAGGCGCAGGCGCGACCAAGGTTTACGAAAGCAAGGTTGCGGGTGACAATGTTGTTATTATTATTGATATTGGTGGCGCTGCGGGTGACGCCAACATCGCTGAACTTGATGCCGCTGTCTGCCAGGTAGGGCTCTTCAAGCCTGGCGAGCAGGCAGGCATCTAATCTGGCAGGCTTGCCTTTGAGCACTTTGGGATTAGGTGGATACCAATCCACGCGCACAAGGGCGGAATCGCCTGGGTTGAGGCGTGGAACTACTTTATCATCTATATATCCACCTCCTGCGGTCTGGCCACCCGCACTATCTAGCAGGGGTTGTAGTACCGTCCCAGTCGGCCTTCCATTTTTCGCCGGTGGATGAATATGTCCAGTACAGGCGCAAAAGCGCTTCGCCGGCGCTTTGCGCGCAGCCAACGTTTTTGACGCGGATGTAAATGGTATTAAGTTTAGGAGCAGTATCATAAAGCACTTCCGGGTCTTGCGGCTCGGTGCCGCCGTCGGCGGTGTCGCGGTTCCAGAGGTCAGGACTGTGCCAGATGTCAAAGTGGTTGTGGTTGACGTCAAACTGGGTATTCTTCTCGTCTAGCATGTCAAAATAGGAATCACGCATGGCGAGGTCGGACACGGAATCAGTATGCAGCGTAGCCATAAAACGTATGGAGGCTACTTTCTGAATCTCGGAATTGTCATAAACGGCGAGACGGTAATAAACTATTGGAGAAGAGCCTGGCCCGCCATTACTAATTTTAGGGGAGGAAGAAGTAGAGTCATCTATCGTCACATCGTTTGCACTTAGCGGCGTCCATAGGTATCTGTACGGGGGACGGCCATTTAAGATGTTTCCTATCTTGAAACGCGGAGTATCTGCAGTATGGTAAAGACCAGGAGAACAGTTATTAGTTAGCGTAACCCCCTCAATAACCATGGTTTGGGTGGCGGGGTCGTTGCATTCAAAGGTTTCCAGCAAGTTAAGTGCGGCTCCAGCATCGACCCTTCCGGCACCGAGGCGACCGAGATAGCGCATGTTATAAAGGTTGCCATTGTAGGGCTGTGTATAAATGTTATATGCCGAATTTTTTAGCACAAATTCCATCTGGTAGGGACTAAGACAGGGCATCTTAGAATACAGCAATGCGGCGGTGCCAGCCACCATCGGGCTGGCAAAGGAGGTGCCTTCGGCATGGCCAATGGCATGAACCGTGTCAGAGCGGTGAAACTCCAGCACCGGCACGCCCACGCCGGGTGCGCAAATATCCACACGGGTGTTGTGCTGATGCGTATAGCTGGAATCGCCGGCAGTAACGAATTCATGGATGTTGGCAAGCTCATTTGTCCCGGTGGTATTTCGGAATCCTACCGTGCTTACCGATATATTGTAGTCAAAGGATGCAGGGAAAATGAAGTTAGTGGCATTCACCTCTACCAGCGGGCGGCCATTGCCTGCTCCGAAGCAGGCGGTAACGCCGTTCTCATAGATTTCATCGTACAATGTTTGCAAATTCGCATACTCAGGGATTGGTGAAGCGCTGTTGAGTCCGGGAAGGAGCCAACTTCCATTTATCACCCGCACCCTGCCGCCGGTAGTGCTTTAGCTATGCGGAGCGTCTCAAAGTCGCGGACGCCATTGTCGTCTAAGTTGGAGACGTTCATTTTACATTTCCAGCCGATTGATGGCAACAGATAGCCGTTATCCGTAGCGCCAGCCGCAGTGCCTGCTACATAGGTGCCATGATACAAATAGACTTTATCGGCCAGATTATTAGAATCATTTACGGCTGCTACTATTTTAGGCGCAATGTCATTATTGCTTGAGTCAAAATAGGTGTCTGTTATTCCAATTATTGTATTAGTGTCTCCTTTGGAGAGCGGCCAGGCCTGTAGCGCGCCAATCAGATTCAGATGGCCGGTCTGACCAAGCGCGGTTGTAAACCACTCGTTCGGCGTGTCGGAAGTAGGCACGGATGCTACGAGGCGCTCATAAGCCGGAAAAAGTCTCGGGTACATGCCAATCAGGTTGTTCAGCATATTTGAATCCGTATTCCAGACCCGGTACATCTGGCGCAGGCAAAGGTTATCTGCGTAGGGCATGGCCTGAACCATGCTCATGCCGCCAATGGCCCCGGTAACGCCGGGGTCGGAGAAGAAGGGTACGTTCATGCCGCCGGTGGTATCCATGTAGGCGATGGCGCTGGAATCGGCCAAAGTAAGCAGGAAGTTCTGCGCCCGGCCCGTGCGAGGCAAGGCGGCAAAGAGGCAACTGAGTGTGAATAGTGCCAGTACATGTCTTTTCATAGATGGGTGGCTTTTGGAGATGATTATGGGAAGATGATGAATGAATGATTACTGATAAAGCCGGCATCGTCAGATAAGTTGAGTATATACCTGCCCGCAGGCAGGCCTTCAATAGAAACGGCATTGCGTTCTATTATGGGACAACCCACCAGGCGCCCGTCTGCCGAATACAGCGCAGCCTGATACCGCGCGGAGGGCGACAATCCCCTGATGTGTATTACTCCCGTAGCAGGATTGGGATAGACGCTTATTTTACTTTCAATAGGCCCTTTCGGCTTCGCAATGCCAACGGCTGCGTTTGCCTTGTAACGCGTCAGAATTACTCTAACCGATGTCATGTTGTTCTTTCGCCCGTCTCCAGCGGCAATGATTTTGCCATCCGCCTGCACCGCAAGCGCTGTAACCTCATCTTCATTGTAGCCGGTAACATCCGTCCTGATTTTCCCGTTGATGCCGAAGCTGGAATCAACAGATTTCCCGTCCTTCTTCAGCCTTGCGATGGCATAGTCGCCGCCTATGGCACCGCCGCATAGAATCCTGCCGTCGGGCAAGGGTAAGAGACGCGTGACTTGCATGCTGTCCACAACCATAAAGCCATTGATGCCGAAGCTGCTGTCTCGGGTTCCGTCCGCCTTGAGCCTGCCCACATTGCTGTAGCCACTGAGGCTGCCCAAGGCAAGCAGGGATTTGCCATCGGGGTAGAAATAGGCGTGGTAGCAGTAGTCTGCGTAGAGGGGATATATCTCTCCGGTGCCGCCGAATGTACTGTCTGGCTGACCGCTGGGTAAATATCTTTGAATCACCTCCGCACGCCTGCTACTCGTATCATACCCTGTCCCGCCAATTATAATCCGTCCATTAGCCATGATTCCGAGGCCAGCCACCTCGCCTTGATAGATTCCTGACTCCATCTTCGCTATACCGTGAGTTCCGAAGGCGCTGTCCACACTCCAATCGGCGTTAAACCGATGAATCACATATGAGTATGGGGCATTATTCTGGTCTCCGGCAACGAGTATTTTTCCATCGCTCTGGATTAAAGAATATTGAGCGGTACCATAGTCAATCTTTAAATAGCCTTTGTCTCCGAAGCCGGAATCAACCTTCCCGTCGGGAAACAGCCGCATCACGCCATTTAAGTCAGCCCAAGCATATATCGTTGCAATAATCTTCCCATCCGGCATCAACAAAAAGCTGGAGGTTTTTCCGGGGCGCGGGAAGGGTTGAGTGGCTGAATAAAAAGTAGGCGGCTCGTAAAATCCGTAGTCGGCAAATGAGCTATCAGGCGTTCCATCAGCTTTCAGCCGCATCAAGTAGCTGCCGGCTACCATAATTTTACCGTCATTGGTTAAAGCAAGCTGGTATGCATGCTTCATATTTCCGCCTGCATACGGCTCCGTGTATTGGATGCCTTTATTGCCGAAAGAAGGGTCAAGGCCTTTGTTTACCGTTTGCGCATTAGCGAACAAAGAAGGCAACATGCAAACAGCAAGGACAATCAAGCTTTTCATTGCTTAGAATTTTATCCAAATCTACCCATTCGATACAAACGTAAAAGAAAAACATAAATAGTCAAATTTGACTAAAGGTTTTTTTGTTCTGGGTTCTCTTTTGTGCCATGGCGCAACTGCGCGACGACGAAGGAATAAAAGTTTTCGGTCTCAGACTTAAAGCTATTCGTCTTCCAAGGGGTACACGTAGGCGGCCCTTGCATGGCAGGCCGGTGTTGAGCCAATGCAAATTAGCAAGATTGAAAGGGGCATAATCAACACCAGCTTCAGCCAGATTCTTAATCTGGCAAAAGCACTTGAAATTTCTGCAATAGAGTTTTTTAGTTAACTGAACGCTTCTTACCTCGCTTACTCCGCTGAAATTCCCCTACCTGATCAGTGAGATATCGCCTTTCCACTTAATCGGCTCGCCATTATCGCAGGTAGCCTCAATGATATAGACGTACACATCAGGCGCCAGCTTCTGGCCATTGTAGGTGCCATTCCAGCCGGCATATTCCTCATTCACGGCCAGGTTATTGCGCTCAAAGAGCAGCTCGCCCCAGCGGCTATAGATCCGGAATGACTTGACGAAGTCTATGCCTTGCCCACGTGGGTAGAAATAGTCGTTGTAGCCATCGGCATTGGGCGTAAAAGTGTTGGGGATGAAGAGCTGGCTGCCATCGCAAAGCACGCGCACGGTTACACTGTCGGTAGCGATGCAGCCTTTGGTGGTGTAGGCGGTCACGTAGTAAGTGGTGGTGACCTTGGGCGCGGCATAAGGCGCGTAGCAATCCGTGCACGAAAGACTCGGATCGTCTTTCCAGAGCAGGTGGTCAATGGCGGTGCCGGAGGCCTGCAGCGCTACGCTCTTACCGGCTATCACGCGGTCGTCCGCGCCGGCGTCAATGACTGGCAGGGGGTTTACAATCACGCGCACGCTGTGGGTATCGGCAGCGCAGGAGCCTTCGCGGGCCGTGGCAATGTAAGTAGTGGTAGCGGTGGGCGATGCATAAGTGCTGCCGCTGTCCGCATGCGTGAGCGAAGCGCCGGGAGACCAGCTATAGACCGTAGCGCCGGTAGCCGCCAAGTGGAATTGCTGACCGAGACATATCTCGCCGCCACTAGCTACGCTGAAGGTGGTCTTCGTCTGGATGCCGATGTGCAAAGTATCCTTCCCTTGACAGCCGTTAGAATCAGTACCGGTAACGGTGTAAGTAGTTGGTACAGCAGGCGATGCCATGGGCGCTGTGCAGGCCGTGCAGGAAAGCGTAGCGCCCGGTGCCCAGGCATAGGATACACCGCCATTTGCGCCCAGCGCAATGGCGTCCGGCGGGCAAATTGTAGTGTCGGGCGATGATTTGATGACCGGAAGCGGGAAGATGGTGAAGTTTTTGTCTATGGTATCTGTGCAGCCACGCGCATTGGTAACTATAAGGCGGACTGGATAACTGCCCGGCGCGGAGTAAATCCTGGCTACTGAGGAGCCAGTGGCAACCTGACCGGGCCCGAACTCCCAGCGCCAGGACGCGAGCGGCGAAAAAAGAGAACGTGAGGCATCCACAAGCTGCAGGAGCGTCTTCTCACAGGGAGGCAGCACGCGAAAATCCGGATATACCGCATCTACTTTGATGGTGTCCAGGCCTATTGAAGAGGCGGAGCATCCCTTACCGTCGTAGAATACCAGCTTGGGCACATAAGCGCCCGGTGTAGTGTAGGTATAGGTGGTAGCAGGCCCGGTAGCGAGGCTGGTATCGCCGTTGGCAAAGTCCCAGACAATGCGGGAGACGTTATTGATAATGGCTGTGAAATTTACCGTCAGCGGCGCGCAGCCCGCCAGTGGCGCGTAGGTAAGAGCGCCGGCATAGCCGAGCACGCGTACGGTACGGTAAGCAGTATCCTTGCAGCCCGCTCCGTCTGTAGCTATGAGCCGTACCCGGTAGATATTGGCCGCACTAAATAACGTTGTCGGATTTGGCAGGACGGAAACGCTGCTGTTGCCAAAGTCCCAATCCAGATAAGCTGTATTGATAGACGTCGAGCTAAAGTTGACGGACAGTGGCGGGCATACCGTAAGCGAATCGCTCATGTTAAATGACGCCGTCGGTCTCGACGTAGAAATATAGCCGGCTTTGGTCATTGTGTCAGAGCAGCCCGTGGAGTCCGTCACAATGAGGCGCACGGTAAAACTGCTGGCCGTGCTGTAGGCGTGTGCCGGGTTACGGGCCGTGTCGGCACTTCCATCGCCAAAATCCCATTTGTAAGACAGCCCCGTGGCGCCGGACGATGTATTACTAAAGCTCAACGTCTGACCAAGGCATGCCGTGGTGTAATTGGCGCTGAATGCAGCAACCGGATGGCGGGCTTCTATGTAATTCGTCTTGGTAAGTGAATCCTTACAGCCGTTGGTATCAATCACCACCAGCTTAACAGTGTACTTACCGGCAGTAAGATATGTTTGGGCGGCGGCCGCATTCAGCGTTGTGCTGCTGTTGCCGTTGCCGTATGTCCAGATGCGCGTTCTGCCCATAGCGCCGGGCGTATAATGTGAGGTATCGGTTAGCGTTACAAATAGCGGCGTGCATCCGATCACCGGCCCTGCTTTGAAGCCGGCTACCGGCTTTGAAACCAGAATGTAATTCTGTCTGACAAGCGTATCATAGCAGCCTCCCGATATTGCGCCAGGGCCGCTCGGATTTAGGTAGCTAATCATAGTCACTGTCTGGAAGCCAGGCGTGTTCATATAGAAATAGCTCGCGCCGGCGCCGGAAAGCGCGCCGATAACTGGAAGGCCATTGGTCACGTAAATGCTTATCGTAGCGCCGGTCGGCCCGTTGTAAGCCGGAATAATCCGGACCGTATCGCCTTTGCAGATGGTGGTGTCCGATGCCGTGAAACTCATGGAAGGCTTCCCCACCGTTACCGGAAGCGAGAGCGTATCCCGGCAGCCGGTGCTGGAATTGTATGTGGTGAGGGTGACAGTATAGGTACCGTTTCCGGGAAACACGTGATACGGTGAGAAGGAAGTATCGGTCGTATTATCGCTGAATATCCAGAGCTGTGAGGTAGCACTGATGGACATATTGTGCAGGTGAATGAGCCGGCGACCGCTGTCGCAGAGCACGGTATCCACGAAGTTTGCATTCGGCCCATTGACCACCATCCAGTTCGTTTTTATCGTCGTGTCTTCGCAGCCGTTATTGTTTGAAATAAGCTTTACCGTATAAATACCGGGTATGACGTAGGTGTGAATCGCATCAATGACGTTCACCGGCGTGTAAGCCCCATCTCCCACATCCCAGGTATAAGTCGTGCCCGGCGAATTGGTCGTGTTTTGAAAGTAAACCGTCTTGCCGGCGCACACCGGGTTAGGGTAAGCGTTGAAAGACGGCTTTACCTTGGTACCTACGTGTACCTCAATGGTGTCGTAAAACACACAGCCGTTTTGGGTAGTAATCTTTACCGAAAGATTGTAAGTGCCGTAACTGCTGTAAGTATGTGTGGCCGTGGCGGAAGTTGCAGTAGTGGAGCCATCTCCGAAATCCCACAGGTAAGATACGGGAAGGCTCGGATAGCCGCCGTTAACTAACTGCGCGGAATAGGTAGCCGTTAGTGGCGCGCATCCATGATCCTGCCCGAGAATCATAATAGAAGGGTCAAAAACAGGCACCGGAGCCTTGCTTGTATCCTTGCAGCCGTAACTATCTGTGGCGGTCACAAAAACAGTGTCCACCATACCTGCGGTGTATTGCTTGGTCACCGTTGCACCCGTATCGCTCCCGCCGCTCAGCCAGTGCCATGTAGTACCAAAAGCAGCCTGTAAGGTGGAAAAAGTAAACGTAGCCGGCACGTGGCAATTCGGATACGGGGAAATCGTAGGCGTGAAGGCAGACGTCCGCCGCACATTGACAGTATTGTATGCCGTATCATAGCACCCGCCGGAATAAGTAACCATCCGGACGGTAAAAGAGGCGCTGTTTACTGAAGGCAACAGGCAATACACATGCCCGGCACTGTCGCCGGAGCCTATAGTACCGTCACCGAAATCCCAGGTCGTATTGATAGCGCCGGGCGTCGTGTTCTTAAACATCGCGGAGTCGCTGCAGTTATAGCCTCGCGGAATGCAGGCCACCGTCGATGCGCTGAACGTAGCGTTCGGCACGTGCACATTTATATAGTTCGTCTGGACGAGGGTGTCAATACAACCGTGGGCGTCCAGCGTCACCAGCTTGACGGTAAAGCTGCCGCCTGCTGTATAAGTATGCGTGGGGTTATTGGTTGTGATGCCTGCGTTGCCATCACCGAAATCCCACCAGACGCTATATGGTGAGGCCCCGCTGGAAGCGCTGTTGGTAAAATTCACCGTTGCCGGCTGCCCGCAAAAAGTGGTGGCGTTTGCCGTAAAAGCCCCGCCGGGCTTCGGATGCGCGGTGATGATGTTATTCTGTGTCACGCTGGCGCTGCAGCCCGCGCCATTGGTGGCCGTGAAGGTGACACTGTATGTATTAGGTGCTGTGTAAAGATGGCTGGAGCTGAGGCCGGTGCCCAGCGGGCTGCCGTCGCCGTAATACCAGCTATAAGTGACTGTGCCCGGCGCATTAGGCGTCGCAGCGCCGGTGAAGGAGGAAAGCAGCGGGATGCAGCCGGAGCTATTGCTATAGGTAAAAGAAACCGTAGGCGATGCGTAAACCGTGATATAAGCGGTCTTGGTAATGGTTGCCGCTCCGTTATTAATCGTCAGTGTGACGTTATAGGTGCCTGGATTGTTATAAGTGGTCGCCGGGTTCTGAAGGACTGATGTGTTTCCATTACCCAAACTCCAGCTATAAGACGTGGCGCCGGTAGACGTGCTGGTAAACGTGACCAGTAAGGGCGCACAGCCGGAAGTAGGCGTCGCGGTGAAATTGGCAACCGGCTGCGCTATACAGCAGGCAGCGCCAAGTAAAAAAGCCAGAACCAGCGATGCGCGTAACGATAGATGCATAGGCCCGCTTGCGGTGATAGTAGCACTACATAGACAGTCCGGGGTTTGAAAACGTGGGCTGCCTTTCAGGAAATGAATTTGGGAAAGTTACACAACTCGCTAAATATGCTATACTTGAATATAACCCTGGCCTGACGCTATGAGGAATTACTAAAATAAAACGGCTGCGACAGATATCGCAGCCGTTATTAATGCCAATTGCCGGAAGGCACTATTGCAGCGTAATCTTGCGTACCTGCCCGCCCGCGCTGCCATTGAGGTGCAGGAAGTAGAGGCCGCGTGGCAATTCCGCCACGTCCAGCGTGGTCTCAGGGCGGTCAGTTGCTTGTTGCAGTACCACACGCCCGCTCATACCGCGCAGTGTAAGCTCACTGTGGCCGCTCAGTCCCGCTATGCGCACCGCGGCACGTGCCGGATTAGGATATGCCTGCAATGCATCCGCTGAAACGCCGTTTATAGCTGCCTTGATAATAACAACCGGGGGTTGTGTAAGGCGAAGCCTGCTCAGGAACGGCGTCCATGCCCGTGCTGCCACACGCAGATTCAGCGTATCCATACGTACAAAGGCAGTATTGGAAAAAGCGCTGCCACAGACATATACTCCGTCTCCGTCCACCGCAATGTGGTCATTTGTGGTATTGTCGGCCAGCGCTGCACGTGCCCAGCGTGTCGTGCCGTCTGCACCCCGGCTTACCACAACCGAGCTATAGCTGCCGAAGAGGTTGGTCATCACACCGTCTCCCCAGTCGGAGTAGGTGTGCCCTTGCGCAAAAATGACCAGCGCCGTATCCGGCGTTACTACGGCATGATACGCAGCTTCTCCCAAAGAGGCTTCGCCATTGCCGGAAGTATCTACCTGCCTTACCCACATTACATTACCAGCGGTATCCAGGCGCGCAGAAAGATAGTCAAGCGCCCGATGCGGGCGGTGTACGGAAACCGGCCCAAGCATCAGCGAGTCTTGCACCGTACCGGTATAGTACAGGAACCGGTCTTTAAATAGCGTCAGCTTTCGCTGCGCACACTGAGGATCATTAATCCAGTGATGCCAGCGGTGAGCGCCGGATGCATTATACTTTACTATATAGGCATGAGGTACATTACGTGGCGAAGGCTGGGCTGTGCCATTAAAATCCATATCTGAAGTGGAACAGGAACCTGCGAGGTAGATATTGCCCCCTGCATCTGCCTGTACCGAAGTAGTAGTGCTGGTGCCGCCCTGCCGGAAGAGTGGCGTCACATTGCCGGTTGTAAGATCTACACTGCGTACATAGGTAGCGTCGGTAGAGTCTGCAGCAAGGATGATCCGGTTATTGTCCACGGTGAAGGCCCGCGACTTCATGTTATTGGAGCTGCCGATGGGGCGAAACCACGACATGAACATAGAGCCGGCATTGAGCCGCAGCAGGAAGTGGTCGGGGTCGGGGTTGGTAGCCGGATTTATGCGGATGAGCGTCGTAGATGGCAGCACAATGCTGTCATAGTATCTGCCCAGCACATACCAATTGCCGGCGGCATCAGCCTGGGCATCTATGAGGTCCACTTTACCGCCAAAAGCGGCCGCGCCTTTGCGCACGCCATTGGAATCATATTCAAAAATGGTCCAGGTACCCATTACGGAAGCATTTACGACTGTTTGGTTGGCCGTCATATAGCCCCAGAGCGCCTTGCCGCCTTTAGCCGCCAGTATAGACCCGCCGCCTGAAAAACCCAGCGCAGCGTTCGTATCGGCACGCGCCCATTTCCACCATGGGTTGTATTGGGCTGAAGCGCCTGAAACGCAGGCCAGCAGCAAAAGCAGCGGACCCAGGTATTTTCTAAAAGTCATAGCAATGAGTAGATATAAGGCTGAAAATTACAGCGAAAAAGCGGTGTCTGGAGCCGGGAGCCTATTGGTTTACTTTTACATGATGGAAACAGCCGACCGCCTTCGCCAACTCTTAGACAGTCAAATCCTCATCCTGGATGGGGCCATGGGCACTATGATTCAGCGGCATAAGCTAGGAGAAAATGAATACCGTGGTGAGCGCTTCAAGGACTGGCCATCTGACCTTAAAGGCAATAATGACCTGCTTTGTCTAACGCAGCCACACATCATCAAAGGCATTCACAAAGAATACCTCGCGGCCGGCGCGCAAATCATAGAGACAAACACCTTCAATAGCCAGCGCGTCTCCCTCGCCGACTACGGCATGCAGGAATTGTCTTACGAAATCAACGTGGCTGCCTCCCGCCTTGCCAAAGAAGCCATCGCAGAACATATTGCCGATTGCAAATTGCCCATTGCCGATTACTTCATAGCAGGCGCCATCGGCCCTATGAATAAGACCTTGTCTCTCTCCCCGGATGTGAACCGCCCCGGCTACCGCGCTGTAACCTTTGACGAAGTGGCGGACGCCTACTATGAGCAGGTGCGTGGCCTCGTGGACGGCGGCGCGGACATATTAATGGTGGAAACCATCTTTGACACGCTTAATGCAAAGGCGGCCATCTATGCCATCAACCGTTTTTTTGATGAAAGCAACAGGAAGCTGCCGGTCATGATTTCAGGCACCATTACCGACGCTTCCGGCCGCACCCTCAGCGGTCAGGTGCTGGAGGCCTTTTACATCTCTGTCATGCACGCGGAGCCAATCTCTATTGGTCTCAACTGCGCCCTCGGTGCGCGGCAGATGCGCCCGCACATTGAGGAGCTGGCATCCATTGCATCCTGCTACATAAGCTGCTACCCCAATGCCGGCCTGCCGAATGCAATGGGCGAGTACGACGAGACGCCGGAAGAAACAGCGGCCATCGTAGGCGAGTTTGCAGCAAACGGATGGGTTAACATTGTAGGCGGCTGCTGTGGCACTACGCCGGCCCATATCGCCGCCATTGCCGCAGAGATGAAGCAGCACGCGCCACGAACATTGCCGGAATTAGCCGAAGCCTGAGCTTGTTTTTATGCCTGTAACAATTCGCTTCACAGCCACTATCCTCAAGTTTGACCAGCAGGGCGAGAAAACCGGCTGGAGCTACATCATCATTCCTGCCGATCTCGCTCAAGAGCTGAAGCCCGGCAACAAGAAATCCTTTCGCGTAAAAGGAAAGCTTGACGCCCACCCGATAAAGCTGGTCAGCCTTCTGCCAATGGGCGCGGGCGAATTTATCATGGCGTTCAACGCCGCAATGCGCAAAGGCACCGGTAAGCGAGCGGGCGCTATGCTGGAAGTGGTGCTTCAGGAAGATGCTTCCGAAATAGCGATGCCAGCAGATTTCGCAGAATGCCTCACGGCAGATGCAGACGCTTCCGCATTCTTCTACGCGCAGCCTAAAAGCCACCAGCATTACTGGATCAAATGGATTGAAGCTGTCAAAGGCCCTGCTGCAAGGGAAAGCCGATTGATGCGGGCGACAGCGGCACTTGCTAAAGGCCAGAACTTTTCGCAGATGCTGCGGTCTAGAAGGCCTTGCGGCATTAGCCGTGGCGATCACTGCCTCAGCCGCACGCCCAGATGCGCTGCCCCCACGCTCCAGCGCTTTCCAAAGCGCACGGTAATCATCCGCCATACGGTCGCGGTATGGCTCATGCTCTAAAAGCTTCCGCAGCTCGCTTTCCAGTGCGCTGGTATTCATTGCCCCCTGGATCAGTTCCTTCACCACTTCGCGGCCCATTATCAGGTTCACGAGCGAGATGTAGGGCACCTTCACCAGCTTCTTCGCCAGCCAGAAAGAAATTGGATTGCCCCGGTAACACACCGCCTGCGGCACACCAAACAGGGCTGTCTCCAGCGTAGCCGTGCCTGATGTCACCAGCGCCGCGCGCGATTGCTTGAGCAGGTTGTAAGTGTCATTGCGCAGCAGCATGACGGGCGCTGCGCCTATCATTTCTTCATACACCGAATCCGGCTGTGCCGGCGCACCTGCCACCACAAATTGATAGTCCGGAAAGCGCTTGACCATCTCCAGCATCAGTGGCAGCTTCTTGCTTATCTCCATGGCGCGGCTGCCGGGCAGCAGCGCCACAATGGGCTTGCCTGTATAGAGCGGTATGGCGGGCTCCCTTCTTTCTTCCCTGACTACTTCCAGCAATGGGTGTCCCACGTAATCCACTACGTAGTCGTGCTTCGCATAAAAGTCCGCCTCAAAGGGCAAAATGACCAGCATTTTATCCACCGTGGCGCGAATGTCTTTCACGCGGCCCTCTTTCCAGGCCCACACTTGGGGGGAGATGTAGTAAACGGTCTTGATTCCTTGGGTCTTCGCCCATTTCGCGATGCGCAGGTTGAAGCCGGGATAGTCTATAAGCACCAGCACGTCAGGCTTGTAGGCACTGATGTCTTTTTTGCAGAAATCAATGTTGCGCAGGATAGTGCCGAGGTGCTTGATAACCTCTACAAAGCCCATGAAAGCGAGGTCACGGTAATGTTTCACCAGCTTCGCGCCGGCAGCCTGCATCTTATCGCCACCCCATGCGCGAATGTCAGCTGTCTCGTCCTTTGCGTGAAGCGCCTTGATGAGGTTGGAGCCGTGCAGGTCGCCGGAGGCTTCGCCGGAAATGATGTAGTAGCGCATAGTTTTCGGTCGTACGGCGAGGATTGAGCGTAGTTCTGAGATTAAGCTGACAACATAAAAATCCCGCCCCTTCAAGACTTACTTTTGCAGCCACAATCCGAAATTAACATGGCCAGCCAATCCTTTTACCAACGCATCCAGTCTGAACTTTCCGAAATCAAAGATGCGGGCCTTTACAAAACCGAGCGCGTCATTGAAAGCGCACAAGGCCCCGAAATAACCGTGAACGGCAAGACCGTCCTGAACTTCTGCGCCAATAATTACCTCGGTCTGTCCAGCCATCCCAAGGTGGTGGAGGCCGCAAAACAGACCATTGAGGAGCGCGGCTACGGCCTATCGTCCGTCCGCTTCATCTGCGGCACGCAGGATATTCACAAGGAGCTGGAAGAGAAGCTCAGCAAGTTCCTCGGCACTGAAGAAACCATTCTCTACGTAGCCTGCTTTGACGCCAACGGCGGCGTATTTGAGCCCCTGCTGGGCGACAACGATGTCATCATCTCCGATGAACTGAACCACGCTTCCATCATAGACGGCGTGCGCCTCACCAAGTGCGTGCGCGCCCGCTACAAGCACAATGACCTTGCCGATTTGGAAAGCGCAATTGCAGCAGCACGCCGACAAACGCACACGCTTCATCGTCACCGATTCCGTCTTTTCCATGGACGGCACGGTAGCGCAGCTTGACAAAATCTGCGACTTCGCAGACAAGTACGATGCAGTGGTGATGATAGACGAGAGCCATTCCTCTGGCTTCATGGGCAAGACCGGCCGCGGTGTGCATGAGCTCTGCGGCGTGATGGACCGGGTGGACATTATCACCTCCACACTCGGCAAGGCGCTGGGCGGTGCATCGGGCGGCTTCACTTCCGGAAGGAAGGAGATTATAGACATGCTGCGCCAGCGCAGCCGGCCTTACCTCTTCTCCAACACCGTCGCGCCGAGCGTAGTGGGCGCCTCAATTGCCGTACTGGATATGCTCAGCGAGACGACGACGCTCCGCGACAAGCTGGAAGAAAACACCCGCTACTTCCGCGAAAAAATGACGGCGGCAGGCTTTGACATCAAGCCCGGCATCCACCCCATCACGCCCATCATGCTGTACGATGCGGTGCTGGCGCAAAAGTTGGCCGCAAGGATGCTGGAAGAAGGCATTTATGTCATCGGCTTTTTCTTCCCCGTAGTGCCGAAAGGCCAGGCGCGCATCCGCGTGCAAATCATCGCCGCACACGAGCGGGAGCATCTGGATAAAGCAATCGCCGCATTTACGAAGGCGGGCAAAGAGCTCGGCATTTTGAAGGAGGCGGCAACGGCATAATTTAAGATGCAAAAGCCCACCCTCGCCGAGCTGAACACCGGCGCCGTCATCCTCGTGGACAAGCCGCTGCGCTGGACGTCCTTTGACGTCATCAATAAGCTGCGCCGCCCCTTGAAGGCAAAGCTGGGCCACGCCGGCACGCTTGACCCATTGGCCACCGGGCTGCTCATTGTCTGCACCGGCAAGATGACAAAGCGATTAGAAACCTTCCAGCGCCAGCCAAAGGAATATACCGGCATTATCCGCCTCGGCGCCACCACACCGACCTATGATCTGGAAAGCGACCCGGAAGATTGCAAGCCGGTAGAAGACATAACCGAAGTGGTGCTGCGGAAAGCCACGGAGCAGTTCACCGGGGACATTCTGCAAACGCCGCCCATCCATTCCGCCATCAAGAAGGACGGCAAGCGCGCTTATGAATTAGCACGCGCTGGAAAGGAAATAAAGCTGGAGCCGCGCCCCGTCACAATTACCGCCTTTGAGCTGACGAGGATTGAGTTGCCGGAGGTGCACTTCCGCGTAACCTGCAGCACCGGCACCTACATCCGCTCGCTTGCACACGATTATGGACAGGCCCTTGGCTGCGGCGGCTATCTGCAGGCCCTACGCCGAACAAAAATTGGCGACTTCAAGGTAGATGACGCGCCTGGCGTGGACGAATGGCTGGACCACTTCAAGCTGGAGCAAGGCCAGGCCCACGACTGGAAGCCTGCAGATACGGACATGTAGCCCGACTGCTAAATCCTGCTCCGCCATACATTTCGCGCGCCCGTACGTCCCCAGTCCTGCAGGCTTTTGCGGATGAGCGCCTCAAATTGGTCATGGTTCATTGCCTTGCCCTTTTTCGCTGGCGGCTGAAGCTCATCAGACTTTATGCTCACCACTTCTACCTTCGTAGCCGTCCAGGTGGTATAGAGCCGCGGCACGGCAAGCTCCAGTATCATGCCCGGCAGCCCGCCCATTTCCTCCGGCCCGCCGGACACAGGTATCTCATCGGTGTAGAAGGCGACGACATACACGGAGTCGCAAATACGGGTAACAGCCTTTCGGCACTGTATAGCCGGCTATGGTGCGGATTTCAGAGCCGATGCGCCACTGGCGGGCGGCGGCGCTGTCGCGGATGAGGAATGGCTCTTCATAAAGATTGCGGAAGGCGGTGATGCGATGCTGCGCATAATCCTGATGAATGTCATTATCCGAGAAAGGCGGCAGGCCCCAGGTGATTTTGGGCGCGTCCACCTCACGGCCGGGACTGTACCGGCTCTGGCTTTCCGTAAAGGCGAGGTTGAAGAAGACGGAGTAGAAAGGCTTGATCTTGTCCTTGAAACTTTCCAGCCACTGGTCGCCTTCCCAGAGCTTGTGGAGGTTAGAGCGACGCTCGTATTCTATGCGGCCCTGCAGGGTGAATTGCGCGCGACATTGAAAGATGCCAACGCTAAGCAAGAGCACAGACAAGAAGTACTTAATCATCATCGTCATCATTTTTAACCGTACCCGCGCCACCAGAAAACAGGTAAGTCAGGGAGATAATGGCGTGGCGGCGGATGGTGGTATAGCGGTCTTCGGTGATGTAATTGGCCTGTGCATCGCGGTTGTAGCCGATGTTTTGGTTGAGGATGTCTAGATAGTAGCGCGCAGTTCCAGCTTATCACCTTTGAGGAATTTGCGACCCAGCGATGCGTTCCAGCGGATGACGTTATTGTTGGCGGTGAACACCTCTGTTTTTTCGCGAAGAAACCACCATGCCTCGGTTTTGATTTGCAGCTTCCATGGGAGCTCGGTGTAGGCATCAGCATTAATCTCACCCTGCCAGTAGGAAGTGGTGAACGCGGAGATAGTCGCACTGTTGTCGTAATAATTCCCGCCAACGCTTAAATCAATTCCGGCTACTTCCTTGTCCTTCTTTCGCCAGTCTTTGCCAATGTTCAGGTCAAGGCCGTAGTTGTTATTACGGGATGTGTTGCGCTCGCCGTTCACAAATGTGGCGTTGCGGGCGAAGTTCATGTTGGTAGAGAAGCCAAGCTGAATGTCCGGCCCTTTCAGCTTGAAGTTGTAGTTGCCCCAGAAGTTAGCGTTCCAGTTGCCGTTGACGTTGATGTATTGGTACGTATGCCGGCCAAGCGAGTCAAAGTATTCCGAGCGCACTATATCATCCTGCGTGAAGGCCCCGCCGCCGCCGAAGTACATATATCTGCCGGAGAGAGGCTTGAAGGAATGATAAGAGGCGTTGAAGTCGTTGCGGAACTCCTGCCGCAGGTCAGGATTGCCAAGCGAGATGTTGAGCGGGTCTGTATTTTGGCGCAGCGGCTGAAGCTGCTCTAAGGAAGGCTGCGAGGTGCGGCCGGAATAATAGAAGTTCAGGTTTGATTGCTTGGTAAAGCTGTACTTCAGCGAGGCAGTGGGCGAAAAGTTGTTGTAATCGCGGCTGCGGTCGGAAAGGTGATAGAGCCGGTCGTGCTGCTGCCAGGAAGTATGGAAGACTTCGCCACCTACGGAAAAATTGTACTTCTTGTAAACGAAGCGCAGCGCCGCGGCGCCGTTCTGCGTCAGCACATCATAGCCGTACGAAGATGAATACTGCGAGTCTGCCGTCTGGCTCCAGTCCGCACCGGCCCGGTTAAAAGAAAGGCGCTCGGAAAGGCTATTGGAAAAATTAGCGCCGTAGCGCAGCGTGAGAAAAGCCACTTTAGAAAGCGGCTCCGTGTAGCTGAGCCGCGCACCGAGCGAAAAGCTCCCGCCGGTACTTGTCTTGCGCTGATTGATGCTGTCGGCAGTGCCTGAGGCATAGTAGTCATTGCGCGATTGCAGATAGCCGGTGCCGTCAGATGTGCGGTCGTTCAGTCGAAGTTCCGCGCTTGTATTGCGGCCTTTCTTTGCAAACTTTTTCCGGTACACCAGCGATGCAGCCGCCGATTGCGAGGAAGAGACATTACTGGAAAAGCGCTTGCTGCCATTAATGAGTCCGTCCGATGCGCCCTTAGTCGTAGCCGCATACACGCCATTGGAAGCGCGCTCAACGGTGCTGCCGCTGACTGTGAATTTCAGGTTGCTGCTTGTGTCAATCGTCCATTCATATAAGCCATCACCGCCGTGGCGCGTGGATGTGTTGAAGGTGCTGCGCCGCTCATCGCGCACATAGCTGGAGTCCGGCAGGATGTATTGCGTCGTGGTGCTGCCATCGGCTTCCACATTGTTTTTGGCGTAGCGGTAGTTCCCGGAAAGATGCTGTGCATCTTTCGCCCACTTATTAGCGTAATGCACGCCGCCCGTCCAGACGGTAGGCAGGCCCTCGCCCCGGTAGCGGCCATCCCAGGAGCCGGAAAGCTCATCGCCATCATTGCTGCTGGAGAAGTACATGAAGCCATTCTCCTCATCATACTCACGGCTGCCATTGCCGCTGCCATATTTGTCCTTGTCGCCCCAGCCCAGGCCAATGGTTCCGGTATTGCTCATGATGCCGAATGCCGAAATCTGCTGCTTGCCGCGAAAGAGATTAACCATGGCCTGATTCTCAAAAAAGCCGCTTTTCAAATCCGGAGATAGCGATGGCCCCCCGCCAGCGATGGCCTTACCGAAGAGACCGCGCTTCTTGTCTTCTTTCAGTGTCAGGTTAATGGTCTTCGTTTTCTCGCCGTCATCAATGCCGGTAAAGGCGGCCTGGTCGCTTTTCTTATCATAGACCTGCACTTTGTCCACGGTAGCTGCCTGGAGATTTTTGGTAACGATGGCCGGGTCGTCGGAGAAAAACTCTTCGCCGTCCACCAATATCTTCTGAACCGTCTCTCCCTGCGCCGTCACCTTACCGTCTTTATCTACCTGCAGGCCGGGCAGCTTCTTGAGCAGTTCCTCTACGCTCGCGCCGGCACGTGTAGCAAAAGAATCGGCGGCGTACTCTGTCGTATCGCCTTTAATGACAACGGCGGCGGCTTTCTTTTTCAGTACAAATTCCTGAAGGACGTGCGTGCGGGAAACTAGGGCAATAGGCGGAAGCAGTATATCGCCATTCTCAACCTGTATGCCATCTACATAATCGGCGAAGCCGGGATAGGTGACGAGCAGGATGTACTTACCCGGACTGTCCACGCTCAGGTGGAAAGCACCGGAAGAATCGCTGCGCGTAAAAGTGGCAAGGATGGAATCCTTTACGCGGATAAGCGACACTGATGCGCGATGCAAGCGGGCATTATTAAGGGTATCTCCGACGCTGCCGCTGACGCGATGCTGGGCCTTTGTCGCCGGCGCCGTCATCATTAGAAGCAGGAATAGGGCGGCGTAGCGAAGGCGCATAAGGGAATAGGTAACGGATGCAAAGCAATGGATATTTTAGACGGGTTGTATGTAACCGACGTTTGCCTGGCGTGAAAAATAAAGGCCGTGTGCTCCTGCGTGGTAATCTTTGCGTCATGCAGCACGATACGCTCACCCGCCGCGCGGTGCAATGCAGCCTCGGCATCATGGCCCTCGTCATGCTGCTCGTCTTCCGCGACTTCTCCATGAGCGGCGATGAAGCCTCGCAGATTCAAATCGGGCGCAACACTTACGTCTATCTCTGCCGCACGCTCGGCTTCCTGCCGGGCAGCACGGTGGGTATCAAGCTGGATAACTACAGCGGCCTATTCGGCGTCATCACTACAAATCTTGCTTATTGGATGCCGTGGGCGGATGAGTTGCACATACGCCACTTCATCATCGCCGTCACCGGATTCTTCAGCATCGTTTATGCAGGGAAGACTGCACGCCTGCTTTGGGGCCGCACTGCCGAGCTCTTTACCATCTGGCTGCTGTTCTGCTCGCCACGCTTCTTTGGCGCGAGCATGAATAACTCAAAGGACATCCCCTTCTCGCTGGGGATGATCATGCTTGCTTACTTCTTACTGCGTATCGCGCAATCCGCTCCGCATTTAGAGCGAAAACACTTCATCGGGCTATTCTTCGCGCTCTTCATCGCCATCGGCGTGCGCATTGGCGGGTTGCCGTTTTGCGGCTTGTATGCGCTGGGCACTTTCATCTGGCTCGCTGCGAAGCATTGGCGAAGCGCGCGTGCTTACGTGCAGGGATTAGCGCTGTGGATGGCGGGCGCCGGCCTCCTCGCCTTCCTCGCCGCCATCATCTTTCTGCCAAAAGTATGGAGCAACATCCCCCTCGGTACGCTGAAGGCGCTGCGCAACTTCTCCAACTACCACCTTGCGCTCACCATGCTTTACAATGGGCGCGATATCCCTACCACGGCGCCGCCCTGGCATTACCTGCCGGTTTGGGTGGGCATTACCGTGCCGGTTGTTGTGCTCCTGCTTTTTAGCCTTGCGCTTGCACTTGTTGCAAGGGCGCCGCGCTTTCCTACACTGCTGCTCTTGCTGATGGTGCTCTTCCCCTGGCTGCTCATTGTGGTCAATCGCTCGCCGGTGTATGATGCGTGGCGGCAGTTTTACTTTATCTATCCGCCGATGGTGGTGCTGGCGGGCGGGGCCGCGGGCGTTCTTTGGAATGGCATTAAGCGGCCCTCGGCGCAATTTGCCTTCAGCGCACTTTTCATCGCAGGCCTTTTGCCGTCAGTGCTGTGGAGCATCCGCTGGCATCCGCTGGAGAATGTCTATTTCAATGAAACGATTGGTGGCGTGCGCGGCGCTCACGGGCGCTTTGAGACGGATTATTATGGCGAGGCGGTGCAGACCGCCTGCAAAAAGCTCCTTCGCCAGCCGCCCTTTTCCGCACCGCTGCGCGACTCCATTTACGTGGCGGATAATGTGCCTACCCAGGTGGTCTATTATCTAAAGAAAGCTTCCCCGCGCATTGCCGTAAGGCACCTCCTCTACGATGCGCGGGATGCGTGGCATTGGGATTATGCCCTTTGGGCCACGCGCGGCATAGACAGCTTCCGCAGGCGCGGCGATTGGCCGCCAGCGGGCATGGTGGATTCGGTGGTGGTGGATGGGGCGCTGCTTATTGCGGTTGTGAAGCGGCAATAAACGACTACATAATTGTTGCCTGTCAACGCTTCACCCATTCCTTAGCCAGGACTTTGATTTTATTGTCTTCAGCTGGGTTGGTACAGTATCCGATAATATGAATCAAATAGCCGGGCGTGCCTTCACGCTGCAGGTCATGCTGAATAATTCCAATGGGAATGTAGCCGCCTTGTGAAACTGAGGTTTGCGCCTGCGCGGGATTGTGTTTTACTGATAAGATAAGCAAGCTTAAAGACGCGAACACCATGCTGACTGCAATGGCAATGCGCAGGATGTTTCCAGAGTTGTCCATAAGAAAGGCATGTTTGATTTGTGAAGAAAGATATGGCGTGTTTCATAGCTAATCAAAACCTTGAGGCGGTGCCTCCCTCGCCCCAAAAGGGCGACCTTCGTGTCAGCATGTCTCTACGCTATAACGCTGCGCTTAAGGCCCACCTGGCGCTGCTGGGCGCCAATCTGTTTTACGGGGCCGGCTTCACGGTGGCGAAGACGGTGATGCCGCGGCTGATTCAGCCTTTCGGCTTCATACTCATCCGCGTGGCGGTGGTGACGGCCCTTTTCTGGTTCACGGCGGCGGCAGGGCCGGCGTACCGCACTAAGATTGAGGGGAAGGATTGGAAGATTCTCATACTCGGCGGCCTCTTTGGCGTGGCGCTGAACCAGATGCTGTTTTTCTACGGCCTCAACCTCACGATGCCCATCCACGCCTCGCTGATTATGATGAGCACGCCGCTGCTGATTACCGTCATTGCGGCGGTGGTGCTGAAGGCGGGGCTGTCGTGGGAAAAGGCGGCGGGCCTGGCGCTCGGCATCGGCGGGGCGGTGCTGCTGATGACTTCCGGGAAGGAATTGAAGACGACGCCGACGGCCATGCGTGGCGATGTAGCGGTGCTGCTCAATGCAGCGTCTTACGCGGCCTACCTCGTCATCATCAAGCCGCTGATGGCGCGCTACCGGCCGGTGATTGTAGTGCGCTGGGTGTTTCTGTTCGGGCTGCTAATCGTGCTGCCCTTCGGCTGGGAGCAGTTTGGGTCTATTGACTGGAGTCTGTTCGCCGTTGGCGATTATGTGGCGGTGGCGTTTATCGTGATTTGCTGCACCTTTTTTACCTACCTGTGGAATATCTATGCGCTGCGTGTGCTGTCGCCGGCTACCGCGGGGGCGTATATCTATCTGCAGCCCCTCTTTGCGGCGGCTATCTCCATTGTGTGGCTGGGCGAGGGGCTAAGCTGGGTGAAGCTGTTAGCGGCAGGGCTGATTTTCGCCGGTGTGTACCTGGTGAATTTCGGGGTGGATGCGCGGGTGAAGCGGGTGTTTGCGCGGGGCAATGCTACACCGCCACTGGCGCCTTGATGTGCGGGTGCGCCTCATAATTTTCTAAAGAAAAATCCTCATAGCGGAAGGAGAAGATGTCCTTCACCTCAGGATTGAGCCGCATTTGCGGCAGGGGGAATGGCGTGCGGGTAAGCTGTAGCTCCGCCTGCTCTACATGATTGCTATAAAGGTGCACATCGCCGAAGGTGTGGATGAACTCGCCGTATTCCAGCCCGCAAACCTGCGCCATCATCATGGTGAGGAGGGCGTAGGAGGCAATGTTGAAGGGCACGCCGAGGAAGACGTCGGCGCTGCGCTGGTAAAGCTGGCAGGAGAGTTTGCCGTTGGCAACGTAGAATTGAAAGAGGGCGTGGCAAGGGCTAAGGGCCATCTTGGGGAGGTCGCCCACATTCCAGGCAGATACGATGAGGCGGCGGCTGTCGGGGTTGCGCTTGATTTCTTCAACTACGTTCCGGATTTGGTCGTGCGTGGTGCCATCTGCGCCCGTCCAGCTACGCCATTGGTGGCCGTAAACGGGGCCGAGGTTGCCTTCGGCGTCTGCCCATTCGTCCCAGATTTTTACGCCGTGCTCTTTGAGATAAGCAATGTTGGTATCGCCCTGAAGAAACCAGAGGAGCTCGTGGATGATGCTCTTAAGGTGCAGCTTCTTCGTAGTCACCATCGGAAAGCCTTCGGCGAGGTCAAAGCGCATCTGGTAGCCGAATACGGAGCGGGTGCCGGTACCGGTGCGGTCGCTCTTTTGGACGCCGGTATCTAAGATGTGGCGCAGGAGGTTCAGGTATTGCTGCATGGTAAACAACTCAAAATTAGGGGCAGGGTATTTGCCGTTCTATCAAATATTAACAGTGGTGCGGGCGGCAATCAGGAGGCGCTCCCGTTACAATCTTTACTTTTATCCTCCGCTCTGAAGCACAAAGCAAAAGTTCCCCCTTACTGCATGGATGCAATTACCCCCGGCCCGCTCCTCGCCCAAATCCAGACACCTGACGATTTGCGGAAGATGCCCATTGAAGGCCTTCCGCAGGTGGCGTCAGAATTGCGGCAGTTCATCATAGATATTGTGAGCATTTATGGCGGGCATTTTGGCGCCAGCCTCGGCGTGGTAGAGCTGACGGTGGCCCTGCATTGGGCACTCAATACGCCTGATGACCAACTGGTATGGGATGTGGGCCACCAGGCTTATGGCCATAAGATACTGACTGGCCGGCGGGAGCAATTCCACACAAATAGAAAGTACGGCGGGCTTAGCGGCTTCCCGAAGCGCGGCGAGAGTCAGTATGACGCATTTGGCGTGGGGCATTCTTCCACATCCATTTCTGCCGCGCTTGGAATGGCCATTGCTTCCAAGCTGAAAGGCGAAGGGCAGCGGCAGCACGTAGCCGTAATCGGCGACGGCGCTATGACGGCAGGGCTGCCTTTTGAAGCCCTGAACCATGCAGGCGTGAGTGGAAGTAATCTGCTGGTTATCCTGAACGATAACAACATGAGCATTGACCCCAACGTGGGCGCGCTCAAGGAATACCTGACCGACATCACCACGTCCAAAACATGGAATATGATGCGGGAAGAAATATGGAAAATTCTGGGCAAAGGCCCTAATCCCAAAGGCCAGCGCAAGTGGGCCAGCAAGATTGAGGCTTCCCTAAAGGGAATGGTGGGCGGCGCGTCTTCCAACCTGTTTGAGGCGCTGGGCATGCGCTACTTCGGCCCGATTGACGGCCATAACGTACTGAAGCTGGCGGAGACGATTAAGGACTTTAGCGAATATTCCCGGCCCGAAGCTGCTGCACATCAAGACCGTAAAAGGCAAGGGCTACGAGCTGGCAGAGAAAGACCAGACGCTCTGGCATGCGCCCGGCACTTTTGATAAGATTACCGGCATTATTAATAAAAAGGTGAGCCCCGTGCCGGAGCCGCCCAAGTATCAGGACGTATTTGGCTGGACGCATTATTGAACTGGCTGAGGCAGAACCAGAAAATCATGGGCATCACGCCGGCCATGCCGAGCGGTTGCTCGCTGAAGTACATGATGGCCGCCATGCCCGACCGCGCGTTGGACGTGGGCATTGCCGAGCAGCATGCAGTTACGCTTTCCGCCGGACTGGCTACGCAAGGCATGCGCGTCTTCTGCAATATCTATTCTTCCTTCATGCAGCGGGCTTACGACATGGTAATTCATGACGTTGCCATTCAAAAACTGCCCGTAATATTCTGCCTGGACAGAGGCGGATTAGTGGGAGATGATGGCCCAACGCACCACGGTTGCTACGACATCGCTTACATGCGCTGTATCCCAAATATGGTTGTGAGCGCCCCAATGAATGAAAGCGAGTTGCGCAACCTGATGTATACGGCGCAACTGGATGAGAATGAGCTCCCTTTCTCCATTCGCTATCCGCGCGGGCAAGGCGTAATGCCGGAGTGGAAGACACCGTTTAAAAAAATAGAAATTGGTACCGGCCGGCTTATCCGCGATGGCGAGGACGTGGCTATCCTGACCATCGGTCATCCGGGCAATTTTGCCGTGGAAGCCTGCAAGATGCTGGAAGCGGACAGCCTGCATCCTGCGCATTATGATATGCGCTTCGTGAAGCCTTTGGATGAAATGCTTTTGCATGAAATTGCGGCTCGCTTTACCAAAATCATTACTGTAGAAGACGGGACAATTGTGGGCGGCTTCGGCTCAGCGGTGCTGGAATTTATGGCCGCCAACAGCTATACACCGGAAGTAGTGATGCTCGGCATTCCAGACCGCATTGTGGAGCATGGCAAGCCAGAGGAGTTGCACCGGGAATGCGGCTTTGACGCTGCGGGCATTGCGAAGGCGGTGCGAGAGATGAGTAACATTGCAACAGTAACACGGATAGAAAATCCGTTGCGGGAAGGCCTGAGCGCGAACTGACATTAAGGATTAAAATAAAAACGCCCCGGACTACAGCAGTCCAGGGCGTTTTCTATTATAGCGGCACTTTACTCCGACTTAGCCGCGTAGTTAATTCCGCTTTCAGCGATGAGTGATAGAAGGCTATCGGCTTCTTTTTCTTCTGTAAGCGTAGCCTGGAGCAGGCCAGCCACCTCGCGTTGGTTGAGCGTTTGGGCCAGTTGTTTAAGGCCGCCGTACGTAGAAATCTCATAATGTTCTACTTTTTGAGCAGCCAGCACAAGGCCGACGTCGCGGGTGATAGAGCCGGCTTCGGTTTCTTCAATGATGTCTTCGCCTTCCTTCGTAATGCCTGCCATGGCTTCACACTTCTTGGCTGTTGCTTCCTCGCCCAGATAAGAAAAGCACATTTCCAGGCGCTTAACGTGGTTTTGCGTTACCGCCAGGTGGTCGGTGAAGGCTGCTTTGAGCTTTTCGGTGGTAGTGGCTGTGGCCATTTTGGGCAACGTAGCTATGAGGTGCTGCTCGGCCCAATAGATGTCTTTTAGCTCTTCTACGAAAAATTCGCGGAGCTTACTGTAATGCGGCGAGTCTTCGGTCAGGCCAAAAGTGGTGACGCGATCTTGCTGTGATTCTTCCGCGATGGCGTGCTTCTGGGGATTCTCTTTCATGATATAATAATGCGGGGTTTTTGTGCTCTGCCGAGGGAGTAAAGACTATGCCATTACAGCAGGGCATTAGCATAAGGAAAAATCAGCCATTATCTTTCGCCGCCAAGCCGCTTTTTTATGCAGACATTCCGTGTCACCTTCTCTCGCAATTATGTGGTCGTCCTTATTCTGGTCGTTATTCCGCTAGTCGTTGTCGCGGTGTTTCTGACCACCATATTGTCAATCAAAAACCTGCCGGATTGGGCGGTGCTGCTTGCATCTTTTGCATTGATAGGCGTCTCGCTCTCCGCCGTTTTGCTGACCTTAAAGAAATGGGGCACTGTGCCGGCCAAAGTGGACATGGACGGCGAGGGCCTAAGCATCAGGCTGGAGCGCTGGTCGCCATTTTATGCCCGCAGGAGCTACCGAAGCCCTTGGGACGGCCTGAGCAACGTAAGCACCAACTACGACCCGCAGCACAACAAACGCTTCTACCTTATCAGCTTTAAGCATTCCGCCACGGTAAGCATTGATCCCGGAGATGTGGCTACCGAGGATTCCGAAACAGCATTTGGCAATGCGCTGTTAGGCTATGTGGAGCAGTATAATTCCACCCATACCGCAGCGCCGGAGACGCTCATCCGCCGCCGCGGCTTCTATGATGCGTGGTGGGCAAAGGGCCTGACGGGCTTTGCTTACATAATCGCTGTATTAGCCATCATCGGGTACTTCACCGACCGGGAACGCTTCCCGCTTTGGCGATTGATACAGGTGTTTTGCTTTAGCGCCATGTGGCTGGCAGCCTATCACGCCAACCGGCGGCATGCGAAAGGATAAAGAAAAAGGGATGCCGTTTGGGCATCCCTTTTAGGTAAACGTTCAAAAAATTTACACGCCAACCATCAGCGGCATCAGCAGCATCAGCTCCTCCTCGCCATCTACCGCTTCCACAGGCCTAAAGATGCCGGCACGCGTAGGTGTACTCAGCTCCAGCTGTACATCAGAGCCGTCCATATTCGCAATCATCTCCACCATCAGCTTGGCGTTGAAGGCAATCTTCATATCCTCGCCCGTGTAGGAGCAGGGCAGGCTTTCCTTGCCTTCGTAAGAGAAGTCAATATCCTGCGCGGAAAGCTGGAGGGCACTTCCCTTGATGTCCAGCACTACCTGGTTCGTCGTCTTATTGGCAAACACGCTCACCCGACGCAACGCACTCATGAAATCGGCGCGGTTGACTGTCAGCTTATAGGGATTATCCTGCGGTATAACGGCCTTATAATCCGGGAAGCGCGCGTCAATCAGGCGGCAGCTCATGCTCATGCGGCCCGTGTTAACAAAGAGGTGGCTGCTATTGTAGCTCAACTCCAGTTGCGTTTCATCAGCAGGCAGCGTTCCGCGAAGCTGTTGCAGCGGCTTGCGCGGCACCACAAATCCATCCGCCTGCGGCGGCGCTACATCATGCCTTGAAAACTGCACCAGCCGGTGCGCGTCGGTAGAAACAAAGGTGAGCTTTATCCGGCGCCAGCTCAAAGTACACGCCGGTCATTGCAGGGCGCAGCGTATCGGTGCTCACCGCAAAAAGTGTCTTATTAATGCTTTCGATCAGCGCTACGGACGGCATGGTGAATGTCGTCGCATCTCCGGCAGCTGGTTCTTTCGGAAAGTCATCTGCCTTTTCGCCGCCAATGCGGTACTTGCCAACAGATGACGACATTTCAATGCTCAAATCTTTCTCAGAAATGGAGAATGTAATGGGCTGCTCAGGCAGGTTCTTTAGGTATTCAAGTAGTATTTTAGATGGAATGCAGATTCGGCCGTCATCCTGCGCTTCGCTCACTTCCATCTGCACGCGCATCATCGTCTCCAGATCGGTAGCTGTGAGCGTCAGTGTATTGCCTTTCAGCTCAAACAGGAAATCTTCAAGAACGGAAAGCACGGTATTGGCGGAGATGACGCCGCCGATTTGCTGCAGGTTTTTAAGGAGGGACGTAGAGGTGACAATAAATCGCATATTGAATGGTCGTTTTTTGAACAAGCCAAAGATAGGGGACGGTAAGGCGGGTGGAGGGGCGGTTTTGTGCACATGCGTCCGTGGACAAACATGCTATGCTCACATGCGCAGCATCAGCTACTTCACCTGCACTCGTAGCCCCTCACTATGCGCTGAAAACTCAGGCGCATACATGCACTGTATTGTAGCAAGACCGGCCGAGAAATCCCCTGCATTCGTCACGAACATCGGATATTCAAACACATACTTGCCCTTCGGCAGATAAGAGAAGAAGAAGTTGGATGAAGCGTCCTTCGTGCTTTCATAATAGCCCAGCCCGCCCTGCCAGCGATAGCCGCTCAGCACATTCGTCGGCTCAAAGCAGGAGGCGCGGCTGTCCTTCAGATGCACATACTCCATATCGCGGTCAACGATGATTTCTATGCGCGCCTTTACCTTGTCGCCAATCTTCAAACCCGCGCCCTCCCTGATAGATTCCAGCACCGGGCCGCGGTCGGAGTTCTTTTCTATGAAGAGCTGCTTCTTCACCACCAGCGGTGTGGCGGCGGAAGTAATCTTGTCCAGGTTTTCAAAGTACTGCCAGTAGATGGCGCCCCATGAAGGCATCCGGTCGCTGACCCTTCGGCTCGGCTCAGGACAGGCTTGCCGAAGCGCCTTTCTCAACCGTAAGTGTCACATTGCCCATTTCCGGCTTCACCTCCACGCCGGGATACTGCACTTTAAAATACCCGCTGCCGGCTTCCTGCGGAAAGTCCTGTGAGCGCACCGTTTTGCTCCCGAGCTGAATGCTTACTTGCGGCTCGCTCGTCAGCCACTGTGTGCCTTGCAGCAGGAGTGCATAGCACGCATCGGCCGTTGCCTTCGTTGTGCCCCAGTTCTGGGTTTGCTTTTGCTTCAGCAGCCAGCGCTTCATCTTGTCCACGCTTTCATTATCGCCGGCTACTTCGCCGAAGCATTCTATCAGCAGGCTCTGCGCTTCAATCGGCGCTTCGTACCACCACCAGCTACGGCCTCGCTCCATCCAGTACATGCCCAGCTCTTCTTTCTGAATGCTGGTTTCCTTCAGGCTTTGAATGATGTTGGCGCTCATTGCTTTGTCGCCGCTCGCGATGAAGCGCAATGGCAATCATGCCTTTCACATACGGATTGAAAGAAGGCCAGTATTGCTGCGCCTGCTTCTTGTAAAAAGCCTTTGCATCTGCCGAAAGGCTGTTTGCGGAAATGCCAGCGAAGAACGAGCGCATGTAAGATACTGCGCCTCGAAGTAGGAGATGTGCTGCGCCTTCATATCCGCCTTGTAGCGGAGCAGGCTGCGATAATCCTCTTCCATCTTCTTATCCAGATAAGGCACGGCGCGCTCCGCCAGCGCCGCCATGCCGCTCATTCGTTACACCAAGGTGCTGCAGGCGCCCGATGCCGGTAACGATGTACTGCGTGATATACCGGTCGGGGCGGTTATCGCCTTTGAACCATGGCCAGCCGCCTTCAGGCAGCATCATGTCTTCCAGCTTCTTTGCGGCTTTGTCCAGATCCCGTGCGAGCTTGGCCGTTTCAAAAAGCAGGGCAATGTTCTTCCGTTGTTCGCTTTCGCTTTGCGCATCCAGCACCCAGGGCGTTTCTTCCAGCAGGGCAGATTTCAGTTCCTCATTCAGCTCCAATGGAGATTTGAAGGAAGACAGTATGTTTCTTCCTGCCACTTCTTAAAAATGGCTTTCACGCTTCGGCGCCTTTTCCAGAATGTGCGCGGCCAGCGCATTGGCATAATAGCGGTTAAAGGTCTGCTCCGCGCATTCGTAAGGATACTCCATCAGGTAAGGCAACGCCTTCACGGCGTACCATGCAGGATTGGCGGTGTACTCCAGCGTCAGGCGGTGCTGCGCTAATGTTTTGCTGCTCGCCGGAAGCCTTGAGCTTGTCAAACGAAAAAGTCTTCGTCCCCGCGCCATTCATCCACAGCGGCATCGTCTCGGTGACGAGCATCCGGTTAGTGAGGACCGGCAGCGTATTTTCCTCGCCATCGGTGAAGGCGCCCGCCTTGGCAAGGATGCGGATAATCACCGGCTCATAGCGGCTTTCGGGAACATGCACCCTCCAGGATGCGGAGGTGCTGCCGCCTTTGGGCGCGCTGAACGCGGTGCTTTTCTGCGCAAGGCGGAATGACGTTTCCAGCGGCTTGCCGGTCAGCGCATCTATGATTTCCAGCGTAGCCGTTCCGCTCAGGGCAGCGTCGGAGAGGTTGACGATTTTGGTGGAGATGCTCAGCTCATCGCCCTGGCGCAGGAAGCGCGGCAGGCCGGGCTGCACCATCAAATCCTTTTGCGTCTTCACGGTGCCGGTGGTGAAGCCGGCGCGCATGTCCTTCGTGTGGGCGAATGCGAGCAGCTTCCATTCGGTGAGGGCTTCGGGGATGGTGAACTGAATGCGCACCGCGCCGTCCGCATCGGTGTGCAGCTGCGGGTAGAAGAAGGCGGTTTCCTGAAGGTTTTTGCGGACGGGGATGTCCTTGGGAAGTTCTTTTTGACGGATAGGTGCATCAATCAAGCCTGGGTCAATTCCGTTTGCGTCACCGGTTTTGTACTCTACTCTCATTTTCTTACTGGAGCCTGTCATCGGGTCTTCCATTACTATAGAGTCTGACATCACAGATTCTACCGACATCGGCGCTTGATTAGTAAAACTTCCAGAAGGGGCAGCCGCAGCCATATTCCCCCCTCTTGCCGCAAACCTTCTTTGATTATAAATCCATTGCTCATTCAAGTAGAGAAGTCCATCGTAGGTTTTCCAATAGTTTGGTAGAGAAGGTGAAGAGAAATAACTCACCTGCCTCCCCTCCGCCTGCCCAAAACCAATCCCCGTCTGCCAGCTCAAATCGGCATTCAGCGTCGGGAAGAGGCTGCCGATGCCCCAGCCGTGCGGCTTGAATGCATCCAGCGAGGCATCGTACAGTGCAGCCGCCATTTCCGCCGCTACTTTGTCTTTCTTATTGCCGCGCACAACCATCGTCCAGGTTTCCGCTGCGCCGGGCTGCAGCTTGTCGCGGTGGGTTTCCCATTCAATGCTCAGGTCTTTGTTTGTCCAAGGCACATCAATGCGGGCGGATGCGGTATAGACGCGGTTGTCTTTTACGGTGATGTAGGAAAAGGCAATGCCGCCGCGGTCGGCTTCGGTAAGAGAATACTTCGCTATAATCCGAAGCGCCATGTTTGTCCAGAAGTTTTTGCACTGTTGTTAGCTTACCGTTCATCTCCTGAACTTGTCTGATTACGTAAATGCTACTCAGCCCACTTGTTGCATCGACAACCGGAACTTCATCTGCATCCTTTGTCTGTGTTTGCGGGGTAACTAACAGCACACTGTAAGGATTACCGTGCCGGCATGATATAAATCCCAAACCTGAACAAACTTTTTCTCCTGTACTTCCTTTCCATTTTTATCTTTCGCACTAACCGTAATCACATACCAGCCATTATCCTTAAAGGCACTTACAGGCAAGGCAACATTGCCGCGCTGCGTCGTCGTCACGCTGCGCGAAAAAGTCTGCTCTGCTTCATTCCAGTTCCGGTAATCGTCCTCATCCTTATAAGCATCCAGCGGAAAGCTTTTCCGGAACTCCGCCTCACTCATCGTGAACTGGTCGGGCACCGGCCAATAGCGCTTGCGGTAAACAACATCCGGTTGCTCAAGGCGCGCAACTTTAATGGAGACATTCGCCGCCACAAAATCCCCATTCAGATTCTGCGTCGTAATACGCACGGTATCCAAATCCTTCCGCGAAGCCTGCTCCGGGATATCCGCCACAATCTGCAGCGAGCGGTAGCCCGCCGCGATAATCTTCTGCGCCGGAGCGCGTCTCGCCATTCAGGTCGGTCACATCGGCATAGACGGTGTAGGTAAAGACGGGCAATGAGCGCTCGTCAATGCTGCGGTCGGGCAGGGCCGTTAAGCGGATAGTGAACTTGCCGTCGGCGTCTGTAGTAGCAGTGCCTTCCGCCATCTGCTGCTCCGCGCCGCGGCCTCCGCCAAAGCGCCAGCTATACCACCAATAAGGCCAGCGCACATTCCGCACCACGCGGTATTTCACCGTTGCGCCGTCCACATTATTGCCTGCATAGGCGGCTGCGTGGCCGGTAATCTGCACCGTTTCATCCAGCGCATAATCGCTCTTCAGCGTATCCCATTCCACGCGAAATTTCGGGCGCTTGTATTCTTCTACTGAGATGTAGGCCAGAGCCGTTGCCACCTTCAATATGCATCTGCCCGGTAAGGCCGCCTTGTGGCGCGGTGAAGGTCCCGGTGAAGGAGCCCCAATCATTCGTCGTGAGCGTTTGAGCGGCAAGCTTCTGGCTGTTAGCATCGTAAAAAGTCACCTCCACTTTCTTGCCCGCCTGCGCATTGCTGTTCCGGCCATCTGCATCCGTATGCACGAGAATGCCTTTGAAGTAGACGGTCTGGCCGGGTCGGTAGATGCTACGGTCGGTGAAGAAAAACGTACGCTCCACCTCCTGCGACTCGCGGGTGTAGCGGTAAAAATTCAGGTATCTCAGTGGTGTAGAAAGCATCACCGTCTTTCTTTACCGACATGCCATTGTAATAACGGTCGTTGCCGCTTATGCGAAATGCGCCATCTTCAGCAGAAGTAGTAGTGGCCGACGTAGTATAGACATAACGGTTCGTACTGTTGTTGTAGCGTTGCGTGAAAAAGCTCAGCGCAGCGCCGCTGATGGGCGTGCCGTCTTTGCGGTGCAGGATGTAGCCGCTGGCTTGGCTTTTGGCGTTGCCGTTCTGAGTAATCACTGCCAGCCGCGTAACCTGCGTTACGGCAAAGCTCATTGCATTATTCTCTTTTGAGAAGCCTTCGTTCGCCGAAATAAGGATAGCGTACATCCCCAACGGCAGCGCATCCACTTTTACCTCCGCGCGGTGCTGCGCATAATCCTCTGTGCCCGGCAGCGCGGTTGAAAAGCTTTGCACCGGTTTTGCCGCCAGCAGTTTTTTGATGTAGTCATCATTGTTGTAGCGGCCCTCCTCGCGGTAATCATCGGCGTCCATCTTAATGATGCGTATGAAAGCTTTGGGAACGTTCTTATAGGTCACCAGAATTTTAGACGGCGCATCCGGCAGCACTGCTTCTTCAGCAGTGAGGCTGAGGCTGGGCGCGGTGATGCTTTGGCGTAGTTGCGCGGCTGCAATGCCGCCTTCGCTTTCTGGGAACTTGGTGATGATAGCGTCCAGTTTTGTTTTAACTGCGCGTAGGTCTATTGTAGGCACACGCGGTGTGCCCCTATCTGGACCGTCGTCGCCATCATCCTCGTTTTCGTCGGTGGTGGCCGATTGCATCATCAGCTCCGCGATGCGGAAGGATGCGGTTGCGGAAAGCGGGATTGTCTGCGTATTCCCTTTCTATCCTTTCCAGCGCAGTGCGGTACAGCGCTTTTTTATCAGGATGCACGGAATGGGCGTAAGCAAATTGCAGGCGCTGCAGGTCGGCATCAATAAGCGCGTCCGGCGAGGCGTCCGCCTCATGCAGTCGCAGCACCTCCTGATAGAGCGTCAGCGCGCGGTATTGCATGGACGTCGTGTCCTGTGTAAGGAAGGTATTGCGTGTAAATGCCTTCCCCACACGCCCGCCCGATGCATGAACACGGGCTGGCGCAAAGACAACCGCATCATCCATCACAAACTGAAAAGCCGGCTTCGTCAAATCCTTTTCATCATTCTCAAAAAAGTCAATGGCGCGGAAGGCCAGCAGGTCAAAGAGCGTCGGGCGAAGATGTGCGCGTGTTCTTGCCCTTGATCAAAACCGGGTCATAGATTTCAATATTGATGTGCTTCAGGTCTTCGGCGCGGGTGATGGATTGCAGATAAAGGGCGCTGGCTTTCTCCACAAACTTTGCGGCATCCCATTGCTCAAAATCGTCTCCCGACCTGCTCTGCCGTCTTCGTACGCTGCAGAATCTCGTAGCGGTGCTGCTGATAGTAATTCCAGTAAAGCTGCGCGGCAATGCTTTGCCAGACGGCGTTTACCGGAAATGCTGTTTTCTTAGCCTGCTCTTCCGCGCGAGCTATGTCGAGCGAGTCCGCGTCTTCGCGGTTGCTCGCATCAATGCGCAGAATAATAGAGCTGCGCTTTCAGTATCTGAACGCCCTGATTGGTGCGTTGCGCATCCGCATACACCTTGTCGACAACCTTACGTGCGCTTTCAGGCAGACCTTGGGCCAGCAGCGAGTCGGCGCGCTTCCACTGTGCGGCATAAGGCTCATTTGGGCTTGTCTGGGCCATAGCAGGAATAGCGAACAACAGCAGTAGCGTCAGTAGGGATAGAATGCATGCTCCGTTTTTCATAATGCCGTAGTAGATGTAGGTGATGACGCCCGCCGCGCCGGGTGCGAACAAAAGTAATGATGCACCAGACCCCCTTTTCCATATCCCGCCGCCAGTGTAAAATGTGAAAGTCACCGCGCGTACAATAAAAAACCCTCCGGAAGCTCCGGAGGGTTGATTGCTTATTGCAAGAGCAATTTTGCGTTAGTTCACCAGCGTGCCTACTGTCTTTCCAGTCACTACATCCAGCAGATTGCCCGGTTTGTGCATGTCAAAGACAATTATGGGCAGGTTGTTTTCCTGGCAAAGCGTAAAGGCCGTCATATCCATCACCTTCAACCCGCGCGAGATGACATCTGCGAAAGAAAGTGTCTCAAAGCGGGTGGCAGATGGGTCTTTCTCCGGGTCGGCAGTGTAAATACCATCTACGCGGGTGCCCTTTAAAATGACATCGGCGCTCAATTTCAATAGCACGCAGGGAACCTGCGGTATCTGTAGTGAAGTAGGGATTGCCGGTGCCGGCACCGAAGATGACAACGCGGCCTTTCTCTAAGTGCCTGATGGCCCGCCGGCGTATGTAGGGCTCGGCTATCTGTTCCATCTTTATAGCGCTTTGCAGCCGGGTGTTGACGCCTACTTTCTCCAGCGCAGCCTGCAGGGCCATGCCATTGATGACGGTGGCGAGCATACCCATATAATCGCCTTGGGCGCGCTCAATGCCGGTTTCGGCTTCGTTCATACCTCGGTAGATATTGCCGCCGCCAATGACGACGGCCACCTGCACGCCGATGTCGGTAATGAGCTTGATGTCGGTAGCATAGGCCTCCAGCATGGCGGGCGAGATGCCAAAGGAGCGGTCGCCCATCAGGGATTCGCCGGAGAGTTTGAGAAGTACGCGGGAGTATTTAGGGAGCATGGGATGCGTTGGAATGTTGGAGTGTTGAGGGACAGATGCAGCAGGCAGGTACTAAGTGTGGGATGCGTTAGGCGTCCCAGTCGCTGAGCGTAGCCGAAGCGCCATCCCGGATGACAGGGGCAATTAAGCCAGAAATGGCATCTTCACTACCTGCGCCTTCAGCGCCTTATCGCGCACCACCACGAATACATCGGTGCCTTCATTGGAAAAATCCTTCCGCACGTACGCCATCCCAATGGCTTTTGCCAATGATGGCGATTGTGTGCCGCTCGTCACATAGCCTATATCCTGGCCGGCAGCATTCTGGATGCGGTAGCCGTGGCGCGGTATGCCTTTATCTATCATTTCAATGCCTACCAGCCTGCGGGTGACGCCTTCGGTCTTTTGCTTTTCTATGATTTCCCGGCCCGTAAAGTCTTTTGTGAACTTGGTGATCCAGCCCAGACCTGCCTCCAGTGGCGAGGTAGTGTCGTCAATATCGTTACCGTAAAGGGCAAAGCCTTTCTCAAGGCGCAGCGTGTCGCGGGCGGCAAGGCCTATTGGCTTGAGGCCCTGCGGCGTGCCTACGCGGAAGATTTCATTCCAGATCGCTCCGCATTATCGCCTTTATCCTCAAAATAAATCTCTACCCCCCCTGAGCCGGTGTAGCCGGTGGCGCTCACGATCACATTATCCACGCCCGCAAATTTTCCCCGCGCAAACGTGTAGTATTTCAGGTTGGTGATGTCCATGTCGGTCAGTTCCTGCAGCATCTTTACGGCATTGGGGCCTTGCACGGCCAGCAGGCCGGTGCGGTCAGAGATGTTTTCCATATCTACCCCGCCCGTATTGCGCTCGCTTATCCAGTTCCAGTCCTTCTCCATGTTGGAGGCATTCACCACCAGCATGTAGGTCTTGCCTAGTTCAATGCAGTACACCAGCAGGTCGTCCACGATGCCGCCGGTCTCGTTGGGCAGGCAGGAATACTGCGCTTTTCCGTCGGTCAGCTTGGAGGCGTCATTGCTCGTTACGCGCTGGATGAGGTCAAGCGCGCCCTCGCCCTTCAGCATAAATTCGCCCATGTGGCTCACGTCAAACACGCCTGCGTTATTGCGCACCGTATTGTGCTCTTCGTTGATGGAAGAATAGGAGATGGGCATGTTGTAGCCGGCAAACTCCGCCATCTTGGCCCCGAGGGCGGTGTGCTTGTCGGTAAAGGGCGTGCGCTTCATGGAATAATATTTAGGGGAAGTGGGCGCAAAGATAACCCCTAAGCATTGCGGATTTCGGATTGCGGAATTCGGAATACCCGCTTAATGCCAGGTGATAAGCCTCGCCTTGAGCGCCTGGCTTCTTTTATATACAGATGAACGTTTCCTGCCGACGGTACCCCATTTCCAACGCTCATTTGAGCGATGCTACTATTATGGCAGCTATTTCAGGCCGACACTTAAGTAGTCCTAATAATGTGTCTGGTTGCGTAGCATTAGAATTGCATTACATCAAGCAAGGAGGCGAATATGGCATTCCAGCCAACCCCGTCCGCCAGCCTGTCCTCATTATCATTGAATAAGAAACCTGCTTCACACAACTAATTCCCGTCATGTACCAGTCCGCATTCCACGTTTCGCATCCCGAATTACACTTCCCTTCTTTCCTAATGGGCGGCTTTGAATGCGCCGACCACATCAACCGCTCCGGTGTCCGCGTCAATCTGCTAAGTGATACCCATCACGATACCCGGGTGGCGGAAGATTACGCTGCGCTGAAAGCCATCGGCATCCTTACCGTCCGAGAAGGCATCCGCTGGAGCTTCGTGGAGCGAGCGCCGTATGATTATGATTTTGAGGAAGTAAGGAATCGCATCCGCGCCGGGCTCAAAGCCGGCATCACGCAGTGCTGGGATTTATGCCACTTCGGCTACCCGGATGATATGATGCCCACCCATCCGCTCTTCCCGGCCCGCTTTGTAGCGCTGTGTCAGGCCTTTGTGCAGGTGTTCCGGCAGGAGGCCGGGTCGGGTGTGCCGCTCATTATTACGCCCATTAACGAGATTTCTTTCCTAGCCTGGCACAGCGGCGACATGCGGGGCACGGTGCCCTTCCTCACCGGCAGCGGCTGGGATATCAAGTACCATCTCTGCAAGGCCGCCATTGCCGGTGTAAGGGCCATCCGCGCGCTTGACCCTGCCGCTGTTATTATGCACGTAGAGCCCCTGATTCACATACATCCACACCCGGAAAAGGAAGGTTGGGACGAGACGCTTGTGGCAAAGCTCAACGAGGAGCAATTTCAGGCAATGGACATGATTATGGGGCAAATGTGCCCGGAATTGGGCGGCTCGCCGCACTATGCAGACATCATGGGCGTCAATTATTACTACACCAATCAATGGGAATGGGGCGGCGCCATCATCCCCTGGGCACCGGGAGATGATGCGCGGCTGGTACCGGTACACCGGCTATTGGAGCAGGTGGCGGAGCGCTATGGCAAGCCGATTGTAGTCTCGGAAACCGGGCATTTCGGAGCGCATCGCTCCAACTGGATTGAGATGATCATGGACGAAGCCATAACTGCGCTGGAAGGCGGTATAGACCTGCGCGGCCTGTGCATCTACCCCGTCACCGACCGCCCCGACTGGGACCATCTGGAGCGCTGCATTCCCTGCGGTTTCCTGAGTTATGCGGAAGATGGCAGCCGCACAGCGCATGAAGCGAGCATTGAGGAGCTGCGCCGCAGGATGGCGCATCCAGCGCTGCCGGGCGCGCCAGCTGCAATGCCGGTTTAGGACACTCCCTTCTGCTCCGGCTGGTACAGAATTTTCCTGTGCAGGGCGCACCAAAGCACGGCAACAGCCGCTTTCATGACTACAAATGCTTCAACCAATCGTTTACAAGTCTGGGCAGGCCTTGAATGCACTATTAACCGTGTAGGCAACGATTATTACGATCAATTACAGTATGGCGGTCACTATGCGCGCTGCGAGGAGGATATTAAAGCCATTGCCGCCCACGGCATCAAAACGCTCCGTTACCCCATACTCTGGGAGCGCCACCAGCCTGCAGACAACGGGGAAATAGACTGGCATTTTGCCACAACTGCGCTTGCGGCATTACACGCGTGTGGCATTACACCCATTGCAGGCCTCGTACATCACGGCAGCGGCCCGGCGCAGGTCAATTTTTATGATGGCTCTTTTGAAGAAGGGCTTGCCGCCTACGCCCTCCAGGTAGCGCAGCGCTTTCCCTGGCTGGAATACTACACCCCGGTCAATGAGCCGGTGACCACCGCCCGCTTCTGCGGTCTGTACGGCTTCTGGCACCCTCACCGCAGCGCTACTGGGGATTTCTGCCGTATCCTCATTGCAGAATGTAAGGCCAGCGTACTGGCAATGCAAGCCATCCGCAGCGTGAACCCGGCCGCCAAGCTGGTGCAGACGGAAGATCTGGGCAAGACGTACAGTACGCCGCAGCTACGCTACCAGGCCGATGCTGAAAACCGCCGCCGCTGGCTGGGATTTGAGCTGCTTTGCGGCCGCATTACGCCGGAGCATGAAAGCTGGCACTACCTGACGGAAGCCGGCATTGACGAGGCGGAACTCCGCTTCTTTTTAGCAAATCCTACGCCGCCCGATATAATGGGCCTTAATTACTACGCTACTTCAGAGCGCTTCATTGATCAGGCCTTACATCATTACCCTGCCCATACCCACGGTGGTAATGGCATTCACACGTATGCCGATGTGGAGACGGTGCGGGTGCCCATGCGTGAGGAAACTGGCATTGCCCCCCTGCTGCGTGATGCCTGGGAGCGCTACGGGATACCTATCGCTATTACAGAAGCGCATCTGCACTGCCACCGGGAACACCAATGCCGCTGGCTCCACCGTATCTGGCAAACTGCCTGTTCGTTGCGCGAGGAAGGCATTGACATCCGCGCGGTAACCAATTGGGCCGTTTTAGGCTCCTATGGCTGGAGCAACTTGCTGCGCAGCCCCGGTGGCGAATACGAGCCCGGCGCTTTTGACGTACGTAGCGGCTTGCCACGCCCCACGGCGCTGGCCAGAATGCTGCACATGCTCGCCAATACAGAAGCTTGCACACACCCGGTGCTGGACGATGCCGGCTGGTGGGAAAAGCCCGAAAGCATTCTCTACAGACGCGATAAGCTGACACTATCCAATAAAAAGATGACATCCAATACTGCATCCCGACCACTGCTTATTTTGGGAAAAACGGGCACGCTCGGCAGGGCGTTTGCCCGTATCTGCGCAGAGCGGGGCCTTACCTATGTGCTTTGGGGCAGGCAAGATTTGGATCTGAATAATGAGGAAAGAATTGCACCGGGCATATCTGCCCTGAATCCCTGGGCTGTAGTCAATGCGACTGGCTATGTGCGAGTGGAAGATGCCGAGCGCGATAGCCACGCCTGCTTTCAGGTCAATTGTACAGGTGCCGTTCAGCTTGCGCGCGTCTGTGCCGAAGCTGGCATTCCGCTGCTATCCTTTTCCTCAGATCTTGTCTTTGACGGTGAAAAAGGCGGTCCTTATACCGAAAGTGATCTTCCGCACCCGCTGAATGCCTATGGCCGTAGCAAGGCGGCCGCGGAAAGTGGGATCCTGCACCATCATCCCGGTGCGCTGGTTGTACGAACGAGCGCCTTCTTCGGACCCTGGGATCCCTACAACTTCGTGCAGGCCGTACTGCACGAATTAAGTGCATCCCGGTCATTCCGCACCGCCTCAGATGTGGTCGTGACGCCCACTTACGTGCCCGATCTGGTGCATCTGTGCTTAGACTTATTGCAGGATGAAGCCAGCGGCATCTGGCACATCAGCAACGGCAATGCTGTGAGTTGGGCAGAACTGGCCAGCCGCGTGGCAGAACGTGCCGGCCTTCCCGCGCACCTGATACAAGCGCTGCCGCAAGCTGAGCTGGGCTGGCAGGCCAGGCAGCCGCGCAATGCAGCGCTGAACAGCGAAAAGGGGATTATGCTCCCATCGCTTGACCATGCCTTAGACCGGTTCTTTGCAGCGCAGGAACATTGGCAGCCGCAGCATGCGCTTGTGAGCGTTTAAAGGCAAAACATTGCAATGCAGGATATGCCATTAAACAATTTGCCCCGCCGGCACAAGGAGCAGACGGGGCAAACAACGTTAAAAAGAGCGCTGATTACATCTCTGCTGGCGCAGGTGCGTCTTCATCATTTTCCTGCTTCTTAGGCATGTGCGGCTTTGAATGAATGTCAAAGCCGAAAGTGATAGAAACTATGTGTGCGGAATAACCCCGGTATGGGCGAGTAGTGATGCCGTTGGTCGTTTCTTCAAACTCCGGGTTAAAGAAATTGCCAGGATAGTATTGAAGCTTCACCGTACTGCCGGAATGATAGCTGAGGCCGGCGAAGAGATAAGGCATGACATGCGGCGTGCGGTCGGAGAACCACTCGTTGAACTTTGCCTTGTCGTTGCGCTTTACAAAGCCCTTCTCACGATAGTTGAACGGCACATCAAAGCCGCCGCCGAGGAAGAAGTAATGGCGCTTTTGCAGATTGCCAATCTTAAAGCCGATTGGAACGCCGATGGTATAGACGCGGCGCTTAATAGTTGAGTCATCCTGATCATCACCGCGATCCACCTTTTCAATGAAACCCAGATTCTTGATGCCAAGACCGGTGAAGATGCCAAAGTGCTCGTCAAAGTCGTAGTTGAAATGGTACCCGATATTGAGCAATGAAAAGCGAATGGTGGGCAACAGATAGCGGCTGCGGCCCGGCCGCTCAAATACGGCGGAGGAGAAGATGGCGCCGTCAAAAGCATTGCTTAAGTACCAGCGGCGTACAGGGCCTGGCGTCTGTCGGCCATCGCCCATGCTGATGCCAATGTCCCTGCCGCTTTTTTCTCTATGGCCGGAAGCAGTGGAGTCCATGTCATCAGTCTCGGTTTGTGCGAAGGAAGTGGTAGCCAGCAGACTGGCGCACAGCAGAAGTGTCAGTTTCTTGAATAGGTGCATGTCGTGTATATCGGTAGATGTGGCGTTAAAAGTAGTAAAAGTGCGTCCTACGGCGTAATATTAGCCGGCCCGCGCCATTCGGCATAGCGATTGCCGATAAATTTGCCGCCCTGTATGGCCAGCCGTTACGGCTTTAGCCAATCACCAGACATCCTTAACCCCGGACTTTAGTCCGGGGACGAAACGCCGAGAACACCGAATGATTTACACCGAACACCGCCAGCGAGTGATGAATGACCTCCAGGAAATGGAGTTCATGCCCATTGTGCCGCTGGGCGAGGAAGAACTGAACGACGAGGAAAAAGGAGCCCTGCCGGAAGACGTGCCGCTCATTGCGCTGCGCAACACAGTACTTTTTCCAAATGTGGTGTTGCCTATCACTGTAGCACGGGAAAAGAGCGTCAAAGCGATCCAAAGTGCGCAAAAGGCCAACAAGTGGATTGCCGTGGTAGCCCAGAAAGACGGCAACAATGAAGACCCGTCGCCGGAGGACATGTACAGTACCGGTACATTGGCCAAGATCGTGAAGCAGATCAAGATGCCGGATGGAAATACCACGGTCTTCATCATGGGCCGGATGCGCTTTAAGGTGGAGTATTTCAGCAGGTTGACCCCTTTTACACCGCCCGCATCCGCTTCCTGGACGATCATTTCCCAAAGGATGACCCGGAATTTGACGCGCTGGTTTCATCTATCAAAGACCATTCGGAGCAGATTGTAGAACACTCGCCCAATATGCCGAACGAGGCGGGCATTGTGCTGCGCAATATTGAGCAGCATTCCTTTCTCATTCACTTCATTGCCTCCAACATCAGCTCCAAGACGGCAGAGAAGCAGGGTTTACTGGAAGAAAATAACGTCAAGACACGGGCGGAGAGGCTGCTGGGCCTGCTGCAGAGCGAGCTGCAGCTGGTGGAGCTAAAGGCCGAGATCACCAACAAGGCGCGCGGCGAGATGGACAAGCAGCAGCGCGAGTACTTTCTGCAGCAGCAGCTCAAAAGCATCCGTGAGGAACTGGGCGGCGAGCCGAATGAACGCGAGATCCGCGACCTGCAAAAGCGTGCCGAAGCATGTGCAGTGGAGCGACAGCGGCAAAAGAGCTTTTTCAGAAAAATATTGAGAAGCTGGAGCGCATGCACCCGTCCACGCCGGATTACAGCGTTGTCTATAACCACCTCGACCTGATGCTGGACCTGCCGTGGGGCACGTATACCACGGACAGCTACGACCTGAAGCGTGCTGAAAAAATCCTGGACCATGACCACTTCGGGATGGACCAGATTAAAGACCGCATCCTGGAATACCTCGCCGTGCTGAAGCTGAAAGGCGACCTGAAAAGTCCCGATTCTTTGCTTCGTGGGCCCTCCGGGCATCGGTAAGACATCGCTGGGCCGCTCCATTGCCAATGCGATTGACCGGAAGTATGTGCGCCTGTCCCTCGGCGGCCTGCACGACGAAAGCGAGCTGCGTGGCCACCGCAAGACATACATCGGCGCTATGCCGGGCCGTATCATCCAGCAATTGCGGAAGGTGAAGAGCGCCAATCCCGTTTTCATTCTGGATGAAGTGGACAAGATCGGCAAAGACTTCCGCGGCGACCCTTCTTCAGCATTGCTGGAAATTCTTGACCCGGAGCAGAACAGCACCTTTTACGATAATTACCTGGAGCTGGAATTTGACCTCTCCAAGGTGATGTTCATTGCCACGGCCAATAGCCTTTCCGACATCCAGCCCGCCCTGCGCGACCGTCTGGAGATCATCCAGCTGTCCGGCTACTCCATTGAGGAGAAGGTGGAGATTGCGAAGCGCCACCTTATTCCGAAGCAAAAGGAGTTGCACGGGCTTAGATAAGGTGAAGCTCGGCTTCTCCGATAAGGTCCTGCAATTTCTCATTCAGAACTATACCCGCGAGAGCGGCGTGCGTGAGCTGGACCGCCTGCTGGCGTCTATGATGCGAAATGTAGCCAAACAGGTAGCGATGGAAGAAGACAGTGCAGCCGCAGGTGAGCACGGAGCAGGTAGAGCGCGTTCTTGGCAAGCCGAAATTCAACAATGAGATTTACACCAAAGGCCACCCGCCCGGCGTGGCCGTGGGCCTTGCCTGGACGGCGGTCGGCGGCGATATTCTTTTTATAGAAACAGGCCTGCACAAGGGCAAGGGCGGCGTGCAGCTTACCGGTAATCTCGGCGAGGTGATGAAGGAAAGCGCCAACACCGCCCTTTCTTACCTGAAAGCCCACGCGCAAAACCTGGGGCATCCGCCACGAGCAGTTTGAGGAGCAGAACATCCATATCCACGTGCCGGAAGGCGCAACGCCCAAAGACGGGCCGAGCGCCGGCATCACCATGCTAACGGCGCTTACATCGGCGTTTACCGGCCGGCGCGTGCGGCCTTACCTGGCCATGACGGGTGAGATAACGCTGCGCGGACAGGTGTTGCCGGTGGGCGGCATTAAGGAGAAGATTCTGGCCTCCAAGCGCGCGGGTGTGAAGGAAGTGATTCTATGCGCGCAGAATGAGAAGGACGTTGAGGAGATCAACAAGGCTTATATCAAGGGGATGAAGTTCCATTACGTGAGCGAGATGGATGAGGTGCTGGAGATTGCTTTGATGAAGCGGTAACTCAATAAAAAGCCCTCACATCTGTGGGGGCTTTTTTAATATCTGTTTACTTCTTCTTATACTTCCCAATCAGTTCCGCCACCGAAGCCCGCCGCAGATATTCCGGACTCAGCTCGGTAAAAATCTTCACCCGCGTTGGCGCGGTACGAAGGCCAGCCTCAAGCTGAAGCATCGCTTCCTTAATCTTGCCCTGCTCTATCAGCACCGCGGCGCTGTAGTAGTCAAAGTCCGGCTTGTCGCCGCAATGGTCGCGGGCAATAGAGATTTGGGTCATCGCATCTTCGTAGTAGCCGGCTATGAACAGGCCGCGGATGAGTGCCACCCAGGTGTCTTGTTGCCCGGCTTCAGGCGCACCGCGTTCAGGTAGCAGACGAGCGCTTCGTTCTTCACATCCAGCTCCATCAGACAGTTGCCGATGGCCATGCAGTAAGAGGCATTCTCTTTATTCAGGTGCAGCGCTACGCTGTAACTTTTTACCGCCTTTTCCCACTGCTTTTCGCGCGCATAGGTCTCGCCTATTTTGAAGAAGATGCCATCATCCTGCGGAGACAGCTGGGACGCCTGGCGATAATAGTGCCGCGCCTTGCGGAAGTCTTTCTGCTTTTCGTAGCAATAGCCCATTGCCTCAAAGATGACATCTTCCGGCTTGGCTATTTCGAGGTGCTTTGCCAGCACTTCCAGTGCTTTCTCATACCACTTCAAGCGCATGTAGGCATCCGCCATGTTGCGGTAGGCAAACTCAAAGTTTTCGTCAATGGCTGTGCAGAACTCATAAGCATCAATTGCTTTCTCATACAGTTTCAATCCTTGATACGCAGAGCCGAGATTGAACCAGGCAAGCGCATTGTAAGGGTCGTCGTCAGTAAGCGCTGTATGCAGCTCAACGCTTTCTTCATTGCGATCATTGAATTCCGCCCAGAAGCAGATTTTCTGCAGGGCTTCCTCATTGCGCTTATCCAGCTTGATAATGCGCTTAAGCGTGTCAAAAACCGCCTCAAACTCCTCGCATTCGTCATAGACATCCGTCAGTTCCAGCAGGATCTCTGCTTTATCTTTTCCCTGAAAGTGGTGCGACTCGCTCTCCAGCCAGCTCAGCCGCATGGTCGTGCTTGTTTTGCGACAGCAGAATATCGGAACGCAGCAACACGGCATCCAGATTATGGGCGTCATATTGATCCAGCTCGTCAAGGCATTTCAGCGCCTGACCGAACTTCTGCGACTGCGTCAGGATTTCGGCCCTCAACAGCAGCACGTTGCCGGAAAACGGGTAATAAGTGCGGGCAATGTCGCAGGCCAGCAGCGCCTGTTCCTCATTGCTGTTCTGGAAAAAATATTCAATGACGCGCTCATATTCCTCCTCGTCCATCATACCTGCCGCTTCACCGCGCTTCACCGCTTCGTAGCGGGACAGGAGCTCGTCCATGGAATCATACTCACCATCTAAAAAATCATCATCTTCAAACATGGCCGTAGTTGTTTGTGTCTCATAAAGATAATGCAAGAGCGTGCCAAAGGGGTTAAGAGCGCGTCAAAGAATGCACAGCTTTTCAACAAGATTTCGGCGGGTGAATTTTCGATTTCGGATTGCTGTAATTATACAAGCCGTTTCCAATTCGGAATGACGAATTCGGAATTCGGAATAAAGTCTAATTGCTTATCCGGTTGCTCGCGGCGCTCTCATTCCAAAGCCTGTCCAAGGCTGTAACAATGTAAGTAGCACCTGCTGGAGAGGCCGCATCTATGTACTGCGTATCCGGCGTAATGGCCAGAATGCGCGCGGCGTTATTCAAGTCCACCTGTTCCCCTTTTCCAAAGCGGTAAATCGCATAGCGCAGCGTTTCATTTGCCGCATGCTGGGCCGTCCATTGCAGGAAAAATCCCGAAGCCATTTTGCTGCTCTTTACCACGGGCGTGGCCGGCGCCACTGAGTCTATCCACCGCATGGGCGGCACCAGGGCAACTGTCCTGCCGTAGGCTTCCAGGCTGTCCCGGATAGGGACTGTAATCTTATCCAGGTTAGAAAGGCTATATAGCACCCAGCCTGTGCCCGGCGCAGCCTGCCGCGTATCGCTTATCTGCGACAAAATCTCTCCCGTGCCCGCATACGCTCCACGCTTATCCAGCATCCGGTAAAGGCCAAGGCCGAAGTACACCTGCCGCCCAAAAGAGGCCTTATCACGCCACCATGCCATAAGCGTTTCAAACGCCACAAGGCGATGCCGGTGCTCCCAGTAGAGCTGTGGCAAGAGATAATCGATCCAGCCTTTTTGCATCCAGAGGCGCACATCGGCATAAAGGTCATCATAATTTGTCTGGCCGCCGCGCGTGGGCGATCCTGCGGTGTCCATACTCGCGTTCCGCCATACGCCGAAGGGCGAAATGCCGAGCTTTACCCAGCGCTTCTGCACTTTGATGCGGCTGTTCAGGTTTTGGATGAAAACGTTGACATTATTCCGCCGCCAGTCATCCTTACTGGCAATGTTGCCCGGGTTGTATTTAAGAAAGCTCGCCGCATCGCCGAACTGCACGCCCGCTATGCGGTACGGATAAAAGTAATCGTCCAGGTGTACCGCGTCAATATCATAGCGCTTTACCACATCCACAATCACGTCCGTCACATACTCCCGCGCTTCGGGAATGCCGGGGTTCAAGTAGCTTTTGCCACCATAAGAGATAATCCATTCCGGGTGCTGCCGCGTTACGTGACCGGGCGGGTTCGGGTTTTTCTTGCTGTCCACCAGCGCACGAAATGGATTAAACCAGGCATGAAACTCCATGCATCGTTTGTGCGCTTCTTCAACCATAAACTGTAAGGGATCATACAGGGGCACCGGGGGCTGGCCCTGCTTCCCGGTCAGGTAATGGCTCCACGGCTCTATTGCGGATGGATAAAACGCATCTGCCGCAGGCCGTATCTGCACGATTACTGCATTCATACCCATGCGCTTCATCTGATCCAGGCGGCGGATGAAGCTCTGCCGCTGCTCTTCAGCCGGCAGCCCTTGTTTCAGCGGCCAGTCAATATTGCCAACCGTAGCTATCCATGCCGCACGGAACTCCCGCTTTGGCGCCTGCGCAAAGCATTGGGCGCTCATAGCCGTCATCAATACACTTAAAATAATCAAACGCATAATAAACCGCGTAAAAGTACCGGCCTAAAAGAAAAAAGGCCGGCCAATAAAGGCCAGCCTTTGGTTATCCAGATTGTAATTGGCTTACTCACCTTCCGCAGACTTTTTCTTAGCCGCCTTTTTCGGCGCAGCTTCTCCTTCTGCACCTTCTGCGCTTTTCTTCTTTGCCGCTGTCTTTTTCACAGGCTTTTCCTCATCGCCGCCTTCCTCAGCAGCAGCCTTCTTTGCGCGGGCCTTCTTAGCAAGCTTTTCTTCACCCTCCTCTACCAGCGGCACATCTGCATCGCCGGCCTTCGCAAGCTCAGCTATCTGCGCTGCTGCCTCCGCAGGTTCGCCCGCAGCCTCGTCGCTGCCGCCCTGAGCTTCATTCATGCCGGAAAAATCCAGCAATTCCGCGCCTTGTAATATCTCAAACCACTTCAGCATCTTCTTCATATCACTTGTATAGACGCGGTCTTCGTCCATATCCGGATACACCTTGCGGAAGTAGGCTCGGATGGCATTCGTATCTGCCTTCGCGTCCGGACGTGCCGTAGCATTTTCCTTCATTGCCTGCAACACCTCATGGAGGCGGACATTCTGGCCTGTAGTGTAGATTTCAATGCTCTCAAGGGGCGTGACATTGTGCTGGCGGCTGGAGATGAATTTGGTTGTGCTGTCGCCCAGGGAGCGCACGATGGCGCCATCGCTCTTGGTAGACATGAGTTGGTAAAGGCCGCCGAGGCCGGTTACCGCTACGATTTCTCTGTACTGCATGAAGTATTTTTAGTAGGAGGACAAATGTAAGGTTGGTGCGGTGAATACCGCAGGGGCCGTTAAACAGGAACTTTATTTCCGCTGCAGCCTGCAATTAGTGTTAAGATGAAAGGCGCGCGCTGGAGCCTGGCTACATAAAAAGTCCCGCTGCGGAACGCCGCAGCGGGACCAGACATTGTATCAAGAAATCACAGCTGCTAAGGAGCAATAAAATTGCTTTGAATGGCTTTTACGGCATCTGCGCCGAGCGGCTCGTCAAAGGCTTCGGTAATAAGGTCTGCGCTCAGGCCGGTGAGGGCCACCATATCAAAGCCGCCCTGGAGGGTATTATTTTCGCCGGCGTAGCTTGGCTGGGCGGCAGGATTAGGAATGCCGCTTGTGGCCTGGGTAATCCAGGGCTTCACAGTGGCCTGTCCGTTTTGGGCGCGTAGCTGGCGCAGCTTGGCGGCGTGGCGACCTTCCACGGAGTGGATCTGCAGCGCTGCCTGCAGGATGGTGTTGTCGCTCATCAGCATAGGCGCGCCTCCTTTGTAGGCCCGTACGCCCGTGTCCTCAAAAGTCTGGGCTACCGCAAGGAATGTTACGTAGTTGGTGAACACATCGGCGAACGGGCCTGCATTAGTGCCTTTGCCACCGGTGTAGTCAAAGTTCTTAGGGACGGCATCTACAGCGGGCTGGCCGCCTATAGTCAGCAGTGTGGATTCTACAAACTTGCGGTGCGCCTCTTCATTGGCGCCTATCAGTTGGATAGCAGTCAGGTCTGTAGGGCGGCTGGCGGGAACTACGCCCTTTGACAGGCCCATGGCATAAAAGGATGCCTCAAGACGCTCGGACGTCAGGGCAAGCTGAAGGGTGGCAATGATATTGACCATATCATCGGAGCCTTTGGCGTACACTTTATTAAAGAGGGAACCGAGGGCTACAGGAAGGGTGGCAAGCGCCAGTTTTGGCATCCAGTTGCGGATGACACGGCGGCGGGAGGAGGTACGTTCGTAAACTTCAGGGTCAACCTCCGCTATATGATTGAGTATGTTTGAAAAGTTCATTGGTCGTAGTTTTCTGATAATGGATTAGGTAGTAGGCAGCTTGCTGGCATCCAGCTTTTCCACGATGTAATTGGAAGCTGTCATTAGCACATCGGCAGGCTCGCGCGCCGGGTCGCGGCGGGTTTCCGCATCCAGAATGGAGGTATCAGCAAAGGTGTTGAGGGCAATGAGCTCCCGGATGATAGCTGCGTGACGTGCCTCTACAGAAACGATTTTTCCAGCCATCGTCAGGTTATTGGGGTCTGTAAGCAGCTTGCCGGCTCCGTTGTAGGCGCTTACCCCAAGATCTTCAAAAGCCTTAGCCGTATTCAACACCGAAGTGCGGCTGGTGAAGTCAATGGAAGCGAAATTGGGCGTAAGATCAGGGATAGCGGACGTGCCAAGTGCCTTGCGGAAGAACTCGCGATGGGCAATCTCATGATCACGTACATCATTAAGGTAAGATTGCTCTGTAGCACTGATGCCACTGTAAGGGTTGGCAGCTACCTGGATGTAAAAGGCAGCCTCCAGTTGTTCAAGCGCGTAGGCATAGTTAAGGATGCCAATATCGCCCGTGCCGAGGCTGATGCCGGTTCCGGCGTTTGAATCATCATCCTTTTTGCAGGAGCTGTTCATACCTACCAGCAGGCCGGCGCCGGCCAGCGCGCCGGCATAGCCGAAGAAGCGCCGCCGCGAGAGGCTGGCCGTTGGTGTAGTTGTCTCATTCATGATAAGGAAGCAGTTTTACGCGTGAAAGATATTTTGTGGTTGAAGATAGAGCCATTGGCCCTTAAAAAACGAGCCAGGCGTTTGCACCTTCCCATAAAAATAAAGAGAGGCGCGTGAAGCACCTCTCTTTTATCCTTAATTGTTGTTGCGAAATTCGCAAGGCTATTTCCTTAAATAATGAACGGATCAACGATGGCCAGCACTTCTGCTTTAGTAAGCGGCTCATCAAAGCTTTCTGTGGCCGCGTCCTGCGATACACCAAGGCTAGGGATGGATATAGTGCCTTGAGTAATGTTTTCTTCGCCATTATAGCTTGCCTGAACCGCAGTGCTTCCAATTGCACTGTTGTTACCCGTAATCCACGGCTTAACGGTTACGCCGCTGGCAGCGCGCATGCGGCGGATATGCGCAGCGTGGCGGGCTTCCACTGAGTGGATCCGGAGCGCGGCAGTAAGTACGCCATTGTCGGACATAACGGCCGGCGCCTGACCTTTGTAAGCACGCACGCCTGTATCTTCAAATGTCTGTGCTACGGCGAGGAAAAGGGCATAGTCATTTATCAGCGCCGTCTTGAATGGGCCAGCTCCGGGCGTACCGCCAGGACCGCTACCACCGGAAAAGTCAAAGTTGGCTGCTGTGAATGTGACGGGTGTGCCGCCAAGCGCTGTGATTGTATCCCGCAGGAAGGCAACGTGGGCAATTTCATGATCGCGGATGGTGGTGATGGCTCCAAGACCGGCGCCGGTGATTCCTATCGTCGCGGCGTTGGTTACAGCAGCTTTATAAAACTCGCTTTCCAGATATTCCAGCGTCAGTGCAAAGTTGAGCACACCTACAAGGTCATCGGCGGTCTTGCCATATGCCTTCTTGAAAAGCGAGCCGAGCGCAAAAGGCAGCGTCACCGCAGCCAGTTTAGGCATCCAGTTTTTAATAACGGACCGGCGAGGGCTGGTGCGCTCATATACTTCCGGATCCAGACGTTCTATTTCGGTGAGAATGTTATTCAGGTTCATGTTCTGGATTGTTTAGCTGTTTGGAAGGTTAGATGCATTGAGCTTTTCCTTGATGTATGTACCGGCAATAGCCAGTACCTCAGCGGGCGTACGCACAACGTCAAGACCCTTGGCATCTACCACTGTGCTATCGGCGAAGCTCCCGTTGCTGATTAGGTCGCGTATGGCAGCGGCATGGCGGGCTTCTACGGATACTATCTTACCTGCGATGGTGAGGTTTGTCGGGTCTGTCAGCAGCTGGCCGGCGCCGTTGTAGGCGCTTACGCCGAGGTCTTCAAAAGCTTTGGCAGTACCCAGCACCGAATCACGGCTGGAGAAGGTAATACTTGAAAAGTCTGGTGTCAGCGCGACAATAGCACTGGAGCCGAGCGCTTTCTTAAAGAATTCGCGGTGCGCAATTTCATGGTCGCGGATATCATTAAAATAGCTTTGTTCGGCAGGTGTAATGCTGGTGTATGGATTAGCTGCCACATAAGTATAGAAGGCCGCTTCAAGCTGCTCCAGCGCATAGGCGTAGTTGAGTATGCCAACATCGTTGGAACCGAGGTTGATGCCGCTGTCTTCATCATCCTTCTTGCAGCTATCCATGCCAATAATAAGGCCGGCACCGGCCAGGGCGCCGGCATATCCGAAGAAGCGCCGCCGGGAAATACCCGCTTGAGCAGTACCTGCCGGTTCCATCCCGGCCAAGTTTGTTTTTTCTTTCATCATACTTTTGGTTTTGGGGAAATTGAAAAGATTGGCGCGATGCAACCGATCATATCTACGGGCCTCACGGCAACCTGGATTTGTACAAACTATGCCGTCTGACAGCAGATAACCCAACTGTTTAATGCAGATGGCAATAATGACTGAATCCCTATAACAATGCCGCTGATAAATGCGCTAGATGCTGCAGCCACGCTTGAAAAAGAATCATGATCGGGGCAATGAATGCGCATGACGCCCCGATTTGCGACTAAAATCTAAAGGTTTTGGGGAAATAAAAAGAGGCGCTCTTTTAAAGCGCCTCTTTGAATTATCAAGGAAATAAGTCTTTACACCAAAAACTTCACGACAATATCGTTTACTTCTTTCATTGTGAGCGGCTCGTCGAAAGCCTCGCTCGCCTTCTTGGCAGTGATTTGCAGGAAGCCATTGATGAGCGTTATCTCTGTTGCAGCCTGGCTTGTATTATCCTCGCCATCATAGCTCGCCTGCACGTCCGAACTGTTGATGCCGCTTTCCTTAAGTGTAATCCAAGGCCGGATGTCCTGATTATCGCTAAGTGGGCCGGCGGTCTGGCTGCGCATCAGGCGGATGTGGGCAGCGTGGCGCGCCTCCGTAGCATGTATGCGCAATGCAGCAGTAAGCACGGCATTGTCAGGCTTGAGGGTTGTTGCCTGACCCTTATAGGCGCGGACACCGGTATCCTCAAAGGTCTGCGCTACCGCCAGGAACATATCATAGTCCTTGAATACATTGGCAAAAGGTCCGCCGCCCGATCCAGAGCCGCCGCTGAAGTCAAATTTGGGAAGGCTGATCGGCGTTTTGCCCATTGCCTTGATTGTATCCTGCAAAAACTTGACGTGCGTCTGTTCGTGCTTGTAAATGAGCGCAAAGGTGGGCTGCTCAAGGCCGGTAACAGACGGAATAAGCGGCTTGGATACATTGGGAGGCAGGGATGCCTCCAAACCCTTCCGATAAAATTCACTCTCTAAATACTCCAGCTTCAGGGCGAAGTTGAGCACATTTACAATCGTATCCGTTTGGGTCTGGCCGTAAGCCTTATTAAAGAGAGAGCCCAGCGCCAGCGGCACAGCCGCCAGGCCTATCCGGCGCGTCCAGTTGCGAATAACGGCGCGGCGCGGGCTGAGGCGCTCATACACTTCCGGGTCCAGCTCTTCTATCTGTGCAAGTATGCTTGAAAAATTCATGATCGTTTTTTCGGCTGCGTGGATGGTTAATTTAACTGGTAGGAAGGTTCTTGTAGTTGAGCTTTTCCTTCAGGAAAGGGGCCACGAGGGCGAGCACTTCCTCCGGCTTACGCGTGGGGTCCATCGCATCTTCACCTACAATGGTGCTGTCTGCGAAGGAGCCCATCTGTATAAGGTCACGTATGGCTGCAGCGTGGCGTGCCTCTACGGATACGATCTTGCCTGCTACTTCAAGAAAGGCATCTATGCTCAGCAGCTGGCCCGCGCCGTTGTAAGCGCTTACCCCTACATCTTCAAACATCCTGGCGGTTTCCAACACCTGCGTACGCTTGGCAAAATCAATGGAGCTAAAGTCTGGCGTCAGGTCTTTGATAGCGCCGGGCCCTAACACCTTACGGAAGAACTCACGGTGGGCAATTTCATGGTCACGGATATCCTGCAGCAATTTGTATTCGGTAGCGTTCGCTTTCAGACCGCTGTAAGGCGTCAGGATGACCTGCGTATAAAAAGCGGCTTCTAACTGCTCCAGCGCATAGGCGAAGTTGAGCACGCCTATATCATTGGCACCAAGGTCTATAGCGCCTTCCAAAGGGTCTTCTTCCTTCTTGTTGCAGGCAGCCATACTGCCTGCCAGCAGGCCTGCGCCAGCCAAGGCGCCTGCATAACCCAAAAAGCGCCGCCGCGATACGGAAGCACGCACTGTGTTGTCTAAAGTAGGTTGTCCGTTCATGCGTACAATGTATAGTAGAATGTTTTTAAGGTACAAAGCGGCAGCCCCGCGGGCGTGAAAGATACGCTTCTAATGCAAAGCAATGCATTGGAGGCAAAAAATCCAAACGCAGGCGCCCGGGCCTGAAAATAGCAAAGCCGCCGGAAGGCAGCTTTATAAAATCATAAGTGGAAGTTGATTAGTTCTTGCCCAGCACAAAAACAAAAGGCAGATGCATGCGGCCCGATAATGCTTTGCCCACCTTTTTTGGGCTGCGCAGCAGCTTGTATCGCTGGATATCTGCCACTTCGTGGTATTTAGGCACCATACGGCCGCGAACGGCATGGCGCATATAGGTAGAAAGGAAAACGGCCGAGGCTACATCGGCGGCAATGATGTCATTGAGATAGTGCATCCAAACTTTATCCTGATGGCTCCACATAGCACTCACTTTAGAATGTTCAAGAATGTCAGCGACGGGGCGCGCGATACACTCTATTGAGGTCGGAACCGCAGCCGCACTTTTTAGAAGTACTACAACTTTGTGCCAGGAAGATGCTGCCGAGCAATGAGAAGCACAGGAAGGCTACGGTAAGGCGATTATAAAGTGAGCGGAACATAATGTAAATGGTAGTGCCTGTCAGGATACTTTTACAAAAATAACCCTTACCGCTTGCCCCCGCCTCCCAAAACCGTCTTAATTGCACCACTGGATTGGGGCCTGGGCCATACTACACGCTGCGTGCCTATCATCCGCGCTATAGCGGCTTTGGGGCATCAGGTACTCTTTGCAGGCAACGAGCGGCAGCAAGCATTCATCCGTCTGATTTTTCCTGACATACGCATGTTCATGCTGGAAGGATATGCCGTACGCTACAGTCGCCGCGCGCTGCTTTTGACGCTCTTATGGCAAATTCCGAGACTCCTCGGTGTGATCAGGCGTGAACACAACTGGCTTCGCAGGCTGGCAACCGCAGAAAAAATTGACGGCGTCATTTCCGACAATCGTTACGGTCTCTGGCATCCCCATATTCCGAGCGTGATCATCACTCATCAGCCGGGCGTTCAGACCGGCTTAGGCCAGTTGAGTGATGCGCTTGCGCGAAAAATGCACTACCACTTTCTGCGCCGCTTTAAGGCTGTCTGGATTCCTGACGCACCTGGCAGACCCGGCTTGGCCGGCAGCTTGTCCCACCAGCCCATTCTCCCGCGCAATACAGCATACATGGGCTGGCTTTCTCAGTTTAGGAAGCGGCCTGCCTATGAGGGCAAGAGCAAACACATACTTATACTGCTGTCCGGCCCGGAACCGCAGCGTAGGGTGCTCGCAGATGCGTTATGGCACCAGGCCCAGACCGTACAGGAGCAGATTGTTTTTGTAGAAGGCAGAGCAGACGCAACGCGCGGAAAAATCCCCCCGCACATCCGGTACATTCCGCTGGCAGGCGGCGAAGCATTGCAAGTTCTTTTGGAAGCGGCAGAAATGGTAGTATGCCGTAGCGGCTATTCCACGCTCATGGACTTAGCGCTGCTATGCAAAAAAGCGGTGCTCATACCTACACCCGGCCAGACAGAACAGGAATACCTGGCCGCGCAAGGCTTCTGGCCAAGCTTCCCGCAAAAAGGCTTTTCACTTATTAGCGGTATTGCCGCTGCGCGGAATGCTCACGCGCCAGACCTTCTCCAGGACGCCCACATAATGCTGCCAGTGATACGGAAATGGCTGGAAGGACTATAAGCTTAGATCAGGTACACCACCAGCCCATCGCGCAGCTTAGGCTCAAACCAGGTGCTCTTGGGCGGCATCACTTCGCCACTGTCGGCAATGGCAAAGAGCTGTTCCATGCTCACTGGGTAGCAGGCAAAGGCTACAGCAGCTTCCCCGTTATTCACGCGCTGCTCCAGGGCTGCCAGCCCACGGATGCCGCCTACAAAATCCACGCGTTTGTCCGTGCGCGGGTCGTGGATGTTGAGGAGTTTTGAGAGGACGTTATTCTGCAATACGCTCACATCTAAAGATTCCTTCGGGTCGGTAGCGTCGTAGCTGCCTTCGCGCGACGTAAGCGCATACCAATTGCCGCCCAGATACATGCCGAACTCTTGTGATCTAGAAGGCCTGAAAGGCACTGTTGCGCCTAGCTTGCGGATTTCAAAGTCATTATTCAAGGCAGCCAGAAATTCATCTTCCTTCATGCCATTCAGGTCGCGGGCTACACGGTTGTAGTCCATGATGCGGAGCTGGCTGGCAGGAAATACGGCAGTGAGGAAGTAGTTGAAATTCTCATCGCCGCTGATGCTGTAGCCGAGCTCGCGCATCTGTGCGCACACTTTCGCGGCTGATGCGGCGCGGTGGTGGCCATCGGCAATATAGGTTGCAGGCACTTCGGTATCAAACAGGTGCGTTATTGCCCCGCACTTGCTATAGTCATCTATCACCCAAAGGGTATGGCGCACGCCATCTTCGCCGGTGAAGTTGTTGGCCGGCTCATGTTCCGCTTTCCATTTTTCAATGATGCCCTGTACATCTTCATTATCGCGGTAAGCCAGGAATACTACGCCGGTCTGCGCGCGTGTGGTGAGGATGTGATTAATGCGGTCGTTCTCCTTCTCCGGACGAGTAAACTCATGCTTCTTAATGATGCCGTTGTTATAGTCGTCAACAGACGAAACGCACACAAGACCGGTCTGCGCCCGGCCGTCCATCTCCAGCTCATAGATATAATAGCATGGTTCTTTATCCTGCACCATGGTACGCTCGTCAATCATGCACTCCAGGTTCTCCTTTGCACGGTCATATACCGCCTGGCTATGCACATCCACGCCTTCGGGCATGTCTATCTCGGAGCGGGTGACATGGTAGAAGTTGTTCACCTTGTTGCGAAAGGCACGGGCTTCTGCTTCGTTTACTACATCATACGGAAGCGTTGCGACTTCGGGCGCGAGGCCTGGTTTTGGCCGCAGGCCTTCAAAGGGGGCTATTTTTGCCATGGTTGTTGTCTGTTGGTTCCGCCTGCCAAAAGCTAACGGCGTTGTACTAAATTTTTTGCTGCTCAAAATCCCGCATCGCCGTTACAAGCGCCTGTACTGCCTCCAGCGATACTGCATTATAAAGAGACGCCCGGAAGCCGCCGACGCTGCGGTGGCCTTTAATGCCTTCAATACCACGTATCGCCGCAAAGCTTCAGGAAGGCAGCTTCATCTTCCTTACGCTTCATGGTGAACACGACATTCATCATACTCCTGCTTCCCGCCATCACCGGGCAGTGAAAGTGCTGACTGGCATCAATCGCTTCATACAGCATGGCCGCTTTTTGCCGGTTCTCCGATTCAATTACATCCAATCCTTTTGCCGACATCCAGCGCAGCATTAGCAGACATGTATAGATGGCGCCTACAGGTGGCGTATTGAGCAGAGAGCCGGCGCGCATCTGGGCAGCATAGCTCAAGGCATCAGGCAGCGGTCTGACGGCACTTTCCAACATGCTTCTGCGTGCCACCACAAGCGTCACGCCGGCGGGACCGAAGTTTTTCTGCGCTACCGCATACATGAGCGCACAGCGGCTATAATCCCGGCGCATGGAGAAGATATCCGAACTCATATCAGCCACCAGAGGTACAGGCGAGTCGGGTAATGCGGGCCATTGGGTGCCGTAAATAGTATTGTTGGTTGTTACGTGGATGTACTTCAGTCCGGCAGGCAGGCTTTCCGGCCAGGATGGCAAATGCGTGTATTTGTCTTCTGCGGAGGAAGCCAATGATAGGGCTTCACCATAGTATTCCGCTGCCTGCATCGCATCATGCGCCCAATGGCCGCTGTCTATATACCCGGCATGTTCGCCTTCGCCCAGAAAGTTCATCGGCACCATAGCGAATTGATGGCGACCGCCGCCTTGTAACCAAAGCACTGTGTATTCATCGGCGTCTAAGTCCAGAAGTTTCAGTACAAGGGCACTTGCTTCTTCAATAATATCCGTAAAAGCCTTTTCGCGGTGCGCGATGCTCAGCAGGGAAATGCCGGAGCCGTTGTAATCCAGAATGGCGGCTGCGGTCTCCTCCAACACCGATTGTGGCAAGGCCGCCGGCCCCGCGCCGAAATAATGCTTTCTCAGACGCTCCGCGTTCATAGCCGCGTAGTGGTTGTATTATTGATAATGAGTTTCCCGCCGCTTTCATCCGAGACGGTAACGCCGCCGCTAACGGCAAACTTCATCGCTTCTGCCGGACTCATGCTCGTTACCGGCTTTACATTCATCGTCTCCGTCACAATTACCCAGCCGGAGATGGCGTAAGCGTGCGGCAGATAAACTGCTACAAAACCTTCCATACCCAGGTAAGCCATGTCCGGCTGCGTCAGAAAGCCGATGCGCCAGGTATCGGGCATCAGCTGCGTGCGCACCCATACCGGCTGATTGAAACGCTTTTTATCGCCCACGAAGGACGACATGATGTCTTTGATAGACGAGTAAATGAACTTAATGCCCGGCGTACGCTCCAGCAGGTGGTCAAAGAAGTCAAAAATGGCTTTGCCCACAAAGAAGCGCGTACCGAGATAGCCAATGATAGTGACTGTGGAAATAACGATGACAAAACCCAGTCCGCGCGGAAAGGCAGGAATGAGCGTATCCACCTTATCAAAGACCGCCCAAATGATATAGGCCGTGAGTGCGATAGGCGCGAGAATGATGAGCCCCTTGAGGAAAGACCGCAGCAGCAGGGCAAAAATGGTATCGCGCATATGCCGGGCGAAGATACCCGATAGTATGGATGGATACGAACTGCAGCGCCGCCATTACAGGCGGAAGCCAGCGTAAAGCTGAACGGGCAGGTAGAAAACACCGTAGTCGTAAAGGTTATCTTGCGTGCCGTGCCTCAGGTGTAATGAGGTATAAGACATCTGCAATTGAAGGCCCATGTCGGCGCGGGCGCTTATGCGATAGCGGTAGCCAGCCTGAACGCCGCCTGTGAAGCCTAGGCTGCTCCTGAAGTGTACCTCTGTCTGGCGCTCGCCACTTAGCGTATTGAAGTCTTCCTGCTCTTTACCCAGAGCAATGAGCGCTCCGATCTGCCCACCGATATACACAAAGCTTTTGCGCCCGAAGCGGCCATAATTCACCAATGTTGTAACCGGCACGGCAGGCTGCCCGAAAATTGCGCGATACGTCACAACCGTCCCCGAATCCACGTAAAACAGTCGCGTATGAAGCTCTAAACGCATCACCTGGGCGGAAATGCCATACTCCCACGAGTGATGCTGCCGCAGCACCGCCACGCCTGCCAGCGGATTTATGCTCTGGTCATGCGCAGCTATGTAATAGTCCTCAGGCTGCCTTGAAGCACTCGCGGTACTCAGGCCGCCCGAGACCTGTACACGCCACTGCGCCATGGCCATACCAGGCAGGCAGCACATAAGCACAATTAGATAGCTCATGGAAACGAAACGCATTCCCGCGATGATCTATTGTACCGCTACCTTTCACCAGTTCATGCGTTCTTTCAGTCTGCGCAGCTGCTCCATATGATGGCGGGAATGCCAGGCATACATGGCGGTCATCTCCCAAATCGGGAACTCCCGGTTGTGCTCCGGATGGAAATAAGTACGCGCCCATTCTTCCGGCTTTAGCGCCTGCAGCAGGGCTACCCAACGGCAGTGCAGCGCGTGGAGGAAGGTGATGCTTACGTTTACCGGAACGGATTCTATTTCCGGCGTCTCCGCCCACAGCGCTTCTGCATAAGGCTTGATGGTAGGCACATCTTCCGTCAGGGCCAGCTTCAGGCGCACAAAAGCATTCAGGTGGCTATCGGCAAGATGATGGATGGTTTGAACCATTGTCCAGCCGTCTGGCCGGTAAGGCACGTCCAGTTGATGCGCATCCAGATTTTCAATGATAATATCCAGCCACTTGGGAAGGGCTTCAAGCGCAGAAAGCCAGCCAGTTATGGCCTCAGTATCAAACGCGGGCGGCGGCGTGTAGGGCCCGATGGGATAGCGAAGCTCCTGGAGCGTGTCTTCTGATTGCATAGCGGTGTGATGAATGAGACATTAGTTGCGCGGTTCCTCCGCCGGCGCCTAGTTTCATTCGCTCGCGGAAGGCAGACGTAAGCAGCGGCAGCAACTTTTTGTAAGAAAGATAGAGGGTAATTTGCCCATCAGCGTAGGAGGCAATCTCGTAGGGGTTGTAGACAAAGCTCAACCCTTTCGGACCGATAAAAACATTATCCGTTGGCGGCACTTCATCTACCAGCAGCCGCTGTTCCATACCCTCGCCTGGTTTAAGGCCGAAGTAGGCGATAGCGCCATCATTGAGCAACGGGCGTAGTGCAGCCGTATCAGCAATCATATCCGGCAGGCGCCATATGCGCTTTTGAGCGATGTCTATGTTGGCAAAGGAGGAGCCGTAATTGCCGTGCGCCCCGCCGGTATAAGATGCGCTGAGCGATTCCGTCACTACCCAGTTATCTGCATTGTAACGCACATACAACGCATCATCATTGGTATAAGAAAAAGCAAAGGACTCCTGCTCTGCGCCGGCCGCTTGAGCCAATGGTCCTACATCCTTGCGATAGCTGTCAAAGTACGCGTCCATGGATGCCCGGATTGCACGCTGTATGTCGTCCCCGTGCGCGGCTGATGCTACCATCTGCTCCTTTAGCGCATCATAAAGAAAAGTGCCCACACCACCCTCGCGAGGAAGCAGGAAGCCGCAGGTAGCCGTTGCCAGTGGACTGTTCGGATTGCCCGGGAGTAAAGTTGCGGAGTCCGAAATCCAATAGGCATCCAGCGCGGTAGTGCCTTCCGGATAATCTTCTTTGAGGTCAATAGTGTATTGCTTGAGCTCATCCTTGCTGATCCATTGGCCCTGCGCAATGCCGCCGCTGATGCGCAGGCGCCAGGTAGGCAGCTTGTCTTCCTCCGGCACTCCGACAGCCGGCAGCTCATGGAGGATAAGCTCGCCCTGCGCGGCAGTTGAGTCTCCCCAGGCCGCGAGCGAGATGTTTTGCCCAATACCGGTATAGTAATAGGTGCCCTGTATGTCGCCGTTATAGCTGGTCAGCTGCAGCACTACCGGCCTGCCCGCAACTGTGCCGGAATAGCACTTGTAAAAAGTAACCGGAAGGCCGGCGGTGACACTGACAGTTCCGGCGGCATGGCCAGAATTGTTGACAGCGCCCTTGCGCCCGCCGCAGGCAGTAAGCAATAATAATAGTAGTAGTGCCGCCAGGCGCATGGACAAGTAGAAATTATTTGGCATCCAGTATAACAGGCGTGCCACCTCCCCTACCTCCCATAATAATCATCTTTGCATTGTCAGAGCCGGCCAGCTCGCGCATGGCCTTTATCTGCTCGTACTGCAGCTGCTTGTCGGTCAGATTTTCGTTGACAATTTTCTGATAGTCGGCAATGCCTTGGGCTTCTACGCGCTTGCGGTCGGCCTCCTGCCGCTCTTTTTGAAGCACGAACTGCATCTTCTGTGCTTCCTGCTCTGCCTGAATCTTTTGTTCAATGCTCGCCTTTACGGTTGCAGGCAATGTGATGTTGCGCACAAGGATGTTTTCTACCAGCAGACCACGCTTGCGGAATTCATCTTCAATGGTTTTAGAAATACGCAATTGAAATTCATCCCGTTTTGAAGAGTAAAGCGATACCGCATCGTAATAGACGGCATTATCCCGGATTTTGGTGCGCGTAATGGGGCGGACGATTTTATCCTCATAATCCAGGCCCGTCTCGCGTAAGAGGCGCGGAGCTTCAACCGGCACCACGCGATAGAGGACGGTGAGGTCAATAACCACCTCCAGACCATCTGCCGACAGTACGCGGATGGCGTCGTCGCCACGTGTTTTTCCCTCATCGTGCACGGCGCTCATGGTATAGTTCTGCGTACGCGCATCAGCCTTCGTCACTTGTACAAACGGATTGATGAAGTGAAGGCCGCTATTAAGCACATCCGGCTGTACGCGCCCAAAGAGGGTTTTGATGCCAATCTCACCTGCGTCAATCTGCACGACCGCAGCGGCAAGGAGACCGAGAACGGCGAGCGCAATGCCGCCGGCCATTACAGGACGGCCTATTTTACGGACGGCGTCGTTGACACGGGAGAGCACGGAGCCTGCGATGAAGATTATTATGCCGAGGATGAGGAAGGCCATGGGAGAAAAAAAGCGATGCCGATTACGGGCGCCGACGTAAAAGTAATCATTAGCCCCACCGGCGGGAATGCTTCACGTCTTGCGCTGCCGGCCTGGTCATGTAGGCCATTGAGCACAGTATTGTAGCCTGAGCTAACCGCTTACTTATCTGCAAGGCTGTTTATTGAAAATTAACCGCCTGTTTAGAGGCCACGCGCCTGAACGCAATCTTTCGCGCTAAATGTTTAAGTAGCTTTGGCGCCCGCCATGCGTGCCATTATACTTTTCATATGTATGTCGCTCTTTCTACTGAAAGGGGATGCATATGCGCACGCGCATTCCGACGCTGGCCAGCAATTTCAGATTCTCAACCTGCATCAGGGGCAAAAGCCTGCCGGGGTAATTATCGGTGTCTGCCACGAAACGCCGCCGACTACAATGATTGGTGTTGCTGTCACCGCGGAAGACATTATTGCCGATGATCTTGAAGAGGATGATGAACACCTGCATGACCTTCCGGTGCTGCAATTTTCAATGCTTACCGGGCGTCCTTCCGTCCGGCCGCATCCTTCTTATTTATCCATTGTAAAGCATCAAAGCAATCGCTTTAGTGCGCCTACCCATTTGGTGGGTCCCGCGCCGGACCTCTGCGTCCTGCTGCGCGTCTTCAGGATTTGATTCCTTCCAATACTGCACTTGCCGCGGCTATTCACTGCCGTTACAATCTGTATGTAGATGCTCCATCTCTGCATCGGTCGCTAATGCGCTGCAAGGCGGCGACTGATATGCGTTCCGCGTAACCACGCAATTCAAGCTTCCGGGCCGTTGTCCCGATCATATCCCTCTAATATCATGAGAAAAATTGTCTTGTACGCAAGCATAGGCGCCTTGTTATGCCATGTAAGCTGCCAGTCCAAAAAAGCAGAAAAGACTGAAGAAAGCAGTCAGTATACGGCCACCAGCCCGCTGCGTATGGACACTTCTTTTACCAAAGAGTACGTCTCGCAGATACGTTCTGTACGAAACATTGAAATACGGGCGATGGAGAAAGGATATCTCCAGAATATCTATGTGGACGAAGGCCAGGCTGTGCGCGCCGGCCAGCTCTTGTTCCGCATTATGCCAAAGCTTTATGAGGCAGAGCTGCTTAAAGCACAGGCGGAAGCCAAAGCCGCGGAGATTGAACTGCAGAACGCCAAAACGCTGGTGGGCAAAAACGTCATCTCCAAAAATGAACAGGCTATGGCTCAGGCAAAGCTGGATGGGGCAAGAGCGGAAATTTCTTTGGCGAAGCTCCATCTGTCCTTTACCGAAATAAGGGCTCCGTTTGACGGCACAATTGACCGCATCCCCAAAAAGCTGGGCAGTATGATAGATGAGGGAGAACTCCTGACAAGCCTCTCCGATAATAGTCAGATGTATGCCTACTTCAACGTGTCGGAACCAGAATACCTTAACTATAAGGCCAATGTTGCCGGCCGCGGCGATAATCAGGTGAGCCTGCTTTTAGCCAATAATGACGTGCTCCCCTACAAAGGCGTCGTGGAGACGATTGAAAGCGAATTCAACAGCGAGACGGGAAATATTGCCTTCCGGGCGCGCTTTCCCAACTCCGATAAGCTGCTCAAAAATGGGGAAACGGGAAAGGTACTTATGACCGTCCCGCTTAGAAATGCATTGCTCATTCCGCAAAAAGCGACCTACGAGATTCAGGATAAGAAATACGTCTTTGTCGTGGACAAGAATAATGTCGTGCATTCCAGGAGCATCACCATCAGCGCGGCACTGCCGGATGTATATGTGGTGGGCAGCGGCATCACTGAGGGCGAAAAGATCCTGCTGGAAGGCGTACAGAAGGTGAAGGAGGATGACAAGATCAGGTATGCCTACGTAGCACCGGGGGAAGCCATTGCGCGCCTCCGGCTGAAGGCAGAGTAGCGGTTCAAGTTCTAATCAACATAATCCATGTTTAATAAGTTTATTCACAGGCCTGTCCTGTCAATTGTCATATCGCTGATCATCCTGTTTCTGGGCGGACTGGCCATTACCCAACTCCCGATTACGCAGTTTCCCTCCATCTCGCCGCCCAAGGTGAATGTGACCGCTGAATATCCCGGAGCAAATGGCGAGCTGATGATCAAATCTGTCATCATTCCCTTGGAAAGGGCCATCAATGGTGTGCCCGGGATGAAGTACATGGCATCTGATGCCGGCAATGACGGAGAGGCAACCATTCAGGTGGTATTTAATCTGGGCACAGACCCTAATCAGGCCTCGCTCAATGTGCAGAACCGGGTGGCATCGGTGGTTAATAAGCTGCCGCCCCTGGTAGTGCGCGAAGGCGTCAAGATTACCCGCGAGGAATCCAATATGCTCATGTACGTTAACCTGTACAGCACGGATCCCAATGCCGACCAGAAGTTCCTGTTCAATTTCGCTGATATCAACCTACTCTCGGAGCTAAAACGGGTGGACGGCGTAGGATATGCCGATATTCTGGGCAACCGGGAATATGCCATGCGCATCTGGCTGAAGCCCGACAGGATGCTGGCCTATAAAATCTCTGCAGACGAAGTAATGAAGGCGCTGGACGACCAAAGCCTGGAAGCATCGCCGGGAAAGACAGGCGAAAGCTCCGGCAAACGTTCGCAGTCTTTTGAGTATGTGTTGAAATACTCCGGGCGCTTTAATACAAAGGAGCAATACGAAAACATCATTCTCCGCTCCAACCCCAACGGCGAAATCCTGCGCCTGAAAGACGTGGCGGACATAGAGTTTGGCAGCTCCATGTACGACATCTACTCCAACCTGAACGGTAGGCCCTCTGCAGCCATTGTACTCAAGCAATCGTACGGCAGCAATGCCAGCCAGGTAATCAAGGACGTAAAGGCAAAGCTGAAAGAGATCAAAGCCACCTCCTTTCCCAAGGGCATGGACTATGAAATAAGCTATGACGTCTCCAAGTTCCTGGATGCTTCTATTGAAAAAGTAATCCACACACTTATAGAAGCCTTTATCCTGGTAGGCATCGTGGTATTCCTCTTTCTTGGCGACTGGCGCTCTACGCTTATCCCGGCCATTGCGGTTCCGGTTTCGCTGGTCGGCACCTTCTTCTTCATGCAGTTTTTCGGCATCACGCTGAACCTGATTACGCTCTTTGCCCTCGTGCTGGCCATCGGCATTGTAGTGGATAATGCCATCGTGGTGATCGAGGCCGTGCACGCCAAGATGGAAACGAAGCACCTCTCGCCGCTAAAGGCGACGCAGGAGGCCATGCACGAGATTGCGGGGCCATTATCGCCATCACGTTCGTCATGGCGGCAGTATTTATCCCGGTAGCATTTATGTCGGGGCCGGTGGGCATTTTCTACCGGCAGTTTTCCATCACGATGGCTACGGCCATCATCCTGTCGGGTGTCGTGGCCCTCACGCTCACGCCGGCGCTTTGCGCCATGATACTGAAGAATAATCATGGAAAGCCGAAGAAGAAAACCCCTCTGAACCGCTTTCTGGCAGGCTTCAATCGGTTGGCTTTAACCGTACTACCGGAAGGTATCAGCGGCTGCTGGGCACGATCGTCAACCGCAGGGTGGTCACGTTCGGCATGCTGATCGCATTCTGCCTGCCTACCTGGCTATTGAGCAAAACGGTTCCGTCCGGCTTTATTCCCAATGAAGACCAGGGTATGTTCTATGCCGTCATCCAGACACCTCCGGGCTCATCGCTGGAGCGCACCAACCAGGTGGCGGAGCGGCTGCAGAAAATCGCCGAAGGCGTGGAAGGCGTGCAATCTGTTTCCTCCCTTGCCGGTTATGAAATCCTGACGGAAGGTACCGGCGCCAATACCGGCACCTGCCTCATCAACCTGAAAAGCTGGGAAGACCGGAAGCATTCCGTGCAGGAAATCATGAAGGAGCTGGAGGAAAAATCCAAGGACATTACGGGCGCTAATGTAGAATTCTTTCAGCCGCCTGCTGTGCCGGGCTACGGCGCCGCCGGCGGCTTTGAGCTGCGCCTGCTGGACAAGGCCGGTACCGGGGATTACAAGAAAATGGAGGCGGTGAGCAATGACTTTGTGAAGCAGCTGAGAAAAGCGCCCGGAGCTGTCGTCGGTGTTCAGCTTTTACAGCGCCAGCTTTCCGCAGTATCTGCTGAGCGTGGACAATGACATTGCGCAGCAAAAAGGCGTGAGCATTGAAAACGCGATGAACACACTCTCCACGCTCATTGGCAGCAACTATGAGATCAGCTTTATCAAATTCGGCCGCCAGTATAAGGTGATGGTACAGGCTGCCGCTCAATACCGCGCGCTTCCGGAAGACGTGCTGAAGCTGTACGTAAAAAACGAGAAGGACGAGATGGTGCCGTTCTCAGCATTTATGAAGATGGAAAAGGTCTATGGCCTATCCGAAATCACACGGCACAACATGTACAATACTGCCGAAATCAGCGGCGCCGCGGGGCACGGCTACAGCAGCGGCGAGGCCATCAAAGCCATTAATGAAGTAGCGAAGACGGCATTGCCGCGCGGCTATGGCATTGACTGGGCGGGTATTTCCGCAGACGAGGTGGCGCAGGGCAATCAGGCCATCTACATCTTCCTCATCTGCCTCGGCTTCGTCTATCTCATTCTCGCAGCGCAGTATGAAAGCTTCGTCCTGCCGCTGGCCGTTATCCTGTCGCTACCGGTGGGCATATTCGGGTCGTTCCTGCTGCTGAAGATATTTGGACTGGAAAACAATATCTACGCGCAGGTAGCGATGGTCATGCTCATCGGCCTGTTGGGTAAAAACGCCGTGCTGATTGTAGAGTTCGCCGTGCAGAAGCACCGTGCGGGCGACTTCTGTATTCAAGGCTGCCATAGAAGGTGCCAAGGTGCGTTTCCGCCCTATCCTGATGACTTCTTTCGCCTTTATCGCGGGGCTGATTCCGCTGGTTTTCGCCTCCGGGCCGGGCAAGATTGGGAACCGGACCATAGGCACAGCGGCTGCGGGCGGCATGCTGTTCGGAACCGTTTTCGGCGTGCTCATCATACCGGGCCTTTACTACGTATTCGCCAGGATATCCGAGCGGAACATCATGATAAAAGATGAAGAAGAAAATCCTTTAACCGAAGCAATTGACCACAATGTCCTTCCGCGTCAAAATGAGTATGAACCAGTATAAATTCATCGGCCTGCCCGTCATCTGCGTCTGCATCTGCATGGCAGGATGCAGCATCCCGAACGTCGTGCAGCGTGCGGAAAACAAGTCCGTTCCCGCCGCCTATGCCGGCAATGGCGACTCTTCCAACGTTGCAGCCATTCCCTGGCGCAGCTTCTTCACAGACCGGAATCTGACGGACCTCATTGACACCGCCCTGAAGAACAATCAGGAGTTGTCCATGACTTTGCAGGAAATAGAAATCGCCAGAAACGAGGTGCGCATCAGGAAAAGGTGCGCTTCTGCCCACGGTCGGGGCGCGCGGCGGCATTGGCGTTGAAAAGGTAGGCCGCTACACCAGTCAGGGCGCCGGCGATGCCTCTACCGAAATTGTGGAGGGCCGGGAAGTGCCCGACCCGCTGACCGATTACAGCGTCGGACTCTACGCCAATTGGGAAGTGGACATCTGGAGGAAGCTGCGTAACGCTAAGAAGGCAGCCGTAAACCGGTATCTGGCTTCTGCCGAAGGCAAAAACTTCCTGATTACGAGCCTTATTGCCGAGGTGGCTGATTCCTACTATGAATTGCTGGCTTTAGACAACCAGTTGGCGATTATCCGGCAAAACATCGCCCTGCAGCAGTCTGCCTTAGAGATTATCAGGGTGCAGAAGGAAGCCGCGCGGGCTACGGAGCTGGCGGTGCAGAAGTTTAATGCGGAGGTCCTGAAGTCGCAAAGCATGGAGTTTGAGCTGCTGCAGCAGATCCGCGAAACGGAAAACCGGCTCAACCTCCTCCTGGGGCGGTATCCGCAGGAGATACCCCGTGCCGCAAAGGGCTTTATGGCTTCTCTGCCCGCCATGATTCATTCCGGCATTCCCGCGCAGCTATTGGCTAACCGACCGGACATCCGGCAGGCCGAGCTGGAGCTGAGCGCGGCGAAACTGGACGTAAAAGTTGCCCGCGCGGAATTCTATCCCTCGCTCGGTATAACGGCAGGCGTGGGCGTGGGCGCGTTCAACCCAACTTACCTGTCACGGTTCCCGGAGTCACTGGTGTATTCCCTTATCGGCGACCTGGCCGGACCGCTCATTAACCGCAATGCCATCAAAGGGGAGCTGTACATAGCCAATGCGCGCCAGAACCGGGCGGTGTACAATTACGAACGCATCATCCTCAGCGCCTATCTGGATATAAACAACCAGCTTTCCAAAATCAATAATCTGGAGCAGCGCTACAACCTGCGGGCTGCGCAAGTGGATGCGCTGACCAGGTCTATTGACATAGCCGGCGACCTGTACAAATCAGCACGGGCCGATTATCTTGAAGTGTTGCTGACCCAGCGGGATGCGCTGGAAGCGCGGCTGGAGCTGGTGGAGACGAAGAAAGAGCAGTTCCTCGCTGCGGTGAATGTTTATAAGGAGCTTGGCGGAGGCTGGCGTTAGAAAACGGCGCCGGCAAGCCGCTTTTCACAAATAAGAACCGGGGAATGCCGGTTTAATCTCCGGAGGTAGCAAGCGAAGGGTCTATTATCACGGCTTCATCGCAAAACGAGCGGCCTTCCCTGCCCTTACCCATCTTGATGTATGCCTTCCCTATTTTGAACATGGTGCGCGCGTTCTTATCGTCAGTAGCCATGATGATGTTCCAGGTGCTGATGGCTTCCTTGTAATTGCCGCTATTGAAATACAGCTCCGCAAGCGCATTAATAAGCGGAAAATCAGCCGGGCGGCTTACGAGCAGCTCCTTCATCATTACAATGGCATCGCCGGTCATATTCCCGTCGGCTACGGTATTGGCCAGGTTGGTGTAGAAGTCATGGCCGGCTTTGTAGCCGCCCTCCAGCGCCTTCCGGAAGCAGGCTATGGACTCGCCGAACTGCCGGGTGGTGCTCGAGGGCCAGGGCCAGCTCATACATGCGGGCCGGGTAAGCGCTGCTGTCTGTGGCCAGGGCTTTCCGGTAATAAAGGATGGCGCCTTTATAGTTTTCCATCTGCACCAGCATGTGGGCTATCAGGTAAGGCGCTTCGCTGTTGGCCGGCTCGTCTTTAATAGATTGCTGTAGGCATTCAATGGCTTTGCCATAGTTCTGCCGCGCGTTATAGGCTTTGCCCAGCATGAATGCCCAGCCCTTCGGATCGGCCACTTTGGCGCGCAGCACCGGCACCATCATGATCACCTTATCATACTGGCCGTAATTATAGTACATGCAGGCCAGCTTCCACTGGTTGGCATAATCGGTGGGGCGGACGGCGGCAATAGCTTCCATCGCTTTCAGCGCCGGCGCGGTACGGTTCATTTTCAGGCATACTTCAGCGATGCCCGTCTGCGCCTCCAGATTGAGGGCATCTATCCGCGCCGCCTTGTCGTAGTACCGCCAGGCTTCTGCGTATTTCCTTTCAAAGAGGTTTTTATTAGCCAGCCCCATGTAGGCAGACAGGATGATTTGCGTATCGCGTTTTGTGCCGCTCCGGGCGGCTTCGTTAAATGTTACGGTCTGGCCCAGCGTCGCTTTGGCAATGAGGCCTTTGCTTACGGCCAGCTCAAGCGCGGCGGCGCCATTGGTGCTGTCTAAGCTAATCGCCTTTTCAAAATGAGCCAGCGCGCTGCCTTCGTTTTTCTTCTCCCGCTCTATGAGGGCGAGGTAGAAATACCTTGTGCTGCTGTCGCCGACAAACTGGGATATGGCGTTGCCGCCGTCGGAGGTATTGCCGAGCGCCTGGATTAATTCGGCAGGCGGCAGGGCAAGGCGGTATTTTGCCGGGCGAAGCAGGGAATCCGGCCTGGCGACGTGGCCGGAGCTTGGGGGAGGGACTTCCCCTATTTCTTCCAGGCACACGTTGATCGTCTCCTCCACTTTGGTAAAGGCGAAGGCGTATTGTTGCTGCAGGCTTGCCGCATTGAGCTTTTTGAACGTGGTGAGATTGGACAGCGCGGCTGCGTAATCCGCATTTCCGAAGGCCGTCCTGCGCAGCGCATAGTACCGGGCGCCTTTCAGGCTGTCAGCCGTTTTGGACCAGCTATTTGTAGCTGCCGCAGCAAGCACAAGCAGGATGGCAAACAGCTTTTTCATGAGTGCGGGTTTGCGAAAGTATAATGCTGAACAGGCAAAAAGAGACGCTCAATGATATGTGTTGTGTTTTGCTTATTGCAATAATTATATCCGTGGCGAAGCTAACAACTTTATAGACGGGCTGCCGTATGATTGGTTGGGTGCGGCTGTGAATAGTATTTGGGTTAATGGGAAAATAAGAAGAACGCACAGAGCATCGGATAAACCCGTGTGCATTCCATCTGTGATCCGGAAAAAGAAGAGGCTGTCTCCGGGTTGGAAGACAGCCTCTTTTTGCGTTTCAATGGTGTTTATTACCAGATGGTAACTGTAGCGGGGCTTGTAGCAGCAGAAAAAGGTGGAGTGCCGCTGGGATTCCATGGAGTTCCGCCGCTGCTTGGCGTTATCATCACATTTACCGTACCACAGCCGCTGACATAGAATGAACCTGAATTTCCATTTCTTGCAAATGGCGAATTAGCGTCATCCCATGCACCGCCGTCCGGCGAGCCTAAGGTAGGGGTAGTAGCCATCTGAATGCCATAGAATTCCCATGGAGTGCCCGCGGGAGGTGTAGAAGTCAGGCTGGCTGCTGTTAAGGTGGTCGTTCCTGTTGGCAACCCAAGAGTCGCAGTGGCATAGCCGGTTGGTCCTGAAGGGTCTAAAGCCAGGGCGACAAAGCTAAACGCGCACGTAGATGAATTGTTTATCATGATGGTTTGTGCACCGGTTTGCGCTTTTGCACTAAGCGTTACAACTACCATCAGTAGAAGGAGTAGTGACTGTTTCATAACTATAATTTTGGGGGTGAATAACAAACCTAACTCACATCTCTCACTTATTTGAATTTATTTTTTTTTTTAAGCGTCATATTGATTTGAGGCTTCATTAGATTTGTAGATATTCTTTTTCGCATGTTCAAAATGAGACGTACCACACTGCTTCTATTATGCACTGCCTTTGCGATGTCTTACACGGCCTCCTCTCAAAGCTGGCAGTGGGCAAAGCGAATGGGGGGGGTGGTAAACAAAACCGCTCAACAGTCTGAGCGTGTCATTGACATCAGCACAGATCGGAATGGGAATGTCTATCTTATAACCCATGTACAGGATACACTATTAGACGTGGGCGGGCAGACGCAAAAAGGTTGGGGTGGGCAAGATGCCTTGCTGGCTTCATATACTTGCGAGGGTATCTTTCGCTGGTCCAAGCTCATCGGCTCGGCTGCCGACTCGGATTTTGTAACTTCCGTGCGGTGCGATAGCACCAATGGCGTCTATGTCTATGGCGCATCGGATATGCGCGCAATAAAAGGTGGGACGCACTTCGGCAATGATACGATGGTGAGCAACACCAACAGAACTCTTTACCTCGCCAAATGGGATACGGCAGGCCGTTATCAATGGCTGCGGCTGCCGCAACCTGATACGTTAAGCCGCTACGCCGCTAGCGTTTGGCAGGTGCCTACGGCCATGGATGTGGACGGGGCGGGCAATGCGTACCTACTGGCCCACCTGACGCCGGGTCTGTATGGAGGCGGGTACAATGCCGCGGCAAGAAGCCTGCACGTGCTCAAATACAGCGCCGCTGGACAGTTTTTAAGTGGCACGGCCATACCGATAAGTACACAGCGAGATAACCCAGCAGAGTTTTCTTCAGCCCTTAATAAAAGGCTTTTTATTTATGATGCGTCGGCAAGTCGCTTTCTCATGTATGTCATCGGACGCTACTATAACACCGGAACGCTTAGTTACACCATGTTGGGCACTAAAGTGCTTTCTGTGGGGGAAAGCTATATCATTGGCTTTAACACCGTAACTGGCGCACAGGGAGGGATTATTGCTAGCGCAGGTATCTCTCCGAAGTCAGTAAATATTTATCAGTTATCGCTTGATGGCAGCAATAATATTATTCTTGGTGGCAGCGCAACGGATAGCGCACAATTTAATGGGATAGCTTTTTATAATTCAAAACATTTCAAGACGCCTATGCCTGTAATTATGAAGCTGGATGGCGCGACCGGAGCGGTAAAATGGGTCACTTACGGACAAACTTCATTGAATAGCTTTTCAAATATTGGCGGTCTAAGCGTCAGAAACGGAAAGGTGGTGGCAGGAATATCGTTCCATGACACCATCTCCTTTCCCGGAGCCAGCCTAACTAACGTCTATGCGACAGATACACAGGACATTGCCGTGCTGCAACTGGATGCTGCCACTGGCAAGGTGCAGCAGTTTGCAAAAGCCGGAGGTGTGGGAAGTGATGCGGTGATCAGCACCGCAGCGGACAGAAAAGGTAATTTTTATATCGGCGGTAATTTCGGCGGCCCTTCTATCACCATCGGCGGCACTACACTCCTCAATAACCGGGCGGCGAATGAGTATTCGGAAGATGCTTTCATAGCCAAATGGGGCGTGGCCAGCTGCAATTGCACAGTTCCCACTCCGGCCTTCACTGGCAGCGGCGCTGTAGGGGCCAGCCGCCGCTTCACCTACACCGGCACCACTACAGGTATTGACAGCCTCGTCTGGTCGTGGGGAGACGGGCAAAGCCAGAAAGTGACCACCGGGTTCACCACCATCATCTCCCACTCCTACACGCCCGCCACCGCCACTTACGAGGTCTGCGTCACGGCTTACAGCAGCGCCTGCGGCAGCAATCAGGTTTGCACGCAGTCTGTGCCGCTGGGCATATCAGCTGCGTCCGGCTCCGCTGTTTCCGTTTATCCCAATCCGGCGCGCGATGAGCTGAGCATCGCCGGCGCGGAAGGCGGCCATTATACGCTGCGCTCCATAACAGGCAGCGCGCTGCTGAGCGGCGAGGTAAACAGCGGGCGGCATGTCATTGACCTGAGGCAGCTTTCGCCGGGCATCTACCTGCTCAACCTCCGCGATGCGAAGGGCGGCAGCGCCACTTTGCGCATTACCAAAGAATAGCCGGCAGTTTATCAGAGACGCGACTTACCAGGTCCCAAAAGGAAAGAACTGGCAGGTGGACAAACGGCCGCGCCGGCGCTTACCGGCCCGTCAATACCTTATAGCCGTTGCCGTTCCGCTTCACCTTGGAAGGGTCAATCTTAAAATGGCCTTCCGCATCGCGCATGAGGGCATGATTGACGATGATGGCCGCATCCTGCCACATCGTATCGTTGGTGCGGGTGTTTACAAAGAGGTCAAAGGCGAAAAGGTCATCGCGGTTGTAAAGCTCATTCAAGACATCGTAGATGACGTGGAAAGACTTGCCGGTGTTGAGGTCAAGGTACGTATCGGTTTCAGACAGCTGCCGATAGCCGGAGGCGGCTGCCGATTCATCCTTATTGTCCGGGCTAAGCTTAGCCTGCACCTGCCTTCCGCCAGACAGGATCATCGCGGCCAGGGCGGCCATCCATAAATACTTACCGTTCAAACGCACGTTATTCTGACGCATCTGTCTCATTCTTTGTTTAAGGATGCGAATTTATTACAGGGAAAAGCGCCGCAGCGTCACCAATAGGTTAAAGCGCGCATGGGCGCATTGCGCTAACTGCTGGTATTTACCTTGCGCAAACATTTTTTAAGCGCTGCCATCCGGAAGTCCGTAAGATATTTGGCGGAGCAATCGCAATCGTCCACCCACTAATTCCATCCCCTAGGCATGATAGAAGTAGCAGGCGTATCCAAGCGGTACGCGCTCAGCGGCAAACAGCAGCGTGAGCTTCAGACGGCCAACGCCACGGTAGATGCCGTATCCGGTGTGTCTTTTACCTGCCGGCCCGGCAGCGTCTTCTCCCTCCTCGGGCCTAACGGCGCGGGCAAGACAACTACGCTCCGCATGATAGCCACGCTGCTGCGGCCAACGTCCGGCAGCATACGTGTGGATGGCCGCGATGTGGTGGAGCAATCGCAGGAGGTGCGGCGGCACATCGGCTTTCTCACCGGCTCCACGCACCTGTACGACCGGCTGACCCCATTAGAGACGGTGAAATACTTCGCCGACCTCCACGGCATTGCGCCGGATGTGTTCCGCAGGCGGAAAGATGAGCTGTTTGCGCAACTGGGCATCAATGACTTCCTGAAGAAGCGTATCGGACAGCTTTCCACCGGCATGAAGCAGAAGGTATCCATTGCGCGCACGATGATCCACAACCCGGATGTGGTGATTTTTGACGAACCTACTTCCGGCCTTGACGTCATCACGGCGGCTTCTATTATAGACCTTATCCGGGACTGTAAGGCAGCGGGCAAGACCGTCATTTTCTCTTCCCACATCATGAGCGAGGTGGACCTGCTCTGCGATGAGCTGGCTATTATGCACAAAGGCAAAATTGCCTATGCCGGCACGATGCAGCAGTTTCGCGAAGAGTCGGCGGGCGCTTCGCTCACCGAGGCCTTCATCCGTATTGTAAAAGCCCAATAAGCGCACAGCATGAACACGATACTTACCATCATCCGCAAGGAGCTGACCGATTCGCTGCGCGACCGCAAGACGCTTATATCCGCCGTCATACTGCCGGCCATTGCCGTGCCCCTGCTTATCCTCGGCGTCACAAAGCTGCAAAAGCGGCTTTCAGACAAAGAGAAAGGCCGTGAGCTGAAGGTGGCCGTTTTCAACTTGCCGCCTGCCCTGGAAGCCGCCCTTACAGACCCTAAAATCAGACTGATTAAAACCGGCACGCTGGCAGCCGCGCGTGATTCCGTTGAGCAGGAAGCATACGACGCTACGCTGGATTTTGACCCGCAGTTTGCCGCGAGCATTGACAGCCTGCACGCCGGCAAAGTGCAGCTTTACTACAAATCCACTTCTGAAACAACGGAGCGCCGGCTGAGCGAGCGCCTGGACCGCTACAAGGCAGCGGTAATGAGCGCGCGCTTCCAGCGGCTCGGCCTGTCGCAGGAGCTGCTCAATCCCGTGGCGGTGAATAAGGTGGACATGGCGAGCACTAAAGAGCAGATCGGCGTGCTGCTGGGCGGCTTCATTCCTTACTTCTTTATTCTTTTCTGCTTTCTCGGCTGCGTGTATCCCGCCATAGACCTTACAACGGGCGAGAAGGAGAAAGGCACGATTGAGACGCTGCTTACGGCGCCTGCCAGCCGGCTGCACATCCTGGCGGGCAAGATGATTACGGTGTCCATCATCGGCGTTTGCGCGGCGCTGATGACCATCGGCGGCATGTTTGCAGCCATACGCCTGGCCGGAGACGTGCCACAGGAGATACTACGTACTGTGAACGATATCCTGAGCGCACGTTTTATCATTATGCTCTTTGCCATGCTGCTGCCGCTAAGCCTGTTTTTTGCCGGGCTGCTGACGGCCATTGCCATCCGGGCATCCACGTTTAAAGAGGCTCAGAGCTATGTGACACCTATGACGTTTGTCGTGATCATACCGGCAATGATAGCACTGATGCCGGGTGTAAAACTGTCGTGGCAGACCTGCTGGATACCTATCCTGAATATTGCGTTAGCCACCAAGGAGATCATTGCCGGCACGATACATACAGCTCAATATCTGGTAATTGTATTATCGCTGGTCATTTTTGCGGCGGCAGCGCTGATGATGAGCGTCCGGCAGTTTTCCAGGGAACGAAATATTCTGAAATAGTGGTCAGCGGAAACGGCTACGCGAAGTAATGCACCTGTTTTGTTGTGCCTTTGGCTGAAGCGCCTGGAATCAGCATCTGCTTTTTCCTTAACTTCCATAACAGAATAAGACATTGCCTTTCAATGTTTTTTACCCCAAACATTTATGAAAGCACTGTTTTGCCTGCTGTTCGTTGTCACATCCGTCATGCTTTATCCCGCAGCCGCAGCAGCCGGTAGTCCTATCCTCGGGCAATGGATTACAGACCAGAAGAACCTTATTGTAGAGGTGTATTTGTCGGGCCTTGAATATAAGGCCAAGATCGTATGGGTGGCAGACAAGGCGCCCGAGAGCCGGATTGACGATAAAAATCCGGATGCTTCCCTGCGTGCCCGAAAGGTGATCGGGATGGATGTACTGGATGGATTTACTTACAATGAGGCGGAAGCCAGCTGGGAAGGCGGACATATCTATGATGCTACCTCCGGCAAGACCTGGAGTGCCACGGCGCATCTGGATGGACAGGAGAAGCTTGTCGTAAGAGGCTATTGGGGTTTCCAGATATTTGGAAAGACGCTGCATTTTAAACGCTATAGATAGCGGCAAAAACTGCCATCCCTTTTCTCCGGGAGCTAACCAGGATTGTCTGGAAGTAGCTATCAAACTCAGCTTGCATGACGGCCCCGTGTCCGATGAAATGCATTTAAATCAGCAGCTAACCAATAAGCCTATCTTTACTGCCTTATTTGCGGCATTATGACAGACCAGAATCACACCGAGCGCGTAATACTCTATGCAGATGACGATGCTGATGACCGTATGCTGCTATCAAGTACTTTTCAGACAGTGGCCCCAAACGTAAAGTTTGAGATGGTGCCCGATGGATTTAAGGCGCTTGATTTTCTGGAGCAACGCAAAGAGAAGCTCCCGTGCCTCGTCATTCTGGACCTGAATATGCCCGGTATGAGCGGGAAAGAGGTCTTGCAGCGCCTGAAAGCAACCACAGAGTTCAACGCAATGCCTATTGTCGTATTTACCACATCGGCAAATCCTGCGGATAAGGCAGAATGTGCCCGTTACGGTGTAGACATGATTACAAAGCCGGTTGATATAGATGAGCTGACGCGCACCGCACACGAGCTCCTGTCTTACTGCAACTAAATAATTTTCAATACCTATTTGGCGTAGCTAGTCATGTGCTATGCGCAGAGACGCAGCATGCGGTTCGCTATAATGCCAAGATCATTAAAGTCACTCGGCTTGCTGATAAACTCGGCGCCGAGATTATTGAATAATGACTTATCGTGCGGATTGAGGCTTGAACTGAATATAACCGTCGGGATACCCTGCAAGGCGGGATTGCGTTTGATGCGCTCAAAAGTCTCTCGCCCGTCAAGTACGGGCATATTAAGGTCCAGGACTATAAGGTTGGGCAGTGTGGAATCTGTATTTAGATAATTCAATGCCTCCTGGCCATTGCGTGCCTGTACTACTTGCGTATCCGGGCTTACCTGATGCAGCGCCACTGAGAAGAACTGCTGATCATCCTCATCGTCGTCTACATATAATATGACTTGCGCGTGCGTAGGCATTTCTATCTGTTTTTATCTATCCCTTCAGCTGACAATACGCTCCTGATTGCTGTATTCCCGAATGCTTGCCGGCATCTGGATACATATAGTAGTGCCTTCGCCTTCCTTTCCGCTGATCGTAATTTGGCCCTGGTGCATTTCTATAATCTTACGGCATAGTGCAAGGCCCAGACCTGTGCCGCCATCTGCATGAAGCCGCGTGAAGAGCTCAAAGGCTTTAACGGCGACCTCATTGTTTATTCCCACACCAAAATCATGCAGCTCTATCCTGATGAACCTGGTGTATTTATACCGTCCTTCCAGGCTGCGATAGTTGTTGAGCTCCTGCGTGTGCGTCTCCAGCTTTTGCTTCGGCGTTAAGGCCCGGCTTCCGAAATCGGATGACGTTTGACAACAATTGGTAAAATAGAACATGCATTTGCGCCTCGTCGGCAATAACCGGCTGGAGCTCACCAAATGACACCCGGAGATTTGCCTCCGGGAATTCCGCCTGCAGGCGGGCTATTTCCGCTGATAAAACCTTGCTTAAATCCACCAGCGTAAGCTTGGGCGTGGCATCATTGAGCCACATATACTGCTGGAGACCGGCCGTAATGATGCGCATTTTTGAGAGGGCATCCAGAAGGCGCTCAGTTACGGTCTCCACCTTTATAGAAGTGCCCTGCCGAAGCATATTACCAAATAGCGACATCTTCCGGAGCGGCTCCTGCAGGTCGTGCGTTATCACTTTGCTGAACTGAAGCAGTTCCTGGTTATGCTTTTTTACCAGGCCCATTTGCTGGTCAAGCGCTTCAAGGTGGCGTTCCAATTCGCGTTTTGCGGCAGAAAGCTCGCTATTGTCATAAAGTGCCTTTTCTGCAGCTTTTCTGGCACCAATCAGCTCCTCTTCAAAACGCTTTCTGTTTTGTACTTCCAGCCCAACATATGTAAAGCTTGATACGCCATCTTCCTGCGTACGCTTTGCATTGATAAGGACGGGAACCTCGTCGCCGGCTTTTGTGCGCAGGCTGATAAATATCTCATCCGCAAAGCCTTGCATCTTGAGGAGCGGTGTGAAGTGGGTTTGCTGAAAAATGCGCGTAGGCACCGTCAGCAGCACATCCATCTTTTTCCCTGTCAATTCGTCTTTTGCGTAGCCTAGCCGGCGGGCCAGCGTCTCATTCACGTTAACCAGAATGCCGTCTTCCGAGGTAGAAAGACAGAAGCAGGGCATATGGTCAAAGTGACCAGGCATCAGGCCGGCTGATTTAGGTACTCATTCATCAGCGCTATTGTTTCTGCCGGCTCGCTCATATGCGGGCAGTGGCCGGTAGCCTTCATGACCCGAAGCGTACTGTTGGGAACATTGCGGGCCAGATAATCGCCTACTTCGAGCGGCGCAATGATGTCTTCGGAGCATTGAAGCACTAAAGAGGGCACCTTAAGCCGGGGCAGGTCGGCACGGTTATCCGAGAAAAACGTGGCTTCCGCAAACTGACGCGCGATAACGGGGTCGGTGGTACAGAAGCTCTCTGTAAGCTCAGCACCCAGTTCCGGCCGCTCTTTATGACCCATGATGTTCGGCGCCAGAAAGTTGGCCCATCCTATGTAGTTTTTCTCCATAGTATCCAGCAGACCTTCTATATCCTTTCGCTCAAATCCGCCGGTATAGCCTTCTTCATTGATATAGCTTGGTGAAGGGCCGATCATGATGAGCTTTGAGAAAAGCTCCGGCGCTTCGATAGCTGCCAGCATGCCTATCATACAACTCACGGAATGTGCCACGAAGATGATGTCTGACAACTGAAGATCATGGCAGATGTCCAGCACATCCTGCGTATAGCCGCTTAAGGAAGCATAACGCGCTGGTATATAGCTGGTTTTATCAGATTTGCCCGCACCTACATAATCAAACAGAACGATCTTGTAGTCTTGCTCATAGGCAGGAGTTATGTACCGCCACATGTTCTGATCGCAGCCAAAGCCATGTGCGAACATCATAACCTGCTTACCGTTTCCAGATACACGTACATTATTCCGTTGGACAACGCTGCTGTTCATAATTATGACGTTTAATAGGGTTCAAAATTAGACAAAACAGGCTCGCGCTAATTAGCCCAGATATGTATTCGGGCCAGTAATTGATGCCCAACGCTATCAAAGATAGGCTAAGCATGCGCATATAGTATGTGCTGCGGCTCCCCTTGTTCCTGTCACTTTTTACTGACTTACAGACAGATCGCAGCACTTCAGAAAGCAGAATTGCTGCGAGTTATCTGTGATGCTGCTTTTGCATGCTTTAAAAGGCGGGCACGACTACAAAGTGCAAACTATTTTTTCAATAAAAATCAATTGCAGCCAGGGGATAATAGCCATTCCTGACCGATGCCGGGACCAATCAGACAGCGGTGGCGCAGCTTGTCCAATACTCGTGCTGCAGGACCGCTTATAATGCATCTTTTGCGTGTAAGCACCATGCGGGAGAATGCTGGTTTTTAGAGGCAGTTGACGGCCAAAATCGCCGTGAGCGACAATTGCAAACAAGGCCGGAAAAGGCGGAATGCAGCTACGTCTTAACCGGGTTTTTACTAAAAACGCCGCTTCAGCAGCGGTTATCGACAAGATGTGCCCCTGCCTGGTTAAGTATATCATAAGCAGGCATTTCTGGCCGTTTTAAAGGAGCACTCGCCCGTTTATTTGTTGTGCGTAACAGGCCCGGAGTGGGTCCTGTCCGCAACAGATTTTTTATGAAGACAGCGTTACGTTTCTTTTCAAATAACCTGGTCTGGGGTGTGGCAAGATATACGGCATTGGCCTGCATGCTCGTTTTAGTGATAAGCGGAACAGCCGGTGCCGAAACTGTAAAGAACCGTGTCAGCGGCGCAGCCAACTGGAGCAGTACAGCTACCTGGATACAGTCGCGCACGGGCACCGTCAGCTTTTCCAACGGCAGTGCTACAGTCAATGGAACGGGCACGTCGTTTAGCACCGAACTGGCAGTGGGTGATGTACTGATGCTTGACGCGAGTCCGGGAACCGTTCGCGGCACTGTGTTGACCATCAACAGCAATACTTCGTTGACATTATCAGCGAATGCAACGCAAAATGCTTCCGGAGCCTTTGGCCGCCAGGCGGTGCCTACAGCTACGAGTGATGTAGTAATTGGAAATGTTACGCTCGGATCTAATGTGACCATCACCTTAGACGTTGCTTCAGCTACCATTAATTCGCTTTCCTTTCCAACCGATAATCTTGCTTATGCGCTTACCCATTCCGGTACCAACAGCCTTACGGTGACCAACAGCGTGACGATTAACGAGCCAAACAGCGGCTCTTTCACGAACGCCTGGAATATTAATGGTGGTACGGCAACTGTTGGTGGCAGTGTTAATATCGTAGGCTCAACGGCCAATACGTCCCGCATAGGTAAGATAGCCCTGACCAGCGGCACGCTAAGCATGACCGGCAACCTTGTGTTCAATAACCTTGCTGGCGCCACGGCGGTGCAGGCCGTTGTGGACTTGAGTGGCGGCGCGTGTACGATGAACATTGGCGGCTCACTGCTGCTAAACGGCGCAGGCACCGGAACGCTTACACCGGGCACCAGCAGCACGGTAAGGTTCAATGGTACGGGGGCGCAAATCATTGGTGCGGGCAGTGCCATTGCTTATAACCACATGACTGTATCAAAGGCAAGCGGCACGGCTACGCTTGCCGGCAGTGTGAGCGTCAATAACCTGAGCATCACGCAGGGCACCCTTAACGGAAGCAGCTATACGCTCACTGTTGCCGGCAATTGGGTAAACAGCGGAACTTTTACCGGCGCCACCGGAACGGTTGCTTTTAATGGAACGGGTGCGCAGTCCATCAGTGGTAATGCTTCGCAGACATTTAATAATATTACAATCAGCAAAAGCGCGGGTACTACGCTGAGCACATCGGGCGTAACGAGCCTTACGGCTAATACCCTGACACAGACTACGGGCAATTTCACCGCGCCGGCTACGCTCAGCCTGTCGGACGATTTGACCATTAGTGCAGGAACCTTTACTGCCGGAACCAGCGTGAGCATAGGCGGCAATCTAAGCAATAGCAGCACCTTCACCCAAAGCAGCGGCTCTGTGACCTTCAACGGCACTGCTGCGCAGTCAATAGGCGGCACCGCAACTACTTCGTTCAACAACCTGACCATTTCCAATAGCAGCGGTGCCCTTTCCGTCAATACAAATATTAATGTAAGCGGCACGCTGAACATGAACGGAAGCGGCACGGTGCTAAGTCCCGCCGCAGCTGTGGTGATCAATAGCGCTGCCGCAGCCGGCACAATTACAGGCACCGGCAAGGTGCAGGTGACGACCATTACCGGCGGAGCTGACTTCAGCTCGCAGTATAAGTTCACTACCAATACACTAACCAGCCTTACGGTGGAATATGCGGGTACGACCAACCAGAATATCAGCAATCTCACGTACAGCAACCTCATTATCAATGGCGCCGGCTACAAGTATGCACTGGCGAACCTTTCTGTAACGAACAATCTGAACATTACTTCCGGCTCTGCTTTGCTGCTAGGCACCTATCTCCTCGGTGTCACCCCGGCCAGCTATTCCGGGACAGGCAGTCTCGCCACTGCAAATACGAGCAGTTCGCCCCTTCCCACCGGTCAGACCTGGCCTTTCATTGTGACCTACTATGCAACCGGCGGTGGGCAAACGGTGGTGCCGGGCATTTATAACGGCACGCTCTATAACTATAATACATCCGGCACCAACACGGCTGGCGGAAACCTTACCGTCAATGGAACGCTGAATATCGCTGCAGGCGGCACGCTCTCGATGGGCACTTATACGCTCAGCGGGAGCGGAATGACTACTACCAACACCGGTATTTTGCAAACCGCATCTACGTCGGCCACTGCAATACCTTCCGGCGTAACCTGGACTGGTACTGTTGAGTACAATGCTGCTAGCGGCGGACAGACAATAATTGGCGGCAGCTACACTAATCTGACCCTGAGCAATACAAGCGGCAGCAATAGTGCCGGCGGCGCATTTACCGTTTCAGGAACGCTGACCACTAATAGTGGTGCCGTGCTGGACATGGGCACCTATGCCATGAGCACTGTAGGGACCCTTTCAGGCTCCGGCACCATCCGCACACAAAACACCTCCACGACACCCCTTCCAACCGGCAAGACCTGGACTGGAACTATAGAATTTTATAATGCCACAGGCGGGCAACGCATTGTACAGGGCACGTACAGCAATCTGCTGCTCAGCAATACCAGCGGCTCGCAGACTGCGGGCGGTGCATTGGCTGTCTCCGGCACGCTTACTGTGCCCACCGGCATAACGCTGGATATGGCGACTTACGCGCTGAGCGGCGCATTTACCCCGGCAGGCACTGGTGCCCTGAAGACCCAAAACACGTCAACAACGCCATTACCGGTCAATGCTACCTGGAATTTTGACGTGTATTACAATTCCGCTTCGGCGCAGACGATTGTTGCCGGCAGCTATAAAAATCTGGACGGCTCAGGCGGCGCCAGAACTTTCAGCATCGGGAGCCCGATCAACATCGCGGGCAACTTCAGCGCCGGCTCCGGCGTCTACACGGTCACCAGCAGCATTGTCAATATCAATGGTACAGGGGCGCAAAGCATCACTGCTTCTGCATTCTATGACCTCAACATCGTCAATAGCGGGACGGCCACCTTCAGCACAGGCACCTGCACGGTTAGCGACGTGCTTACGGTAAATAACACGGGCGTCCTGGCGATTACTGGCGGACAGATAAATGTTACAGGCTCCACCAATCCATGCTTTACCCTAAGCGCAGGGAGCACCATCACACAAAGCGGAGGCACCGTGTCCATTACCGGAGGTACCATAACCCTGACCGGCACATTCAACCAATCCGGTGGTACGCTGCTCTCCTCCAAAGCAATGACGGTTGCTTCCGGTGGTGTAGTGAATCAATCGGGCAGCGGTTTGATTCATATGAATAGCAGTATTGGTTTAGTGCCCGCCATATCCATCACTATTGCTGCCGGCGGCACGATTAACCAGGCTGGCGGCACTATAGCAATCAAGGATTACGCTACCAGTCCGGGTACCTTCAACCAGAGCGACGCATCGGCGGTGTTTAAAATTTACCGCGAATGGAAGCCCGGCTCAGCGGCAACCTTTTATTCAACTGCCGGTACGGTGGAATTTGCAGGTGCCAGTGCCAGTGCCAACTTTGCCGCAGGCGCGGTGCAGTTCAACAATATACTGGTAGATGCCGGTGTAGATCCAGGTTTTGGCAGCACCACCAATTCTAAAATTTACCTCAGCGGCAACTTCACCAACAATAACGCGGCGCTTTCCACATCCAGCAACGCGACCTTCTACTTCAATGGCACCAGCACGCAAACGGTCTCCTGCTCCTCTACGGTAGGACCGACATTCGGGCACGTAGTATTGGTGAGCGGCAGCTCCATCTCCATGCTTTCCAATATCGGCGTTGGCGGCAGCTGGACAAATAACGGTGGTTCATTGTCGGCGGCAAGTACCTACAGCGTGTACTTCACCGGTCTGGCATCTAATAGCTTCGTTCCGGGTCCAAACGCATCTACAACGGGTGCCTGGATAATCGGCGGAACCACCAGCACCACATTTCCCGGCATTCACATCGCCGACGCCGCCGGCTATCTGATGACGAATGATAATTCCTGCACCTCCTTTACGGTGGATGCCTCTAGTGGGGACGCCTATCTGAATCAAAACGGGACGACAACCCTCACGGTAAATGGCGATGTAACCATCAATCAGCCGACAACAGCCTCACTTGTAGGATGGTATGTGAATGCCGGCACAGGCACGGTGACCGGCAACGTGAATATTGGCGGGAATTCTATAAAGGCTGTTGCAAAACTCGTTGTCACAACGGGTACAGTCAATATTGCCGGAGATCTTGCCTATTATGCATTATCCAATAGCGTCGGCGTCGTTGACCTTAGCGGCGGTGCCGGCACATTAAACATTGGCGGCTCGCTGCTGCTCAATAACAACTATGGCACCCTGACGCCCGGCACTACAAGTAATATTTACTACAATGGTACTGGCGCGCAGGTGATCGGCGCGGGCGGCGCGATATCCTATTACAACCTGACTGTTGATAAGACTTCCGGTGCAGCCACCCTTGGCGGTAACCTGAGCGTTACCAACATGACGCTGAACCAGGGAACGCTAAACGGGAACAGTTACACAATAACACTTGCGGGAAACTGGGCCAACAATAACGGTGCGCTTACGGGCACGCCGAACCTTACACTTACCGGCATTGGCAAAACCATCAGCGGAACCGGCACCAGCAATTTTGGCAATATGAGCTTGCCCACCAAGGCTATTTATACCATAAGCAGCCCGAATACCTGCACTGGCCTGACAATTACACCCGGCTCAAGCGCCACTTCGCTTAGCCACACATCATCAGGCGCGCTGACCGTAAATGGCAATGTAAGCATAGCACAGCCCAGCGGCTCTGTGACCGGCGCATGGAATATCAACGCAGGTACAGCCACCGTGAATGGCAATATCAGCCTGAGCGGTACAAGCACCAATAGCGCCCGCATCGGCAAAATCAGCATTACCTCCGGTACGCTGAATGCGAATGGCAACATCACTTTCAACAGCGCAGCTGCAAACCCGGCCTGCGCGGTAATAGACATGACCGGCGGCTCCGGTACACTGAATATTACCGGGAGCTTTAACCTTACTAACGGCTCCGGCACGCTGAACTCTTCCGGCACCAGCATCGTCAACTTCAATGGTACTTCCCCACAGACTGTTGGCTTTGGCAGCCTCATTAATTTCAACCATATCTACTGCAATAACAGCAGCAGCGTAACGCTTGCCGGTGCACCGGGACTCACCGACATCACTGGCGACATCCGCGTGCAGACCGGAACCTTTGATAACGGCGGCTATGCCATTGGCCTTAATACGGGCAAAGCCTTTGAAGTAGTCAACGGCGCAACTTTCAAACTATCCGGTACCTCGGGCATGGTAACCGGCACGGGCATCACCAAAACCTTTGGCCCTGCCAGCACTGTTTCTTACTGCGGAACTGCCCAGACGGTATCGGCAGAACTATATGGCCACCTGACGCTGACCAGCTCAGCCGGCGCGATAGTAAAGACGATGCCGGCTACCGCCTTTACCATTGCCGGAAATCTTAGCAGCAGCATTGGCAGTGGTACTTCTGTAAGCTATACAGCCGGCGCCAATATGACCATTAGCGGTTCGGTGACCATCGGCGCTGCTACCACCTTTGGCGGTGGCAGCTATACACATACCATTGGCGGCAACTGGACGAATAACGGAACTTATACACCCGGCACGAGCTTGCTCGTATTGAGCGGCGCAAGCACAACGCTCAGCGGTACCGGCACTCATACTTACAACAACCTGACCATAACCGGCTCTAATGTCACCGCCACGCCGAGCAGCATTTCCCTCTCAGGCAATCTGACTACTTCCGGCATTGGTTCCTTTACGCACAGCAGTGGTACACTGACCATGTCCGGCGCCGGCAAAAGCATTTCAGGTACCGGAATTGTGCTGAACAACCTTACGGTTTCAGGCACAGCCACTACAGCCAGCACCTTCACAGTTTCCGGTAATCTGTCTGTCAATTCAGCCGCCAGCCTAGCGCAAGTGCCGGTACTCTTATTATGTCGGGTGCTGCCAAAACAATTTCTTCCTCAGGCACGCTTGGCTTCTATGGCCTTACCGCGTCCGGCAGCATCACTACCGCCTCAAATTTCAACATAGGTTCTGCGCTTACGGTTAGTGGAACGCTTACTGCCAGCGCCGGCACGGCGACCTTTACCGGCTCCAGCACCCTGAGCGGTACTGCTAACCTTTACGATGTAAATCTTAACGGCACTTCGCTGCGCCTTTCCGCTAACGCTGTGCTTGGCATTGCAGGCAACTATACCCTTACGGCCGGGACGCTGAACGTAACGAGCAGCACGCCCAATACGGTCAACTTCAACGGTAGCCTGTCCCGCAGCATTCCTGCAGGCACTTTCCACCATCTCATCTTCACCGGCAATACCAGCACAGCCGGTGGCAACATCAACGTAAACGGCAACCTGACCATCAACGCAGCGACAACTTACGTAGCCAATGGCGAGACACTGACCCTGCGCGGCAATATGGTGAACAACGGCACCTTCACCGCCGGCACAGATACGGTCGTATTCAGTGGTACGGCCGATGCAACGCTTACCGGCGCCACCACGTTCAATGTGCTGAAGCTTAAGAAAACCAGCAGCTCAGGCACACTGACGCTGGCCAGCAATATCACCACAGCAGTTGCAGATATGACCACCGGCAATATTACCACAGGTGCAAATACGCTGAACATTACAACGACACGCATTGGCAACGGGATCATTCTTGGAAACATTAAGCGTACGCATAGCTTCACCACGGGTGTGGCATATGAGTTTGAAAGTCCGAACAACAGCATTACATTTTCTGCCCTGAGCGGCGTCACTTCTATTACTGTCGCAGCCATCAAAGGCTCCGTAACGACTTTCCCTTATGGCGGCGCTACCAACCGGCTTTACACCATCAGTGTACCGGCCGGCACCTATACGGCAACCCTGCGCCTGCACTACGAAGACGCCGACCTGAATGGCGTGGCGGAAAGCAGCATGAACCTCTGGAAGTACACCGGCGGAAGCTGGATCAATGCCGGGAACAGCGGCCTGAATGTAACGACGAACTATGTGGAGCAAAGCGGTCTGACCAATATCGCTATGCCGTGGACGCTCTCTGATAACATTAGTGCGGCCAACTGGACGGGCGCCGTGAGCAGTGACTGGAGCAATGCATCCAACTGGAGCTCGGTGCTGGGTAGCGCCTCGCTGCCGCCTTCAGCAACGGATATTGTGCAAATCGGATTTGTGTCCTACACCAATGCCCCGGTCATTACAACAGCGGCCAGCGCCAAGAGTATTTTCTTCGGCGATGCGCAGGCGTCTACGCTATCGCTGAATAGCGGCGGCTCGCTTACCGTTCAGGGTAACATCAATGGTCAATGGACAACCAGCAAGACCCACACCATCAATACCAACAGCCAGACGCTAACCGTGAACGGCGACTTTGCATTGAGTGATGGCACAAGCGGGCATGCCATTAATCTGAATATCGGTAGCGGCGCCGTGAATGTGGCCGGCTCTCTCACAGAAAGCGGCGGCGCCAACATTACGTTTAGCGGCGCCGGAAATCTGACACTCGGTAAAGACTTCAACTATACCAACGGGACATTCTCAGCCGGCACAGGCACCGTGACCTATAATGGCGCCGCCGGCCAGGTGGTGGCCCCCGTTACCTACAAGCATCTTACGATAAATAATAGCGGCCTTGCGAGTGTGAACAGTGTAACCAACATAAGCGGCAACCTGACTGTGGCTGCGGGCGAGCTGGATGTAAATGCGGCATTGAGTATAGCGGGCAATACAACCATTGCCTCAGGCGCAACATTGTACAGTGACAATGTCAATATCAGCCTGGGTGGCAACTGGAATAATGCCGGCACTTTTCAGCCTACAGACGGAACTATCACCATTAATGGCTCCGGCACACAGACGATTTCTTCTTCCGACTTCAATAATCTGGTTATTAATAAAAGTGCGGGTACGGCCTTGCTGGGCAATATCGCTATAGACGGAGATGTCTCGTTGCTGTCAGGAACCATGGACCTTTCCACTTATACCGCGGACCGCAATGCGCTGGGTGGGACTTTTACTATGTCGGGCGGCACCACGCTTTATGTGGGTGGCAGCAATAACTTTCCGGCGAACTACGCCGCGTATAATATTGCCGGCAACAGCACCGTCAGCTACAACGGCAGCACTGCACAGACCATCGCGGGCATCACATACGGCAATCTGACATTGAGCAACGGGGCAGCAAATGCCAAGACTTTTTCAGGTGACGCCACCATCAATGGAGACCTTACTATCAGTAGCGGCGCAACGCTTAGCGGTGGTGCTTATACGGCTACGCTGGCCGGCAACTGGACCAACAATGGCACGTTTACACCAGGCTCCGGCACCATAAATCTGGCAGGCAGCAGCAAAAGCATTACCGGAGCTACCACGTTTAATGCGCTTAGTGTTTCGGGCAGCTACACCGTTGCAGGCACCAATCTTACCTGTAATAATGCTGCCAACATCACTGCGTCCGGCTCATTGACCGGCGGCAGCGGTACGCTTACTTTCAGCGGCAACGTAACCAATGCAGGCACCTTCAGCAGCACAGGTACGGTGACCTATTCAGGAACGGGCCCGCAAACCATTCAAAACTCCGGCACCCTCAATCTCAATACCGTCAACTTTAACGGCTCTGTATCGCCAACGCTGGTGTCAACCGTCAGCCCTACCTACAATACGGTAAACATCAATAATACGGGCGGCGTGACACCGGCGGTTGGATGGACGGTGAATACCGCGTTCAACGTGACAGCAGGCGCCAGCTTTAATGGCGGCAATGTGACGCATCTCTTCAAAGGCTCATTCACCAATAATGGCACGGTAAGCAGCAGCGGCACTTTCAGCTTCACCCCCGCCACAGCTCAAAGCATTAAGCTGAATGGTACGGGCTTCAGCAGCTCGGGAACAGTCGCATTTGGCGGCACCGGCGCTATCTCTGTTACCGGTACACCCAATACGCTCACGCATGTGAATGTCACCAACACTGCCGGCGTCACTCCTGCATCCAACTGGACTATGGGCGGCACATTCACGGTTGGCAATACCGGCGTGTTCAATGCAGGTGCTTATAGCTTCAGTGTGGGAGGCAACATCTCGAGCAGCGGCACATTAAATGGCGGCACCTCCTCCTTTACTATGACTTCCGGCGCGGGCTCCTCGCAGGCTCACCCGGCACCACATTCTACGATCTGACCCTTAATGGAAATATTACCGCGCAGGCTAACTACAACGTTGCACACAACTTCACCAACAATGGCGCTTATGATGGCAGCTCCGGCGTGTTGAATATGACAGGGAACCTGGCTTCAACCATCGGGGGCAGCGCAGCCACGTACAATCTGGCGCAGCTTACGGTACAAAAAACGGGCGGCGCTTCTGCTACTCTTGCACATAACATTGGCAATGTGTCAAGCCTGAACATCAGCTCCGGTATTCTGGATGCAGGCTCCTACTCCATCGCGCAAGACGCGACAAACGGCGGCAGCATGAGCATTAATGCAAATGCTTCCCTGAAAATTGGTGGCACAAATACCCTTCCGACTTTTTCTTCGTACACGATTGACAGCCTAAGCACTGTTGAGTACAATGGCACCACACAAACGGTGACCTCGCTTTCTTCACAGGCTTTATCTTACGGAAGCCTCAGCCTTACGGCGAGTGGAACAAAGACAGCCAATGGCCCGCTGAATATCCGAAGCAACTTTACTTTATCGGCAGGCACTTTCGTGTCCGGGGCTTATTCAGATACGCTCGGCGGCAACTGGACTATGTCTGCCGGTACTTTCACTAATACAGGCAATACATTTGTCCTGAACGGAGCCAATACGCAAACCATTTCCACTACAGGTGGCTTCAACAACGTAGTCGTCAATAAGCCCTCCAATGGTGTAACGCTGTCCAGCAATATGTCCATTGGCGGTTCACTGACGTTTGTACTCGGAAAAATTACAACCGGCAGCAATTCGCTGATCACAACCTCGGGAACGATTACCGGTGCAGGTCAAACAACCGGCTGGGTTGAAGGCAATCTGCAACGCAATTTTGCTAACAGTGCGGCTACGGGAACTTTTGATGTAGGTGGCAGCAGCTATTATAGTCCACTCACGCTGACCTTTACGAATATCACCGGTGGTACGGCGGCACTTACCGCATCGGCCACAGAGGCAGTACATCCTAATCTTACCGGCTCCGGCATTACTTCCGATAAGTCAATTCCTGCTTACTGGCGCGTAGTCAATACCGGGGGTCTTGCTTTCAGCAGCTATACGGCAAGCGTCAGCTGGAATGCAGCGCAGATTTATGCGGGTATGAATACAAGCCTGCTTAAGCTCGGCCTGTATGCAGCAAGCGCCTGGACACTGCCCACCACCAGCGGCACACCTACAACGACGAATACAGCTGCATCAGGCATCACGGCGTTAGGCGATTTTGTCGCCGGTGAGCCCTGTAACCTTTCCGCTAACTTCAGCTATACGGGTACACCATATTGTCAGAACGGCGGAACGGCGAGCGTTACCTATAATAGCGGTGGATCCGGAGGAACGTTTTCGTACACGCCGGCGGGTCTGAGCATTAATACTACCACAGGTGCGGTGAATCTTGGCGCCAGCGTACCGGGTACGTATAATGTAACGAATACGGTTACCGGTGCCGGTAGCTGCAGCTCTGCCTACACTACTACCATTACGGTGACTGCTCCGCCGGTGGCAACGATCAACTATGCCGGGTCACCTTATTGCAGCAATAGCGGTACGGCTACGGTTACGCGCACAGGCGCTGCCGGTGGTACTTACACCGCTGCTGCCGGATTGTCCATAAATGCAACTACAGGTACTATTAATCTGAGCGCAAGCACAGCAGGCACCTATACGGTTACATATACGGTAGCAGCATCGGGCGGCTGCAGCCAGCTTCAGGCTACGAAGAGCGTTACCGTCAATGCCGCCCCAACCGCGACTATCAGCTATACCGGCTCTCCCTATTGCACCAACGGCGGCACTGCCAGTGTTACGCGCACAGGTACTGCAGGTGGCACTTACAGCGCCCCGGCGGGCCTCACAATAAACGCCACTACCGGCGCTGTTACTTTAGGAACGAGCACTGCGGGTACCTACACGGTGACCTACACGGTAGCTGCTGCCGGTGGCTGCGCTCAATATCAAACAACCACGAGCGTTACGATTTCTTCTTTGCCTTCGGCAACAATCGCTTACACGGGTACTCCGTTTTGTACTTCTGCAGGCACGGGCGCTGTGACACGCACCGGCACAACCGGAGGCACCTATACGTCAACAGCCGGGCTCTCCATTAATGCAACCACCGGCGACATCACGCCGTCGGCGAGCACGCCGGGAACCTATACAGTTACTTATACTATAGTGAACGGGGGCTGTACCGCCACTGCAACTGCCTCTGTTGTCATTACTGCGCAACCTGCTGCTACGGTAAGCTACACCGGCAGTCCCTATTGTACCAACGGCGGTGCAGCAACCGTAACACTTACCGGTACAACAGGCGGCACATTTAGCAGTACCGCGGGTTTGTCAGTTAATACAACAACTGGTGATGTAATTCCTGCAACGACCACGCCGGGTACCTACACGGTTACGTATACTGTGGCTGCATCCGGCGGCTGCGCTCAATACCAGACGACCGGAAGCGTTACCGTTCAGCGCTTCGGCACGTGGACGGGCGCATCCAGCTCGCAGTGGTTTGATGCTTCCAACTGGCTGTGCGGCGGAATACCTACCGCTATCACTGATGTAATTATTCCGGCAGGTGTAAACAATTATCCTTCTATTGATACAGGAAATGCCCTGGCGCGCGACCTGACTATAGCGTCGGGCGCTGCCTTTATTGTGGTCAATAATGGCACACTGAAGCTGGGTGGTACTCTTTTCAACAGCGGTACATTCAACGTGTCTAACGGCAGCATTGAAATGGCCGGCAGCAGTACACAGCGTATAGGCGCATTTTATAATTACTGTGTAAAGAACCTGACCATCAATAATAGCGCTGGTGTAACACTGGACAGCACGCTGAAGCTCACCGGCATTCTAAAGGCAACGGCGGGAACATTTAATGCCAATGGCAAGCTGACGCTGAAATCCAGCGCATCACAGACCGCGTTGGTTGACGGCTCCGGCAATGGCACTGTAACGGGGAATGTCACTATGGAGCGCTACCTGCCTTCCGGCTTCGGCTATCGTTACATCAGCTCGCCATTTCAGACGGCCAAAGTATCACAACTCTCAGGAGTGGTGAATCTGACAGACACCTTCTCTATGCTATATAAGTATGATGAGAATGTAACACATGCCGGTTGGGTAAAATACATTGACACCTCCTATATTTTAAATCCTTGGAGCGGCTACGCGGCCAACTTTGGCGCATCAACTTCGCCGAAGACTGTTTCCATCACCGGCGTTGTGAACAATGGCGCTCAGAGCACAACACTTTACAACAATAATAAAGCTTACACAGCGGGCTTTAATCTGGTGGGCAACCCCTACCCTTCACCCATTAACTGGAGCGCCTCCAGCGGATGGACGAAGACCAATATTGACAATGCCATTTACTATTTCAACAACGGCACGACAGACCGTTATCGGGGCGTCTATAGTTCGTATGTAAATGGAGTATCAAGTGATGGTGTGGCTTCCAATATCATTCCATCCATGCAGGGCTTCTTTGTGCATGTGGCCAATGGCGCATATCCGGTAACAGCCACACTTGCGGCCACCAACAGCGTCCGACTTACCAATCTTTCACCTGTATATCATAAGCAGGCAAGCGGCAGCAGCTATTCGTTACTCCGCCTTAGCGCTGGATTTGCGAGCGACACCACTCTTTCGGATCCAACAGTTGTCTATTTTGACGCTGCTGCAACCGGAGGTTTTGAAAGAGAGCTGGATGCCCGCAAAATGCTGAACACAGATGAGCGCGTGCCTAACCTTTATTGCATATGCGACAATGAGAAGCTCGCCATCAATGCCATTCCCGAACCGGACGATGCTACAAAATCAATTCCGCTGGGCCTGAAGCTGGAGCAGGATGGTGATGTAGTATTCAGAACCCGGGACTTATCGAATCTGCCCACAGGCATTCACGTCTATTTTGCGGATGCAGACAGAGGTGTTATCCAGGACATTTCTGAGATCCCGAATTACAGCCAATCGCTGCGCAAAGGCAGCTACGAAAACCGATTCTACCTGATGTTCTCCAGACAGCTCAAGGTGGCGCTGCCCGGCAGCGAATCACTTGCTGCATATACAAAAGGCAGCAGCCTGTTTGTCAATGTGAATACAGCAAAGGGAATGCTCACCTTAACCAACTCGCTGGGTCAGACCGTGCGGGAAGAGGAAATTGTTGGCCCCGGCTTACACGAGCTTAAGATTGAAGCGGCTACAGGTGTTTACATCGTCACCTTCACTTCAGGCAAGAGCAGGTTGTCCAAAAAACTATTGTTTCAAAATTGATCAATTGGTAATATGGCAAAGTGCTGTTCCGGCGGCAGCCGGACGGTTCATACGGCTCTCTGTGCAGCAGCGCCTTGTAGTACTGCAAGCGCCGGTCAAATTGACCACCCTTCGCCGGTTTAAACTGACCAGGGCGCGCCGGTTCAAACTGACCACCCCGCGCCGGTCCAAATTGACCACCTAAAAGGAGAGAGGATATCACGCTGCGATGAGTGCGGTAAAGAGGCCTAAGTTCTCACAAAACTTAAGCTCCCTTGGCCAACAATTCCATCAGCATGATTAAGATCAGACAGATCCTGCGCCTGCACTTCCAGGGACGCAGCAAAGTGCATATAGCCGCCCAGACCGGCATCGCACGCAACACCTTAAAGAAGTATCTCAAAGAGCTTACGGCCAGCGGACTGAGCTTTGAAGAGCTGAATCCTCTTAGCGATAAAGACCTTGAAGACCTGTTCATCAGGCCCGAAGACAAGGCTGTCAATGAGCGGGTAAACCATCTTTTCAGCCTCTTTCCTGCTATTGACAAGGAGCTGAAGAGAAAGGGGGTTACCAGAGAGCTGCTGTGGCAGGAATACAAACGCAGCCATCCGGACGGGCTGGGGATAAGCCAGTTCAAACATTACTACGCACAGTGGAAGGCGCAGGTCAATCCCACCATGCACATGGAGCACAAGGCCGGCGACAAGCTCTATGTAGACTATGCCGGAGACAAGCTCTCCATCGTCAACCCGCAGACCGGAGAGCTGGAGCCTGTAGAGGTGTTCGTAGCCATCCTCGGCGCCAGCCAGCTCACATATGTAGAGGCTGTAAGGACGCAGGCAAAAGACGATTTTATAGCCGCCTGTGAGAATGCCCTGCACTTCTGTGGTGGCGTACCTGCGGCAATTGTGCCCGACAACCTGCGCTCAGCAGTCACAAAGAGCAGCAAGTACGAGCCTACCATCAATGAGACCTATGCAGACTTCGCAGAGCACTACGGCACCTCCATTCTTCCTGCCAGAGCCTACCGGCCAAGGGATAAGGCTCTTGTAGAAAATGCCGTCCGCATCATCTACACCCGCATCTATGCAAGAATCAGAAAGGAGAGCTACACAAGCCTTGCAGACCTGAATGCAGCCATCCTTGCAGCGCTCGCAGACCATAATGGCGCTTCATTAAGAGGAAGAAACTACAGCCGCCGTCAGCAGTTTGAAGAAGTAGAGCGGGCCGTAATGATGCCTCTGCCAGCACTGCGTTACGAGCTAAAAGCTCAGCTCTATGCTACAGTAGCCAAGAACGGTCACATCGGTCTTGGGCCGGACAGGCACTACTACAGCGTGCCTTACCGCTTCATAGGCAAGAAGGTAAAAGTGCTTTACTCCAGAAGCACCGTAGAAGTCTACTACAACTACGAGCGCATTGCCCTGCACAACCGCACCCGCAGCCCTTACAACTACACCACAGAGCCCGACCACCTGGCCAGTGCCCATCGCTTCGTCAGTGAATGGACGCCGGAAAAGTTCATCTCCTGGGCCGAAGATATTGGCGAGGATGTGAAGCTCTACATCCTAAAAGTGCTGGACAGAAAGCAGCACCCCGAGCAGGCCTACAAGAGCTGCGTAGGCATCCTCTCATTTGCAAAGAAGGTTGGGCACCGCCGGCTGATGAGTGCCTGCCAGCGCGCACTTGGATACGGTGCTTATAACTACAAGACCATCCAAAAGATTCTGGAGAAAGAGCTGGACACACACGACGCGCCGGACCAAAGTGACCAGCTTCAGATGCCCTTCCACGACAATATCCGGGGAGGCAATTATTATCAATAATCAATCACTTCTTCACCCCTTAAAACCTCAAAAACATGAATGCAGCAACACTGGAAAAGATGCGCAAAATGAAGCTCCTCGGTATGCACCGGCTCTTCAAAAGCTGTCTGGAAGCAGACCAGCACTCCGCCTACACACCCGATGAACTCATAGCCCATCTGGTAGACGGGGAATGGGACGAGCGGCAGAACCGCAGCATCGGACTTAAAGTAAGGAATGCCCGCTTCCGTTACCGGGCAGCCCTGGAAGACCTCCACTACAACACCGACCGCAACATTGACAAGAATCAGATACTTCGCTTTGCCGACTGCAGCTTCATAGACAAGAGCGAGAACATCCTCATTACCGGTGCAACAGGCATCGGCAAGAGCTACATCGCTTCAGCCCTTGGCTACCACGCCTGCGGCCTTGGCTATCGTGTGATTTATCACAATGTACCCAAGCTGTTCTCCAGGCTCAAGATGAGCAAAGCCGATGGCTCTTATCTGAAGGAAGTAGCCCGGATAGAGCGCCAGCAGCTCCTGATACTGGACGACTTCGGGATGCAGCCTATAGACGCAGCCAGCCGGGCTGCACTAATGGAGCTCATAGAAGACAGGCATGGCAAGGGAGCGATGATTATCACCTCGCAGGTCCCGGTCAGTAAATGGTATGATGTAATCGGAGAGCAGACCATCGCGGATGCCATCCTGGACAGAATTGTACACAATGCTCACCGCCTGGAACTGCAGGGAGAGTCCATGCGCAAGCGGAGAAAGCTGACTGAAGAGCGAGCCGATTAGATGTAGATCTGGCCGGGGGGCGGGAGCCATAAAAGGGGCCTGCCGGCGGCTCCTCATCACGAAGCGATATCTTTTTTTAGCTTTAGCTCATCTCCGGGCTTCATCAGAAAAGACATCGCTCCGTGATGAGGGAAGAAAACAGAAGATTTAAGACACGATTTAACTACCAAAACAAACATAATCAAACACCACTCATCTCATGCGTGAACCCCTTCTCTTCGCCAGCAAAACAGGTGGTCAATTTGCTCCGGCGTAGGGTGGTCAGTTTGATCGGCGTGCGCACCTTAGGTATTACCTTCTTCTTCGTAGAGAAGGAGGCTACCTGATTATTGTCGATATGGATGGAGACATAGATCGGGCAGCTCCCGTCTTTCTTGCTTGCTTTTCCCTTAACCAGGTAAGGGTAGATGTTTCTGTTCTGCATTTGGCGTTTCGGGGGGTTAAAATGGGTTGAGTAATGGGTTGAGTAATGGGTTGAGTAAACGAGGCATTTTCTGCCATTTTTCAACACATTTCGCCATTTCACGAAACCTGACCAAATTCCCTAAAACGCAGAACAGCCGCGAATTGCGGCTGTTTTACTTGTTTTTCCGAAGAAATACTTCGCGGGCAGAAGTTTACAATGTTCGAACTATTTCAAGGAGGATTTGGAGAAAATCAGCAACTACCTGCAGCAAACTGGGCTAAAGTGAATATTTGACTTCTTCAACTTGCTATGAGCAGTTCAATCACCACCATCATACCCATTATCATATCCATCATCGTAGCCACTATCATCTAAGTAATCATCATACTCAGATGGATCATCTGGACTTATTACTTCACCGTCGTAAGGCCCCTCACCGTAATCTTGTTCAAAATCTAAAACGATAACCCCATCCTCTTCGTGTGCAGGATCATCATCATTGTATTCATCTCTAGGGTCAGGCGGGTTGTCATCAGATGGTGGTTCATCTAAAGTCAGCACTTGCATTTTGCCATTTACTAAGGGAACGAATTGACTATTCAATAAAGTTCTCAAGGCGCCACCGTTTTTACTTAGGTAATTCCATATTATTGAAGGAAGAGCAGGTGACCTAAGTAAAAGTTCATCGTCAGCAATTATTGTCCAAGCCAGAAGGTCTTTTGAAATCTGGAATGCTGTGCCACCCAAAATTCCCCATCTCGCATATCTGCCATTTAACGCACCGGAATTTTCTGTTCTAACAATAATCCATTTTGTATCTCTGATTATTTCTTTAAATTTTGAAGTTGAGGTACTTCCTTGTGAGATCCAAAAACCGTCCTCAAAGACCCAAGAAAAACTTTTGTCAGTTTGCGATGCGAAAAAACGTAAAGGAAGAGGTAAGGAACGTATGCTGACAAGAATTTCCAGATCAGGGCATTGTACAGGATCTTCACTACCGTAGAAAAGGTTTTTAAGTAGATTAATTGCTTTTAATGACTCGCCAACAGTCAGATCATTTACTTTAGCTTTTAAGCCAAGCAAAATGCAGCCAGTAATATCATCTGGCTTGTTACCGACATGAATTTGAATCCCTGTTCTGGGACCAGTTCCGGCAAGTTGAATTGTAAAGAACCCATCTCTTGATTTGTCATACCTAAGAGTTGCCTTATAGTTACCCTCTGGAATGCAACTTGCGTTTGCGATATTATCCTTCCACGGCAATTCCAATGTCATTGCTGTAAGTATATCATTGACATAACATTCTCCATATGTAACCTTGTTGGTCGCATAAGTGCGAAGTATCTGGATTTTGAATTTTGCTGCCATTATGTTTAGTATTAGTGACTACGAGCGACAATAGAGAGATTTTCATTTTAACATTACACGATGAAGAAGACCTATATTCATTGCCAAGCCTACTGTATTATAATGATATTTGCTCCATAGATGCGTCCTAAGTCAGTATCTGAAAATGCTTTTACAAAAACGGCCCCTCTATAAGACGTATCTGTTATTTTATACAGAGCATTTGCAATACCTGCCGCATTTGAAAGCGAAGCATTTAGGAAAATGCCAGGATGAGCCCCGGTGGTAGTGGAATCATAAAACTGTACGAACTGTCCGCTTGTTGGGGTGCCTTTAGTGCGAACAAGCATGGCCATAACAGATGTTTCGGAAGTTAACCGCGGTAAAAGTGTATTAGCGCCAGTGGTAATGAAGATTTGTTGTGGGTACGCGCTTACAAATTTTACTGGTATCTCGGTCGTGTAAATGCCGCTAATAGATGCACGGACGAATACTGTTTCCGCCTGAGAATATTTTAAATACACCTTCGCTGAACCTTGAGACGAAAGTGTTACCGTTTGAGAATCTAAGCCATTGGCAAATCTGCCTCCAGTGGTTTTGAATGTTATGCCGGTTCCGGCATTAGAAACAATCCCGCTATTAGCTACTATTTCTGCATAAGATTCGTTATCCGCAGGTGTTGTGTTTGATGCTGTAAGTGAAAATTGATTATTTACAAAGGTGATTGTTTTGGATTGGGTTAGTGAACCCACAGTTACATTAATTGTACTAACTCCTATGCTATCCGACCATACTAAAGCCGACCCTTCACCAGACGAATTCAGTGAGATTGTGCTGTTCTTGGTTCCATCAAAGAATTTTCCAGTACCCTGAATTGATAAAGTTGCAGTCTTGTATAACTTAATGGCATTAACTCCAGCCTTTACCGCTACTGTCGCCTAAGCCTTTCCATCTGCAAGTATAGCTATTGGTGTAATGCTAATTACCAATTCTGAAGGGTCTAATGGACTATTAGATAAGTTTATTGGGTCAAGCTCCAGTCCTTTGCCACATCCAGCAAGAGCAAGCGTAAAGAGGAATACTAAAATGATAGTCTTCATGACAAAAAGAATTGAAGTGACATTATCTTTTGAACGACTTGAGCGGAGTATAGGTAACTGCTACGAAATAGCCAGTGACTAATTTTTGATAATAGCCGACCGTAGCTGAAGCACTATTTGACAAAACGCTGTTATCAACAATGTATTGATAAGCGGGTTGGAGTTGATTTACTTTCATTGCAGCCCATCCGAACGTAACACCTAACTGACGCACATCACCAAAGAATAGGCTTGGACCACCTAAATAAGTAAGTCGTGGGTCTTTTTCTATAGTCAAACCCGCACCGATAGACGCTCCAAATCCAAATGTTCGCGTGGCTCTCAGGTGAACATTTGCAAGTGCGGTAAACCCGACTGGCCTTGCCGCGGTCCCTGAGTTTACCAACTGGTAGCGTGTCGCAGTACCACCTGTACCAAGATTATTGTTAACATCAGGGATTTCCTGCCAATTGTAAATTCTATTTTGAAATTCATCACTTAAGCCTCCAAAGGTTCCAGTTCCAAAAGTTACCATTGGTTTCCAAAGCACTGGTATTTCAAGCCTTCTTGTATAAGTAGTTCGGGGTAATCCAAATAAGTTGGCAATACTGTCCTTAGTTCTAACCTCTATATAAATGTCAGTCCTATTTCCGGCGACAGAGACATCTTGATAAATTTCTTGATTCTGCCGCACGATATTATTTACAAATACTGTCATATTCGCAATGCTCGGTTCCAATGCTGTAAGTGTCGCTTTCAAAGCTACCAGCTTATTCAAATCAGCAATATCAACTTTAAGTTTATCTCGGCGCGCTTCTGAATTCTGAGCATTCTTACAAGCGCTTTGTTCGGCTGTCTTGGCTTTCTCCGCATCAGCCTTGGCTTTTTTCATCGCCTCCTCGGTCACCGCTGTATTCGCGTCCTCAAGTTTCTTGACAGCGGCTAAGGCTTGGGAAGTTGCACTTTTTGCTTTTTCGCAGTCATCTAATTCCTTCTCAACACCCGAAAGTTCGTCCTGCTTGACTTTTCGTACGATTGCTGCGCTGTCAATAGTACCCACAATATTGCTATAGGATACCATCATCTCTTGGTATCTATCCGCGATTTCCCCGCAGCAAGGGAAATTGCTGCAAGGATTATAGGCGGCTAAAACTGTTGCCTTTAATGAGTAGTAACAATTAAGAAAGCACTCTACGGGCGATGTCTTATACGAACCTTTCTTGCCGCCTTGGGAGGATACAGCGAGGGCGGCGTTTGTTGCGGCAACCGACGTAGACCAACGGTTCAATATGCCAACACTGGCGGCAGAATCCGGGAAAAAAAGTTGTCGCAACAAGAACGGTGGTTCGTTCTCAAATGTGACTATTGAATCCTGAATTTTTGCTGAGTTCATAAAGAGATTGACGTTTACGATTCGGAAACTGACATCGTTACGAGGATTAAACCATATCCTGTTCATGTTTACCGCCCGTGTCTTTGGCGTATTACCATCTTTGGTAGTGAGATAGTAAGTCTTAGTAGCGAAGTCGAGAGTATATATTTCCTTGCCTGGAACTAATTGGCTAACATCTATACCAAAGTTCTTAGCAACTGTCCATTTATTACAATCTTTGCTTACATCCAGTTTTGTTGGAGTTTGAGGAAGACAATAACATTCTTGGCCACCGCCAGCGTTTCCATCGCCTCCGTCTAATACTGCTTCTTTAAATTTCACATCTTGAGGAGGAGCGGCATTTTTACCATTTGCCAATTTCACTCCAATTGTCCCATCAGCTGGCCCATTCTGCAATGCTGCGGTAATGTCAAAGTCAATAAAACCCTGCTTGGCATCGGGAGTGCTTTTAACTTCAGTGCCGTTAATTGTCACAATAGGGGTGCGGGTAGGGTCGTCGCAAGACTTGACACGTAAAATCTTCGATTCGCCAATCTGAAATGAGCTTATCTCTGTTCCTTTACCTATTGCAGGGATATCCTGGCAGTTAATTGATATTTTTTCGGCTGCTTGTCCACGAACAATAAGAGCTGTGCCACTGAGTAAGACAGTAAGGATGCATGTATGAATATTCATTGCTTTGGAAATTGAAAGTCAAGCTTTGTGTCTAATCCATGTAGTGGCTTAACCCAAGTCATACTTTTTCTATCGCTCGCGATTACCATGCCCATCACTTCGCCACTCTTAGTTACTACGATAGCTCCTGAATCACCTCCCTCCGCAGGAGGTTCACCAATGAGAGTAATTAAATTCTTGATAGTCTTAGTGACGAGTTGCGGTGAGCCATTGTCATAAGTAATACTTTCTGCACTATCAGGTATCCAAGTGAATTTTTCAAGTTTGCTGCTCATAGCCCCCACAAATAAAACCTCCATTTTCTTACTCTCAGATTTCCAATAATCAAATGGTTTTGCCGGCATTGTACATCCGTCAAGTTCTGATAATGTCATTGAATCAACCTGAACCAATGCGGCATCAGTATAACCATCTAAAATACCTTGAATCGCATGACCAATCAGCGCTTGCGGGCTCACAGCGGTATCATTGCCGGGTATGAGACACATAGGCTGTTGCGCATTGGGGTCAAATGGAACAACAACGTCGGAGCCGTCTGCTTTGATTCTGTCTGGAAAGACGACATGAAAGCAAGTAAGCAAGCATGGGACTACTTTATCACCGACTTTCTTAATGACGCGTATCCCAATTGTTCCTGTATTTGCAAGCTCTCTGCGAGAAATACTGGTTCCCATCTTTACTGGAGAAAGATGGTTTCCCGGATTCTTCCAGCAAGCTATGGCAGGTGAGCCAATAACTACGTCAGTTGGTATCGCCATACCATTGCTTAGTATTATGGAACTTGGTATCGGCACTGCAATGGCCCCTGGGTCAGCTACTTTATCTGCCACACGAAACTGAATAACATGTTCCCCGGTTTCCACGCCGTCCTTTACACGAACACCAGGAGAACACCCAATAACGTTGCTAAACCCATTAATCCATTCTACTGCATGTTGGTCAATTGCAGTTCGGATTTGTTGCGCTTTAGCGTCAGGGTTAAGTTGACCGAAAACACCGGTAGCAGAAATTTGGTCAAAAAGCCCAGCCCGTTCCTGCTTAATTTGTTTAACGGCCAGAAGGAGGTCAAGTAGGTCATGCCAGAATTTCGAGCCTAAACTCAGGAAACATCCAGTAAGGAAACATCCCAGGATAATACGCAATACCTCTGGAAAAGACTGCGGCCAACCTTGATCCCAACCAATGCCAGCTTTGGGGTCTTGGATTTGCTTGAAAATTTCTACAAGGTCCGCACGAATGGAAAGTGCTACTAAAAATCCAATGAAGAGATTAACCTGCAAGATTCTTCTGCTGCGAGACGTTTCTGCATCAACATCATTGGACTTTACTTTCAAATTGCCTAAAAATCCCCATCCAGAGAAAGTCAGTTTAATAAAGCTGACGACTCTTTCACTAATCATACTTAGTACGAAAAGCGTAGCGGCGAGTTGAGCAAGACTGTCCATAATTATAGGACTTGAATGCGATTAAGTTTTGACTTCGAGTGCAAACCTGTGGCAATTCATTAAAGTAAACACAGGTAGTTGTACGCGAATTCAACCGTAATTCTACGCAATGATTTTCTCAAAAGTGAGAAGTAGTTGTCGAAAAGTTTACACTCTATCTCTAAAAGTTTATCAATGTGAAACTTGTGATTTCAGAATAACTGATTGATATTTTCTTAAATAAATAAAGGCAAATTGAGATGCTGAACATTCTGAGAACTTACCAGAAAGGGACATTTCGAACGACAAAACCCGCGCTGGGCGCGGGTTTCATCATCTGGCGGGCAGAAGGGGACAATCTTCGAACAATTTGATTGACGACTTGCAAGAAATTGAAGCGTTTCTAAGCAATCGTTAAGCGGAGTATTATTTTATTTGAGGGCGGGAACAAAACCTGCTGATTGAATCACTTCTTCCTTATTTGAGGGGGCTTAATTACAGCTTTGACCGCAAAATAAATCCCATCCAGTGCACGGTGGGATGCCGGCTCGCTCTTGAACATCCATACAATTTTCTGCCCTTTTCCTGAAAATCTGCCAGTGCCAACTGAACCTGAGGCACTACGTATCCGATAGCTCTTGTGGGGTGCAGCTTTGCTTCTTAAATACACCTGAACATTCACAGGTTTTTGCAGGTCTGGTAGGTCGTAGAATATCTCTACATTGTCGTCAATTGTTCTGTACCACAAGTGGCTCACTTTCACCCTCTGACCATTTGATACCAGTGTCAGAAGACTAATAAGCGTTGTCAATAAAAATCTGAGCATCCTTTTGTGCGGAATATGGGTAGAAGGGTGCTATGCTGTCTGAAAAGTGAATCGCGAAGGTTGACACCTCAATAACTACGACATCATGCTAAATTGGCCTCCAAATACTTTGGATATGAAAAGCGTACAAAAGCCAAGCTATCAATGAAATGAAAAAGATATTCAGGCAGATAGTTCCAATTACTATGTAGGCGGCCTTACTTCGGCTAATGCCAATTGCGGTGAAATATTTATACCCAAGCACTATTGATGCAAACCAGTCACACGCGAGAAGGAATATCATCACCATTATCAAACCGAAGACTTCTATTCCGGGCATCCCGTTTCCCCATATATTCCGGGCAGTGTTTATTAGAAGCAATACCAGCATTACAGCAAGAAAATGAAGGAAACCAAAAAGACCTGAAGCGAGTGCAGTTTTGTCTATTGCTGCGCGCTGACCTAATGACAGCAGGTAAAACGTGAGAAAGGGGCATACACTAAAGCTAACAAAGCCTGCGAGCAGCATTTTGATAAACAACAGTCCGCTGCCACCTCCGATAAATGCGTCCCCGGCGTTCCTTCCTGCAAGAATAGCAATAAGTGCTGCACAGAGAAAAGCAGGCAACAGATTGAAGAATCCAATTGGGAACCGCCTATCCCACGACCCCTTAAACAGGTTGCCAATTTCAAAAATCCGTGTAAAGAGGTGGCCGAAAACATCGCCGAGCGCGTATTGGGTGGAATCTGGGACCAGCGCGAGTGCCTCATTTTGCGCTGCCGGAATTGCCTCTGAACCCATTGGTGAACGATTAGCGCCTGGCAAGTAATACGTCCAGTTCAGGAATACGGAACCGCACTTCACCACGTCGCCCTGTTTCAGTTCTGCGGCAGTCACCTTCTTTCCATTTACAAATACTCCATTGCTGCTGCTTAAATCCTTAATGGTTGTTCTGCCATCGTTGTGAATAGTAAGCTCCGCGTGTGTACGACTTACCATCGTGTCGTTGAGCACAATGTTGTTGCTCTTTTCCCGGCCAATTGTAAGGACTTGCATGGGGTGATTTTAAAATGGTGAAAGGGATAGTAGCTGCCTAAACGTGTTGGATTTGTGGAGCTTTCTGGTTATGTTGATTGACTGCAACGATTGCCCATATAATGCACCCAACCCAACAAAAAATAGCTCCGATGAGCGGCAGCACAAACCATGAAATCAGCGTAATGAAAAACATAATAAATCCCCCAAGTATGCTTGCATAAAGCAACCCGAGCGGGCCAAATAAAAATGCCAGAATAAATGCAACTCCAGTGCTTTTCTTACTCTGATTTGAGATAACAATTGTCTGTGAAACATTCTGAGGGTTCGCGTTTGGGGTGTTTGTAGAAACCGGTTGCACTTGTGCCTGATGTTGATATTGCGGACGCTGTTCTTCTCGCTGCTCGTAAGATTGACTGATGGTAGGCAAATATTGAGACCAGTTCAAGAAAATTGGCCCGCACTTTACCACATCACCAGGCCTTAGAATTGCCTCTGACACCCTACTTCCATTTACAAACAGACCATTGCTGCTTCCCAAATCTTTAATACTGGCAGTGCCGTTATTTTGGATAGTAAGTTCCGCGTGTTTTCGGCTAACCATTGCATCATTCAGCACAATGTGGTTACTCTTATCGCGGCCAATGGATAGTACCTGCATAAGGAAAGATTTTATCTAGTGATGTGGTGAAAAAAGCGTTGAATGGAAATAGTCTGTGCCCTGTCCATAATGCCTATCAGCTCGCCACGCTTGTTCAAAATCGGACTTCCCGACTCTAAAAATTGGGCAGGTGCAACTTGATTTGACAAAGGCGAACCATCTACATAAGTGATGCCGGGTATTGCGTAGAAAGTATCCCGCACAACATCATTAGCAGCAAGAGAAACAAATCCTCCGAAGTATTTGATGCCAGTGTCAGCAACTGAGCCGCGTGTCGTAGGTTCAGTCGCTATTCTGATAATTTTAGCGCCGGTCGGGAGTGTGCCTTTCACAGACTGAATGAATCCCACGGTTGTATCAGAAGTGTTGCATCCTGATTTGGATACTGCCTGTACATAGTTTTGGGCATTGGCTACCTGTCCGTTTGCAATCCATTTCAACTCTGCTGTCTTCCCGCATATACCTGATACCATATTGGCGTTGCCCAAAGCAAGGCTACGTACTGTCCGGCTCTTAATGACCTCTTGCAGCATCTTTTGCTGTTCGCCGGCATTTAGCCAGGGATTTGTAATGCTTGGAGCGGTGAGTATGGTGCCGTCAGCCCTCACAAAACTGCCGTTGCCTGAAACAGAGGTGTAAGGAAGCAGATTCTGTGTGCTTGTGTTTGCCTCCGTCTGCTCCGTAAAGTATTTGTTCTTTCCTACGAAATAGTGTTGCCCGCCAAAGGAAAGCTCGTAAAAATAGGCGTGCTCAATACGCACGAGTGCAGAATTATTTTCAGCATAAATCTCCTGCGACGAAAGGAGACAATCCATGCCGAACCATGCACAGCGGTTGATGTAGGACAATACGCCAGTTCCTGCCACCAACAGCAATGCAAACGACCATGCTAAGCTCTTACGATGGTCGCGGATAAAGCCATACTTCAGCTTCGAGTGTTTGAACCAATCTTTAGGAAGCTCTGTGTCTGCAAGCTTTACAATGTCCGTACGAAGGAAATTTTTTGCCTCAATTCGTCTTCCGTTAATAAACGAGCCATTACTGCTTCCGCTGTCTTCCAAAAAATATTCGCCATTCGCAAGCACGGAAATTTTTGCTTGGTGTGCGGAGACGAATGAGGATGTAAGGACGATATCCTCCTCAGGCCCTGAGCCAATCGCTATTGTCTTTTTTATCGCGGCATGTGGCTCCTCATTGATGGCTTCTTCAATTGACGAGTTTGAAGTCGTGCTGAATGCACCCATCCAATCCACTCTGCTGTTTGCAACCCTTACTCTGTCACCCGGCTTTATGTTTATTTTAGTGACCTTCTCATCGTTGACGAAAGTACCATTGCTGCTCTGCAGGTCTTTCAGTTCATAATTGTCTTCTCCAAGAAAATGAATAATGGCGTGGCTGCGGCTTACCCCAGGCTCATTGATGATAACATCGTTTGTGCTATCCCTACCAATCTTGATGGTGCTTTTCATTTTGGACGGGTTTTGCCTGTGTCGTTGGTCTTTTGCCCTTTAGCAATAGTTGACTTTTGAGCATGGGCTGGAATGTGCCTTATGACTCGGTTTGTTGTATCATCCGGGAAGGCTTTCTTCGTGCTATCAGCCTTAATTCTTGCGGAATTATTTTTCTTCTTGATCTCAACGGAATCTTTCTTTAGAATCGTTGACGGCAAGGTTCGGATAACCTTTGTTACGGGCGAATCAGTATTGTTTAAAGGCAGAGGATGCTTGAAGTTTTCAACTGCCGTGGCTGGCTGCGTCTCAATTCTCTTCTTGTAATATCCGCGAAAGGCAACGAGGCCGAAGACGATCAACCCAATGGCAATCGTGCCGATAATTGCAACTGTCTTCTTTTTCGGCCTCTTTTGAACGGCTGGTGATGACGGTCCTGTATAATGTACCAACTGCACCGTAATGTTGTCGTGCCCACCCTTGTTGTTGGCAAGCGTTACCAGTCTTAGACAAGCCTCCTGCACATCATCCTTGCCTATGGCCGTTTCCCTGATTTCATCCTTTGATAACTCACCGCTCAGGCCATCAGAACAGAGCAGAATCTTATCATCGTGCTTCAGCGGCAATGGTGTTTTCGTAACGGTTGGAGCTACCTTTTCAAACAAGCCCAGCGCTTTGCTAATCTGATTTCGCTTGTCGCTGACAGCAGCTTCCTCCTCAGTTAGCACACCATTATCTATCATTTCCTGTACGGAAGAATGGTCTTTGGTTACTTGCTGTATCTCGCCATTTCGTATAAGGTATGCCCTGCTGTCACCAGCATGGGCTAAATAGAAGTGTGTGCCTTTGAGCAAAGCAATCACACATGTAGTGCCCATACCGCTTAGTTCCTTGTCCTCGCGCACCATTTCCCTAAGCCGGAAGTTGGCAAACTCAATTGCATTCGTCAGGCAAAGAGCAGCATCGGCCTTCGTGTTTTGTCCATCTTCCAGGTACTCGCGAATGGCTGCGGTAGCGTGTTGAGCAGCTACCTCGCCGGCAGCATGTCCGCCCATGCCATCGCACACAACAATGCAATACCCAAAAGAGGTAGGAAAATGAGCGAGATAATCTTCATTATGCGCCCTGTGTTTCCCTACATCCGTTGCATTGCCAATGCTGATAGGATAGCCAGCAATCATTTAGAAAACGGTTTTCATCTTAAAGACAGTGTTGCCAACTCTGATTTCATCGCCTTCTTTTAGCTTTCCTTCATCCATTGTCTCGCCGTTCACGCGCGTGCCATTGGTAGAGAAATTGTCTTTCAGCAAAAATTCGTTTTCGCGGAATAGGATAGTAGCGTGCTCACCCGACACGGAAGAATCATTGATGAGAATATCGCAGCCCTTGCCGCTGCCTATTTTGTTCTTGCCTACATAGAGACGATAATCCTCACCATACTCATCATTGCTGAATGTAGCAAGCCATCCTACCAGCTTGCGTTTAATGGCTTGTTCTAATGGAGTATTTGCCGCCCCATCGCGTCCGGCTATGGTTGTCCGCTTAAAGGGATGTTGCTCGGCCCCTCCCCACGTTGGTGTCTTACCAAAGCCTGCTGCATCTTCATCAACTACTGTTTTTGCAAGTTGGTTTTGTCCTTCCTCGAAAATCTGCGTTCGTTTGAAATCCACAAGCGTTTGCTGGAGGTCAGCATTAGCATTCTCTGTAGGGCAATATGGACATTTGCTGTATAAATCAGCATCGTAGTTATGGCCGTTAGGACAGGTCTTGAAGTTCGGCATGGTGCGTGTGATTATTGGTGAGGAAAGTGTTTACCTGTTAAGGGGAATGTTGAGACCGGCGGAGGCATAGATTGACTCCATTGTTGAGTTATAGCCTGCTTCCAATTGAACTACCGGCAGAATTAGCGTCAAGCCTGCGATATAACCAGGTGAAGTAGTATTACGGAAGGCAAGCCCCGCCTTTAAGTAGAGGTAATTAAATGCAGCAAGATAAAAGCCACCTTCCCGATAATTGAGGACACTACCAGCCGACTCAATATGTAGCGATTGAATGTCACTCAATCCGCCAAACATTCCGAAGTGGTGGTAAATGAAAAACAGGGAGACGTAATCGCCTTTAGGATCGCCAGTTTCCGGGTTAAGAAACACGCTATAATTAATGCCGAAATGCGTCATAAACTTATAGCTCCGTCCTTTGGAATGGACTGAATTTAGAAATGGCTTATTATCCGACGAAAGCGTAAACCTGCTTACTTTATATTTTCCTCTCCGTATCAGCTTGCTTTGCACCAGAAACTGTTGCCGTTCTGATTCGGCAATATTCAGCTTCGTGAAGTTGTTTCTAACAAGCCTGTCACCATTGACTCTAAACTTATCGTTTGACTTCTGTAGTTTTACATTGTACGTGTAGGCTTTCTTTACTGAAATGGTTTTCACTGCCAATGCCTGAAGGGGTGCAGTGACCGAATCAAAGTAGTTGGAAAACGCGGCGTTCGTTGCTTCTGCATCTGTCCATGCACTCTTATAATGATTACGAAGGCTATCTACAAATGCTTCATTATTAGGTAGCGGAATATTCGTTTCCGGGAAGCTCAATGAGTATATCGCTGTCGCTATCTGAAGATTTGGCAATATCCAGCCACCTCGGTGTATATGAAGCTGGTTGCCAATTTGAGACGATACTATCTGGCTTTCCATGTTCGGAAACACGCACCGTGTAGTTTCCAATGAACCTACACGTATCAGGCGGCATGAGTACGCTGTCTTTCCCATGTAATTGACCCGGTAATCGTCCGTTGAAATATTGGACAAACAAAGTGTCCATTTGTTCAGTAAAATAGTTTTGAGCAGTAGTATCCTCTGTATTGGCAATGCGCACGGAGTCGCGGGCGATAGCTTTCACTAACTCAGATGTCCTGACGCTAAAGACCTGCGCAATTTCCGACTTTAATTCGCGCAACCTTCCTTGCTTCTTGCTCTCGGTCAATTCAAGACATTGCTCGGCGAATTGGTTACGTGCCCTTACTAAAGAGTTGCGTGGTTTTACAAGTTGATAGAATGTGTCGCGCGAATCATCCAATGCACATTCGTTGAGAAGAATGTATGGCAAAGCGGGAGCCGGCTCTGGAATGGAAAACATCATCCTGTAGTGGATACCCAGCTCTATGGACTTGCAGGGGTCAAAGTCGCGGATAACCATGCCGCTATTTTTCTTCGGATAAACCATCTGATTGTGCTGAAGAATATCCAGTCCACAGGTTGAGAACACTACAGGTAATAGTGCCTGACGTGGTATCGTATTTGAAAGCTATCTCGTAATGTCTCTTCTTCTTTGAATCAAGAATGTAATAGTCGGAATTGAAAGACGTGTTGTCTGTAGTATCCTTTCGTTCAAAGCAGAAGTCTATTGCAGATTCTCCATTGCTAAGAAAAATTCTCCCTGTCCTGTTTGCAGGACATTTCTTTTGCCCGAATGAGTTTGTAATACTCAAAGCAAGCAGCAGAGCGAGTAGAGAGAGTCTATGAATCATTGTTCCACTCGTGGCTTTGAAGGCTTGTATTCTTTTCCTGATAAGACATATTTCACCACAGCACTCCCTTCATCTCCATCAGCCGATGTGTACGAGACATTGTACACTAATGAGCTGCCTTCTGCTGTAGCCATGCTTGCGTGAACATTGGTAATGCCCCTGATTTGGCCGCTAACATACTGCTCCACGTCTGCAATTTTGGGAGATGTAGGTTTGATAATCTTTTCCGTAACAGGCGGTGACGGGTCAGTTTCACCAGCCCTTAAATCCGTCCCGTCAAAAATATACCCCTCTCCAATTTTTTTGTAGTAGCCTCCTCCATTTACGCGCTGTCCATTTTGTTTCCAATAAGTGACTGCGAAACTTATTCTGCCATTATTCATCGTTTGAGCTTCGCCAACTTCAACTGACGAGTACTTTATTGCTTTCTTTTTGAAATCCCTTTTTGCGTCTTCAATCACGACAGACTTTATAGGGTATGACATCTTACTTTGGTTGCCTTCATCAGAAGGTTTTGACTCTGTCTTACCTACTGAATCAATCCCTCCAGCAGGGCTTATTAAACTCACGGGCTTGGTTGCTGATGCAGCAGCAGGCTCTGCTACTATTTGCGATTTTTCTCCACGCTGGCTGACGAATGCAACAATGCCAATAATTCCTAATAGAGCTACCCCATAAGCCCACCAATGTTTTGCCTTTTTGGAATCCGTTTGGTAATGGTGTTGCGAATTTGCAACCGGCATTTTTGAAGTCGTGTAAACCGCCTTCTTGTTACCCGAATTTTCTGGAACAATGGCTAAAGGCAATACAGGCTTCTCCTTTTCTTTCCTCAACAAAAATTCCTTGAATTCTTTGCACGAAGCAAATCGTTCGCCTGGATTTTTCTGTGTTGCTTTTTGTATCGCCTGTTGCAAAACATCCGATACATTTGGATAGTACGCTGAAGTTGGCGGCAAACTTTCATTCACGATTTTGCTGTGTAGCTCAAACAGGTTAGTGATGGTATGGTAAGGGCAGATGCCCGTCACCATTTCAAAGAGCGTAACACCGAGCGAGTAGATGTCGCTGGATACAGAATAAGGCAAGCCTTTTACCTGCTCAGGACTCATGTAAAATGGTGTCCCAAGTTGAGCCTGGACATGCGTGGTATGAAGGCTTTCCTTACCCGCGAATTTGGCAATTCCAAAATCCATTACCCGTACCGAAGTGCCATCGGCGCTAAGCATAATGTTGCCCGGCTTAATGTCACGATGATAAATCTTGTTGTCATGCGCGTACTGCACAGCGTCCAACACCTCGCACATGATGCCTATAGCTTTTGAGGAAGGAATCGGGCCGGACACTTTTGCGATGTAGTCATCCAGTGTGTAGCCATCCAAATACTCCATTATAAGGCAGGCAAGATTATCCTGCTCCACGTAATCAAATATCTTCACGATGTTGGGATGCCCTAATTCAATCAAAGCGTTTGCTTCGTTCTTGAATCGTTGCCGAATACTTTCGTTGGAGAATAGATTTTGATGTAGCACTTTTATCGCTACCACTCGATTCACCCGATTGTGTCGTGCAAGGAAAACATCGCCCATGCCTCCATCACCGAGCTTGCGCTCAATGATGTAGTTGTTTATAGTTTGTCCAAGCATTGAGGATAAAAGTAAATCGCCTTGGCAATAAACATACAATCCAAAAGGACAACATGGTTGATAATTTGGTTGAATTTTCGTAACGCGCAACGAATTTTAGACCCTCAATTATCCAGAAGAAAACCTTAATCAAGCGATTAGTTGTTTAAGTAGCAATTAAACCACTACAGTTAATAAAGCTAAGCGCACTTATTTTCCGCAATGTTGTCTTACATAAATGTGATGGGACTGCTGCAAGTAAATCTTGGCAACTATCTCTTGCTATCCCAAAAAAATGTCCGATTTTACCGACCTTATCTCACAATTATACTATGGCTATTAGTCTCCAAAAGGGTCAGAAGATTGACATTGGCCTCTCTAACATCAGCGTTGGCCTTGGCTGGAATCCCGCCGAAGGAACGGGCGCAACATTTGACTTGGATGCTTCGGCATTTCTGATTGATAGTACCCGACAAATTCCTTCCGAGCCCTATTTCGTTTTCTACGGAATGGAACCAAAATACCTGCAAAATGGTGAAATTATTTCGCCAGATGGTGCTGTACATCATACCGGGGACGACCCAGACGGTTCAGGAAGTGAAAGCGATGATGACGATAAGGAAACTATTAGGGTGAATCTCACCAAAGTGAGCCCGGTGGTTCAGGAAATCCTCTTTGTCGTCACTATTCACGAAGCAGCAGAAAAACGCCAGAACTTCGGTCAGGTGCGGGATTCATACATCCGCATCGTGGACAACGCGAGTGGAAATGAGATTGCGAAGTACGAGCTTGGAGAAGACTTTTCTATAGAGACTGCAATTGAGTTTGGCAGGCTTTATCGCAAAGACGGAAAGTGGAAATTTGAGGCTTCAGGAATTGGTTATAAAGAAGACCTAGCGTTCTTTCTTCAGCAAATACTACAAAGGTCAAATCATCAGGTAATCACAATGGCAATCAACTTATCCAAAGGGGGCGACAAGCACGCTATCAATCTCTCTAAAACGGCAGGTACAGGGCAATCACTGCTGATCCACGCAAACCTAAACTGGTCGCAGGAAAAGAAAGGAGGATTCCTTTCTTTTCTTAGCGCGAAGGCAGACGCGGATCTTGATCTTGGTTGCATGTACGAAATGGCGGATGGCACCAAAGGCGTGATTCAACCTTTAGGAAAAAGCTTTGGCTCCAAGACTACAGCGCCCTACATTTTCCTTGATAAAGATGACCGCGATGGGGGTTCTTCGGACGGGGAAAATATGCACGTCTACAAACCAGAGCTGATAAAGCGCATTCTCTTTTTCGGTCTAATTTATGCCGGAGCAAAAGACTTCAACTCTGTGAATGGACGAATGTTTTTCAAAATCAGCAACGGCGACGAGGTTAGTTTACAATTAGACAATGCCGGAGCAAATAAACCATTCTGCGCTGCAGCGATGATTGAAAATAAGTCAGGAGAACTGACTATCCGCAAGGAAGGGCGTTATTTCAACGGCCATTCCGATGCTGACGCACATTATAACTTTGGCTTCAGCTGGAAACAAGGCTCAAAAGACTAATAAACCACTTCTCTTTCCAACAATCTCACTACACCTCATGGCAATCAATCTCCAAAAAGGCCAAACCATTGACCTGCGCAAATCGTCAGACGGCGCATCCGAATACGACCTTTCTACTGTCACTATCGGACTTGGCTGGGACATGCGCGAGCAAAAAGGCGGGGGAGGTTTTTTGGGCAAGCTGCTTGGCGGCGCCAAAAAAGGCGAGGACTATGACCTTGATGCAATTGCTTTTCTGCTTGATGCAAATGGCAAGGTGACGAATTTGGGCGGCCAGGGACTGGTAGGTGGCGATGTAATCTTCTTTAACTCATTGAAGCACCCCAGCGGTGATATCTGGCTGACGGGCGACAATCGCACAGGCGCGGGCGATGGCGACGATGAGCAAATCATCGTGAAGCTGAATGCACTTAACCAGAAGTACCAGAAGATTGTTTTCCTGGTTACCATCTATCAAGGGAAGCAAAAGGGTCAGCATTTTGGCATGGTAGAGAATGCTTTTATTCGCGCAGTAGATGCTCGCGGAAAGGAAATTGCTCGTTACTCTATGAGCGGCGACCCGACATACAACGGCATGTGCGGAATGGTATTCGCGGAAGTGTATCGCAAGGACGGCGCATGGAAGTTCCGCGCGCTGGGCGATGTGCGGCCTTCCGATTCTTTCGTGGACATTTTGAAGCAATACACGTAAGCAGTGGGCAGCAATCCTGCCATACGGCATTTATCGTTGGATTTATGGCTTACGCTTATTCGGTCTAACAAAGCCTTTAAGCCTTTACGAAATGCACTATTCATAGACGCATTCAACATCACCCAACCGGCGGATGAGGTGTTGCACACTTTTCAAGAATACGACCGGCTGTTTAACCACATCAACGAAAGCACCGGACGCAATCTTTCCCGGCACGAGATGCTTTATATCATCCTAGCCGCGCTCGGCAAAGATGTAGGCGCAATTCCTTTAGCTGCATTAGATAACTTTCTGAAAAAAGCAGAAGGCTTGTTTTTACAACATCCGCCTGAAGTATTGGACGATGCAGTGATAGATGTTCTACAACAGATTCGCTGCCAGCGGATTTCCATTTCGCTGCTCAGCAACACTGCATTTATCACCGGCGCAACGCTTCGCAAAGTGCTTCCAAATCTGGGCTTTGAAAATGTCTTTCACTTTCAGATTTACTCCGACGAGGAAGAGCGCAGCAAGCCTTCGCCCGAGATTTTCAATACAGTCTATAATCAAGCTTTACAACTAAAACCTTTGACTCGTGAGCAAGTGCTCCACATCGGCGACAATCCGATAGCTGACTACGACGGTGCACTGGCGGCAGGGTTTAGCGCATCCTTATTTAACCCTGACAAAGAATCGCTCAGTAGCTTGCTGACGTCTGCTTTATGTACACCACGTTTGCACTACACCACATAACCGATGCAACACATCTGCCCTTCAGCGCAGCAGACTATAGCAAATTCAAGTTTGGAGATGGTGAGCTGGCAGCGGAGTTTGGCAAAGCGCTGGGTAAAGCATTTGTACAACAGTGCGAACAAGAGCTGCTAAATGGGCCTGACATTATCTATGTTCCCAGTCCATACGATGCCATACCGACCGCGTCTTTTGCAATGGCCGCAGGATTTAAGGATGTTGTAAATCTCTTTCTCTACAGACATGGGAAGAACTCGCTGCTGAGTTCAAAAATTCATCGCTACAAAACTTATACAGTTGACTATGGCAACCTGAGTTATGAAGAGCGGCTACGGCTTATTTCATCTGACACGTACCATCTTGACAAAGAATTTCTGCAAAATCGGACAGTGCTTTTTCTGGACGATATACGTATCACTGGCAGCCACGAAACAATCATACAGCGGCAACTGGAAAAAGAAGGCATAACCGGAAATTTCTTCTTTCTTTACTATGCACTACTGGATAATGCTGAAGATTGCACCGCACTTTGAGAATTACCTGAATTACCACGAAGTAGATAATATAGACAAGATTGCAGCGCTCTTTAACGAGGGACATTTTGTGATGAATACCCGTGTGATAAAGTACATTCTTAAAAGCAATGCACCGGATGTAGCGCTAATATTGGAACGTGCTCCGGCAACGAGATTGACTGAACTTGTGGCCTACGCAATTGGCAATAATTATCACCTGATGGACGACTACAAAAACAACCTCAACACCATTATTCAAGCAATAAATTATGGCCATTAATCTTCAAAAAGGACAACGCGAAAACCTGAACGCGCCTAAGTTCACCGTCGGTCTTGGTTGGGATACCAATGCCAGTGCAACCGGCGGGGATTTTGACCTTGACGCTTCTATATTTCTGCTCGGCGAGAGCGGAAAGCTTTTAGGCGACGACTACTTCATCTTCTACAACAACAAGACATCACCCGATGGAGCTGTAACACACACCGGCGACAATCTTACCGGTGATGGTGATGGCGATGATGAGTCAATAACCGTTGACCTTACAAAGATTGATCCGCGCGTAAAGGAAATCTGTATCGTTGTCACCATTCATGAAGCAGAAAGTCGGAAGCAAAACTTCGGACAGGTGCGTAATTCATTTGTGCGCGTAGTGGATGCGCAGAATAATGAGTTGGTGAAGTACGAGCTGGACGAAGACTTCTCCATTGAGACTGCAGTAGAGTTTGGCCGAATCTACAACCGGGGCGGCCAATGGAAATTTGAAGCCGTGGGCGTAGGCATGAAGGGCGGATTGCAGGACTATCTGAATAAGTACAACTAACTAAAATCACATAGCAATACTATGAGAAGACTTCCCGTCTACCTGATGCTGGATACATCCGGCTCCATGACCGGCGAGCCGATAGAGGCCGTTAAGAATGGTGTGCAGGTGCTTATCTCTACGCTGCGTCAGGACCCCTATGCGCTTGAGACAGCCTACATCTCTGTTATCACGTTTGACAGCACCGCGCAGCAAATCACTCCGCTGACCGACCTGTCCTCGTTTCAGGTGCCAGAGATACGCGCGAGCGGAGGTACTTCACTCGGTGCGGGCCTAAGTCTTCTCGCGCAATGCATAGACCGCGAAGTGAGTAAGTCTACCGCCGAAGTAAAGGGTGACTGGAAGCCGCTTGTGTTCATCATGACGGATGGTATGCCTACAGATAGCTGGCAAAGCGGACTTTCTGAATTTAAGAACCGTAAAGCTGGTATGGTGGTAGCCTGCGGGGCTGGAAGCGGTGCGGATACAGCAGTCCTTAAGCAGATTACAGACGTAGTAGTATCATTGGATACTGCTGACTCTGCGACCATCAAAGCATTCTTCAAGTGGGTGAGCGCATCCATCTCTACCGGTAGCCAAAAGGTAGAAAGTGGCGGCAAGGAAGTAGCTGGCCTGAACGAGTTGCCGCCGCCGCCACCCGAAGTGAACATTGTTGTCTAAGACCAAAAGCTGAAAGAATGAGAAGATTGCCGGTTTACTTACTGCTGGACACATCCGGCTCTATGCGCGGTGAGCGGATTGAGGCGGTGAAGAACGGATTGCAGGTGCTTGTCAGCAAACTGCGGCAGGACCCCTTTGCCTTGGAGAGTGTATGGATAAGCATCATCACCTTTGACCGGGAGGTAAAGCTCGTGCTACCACTCACCGAATTGGAAACGCTGCAACTGCCGGAAATAACGACACCGGAAAGCGGCCCCACTAATACTGGAGCGGCGCTCAGTCTACTTGTGGATACAGCACGCAAAGACATCATCAAAAGCAGCGCAGACCGCAAGGGCGATTGGAAGCCACTGCTGTTCCTTATGACGGACGGCACGCCATCGGACAAGGAAGATTATAAGCAGGCGATTCCACGTGTAAAGGGACTGCACTTTGCAAGCATCGTCTGTTGCGCAGCCGGTGAGAAGGCGGATAATGAGCACCTGAAATCGTTGGCTGACCATCTGGTTCATCTTGATACGGCTGATAGCGCTACGCTAATGTCTTTCTTTAAGTGGGTGAGCGATTCTATTGGTATCGGTAATCAGAGTGTCGGTGCTGCGGACGAGATGATTTTGCCGCCACCGCCGGCTGAGGTGCATGTGGTGATTTGATGTAAGATGTATTCGTGTTTCGTTTCCAGAAAATCCGTAAGTACCCAAAAGGCATGAAACAGCTACCCTTGCTTATTGCTTCTCTTTTGCTGTTCCTAATAAGCTTTGCGACAGTAACAAGATTGGGGGTTACGCCAAAGAATCGCTACCGTCCGACTTCTCTTACAAGATTTTGAAAGATGAAAGCAATCCCGCCCTTGAAAAAAACCAATTGACTATTGAAATCAATGAAAAAATTTCAGAAGGGCAAGTTGCTACGCTGGCAGAAAAGCTTTTTAAATCAAAGGATAAACAGCACAGATTTTATATTTTTTACTTATTGCCAGGCATGAAGGATGGTGTTAGTGCATGGGCAATAAGTCGCTTTGACCCAGACTTGAAAATTGAGATAATGGGCGCGACGCCCGGAGAAGAAACTGCGCAGCATTCGGAGGCCGATAAAGTAGAAGGTGTCCTCATTGGCAAGTGGCATGAAGAGCAATACACTTCAGCGGACTACGTGCTATTCAAAAAGGACAGCCAAACTTTTATCAAGACAATCTTTAAAGACGGACAAACGTCTGATGAGCGGCTTAAGAGCAGGAAAACGAGCACTGGCACACGCTACGACTATAAAACTGGCGATAATAATGGTGAGTACTTCGTTGTAAACAATTCAGGTGAACTTGAATTTTACAATAAGGAAAAAAAGAAGTTTACAACGGCAACTAAATCTGACTAAGAGAGAGCCAAAGACCAGAGCAACACAATTTAGACTTTTTAAATAAATAACGCATCAAAATGGACTTCAAGGACGAAATCAAGCAGTTTGGCGAAAGAGTTGAAAAGCTCAAAGCCCAGATAAATACCGAAGAGGCAACAAAGAATGCGTTCATCATGCCATTCATTAAAGCGCTTGGATATGATGTATTTAATCCTCTTGAGGTGGTTCCTGAGTATATTGCAGACATTGGCATCAAGAAGGGAGAAAAAGTAGATTACGCCATCATGAAGGATGACCAGCCTGCCATCCTTGTAGAATGCAAGCATTGGGGTGAAAGTCTTGACCCGCATAATTCGCAGCTATTCCGTTATTTCCACACCACCAAAGCAAAGTTCGGCTTGCTTTCCAATGGTATAATCTACCGGTTCTATACCGACTTGATGGAGCCTAATAAGATGGATGAAAAGCAATAAATGAAACTGACATCAAACGGGGTTGATGAAGATTTGTAAGTTATATTGATTATACTGAAGGCTTTTCCGGTATTGCAAGCAGCTTTAACAAGGGCAGACCCTTAACTAAATATCCTATACCTAAAACGAGCTGCTCATTAGTGCCAATAAAAATGAAACTGACTGTTTTAGAGGAAAACATTACAAAGCTTGCCGTAGATGCAATTGTAAATGCCGCGAACTCCTCACTACTTGGAGGAGGCGGGATTGATGGAGCAATTCACTGGACTGCCGGCCCAAAACTGTTAGAAGAGTGTCGGACACTAAATGGTTGCGAAACGGGACAAGCGAAAATCACGAAAGGCTACAGTTTGCCGGCGAAATATGTGATACATGCAGTTGGGCCTGTTTGGAGAGAGGGAACTAATGGAGAGGAAGAATTACTTGCTTCTTGCTACAAAAGCAGTCTTGCTATAGCGGAAGAATATGGTTTGGAAACAATTGCTTTCCCTGCTATCAGCACCGGCAAATTCCATTTCCCAAAAGATTTGGCAGCCTCAATCGCCGTAGCTACAGTTATGAACCATCATGCAGCCTCTGTAAAGGAGGTAATTTTTGTGTGTTACGGCGCGACGAATACGCAGTTGTACCAGAATCTGCTTAACAGTTCAGAATCCCCTGCGGAATGAACGTCAAAGTAATAGGCTACGACCTCAAAAGCTTACAGGTAGAACTGCCGCGTGGCGAGCAATTCTTTTGTGAGCGGGGCGCGCTCATCTACTACGAAGACGGCATTGATGCAAAGCCAGAAGTCCTTGGGAACAGCGGCATCGGTGGACTGCTAAAGCGCGCCATATCGGGAGAAAGCATCGTTCAACTTACGTTACAAAACAATAGCGCGGAAACGAAAAAACTGATGGTTGCAGGCCGTAGCGGACTACTGCCGCTTGACCTGCGGCAAATGGGTGGCGGCATTATCTGCCGTGCTGGTTATTACATCGCCTCATCTGCCAGAGTGGATTTTGATTTTAAGCTAAGCCTCGGTTCTTTTATAGGCGGCACGGGGCCGGTAATGCAGAAAATACTGGGCGCCTGCACCGTATTTATGGATTCCCTCGGCACCGCGGTAAAGCTTGACCTAAAAGTAGGCGAAGGCATTAATGTAGATGAGAAGAGCTTTGTCTGCGCAGCGATGAGTATGGAAAGCAGGCTTACCTCAAACTACTCTCTGCGCGGGCTCGTTGGCGGCGAAGGCTTCAACATGTTTCACATCACTGGCCCCGGCACCGTTTATCTGAACTCCGTAAACATCAACCTATGAGAAGGCTCCCGATTTACTTTCTTATTGACGTATCCGAAAGCATGGTGGGCGAGCCTATACAGCTTGTAGAAGAAGGGTTGGCAACCATTATTAAAGCGCTCAAGGAAGACCCTTATGCACTAGAGACCGTCTATATTTCCGTGCTGGTGTTTGCCGGGCAGTCCAAGACGCTCGTACCCTTGCAGGAAATCATCTCGTTCTATCCGCCAAAGTTCCCGATAGGTGGGGGTACATCATTGAGTAATGGATTAGGGCATCTCATGTTTGAACTGCGCCAAAACATTATTACCACAACGCCCGAAGGCAAAGGACACTGGAAACCTATTGTGTTCTTGTTTACAGACGGAGTGCCTACCGACGATACTGCGGCTGCAATCGCCGAATGGAAGCAGCATTGGGCACGAAAAGCAAATCTCGTCGCCATTTCCTTCGGCAAAGACACAGACCTGTACCTGCTGCGTGATCTAACGGAAAATGCTTTTCTCTTTAAGAATACTTCCGTCCAGCAGTACAAAGATTTTTTTAAGTGGGTAACGGCGAGCATCAGGAGCAGCAGCATGAGCGTGGACGCGAATGGCTCCGGCTTTGAGCTTTCCAAGACTCCGGACGATGTGGTCTCTAAAATTGACCTTACCAAAGAGCCCAGGAGTAGGAGTTATGTGGATACCAACTTCGCGGTCTTCGCAGCAAAATGCCAGAATACAAAGCGACCTTACCTCATCAAGTACCGTAGGGATATTAAGGAAGGTGGCTTTGGAGACTTGGGGCTGGAAACGCAATCATACCGGTTGGTCGGGGGCTTTCCAGTGGACGCCACCTATTTTGAATTATCAGGCGGCGAAGCGGCGCCGAGCCGCATTAATACCGAGGAGTTGGAAGGCTTTCCTGCCTGTCCGTCGTGCGGCAACCAGTGGGGCTTTGGTGTTTGCTCCTGTGGGCAGGTTCACTGCATCGGGCATGAGGAAGTAAGCACCTGCCCGTGGTGCGGCAATCAAGGCCAATACGGGGTTAGTGAAGGAAATATTGACCTCAATCGCACACAAGGATAAAGAGGCCTTTATGAGCAAAGAGATTCGGGATTACTGGCAGCGGCTGTGCGACACTAACGGAGTTGCCATCCCCAAGAAGCAGGCAGAGCTATTCAAGCATTTTTCTACAGATGATAGGCGTACGCAGGCTTACCAACAAATTTTAACCACGCAACAAAGCATTTTGAAAGACTGGAAAGAAACGAGCGGCATTTCCGACATTATGGAGAAGCCAGTGCAGATACCCAACGCGCGTGTGGGCAAGCCGTACTCCTACACGCTTGAGGCTGCTGGGCTTGGCCTTGCCGATGTCGCCTACTTTGAGCTGGCGAACCTTGAACAAACTGGCCTATCATACGACGCCGATACAAAAATGTTGAGCGGCACACCGATTGCAGCAGGCGAATACAGGCTCCACTTTCGCTTCCGGCACAAGCTGAGCGCAGAGGATAGCGAGCTGTCGCAGAAAGAAATACCACTCATCATCAATGCCGACCCGAAATCATTATGGAAGGATGAGCCTTCCGACCAGAATGATGCATACTGGAAAGGAGATACAGACACCCTGAGGCAATCCATTGCTGGGAAAACACTGGCCATTGCATCCAAGCGAGGCCGCAGCCATGCGCACGAAGGTAAATTCCGCGACGATGATTTTAAGGCAGCGACCCTCCCTGGCGACTGGGGGATAATCGCCCTTGCTGACGGAGCAGGCAGCGCAAAATTCTCCCGGCGCGGCAGCTTGATTGCCTGCGAAAGTGTTGTGCATCATTTTAGCGAAGGCATGACGCCAGAGCAATGGATAGAGCTGGAAGAGGCCATTCTTGCAAATGCTGCGGGAACTACCGAAGACACGCAAAAGGCGCTAAGCCAGCAAGTGCTGGAGCATATGGCAAAAGCCGCAATGGGCGCGCACAATGCTATTGCGAAAGAGGCAACGACAAGCGAGGCGGCACTGAAAGATTACAGTACTACACTCATGTTTGCGCTGCTCAAGAAATTTCCAGACGGGTACTTTATTACCTCGTTTTGGGTAGGTGATGGCGGCATTGGCATTTATAGCAAAGACCGGGGCGAAGTACAAATACTGGGCGCGCCAGATGGTGGTGAGTTTGCCGGGCAGACACGGTTCCTGACGATGCCGGAGGTTTTTAAGTCGCCAGATTTCTATAACCGCTTTTCTATAAAGATGGTTTCTGACTTTACAGCCCTTGTCCTAATGACGGACGGCATTACCGACCCAAAATTCAGCACTGATGCAAATCTTGGCCGGATAGAAAAATGGCACGAGCTGTGGGATGACCTTGGTGGGAAAAATGAGGATGGAGCAGGGGTGTCGCTGGATGCCGCAAACGAGCAGGTAGCTGACGAGCTGCTATCGTGGCTTGACTTCTGGAGTCCTGGAAATCATGATGACCGGACCATTGCTATTCTATTCTAAGCCCAGATGAGCCAAACCATTACCATTACCGCCAACGATGGCAGCACAGTCCAATTTGTGGATAATGGCTCGCCCATGCAGGGCGGGCTAAAGGATGTTTATTTTAGTCCCGATAAGAGCTACGTAGTGGCTTTCTTCCGTGAGAAATTCAAGCCTGCTGAATATTCGGCGCAGAAGGACCGGCTGACGACAATTGCCGGAAAATTCAGAGACAATATTTTCAACAAAGAGGGCGGCTACTATTGGAAAGACCTTTATTGCTGGCCGACAAAAGTGGTAGAATGGAATGGACTGATTGGCGTAGTTGCACCCGTGTATCTGCCGCATTTCTTTTTCAAGACAGGATATAATCCCGCAGGAGCAGCCATTGCCAGCATTGTGGGCAAAGAGAAGGAAGGCAAATGGTTTGCCGCGCCGCAGTTTCGGAACACGGGCTTCAAGCTGCACTTAGACAAGAAGGAACTCGGCGATTGGTTTAAGTACCTGCTTGTATGCATCCGTGTAAGCCGGGCAGTGCGCAGAATGCACGCTGCAGGCCTTGCGCATAGCGACCTTTCGTACAAGAATGTGCTGATAGACCCGGTTAGTGGAAGTGCTGCCATCATTGATATTGACGGATTGGTAGTGCCCGGAAAATTTCCGCCGGATGTAATCGGCACGCCGGACTTCATTGCGCCTGAAGTGATGTCCACAAAGCATCTTGGCAAGACTGACCCTGCACGCAAGCTACCGAGCATTCCCACCGACCGCCACGCACTTGCAGTGATGATATATATGTACCTGCTCTACCGGCATCCGTTGCGCGGGGGCAAGGTGAATGACCTGGATTCGGATAAGGATGAGGTGCTCAGTATGGGCGAGAAGGCTTTGTTCATTGAGCACCCAACAGACAAGAGCAATCGCCCAAAGCTGGCACAAGTGAAGGCCACATACCTGCCTTGGGCAGATATTGCAAAGATACCTTACACAGTGTGCGGGCCGTACCTGACCAAACTCTTTGATAAAGCATTTATAGACGGCCTGCACAATCCCTCACAAAGGCCTACTGCGGATGAATGGGAGGCTGCGCTTCTTAAGACAGTTGATCTTATACAGCCTTGCCAGAATGCCGCCTGCGACCAGAAATGGTTTGTGTTTGATAACTCTACTAAGCCAATTTGTCCATTCTGCGGCACTGCCTATAAGGGTAAGCTACCCGTGCTCAACCTGTACTATTCTATGAAGGCTGGCGCTTACAAGCCCGATAATCACCGGCTCATGGTCTATCACAACCAGTACCTCTATCCCTGGCATGTGAACCGGAACATTTCTCCCAATGAGAGGCTTACTCCAGAGCAAAAGAAACCAGTAGGTTACTTTGTGCTGCACGGTGGTAACTGGATATTGGTCAATCAGGGAATGAAATCACTAAAGGATGTGACAGAAGGCAAGGAAATACCTATAAACGGAAGCGTGACCCTGACGGAAAATAAGCAGATATTGCTCTCAAATGAAGATGGCGGCAGGCTCATTATTGTCCAACTAATCAGCAACTAAAAAACAGCATGAACGAAATACTCCAGCAATTCGCTGATAAGCCCTGGGTCAGCCTTGGCGTAATCTTCAACCTCATTGTTATTGAAAGCTTGCTGTCAGTAGATAACGCGGCTGTGCTTGCTACAATGGTTATGGATTTGGAGCCTAAGAACCGCAATCGGGCACTACGATACGGTATTTGGGGCGCCTACATTTTTAGGGGGTTAGCAATGATATTTGCCGGCTACCTCATTGGCTTTTGGTGGCTGAAGCCGCTTGGAGGAATGTATCTGTTGTGGCTATGTGCCGACCAGTTTAAGGAAAGACTGGGCTATGGCGAAAGAGGTACAATCGTCTTTAAAATACTCACGCTGATTGCAATTGCGGTTCTTGTGCATGATGACGGTACTGTAAACCTTACCGCTCTCTGGATTCTCAGGGGGCTGATTGGCCTAGCGCTTATCTACTTCGTCTATGCCCTGGTTACGTTTAAGGGAAGCGATGATGGCGATGATGAATTTGATAAGTCTGAAAATGCCATCTACAATTTTTTTAAGAATAAAGTTGGCGTGTTTTGGTCAACGGTTATTTTAGTTGAGGTGATGGACATGGCGTTCTCCATAGACAACATTTTTGCCGCGGTTGCCTTTGTAGATAAATTCCCAGAGCCGCTCAAATACTTTCTGGTTTGTGCAGGCGTGTTCGTGGGCATTCTTGCTATGCGTTTTGTAGCACAGGCTTTTGTGAAGCTGATGGAGATATACAAGTTCTTGGAAACGGCGGCCTTTGTAGTAATTACCATTCTTGGCATAAAGCTGCTTCTATCGCTCTACGAACATTATTATCCTACAAGTCCCACCAGCCATTTCCTAGGCAGTCACACATCCGATATCCTTACTTCTGTATTGACAATCGGCATCTTTTTCGTTCCGATTTTGACCTCAATGCTTTTTGGCTTTCCGAAGAAGGTATCCGTCCTGAGGCAGAAGCATGAGCTATTTCGTTGTTAGAAACGGGCAACAGTTCGGCCCATATGAGCCTATCGCTTTGGCTACCTATGTTGGCACAGGTCAGATATTGATGCAGGACATTGCCATTGATGCAATATCGGCAACCACGACAACCGTGCGTGCTGTGCTTAAATCTGCCGGACTTAATGCAGGTATTAAAAGCCACGGAAACATTTTCGGGCAGATAAAAGCTTTTGGCTGGGGCTTGTTGCTACCCAAATCTTCTTTTCAGTACAAGACTTTTAGGAAAGATCAAAAGCTGTTGCTTGTTTCCATTATTGGACTCGCCCCAGCATTTCTTATCAAGTTTACGGGCGCAACCGTCGTCACCTTTTATGCGATTGCGCTCTACTTCTCCCTTATTTGGGGCATGTTTTTTCATTCGGTTTTCAAGACGCCGCAGGTAAAAGTCAGGACGACGATTGTACTATTTTTTGTCACGCAGGCTCTCATCTTTCTTCTGGTAGATGTCCTGCGCCTGACAGCCATCAATCCACTTTATAGGCTTACAGAATCCGGCAGCTTCATTCCCCGGCTGATTGGTTTTATTGCGGGTGTAGGCGTGTTTGAAGAGTCTGTAAAAGCGCTGCCCCTGTTCTTCATCTGCTATCGCGCGAAAGGTCCCGTACTGCCACAGACGGCGGTTTTCTACGGCCTTATTTCCGGTATTGGTTTTGGCGTTTTTGAAGGCGTAGGCTACCAGCTCAGCGTGAACCAGCAGTTGGATTACGGCGCTTCCTTCTTCCTTAATATCGCCCGCCTTACTTCGCTGCCCTTTCTACATGCTATATGGGCTGGCATTGCTGGCTACTTTATTTCGCTGTCCGTGCTTTATCCTAAAAGCAGGCAGCCTTTGTGGGTGCTTGCAATTGCAATTCCCGCGCTGCTGCACGGTTTGTACGACACGCTTGGGTGGTCTATTCCCGGACTTCTTGTAAGCTATATTGGCGTTGCGCTGCTAATTATTTACCTGCAAAAAGCAAAGGATTTTAGCGGTCGGATGCTTCCGTAACGTAAATACGCAAGAGGGTATTGACGCCATCTTGCCCAGCCATAATCATTCAGACCTTATGCTTATAATAGTTGTGGCCGCAGGTATCGCAGACGTCGTCCTTTTGTGGACGCGACCTGTAGCCATTGCAATGGCACAGGGTGCATCTGCCATATCCATTAATTGGATTATTCTTGATTGTTTTTGAAACAGCAATTCCTTTTAATGCTGTCGCTTTGGTTTTCGTGATGGGCATTGGGTATGTCTGCTTTGTATGAGTGAGAGACTATGCGAAGAAAGCGTTGATTGCATTCTGCATCACCTTAAAAGTGACTTCCGACACCTGAAGGTTTGGGAACTCCAGAAGGAGAGCAGGGCCATTAGTTTTTTGCAGCCCGATACCATCGCTGTAGGGTTCAAAGCTTAGCAGCTGGCCGAATGGAATGGAGAAGGATTTGCCGGAACCATTGAATACAACTCGCTTGCTTGTAACCACGAGCGTGCCGGGAATGCGTTGTGTCACCTGCTCGCGAATTGGACGGCTTCTGCTGGAGCCAACACGATAGCTCAAGCCTTTCATCACGCGGATGCTGACACCGCTGCTGCCGCCGGCATAGCCGGTAGTGACTGTTTTGGAAACGAGCAATTGCGCGGACGCCTGCCAATGAGCAACCTCAGATTTTTGCAGAATGATGGAAGGGTTGTGATGGGTAGGCAGATAGCCGTTATCAAGCTCGTTGAGCATTGACAGATACTTCAGCCGTTCCTCTAGCTGCGGATTGATACGTACTGTGGCTGGGTTAAGGCCAATGTCAATTGCCAGCTTTTGCAGGCCTTGTTGCTCTGCATTGTCAAGCCGTCCGGCATCCACACATTGCTTCACAGCGGCTTCATACACTTCAACAGCATTGCGTGCAGTAATGTCTTCTACCTCGCTTGGGGCCAGTGAAAGCTCTTTTCCCAGCAACTGTATTTCATAGCGTTCGGCTTTGTCCAGCACCTTGTCTTGGAGGCGATACTTTGTCAGCATATCCAAGGCCTTTTGCCCGTACTTTCTTTTGAGCGCTTCAACCTCGGTTTGCGCTAATCCGAAGTAGCGCTGGATGCTGGCAAGAGCATTCCGCTTTTTATCGGTGATGCGGAGGTTTGTGAGCGCAGCTTTCAGATTATGCTCATAGACTTCCATTCCGAGGCTCTTCATTTCCAGCGGGTCAGCTTTGGTTTTCGCGCTGCTGTTGTAATTGTTGAAATGTTGCTCCCAATTCTTGTAGTTATCCTCTGCAATGGCTTTGACGAGGCTGCTTTTTGCACCGATGTGGGTGCTGATGAATTGGGTGAGTTTGGATTGCATAAACTGTAGGTATAAATAAGGTGAGAGAATTTCCCAACTCCTGTAAGAGCTCTTCCAAGTCTATTTCACTCTCGATGCAACGACATTATGTCGTCAATTCAGTCTTAGACTTTATCCACGGTCCTTCTTGAATTAACAGCCCGTCAGCCAAGGTCTTTTTCAACACCCTACTTATCGCCTCCTTCATGTCTTCAGTGACACGGGCAAAACCAAACATTCTTCCGCAATCCGCTATCAAAGCATCTTCGCTAATTGCAAAGGCACTAGTCGTCGCCATCACAAGGGCCTCGCCAATCTCCTCGGGAGCGATGAGCTGTATCTTGCGTGAGACAGCAGGCAACTCACTTCTGTCCCGTACAACCGGTGTCTTCATAGTAACGCTCCAAAGCAAATCACCGTTTTTCCTAATGCTGCTGGACTGTGCGGCAAATACTGCGGCTTGCTGTATGGCTGCTTTAATACGGCTTCCTACCTTAGAGAGCCCCGCCGCTTCTACCAGCCTTTTTGCTGCTTCATCAATGTGAACCGGGCTTTCTATCCGAACGATAGCTTCAAGCCAGACGGCAAGTTTTTGCGGGGGATGAAGATGAAATTCATCACTGCCAACGCTTACGCTGGCAGGCAGCTTTGCAACAGTATATTTTTGAATGACGGTTGTCTGGATGTCGGAAACTTTACGTTCCAGCATTACCACCTCTGCTGCCTTCTTAGGCCGCTTAGGCGCTGGTATTCGGAGCTTAGACTTCTCTATCGCCTCTACTAGCTTTCTCAGCTCTCTGTCGGGATGACGGAACCAATCTGTACTCCAAATCCGGTGAAAAGTCCAGCCCATTCCTTCCAGGGCGGCCTGCCTAAGACGGTCTCTATCTCGGGCTAAGCGGGCAGAATGATAAGCTGCACCATCGCATTCAATGCCAAGGATGTATTTGCCGGGCTTGTCTGCGTCTTCTACCGCGAGGTCTATAAAGAATCCATTGCTCCCAACCTGCTTATGCACTGTGTATCCCAGACCTTCCAACTGCTTACAAACTGCCTCTTCAAAAGGACTATCCGCTTCTTTACCGCTTGCCTTTGGCACATCCAGGATGCCAGTGCCTGCATATTTCAGGAAGGTCTTGAACGCCTTTACTCCTATGCCCTTTGCACGGCTTAGGTCTATATCGTCGTGGGTAAGATTAGTGAAGACCTCGCAGCGTTCTTTTGCGCGAGTGATTAATACATTCAGCCGCTTTTCGCCGCCATCACTGTTTAGAGGGCCGAAGGACATCGCTGCATAGCCGCTGGCATCTTTGCCATAGCCCACGCTTATCATAATCACATCCCGCTCGTCGCCCTGTACACTCTCTAGATTTTTGACAAAGAATGGCTCTGCCCCGGCAGTAGAAAAGAAAGGCTCTAAACCTGGGTTCGCTTTCCGACGCAGCTCGATAGCATCCATCACCGCACCTTTCTGTGCTTCGCTAAATGCAACGACACCTAAAGATTTATCCGGGTAATGCGCTGCATGAGACATTACCGCTTCTGCCACTGCATCTGCTTCCTGCCTGTTGGTCCGAGACTTGCCGCGGTCGTAGACAGTGTGCGGCAGATAGTGAAGTACCAGACCGAGGTTTTCTATATCGCCCGGACTTGGAAACACGACAAGCCGACTTTCATAGAACTCGTAATTGGACACCGAAATAAGTGACTCGTGGCGGCTACGATAGTGCCAGCGAAGCATGCGCTCGGGTGCCCTTTGTGCATTGCAAAGACTTAGGATGCTCGGCATGTCGGACGTAGCCGAGTAGGATTCGTCGTCTTCATCCGTAGCTTCATCCATCACCATCTTATCGAAGAAGCTCGTAGGCGGAAGCTGCTTTGTGTCGCCTACAACAACAAGTTGTTTACCACGAAGAATAGCGCCGAAAGCATCTACAGGCTTTACCTGGCTGGCCTCGTCAAAAATTATAAGGTCAAAGTTGATAGTGCCTGGCGCGAGATAGTTTGCTACCGAAAGTGGGCTCATCATAAATACGGGCTTGATAGCCTGAATGGCCGTGCCTGCCTCATCTATCAATTTTCGTATTGGCTTGTGCCGTGCCTTCTTATGGAATTCCTGGGCAAGTGTCGCTACCTGTCCGCTGCCGCCTTTTGGTGGAAGCTTGTTGAAGTGCGCCAACGCCGCCTTTGCCCGATGATATTGTTGAACCAATATGTCTCCTTTCCTGAACTTTTCCAGCACAGTGGCATGCGTACTCTGGTCAAATTGCTGCAAGGGCCGGCGCTCAGTAAAAGCCTTTTGGAGATAATATTCCAGCCACGTCTTTTGCAGGGACGCGCTAAGACTTGTAGCTGCATCCGGCCATACTTCACTTTCGGCAACCAGGAAAGCACAACCTGCTTCCGTCGCTACGTCTTTTAGGGTATTCCAGCCTGCTATTATTTGCAAAGATTCACTCTGGCCCTGCCAGCTTTTCAGCAAGGCGAGCTGCTCGTGGTAATTCCATTCTCCGAATACTTTGCCCTCGTGCAAAAGATGCGGCGTCTTGTATTGAATCCTTTGTAGTAAGGTGTCTGTTGCAGATTTGTACTGCCCGCTCATGCGCTCTAAATCATCATAAGCCTTACGTGCTTCTTCAGGACTGATGCGTAGCAGGATATTCAGAATATCGCGTGAGGCTTGTCCTGCGGTAATAGCCTTTTGGACGGACATCATAAATTCCGCCCGCTCTTCCAATGCTGCCCAATCAGAGTCTTTGCCCTTCCAGGACTTTGGAAAACACCGCTGCATATCCTCGTTAGCGGCGCTTAAATGAGTAGTGAGCGCTCTGTACAATATCAGGTCTTCTAACAGTTTTATCCGCTGCTCGTAATTAGCAAGCGGTACTCCTTTGCTCCAGCCAGCGATTGTTTTTACAGTGGCCCGGTAGGAGCCAATGAGAAACTTCCACCATTTCCGCCCGTGTGTTTTTATCTCTAAAAGCAGCGGCGCGTAATCGGCAGTCCATGCTTCTTCGGGCATAAAAGGTCCCGAATATTGTGCATGCAGCGCGCTCGCAGTCTTGCCCTTTTGAATGGTCTCTCTGATGCGGGTCTCGTGGGCAAGCCACTCAGCGCTTTCTACCTGCGCATCATCCAGCCGTGGGGCCTTAGAAGCCATTTCAAACAGGATAAGCCAACGCGCCAGCCCGGCGGCGTCTCTTGGTTGTGATATTCCACACTTGCCACTCAGCGATTCAATAAGGCCATGCAGGCTTTCATGTGAAGCAATCGCGCCTTTTAAAAGCATTTCAATGTTGCCGAGCTCAGTTGGCAGTACAACCTTAAGTCCACTGCCCCAGAACGGTAGGGCAGACGGAAGGCCGATGCTTAGCAACCGCTGTTCAATCTTATCTGCTATATCGGTTGCTCGGCGCAACCAATGTCCGTCGCAATGTTCATTGCCTGGAAGGTTGAGCGTCTTTAATCCCGCATGAGCCGCTTCCAGCCGTTGCTTGTAGAGTGCACCCATTATCCCAAATGGGCTCATTCCGCTTTGGCCAATGAACTCGTTTACTGCCTTGCAATAGTCATTGAGCTCCGTCTTGTACACTTCATTTTGCGGCACTTCACCTTCAAGGTTTCCCATTGTAGGTTTCCCCAAATCAAGGGTGCGGCTTAGCTCTTTGAGCACGTCTTTCTTGTTGGCCTTATGGCTATGCAACTCCAAACAAGCATCTCCAAGATGAACCGCATCCAATCTGCGCTTGACCACTTCAAGCGCGGCAAGCTTCTCGGCTACAAACAACACCTTTTTGCCTTTGCCGATTGCATTGGCGATAAGGTTGGTAATGGTTTGCGACTTACCAGTGCCCGGTGGCCCTTGTATAATCATATTGCGGCCTTCATCCACGGCAAGCATTGCCTGCACCTGTGTACTGTCGGCCTCTAATACTTGGAGCAGATTCGCCACCGCTGCAGTGCTATCCAGAAATACATCGTCGCCAATGGAAGGCTCGGGGTCAGAAAAGCCAGTCTGCAACAGAGCCTGTAGTAATGGATGGTTCGCCGGCTTAGCACCTTCCGGCCACTTTGCATTATCTAAGTCTTGGAAGAGCATAAACTTTCCAAAGGAGAAGAAGCCGAGGTAGATGGTGTTGCGCATTATGGCCCAGCGATTCTTGCCCTTTATCTCTTTCTCCACCGCCGTGTAGTAGTCTTCAATGACGGGGTAGTCTGCGTCAGCTAGCAAGGGAATCTTTATGCCGAAATCTGCTTTCAGTTTTTCCCGTAGCGAGAGGTTGCTTTCTACATCGGCCTTTGTATAGCTAAGCTTGAATTTCTCATTAGAGTTCTGTCGTTCCAATTCTACGGGAACTAGAACCAAAGGGGCTTGCTTCGCATCCTCACTGCTTTCGTCTTCATACCAGTTTAATGTTCCGAGGGCGAGGTACAGGATATTGACACCTTGCTCCTGGATGCTGGCATTCGCGTCGTAGTAGGTCTTCAGCAATCGCTTCTGAAGACTCTTAGCTGTCTTAGCGGTTTGTAGCTTGTTGTCAGTGTAGCCTTTTTGAAGCTCTTCTTCAGATAGCTGGAACAACTCCGATGCAACTTCATCTTCGCCTTTACCGTTGTCCGCAAACTGAAGCTTTTTTCCGCCAGTTACTAAGAGGTCATACACGATATGCGATTGCTCGTTGACAACCTGAACCCCCCGCGCCTTTGAAAGCCTATAGGAGAGTAGCGGATTGCGCAGGCTTAGGTCTAGCAAAGCCTTGCGGTCAATTTCAAGCCGCTTGAGAATAAGTTCTTGCATAGGAGCTTAGGAAGGCAGCTGCGCTTTAAGCATCGCCGTAGGTATCGCTGTAAATATCGCGAAGTCTGCGCCCATTATACGTCCAGTAAGGTCCGGGGGCCACATGGTATCCGTTATCCAGTATCACCCTTGTCGCATTCGTGAGCGAATCTTCTTCGCCTCTAAAGCGTACCGTCCGATTGCTTATCACGGTCACCACCTCACCATTGGTGACGTTCACAAGTTCGCTGCCTTCAGGAATACCCATCTCATTGAAGTTGAATCTTGGCCTTCGTTTCCTGGCATAGTTCTCGCCTGCCTCGCGGTCTATCTCACCCACCTTTTCTGCCTCTGCAGCAACTCGTGGAGTAACGTCTTCCACTTCCATCAGCCGGATAATAGCCATAGCCTGCGCCGCATCTATTTCAAAGAATTCACGTTTTGGGTTAACTCTTGCGGGGCCAAAGGCAATATGCAATGCCTTCTCCACCTTCTCACAGTTTGGCACACGGGCTGCATACACGCATTCAAAAGGCAATGGCACCCCGCTCGTGTAGAGCTGGGCCATCCGCATCTTTACATCTTCGGCGTTGCTCATCCCAATCTTAATCATATTGGGCATGGCTGGGTTAGTAAGAATATAGACGATGCCAGGAGCAGCAGGCGTAGGGAGCATTTCCATTTGGTAAGAAGTGTTCGTAGAAAGGGAGATTAGCTGCGGTACTTTAAAGTATACTAAACAGGCCGTTCAATGCCGGTCGTATTATTTGCCAGTTCCTTCAAGCTGAGAAATGTAATGTTCCAAGCGTTCAGCTAAAGATTCTACCACGGTATCACATATTGTCTCTTGTTCCGGCGTGCTCAATTGCTCATGGTAGAGCTTTTTACCAAATGCCTGATGCTGACTTTGATTGTCCAGCATGAACCCGTACCAGGTTCGGTCTGCAACCCAAGCGAATGACAGCGTCAGGTCAAACGACTCTGTACTGCCCTTTTTAAAACCTGCGAAGTAGATGTATATGCGATGGTCTCCAAGGGCAAACCACTTGTTTTCCTTTAGCCACTCCTCAGAAGGGGGCGCAAACGATTCATGGCTATTACTGTTGCCAGACCAGCTCATCTGTGTATGGAGAAATACATCTGCCAGTGCTCCCAGCCGCTCCCAGAGCATAGTGAATAGCGGCCTGATGCTTTCATTATATACTTGCTCTATCAATTCTGGTGTGGCAAACGTTTTGACTTCCTCTTTGTGTAAAGCCGCAATCCGTTCCTTTAGTGCCTTAATCTTTTTCTGTGCGGGACTTTTCAGGCTATTATACTCCTTGTCTAATTCCTGCTCCAGCTCTTCAATGCTGGGCAGCTCACTTTTGTAGCCCTGCGGCAATGCAGCGGCAAGCTGGTATTCTGAAATGCCAAGTGGCGTATCTATTCCCCGAAGTGCGTATCGGACTATCGTTTCATTGGCACTTTTGCATAACAATACGCCGATGGTGGGCTGGTCTTCTGGCCCTTTGACCTGTTCGTCTATGGCTGCTGTGTAGAAGTTCAGTTTTCCTGCATATTCAGGCTGAAATTCGCCCATCTTCAGGTCAACTACTACAAAGCAGTGCAGACGGTAATTGTAGAAAAGCAAGTCGGGATACCAATCCTTATCGCCGACCATCAGCAGATATTGGTTACCGACATACGCGAAGCCTCTGCCTAGTTCCAGCATAAATTTTTTGAGCTTCTCCAGCAACGCGCGTTCCAAGTCGCGCTCTTGCATTATCTCCTGCATCCCGATGAAGTCAAAGATGTATGGGCTTTTCAGCGTCTCCCGCGCTAAGTCCGATTGAGCAGGCGGTAACGTATGCTCAAAGTTGGTCAGCGCTGCGCCTTGGCGCTCGTGCAGTTTGCTTTCTATCTGATGCAGCATTACGTTCAGGCTCCAGCCGTTCTCTGCCGATTTCTGCATGTAATACATCCGCAAATTGGCGTCCTTTACCTTGTCCAGTAAGGCGATGTGATGCGACCAACTTAATTGTGCAGACAGTGTCTGCACAATTACATCTGCCTTATTATCGGCGAGCGGCAATTGTGCAATAGGTGTCTGCACAATTGCTCCAAACACCGGATAAGCCTCTGCAAATGCACGCATGTATTTAAGGTTGCGCACAGATAGTCCTTTAAGGTCGGGGAATTCTGTCTTTAAGTCGGCGGAAAGGGTATCAATGATTTTTGCGCCCCAGCCAGCTTCTTCTTGTTGTTGCAGAATCGCGTTTCCGATTTCCCAGTAAATACCTAACAGTTGAGTGTTGACAGATGCGATAGCCCGCTGCCTCGCCAACCTGATTTTGCTTTTTAGCTGCGTGAGGAGCTGCTGGTATTGATAGTTTTGTGGCGTGCTCATTGATGTTTCAAGTGAAGGCAGTAAGGGAACGTAAAGTAGCAAACCGTTTAACTGTGAATACGGTTGACCTTGCTATTCCAAAAGAAGTTCCAACCATTTAGAAGACGAGTAGGCCATCTTAAATTGCAGTCGTTCAAAGATTCCGTTATCGTCAACATTAAAAATGCTACGGAGAGCAGCATTATCGTGGGTGAACATAAACTCATAGTTACTATCGTCGGGTCTATGCTTGTTTTTCAGAATCCGCACCATGCATTCCTTAGTCGGCAGCTGATGCTTGTTATCGCCACTGGCGCAGAAAACATACTTGTTGCAGCGAATTAAGCTGTATAGCTCATTGCTGTTATTTCCGCGGCTACCGTGGTGCGAAACTTTGACCATGTCAACTTCCAATGGCTTTCCTGAAGAATATCCAAGATTTCTTAGGGCACTTACAATAGTGCTCGGCCAGGCATCTGCCAGCCAAAGAATCTTTTTCCCATTCCGCTCAACAAGCACGGCAATGCTACCGTCGTTTTCAATAGAAGCATCTTCGGTAAAAGCATCCGGCTCAAAATGCTCAACCCTTTGGTGATAGTCGTTTGCCGTTGCCGCTTTTGGTTCGCTGATAGCTGTCAACTCGTGATAGTCCAATACCTGAATGCCTGCGTTCTTATACTTTTCTCTAGTTGTTCCAGCGCTTTAGACGTAGGCGAAAGGACCGTAATTTCTAACCCGGCAATGTTTGTTGTACCGCTCAATTGAATGACATCTGGACATGGCAGGTGTCCAGTGCGGAAGAGGTATGAGGTGAGCTTCTCGCCTTGGGCAAAGCTTTTGGCTTCGCTGACGTCGCCAACAACTTTCTCAACAAGCTCATCGCTTGCAATCTTGATGGGATGATTATACCACCACCTTAAAACGACATCTTCGGCTTCGCCCTTGTCCATAGCCTTCATGTAGGAGATAACTCCGCCAATATGGTCGTCGTGGATGTGCGAGATAATCCACAGGTTAATCTTATCGCGGGCTTTACTGATTGAATTGATTTCATCCGCAAGAATATTCCGGTAGGTTCGCTCATAGCCCGCGTCTATGAAGATGTGGTGCGTTTTACCATCGTCGCCTTCATACATGATGCTTGCTGCATCGCCGCACTCAACTTGGTAAAATCTAACACGCATAAGATTAGCCGCGTTTGGAAATAGCTAGTTTGCCGATTATACCGCTGCCGTCGTAGTGATATACACCACCTATTGCCCTGTAGTGTTCGTTACCATGTAGAAGGGCTTCGCTATAAGCATTCTTTTCACCGTAGAGCGTCCATATTATTTCGTAGTTCATCTTTTCTAAGAATTCAAACAAATCCTGTCTTCTGACCAAAACTCCTTCAGGCTCAACATTAAGCACAATAACCTCTCCATTTCCATTTCTAAAGCTCCCATCATCAGGTGCGTATTCTAAGCCCATGCCTTCAAAGAGTGGCTTAGAGGGCATATCATATCGCGAGTGCGCTCCTGATTTGTCTTTACTCATCTCACCGACGGCGTCCCTCGTAGTTTGCATGGCAGTTTGAGCCAGGCCCTTTACCTCTTCCCAAATAGTACGATATTGATTATGCCACTTGGAGACAGGAGACCAATAATTTTCTCTATTAAAAATGCCTGAGGTGTATGAATGGTCGTCCGGCATTACTCGGCTTGGTAAAGCTTTTTTACTCAAATATTCCAGCAGTTTCTTTTTGTCTCTCTTGCGAATAATATATGCGTCAATTGAGAACCGAAGTTCCTTTCGCGGCCGATTGTATCTATCCGCGCCTATTGGTTTTGGCTCTTCCCATTTGTTGTATAGCTTAAGGTAAATCCATTCTATATTATCCTTGTCTTTACGAAGAATCATTTTCTCTGGTGCCGGCAAGTCTCTAATATTAATCACCCACTTGGCCGACAATTGATTCCAGTAACTGTAATGGGCATCAAACCACCAATTATCAGCTAATACTGTAGTTGGTGCGTGAAGCTCCTCTTCCTCATCATTTTGTATCCAGTCTAGGGTAGTATATATAGGGTCGACGTCTTAGATATTGCTGCCACGGACCTTGGTAAAAAGAGAGTTTATCTTTTGAATCCCATCGCTCTGTTCTGAAATAGAAATTGTCGCCAAGGCGAGCTACTATTTCATGCAGTGCAATCCATTGGTACTTCTTGCCAATACGCTCAATTGCATTTTCGTGTCGGGTAGAACTGTTCACAGACTCATCGTAATTGCCGTGCTTGTTAGCGTCATATCCCAATTCAAATGCGCGCTGCACAATCCAGCGTTTGACTGGGGCAGCATTGAAATAGCTACGATTTGAATTATCGGCTGCAGCCTTCACGCGAAGAAAAGGAATAAACTTTTGCTCGAGCAACGTCCAGCTTTTCAGGACTTACATCGCCTTTCAGACTTTCAGAGAAATGCTCAAAAAATTCTTGGGTGTCGGTAAGTAATTCATCCAATGATTTGTCACCTAAAGAAGTCTGCCCCTTGTCTTTTCGTGCCTGCAGGAAGGCATGAGTTTCAATTGTGGAGGCGACGCCCTTTAAGAGTTCTTTTTGTCCTCTCTTCAACTCTCTTTTAAAAGCTTTCAACTCTGCCTCCATAGTAAAACTTATGGGAGAGAAACCCCTTAGTTCACCTTCAACAGTATAGCGGCCAAAATCCCAGTCAATGGTAGAATGATGAATGCGACCGTGTATCCTTTTTCTTCTCTTTTCTTCATCCGAAACTGTATCATCATACTTACTGTCGTATTGCTCCACATCCGCTTTAGTAGGCACTGTATCAGGGTATTTACTCTGATACGGAGGACGTACTAAAGTCATATCAGTCTTGGGCACAAGCCCTTTATAATGAGCATATTCTATCACGTTCCGTGCATAGTCACGAAGTAGTGCATTCGGCCTTGGATTACCATGTTTAAACGTACTGGTGTAAACATATTGAGCAATTTTTCTCAGGCTTGCATCCGTGCTAGTGCGAAGCCCGCAGCCATAGGCGACCGCATAAAGCCGCTCTGCGATGTAATCATCGTCAATGTCTTTGAATGCCTTCATTATATTAATCAGCGCATCCGGTTGCTCTTCCAGCAAGTTCACCATTGCCTTTGTCGTCTGGTCGCGTAGTTTTCTATAGGTACTTGATAGCAACCATGCTAAGGTTTGCCCAGCCAAACGTGCCGTCTCTGTTTCAACTAAAGTGGAAACTCCCTTCTGCCATGCCCAATCTATAAGCCGCCGAATTGGGAACGCGATTCCTTCGTCGTCAATACCAGAAAAACCACGGACATGCGCTAGCCAAAAGGCATCGCGGTCAGGCATAGAAAACTGATTCAAAAATCTGAATAGCCGATCGCCGTTGAATGGATGTTGATAAACAGTCGTCAACTCTATTAAACGGAAGAGATAGCTATCATTCTGAAGTGTGCAAAATTCGCTTCTTAACCACTTCGTAATTTTTTTGTTGTCAATACTTGAAGGCAATCGCCACTTTAAGCTATCCCATAGAAAGTTTGTCAGTCGCTCATCCACGTCGCGATATTGAGGCTCGCTGGTCAACTCAAATACCCAATCAAATACTTCAACAATCTCAAGACCATATTTCTCCGGCAGACGAATAGCCATTGCTTCAAGGATGCCTCTGTTAGGCCATAAATATCCCTCTATCAATTTACCCAATTCATTGTCTTTCTGAAATGCTTGTTTAACCTCATCCGCAGCAGTGTACTTATCTAATAGCTGCTCAGTAATGAAAAAGTCGCCAAAGCGCTCGTAGGCGAAATAGAGCATCTCAGTATTCCGCATCAGTTCGGTAATCCGTATGTGTGGTTTGAATAAAGACGTTCTCGTGAATCAAGTCATTCAGCAAATAAGGAAAGCGAGAGAACTTTTCCTCAAAAAGCTTATCTGCTTCTTCAATCGTCAGCATTCTTGAACCTTCTTTCTCAAAACATGCCTTAGCAACTACATGAATTGCGTCACGAACAATGTGCCTTCGGTTCACATAAGCCTCTCTTCTCTCTGCCAACTTTTCATAAACGGCATCCACATAATAGTTGAATACTTTGGTGACTCCCTGAAACCCTTGCGGAAATTTCTTTTCCCCAGAGGCTTTTACGCCCTGACATATAAGTTGTAGGAAGAGAGGATTAGTAAATTCAGGTGCCAGAATCGGGAAGTTTGGTGTCTGCAGTCCGTAGTGCTCGCAGAATAACCGTAGCGCCGCATATTCATTCCCCTTGAAGCCTTCATGAATTGTGTAGGTAACCCGCTCATCGGTCTGAAGGTTCTTCGGAATGATAGCGTTGAAATAAGTCGTTCGCACACTCATCACCAACCCAATAAATGGGAAGCGCCTTACGTCTTCAATGAATCCGGCTAATGCATCTCTCCAAAGCTCTTTGCCAGGCCGTTCATTCAGCGCGTCAATCATAATTAGCACCCGTGAACCTTGTTGCCTGCCGATGCTGTTCAGTGAAGTCAACAGTTCATCTTGGGTGCATATCATGCCAGTCTGAATCAGAATGTTTTGCCAGATAGTTTGACCGCATTGAAAAAGTTGCCCTAACAATAAAAGCGTTGCAACTCCTGCCTTCGTCGCTTCATTCGCCATATCGCCAAGCAGGTGCGATTTTCCGCATCCTGGCTCTCCTTTGATAATGAGCACCGGCGAATTAGCAAGCTTAATAGACACTTCGTTTAACGCTCCTTTTAGTGAATAGATGGCCTGTTCCGTCTCTCGCAGCCAACGTAGTTCGCTTTCGTACGGTTCTTTTTCATCCCCGCGTCTATTTTTCTTCTCCTCGACCTGCTCTCTTCTCTTTTCCCATTCCACCCTTTGCAAGTCATTAAGCTCATTTTGCTTCTCATCAATATGCTCTTCCAAGGTGCTTAGCCCGATGAGCAGTGGTGCTAAGTCTATCGACATATCCGCGTCCCATTGAACAGTAGAGAGCCATACAATAGTTGATTGCCTGAGTGTACTTAGTTCATCAGCAATCTCCACTAGAAGTCCCTTCTTTTCATTGTGGCTGGAATAGTTCCGATGCAGCAGCCACTTATCCACGCATTGTGATAGCCTGCGCTTAAAAACTTCGTCCTTGGCAGCATCGTGAAAATCATAGACGATTGGCAAACGCAGATTCAACCGCTCGCTAAAGCGCGGACCAAGATTCCTTATCGCGCTCGCATTGCGCTCTGTAAAGAATTCCTGCGTCAGGCCATGCTCGCCAATATAAGTGAAAGGAATTGCCGGCAGAAAGGCCGCTGCAAGCAGCTCATTGACCGCATCAATATATTGGCAGTAGATAACCTTTCCTGCCTCGCGGAAGCGCGTAAAAATGCCGTAGAGATACAGCTTGTTGTGGCTCTCTAGAAAAACACCACTGCCTGAAAAGCCGTCAACTTTTGATTCAGCGCTAGTATCTGTAGTGAAGTCGTCAATAAGACGCAGTTGGAATTCCCCACGGTCTGACATCTCCTGAACAAACTCTGGTTTAGTCAAAACAACTTCTTTGCCCAATGCAGCACTCGGAAATCCCTTCACAACGAAAGAAGTAATTGAGTGCCGCTCCTTAATCGCATGAACTATCGGCAAAGCGCCAGTAATGGCTTCAACTTCGGCCCGTCCAAGCTTGATAACAGCAACATCCTTTAATGCGGACTTTGAAACGAGGTCGTGGTTGACAGTCATCCTTATTGACTGATAGCTTGCAAGCTGTGGATTGAACAAGCTGACAGCTACCTCACCTCTTACGTGCTGTAAACTTTTGTTCTCATACAGACAATGAGCAGCAGTAAGTAGGTAAACAGAATCGGTCAGATTAGGAGTGCTAAATAATATTCCGCTACCGATTGGCGCACCAGAAGTAGGTTCGTCAATGCGAATAGTTAAGCGGTTTAGTAGGTGGTCGTTTTCTGGAGTCACTGAATTGAGAGGCTGGTGCCTATAAAGTTCGTCACATCTGCATGTCCCACCCACAAAAAGCAGCTGCTCCTTGCAAAAGCTTATGTGATTTTGGTATGAACTTCTCTTTCAAAAGCTGATTGTTGACACGTCACAGCTTTTAAGGCTCCAAAGAAACAATCGGCAATTTCTAATCAAAGGAGTCGTTCAGAATTCGGGTTTTTTGGCCAGCCAGATAATTGGCCGCAGCCATTTTCTACCAACAAGACAGTGAATCCTGCGCCAGATGGAAAGCAGCTGACGAAAATTTTGAAAAAGTCTGGAATCGTGAGGGAAAATCAGCACGATTTATACGCCCAAAGCAAAAAAAGGAACGCCACTGTTAGGTCTGGGATAGTGCTATTCACTTTTTGCGACCTTTTGCAACCAATTTCAACCAAAAAAAGCCCCTAATTTTAAGGTAGGGATATTGAACTGTTAGTGCTCGGATAATGCAAGTACCTAAAATGGAATTTTTCGCAGCTAAAATCAACGATTTCCTTCCATTTTCGGCAATAAATGGCAACAAAACATCTCAAATAATATTTCTGTCTGATTTAAAAGCATCTCAAACGTTGGCTGGCTATCTAAAATGAGGATACGATGAGCATTCAGGAATTACAGGAAGACCTTAAAGCCGCCAAGTTGAGGGAGGCCATTGCATTACAAGAACTTCAAGACGCCAACGAGTTTAATGAGATGCTTGCAGCGCGGAACAGGTGGCTGGAGGCACGTGTGCGGGAGTTGGAGAATCCCAAAGGCCGGCGGCACGAAGACCGGAGTTGGGTGGACAAGATTAGCCTGATAATAGGTCGCGTAGGCAGGCCCATGCGTTCCCGCGAGATCATGCACGAACTGAAGGCGATGGACAGGGATGCCGCTATTGAAGTATTGGATAATCCTGAAGGGTCTTTGTCTGTGGCGCTTGAGAAGGGCGGTGACGGCTGGCAGGCTAAAGCAGTTCAAAGTGCCGGGCACGCGTGGTGCGTACTATGCCTTGCCGAAGTGGGTAGATAAGAACGGCAACTTGTCTAAGGCAATGAGGGATGAAATGTGGTAATGTAAAGGGACTGGTTTCTTTGTCTAATAAAAACAATATTCAATGGGTTTTCTGATAGAAGCTGCTAAACTCTTAGCCCGCCACGAAGAGGCGTTGCATGAGATAGCAGAATACGAGGCCAACAGCCTGATGTTGAAGCTGCGCTTGCAGTTAGACAGGCTGCGTACCGCGAAGGAGCAATTAGATCTTCTGACCTCCTACTACAACGAAGCATTGGATACGCTGAAAGGGCTCGATGAAAGCGGTGCGTACCAGTTCCCTCTAATGCTGCAAATGCTTCCTGATTCCGGCATGGATGTAACTCAACTATCTGATGTGGTGAATAAGTTCGGCAACTTCATTGGCGTGACAGGACAGTTGGAACAGATAGATTTCTCCCAAATAGAAAACGCCGAATTAAATGCGATTCCCACCGAACATCCGGTCTATGTAATTCTGAAAGGCTACAAGGAATATCTCACCCAACAAGACTTTTTAGAGCGGATAAAAGAGCTTATGGATATGTCAGAGGCGCACGGCGATGGCGAAAAGCTCTCTCAAGAAGAAGTTTCGGCGGTTAAAGACGAGAAAGGAAACCATTTAACCGCGGCCCAAAAGGTGCTGGCGGTTTATTACCTGATGCGATGGTCTGGAATAGAATTAGGTCTGCGCCAGGGAGCCAAACAACAGCGCTTCATATCGGCGCTTACAGGTATATCAGTGGGCACAGTCAAAGAAAAGTTCCCGACTTTAAGCGTTACAGGCAAGCCGTACCATTTGGATAATCTAAAAGCGATAGTGCCTCTGTTTGAGTCGGTTGGCGCACTAAAGTTGGTAGAAAAGATTCAGTCTGATATACAGTTTGAGCAGGAGGAAAGAGGACAATAACATAAATGCAGGCCCTTCAGAGGGTACCCCCAGCGTCGGAATTTGGGAATAAATCCAAAAGGATTACAACCAAATATGAGCAAGCAAATAAGTATTTCAGGCGGCAAGAAGCAAAGGCAGAAACCAATTCAGCAGGACACAGTTTTACAAGATGGTGTGGGCGACAAAAGCATTCGTATCCAGGAAGAACAAATCACTGAATCAAAGGCAGGAAAGTGCATTCCCATTAATCCCAAGGGCGAGCCATTAAGCCTTGAGAAGTTCCGCTCGTTTGAGGGCTGCAATCATTACAATGATGAAGAAGCATTAGAGATTATAGAATCGCTCTCTACACTTGCAAGAATAGTAGTTGCAACGGCATTGAAAGGCGGCACGCCAATTGATAATCAACAAGTATTACATTTAGAATCAAATATTAAATCCAATAAAAAGGCAGCATGACTCACGCACTATCCTCCTTTGGCAAATGGGGCAAATCAAATCCTGTCCGCAATCAGCGGACGCAAGAGAAGACTGCCGTCGTCTATACCCGAGTTTCTTCCAAAGAGCAGGCAGACAACAACCTGTCGCTTGACTTCCAAAAGAGGGTGATAGACGAATATGCCATACGCAATGGATTCACGACAATTGCTTATTTCGGCGGCACCTATGAGAGCGCAAAGACCGACGGACGCAAAGAATTCCAGCGGATGCAGGATTTTATCAAGAAGAACAAGGGCAAGGTCTCCCACATTCTGGTCTATACCCTTGACCGCTTCAGCCGGACAGGTGGCGGAGCGATTAAGCTTGCCGAAGAACTGCGGGAGAACTATGGTGTTACGGTATTTGCTGTAACACAGCCTGCTGACACTTCTAACGCGAGTGGTGTATTACAGCAGAGCATTCACTTCATCTTCTCACAGTACGACAACCAGCTTCGCAAGCAACGCGCCATTGCCGGCATGAAAGAGAAGTTCCAGAAAGGAATCTGGGTGGTGAAACCGCCAATGGGCTACGATATTGTCAAAACCAACGGCGTCAGAAAAATTGTCATAAACAAGATTGGCAAGGAGGTGCGCAAAGCATTTATCTGGAAGAGTCAGGGCGTGAAGAATGAGGATATAGTGGAGCGCATGCGCAGTGCAGGTGTGCCGATGTACAAGCAGCAGCTAACCAAAATTTTCAAGAACCCATTTTATTGCGGCTTAGTCTGCCACGGCCTATTGGAAGGGCAGGTAGTAGATGGAACTCACGAGAAGATGATTAGCCGGGAAGTGTTTCTGAAGGTGAATGAAGTCGGACAACAGGCCAGTGGCTATGGCGTACCGCATAAGAAAGAATACAGCGAAATGCCGCTTAAGATATTCATCAGGTGCAGTGAGTGTGATGGCGCCTTTACCGGCTATGAGGTAAAGGCAAAAGGTCTTTGGTATTACAAGTGCAATACTAAAGGCTGTCAATGTAATCGGAACGCCAAGGCAATGAATGCCTTGTTTGAAAAGCTATTGGCCAAATACACTTTGCAACCTCAACATGCAGCGCCTTTGCAGTATCAAATAGAGGCAGTATATAAGGATCTCAATAAGGAATCAGAGGAGATTGCGGCTACGTATAAAACTCGCCTTAGTGAGGTTGCTAAGAAGCTGGACTCGCTCGAAGAGAAATATTACGTCAACGCGGAAATGAGCAAAGAGACTTTTGAAAAGTTCTACTTCCGCTACAAGGCTGAGCACTCTGAAATTGCCAAACAACTGAACGTTACAGATTCAGGATTATCGAACCTTGGCGAGACAATAAAAAAGGCAATTGATCTTTCGCTGGAACTCGCGCCCCTGTGGGCTTCCAGCGATTTTAAGAACAAAGAGCACTTGCAAAAACTGGTGTTTCCTGACGGAATCATCTATGACCGCCAAAAAGGCGATTATCGAACCGAAAGAATAAATAGCGTTTTTGCGCTTGTGGCAAGCCTGGCGAGGGTTTCAGAGCAAAAAGAAAAGGGACAAACCACCTCTAAAAGCGATCTGTCCCTTTCTGCGGACTGGACGGGACTCGTAAAACAGCGATAATACGCTGATTTTCAGGAGTTACGTTTTCATGGGTTGAGTAGTTTTTGTGTTTTTAATGTTTTTGGTCAGGGACAGGCTAAGGGACAAAGAATCTGATCTGTCGCTCAACCAGTTTTTTGACTACGAAGAGCTTGTAAATATCGTCAAAGAAAACGGGGTAATCATCAAAGTGTTTGTTCCAGCTATGGCACAGAATCATTCGCTTCTTCTTGTTGATTTCTGTGATCTGCTTCACGACAGGTGCTTCCCCGCGCGTGGCGATGACGTAAACATTACGCTCAATGGGAAGTGACTTCACAGATAGGTTGTGATCTACTTCTTTTACAAGCAGCTTATCGCCGTCACAAATTGCCTTTTGCGTTCCATCATCCATGCTGTCTCCAACTGTTTCAATTACGACATAGTTTCCTTTATCGAACTCTTTCGGCACCAACATGGATGGCAGCTTGTCTAAATATTCAACGTCTCCTTGGGCTGCGAGGTAGCCTGCCATTGCTTCCCTGATAAGAACCGGTGCTTCCATAAAATCTTCAAAAGGGACTTGTCTCACAAAGTCAACCGGCTCGCCATTGCCATCTTTCCCGCTGCCATTTTTTGAGGCTGAAACAATCATATCGCCTTCTCCGGTGCGCAGCCAATCAATGCTTACATCAGGATATACCGAGTGGATTTTCTTAGCCGTCTCTAAAGAAATCGCGGTGTTTCGGCGGATAGCGGCAGTGACTGTTTTGTTGCCAAGGTTTGCCGCCTTCTCCAGAGCGTATGCTGTGGTATGCTTTACTTGTAGCAACTGCTCGTAAATCGTCTTCGTATCGACCGTCTTGGATGTTCCCATGATGCGGTGTAAAGGTGTTATGGTGTCAAAAGAAGAAGGTAATGTCCCTCATTTGCCCCTTACAAAGACAAAAGTATAGGCAAATGTCTATGTGCTCCAACTTTTTTATCCACATTTTAAGAGACTGATAATTGCGGTCAATCTATACGAAAACCGCTCCAGTGTTGATGTTTCACGATTTTGTGCGGCTTTTGCAGCCGGTTGAAAACGAGACGCTTACAATTCCCTGTCCCCTAGAATTATTTCATCGGCCTAATTTTGTCCCCTAAGCAGTTAATACGATGATTATGAGCACCAAGAAAAACAGGACCCGGCCTCGTAAGAGTGAGCGACTTACAGCAGTAGAGCATGAGGCTTTCAAGAAATGGGTCAAAAGCTTTCACACGAAACATGATGCCTCGCTCGCCTTTCCTTTTTCCAAAATAACGCTGGATGCTGTGCTGCTTAAAGGCAGCGGTAAGCCCGAAACGTGCGCTGCCATCCGTGTCCTTGTTCGCCCGTACCTCTAACAGCTTCTTTCTAATGGAACTGACATACCGACAACAGATAGACTTTCAGGCATTGGTTCAGGAAGTGCAGGCATTGAAGCAAATGGTAGGCGCCTTAACGAGCGTAGTAAAGCGGGACAGAATTTTTGACGCTTGGCTCAATGAAGAAGATGCGGCTTCTATGCTCGGTCTCGCGCCAAGAACGCTCCGACGCTATTGCCGTGACGGGATGCTGCCTATCAACTTCCGCAACACTAACGGACGCAACTGGCAATTCAGCCGTAAAGACATCACGGCCTACATGAACAACTCGTCAACAATTATGTAGACTGCAATATCAAACCAACAAAACAGTACAACAAATGCAACAGACAACAGTAACTGCCCCAGCCATTAAAGTCGTTCAGTCCTCTTACGACTTTTACAATGAACGATTCCTATGCCGCTGCCAGGCGCGCCAGTTCTCGGCAAGCCTGCATGATGAATATGTGCCGCTTGATGAATTACGAACCTTCTGCGCGCAAAGAGACAAAATTGCCGATATGGTTGATGAAGGGATGACCCTACAGGAATGGATGCAACGAATGAAGCCGACTGGTATCAATGCTATAATGACTGCGGTCCTTCATCAGCGTTATTCTCTACCACTGAATAGCTCACAACCTGTCTAGATACTGAGCTATACGAGAAAGAATTTCCTCCAATTCAGGCTGGCCATTGTAATAAAGCGCTGTGGTTTCAACGTAGCGCTCTTTTAGTCCTGTTCTGACATTTGGGTCGGTTAGTTTGAATGCATCGTTCTCTGATATTTGGATTTCAGCATCCGCACCTTTGAACCGCTCAGCCTTATGAGTGATATGCCTCTGTGCCGATAAAGCTTAAGACGTCTGTATCGCCAAGCAGGCAATAGACGTAATAGTATTGGCGCATAAAATTGGGCCCGCCAACGACCCATTGTTGTGCCTTGCGAAACTTATTGGTGATTGTTTGGAGCTTCTCTACCAATGTATAACGTCAACTGCGCGGTTATCAATCAACTCAATTCAAGGTGTGTTTGCTGCTTTACCGTAGGCCCAGGAACTGATTATTACCTTACTGTTTAGCGTTATTGTGAATGCAACTATCCAAAGAGGGACAATTCCTGTGATGTTAATTGATGGGAATACGTTGGTGGACATTATGATTGAGAAACGCTTTGATGTAGAGAGCGAAGGCATTTCTGTTTATATTGACGCACTTGATAATGCCTTAACCGAGGAGTTATGATTTATAGTGACGATTACCTAAATGCAGATTCGTTTGGGAAGTATTGTCAGCAAACCATACAAGGAATTTTTGAAGAAGCCAGTTTTTCTCAGCAGTTGTGCTTAGGCGAAATATTGGCAATAGTGAAGTATTGCTTGCAAACAAAAAACTCCACCAATGGCTCTCTGCTTTTACTGCAATAGTCCCATCACAACGCGCAACAAAAGCGAGGAGCACATTATCCCTAACGCTATTGGCGGAAGACATAAATCTTACAGGCTGCTTTGCAATCCCTGCAACCAGCTTTTAGGGAGGACTATTGATGCGGAACTTGCCGCTCAATTTGAAAGCCTGGTTGTGCTTTTAGGGTTAGAGCGAGACCGGAAAAAGGACAACATAATTAGAAATGTCGCAGCTCAAGACGGGACGTTGTATAACCTTGTGGATGGGAGAAACCCAGTTAGGGTAAAGCCCATAATTGTTGAGCACGACAAAGGCGTTGACTTATCTGTTCGGGACAAAAAGCAACTGATGCAGGTTATTGAGGGGCTAAAACGAAAGCATCCAAATCTTGACTTGAATGGCCTTGAGGAAAAAATAAAATATACAGAAGAGCTGCTGGATGAGCGTTTCAATATTCCTCTCAATACTGGCGGAGAAGTTTTTTTGAAGGCGGTAGCAAAGATTGCAATCAACGTTCACCTGCATCTGGGCGGCGACCGCAGGCACATCAAATCAATTTTAGAGGTAATCAAGGGGGATATTACCAATGAACGTCACATTCATTACCACTACATTCCTGAAAATCTGACTTGGGACGGCGAAGAAGTCGTCCACCTTGTTCACCTCAAGGGTAGCAGTCAAACAGGTATTCTATATGCCTATGTGGTGCTGTTTAGCACGTTTGCCTTCATCGTGAATCTGGACGATAATTATGGAGGAGGCGATTATGAGGCTTTCTATGGCTATGATGTAATTGGCAAGAAAAAAATACAGAAAAAGGTAGTCATTAATTATGACGGTCGGTTGGACTACTTGAAGCCTTTGACTGACATCGAGGAGCAGGAAATTAATACGACAATCCTAAACTCAGTTCAGTCAAATGTGAACCGCGTAATGTTGATCGCTGACATCAGGCAAAAGCGGAAAACAATGGCGGAAGTACTCGCAAGAACGCGTCAAAAGGTTTATTCAAAATACCCTCCCGGTACGCGAATCACCGAGGAGATGGTGAATGAGCTTGTAAATGCCGCTGCACCGAAGCTTGCAAAGCTTTTGATACATTGGGATAAGGAGGAGGATGACGAGCAATATGAGCCATTGAGTTAATTACCTCTCATGCCTATCTGCAAATCCACCATCACGAATACTATCCTTGACTTAACCCCTAGCCTCCCGCGGCGCGCAGATTAACGCCCATTCTGTCAGCAATCTTCTTGTACGAAAGGTTGCAGCATAGCTAAGAAAATCGTCTCCTTTTCTGTGATGCGTAGCACTACAAGCTTGCCGCCCGCCTGCATGGTCCGCACCAACTTATCATCTACCAGCTCGGAGTGATAGAAGCCGGCCACTACGACTGTCTCTATTGCCATCTTCAGCTTGCGCCGACTGTAAGCTTTAAGTAGGTAGCCATCCGCACCACAGCTCCATGTCATGATGATGGGAAACTCAGAATTTTTTTGGACAGTGCCCAGCGTAGGTTCATCTACGCTCGCTATATAACTCAAGTACCACTCAAGAGAAGCTACCCTTACTTCTCGCATAATGGTTTGATTAGAAGAACATCTTGGTAAGATGAACCAATTAAGAGCCGCCAGAGAAAAAAAATGCTAATCATTCTTTTTTATGAAAAATTTAGGCATTCTTTGTTGGCGTTAGTAATTTTTTAACCCCCAAACAATCAGTCAACTATAATGAGCCGATTCAATTTAGCCTTGTTGATGGTGATACTGTTTATAGCAGTATTCCCGATTTCTGGTAAATGCCAAACAGTTCCACCACTTCCGCTGGATTCAATAAGGCCACAATGCATGGTCGTCATGCCCAATGCTGCTGCACCGCCAAACTGGACGGCACAGATTGGCAACCCGGCTTCTTTACAAAGCTGCCCGCGTTCCGGCTTGCCGAATTCAGAATACATCCAGGCATACTTTGAAGACGTTGACTTAAGCACGGGGCAGGGGTTTGACGACCCAACGCCTGCAGGTGGAGGCATTACTTTAGGCCAGCAGCGGCGGGACTGCGTGTGCAAGGTGCTCCAATACTTGGAAACTGTTTTTGATTTCCACCCGGATGTCTCGCCAACCAACCCACTCATTGTCAAATTCGGCGTATCAAGCGCGAGCATGTTCGGAATAGCAGGCCTGAGCGCTATGACTATGCCTAATTACCCTCTTTCCTCGCCTGGCTATCATCATAGCTACATGGCAAATGCTATGCTGAATGGCGGGCCCAATCTCGGCAGCGAATTCTGTGGGAATGTAATGGTCAATTTCTATGACCCGCTGCATATTCAGTTTGGCTATTGCGGCAGCAGTATAGCTCCCTGTGAGGAAGATTTTTTCTCTGTTATTCTGCACGAGATGACCCACATTTTGGGTATGAGCTCTGGAATGGAGAAGGTTACGAGCGGAAGTTCACCAACTATCAACTTCCCTTTAGGCACCAATACATTTACAGAATTTGACAACCAGTTTCTTTACTACGAAGATCCTATCACCGGCTCGCTGACAAAGATTATTACCGGTACCACGCCGAGCATCAACAGCGCACTTTCTGTAAGCACTCTTGCTAGTTCTTATTACCATGTCTGGCTAACTAACGACCCGCTCAGCACGTCGCGGCTAAATCAGCCTATTGCAGATAATGAGGATTTATATTTTATCGGGGCAATGCCCGTCAATCTTAAGTTATAGCCACTTTGAAGAGCGCTTCGCGAGGGCTAATCATAAATCCCCAGGCTTCCTTGCGCCCTATGTTGCAGGTGCACGCAATTTCGCGGACAGGAAAGGGCTGATGCGCAGAACATATTCCCTTCAGGAATTGCGCATGTTCACAACACTCGGCCTCAGCATACAAACCTCTTATCCGGATTACGGTGCTATAACAAACCATCCTCCGGTCACTTACGGTAAGGTCATAGACCCCGATGACTATGCGTGGGGACTAGACAAGCACCGAATCCAGACTCCGCCAGCTGGCAATGCGAGCTTTTATACCACCACTACCACCTGCCAGGAGGTGACGATAGTTTTAAATGACCAGCCCGGCCAAGGCCTTATAACCGGCTATGACCCTATTGCCGGTACTAGTACAGGCCATGCGCTAAACGTGAGTGACCCTGATGGCGACCATCTTTATGTTTACAACTACCAAGTATGGAATATCAACGGATGTGGACCAGATGCCACCAATCCCGGCACCATCACACTAAACGCCGCCGGCGACATCATTACTTTCAAGCCTAGGGACAATTTCAAGGGGCGTGCCACTTTAGCCTTTCACCTTTATGACGGTACCGATAAAGGTTCCTTTATCGTCATCAACGTTGATGTATATAAAAACTGCAATTGCTGGGCGGAGCCCTGCCAAATGGTAGTAAATGGGAGTTTTGAAGCTGGGACAGACTATAATCGCTGGGACGCGGCATCAGGCACATACTTGATGCCCGCCATGGTAGCTGACCAAACAAATATGTGGCAGAATTATGTAGAATTCAGCGGCCCGCATGACCAAGTGCTGCCTGACGGCATGGAGCCGCTGGAGTATACTACCCCAATTGGCGGGCCGCAAAGCATTGTTGAAAATTATACTCCCGGCTACTGCTACGGAGCATTTGCGTCATACAACACCAGCTTGCCTGCCTTTATAGGTGGCGTGGGTCATCCATCCTTTCCGGTACCGGCCACTCCAATCGTATCGGGCGTACCCAATACCCGCTTTGCCATATCCGGCACTGGTAGAAACAACATCTGGAGCAGTAACCGCTATGAGGCGAACATGACCCTGTCAAAACCCATGGTGAGCGGCGCTAAGTACAATGTCAGCTTCCGGTACTACATGAGCGACTGGACGTACCCTGGCTCTAACAGCGTTCCCGCCGCACAGTTTACTAACCACTCGTTAGAGCTGTATTTCAGCAACACATTATTTCTCGGCTACCTTCCTTCGCCGTCTGGGGCAAACCTGATTTCACCTGCAGCTTCTGGTATATCCTGGAGCGGGGCCAATGCATGGCAAAATTTTCCGGCCGGTGGAGGAACTTCCTCCTTCATCTATAACGGCAGCTCTGGGGACGAGTACATGCGCATTATCTATGCGCGTAGCAATACACCAGGTGCCAATTACTTTCTTTACGACGACGTATCTCTTGAGCGTGACATAACGCCTATTATCACCGCTAATTTTGGTCTGTGCCTGCCAGGCGTGCTCACCGCTACTGTAGTCGGGCCGGGGATTACCTTTCAATGGTATGATGGAGCTGGGACGAGCGTTCCAATAAGCGGCGCTACCTCTTCAACGCTTAACGTTACTCACTACGGTACTTATACAGTGGTAACCAGCGATGGCTGCGGCTGCGCCAAGGCGACCGAGTTCAAATTCAGCCCCTGTGTACGGTTTACAGATGACATTCAGGGCTCGCCCACTGTTATTTCCGGCACTATTGATGCCTCCAACCCCCTGCCTACCGCCGGCGCAAGCAATTCATATTACATCTGCGCCCCGCTGACTATTGACGTCAACACCACCTTTACCAATGCCAATGTGCTGATAGCGCCAAATGTATCAATTACCGTCAATAACTCAGCTTTGCTGACCATCAACAATTCCCACCTGGCTACTTGCCCCGGCACTACTGAGATGTGGCAGGGCATCAATCTAGCCACGGACTGGGGCTACGTGCATGTAATAGGCGGTTCGCTGATAGAAGATGCAGAGCATGCTATCAGCCAATACAACCCTGCCGGCAACCACAGCCTGATTCCTGGCAGGTATGTCATTAAAACCGATAATGCCGTCTTTAATCGCAACAAGTTTGCCATAGCTGTCGGCCATTCCTACGACCTTTTCCAGGATTACCTGTTCCGTAATACTGTCTTTACCTCCCGCGACCTAGACAATTATGGCAGCTTCGTGAACTGGGATAGGCCATACGCATTGAAGAACCTTACAGCGCCTGCCGCCATACCGCCTTTTGACCTGCAAAACAATGTAAACGGTTACTACCAGCCCCTGCCTTGCAAGGATGGTACCGACCCTATTGCCGGCATTGAGCTTCGCAATGTGGGTAACACGACGGGTGGTACTACAGGGCCTACATCATGGGTCTTTGACGGAATCACGATAGGCGACAAGAGCGACGAGCGCTACCGTAACCTGTTTGACAACATGCGCTGCGGGGTGGAAGGCTATGAGAGCAATGTGTATGTAGAGAACTCCAGCTTCTGCCTGATGCACAAGTATGTTTATCAGGGATCGCCTTGGGGCGGTATTGGAGTATTCGCGCGCAACCTTTATCCAGACCCCCAAATCCTGAAAACGGAATTGCGAATTGCAACAGGCGCTCGTGAGCCCCGCAACGAGTTCTACGACAATGTGAGTGGTACGGAAAGCTACAATATGTATAAGGCGCTGGTATCGCAGGCTTATGTTGCCACCAATAATACCACGCTCAATACTATAGGCTTCGGACAAACCGGCATTGCGATGCGTTCCAATGATTTTCAACAATTGGATGCGGAGTACAATACGGTGCACGACTGCGTAAACGGCATCTATTTATCCACTGATCCCAATAATGCCGGAGTGAAAGGCAATATGTTTGTAGAGCACAATTACATTAGCGGTACGACAGGAGCTAATTACTCGCTGAGCAATACGGGCATTCTTGTAGATGAGCTGACACCGGGCAGCGTGGGACTCGGCTCACCTTACACAGTAAATATCAGCGAGAATACAGTAAGGGATGTATTCAATGGCATTGTGCTTTACAACATCCAGAACCGGGGTGTGAACATCCTTAATAACATTGTGAAGCTGCAAAACGATGCTGCTAACCAGGTGCAGTATGGCATCTTCCACGCGAATAGCAGCTTTACGGTCACTAATTACAACGACGTAAGTAGTTCCGTCAGCACCAACGATAATGCCCGTGGTATGTTCTTCAGTGGCAACTTCTCCAAGCCGTCCGTTGGCTGCAACAATGTCTATACTATTGGTCGCGGATTTGAGTTTGTGACTTATCAGCCCAACACTTTCTGGTCAAGGAATACAATGGATGATAACCTGAAGGGCCTGGTGCATGGCGGCGCTATCGGGCAGCAGGGTAATGTTTATTTAAGCAATGGCAACCGCTGGCTGACTAACATCGGTTTTTGGTCGTTAAGCAGTAACCGGCTTCAAACCTACGCGGTTAGTAGTGCTGCATCGAGTTCACCATTGTATGTGCTTAATGGTGCCTCATTTCAAGAGGACCCAACTGTTAATGATGGGCTGCCCAATTACTACGCATACAGTCATACCGGCTTCCCTACGCCACCGACACCAGCAAGCATTTTCTACTCTTCCGGCTCACGCTATGGAACAACCTGCACCACTGAGTACAAGCCTATTTACTATTACCGCATGGCGCTGCAACAAGTAGCGCAGGACAGTGTGAACTACGGATGCCACCAGCAGCGTGAGGCGTGGATGGCGCAGCTGGCTATGTATAAAGAATTGAGGAGTGACACCACGTTAACAGATAGCTCCACGATCCTCAAATCTTTTGTGAGCACAGCAGCAGGCAGCCGCTTTGAGTGGCTCTATAAAATAGAGCAATCGGTAGCCAATGCGCAGGATTCCGTGACCGATACGCTGCTGGCTTACTTGCCAACACTTGCAGGAACAACTTCTGGCAGCTGCAAGGTGAAGGTATTGGACTGTCACGGCGGTGACTCCATTATGGCCCACTATCTGGAATACTATCACCTATATAAGTCATACAGGGATAGCACATTCAACGGCACGGATACCGCCATGCTAGACTGGCTCTGCAACCTTTGCCCTAGAATCAGCGGCTTGGTTATTTACCACGCCCGTTCGCTTATGGAAAAACTAACAAATAAGGTGCATATCTACGATGATAGCTGTCCCGAGGAATGTGACGATAACAGCGGTGGAGGTGGACAGGGCGGCAACAGTGGTAGAATAGCACAGACGAGAATCATACCGCAGCAGTACAGTTTGGTACCCAATCCTAATGACGGCAACTTCACTCTAACTCAGTTGCAGAACGATGAAAATCCAGCCAGCATCAAAGTGTACAACATACTAGGCGCATTGGTGCATACTTCCTACATTATATTTGAAAGCAATGCAGCGAACTTGCATCTAAGCAACCTTGCACCAGGCATGTATTATATAACTGTACGTGATGTCAGTGGCGCGACTTACAAGTTGAGCTTTGTAAAGAAGTAAGAATGACTACAGCAAAGAAGATGATGGTAATAACAATGGCCCTGCTACTCGTTATGAGTAGCAGGGCTTTGTTTGCTCAGACCAATTATGTACTCAATGGAGATTTTGAGACCTACAGTAAATGTCCATATGCATATGACCAGATTATGCTAGCCACAGGCTGGACGCCCATTGACACAACTAAACTTAATCCTGATTATAGAGGTGATGGTAATTGTAGTCCGGAGTATCGTAATGAATGTAGTTCCAGTTATGCAACCGTTCCAGGCGGCTCAACAGGGTACCAGTATTCTCATTCTGGTAAGGGCATGGCTTCTGTGTATATGTACACAGAAGTGGATAGCGACCAATACTGGCGCTACCTGCGCGATTATCTTCAAGGCAAACTCGTTAAAAAGCTGACCGCAGGCAAAAGGTATTGTGTGTCATTCTACGCTGTACTTGCAGAATGTTCGGATTGGGCTATAAAGGATATAAGTGCCTTTTTGGATAATGGATCTATAGATAATACTTCCTATCAATTCTGCGGTGTTCCCAAAACTCAATACAACCCCCAAGTCACTTATTCCGGCACTCCCATCACTGATACATTGAACTGGACGAAAGTGGAAGGTTCCTTCATAGCTAACGGCTCAGAACAGTTCATCACAATTGGGAATTTTAAGGACAAAACACACACGACCGTCACCAAAGTGCCAAACAACTTCGTTGCGGGCTCGCGTCTTAGCTACTACTTCATAGACGATGTAAGCGTAGTAGAAAGCACAACTAAAGCAGATGCAGGCCCCGACACCCACGTAGGCGCAGGAGATTCCATTTACATCGGTCGTCCATCCGCAGAAGCCATCTGGTGCGACTGGCAGGTGCTTGGCTCCGCAACCATCATTGGAAAAGGCCCCGGCATCTGGGTAAAGCCAGCTAAGACGACGAGCTATGTAATGACGCAAACGCTATGCGGAGTGGTTACAAAAGACACGGTGAAGGTGGAAGTATGGGCAGCAGGCGTGCAAAGCATCAATGGCCAGAGCCAGCAGTACAGCATAGTGCCCAATCCAGCTAAAGGGGCTTTTGAGCTGGTACAGTCGGTAGCTAAAGACGGGCAGGCAAGCGTATCCATCATCAATGCCGTGGGCCAGCGCCTCTATAGCGCTGCGCTCCATTTCAAAGGCGGCAGGGCAGGCGTGGATGCAGCGACATTACCGGCAGGTGTGTATTACCTCTCCATCCAAACCGGCGAGGGGTATGTATGGAACATGCGCTTTGTCCGGGAATGACGCCCACACGCTGACATTGGCGTACAGCACTTGCCCTTTACTAGACTACCTAGTCACGGACACAGGCCTGCGCCAACTAAATCTGCCTGCACTAAGAAGGGCAAAACGGGCGATGGCTTACACATAGTATACGTGTCAATGGTTTAGACTAACGCGGCAGATGTTGGGCAAATAGTAGGCGACTAACCAACCCCTTCAACCATTCGCTTGATCATTTCCGGCAAGTCCTGTGTCATAAAACGGGTATTGAACTCGAACTGCTGCTGCATCGCTTGTATCGCCTGCGCAAATACTGCAACATATGCTGCCTGAGGGCCAGCATGCTGTGCGTTTGTGACAATAGTAATATCCGGCGGTGGCACTGAAGGGCGGCCTTCCTTCATAATTTCTTCCGGCCCGCAACCTAATATATCCGATGCCAGAAGAATGTGGTCTTCTGTCCAGCCGCTTTCCCCACTTTCTATACGTTGGTAGGCAGATAGGGTAATATTCATGAGTTCAGCCATCTTTCGCTGTGTGTACCCTTTTTCCACACGTTTATTGCGTAGCCGGATTCGCATACCCGATTTTCGGATAAATATAGTGTTGTTCGGGTAATTGATATGAATTACAGCACATTATCTTTTAAAGAAGAAGGTTTGTTGCACATTTAGATAACTAAAACAAACTGACATGAACAAAAAAGCCTCTCCAAAACTAATGCTAAGATCTTTGCTGCAGGTGGTCTTTTGTATGCTTGCTACATTAACTGGCATGAGCACCGCAGGAAACTCGCAGCCGAAAGCTCCGCGCGCACAATGGCATAATGAAATAGATAACCTCTATCCTACTGGTAGTGGGGGAAACCGTCATGGACATGATTGGTGCTTTGGCATTTTAACAACTACTAAAAAAACGCATGTCGCATGTGGCTTTTCGTGGGATATAAGTAATCCCAACAGTACATATTATCCGGCTATAATGATGCTGGATAACTTTGGCCATACACTTTGGGTTAAGTATATCACACAGGTAAATGACGGGACAGGTAACACTCCCAATACGTCAATACCTAAAGGTGCACTGTGGCAAGTAATTGAAACATCACCGGGTAATTATGCAGCAGTTGGATATGGCGGCGGAACTATCATTATTGAGTTTGATGATGACGGTAATATCAATTCAACAATTAGACAGCTTTGGTCAGACCCTTCACCTACCACAGGGACGTATGGTAATGTTTATTGGAATTACTCAATAGCCATGGACCCAACTCCTGCTCATAGTGCTTACTATATCTGTGGCTTCTCACAATCTTTGGCACCGGGAGGAGTTTCGAATGGAATAGTTACAAAGATTGATCTACCAAGCCGGAATATAAGCAGTTACCAGCTTTATAAAGGCATATCCGCTACCAGTGCTACGGGCGTAGGAAGTGCAGCAACTAAAGTACTGACTAAGACCAACACAAGTGGAGGATATGAAGTATATGTATGCGGCTTCGTCAGTGATTCTACACTTGGGAGCAGCACAGTGGATGAAGCTACTGCAACAGGCACTAATGCCGATGGCCATAGTGCAACAATTAGAATGTATGACAAAGATATTTTTCTTGCTAAGTTACCAGATGACCTAAGTAGCAACACCTTTTACAGGACATACAATAAGAATGACCTGCCAGCCATTTACTATACAGAAACCGGCCCTGCAAGCGCGCGCTACACTTCTGCTAATCCTAACAACCGTATAAACAGCAGTGCGGGTTTAACCTACACCTACTTAAGGGAGGCCGTAAATGTAGATGAGCGTGCCAGCGACATGATGGTTGGGGCCGATGGTGAAATAGAGTTAGTGGCTATGACAAATTTCGTTGCCTTAAGTGCCGACCCGCCATTTCGCAGCAGTAGCAATGTATCAAATGCATTGCAAGACCCGGTAGCGTATGGAATGAACAGAGGTATTGTTTATGACAATGTCAGAAATATAGCCTATGGAGAATACTATGATGCCGATGGTTATGCTATAAAGTTAGACCATGATAATGGAGATGTACTTACTGGCACAATGAATGTTGGCCATTTTAGCGGCGAAGATTTTCGCCCGTCAATTACGCAAAATAAATATGGAGAGTACTTCATTGTTTCTTCAACGGCGGATTATTATTCTTCCACCGCCACATTTACAGACGATATACGAACCCCCGATCTTACTGATGCTATGATTATTGGCGTGAAGAACGGAGTAAGCCATGATCTTTGGAGGCGCGTGTACCGTGGCGCAGAAGAGGATGCCATATGCGGGTTCGGCATTGACAAAACAGCAGATGGGGGGTTCGTAATTGCCGGCAACAACTGTCTTGAGGATAATAATGATGATTACACCTTCTCCAAGTTTGCCCCTTGGTGTGCAAATACGGTAACAAATTATGCAGAAGATGGACAATCAGTTTTGCTTGTCAATACCAATGAAACATGGAGCGGCAACACCATACGCGGTAATTACTACGGAAGTGGCGGGGCGAATATAATCTCAGATATACAGGTAGCACCTAACCGCACACTTACTATACAAAGCTCAACATTAAACTTCGCCTCCCCTGATTGGAAGGGATGATGAAGTTGACCCACTAAGGATGAAGCAAACTGACCCACCTTCTGACTGGCGAAGATTTGGCGTTTTTGCTGGCGAAGAGGTGAGTGGATTTGATGTTTTGTTGAGTGTTTAAAAATGTGATTTCTGCATTTTTCTTCTGGATCGGTTCGTGACTAAAGGTCTATAGAAATTTGATTTGTTGATCCGGGGAGCATGCGGATAGCTTTGTCCACAAAAATTTTTAGGCTGGCCCCGCAGCCTTAGTGAAGGGCCAGCCGTATAGAAAATTTATGTGGATAAAGCGGGCAGGGTGCCGTCGTTCTGTACGCTCTCGGACATTTCTGGCTTTTTGCGACGCATCGATTCTCCGTGCAGATCCAAACGATGCGCGTTGTGAACGATTCTGTCCAGGATTGCGTCGGCGATCGTTTGCTCACCAATCAACTCATACCATTTGGCTACCGGTACCTGTGAGGTAATGATTAGCGAGGCCTTTCCATGCCGGTCTTCAATAAGCTCCATCAGGATAGCACGGCTTTGCGCATCGAAGGGCTGGATGCCAAAGTCATCGAGGATTAGTAGATGCTGCCGTTCAATGCGGGTCACTTCTTTGAGATAGGAGCCATCGGCCTTTGCCATTTTCAGACGGGCGAAAAGCTTGGGTACATTAAAGTAGGCTACCCGATAACCGCGGCTGCAGGCATGATGGCCAAGAGCAGATGCGATGTAGCTTTTGCCAATCCCGGTGCTGCCGGTGATCAGGATGTTTTCATTCCGGTCAATAAAGCTGCAGTCGGCAAAGCGCAGGATCTGGTTCTTGTCCGCATTGCGGTCTGTATGGTAGTACAGGTCCTCCAGCGCTGCTTTGTAGCGGAAGCGGGCGTTGCGGATCTTGAGGTCAATGCCCCGGTTCTGCCGCTCATCCCATTCTGCATCTACCAGATGTGCGACGATCTGGTCCGCCGTGAAGGTTTCTGCTTTGCCTGCTTCAAGGCTGGTTTTGAAGGCACGGAACATGCCGTGGAACTTCATCTTTCTGAGCTTGTCAAGTGTTTCTGTGTTCATGGTTACATTGATTTTATTGGTTAAGACTTGTTGTAATACTGTTCTCCTCTGATGTTGTCGTGTGCCGGCATCGTGAGCTGCTGCAGCTCATCTTCATCCTGCTGCGTATCCAGTCCTTTTTGCAGAATGCGCTCTATGATCTTGTAGTTATAGATGCCATAGCCTAAAGCCCGCTGGCAGGCTTTGATCAGCCGCTCATTGCCGACCTTTTTGGCGAAGCTTAAGATGCCCAGACAGGATTTATACGCCTGTTCCGGATGCTGTTTGCGATCCAGAACTTTCTGGATGTAGACCACTACGTCCGGGTCTATATCAGCAGCCCAGCTCAGGAAGCGCTGTGGCGTCCATTCTGTAACGAAGCGATGGGCGGAGGCCAGATGATCCGGGTCTGTAGTATAATGAAACGAACTCTTCACCCGGTTGTGGAGGGCAATGCGCTCGTAGCCGCTGTAGATCTCCACCGTCTTGTTGCTATAAAGAAGCTTTACTTTTTTGCCGATGTACTTGTACGGAACGCTGTAGAAGTGGCGATCGGCTCCAAGGGTCACATGCCCGTTCTTCATCACGGTGGCAAAGCTGGATTGCTTGATCTCGAAGCGTGTCGCGGGTAGCGGCATGAGTGTGCTGCGCTCCACTTCTTCAAATTGCTGGCGGCGGCTGTAGCTGCGGCCTTTTAAGTGGGCGTTGTTGTGCACCTCAAGCGCTTGCAGAATGGCTACATTAAGTGCTTCCAGTGTTGTGAATCGCTGATCACGGAGCTTGCTGTAGATGCGCGCGTAAACGATTTTTACGGCATTCTCCACATGCGCCTTGTCTTTGGGGCGATAGGCTCTGGCCGGCAGGATGGTGGTGCCGTAATGCTCTGCAAACACAGCGTAGCTCTCATTCAAAACCGGCTCGTACTTACTGCTTTTGGTTACTGCGCTCTTCAGGTTGTCAGGAACAATAGCTGCCGGCACGCCGCCGATGAAGTGAAGGGCACCTTCGCAAGCGCCAATAAAATCTTCTTTCTGCTGACTCATTACAGCCTCTACGTAGGTGAGCTGGCTGGCGCCCAGAATGCCTACGAACACTTCTACCGGCTTTAGCTCTCCGCTTTCCGGGTCGGTAATGTGGAGCTTGTCGCCGGCGAAGTCAACATATAGCTTGTCGCCGGCCTTGTGGTCTATGCGCATCGATGGATTGACGCTTGCTTTCCACTGCCTGTAGTAAGTGTTGAACTGGCTCAGGCACAGGCCTTCCGGATTGTCCCGCCGATATTGTTCCCAGAGCACCTGACGGGTAGCGCCTTTGCGCTTCAGCGCTTTATCTATATCGGGAAACAGGCTGTGCAACTGTGCTACCCGTTCGCTGGAGGGTGCAACTTGTGGCTTGATGAACAGGTCCTCCAGGTCTTTATCGCTAAGGGTATCAAGCTCTTTGAAGCTCAATCCGCTGTCAGTGAAAGCCTGGAAGTACCGCTTTAATGTATTGCGGGAGGTGCCGGTTTGTTCGGCGATGAGGCGCTTGCTTCGTCCCTGGTCGAGCAGGCGTAAGGCGTGTCTGATCCTGGTCATGCTTATCGGATTATTGGCCATCAGGGCTAAGTTTTTAAGAAACTTAACCTAGACTGCCTCCGCCTAAAGCATCAGCTCAAATCTTACTTCCGGGTGGGTCAGTTTGCACCGGCGAGGGTGGGTCAGTTTGGACCGGCGCAGGTGGGTCAGTTTGAATCATCCTGGGTGGGTCAGCTTAAATCGGCGCGGGTGGGTCAGTTTGACCGTTCCCTCCACCCTGATCACCTTTACGACTATTTTGAATTTACAAACACACCCTACTTTTCAACTCCACCTGCCCGTCGAATTACAATTGATGTGGCCGCCGGCGGTAGACTAGTACTAAACGGCTCCACGCTGCAAGGTCTGAACGCCTGCGGCGACCGAATGATGTGGGAAGGGATGAACATAAACGGTGACGACCAATCTGACCAAATACCACTCAGCGCTGGTTTAGGCGCTTACCAAGGTGAGTTGGAAATTACCAACAGCAGCACTGTAAAGGATGCAAGAATAGGCATTGATGCCTATGGTGAAAGGGAGTACATGCATGACTCCTGGAATCATCCGGAGTATAATACGACTATGTACTCTACCAGGGTATTTGAGCACGGGCAAGGTGGGGCAATTGTCCACGCCGACAATTCCACTTTCCAAGATTGCCGTCGGGATTTTTATCTATTGTGGTATCCAGGCACTGGCTTTACGCCTTCCATTAAAACGCCGAGCATATTCAACACATGTCTTTTCACCTCCACTTCGGCAGGAATGGCGGATATATGCTTTTACCGGGATGGAGATGGCGGTGTTGTACCAGGGATCTTTCATGCCAACGTTTTTGGCATAGAGAAGACGCATTTTATAGACAATACCTTTTACTGTGACCCTGTCTTTCCGCAGCGCTTACGCAGCTCAGGTATTTATGGCGTGGATGCTGGTCTCCGCGTGTATCCAAGTTGTAACGGCGGTACATACAGCGGCGCAGGATGCTCTGGCACATCAGGCACGGGCAATAGCTTCCAGAACATGGTTTTCGGCATCTGGAACGTCAATACCCCGACTAATGCTTCGGCGTCCCGGATTATGGGCAATACCTTTGACAACAACGGCACTGGTATCGCCATTGAGGGAATGGACAATACGCTAACTGTAGCAGACAATACCTTCACGGTGCCTAATTACGCGAGCCCCTATCCAGGCATTGGAATTTCACTTACCGGCTGCAAAGCGTATACTGTTACTAACAACTCCTTCAATATCCCTTCGCAAGGCAGATCTGTGCCTAAAGGCAATATCGGAATCATCGTCGCTAACAACCATAGTGAGTATGTTCAAGTAGACAATAACCATTTTGATTACCTAGAGAATGGCTCTGTTTCTTTATGGGAAAACGGTGGTGGTCCTAGCAATCCAAATGACGGGTTGGAATGGCACTGCAACGACTACTATTCACATATTGATCAAGCCATATACCGCTCATCTACGGATGCAGCAGGAACAACTATTATCCCCGGCACGTTACGGCCTAATCAGGGCAGCGGCGCCGGAGCGTATACGCCCGCGGGCAATTTGTTCTTTAATCCTTGTTCATCATCTTCAGGCCCTACAAATTTAGATGCAGACGCCACTGCGGAGGCTGCACAGCAGGTAAACTATTACTTTACTGATGCTCCGTCTGTCACACCTGCCTTTAAGCCAAATTGCTATAATTCAACTGCATATACAATAAGTGCTCACAATTATCCAGCCGGAGATAAAAATAACACCTGTGCTACCGTTCTTTTCAGTCATAATCCTACGGCAAGGATGGCTTCCGGTAATGCGCAGGCACCGGATAATAATAACATGTCTGATGAAGAGCGGCAATACCTTGCAACGCAGGAATCACTTTCTGTAAGCCGGGAAGCCCTGAACTATGCATTAAATGACCAGCCGGAAAAAGCTGCCATGTTGTTAGCGTCGTATCATCGCTACGGCAGCGCGTTGTCATTCTACGTAGCTGCTAATAAGGTTGCGGACGCACGCCGGATGCTTAGAATGATGCCACGCGATACCAAGGAAGAACAACAACAGGCTCGCCTTGCGGAGATGCGCCTGGACCTGATTGATGCGAAGAAAGGCTGGGCATCTGCCGGCGAAGCAGACAAGAACTATCTCTTATCCATTGCTTCCAATAGCTCAGTATCTGGCTGTCTGGCTAATGGTGTAACCGAAGCACTAGGCTTGAAACTTTTTATGCATCCGCTTCCTATGATTAAGCGTTCAGCAAGAATAGGTAATGAGAACAAGGGTATCTTGTCTAATCATGCCCTATTCTCCGTCGCACCCAATCCCACCAGTGGCCATCTTACGATTCAAAGTAGCAAGGGAGGCTCTATAACATTCCACAGCGTGGTGGGCACATTAGTAGGTGTATACCAACTTCACGAAGGTAGTAATGCACTTAGCTTACCGCAATCCCTTGCCGAAGGCATTTATACAGGCTACTTCAGAGATACCGATGGGCACAATACAGATATGATCAGAATCGTTTACAAGCCTTGATATGTCATCACTATTAAAGACCCTAATTGCACAATGCCTCCTCTTGGGGGCATTGTGTCTTTTTACCAACATCAGTCATGCACAGTACTTCAGCAAGGAGTATGACTACGACACCAGCTACGACTTCGGCAAGAATATAACGCTGTTAGCAAACGGAGGCTACCGAATATTTGACGGAATAATAGCCGCTTCCGACGGTACATGGAGCCTAACCTCTTTTGATTTATCCCCTGACGGCAGCCAGATTAGTGGGAAGAAAGGCTATGGTGTAAAGGATATGAATAGCAGCAATGGTTATTATGGCAGGATGGCTACTACGAATACCGGACAATTGCTAATGCCTTTCACCATCTTTGGTAAATACCATTATAGCTATCAGTGCGCCATCCTGAAAATGGGCACGACTGCCGATTCAATATTTATCAAAGCCTATACTGACACGCTTAAAAACGCGGAAAATAGTGCTGATATAGCTTTTGACCCGGTCAATAACCACTATGTGCTTGCCGTGGAGTCATTAGACACCAATGGCTCGCTTGCCAGTAAAAATGGAGTGCTGATTATCACCGATACAGACGGCAACCTCATTATCCGGAAAGTATTTGAGAAAAAATCTGTCATTAAGCCTGTATTCTCTTCCGGCGTAGGGTCCAGCCTGCATAGCGTGGAGGTTTTGCCAAATGGCGATCTGCTGTTGGGCGGCTACAACCGGAGTGTGGACTATAAGGGGAGCGGCGGTACACAAAGGACGTATCTACATGATCGGCCCTGGTTTATCATTACAGATAGCCAGGGGAATATCCTTAAAGACAGCGCCTACGGCGATGCGTTTGTTTCAACTGGTGATATTCATACGGACAGATTGGGCGGCTATTATCATTGGGGAATGCTGGATACTATCATAACTAATAACGCAGGCGGTTTCCAGAATTTCCCTTCTTACGTAGCCGCTATAGATGCCAACTTCAAAATACGGTGGCTTCACAGCTTTGCCAGTCTCAAGCATCACGTACAGCTATACAAAATACTGCAACTGCGTAACGGAGATTACCTCGCTTTAGGCGAGATACTGACTAATCCACCTGAAGTTCATGGCGGATGGGCGTGCAGACTAACAAGGAATGGGTCAGTAAGATGGGAGCAGGCTTACAGCTTAGATACTACCTCTGATATTGGCGTACTGGTGGATGCTGCGGAGCGGCGTGACGGCAGCCTTGCAATGGTAGGTATGTGGCCCAAGAACAAAAACCTTCCTAGCTACCGGTTACAGGATGTGTGGCTGCTAAGTGTGGACAGCAATGGCTGTGAGCTGCCGGGCTGCAAGCCTACGGCTGTGCCAAATGTGCCTAAGCTTGCCGATGAAAGCTATAAGGTTTTTCCTAATCCCGCTACAGAATCCATCAGCATCGACTACAGCAAAGAAGCTACTGCCCCGGAAACATTTTCGCTGCACGACATCACTGGCAGGCTTGTCGCGAGTGCTAAGCTTATTGGCAGGGACGGCACTTCTATCCTAAATATAGGCAACCTGCCCGTCGGACTATATATATACCGCATCACCGCAGGGGATGGTAAGGTTAGAGTGGCAGGCAAAATTTCCAAACAATAAGTCATTATGAGACTGGTATTCCTTTTCCTCGCGTGCTGCACTGCACTATTTGCCTGCGGCAAGAAAGATGCGCCAGCGACAAATCCCACACCACCTGCAGTGGATTCGCCCAAGGCATCTGTTATCTACAAATACGTTGGGCACCACAAAGCAAATGGGGAAATAGATTACTATGGATATGGCTTTCCCGAAAAACTGGACACAACACTGGTAGATTCCGCCACTGTAACTATTCACCCCGATGGCACCATATGGACAAGCGTCAGAATGTTTCATTTGGTAGAAGGCCCATCGGATGTATTCCCGTATTATATGGATTCTACGGTATTCAAAGCCGACAGCTCATCGCTTTACTCCAAATTAGGTAGTAAGTATAAATACTATGATTCTACCCGGCTATACAATGGAGGGCGCGATTTAATCTGGTATCGTTACCGGTCTTATGATGTCCGGGGCGGCCTTATTGATACTTTCAGATGCTCCAAACTGTAATGCCCGATGAAGTTTCGCTCACCGCTGGCAAAAGAGTGCAAAAAGGATTAGTCAGTGAGGATTCTTCCCACTTCGCCCTAGCGCATGTCCTCACGCGTCTGGAATGCTAAAATATACATCCCGGGTTCTTCCTATGCTTGTTGTAGTCTCACTGCGCGCCAAAGTGGACACTATCACTGTCTGAAAAAGGGCATATTCCACACATATCCCCTCCTGTTTTCAGGAATAGATAATAGATGGCCGTTGGTAAGCTGCCTGCATTAATTCCTTCCCTGCCATTCTTAAAGGTGAAGCCCGCAGGCATCAATGCAGTAATGAGTGCGGTGCTCATCATCGGCACAGCCATTAATCCATCTAAAGATTAGGCCTCATAAGCCCAAACTTGGTTAAGGCTTGCGTGCAAAAGAGCGTTTGAAGTACCAGAATGAATAACCAACAGGGATTAGAACCATTGGTACAAGTAGGATAAGCAGTAAGTTATCTAAGTATTTACCTTGAAGGGCTAAGGCTGCAACAGCTAAAACAATTCCGCCTACAAACCATAAAACTCCTGCAACCCGGTGGGTAGCCCGCCAGTTAGCATCGTCTGCTAAGGTCCATGGCACACGGATACCCGCGAAATAGTTTGGCTTAAGACTGTACATCACATTTCCAAGAAACGCGAATAGTAATCCTATAAGTACCGGTATTAGCCTTGTCACTACTACTTGATGGCCGCTGGAAGCAAGTAGCGCCACAAAATTGATGGCCGTAAGAAAGAATACAAGACCGTCTGCGAGCCTACCAAATGAACGGGACGGCTCTGCTCCATGTCTTTTTGGGTCGATGCGATGCATGTTATTCATCAGCAAGTACTGCCCGATAGTTACTACACTTATCCCTCCAATGATTAGCCACAACTGTCGTTTGGGAGAGTAATCATTTGCCTCGCCGGAAGCATCAAAATGCGTTGGAACAATGGCGGGTAAGGCATCCCAGATGAATGCCAAGTAAATAAGCGGAATGATAGCAATGAGAATACAAAGCACAAGCTTTAAAGTCGGTTTCATTCAGGTGATGTTAGAAGGTAAACAAAACGATTACTTGTTTTTGGTCTGGGTTGTTAGCTGCATAATCCAGGAAAGCAGCTCATCCATAACAGTCGTATTTAGCGTATAGACAATGAATTGTCCCCGGCGCTCTGCTTCAATCAACCCGGCCTGCTTGAGCAAGTCAAGATGGTGAGAAATGCTCGGCTTGGACATTTCAAAGTGTTCGGCTATCTCACCAGCACTTAACTCGCCTGAACGCAACAGTTCAAGCATGCGCCGTCTCGACACGTCATTTAAAGCCTTGAAAAGTAGGTTCACTATCGAGATACTTAATTAGGTATTTAGACAAATGTCTAAATATATTTTCCGATTGGCAAACTTTACAGTAAAACTTGTTCTTCCCTAAATGCAGGAGGAAGAAATAAGCGTGGGCTGATTAATGAACCATCCGTAAAGCAAATAAGTGCGAAAGAGTGGGATGCTGCTCATGGTTCGGGCTTTGCCGCCGTAACCTCCATCTGCAAAGCCACCATCACCAGCCCAATCCTGCTTTTAACCCTCAGCTTTGGGGGCTGCGGCCAATCATGCGGGTGGCTATGCTGCTCGGGGCAATCCTGATATGGGTGGCACTTCTGGCGAGTATATGGCTGCTGGTAATCTTTATTCACTGGCTTAATCTTCTGGTCGCCGTTGTGCTGGGATATTTTGGCCTTTGCCTGTTCCTGTCGCTGTCGGTTTATTTGATGTTCACGCGCTGGCGCAATATCAAGTACAGCATGCGGGAAGCATACATAAACGCCGCTAATAAATTCGGCTCGGCTAAATGTGCGACCGAGGAAGACCTAAAAAAATACAAGGGGCGAACTGGTCTGTATATCGGCGGTGGTTACACCTTCTCGGATAAGGGCCATATTCTAACCTGCGCCGGAACGCGGGGCGGCAAAGGCACTAATCTGATTATCCCGAATTTGCTTGGTCTGGGCCGTTTCTCCGGCTCTTGGGTGGTAATAGACCCAAGAGAAAATGCGGCTGTGACGCGCCGCTGTCAGCTTGATAGCGGTAAACTTGTCGTAATTCTCAATCCTTGGGACTTGTTACACGACCATGTTGGGGAGAGCACAAGCTGTAACCCGCTTGACATACTGGCTGATAAAAATTCCATTCTTGTGGACGATGCGCAGATTATCGCAGAAATGCTGGTGCCAATTGACAAGAACGACAAGGACAAGTTTTTTACGGATAATGCCCGCTCTATCGTCGCCGGGTTGCTCGTCCATCTAGTCACCATACAGCCCGACAAAATGCCGGGCAGCACAGGTTTATATCGGCGCGGCGTCAAACCTGACGGACAGCGAAGATGTCACCCCGCAGCCGCCGCCCTGCACCCTGAAAACGCTCTGGCAATGGGTCAGGCAGTCCAAGGACGGCTGGACGATTTGCTGGCGGATATGTTCACAAATGAACATGAGGTCAGCGGCGAGATTGTGCGGCGCTGCGCCTATGAAATTTTGCAGCTTACCGCCGCCGGTGAAAAAACCTTCGGCAATATCATGGCAACCATATTGCAATGCACCGATTTTCTAAAATCACCGGCGCTGCAGAAGTCCCTGCAATCAGGCTTTGACCCAATGAGGCTGTCAGAGGGCAAAACGACGATGTACGTGATTATCGCGGCGGATAAGCTAGTCCGTTATTCGCGGTGGCTTAGGCTGGTGGTGACGACGGCCATGCGCTCCGTTATCAGGAAGCCGAATAGAAAGGTGTGTTTCCTGCTGGACGAATTCGCAGCCCTTGGCTACCTGTCGGAAATTGAAACGGCGCTCTCCACTTATGCCGGGTTCAATATGATTGTCTGGCCCATCCTGTAATCGCTGATACAGCTTAAAGGCATATACGGCGACAAGTGGGAAACATTTATCGGTAATACGGCTGTGCGGCAGTATTTCAGTATCAATGACAACTTTACCGCCGACTATGTGTCAAAAGCAATGGGCGAAACCTCGCATATGATTATCCGCCGCGACCCCATGGGTAGGATAAAGAGCTTGGACTCTGACAAGCGTATGCTCGCAACTCAGGATGAAGTACGGCGATATTCAGGGGTTAACATTTTTGCTTTTATGGGTGAAAAGCCGCCGACAATATTTGCAAAATCTCCGTACTATCGCATTCAAGCGCTCAATAGCCGAGCAGATATAAATCCGTACATATAGTGGAGTTCAAGAGGAAAAAAGTCCGCGAAATTCTCAGCAATCATTCTTGGATACTTGCCGGGTTTTGTGCAGTAGTAATTCTGTACATTATTGCGTTTGTCGTTTTCCAATCAGCCACAAATAACTTTATTGACCGTGTATTTGGTATAAAAGGCTTTGGCGCATCAGTATCCGCATCAATCCTCGCAAGTTTGATATTTTTTATTGTATTTGGATTTTTTGCCTCAATAATTTCAACTGCCATTACAACTATAGAAATTGAAGACCACAACTACGACAGGCGGACTCGCGCATTGATGAATAGTTCCCAAGTGGCAGACAATGAAAACGCACACATTTTTTAAAACAAATGCTGTCTAGATATTTGATATTCAACAAACAGATGGATATTAAATTGTATTTAGAAGAAATATCACAAGATAGAAGTGCCTATAAAATTCATTGTAAATTTGAATATATAATTACAAATATGTGTAGGGATAAAGATTTTGAGCCTGAGGATATTAAAGCCAGTGTCAAAATCGGAGAAAAAGTGAACGGCAGTTACGGCTATGTTTCTAAACTGGGCACATTTAATACGCAAAATAAAGCGCCAGTAAACATGGAAATAGATGGTCATCCTAAAGAATTATTGGATGATTTTAACGAAGATATTGATATGAAGGTAGAGGGAGACTCCGAATTGGGTTGGATTTTGGAGTTTAGCATTTGGAATAAATTCGGTGTTGATACTGACGATGACAATCAATGGTTTAATGTGTTCATAGAAAGATATACCCAGAAAATCAACTTGACTGTTGAAAACCTCACCAAAGAAAACTTATCTTTTGACTTAGTCTATATTGATAACCACAAGAAATCGCCAACTTTGTTAGCAAATAGGACGGTACTTCATGCAGAGATAGGCAAAAAGAATTTTTCTCCTAGACTTGAAATCTATCCGCGTGATATAGTAAAACTGTTCCTCTATAAAAAAGCTGAGGTGTTACAATGATTTCAAAAAAAATTTTAGGCGGCGGCGGCGAGGGCAGCTAAAGTCAAATATCTACTTCGTGTCCGTCAGGTAGCTAAACCTGACGGACAATTTCCTACTCATGTCGCAACTTATTTTTAGTAGATTTCATCACTAGAGCAGTTGCGCTATCACCGGTATAGTATTTAGCCTGGGCTTGCTGCTGGTCTGTGACCTTCTTTGCAGCCGGGTCTTTCGCCCAATAATCGCTCAAGTCTTTATAGCCTTGATAAAGGCTTTCCATTGGCCTGACGGTAAAGCCTGCATTAATGAGGTCTTCGCTCTTAAGCTGCGTGGCTTTGGTGCCAGCCTCATCATTGTCCAGAAACAGGATGACGGTTTCAATCTGCTCTTTGGCGGCAATGATTTTAGCAACAATCTCACCACAGAATGAAAGCGAGTTCAGCACGACAATGTTATGTTCCGGCTCGGGCGTATCCTGCATTTCAAGCCATGCCAGCATGTCAAACATCCCTTCAAAAACAAAGACCTTGCTGCTAGCAAGGGCGCGGTATGTTGTCGGCGCTTTGGGCCGGATGCTGGTTTTGAAGGTGGTGCCTTTCTTCGGGTTTGGGATGGAGATTTCAAAGCCGGATTTATCGTTGCGGAAGGCAAAGCCGTTTTGCTTCTTGTCAGGATAGACCACGTCCTGCAACCAGACCTACTTTAGATAGCGAGCAGCAATGGTTTCGCTGATACGGCGCTTTGCGGTTCCGCCATAAGGCTGCCGTAAAAGATGCGGTCGTGCTGCTTAATTATTTTGAAGCGGCCCGCGGCCGGGCCTTTTTCATCCCCGGCAATGCGCGTTATTGGCCGCTTATAGGCTTGCTCGTGTTTCTGGCTGGCTGTAGCCCCGTTAAAACCTTCCAGCGCCGCTAAAGCCTCAATCAGTGCGGCGCGGCGGTCTTTGCCATGATAGTCGCACCACAGGTCTATTATGTCGCCACCTGAGCCGTTTCAGCTGCTGCCGGCGTGGCCGAAGTCAACCCATTTATGCGTGGCTTCGCTGATTTTGAAAGATGCGGTTTTCTCATTAGGGCGAAAGGGCGAGAAATACCAGTCCTGCTTGCTGCGGTCGGTATGCGAGTATTTACCGCCCATGTGCTGCACCAGCACATAAAGCGGAATGGCACGGGCTTCGGTAATGTTCATGGTCTGCTGCCTCCTGAAAGCGGCGGGAATGGGAAAGGGTCAAGAAAGGAAAAGTTACGGCGTTAGCCTTGTTCCTGCTGGTGCCGGATGTCGGCGATGCAGCGCCGGATGTCGTCAACATGCCAGGCGGTGATGTGTTCACTCAGCTTGACGCCTCGCGGGTATTTCCCTTTAGTGATACCAAGCCACCATGTGGATTTGCTGACGGGAATAATGCGCAATACTTCCGGCAAGCGTAGATAGCCGGACTCCGGCACGCTCGGCGCTGGCAGGGAACGGTCGAAAAGGGGTGGCAGGGTCATGTCATTTCCTTTAGGGTTAAATGCAGGCAATAAAAAAGAGCAGGCTCCTGCGAGCTGCTCTTTGGGTTGGGATGTTTCGTTGTGGTTTACGGTTGCGGCTGCGGCATCCGTGTTGACTTATGAATGGTCAACGCTTCGGCCTTTTCCAGATAGTCCTTTGCCTCCTTCAAGGCTTCGGGGTCATCGGTGATGCAGCCATTCATCCGTGCGGCGGTCTGATAAACAGAAATGCCATGCTGCGGCACAAAGTCTGTGTCTTGCTCTACATAGCAGGTCTGCAAGGGGTCGCACATTAATTCCAACAGGCTCAAGTCAATAAAGCCTTCCATAATATCGCCCCG
>CAWAID010000008.1:0-200441 GCA_963782125.1 uncultured Bacteroidota bacterium
AGCGGCTCCACTATTGTGCCCGAGGCGTCCTGCTTCACTACCAATGTAGCAAGCACCGCCCCGAAGGTGAAATTCAGCTTTGCCAACTTCACGACTTCCAACGACAAGTACGGGTGGATCAGCGCCATCAATCAGCCGGGCAACTGGACTTCTTATCTCACTAACCCCAATTATAACAGCGGTGGCACCGACTTTCTGGGCAGCAGCACCTGTATAAACTTCGGTATCACCACCAGCACCGCGCAGGCGGGCCAGTCGACGGTAGGGTAAACCACAACTGGTTTGATTGCAGCAATTGGCAGACCCTGCGGGTGCCGGATTCTACAACAAACGTTACGATCAACAATACCGCCCAATCTGTAACGCTGGACAATGGTGCCGCTTATGCGTCCCTATATAGCGGCAAGGCCTATGCGGCAAACCTTACAGTAGCTGCCGGCAATTCGCTTTCCTTCGGCAATAACGCCAACGGCCAGGACCGGTTGAATGTGTATGGAAACCTTACGGTCCAAAGTACGGGCATCCTTGACTTGCAAAACGGTACGCTGGCGATAAAGGGTAATGTGGACAATCAATCGGCACTCAGCAATTGGCTGCCGGGCACTAGTACCGTCATTCTGAACGGCGGCACTACGCAAACGCTTTCCGCGACCAGCGCAACTGTTGCAGCACCGATGGCTTTCAATAACCTGCAGCTTCAGAAATCCGGCGGGATGGCTATGCTAAGCTCACCCGCGCGCGTAAGCGGCATCGCAACATTTACAACCGGTGTTATCAATACTAGTGCAGCCAATCCGCTCATCTTTGCCGATGGCGCAACGGTCACAGGCGCCTCAACGGCCAGTTTCGTAGCGGGACCAGTACGCAAGCTGGGCGATGATGCATTCTACTTCCCGATTGGTAAGGGCGGCCGTTTCCGCCCCGTTAGCATTTCTGCACCGGCAGCCACGAGTGATGTCTTCACGGCGGAGTATTTCAACGCGCCATTTTCCACGTTAACCGTTACGCCCGCATCCGGTCTTGACCATGTGAGCTATCAGGAGTATTGGGATGTTGATCGCACTGCTGGGAGTAGTATAGTGGATGTAACACTAGGTTGGGGCGCAGGAAGCAATGTAGATCCGTCCCAGGTGAGCACGCTGCGGTTGGCGCACTTCAATGGCCTTACCTGGGATAATCTGGGCGTAACCAGCACTACCAGTACCAGCATTACCAAAGCCAGCGTAAGCGGTTTTAGTCCCTTTACGCTTGGTACGACGTCTGGTGCGCAGCCACTTCCGCTCAGCCTGCTGTCTTTTGACGCAACACTGAAGGGTGAGGATGTTGTGTTGGAATGGTCGGTAGCATGTGAGGAGCAGATGAATGATTATAGCGTAGAAAAATCAGAAGATGGGCAGATTTTCCAAAGCATCGGCCGCATTGCAGCACAGAATAAGGGTTGCGGAAATGAAGCAACTTATTCATTCGCCGATATCTCCTTTTCTGGTAAAGCCGCGTATCGCCTGAAGCTACAAGACGGGCGCAATAATGTGAGTTACAGCCCGGTACGGTACATACGCGGCAACACTGCTGTAACTGGAATCAGCTTTGCGCCAAACCCTGTATATGATGTCTTACGTGTAGAAGGCCTCGCGCCCAATACCACTTGGCGCATTACGGACAGCTACGGCCGTACGGTATTGCGTGGAACGGCAAGCGGATACATGACGGAAGTGAGGGCTAACGGATTAGCCGCAGGCATGTACTTTTTACAATCGCCCGGCGCGGAAGCACTGCGTTTTGTAAAACAATAAGCCTCAATTATTCTTTTTGGCAAAGTGGTCGGCGGTCTCCGTCGGCCACTTCCTATTTTCGCAACACACTCTTGCTTTATGAATAAAGTTGTCTCCAACGCCGACGAGGCCATCCAGGATATTCAAAACGGCGCCACCATCATGCTCGGCGGCTTCGGCCTCTGCGGCATTCCTGAGAATTGCATCGCCGCGCTGGTGCGCAAAAACATCAACGGCCTTACCTGCATCTCCAATAATGCCGGCGTGGACGATTTTGGCCTCGGCCTGCTGCTCAAGCAGCATCAGATTAAGAAGATGATTGCCTCTTATGTGGGTGAGAACGCGGAGTTTGAACGGCAGTTGCTTTCCGGAGAAATGGAAGTGGACCTTATCCCGCAGGGCACGCTGGCGACGCGCTGCATGATTTCCGGCTACGGCATTCCCTTCGTGCCGGTGCTGGCAGGCGTGGGCACCGAAGTAGCGCAAGGGAAGCAGACTTATTCAAAAGACGGCCGGGAATATCTGCTGGAAGAAGCCTTTGACGCCGACTTCGCAATCGTGAAAGCCTGGAAGGGCGACCGCATGGGCAACCTGATTTACAAAGACACTGCCCGCAACTTCAATCCGCTGATGGCGATGGCCGGCAAAGTGACAATTGCCGAAGTGGAAGAGCTGGTGGAGCCGGGCGAGCTGGATGCCAACTTCATCCACACGCCAGGCATTTACGTGCACCGGATTTTTCAAGGGACGGATTATGAGAAGCGTATAGAGCAACGCACTGTGCGGACAGAAAAACGCTTAATACTTATCCATCAAAATCCAAACTACTCCATCATGGCTTTAGATAAAATTCAGATTGCAAAACGCATCGCGCGTGAACTCCAGGACGGTTTTTACGTCAATCTCGGCATCGGCATCCCAACACTGGTTGCCAACTATATCCCCGAAGGCGTGAATGTCAGTGCTGCAATCCGAAAACGGTCTGCTCGGCATGGGGCCTTTCCCGTTTGAAGGCGAGGAAGATGCTGACATGATCAACGCAGGCAAGCAAACCATCACCAAGCTGCCCGGCTCCGCCATCTTCGATAGCGCCATGTCCTTCGGAATGATACGCGCAGGCAAGGTTGACCTCACCGTGCTCGGCGCGATGGAAGTAGCAGACAACGGCGACATCGCCAACTGGAAAATTCCCGGCAAGATGGTAAAAGGCATGGGCGGCGCGATGGACCTTGTGGCGGCCGCAAAGAATATCATCGTTGCCATGCAGCACACTAACCCGAAAGGAGAAAGCAAGCTGCTGCCAAAGTGCACGCTGCCGCTTACGGGCGTGAAGTGTGTCAAGAAAATAGTAACCGACCTTGGCGTGTTTTCCGTGACGGAAGAAGGCTTCCGCTGCGACGAGCGCGCGCCGGGCGTGAGTGTTGAGGAGATCAAAGCAAAGACGGCAGGCCGTTTAGCCATTGCGGCGGATGTTCCTGAAATGGTGTTTCTAGACATGCTTACCATTTACCACAACGGCCGCTGCACCAAAAGCCGCGGCGCTTTGGAAATTCTGCAGGAAAAAGCCATTCCGCACAATATCCGCTGGTACTTGGTAGAACCCCTGACGGCCAAAGAGCTGACGCACCCTCCTCAAAAAGCTCGGCATGAAAGCGGGCGAACTTGTTCGCCGGAACGAGCCTTATTACAAAGAGCAGCTCAAAGGAAAAACACTAACGGAATCAGAGTGGCTTAAAGAACTTGTGGCTCATCCCGAACTAATAGAGCGTCCCATCGTTGAGGCGGATAACAAAGCCATAGTAGCCCGCCCTCCTGAGCGCGTCTTAGAGCTGTTGTAATTTTATCCGATGATGCCGCTTAGAAAAGGCTTGCTCTTACTGCTGCTGCTGTTAGCAGTCGTTCCCTCGTTCGCCAGAAAGGACAAAAAGGGCGCATCACCGAGCAAACCCTCATAAACCGTTTGCAAGGCTGCCTCGCCGCCAAAGACGCCTACTGCTACATAGACCTCTGGCCCGATCTGGATACCCTTACCAAGCTTGCCATGCAGTTCAGCGACAGCACTTCTGCCGACTTTCGCGACGCTTATTATCTCAATCAGAGGGTGTAAAGATGATGCACGCCGATTCCGTTTTTAAAGCTGCGCTCAAGGCATCTTTTGACACCGTCATCGCGCAGGGTGAGGAGCTGGGCGTGCATTGGGAAAGCATCATCCCCGTCCGCTATGAGCTGGTGAAGCAGCGCGAGACCCGTAACAAACTTTACGAAAAGCTCGCACCCACCCGCTTCGTTGGCTATATCTTTTTTGTGGATGCCAGCACACGCCGCACCTTCGGCTTCATGGCGGGAGATATTCTAAATATGAACGGCGGATGGTGGGGCGGCCGCATCCGCGAGCTGTATGAAGCCAGTACCCGCGATGAATGGGAAGATGCCCGCTATTATGCCCGCAAGCACAAAAAAGAATTGGATAGCGCCAAGTCGGCAAACAAAGAAACCGTCACCGAAGAGCAGCAGGAAATCAACAAAAGCGACCCTGAAATCATCGCCGACCGCAAGTTTTACAGCGGCATGTTTGATAAGGAAATTCCCGTTCAGCTATATATACGCGCGCTCAAAGGCGGTTGCCCGGCCGGCATCTGCTCCTGGGAAGCCATCTACAAATTCGGCGATCAGGATGATTACATCCGCCTGGAAGTAACCAAAACCGAAGACGGCAAGTGGCAGATGGTGGAAGTGCCGCCATCCGGCAGCATGGATTTGGAACTAAAAGGCAAGACATTAACGGGCACATGGAGCTCCAACGACGGCCAGACGGGCTACGATGTGAAGCTTAGCGAGTTGCAACCGTCCGAAAAAAAGCTCAAACGGCTGGATGAAGCCTTTGCGGATTTGAAAAAGCAGAATTAGGAACGGGCCTGGCGGCAGCGCGTTCTAAACACGCGAGCATCACAAAACTTTATCCGTGCATCACAACCAAAGCCCCTGCCCGGTTGTTAGCATAGCGTACTTTTATTGGTAGGATGAATTTTGGGGTTAAGCTGCGTTGCTGCTATGTAGCTGCGGTGGCCATGGCACCATTCATCCGATTGCATTTATTAAGCTTTTCACTTAGCGTCCAATTTTACCGCTAGGACACTAAGTTCACTGAGAATCACTAAGCCCTTAGTGTCTCTTCGTGCCCTTAGTGCCTTGGTAATTGATCTCTCCCGAAACAATGTCCCAGCAACCAACTATAAAAACCCTCGGCGAGCTACGTGCATCGGGCTACAAGCCCAAGAGCGTGAAAGAAGAAGTCCGCCAGAACCTCATCGCTTCCATCCGCGAGAAAAAGCAGCCATTCCACGGCATCATCGGCTACGAAGACACTGTCATTCCCGATGTAGAGCGCGCGCTGCTTTCCCGCCACAACATCCTCTTCCTCGGCCTCCGCGGACAAGCAAAAACCCGCATGGCCCGCGAGATGGTCGCGCTCTTAGATGAGTGGATTCCAATTGTGGCTGGAAGTGACATCAACGATGACCCATTCCGCCCCATTTCCCACCATGCCCGCGTCACCATAGCCGAGCAGGGTGACAACACGCCCATAGAATGGCTCCATCGCAGCGCCCGCTACGGCGAAAAGCTCGCTACGCCCGATGTAAGTGTGGCTGACCTCATCGGCGATGTTGACCCCATTAAAGCGGCTAACATGCGCCTCTCCTTTGCCGACGAGCGTGTGCTACACTACGGCATCATTCCGCGCAGCCACCGCGGCATTTTTGTGATTAATGAATTGCCCGATTTGCAGGCGCGTATTCAGGTTTCTCTTTTCAACATCCTGCAGGAAGGCGATATTCAGATTCGCGGCTTCAAGCTGCGCCTGCCCCTGGATATTCTCTTCGTCTTTACGGCCAATCCGGAGGATTACACCAACCGTGGTTCCATCGTAACGCCGCTCAAAGACCGGATAGAAAGCCAGATTATTACGCACTATCCGAAAACCGTAGAAGCATCGCAGGCCATCACAGCGCAGGAAGCCGATGTGCTGCCCGAGCAATTGGCGCGCGTGGAAATGCCCGACCTCTGTAAGCTACTCGTAGAGCAAATCGCAATGGAAGCCCGCAAGAGCGAATACGTTGACCAGAAGAGCGGCGTCTCCGCCCGCCTCACCATCGCCGCCTACGAAAACCTGGTAAGCACCGCCGAGCGCCGCGCACTGCGCGATGGCGTTAAGCACACGATGGTGCGCATCGCCGATTTTGCTGGCGTCATTCCCGGCATCACTGGCAAGATTGAGCTGGTGTATGAAGGCGAAATGGAAGGCCCTGCAAATGTTGCGTGGCGCCTTATGGGCCAAGCCATTCGCACCGTTTTCCTGCAATACTTCCCAGACCCGGCGTCTTTCAAAAAGCCTACGGGCAAGGCTGCCGCTGCAGGAGCGAAGGCAAAATCAAATCCTTATCAGCCAGTGATAGACTGGTTTGGCCGCGGTCATGAGCTGACAATGCTGCAGGATGCCAGCGATAGCGCGTATCGGGAATGTCTGTACAGCGTAGATGGCTTGCACGCTGCCGTAAAATCATTTTACCCTAAAGCCGACGAGGCGCAGGCTGCACTGCTGATGGAGTTTGTGCTGCATGGGCTGTCTGAGTTTTCGCTCATTAGTAAGAAGGGAGTGGACGCGGGTGGCTATGCCTTCGGCGATATTCTGGGCTCTATGCTGAATATGAATTTTGGCGGAGACGACGATGAAGACGAGGATATCTAGCTTATACTAAATCGGCTGCACGGGACTGCGCATGTTGCTTCGGCGACACGCCATCCTCGCGTAGTGTTCCGCACCACCTATCCCACCAAAGAAAGTACAGCCCGTAATTTCCACGGAAGTATTGGTGATGCGCATTATGCGCCGAAGAAGTATTCACCCAGCGTCCAATCCGGCTGTTCCGGAACCATGCAGGGTATAATTCCCAGCCGAGATGCCCATACACATTGTACAGCATTTGCAGGCCGAAGAACACTGCGATATGAATCGCGTGCAGCGGCATGATGAGCACCAGCACCGCCATAATACCTGCTTCTACAACTGCCTCTGCCGGATGAAATGAAAAGGCAGCCCAAGGCGATGGATTAGTGCTCTTGTGATGTACCAGATGCATCCACTTAAAGATGTGCGGATGATGCATCAGCCGATGCGTCCAGTAGAAGTAAGCATCATGCACCAGGAAGGTGAGTGGGAAGGCTGTCCAGAACCACCATATCGGGTAGTCGTGGACCTGAGCGTAGTAGAAGGTGTATTGTCGGAAAGGTGTGAGTAGCAGCGCAGCGGTAACCGTTGCGAAAATGAGGATGGAAGTAGCCGAGAAAAAGATTTCGCGGCGATAATCCTGATGCTTTGGAAAGCGGGGCTGAATCTTTTTATGCGCCACCTTTTGGCGAATGAGCACATACCATACAAGCCAAAAGATGGCCGCCAGGATGAAGTAGCGGCTGGCAATTACCATCACGAGCTTCGGCCATGTGTCAGGCTTCAGAAAGTCCATATTTAAAGGTACGACCGCGCCTAATTTTGACCTATGCTTACGCCTGACCTTTCTTCTGAACTCAGCCTTTAGGACCGCCCGCAGCGGTGGAAAAGGTGGCCAGAATGTGAATAAGGTAGAGACGATGGTAGAAGCCCTTTGGCTTGTGCGGCAAAGCAGGCTTTTCTCAGAAGAAGATAAAGCCCGTATTGCTGATAAGCTTGCCAATAAACTCAATAAAGACGGCTACCTCCAGGTACGCGCTTCCGAAAGCCGGATGCAATTGGAAAACAAATCAATCGCGCAGCAAAAATTACAGGAACTGGTAGCGAAAGCGCTGATTCGCCCGAAGCCACGCAAGAAAGCAAGGCCCTCTAAAGCTGCCATTGAAAAGCGGCTGGACAGTAAGAAAAAGGCAGGGTTTAAGAAGCAGATGCGGAGGAAGGATTGGTAACCATTACCGGGCGTCAAAGTCCACTATCACCCGTTCCGTCTTCGGATGGCTCTGGCAGGTAAGCACATAGCCCTTCGCTACCTCATCTGGCTCCAGCGCATAGTTCACTTCCATTTCCACTTCGCCTTCGGTAATTTTCGCGCGGCAGGTGCTGCATACGCCACCTTTGCAGGCGTATGGCAAGTCAGCGCCGTGTGCAAGGGCAGCGTCCAGAATATTGTCGCCATTGTAGGCGAGCTCCAGGTCAAAGGTGACGCCATCCAGGCGGATGCTCACCTTACTCGTCGGGCCGGTTGCTTCCGCATGTTCTTCCTTCCACTTCTGGTGCTGCACCTTCGGCTGGTCCGGTGAAGAGAAGAGTTCCAGATGCACACTTCCTTGCGGCATTCCCAGGGCAATCAGCTTATCGCGCACAGAAAGAATCATTTCTTCCGGCCCGCACAGGAAAGCCTCATCCATCTTCTTCAAATCAATCAGTCGTTCGCAAAACTGCCCGCACTTCTCCGCGTCAATGCGGCCATTAAACAACTCCACGTCCATCAGCTCGCGGCTGAGCACATGGTACACGCGCAGGCGCTGCATGTAACGATTTTTCAGTCCTTCAATCTCTTCGCGGAAGATGATGGTGTTGCGGTTCCGGTTCCCATAGACAAGCGTAAACTGGCTGTCCGGCTCGCGCTGCAAAACGTCTTTGATAATGCTCATCATCGGCGTAATGCCGGAGCCGGCCGCGAAGGCGAGGTACTGCTTGCCCAGATGTTTTGGCGTGAACTTGCCCATCGGTGGCATCACCTCCAGCACGTCCCCCTTCTTCAGCATGGTGTTAGCGACGCGTCGAAAACTTGCCGCCTTTCACCGCTTTAATGGCAACACGCAATTCGCCATCCGCAGGAGCGGTGCAGATGGAATAGGAGCGGCGGATTTCCTGGCCAGCAAGGCCGACTTTAAAGGTGAGATACTGGCCTGGCGTGAAGGCAAACGTTTCTTTCAGGTCTTCCGGCACAGCCAAAGCCACAGAAACGCAATCCGGCGTTTCCTGACGTACGTCTGATACTTTCAATTCATAAAACCGCAATGCTGACATAGGAAGCGCAAGGTAATTTAAACCGCGGAGGCGCAGCGAAGCGGAAAAGACAATCGGCGCAGCGTCTCTGCGGTAAAATGCTTTCCTACTTTTACGCCCACTATGAAACTTGTCACCTACGCCAAAGAAGGCCGCGAGCAGCTCGCCTTCTGCGTCAATGATAATCTCTACGATACCGACATGGCCGACACCCGCCTGCCGCGCACCATGATGGAGCTATTGCAAGGCTGGGAAGAGTTGTCGCCGATTGCGAAGGAAATTGCGGCAGACATTGCCTCCGGCAAGAATCCTGTTATGACCTACGCCTCACTGCTGAGCGCGCCGGTCATGGCGCCGCTGCCGCGTCCGACATCCTGCCGTGACGGTTACGCCTTCCGCCAGCACGTAGCTGCTGCGCGCCGTAACCGTAAGGTGGATATGATTGCCGAATTTGACCAGTATCCCATCTTCTACTTCACCAATCACAATGCTATTCAGGGCCCCGGCCCTATCCCGGTGATGCCTGACCATCTCCAAAAGCTGGACTTTGAGCTGGAGGCGGCTATCATCACCTGTAAGCACGGCCGCAACATTAAAGCAGAGGACGCGGACGATTACATAGCGGGCTACATGATAATGAATGACATGAGCGCCCGGACTTTGCAGATGGAAGAGATGCTCCTGAACCTCGGCCCGGCGAAGGGCAAAGATTTCTCCACGGTAATAGGCCCGATGCTGGTGACTGCTGATGAACTGGAGCCATTCCGAAAAGAACCAAACCCCGGCCACACCGGTGCGAGCTACGACCTGAAAATGCGTTGCTGGGTAAATGACAAACTCGTCTCTGAAGGCAGCATGGGCGATATGGACTGGACATTCGCAGAAATCATTGAGCGCTGCGCTTATGGCGTTGACATCCTTCCCGGCGAGGTAATCGGCAGCGGTACTGTCGGTACGGGCTGCTTCCTGGAATTAAATGGCACAGGCTTGCTCAATGACCCTTCCTTCAAACCGCAATGGCTGCAACCAGGTGATGTGGTGAAAATGCAAATAGACGGCCTGGGCACGCTCGTCAATACGATAATTGCAGAAGAGACCGATTGGAGCATTCTGAAATTAAAGAAAGCAGCGCACTAGAATATGCAAGCAAAACAGACAGGCATTATAGGCTCCGGCGCAATGGGCGCGGGCATCGCGCAAGTGGCCGCAATGGCCGGTCACACCGTCGTTGTCTATGATAATAATGCAGGCGCTTTAGGCAAAGCTAAGAGCAGTCTTACCACAACGCTCACCAAGCTTCAGGAAAAGGGTAAGCTCACGAATGCTGAAGAAATTCTAGCCCGCTTTTCTTTCACTAACAACCTCAACGACCTCGCCGATTGCTCCCTCGTCATTGAGGCCATTGTAGAAAACCTCGGCATCAAGCAGCAGGTATTTGCTGCGCTGGAAAAGCAGGTTTGCGATGAGTGCGTGCTGGCTACCAATACTTCATCGCTTTCTGTAACCGCCATTGCCGCGGCCTGCGCAAAGCCGGAACGCGTCCTTGGACTGCACTTTTTCAACCCGCCGCCGCTGATGGCGCTGGTGGAAGTTATTCCTGCCATCCAAACGAATGAGAAGACGCTGGCGGATGCAAAAGAGTTGATGAAATCATGGGGCAAAATCCCGGTGGTAGCCAAAGACACGCCCGGCTTTATCGTAAATCGCGTCGCACGGCCATTCTACGGAGAGGCGCTGCGCATCTATGAGGAAGGCATCGCCGATATGGCAACCATTGACTGGGCGCTGACAGAGATTGGTGGCTTCCGGATGGGGCCGTTCACACTCATGGACTATATCGGCCACGACGTGAATTATGTTGTTACCGAAACTGTCTTTCAATCCTTCTTCTACGACCCTCGCTATAAGCCTTCTTTCACGCAGAAACGTTTGCTGGAAGCCGGCTGGCTTGGCCGCAAAAGCGGACGCGGATTCTACAATTATGCCGAAGGCGCAGCTATGCCCGAGCCCACGAAAGATGAGGTGCTGGGCGGCCAGATTGTAGAGCGGGTTATTGCCATGCTGATTAATGAAGCCGTGGAAGCTCTTTACCTGAATATCGCCACAGCGCAGGATTTAGAGCTGGCCATGACCAGGGGCGTTAATTACCCCAAAGGCCTCCTCGCATGGTGCGATGAATGGGAGGCAGGCCATGCGCTGCTGGTGCTGGACAATCTTCACCATCAGTATGGAGAAGACCGGTACCGGGCGTCAGTACTGCTCCGGCGGGCGGCGAAGCAAGGGCTGAAGTTTGTGGAACAGCCTGCTTAGGGCAGCCAAGTTCGTCTACGGGAGGCCAACTTCCTGCCGGCAGTGCGCCTTTAGCTTTTCTACTGTGTCGCTTTTGTAATGCTCCATCACGTCATTAAAGACGGGATAAGTCTTGACCATACTTTCCACGAAGCAGTCGCAATACTTTGCCGCCTGTGCTTCCGGAATCTGCGCACGTGACTGTTCCAGACAATCATTACGCAAACTCTTTTTGTCCTCCTCCGTCCAGCCGCCGGAGCAGGAGCTTAGGGAGAAGAGGACAAGACAGGCCAAAAGCATTCTTTTCATAAGGGAAAGATAAGCACCGCCGCCCGCCCGTTCCTACTTTTACGGCAGCATGCAAAACGACAAGAAACTCTTCCTGCTGGATGCGATGGCGCTTATTTACCGTGCTTATTTTGCGCTGCAGCGTACGCCGCGCATCACCTCAAAAGGGCGCAATACGAGCGCGCAGTTCGGCTTCACTACTACGCTGCTGGATTTGTTGAATAAGGAAAAGCCTTCCCACCTCGCCGTTGTTTTTGAAGGCGGCAAGAGCGATACGGATGTGCATCGTACGGCACAATTCGCGGAGTACAAGGCCAACCGCCAGAGCCAGCCCGAAGACATAAAAAGCTCGCTGCCGGACATTCAACGCATCATAGAAGGCTTCTCGCTGCCCTGTCTTTCCTCGCCTGGCTACGAGGCCGATGATGTGATAGGTACCCTCGCCTGGAGGCGGCCGACCTCGGCTACACCGTCTATATGGTGACGCCCGACAAGGATTACGGCCAGCTTGTGCGCGACAATATTTTCATGTACAAGCCCGCCTACATGGGCAATCCGCACGAGATTCTCGGCCCGCAGGAAGTCTGCGCCAAGTGGAACATCAAGCGGGTAGACCAGGTGGTAGACATCCTCGGCCTGATGGGCGATGCGGTGGACAACATCCCCGGCATACCCGGCGTAGGCGAGAAGACGGCGGCAAAGCTTCTTGCCGAGCACGATACGGTGGAAGGCGTGCTCGCGGCGGCGGATGGCATCAAAGGTGCAATGGGCGAGAAGATTCGTGCAGGCCGCGAGAGCGCGGTGATGAGCAAGGCGCTGGCGCGCATCATCACCGATGTGCCGATTCAGTTTCACGAAGAAGACTTTCGGGTGAAGGAAATGAACCGGGAGAAGCTGGAGGCCATCTTTACGGAACTGGAGTTTAAAGCGCTGGGAAAGCGCATTCTCGGTGAGGATAATGCGGTACAAAACAAGGTGGGCGTGCCACTGGATTTGTTCGGTAATCCAAGCGCGCAAAGCGCAGGCAGCCCGATTGGCAGACGGTGCGGGAAGCCGAGGCGCCGCAGTCGTTTGTAGATGCCGCTACGATTGAAACCACCCCGCACGACTATAGGCTCCACCTGAATTTTGAAGAGGTAGATGCACTTGTAGCCGACCTGCTGGCGCAATCCATTTTCGCCTTCGATACGGAAACGAACAATTTAGACGCGAACCTTGCAGAGCTGGTCGGCATGTCGTTTTCCTGGGAGAAAGGCAAGGGGCATTACGTCTTCATTCCCGACGACCGGGAAGCGGCGCTCGCCGTGCTCACACGGTTCAAACCGTCTTTGACCGGACAGAAATCACCTGGGTCGGCCAGAACCTGAAGTACGATTTGCTGATGCTGAAATGGTACGGCCACGAGGTAAAGGGTACGCTCTGGGACACGATGCTGGCGCATTATCTGATAGAGCCGGAAGGCAAGCGCAATATGGACGCGCTTTCGCTAAAGTACCTGCAATACCAGCCTGTCAGCATAGAGACGCTCATTGGCAAGAAAGGCAAGGGCCAGCTCACGATGCGCGATGTGCCGGTGGAACAGGTAAAGGATTACGCGGCAGAAGATGCAGACGTAACCTGGCAGCTCCACCAAACCTTTGCGCCGATGATAGCACCGCAGGCGCCGATCAGCTGTTTAGGAAGTGGAAAATCCGCTTGTGCCCGTGCTTGTGGACATGGAGTATGAAGGCGTGGGTGTGGACGTGGACTTTCTGCGCTCCTATTCCAAAGATTTGGAGCGGGATATTGATAAGGCGGAGCAAGCCGTCTATAAAGATGCGGAGCCGAAACTTCAACCTCGGCTCCCCGAAGCAATTCGGCGAAGTGCTTGTTTGACATTCTTAAGATAGACGGCGGCGGTAAAAAGACGAAGACCGGCCAGTACGCCACCGGCGAAGACGTGCTGCTAAAACTTCGCGGTAAGCACCCGATTATTGACGACATCCTCACTTACCGCCAGCTTACGAAGCTGAAGAGCACCTACGTGGATGCATTGCCGGAGCTCATTAATCCGAAGACGGGCCGCGTACATACCTACTTCAACCAGACCATTGCTGTAACAGGCCGGCTTTCCTCCGTCAATCCGAACCTGCAGAACATACCCATCCGTACGCGAAGCGGGCCGGGAAATCCGCAAGGCTTTTGTGACGCGCGGGCAGGGCTGGACGCTGCTATCAGCCGACTACTCGCAGATAGAATTGCGCATCATTGCCGCGCTGGCAAATGAAGAGGCGATGATAGAAGCATTCGCCACCGGCAAGGATATTCACACGGCCACCGCTGCGGGCGTCTTTGGCGTACCGGAAAGCGAGGTGACGCGTGAGCAAGCGCAACAAGGCCAAGGCGGTCAACTTCGGCATCATCTACGGTCAAAGCGCCTTTGGCCTGAGCGACAGGCTGAGCATTCCGCGCGCGGAAGCCAAAGAGATCATTGAGAACTATTTCAAGCAATACCCTGGCATCAAAAGATACATTGACAGTCAGATCCAGTTTGCGCGCGAGCATCTGTACGTAGAAAGCATGCTGGGCCGTAAGCGTTGGCTGCGTGATATTGTCAGCGCGAACCAAACCGTCCGCGGCTTCGCGGAGCGCAATGCGGTAAACATGCCTATTCAAGGCACAGCGGCGGACATGATTAAGCTGGCTATGATAGCGGTGCACCGCGAGCTAAAGGCGGCTGGCCTGGACACGCGCATGGTGCTGCAGGTGCATGACGAGCTGGTCTTTGATGTGCCGGAAGGCGAAGCGGAACAGGCTGGCAAGCTGATTAAAGACGCAATGTGTGAGGCAATGCAACTGCCGAACGGCGTGCCGATTGAGGCGGAGACGGGTGTAGGGGCAAATTGGCTGGAGGCGCATTAATTTGACCAGCCGACATCAGATTCAAAGTTGGCTGCCAATAAAGGCAATCAGCTCGCTCTTGCTTAATGGCACCCCCTTGATCTTATTAAAGGGCACCGCATCCACCAAAAACTGGTCACGGATAATCTTTACCAACTGCCCGTTATTCAGCTCCGGCACAATCACCTTTTTATAGCCACCGATAATCTCGCCGAGATTTTTCGGGAAAGGCCGCACATGCCGCAGATGCGCATGCGCTACAGAATGTCCCGCGCTTTGCAGCGTCTGCACTGCGCTCTTAATAGCGCCATAGGTTGAGCCCCAGCCCAGCACCAGCACATCGCCGCTTTCTGAACCGCTGTCCAGAGTTTGCAAAGGAATGTAGTCTGCAATCCGGTCCACCTTTTCCTGCCGGATGCTTCACCATCCGCTCGTGGTTATCCGGATCGTAGCTGACGTTGCCGGTATTCTCTTCCTTCTCCAGTCCGCCAATGCGGTGCTCCAGTCCTGGTGTGCCGGGCACAGCCCAGGAGCGCACCAGTTTCTCATCCCGCTGATAGGGCAGGAATTTAATTTCCTCGTCTTCCAGGCCCTTCTTGAAGTTGACAGTTATGGCTTCCAGATCCGCGCTCTGCGGGAATTTCCAGGGCTCCGCGCCGTTGGCAATGTAGCCGTCCGATAGCAGGATAACCGGCGTCATGTGCTGCACAGCAATGCGCACCGCCTCATAAGCCGCCGCAAAGCAATCGCTCGGCGTAGAGGCGCTGACAATCGGCATCGGGCACTCGCCGTTGCGACCGTAATAGGCCTGCAGCAGGTCGCTCTGTTCGGTCTTTGTAGGGAGGCCCGTAGACGGGCCGCCGCGCTGCACGTTGATGATGAGCAGCGGAATTTCCAGCATTACCGCAAGTCCCATCGCCTCGCCCTTCAGTGCCATGCCGGGACCGGAAGTAGAGGTAACGCCCAGCGCGCCGCCGTAGGCTGCGCCGATGGCAGCTGTGATGCCGGCTATCTCATCTTCCGCCTGAAAGGTGCGGATACCAAAGCGCTTATGCCGTGCCAGCTCATGCAGAATATCGGAAGCCGGCGTGATGGGATAAGTGCCGAGAAACAGCGGCAAGGCGCTTTTCTGCGAAGCAGCTATGAGGCCGTAAGCGAGCGCGGTATTTCCCGTGATGCTCCGGTAATGGCCTGGCGTCAGCTTTGCCTTGGCTACCTTGTAGCGGGTGGTGAACGCCTCTACCGTATCGCCATAATTGTAGCCCGCCTGCAGGCTTTTAATGTTTGCATCCAGAATTTCCTGCCGCTTGCCGAATTTATCGTTCAGGAAGGACATAGTGCTGGTCATATCCCGGTTGTATAGCCAGTAGAGGAAGCCGAGCACAAACATGTTTTTCGCGCGGTCTTTCTCTTTTGTGCCAAGCGGTATGTCCTTCAGCGCCTCGCGCGACAGCTTGGTGATGTCTATTTTATGCAGCTCGTAGCCTTGAAGTGAGCCATTTTCTAATGGATTGTCGCCGTCGTCGTATTTCGCCAAGCGGAGATTTTTAGCGTCAAAGCCTGCTATGTCGGCAATGATGATGCCGCCCTGCTTCAGGGCCTTCAGGTTCACTTTCAGCGCAGCGGCATTCATGGCTACGAGCACATCGCAGCTATCGCCGGGGGTGTAAACGCGGTTGGAGGAGAAGTGGAGCTGATAGCCAGACACGCCGGGCAGGGTGCCCTGCGGCGCGCGGATTTCGGCGGGGAAGTCGGGGAAGGTGGAAAGGTCGGCGCCGATGAGGGCGGTGTTGTTGGTGAACTGGGAGCCGGTGAGCTGCATGCCGTCGCCACTGTCTCCGGCAAATTTTATTACTACGTCTTCAATCGTCTGCGTAGGCGTCGTCGTCATGATGGGCGCAAATGTACGGGCGGCCTTTGGGCCTTACGGGCCGATGGGTGTCTATGAAGGCATAACGTAGCTACAAAAAATCGGCGCTCGCGGTTGGCATGCCTCGTGTGCCTACGTGATGGAAAGGGTTGGACGCCAGATTTTCAAATAGAAAATTCCGCAAAGGATTATTCCCAAAAAAAGGGGTAGCCACAAGGCAGAGGGCCGGTAAATTTCCGCAGCGGTGAATAGCACGGCGTACCAGCCAATCATTAGCAATAAAATGATGGAAAGAAAAACTGGCGCATAGAAATCCGGCGCTTTCACTTTGCCATTCGCAATCCTACGCGCAAGGTTGAGCGCCGGCGCATGAAAAAGCCAGCCTATGCCCGCCAGCGGAGCCGTTAATACAATAAATAAAATGCTTCCTGCCGAACGCTTACGTATAGGGGCCGAAAGCGCATCTTCTCCCACTTCACCGGCATTTAGCCGCTGTAATAAATGCTGCGTTTGCTCAAAAGAATAATCCGTTTCCGCGCCTTGCAGCGAAAAAATCAGCTTATCTGCGAGTGGTTCATCTTCTGCTTTTCGCACATTCCATACCAAGCCTTCCAGTGCCGCCGACGTTGCCCGCATCATTTCCGTAGCGGCTTTGATTAAAGCTGTTTCGTCTTTTATGGAAAGAAAATCAACTGTTTGAATAGTTTGCCCGCCTTCCAAAAAGGCGTCCCCCCCAGGAATTGTTGGCGTCACATAATTAATGCCCAGCGGCACAATAACTGGCGGCTTAGGTAACGTAGCTGCCGCATTTGCGGCCAGCCGGAATGGCCCCTTCTTCAAAGGCTTCAGCCGTTTGGCAATATCACTGACACCTTCGCAAAAAATCAAAACTGCTCCGCCGGCAGCGAGAATTTTGAGGGCTTCGTCATTACTGCTGTCGTTCAGATGCAGCTTGTCCCGCCCTTCGCTGAGGCGATAAACTGGGAGTAAACCTATAGAGCGCAATATTTTATCGGCCCATGGCTTTCCAAACACATCGCCGCGGGCGAAAAAGTGAATCCGGCGCTTTACGAAGCAGGCAACGAGAATCGCATCCATAAAAGATGCGGTATGATTGGCGAGTATGAGTGTAGGCCTGCTGTTGTCAATCGCCTTCAGCCCATCGCAATGAATGCGCCGGAACCAAAGCCGAAGGGCAACTTTTACCGTAGGTTTCAGGAGCCAGTAGAGCATGGGAAACAGAAGGCTGCAAAGTACATCTGGATAGCGCGTGGATAACCTTGGCGCAATAGATGCAAAATTTTCATGCTTCCGGCCTTGTCTTCGTACCTTTAAACCGTTTAAGATGCCCCGTATATTGCCGCATAACAATTTATTTACCAAACAGGCCCTTACTGTTTGGTAATAGACGGCGGTGCATCGGCACCCGTCCTCGTAGCGAACGATAATGAAGAGCCGCCATATCCGACTGATCGTAATACTTGCCGTTTTGGCTAGTGTAGGCATTATTGCCACACAGATGTATTGGGTGCGCAAGGCTTATGAACTGAACGAGGAGCGCTTCAATCTAAACGCCAATGTGGCCCTCGGCGATGTGGCAAGGAGCCTCATTCAGTCGCAGGGGTTGGAGCAGCCGCGTGGCAATCCGGTGGAGCAGGTTTCCTCCTGCTGCTTTGTGGTGCATACCAATGTGTACGTGGAGAAAGGCCGGCTTCAGAATATCCTCACGGCCGCATTTGCACAGCAAAATATCCTTTCTGACTTTCAGTACGGCCTTTCTGATCGCAATAAGCCACTGGCCCTTACCTATTCGGGTTATTACCGGCGGGCAGGCCCCAATGCGCAGCCGCTCAGCTTCATGACGGTGCCGGTAGTGCGCAGTAAGAATTATTATGTCGGCGTATGCTTCCCGCAACACCGGCGCTACCTTTTTTCACAGCTCAATATATGGGGGTTGTCTTCACTGGCGCTGCTATGCGTCATTGGCTTTCTGGGATATCTGCTACACGTCATCTTCCGGCAGCGGCAGCTTTCTGAGATCCAAAAAGATTTTGTCAGCAATATGACGCACGAGTTCAAGACGCCTCTGGCCTCTATTCGCCTCTCCGCCGATGTCCTTAAAAATCCCGCCATCCTCCAGCAGCCGCAGCGCCTCATCAATTACGCCACCATCATAGCCAACGAAGCCGCCGGCCTCACCAGCCAGGTGGACCGCGTGCTGCAAATGAGCAAGGCGGAGCGAGAAGGCATCCACCTTCAAAAGACCGACTTTATATGGCAAGACCTGCTGCGCCAGGAATTTGCCGCCTGGGCCAAAATAGCAGCCGGTAAAGGCGGTGCTGTATCTATGACACTACCAGATGTGCCGCTGCGTTATTCCGGAGACATCACGCACCTTAAAAATGCCCTCTCCAACCTCGTAGACAATGCCGTGAAATACTGCACTTCTAAGCCCCAGATCCAGATTTCGCTCAAAGAATACGCCCGCAGCCTGCACATCAGCGTGCGCGACAATGGCGTGGGCATAGACAAAACCCGCCAGGGAATGCTATTTGACAAATTTTTCCGCGTGCCCACCGGCAACGTCCACGACGTCAAAGGCTTCGGCATCGGGCTCAATTACGTTCAGCTTATAGCCCGTGCCCACGCTGGTGAAGTAACTTGTAACAGTGAATTGGGTAAAGGGAGTACATTTACGCTTAACTTACCGCTCACTTAACACACCTTAATTCGCAGCAACAACTACAATATGGCAGATTCAAAAGTCAACATCCTGCTTGTTGAAGATGATCCAACACTCGGCTTCGTGGTCAAGGACAATCTGGAAGCCCACGGCTACAACGTGCACCATGCCCCCGACGGCGAGACCGGCTGGCAGCTTTACATGAAGCACAACTTTGACATCTGCGTCCTCGACGTCATGCTGCCCAAGCGCGACGGCATCTGGCTCGCCGGCCAGATCCGCAAAAAGAACGAAACCGTTCCCATCATCCTCCTCACCTCCAAAAACATGGACGAGGACAAGATAGCCGGCTTCCGCGGCGGCGCCGACGACTACGTCACCAAGCCCTTCAACATGCAGGAGCTCCTCCTCCGCATAGAAGTCTTCATCAAGCGCACCAAAAAGAAGGACGACGACACCCCCAACGAAATCGCCATCGGTGGCCTCTCCTTCAACTACAACGACCTCCTCCTCTCCTCAGATGCCGCCCGCATACAGCTCACACAGCGCGAAGCCGACCTCCTCCGCTACCTCGCCCTCAACGCCAACCGCGTCCTCAAACGCGAGGAAATCCTCCTCAACGTATGGGGTAAAGAAGACTACTTCCTTGGCCGCTCCATGGACGTATTCATCACCAAGCTCCGCAAGCACCTCAAAGACGTGCCCGACGTAGAGCTCCAGACCATCCACGGCATCGGCTTCAAATTCATGATGCCCGGCGCCCCGCAGGCCGCATCTTAATCCCTCATCCTTCTAATGAAAAGGCCGGAGCATCGCTCCGGCCTTTTTGTTTTGTCAGCTTCCGGTTCGCTCCCCGTCATCCGTTGCGTCGCACACTGAGGGGGCTTTCAGTCTATTGGGCTTTTCACCTGGCATTCAGCCCGCTGCACTAAGCGCAGAGTCAGCTGACATAAATAAAAAGTCAGCTGATTTAATCTCTATGCAAGCTGATTTAACCTCTATGCAAGCTGATTTAATGATTATGCAAGCTGACTTAATCAAAAAGTCAGCTGACTTAGCGCTTCTGTAAGCTGACTTTTTATTTATGTCAGCTGACTTCACGCTGCTTCACCTTATACCGCCGCTGCCGCTAACCATGTTAAGGGCAAAGCCCAACAGACTGACAGCCGATGAAACGTGGTTGATTATTCTTTTTCTTAAAAAGAATAATCAACACGCCTTCGGCGGCAACGGCAGCTCCATAGCGCGCTGCAGCTGGTAACCAAAAAATCTTCCCGCCGCCTGCCGTACTTTTACCCCTTACATAGATGCCGACTACGATAGCAACAGCCAAGCGCTGGAATATGAAGGAGATTGACCGGGAGGCGGAGGCGCAGTTGTGCAAGGAGCTGCCCACCATCAACCCGGCCCTGTGCACGCTGCTGGCGGCGAGGGGCATTAAGGATTTTGAGCAGGCGAAGCAGTTTTTCCGCCCCAGCCTGACGGACCTGCACGACCCTTTTCTGATGCGGGGTATGAAGGAGGCGGTGGCGCGCATTATGGAGGGTATTGAGTGGCACGAGCGCATTATGGTGTATGGGGATTATGACGTGGATGGGACGACGAGCGTGGCGGTGGTTTATTCCTTCCTGAAGGAGGCGTACCCGGAGGGGGATATCTCTTATTACATTCCGCACCGCAGCCGTGAGGGCTATGGGGTGAGCAAGGCGGGGATTGATTTTGCGAAGGAGAATGCCTATACGCTGCTGATTACGCTGGACTGCGGCATTAAGAGCACGCCGCTGATTGAGTATGCGAAGAAGCTGGGCATTGACGTGATTGTATGCGATCACCACCTGCCGGACCCGGTGCTGCCGCCTGCGTATGCGATATTGAACCCGAAGCAGCCGCTGTGTAAGTATCCTTATAAGGAGTTGAGCGGTTGCGGTATTGGCTTTAAGCTGGTGCAGGCACTGGCTATGAAGCTGAAGCTGCCCGGGGAGCGCTACGAAAAGTACCTGGACCTGGTGGCCACCTCCATTGCAGCGGACATTGTACCGATAGACGGGGAGAACCGGACGCTGGCCTTTTATGGCATCCGGAAGGTGAATGAAGACCCGAGCCTTTCTATCAAAACGCTCATTGGCGCGTCTGGCATCAGGAAGAAGCTGCAGGTGAGCGATCTGGTATTTGTGATAGGCCCGCGGGTAAATGCAGCGGGGCGAATGGATGATGCGCGGAAGGCGGTGGATCTTTTTATAGAAAGCGACCCGGAGAAGAGCGCGGTGCTGGCAGAGGCACTTCAGGTAGACAATTTTGACCGTAAGGAAATAGATAAGACGATAACGGATGAGGCGATTGCGCTGCTGCAAAAGCAGGAGTTGCTTGGCTCGCGCAAAAGCACGGTGCTGTATCAGCCGCACTGGCATAAAGGAGTAGTAGGTATCGTGGCATCCCGCCTGATAGACCATTATTACCGTCCTACAATTGTACTAACGCAGAGCAATGGGAAAGTGACAGGCTCGGCCAGAAGTGTCAGTGGCTTCAACATTTACGAGGCCATCCACGAGTGCCGCGACCTGCTGGAGAATTATGGTGGTCACTTCTTTGCAGCCGGTATGACGATGCTGCCGGAGCGGGTAGAGGAGTTTAAGGCGCGCTTTGAGGAGGTGGTTGCTGAGCGCATTACACCAGAGCTGTGCATCCCGGAGATTCTGATTGATGCGGAGATTAATTTCTCGGACATCAAGCCTTCTTTCTACAATATCCTGCAACAGTTTGAGCCATTCGGACCTGCCAATATGCGCCCTGTATTCCTCACGCGCCGCGTGAATGATTACCGTGGCTGGTCAAAGATTGTGAAGGAGACGCATCTGCGCTTTGTGGTGCAGCAGCCGCACCGGGAGGTGGTGGAAGGCATTGGCTTTGGCCTTGCGCATTTCTATCCTATGCTGGAGAAGGGCCCGGTGGATCTCGTTTATACCATTGACGAAAATGAGTTCAATGGGCAAACGAAGTTGCAGCTGAAGGTGCTGGACGTACGGCCTTCTGCATAAGAACGCGCCGTGGTGTTATTATTCTGAAAGCGGCATTATCTAATTTGCAGCCATGTGCAACCGCGTCAGGAGGGCAAGCCGCAAGAAGCTGAAAGGGCTGTTTGGTGATGTTTTGGTGACAGAAACGGAAGGGCATGACGAAGCGCTTACTTCCGGCTTTGACCGCCCATCGTTGCCTGCGCTTACTAATTATCCGGATGTACAGCTTGAAGAAATGGAATGGGGCTTTTTGCCTAACGAAGCTTCTGACAAGCCCGAGCTGCAATCCAAATTGGGTATTCTGTTGAATGCGCGTGCAGAAACAATCTTTGAAAAGTTTGCGTTCCGTAATGCCATCAGACAGCGCAGATGTATCATCCCGATTGAAGGGTTTTACGAGCACATGCACAGCATGGAAGGAAAGAAAAAGGTGAAGACGCCCCATTATATCTCGCTGGAAAACGGGCCGATGTTCGTTGCAGGTATATGGGATATCTGCGATGGGCGGAAAACGTTTGCCATGATAACAACGCAGGCAAATCCGCTTATGGCGTCCATCCACAACACCAAAGAGCGTCAGCCGCACTTATTGGACAAGAACGATTGGGAACAGTGGCTGAATCCTGCCCTTACCGAAGCGGAAATAAAAGCCATGCTTACCAACATTTATCCGGACGACAACATGAAGGCAGCGTTATACGAGACGCCCGGAAAGGAAAAGAAAGAAAAGAAGCTTATGGAGCGTCCGCCAACAGCGCCACAGCAGCCGACGCTTTTCTAAAGAAGCGCTATTTCCCAACGAAGTCTAAAGACTGCACATTCTCGTGGTATTCGTTCATCCAGCTATCTAATTGCTGGTTGAAATCATCACGCTTGCAGGCTTCTTCAAAATCGCCCTCGGCCATAATGCGTTTCAGCAGCTTGTCCTGCGCCGCAATGCACTGCAAGGCTGTGCTGTACGGCGTGTGGGAGAAAGAGACAAGCTCATAAACAGAAGTGAATTGCTCGGGATAGCGAATGCCGATTTCCTTTTCAATTTTTTTGCGCGCAAGGAAACGCGGGTCGGCCACCTTATCACGCATTTCAGTGAAGTTGAGCAGGGCTAATTCTGCAACAGAATCGCCGGCAGGCTTGCGTTTGCGCTGGTATTCTTTGAGAATAGTGTTCCAGTCTTCGCCATGAGTATCCATGAGCGAGCTGAGCACAGAGCAATCCTCAAATCCGGCATTCATGCCTTGTCCGTAGAAAGGAACGATGGCGTGAGCTGCATCTCCGATGAGCGCGCTTTTATCGCCAAAATGCCATTGCGAAATGTGCGTGGTAATCAATGAAGCAACCGGATTGGTGCGGAACTGCTGCGCATAATCCGGTATCAGCGGAATCGCATCCGCGAAATGCTTTTCAAAGAATGGCTGCAATGCAGCATCATCCTGTAAAGCTTCAAAACTATCCTCGCCTTCAAAAGGCATGAAGAGCGTACAGGTGAAGGAGCCATCTGTATTGGGCAGCGCAATCAGCATGAACTTACCGCGCGGCCATATGTGCAGCGCCTGCTTCTCCATACGCCACTTGTCGTCACCTTCGCAGGGCGTAATGTTCAGCTCCTTGTAGCCGTACTCAATATAATCCTGGCGTGCACTTACCCTGTCGAGGTATGAATAAGAAGTACGCAGGGCGGAAAATGCGCCATCCGCACCAAAGAGTAGGTCGGCAGGCGTCTGTTGCAGGCTAGGATTTGCCGATTGTTCGCGACTGGAGGTATTGCTGCTATCTGCTGTTTCTTCTAAGTAAAGAATGTTAGCAGCTACATCCACTCTTGCGCAGCGTTGATTGAAAAGAATTTGCGCACCTGCTTCTTCTGCCAGGCTCATCAGTCGCTTATTCAGTTCGCCGCGAGAAACGCTATAAATCGCTTCGCCATTGCGGCCATAAGGTTGAAAGGCAGTGCTGCCATCCGGCAGGTGCAGGAAGCGGCCATTCATCGGAATGGCAATCTGCTCCATGTCTTCTTTAAGCCCAGCAAGCTCCAGCGCAAGCCAGCCGCGGGTGCTCATCGCAAGGTTAATAGAGCGGCCCGCGCCGATGGCGGCATTCCGCATGTCGGGGCGACGCTCGTAAATAGTGACAGGATAGCCGCGGCGGCGGAGCAGTATGGCGAGCAGCGAGCCTACGAGGCCTGCGCCGAGGATGGTGACGGAACGGGGCATGCAGCAAAAATAGCGGCTCAGATATTGACGGCTATAGAATGTGCCCGGAGCCATTTTACGGCTTCCTCAAAGCGAAACTCGCCGGTAGCAAGCTTGACTACAAAATCGTATGCGCTTTGCTCCGTAGCGTCAATCTTATAATCCGCGACACGCAGCAAATGATACATAATAGCCCATCCTGTACGCTTGTTCCCGTCAACAAATGGATGATTCATAATGATGCTTTCCCCAGCTGCTGCGGCCTGCTCAAATACATCCTTATAAAGCTCCTCACCGCCAAAAGTTTGATAGGGTCGTCCAATTGCAGCAAGCAAACCGTCCACGTCTCGCACGCCATCAGCACCGCCATAACGGCTGATAGAAATTGCATGCATGACGATGACTTCTTCTAAAGTAATCATTGCGCAAGTCTTCTCATTAAGCCATCATATTTTGAGGTCATTTCCTCAAATATTTCCCCCACAGTTAGCTTTGGCTCTTCCAGAAGTTGGACAATCTTACCCAGCTTCTGCGCATCGTTTTCCGTTGTCAGCTTTTTAGTGATGACTTCTTTCATTTCTGCTACGCTCATAACAACATCGTTTGACCTAAAATTACGAAGACTACGATTCTTCATCAAACAGCTCGCGCTCCAGAATCTCCATAGAAATAATATCTATTCCCTCCACTTCTGTAGGCGCAATGTTGATAGCGCTCTCCATCTGCGATTCCTTCGCAACATCCATTACAGCAGATGACAAGCCGGTAAACACCAGCGAGCGCCCTTCGGAGTAAGCCGTCTCATGCCAGTTGGCGAGGGCTTCAAAAACCGCCTCATCCGCAGTCTGGCAGGCCGATAGGTCAATAAGGGCATTGCCGGGGCCGCTATCAGCCAATTGTGTCGCGCGTTCCTCCAACATGGCTGCCATATTTACACTCAGGTGCTCGCCGATGGGGGCTATACGCACATAGGTATCTCTGGTATCAATTTTGAACTCCATAGCCGATAGTTTGTTGTGATGTGGGTAATGTCTTCACCCTAAAAATACTACATCCCCACAACGACGCTCTTTCGTAAATTTATTTCCTGCCTAAAGGGTTTACAACCTGTTCCGTTCGTCACGAATCCCGTCGCGTCCGTTACGTGAGAACTCTTTCCGCAAAAACGCTAAAAACAAAAAGGACTAAGACGAAATGGATTCTAATTTCTCACCAAAAGTCAAGGAGATCATCTCCTACAGCCGCGAGGAAGCGCTGCGGCTTGGGCAATGATTTCATTGGCACCGAGCACCTGCTGCTGGGCCTCATCCGCGAGGGCGAGGGGCTGGCGGTACAGGTTTTGCAAGCGATGCAGATGGACCTCTTTGACCTGCGCAAAGAACTGGAGATTGCTATTAAGGATAAGAACAACCGTCCGGTCGCCAACATCAATTCCCTGCCGCTCACCAAGCAGGCTGAAAAGGTTATACGCATCACCGTACTGGAAGCGAAAGCCCTTAAAAGCCCGACCGTAGAGACCGAACACCTGATGCTTTCTATTCTGAAGAATAAAGAAGAAGTGGCTACACAGATCCTCCACCAGTACGAAGTGGACTACGAACGCTTTAAAAACGAACTGTCTATTCTGCAGGGCGAACGGCCCAACCGCCGATTATGGCGACGACCCGGGCGAAGAATTTGACGACGACGACGAGCGCAAGCAATACCAGCAGCAACGCCGTCAGGGCGCAGGCAATGCAAAGAGCAAGACTCCTGTGCTCGACAACTTTGGCCGCGACATCACCAAGCTGGCCGAGATGGGCACTCTCGACCCCATCGTGGGCCGCGAGGAAGAAATCGAGCGCGTGTCGCAGATTCTTTCCCGCCGAAAAAAGAACAACCCGATCCTCATTGGCGAGCCCGGCGTGGGTAAGACCGCCATTGTGGAAGGCCTTGCCCTTCGCATTGTGCAGCGCAAGGTGAGCCGCGTGCTGTTTGACAAGCGCGTGATTTCTCTTGACCTCGCAGCGCTGGTTGCCGGCACCAAATACCGCGGCCAGTTTGAGGAGCGCATGAAGGCCATCATGAACGAACTGGAGAAGAACCGCGACGTGATTCTCTTCATCGATGAGATTCACACCATCGTGGGTGCAGGCGGCGCTTCCGGCTCGCTGGATGCGTCCAACATCTTCAAGCCGGCCCTTGCCCGCGGCGACCTCCAATGCATCGGCGCATCCACGCTGGATGAGTATCGCATGTACATTGAGAAGGACGGCGCGCTTGACCGTCGCTTCCAGAAGGTGCTGATAGAGCCGCCTTCCGTGGAAGAGACGATTACCATCCTCACCAACATCCAGAACAAGTACGAGGACTTCCATAATGTGACCTACGACAAGGAAGTCTATTGAGGCTGCCGTGAAGCTCTCCGACCGCTATATGACCGACCGCCTGCTGCCCGATAAGGCCATCGACGTGATGGACGAAGTAGGCGCGCGCGTGCACCTGAAGAACATCAATGTGCCGCCGGCAATCCTGGAGCTGGAGAAGAAGATTGAGGACATCAAGAGCGAGAAGAATAAGGTGGTGAAAAGCCAGACGCTTTGAAGAAGCGGCCGCGCTGCGCGATAAGGAAAAGCGCCTCGGCGAAGAGCTGGAAAAAGCAAAGCGCGATTGGGAAGAAGAAGCGAAAAACAAGCGCTACCCAATCACCGAAGACGACATCGCCGAAGTGATTGAGCATGATGACCGGCATTCCCGTGATGCGCATGGTAGAGGCCGAAACCGACAAGCTGCGCCGCATGGGCGAAGACCTGAAGGGCGCCGTGGTAGGTCAGGAAGACGCCATCATGAAAGTGGTGAAGCTCTATCCAGCGCAACCGCGTTGGTCTGAAAGACCCGCGAAAGCCGATTGGCTCCTTCATCTTCCTCGGCCCTACGGGCGTAGGTAAGACGGAGCTTGCCCGCACCCTTGCCCGCTACATGTTCGACTCCGACGATGCGCTCATCCGCATTGACATGAGTGAGTACATGGAGAAGTTCTCCGTCTCCCGCCTCATCGGTGCGCCTCCGGGATATGTGGGTTATGAGGAAGGCGGACAGCTTACCGAGAAGGTGCGCCGCAAGCCTTACTCCGTCGTGCTGCTGGATGAGATCGAAAAGGCGCACCCGGACATCTTCAACATCCTGCTGCAGGTGCTGGATGATGGTCAGCTTACCGACGGCCTCGGCCGCAAGGTGGACTTCAAGAACTGCCTCATCATCATGACCTCCAACATCGGCGTTCGCCAGTTGAAGGACTTTGGAGAAGGCGTGGGTTTCGCTACCGGCGCCACGGATTGCAGCTTCGAAGCGAGAACAGCCGCGGCGTGATTGAGAAGGCGCTGAAGCGCACCTTCTCGCCGGAATTCCTCAACCGGATCGACGATGTCATCATCTTCAACTCGCTGGAGCAGGAGCACATCAACCAGATCATCGACATCATCATGAAGGACGTGATGAAGCGCCTGAATACCCTCGGCTTCAACCTCGTGCTTGAGCGATAGCGGCCAAGAAGTTCATAGCCGAAAAGGGCTACGACCAGCAGTTTGGCGCCCGTCCGCTGCACCGCGCCATCCAGAAATACCTGGAAGACCCGCTGGCCGAAGAAATCCTGAACCACCGTGTGAAGGAAGGCGATGTGGTGACGGCCGACTTTAAGGAAGGCGAGGAGAAAGTCTCCTTCAGCATTGAGCACAGGCCGGCGGAGATTGATACTACGAAGGAGTAAATGGATTTTTTTAGTGATAATTGAAACGCCCGGCTTGTGCCGGGCGTTTTTTTGTTTGTGAAATTGCCTTTTGCTTTGAATCACATTCCGGCCGCCGGAATAAAATCCAAATAGATGGATACCAAGGCTCCTGTTTCCCTACATTAGCCCGATGAAACTGTACCCAACCAGCAATCTGCCCCGGATGGGTATGCTGTTTTGCTTATTGGCTTGGCTGCTATGCATAGACATTTCTGATGTTCATGCGCAGGGCGGCTACAGCCATTTTCGCAGCATGGAGCGGCAGCGCAGGCAGTACTGGCTGAATTTTGCCAAGGCCAAGGCAGCAGGCAAAGACCTAAATTATTATCTGCGCAATGAAGTCATACTCGGATACGCGATAGGCAAAGGATACCTGAAACTTCACCGCCACTACGAAGACGAAGGGGCGCACTATTATTTTGATACGACAATAAATACGACGTTGAAGCCTAAGTATGCTTATGTATTAAGCGGATGCAGCGGCTATCCTCTGATTCAGATGAGTAGTGACGCGGCCCTGATATTCACCTATGGCGCTGCCGGGAGCCTTACGAAATACGACATGGGTAAAGTGGAACTGGGAAATTACACCACCAATATCTTCTTTAGCAGCTTCTCGCTTGGTGTACCCTTGGGGCTTGATTTGAAAATTGGCGGCGAGGCGAAGCTTGACAAATCAAAACGGTTTTGCCTCACGGCCGGCGCAGGCCTGCAGCCGACCTGGATGTCCACTAACATGAGTGCGCTTGAATCATCCAGCCATCTGGTGATTATGCCTTTCGCAAAGGCAGAAATTGGTTTCCTTACAGGATTTGCAGGGTTTAAGTTGCGCGGCACTTATTTGTCTGGTGGGTATGACTCATTTTACCGCGAGGCGATGGCTAATGGCATTGACGCAAAGCTTTCAAATGGCGGACAGTTTGTGGTCTCGCTCGTCATTCTTAATATGCTGAGGCATTGGGAAGATTAATGCGCCGGTTCTGCTAAGTCTATGATAGTCCTGCAAAGTCTCCAGACTTCACAGCCACGGCAGGCAATCTTCAGATTGCCGCAATAATACTCTTCTTTAAGCCGCTTACTATCGCTGCCAAGACCAATACAAAGCTCAGCACCGCAGCCCATGTCCGCACGGCATGCCATCGGTTCCACGGCCCTTCAAAAGCCTCCCGTGCCCGCCGCAGCATCCCGGCATCCGCGCCCTCCCGCCGGAAAGACTCCAGCGCGCCATTCAGCGGCACATTCCCGCCAATGGTTATGCCCGTCACGCCAATCAGGTAAAGCATAGTCGCAGCCATCAGCAGCCAGAATGCGGACAATGCACCGCTGCCCTGATAAGCCGCAATGCAGCACAACGGCAGCAATAGCACGGGCATGAAATACACCGCGAAAAAAAGACCGTTTTGTATAGCCCGGTTGATGCCCTGCATGGCCGCTATATAAGCATCATCGCTAAGCTGCCGCAGTCCGGGATTGACGGATACGGAATAGGCAAACAGTAATCCCGCAGACAAGCCTACAGTCAGCGCTGCGGCAATTAATAAAATGTTGGTGGAATTGCTCATAGCATGTGTCAAAATACGGCCACTAAGCTCACGCAAAGTAGCGGTGATACCTGCGTACGGGAGTATTTTTGCATTCTACCATGATTCAGTTCTCCATAAGCCCCGCAGCCGAGGGCGCACCCCTTATCCATATCCTCAATGACGCCGCGCAGATTCCTTCGCTCGGCCTTCAGCCGCAGGAAGCGGTATATGCCCGGGCGGCAGCCGACCGTGAGCAAAGCGTCATTCACATTAATCGCTATGATAGCCAGCATTACATCTTTCTTGTAAAAGGAAAGAAAGAGGAAGCTGCCGCGCGTGATGCCTTTCGTAAGAGCGGCGCCGAGGCTGGCAATGTGCTGAAAGGTATCAAGGCAGCTCATGCGCACATAGTCAATACTAGCAGCAACGCTGATGCCGGAATGCTCTTTGCACAAGGGCTTGCGCTGGGCTCCTACCAATTTCTAAAGTATAAAAAGGACCGGGAGAAGCTTCAACACCCGCTGCAAACCATTTCTTTTGAAGAAGGCAGCATCGCACCGGAAGCCCTGGACGAATTAGGAGTGCTCACCGAAGCTGCCTACCGCGCCCGCGACCTGGTCAATGAGCCACTTAACGCGCTTAGCGCCGTCCAACTTTCTGAAGCTATTCAGGCGCTTGGTCAGGAAGCCGGTTTTTCGGTGCAGGTATTAGATAAGGAAGCCATGACGAAGGAAGGCATGGGCGGCATCCTCTCCGTCAACCTTGGCTCACAGGATCCGCCGACGTTTTCCATTATGGAGTACAAACCGGAAGGTGCCAAGAATGAGCAGCCCATCGTCCTGGTAGGCAAAGGTGTAGTCTATGACACCGGCGGCCTCTCCCTGAAGCCCACGCCTAACAGCATGGACCGGATGAAGAGTGACATGAGCGGAGCTGCCCTCGTGAGCGCAGCCATTTACGCTATCGCAAAGCTGAAGCTCCCGCTCCACGTCATCGCACTAGTTCCTGCTACCGACAATCGCCCCGGCGAGAACGCTTATGTTCCGGGCGACGTCATCACCATGTACAGCGGCGCAACTGTGGAAGTCCTTAATACAGATGCCGAAGGCCGACTTCTTCTCGGGGATGCACTGCATTGGGCTAAGCGCTACAACCCGGTGTTGGTCATGGATTTTGCCACGCTCACCGGTGCTGCATCCGTAGCGGTTGGCGAGCACGGAATTGTGTGCATGGGCACTGCAAATGAGGAAACTAAATCCGCAATACGTGCCGCCGGTGAGCGTCAGTATGAGCGGCTTGTTGAATATCCGCTGTGGGATGAATACGGCGAGCAAATTAAGAGCGATGTAGCTGACATCAAAAATGTGGGCGGTCCTAGTGGCGGCGCCATCACGGCGGGAAAATTCCTGCAGCATTTCACGGACTATCCGTGGATGCACTTTGATATTGCGGGTGTTTCTTTTGCAACAGCAAAGAAGCCCTATCTGCCGCTTGGAGGCACTGCCTATGGACTACGGATGGTGGTGGATTTTCTTAAAGAAATGGCCTGACCTGCAAACCGCCGGGTTATCACCTGACAAGTCTGCAAAGGACTTGTCAGGTAGCGCATAATGCTAGCCTTACTGCAATACCGCCTCCCTCGCTCACGTTGAATATACCCAATGAAACGTCTGCGCGATATACATTGGTGGAAGCGCTTTTGCCGGCGTATGCTACGCGGTGCAGTCGGCATAGTCATCGCCTTCATCGTACTTGACTACGTCTTCCCGATCAACGCGAATATTGCCTATGCTCCGCTCGTCAAAGCACGCGATGGCTCCGTGCTTCATGCCTTTCTTGCTGCAGACCAGCAGTGGCGATTCCGCACCGAGCTTTCAGAAATCACGCCGGAGCTGGAGCAGGCCATTCTTTTCAAGGAAGACAAGCATTTCTACCTGCACTTCGGTATTAATCCCTTAGCAGTCGGGCGGGCGGGTTTCAGTAACGCCTTTCAACTTCGCAGAACGTCCGGTGCATCTACTATCACCATGCAGGTAGCGCGGATGCTTCAGCCAAAGCGCCGCTCCTATTGGAATAAGGTGGTGGAAAGTTTCCGCGCACTGCAACTAGAAGCGCACCTTTCTAAAAGGGAAATCCTGCAGCTTTACCTTAACCTCGTGCCCTACGGGTCCAACATTCAGGGCGTGAAGGCCGCCTCACTGCTTTACTTCCAGAAATCTCCCGACCAGCTTTCCCTTGCCGAGTTGACGGCCCTTAGCATCATCCCCAACCGGCCCAACTCGCTGGTATTGGGTAAGGATAATGCCCGCATCATCCAGGAAAGAAATAAGTGGCTCCATCGTTTTCAAAGTGCCAGGATTTTTCCACAGGAAACGATTGCTGATGCCCTTGCCGAGCCATTAACTGCAAAGCGCCATTCCGCGCCGGACGCAGCGCAGCAGTTAAGCTGGCGGCTTCGCTTCGCGCATCCTGGCGAGTTGAATTTGGAAAGCAGCATTGATGCCATTGCGCAGCCACAGTCCGAGCAGATCGTCAACAACTATGTACACACGCTGAAGCTTCAAAACGTGTATAACGCGGCTGCGCTTGTGGTAGATAATCGCACAGGCGAAGTGCTCGTCTACATCGGCTCCCCTGATTTCTATGACCGTGCGCACCAGGGGCAGGTTGACGGTGTAAAGGCACTGCGTTCGCCTGGCTCCACGTTGAAGCCTTTCCTGTACGGTCTTGCCTACGATGCCGGAATTGCCACGCCGCAAACGGTGCTGAATGATGTGCCGATAAATCTGGCTGGCTACACGCCTGAGAACTACGACCTGCAGTTCCGCGGGCCGGTTACGGTGGAAGAAGCACTGCGCCAATCACTCAACATACCGGCGGTAAAAACCCTGCAACAGTTGACCGTGCCCCGCTTCAGCCAGAGCCTTAGCGCGGCCGGCTTTCTCTCCGTGTGGCAGCAGCGGAAGAAAGTCGGGCTTTCTATGATTCTCGGGGGCTGCACAGTTCGTCTTGAAGAGCTGGTAACCCTATTTTCCGGCTTCGCCAACGGCGGGGTTGTTCATGCGCTGCAATGGCGTAAAGATGACAGCGCGGCGATAAGGCGAAGAGCCAGCACCGGATTCCGCATCCTCTCGCCTGAGGCTAACTACATGATATGCCACAACCTCTGCGAGCTAACGCGGCCAGACATGCCTAACCTCTCTGATGCCGTACGTCACATCCCTAAGATTGCGTGGAAAACGGGCACTTCTTACGGAAGGAAAGACGCGTGGAGCGTTGGCTTCAACGCACACTTCACAATAGGCGTATGGCTGGGCAATTTTGACGGGCGCGGCGTTACCGCATTGAGCGGCGCAGCTACGGCTACGCCACTGTTGTTTCAGCTTTTCAACGCCCTTGACCCGCGCGCCGGCGATGAATGGCTGACAGCTCCGCAAGATCTCGCCACGCGCTTCGTTTGTAAGGAAAGCGGCCTGCAGCCGTCTGATTTCTGCAAGGAGCAGGTGATGGATTACTATATCCCTGGCACGTCTTCCGCAAAGCGTTGCGAGCACCTGCGGGAGGTATGGGTGAGCGCTGATGGCTCCTTTAGCTACTGCACTTCCTGCCTGCCGGCAGCCGGGTATGCCACGCGCGTCTATCCTAACTCCTCACGGAGCTGGCGGCATTCTACGATGCGCACAATGTGAGCTATGAGCGCATCCCGCCGCACAATCCGGCCTGCAGTCGGCTCTTTGACGGTCAGCCGCCGCTCATCAACACGCTTCAGCCGGGCATGACGTATCTGATATTGGACAAGGGCAAGCAAGGCCTGCAGCTCGGCTGCCAGGCGGCGAGCGATGTGCGCAAGGTCTATTGGTACGTCAATGACCGCTTTTTCGCGGCGTCTGATGCGAAGGGAAAGCTCTTCTTCAACCCAGATGGCGGTGCGGTAAAAATCTCCTGCACCGACGATAAAGGGCGGATGAGCGATATAGAAGTAAAGGTGAAATACCTCTAAGCCTTCAGTTGATTGTAGAGTTGAATATACTCTTCCATCGCCGCGTCTTTTCCCTTTCCGCGCAATTCACTCCAGGCATTGTGTTTAGCCTTGGCGATGAAGTCAAGCATTCCGGCGTCTGATTCCGCTGGCGCATCGCCGTCTGTCGCTTGCTTATAGAGGCTGTAAAGTCGGAGTAAAGTGCTGTTATCAGGGCGGGTTTTAAGCTGTTTGCTTTCGGCTACGGCTTGTTGGAATTGTTCGGTAAGATTGGACTCCATGTTGTCAGTTTGCTGTTCTAAATGCGTTATGTCATCAATGTCTTTGGGGCGTCTGGCGGCGCGTTTAGCTTCCAGAAGATGACGGATGTTTATGGTGCGGATGGCCAGGCCTTCGTCTTCAAACACCTTAGACCCGGCAAACGCCTCATCAAAATCCAGACCCTTCACCTGCGTCATAATGTCAATGGACACGGGCGATCTGCCAAAGGAAAAAACATCTGTTTCTTCCGGTTTCAGGAAGTTGACGAGCGGGATATGGGGTAATCCGAAAGCGCTGAAAGCCTGCATCAGCAACTTGTGGTTTTCTGCCGTCGGCTTAACCCATATATCCATGTCGCCCGTAGTTCTGGAGCGGCCATGAAGAATTACCGCATACCCGCCAACCAGCAGGTAATCTACGCCGGCATCATTCAGGGCCTGCAGGAAATCGCAAAAATCCGGGTTGAAAATGTTGCCCACTTTTACCTTTTTCTTCTACTGTAAAGTGTCTTATCCATCGCCGGCCACTCGCCCTCCGGAAAGTTGTACGCTGCGGCAATGAGGTATCCGGCAATCCGCAGCCGCTCATAGGGCGTCAAAGCTGCATATTCATTTTTCTGCAGCCACTCATCATTGGCCTTGCCCATACGGAAAGCAGATTTGTCCAGTCTAAAGCGAGTATCCATGCTATATTTTAATCTCTGGCAAAGGTCGGGACTTACTGCTCAATCCTGGCCAGGCTTCCCCCTCTCGCAAAAAGCCTGTCAATTTTCCGGTTCACCCCTTCATCCATTTCTACGTGCGGCGCATGATGCGGTTTTATACGCGCGTCAATCACCAGTGGGCCGCGGCAGCCCCAATGCTTGAAGTCAGTAAAGGCATTGATGCCATGAATGTCATGTGAAGGATTGGTGCGGGTGAAAGTGACCCAAAGGAAGTTGTTGAGTGTGGCGGCGGTAAATGCGGCATCGTCTGCCAGCACAATGATAGCCACACCTTTCAGGCTGGATGCGACAGGGCGCAACTGCTCATCCAGCGCGGCGATTTCCTTTCCGGCCTTTTCATAGGAGGAAAATGGCGGCGCCTGTAGCACCGCTACGCCTGGCAGCGCCAATTGCGCATTGGGAAATTGACCGAGGTGCGGCAAGGGATAAGGCACTACAGTAGCCAGATCGCGGAGCTTATCGCCGTAGGCGGCAAAGACGACTTTACTCCCAGTATTGAGGCCCGTTCCGGAATAGTCCAGCGTGTCAATAGTCGTGTGCGTATAGAAATGCACATCACGTGTGAGGTCTATGCGCTCCAGCACATAGCACAAATATTCCGGGATGTTATGTGTAGAAAGCCGCTTTGTTTCATCAGCTGTGATAAAGAGGAATTTTGCGAGGCTAAGCTGGCCGGTGCCAAGGATGTGGTTGGCAATGGTCAGGATTTCCGCCGGGCGCTTAACGCGGTCAAAAGGTGTATAGCGCTCCCTGCCAATGGCCAGGAGCAGCGGATGCACGCCTGCCGCATCTACCGCATGGACTTCCTTCACGCCGGGTATTTCCGCCGGGATGGCATCGCCGGTAATCTCGTGGATGAGTGCGCCGAAGCTCGTGTCTTCCTGCGGCGGGCGGCCTACGACGGTGAAGGGCCAGATGGCATCTTTCCGCGCATATACCTTTTTGTACACGCATCACGGGAAATTGGTGCGTGAGGCTATAATAGCCAAGGTGGTCGCCAAAGGGGCCTTCGGGCTTATTCTCGCCGGGCCATACCTCGCCGGTAATGACGAAATCGGCATCAGTTGAGATGCAATTCCCGGCATCGTCATAACAATAGCGGAAGCGCCGGCCACCGAGCACGCCGGCGAACGTTGCTTCGGAAATGCCTTCCGGCAGCGGCATCACAGCAGCCAGGGTATGCGCCGGCGGCCCGCCTACGAAAACACTTACCTTCATAGGCTTGCCCTTGCCGTTCCACTTGCTCTGATGGATGCCAATGCCGCGATGGAGCTGGTAATGCAGGCCCACTTCCCTGTCCGGCTCATAGGCATTCCCCGAAAGCTGGATGCGGTACATGCCCATGTTGGCCTTCATAATGCCGGGCGCATCCGGGTCTTCGGTATAAACCTGCGGCAGCGTGACGAAGGCGCCGCCGTCTATAGGCCAGTGCTGGATTTGCGGAATGTCACGGACGGCAATCTGCTGCGCCATTACGGGGCGCTTAGATGGATTTTTAAGCGGCAATGCCTTTATGGCGGCGAGCCCGGCTGCGGCATTCTGAAATGGATGCTTCAGTGCAGCAACTGGATTGTCCTTTAGCTGAATGAGCTTTTGTACGCTTGCCAGCGTATCGCGAAAGATGAAACGGCTTCGCTCTATCGTTCCAAATATGTTAGATGATGCGCGAAACCGGGAACCTTTTACATTTTCAAAAAGCAGTGCCGGCCCGCCTGCCGCATATACGCGCAGGTGGATAGCCGACATTTCTAAGTATGGGTCAACTTCTTCGCGGATGCGGATGAGGTGGCCGGCTTTTTCTAAGTCTAGCAGGCAGGCTTCTAAGGAAGTATACGCCATCAGTTGGTTGGAGCACGCAAACCGCGTTGCTGTCTGTAAGTTACTTAGACAAGTGCATGCTCCGCTCCTTGTACAAATTCCGGAACCACGGGTCGCGCAGGTTCTTGATAAACTGGATGGCCTCGCCCGTGCTCTTCATTTCCGGCCCTAGCTCCGCGCGCACATTCGGGAATTTGTTGAAGGAGAATACCGGCACCTTCACGGCAAAGCCTTCCAGCTTCTGCTCGAATGTCGAAGTCCGTCAGCTTGCGCTCGCCGAGCATCACTTTGCGTGGCAATATTCAGGTACGGAACGCCATAGGCTTTCGCAATGAATGGCGTGGTGCGCGAGGCGCGGGGATTGGCTTCTATCACAAATACCTGTCCGTCCTTAATGGCATACTGGATATTGATGAGGCCGCGGATGTTCAGCCGCAGGGCAATTTTCCGCGCGATGTCCGCCATCTCTTCCACAACGAGCGGCCCGAGGTTGAAAACCGGCAGCACCGAATGCGAATCGCCGCTGTGGATGCCCGCCGGCTCGATGTGCTCCATGATGCCCATGATGTGCACTTCCTCACCGTCGCAGATGGCATCTATCTCCGCTTCCTGGCAGCGGTCGAGGAAGTGGTCGATGAGAATCTTATTGCCCGGCAGGTGCTTCAGCAGGCTCACCACGCTTTTCTCCAGCTCTTCATCATTGATCACAATGCGCATCCGCTGCCCGCCGAGCACATATGATGGGCGCACCAGCACCGGGTAGCCTACTTCCTTGGCCACTTCAATCGCCTCATCGGTGGTATAAGCCGTGCCGTATTGCGGGTAAGGAATGCCGAGCTCCTTCAGCAGGTCGGAGAAGCGGCCGCGGTCTTCGGCAATGTCCATATTGTCGAAGGAGGTGCCGATGATGTTTACGCCGCGCTCGTGCAGCTTCTTGGCCAGCTTCAGGGCCGTTTGCCCGCCCAGCTGCACGATGACGCCGTCGGGCTGTTCGTGCTCTATGATTTCCCAGAGGTGCTCCCAATAGACCGGCTCAAAGTAAAGCTTGTCGGCAATATCAAAGTCGGTGGAAACGGTCTCGGGATTGCAGTTGACCATGATGGCCTCGTAGCCGGCAATCTTTCAGGGCCAGCAGGCCGTGGGTGCAGCAGTAGTCAAACTCAATGCCCTGCCCGATGCGGTTGGGGCCGGAGCCGAGGACGATAATTTTCTTTTTTTCGGAAGGAATGGATTCGTTTTGGAGCAGCGGAGACGAGGAGCGGTTCATTAAGATGCAAACTTAGCGCGAACCGGCGCATCCATTCCATTAAAACCGCCACGTAGCCGCTACGCCATACCCCTCGCCCGTAAGCGGGAGCCGTAAGGCGAGAAATGCCATGAAGTTTTTTTAGCTGGCTTGTTCCGGTGCAGCCGCGGTACCAGCATCCCGCTGCCTACGCCAATTGCTGTGCCTATCAGCAGGTCGGACGGCAAGTGCTTGCCGGCTACGTGCCGCAGGTAAACGGTAGTGCCGGTAGCTGCCGCCGCTACGCCGTAAAATGCCCACTTCAGCTTTGAGGTTGGGTGATACATATCGTAGATACAGGCCGTGAAAAATGTAGCGGTACTCACCAGCGCCGGGTGGCCCGCGAAAAACGCATTCTTCCCATTGCCGCTCTGTGCGTTCGTTTACTGGCTTACTCTCGTCATACACTTCAGGCCGGTACCGGTCTATGAAGTAATCGCCGCCGGTATAAAGGAGGCCGGTAATGGCCATCGCTTCCCAGTATAGCCCATATACGCGGCCCGCATCGTGGCGAATATCTTTATCGGCCAGCAGCACAAGCGGGTATGGAATGGAAGCGTAGAATGGGATGTTGCTGGCGGCATCGGCGGCATCGGAGGAGCGGACGGCCCAGCGGTCAAAGGCGGGCACGTTGTCTTTATTCAGTGCTTTGATTGTGGCCGTATCAATATTTGGCTTGTCGTAAATTTTCGGGAAGGCGAAAATCGCCCACGCGGTGGCGGGGATAATAATTGCAAAGTCAACCTTGGGCCGGAAATATAGCTTTGGCCCCTCTACGCGAGCGGATAAGTCGCCGTCAAACCGCAGCGGCGGCAGGCTTTCTAAAGAATCACTAATGCCGCCCAATGCCCGCAGACTGGCGCAGCACAGCAAACTGAGTAACACGAACTTTTTCATCCCTTATGTACTGTTTTGTACCGGGATAATTACTAAAGCCATGCCATATGGCGCGTTTTAAACAGAAGCCGGCCGCTCAAAAGTGCTGTAGAAATAAGGCGTCTTCGCCTCAAACTCCGCGCTGCAGGTATCCACCATCTTAAACACCCGCGTGATGCCCATGCCTTTGCGGTATCATACACCTCATCGGCAGTGCAGTCGCGCAGCAGCTCGGCAATCTGCTCGTCGGAGAAGCCCATTTGCTTGGCCTCCCACATCAGGTCTTCACCAATAGCTTTCCAGATGCTTGCAGGCCGTGATGCTGCTTTTCCATAGTCACAATGTCCTGAATCTGGTAAAGAAACCAGCGGTCAATCTGGGTGAGCTCGCGGATGGTTTTAATAGAAATGCCTGCGGCAATGGCTTCCTTGATACGGAAAACGCGGTCCCACTTCGGGATGCTGCAGGCTCTCCATCAATTCTTCCGGCTTCAGGCGGGCGGTGGAGATAAAGGAAAGACCGGTTGCATTGTTTTCCAGGCTCTGACAGGCTTTTTGCAGCGCTTCCGGGAATGTTCGGCCAATGGCCATCACCTCGCCAACGCTCTTCATCTGGAAGCCCAGCGTATCATCGGCGCCCTTGAACTTGTCGAAATTCCAGCGCGGCATTTTTACGATCACGTAATCCAGCGCCGGCTCAAAGAAGGCGCTGGTGTCCTGGATAATCGGGTTCTTCAGCTCGTCCAGATTATAGCCAATGGCCAGCTTCGCGGCAATCTTCGCAATGGGGTAGCCCGTGGCTTTGGAAGCCAGCGCCGAAGAGCGCGATACGCGCGGATTGATTTCTACGACGATGATTTCTTCCGTTTCCGGATTCAGGGCAAACTGCACATTGCAGCCGCCGGCAAAATTGCCCAGCGCGCGCATCATGCGGATGGCCGTATTGCGCATGAGCTGGTAGGCCGTGTCGCGAGAGCGTCATGGCCGGCGCTACAGTGATGGAGTCGCCGGTATGGATGCCCATCGGGTCAAAGTTTTCTACCGTGCAGATGATGACTACATTGTCGGCCGTATCGCGCAGCAGCTCCAGCTCAAATTCCTTCCAGCCCATCACCGCCTGCTCTACGAGCACCTCGTGTATGGGCGATGCCTGCAGGCCGCGCTCCAGCGCTGCGTCCAGTTCTTCTTTCTTAAACACCAGCCCGCCGCCCGTTCCGCCAAGCGTAAAGGAGGGGCGGATGACAAGCGGTATGCCGATTTCCTGCGCAAATTCCTTTCCTTCCAGCAGCGAGTTGGCGATGTGTGCCTTGGCAACCGGAATGCCCATCTCGATCATCCACTGCCGGAATTTTTCGCGGTCTTCAGCCTTGTCAATGGCTTTGATGTCCACGCCGATGAGCTTTACATTGAAGCGTTCCCAGACGCCCAGCTCGTCGCACTCCTTGCAGAGGTTGAGGGCCGTTTGTCCGCCCATGGTGGGCAGCACAGCATCTATCTCCGTTTCTTCCAGGATCTGCTCAATGCTTTCTACCGTTAGTGGCAGCAGGTAGACCTTGTCCGCCACGATCGGGTCGGTCATGATGGTGGCGGGGTTGGAGTTGATCAGCGTCACCTTCACGCCCTCCTCGCGCAGCGAGCGGGCCGCCTGGGAGCCGGAATAATCAAATTCGCAGGCCTGGCCGATGACGATGGGGCCGGAGCCGATAATGAGAACGGAACGGATGGAAGTATCGCGGGGCATGAGTGTAGCAGTGAATTGCGGCGCGAAAATACGACCCGCGGCTCTTATGCCTCCCGCATCCGCTCCCAATGCGCTACCGCAAACTTTATTTCAGCATAAGTGACATCCTCCGGCAGCGCATCCTTAATCGGCCGCAGCATCTTCGCGCCCTTCTCCTGTATCAGCGGAATAATTAATGCCAGCTGCGCATCGCTCACCAATTCCCGGATCGCTACTTCGCCGGAAAGAATAAATGCCGCCAGATGTTCCTGAATTGTCTCAATTCGTTTTCCGCGCAGCTCAGCAATCTCTTCTAAAGAATGCCCTGAGCGGAATAGTTCCAGCGTTTGTTGATATGTGACGCTTTTGACAGAAGAAGCAGCCACAGATTCTTTTAGCATGCTGCCCTTTTCTGTACGCGGCTTCTTCGGCGCCTTTTCAAAGATGCGCGAACGTAGGTCATGCTGAAATGCATAATCGCGCAGCACATCCAGAAAAGCATCGCCGTAGCGCGCCAGCTTTACTTCGCCGAAGCCGGAAATCTGCAACAAACCCTCATTATCTAAAGGAATGTAGTACGCCAGCTCTACCAGCGTAGCGTCTGAGAAAATGGTAAACGCCGGTACGCCCTGTGCATCAGCCAGCCGCTTGCGCACCCCTTTTAGCGATTCCAGTAGCAGTGGATGCTCCACCGTTAATTCTTGTCCCACAGCAGCTCCGCGCACAGGCTTGTCCGCCACAGTTTTCGTGGCTGCAACGAGCATTACCCGCTCTTCGCCTTTCAGAACCTTCCAGCTTTTTTCAGTCAGATGGATAAGCGGATAGAAATCTGCCGTCTGTTTCAGGTAGCCAAGCTGAATCAGTTCACGGCCATAGTTCATCCACTGCGCTTTGCTGATTGCCGCGCCCACGCCGAATGTTTTCAGTGACTGATGTTCCGGCCGCACTTTCTCCTTGTTGCCTTTCAGTAGCTCCACCGTATACCCAAGCCCAAAACGTCCGTCCAGCCTTGCCACCGCCGAGAGCATCATCTGGGCTGGGAGCGTAGCATCTGCGCGCTCATACTGCGTCCGGCACACATCGCAGGAACCGCAGTTATCAGGCGCTTCTTCGCCGAAATAATTCAAAAGGTATTTCCGCCGGCAGGTAGTGATGGTGCAGAAGCGTGCCATTTCATCCAGCTTCTTTTCCAGAATGCGCGTTTGTGCCGGATTGTCCGGGATGTTGCAGAAGCCGCGCAGCTTGCTCACATCTCCAAAGGAGTAAAAAAGAATGGCATCGCTTGGCAAGCCATCCCGCCCGGCACGGCCGGTTTCCTGGTAATAGCCTTCTATGTTCTTTGGCATATCTGCATGCAGTACAAAGCGGACATTGCTCTTGTCAATGCCCATCCCGAAGGCAATCGTTGCCACAACGATACGGATGTCGTCGCGCAGGAAGGCTTCCTGCGTTGCGTCGCGCTCTTCTTTCATTAATCCGGCATGATAAGCCCTGGCATTGAAGCCCGCCGCCTGTAATGCTCCCGCTAACGCCTCCGTCCCGTTTCTTGACAAGCAGTAGATAATGCCGCTGTCCTGCTTATGCGCATTCAGGTAAGTGACAATCTGGTCAGTATGCCGCTTTTTGGGCAAGACCTGATAAAAGATGTTGGGTCGGTTAAAGGAATGCTCAAAAACCCTGTATTCCTGCAGGCGGAGTTTCTGAATGATGTCGTCCTTCGTCAGGTTATCCGCGGTGGCGGTTAGCGCCACAATCGGCACGCCCGGCAATGCGGTCTGCAGCTCGCCCAGCGCCAGATATTCGGGCCGGAAGTCATGGCCCCATTGGGAGATGCAGTGTGCCTCGTCAACGGCTACGAGCGCTATTTTTTGCCTTTGCAGGAACTCTATAAACCGGCCTTCGCCAATAAGCCGCTCTGGTGCAACGTACAATAGCTTCAACCCGCCGGCCTGCATGCGCCATAAGACGCTGTTCTGCTCGTCTGAAGACTGGGAAGAATTGAGAAAAGCCGCCGGAATCCCGTTTTGCCGCAAGGCATCCACCTGGTCTTTCATCAGGGCGATGAGCGGGCTAACCACCACTGTCACGCCATCCATCAGCAGCGCCGGAAGCTGGAAGCAAATGCTCTTGCCGCCGCCCGTAGGCATTAGCACAACCGTGTCCTGCCCGGAAATGATGTGCCGGATAATGGCCTCCTGGCCGGGACGAAATTCGGAATAGCCGAAGTGACGGTGCAGGGCATCCTGCAAAATGGATTGGGAAATAGTAGCCATGAAAACTTAGCGCGCGCCTTCCGTCCGGTAATGATTGCGGCGAAGCATATACAAGATAGCAAGGAAGGGCAATACCCAGAACACCCGCGCCTCATAACGCCCCACCACCGTAGCGAGCGCGGCAGTTACCGCCGCATTAAAGAAGAGGAACAGCAGCGCCAGTCTTACCAGTGGCGCAAAGGCCGGGCCTTCTCCCGCAAGCCGCTGCGGCAGGGACAGGGGCCGCAGCAGCAGCGCAGCGATGATGAGCAGCAGCGACACCGCAATCAGGATAGGATTCCACCAGTCAAGATGCAGCCCGCCTTCCTGCTGGGCCGACACATTCAGCTCTTTTTGCTCGCCCGGAAAGTGTGTGCGCATAGACCCTTGCAGTATGCTGTCATTCTTAAAACGGAAGAAGCCGTCGCCAACATACAGCAGCGGCATCTGGCGGAGCGTGGCCTGTGCCGCCTTGACGCCGTGCAGCACCATGTATTTAGGCGTAGTCAACGTCTTGCCGATTATGCGTGTGTATTCCGGCTCAGTAGCTTCCCAGCCGCCGGCGCGATACAGCGGGCTTTCCGCGTCCCACATAAAAGCCCATTGGCGGTCGGGCAGATTCCGGCGGTAAGCGCAAAGCTTGTAAGGCATCGTGTCGGCTACACAATAATCATTCAGGAAGTCATCCATTAGTCCGCTTTCTATCATGCGGCTCATCAGAAAGACGTGCGAGGCTGCCGATGGGCGGAATCCGTGGCCGGCCTTATAATTCATGGCCGAAAGGCCCAGCCATCCCGCTACCGATATGCCGAGCAATGCAACCGCCACACGCCGCCGCGCCGCATCGCGCTTCCTCCAGCCCTGCACCAAGAGCATGACGCCGGTCAGCAGCGCTATGAGCAGATTAGAGTTGTGCACGGTAACGCATAGCAGCATCAGCACGTAAAGCGTCCAGCGCAGCCAGTTACTGAGCGGAGGGACACATAGGAGGAGCAACGACAGGAGTAGCACGGCCGTAAATACATCCGGCATTATCTGCCCGGCGAACCAGCCTGCGCTCGTGACTGTGCCCAGTAAAAGCATTAATCCGGCAAAAGCCGCTCTCCGGTAAACGCCCGCCAGCAGTCTCTGCGCCAGCAGCAGCAACAAGCCCGACAGTATAAGCGCCTGCGCTGCCACCACGCCCCAAAGGCTTACGCCCATCGTTGTAATCCGCAGGAAAAGGCTGTAGGTAACAGGCCGGTCAACCGGCACGTACAGCGAAAAAGCATTGCCGATGTAGGCGCTGCTGTCCGGGGTAAGCAGCGGGAAGCCGTTGTACAGCGCAGGTATGAGCAGACACAAGGCGCCCAGGAGCCAATCGGGCAGGAGGGGGCGGAGCTTGCGGAGCATAGTGTGAAGCGCAAAGAAAAAGCAGCGACGCTTCTAAACGCTGCTGCTTTTCATTAATTGCTTTCCGCATCCCGTACTTAATCCGCGTCTTCCTTGTCCGCGGGCTTGCTTTCGTTGTACATCTGGGCGGCAATGGCCTGGTCAGGCATCAGATTGCCCATCGCCATCTGCATCTTGTTTTTCATGCCGGCCACTACCTTGTCCTTGCCGGCCATCAGCGCTTCGTAGCCTTCCTTCGCCACGCCGGCGGGGTCGGCCAGCTTGTCTTCTACCACCATCCTGGAGTCTTCCGCGCCGGCTTTGTTGAAGAAGTCGGTGTCCGTAGCGCCGGGCTGCAGGGCGGTGATGGTGATGTTTTCATAATCGCGCAGCTCATAGTGCAGGGCCTGCGTGAAGTTGTACACAAAGCCCTTCGTGCCGCCATAGACCGCCTGCAAGGGCGCGGGCGCCTTGCTCACCACTGATGCGAGCTGCAGAATCTTGCCGCTGCCGCGCGCAATCATCTCCTGCAGGAAGCGCTTGGTGAGCACCACCAGCGAGTTGATGTTGAGGTGAATGATTTTCAGCTCCTGCTCCAGGTCGGTTTCCCAGAAGTTGCCATAGACGCCCTGGCCGGCATCGTTTACCAGCACATCCACCTGGATGCCCTGGCCTTTGATGTTGTCGTAAAGCTCCTGCGCGGCGTTCTCGCCGAAGAGGTCTTTGGAGATGGTGATGACCTTGCCTGCGCCCTCAGCCTTCATCTGCTCCGATGCGGCGAGGAGCTCGCCCTGGTCGCGGGCTACGAGGATGAGGTCGTACCCGTCGCGGGCGAAGAGGCGGGCCAGCTCCAGGCCTATGCCCCATGAGCCGCCGGTGATGAGCGCCGTCTGCCCTGCGCCCTTGCGGTTGCTATTGCTTTCCATAATGTTTTAGGGATTTTAGAAAGCCTTTCGTGGCGGCAAAATTGTGCCAGCCTCAGCACCTCACCATTTCTCCTCAATACTGTCCATAATGGCCAGATAACTTTCATAGCGCGCCTCCGTGATGTTGCCGTCTTCCACGGCGGCTTTTACCGCGCAGCCGGGTTCTGCCAGGTGCAGGCAATTGTTGAAGCGGCACCCCTGCATCACCCGGCGCATCTCCGGGAAGTAGCCGGACAGCTCATGGCGCTTCATATCTATGATGCCAAACTCTTTTACGCCCGGCGTGTCTATGATTTTGCCGCCTCCGCCACCTTCGGGCAGGTCAAACATCTCTGCGAATGTGGTGGTGTGCTGGCCCTTGCCGCTCCAGTCGCTGACGGCGCCGGTGCGTAGGGCAAGGTCCGGCATGAGGGCGTTGATGAGGGTGCTTTTGCCTACGCCGGAGTGCCCGCTGAAGAGGGTAGTGCCGCCCGCAATGCGTGCCCGCAAGGCTTCCACGCTTTCCGGGTTCAGGGCAGAGATGGCGAATACCTCATAGCCGGCGCCTTCATACATCTCCCGCCATTCTGCGAGGTGCTCGGCTGCGACTTGGTCGTGCAGATCGGTCTTGTTTACGGCTATGATGGCGGGGATGTGGTAGGCCTCTGCGGTGATGAGAAAGCGGTCTATGAAGCCGTTGGAGGTGCGCGGCTCGGCGAGGGTAGCCATCACAAGGGCGGCATCCAGATTGGCGGCTACGATGTGCTTGTGGTTGCGGTTGTGCGGCGAGGTGCGCACGATGTAGTTGCGCCGCTGCACAATGTCGCGGATCATGGCCGTGTTGGCCTCGTCTTCCTCAATATCGTACAATACCACATCGCCCACGGCTATGGGGTTGGTGGCGGCAATGTCTTTGTCAATCTTCAGCTTACCGCGTATGCGCGCCTGCCAGAAGCGGCCCTCAGCGTCGCGCAGTTGGTACCAGCTACCGGTGGATTTATAGATGAGGCCTTCGGCTGCTTTCATAGGTCAAAGGTGAGGCAGATAGACTTGATAGTGTATTGAAGCAGCAAAGCCGGGCCTGCGTGACGCTGCCGGATATATTAGAATGAGAATTAACGCATACTACAGCCGTACTAAGGTCATCCGCGGGTGCGGGAAGGCTTAGTGCAGCTGTAGGGAACCCATCTGCAAGCGCGGAAAGCCTTCATGCAGCTGTAGGAGACCTTTGCGCAGGCGCGGATGAGTTTAATACGGCTGCCTGGCTCCTGATTGCAGCCGCTAAAGCGATATATGTCAGAGCGATGTTCGCTAAGGGCAGACAATAAATAAAAAGCTCAATAGACTGACGAACCCCCAAACGTGCGACGCAACTGAAGACGAGAGCGCGCTGAAGCCGGTCAACAAATAAAAAAGCCGCCAAAGGCGGCGGCCCATCATTCGTAGCGCAGGGCTACGATGGGGTCTAAGCGGGAGGCTTTGATGGCAGGGTAGATGCCGGAGACGATGCCTACGACGGCGCAAAGCGCAAAGCCGGCGCCGATCCACACCCAGGGAACGATGAAGCCGATGCTGAAGGTGAGGCCGACGAGGTTGCCGACGCCGATGCCGAGGAGAACGCCGAGGGCGCCGCCGAGGAGGGAGATGAGGATGGATTCGGTGAGGAACTGGCCTTTGATGGCGGCGGCTTTGGCGCCGAGGGCTTTGGAGACGCCGATCTCGCGGGTGCGCTCGGCTACGCTCACGAGCATGATGTTCATGAGGCCGATAACGGAGCCGAGGAGGGTGATGATGCCGACAAGTAGGGCGGCCCAGCGGACGGTGCTGAGGTTTTCTATGAGCATGTTGGCGAGGGAGTCGTTCTGGTTGATGGCGAAGTCTGATGCGGTGCCGAGGGGCACTTTGCGGATGACGCGGAAGAGGCCCTCGGCCTCGTCGGTGGCTACGGGCTTTTGCTCTACGGTGGGCACGGCTACGTTGATGACGAAGGTGCCGCCGCCGTAGAGGGTGCGGGCGGTTTCGAGGGGCATGATGACGAGATTGTCGGAGTTCATCATCATGTTGCCGCCCTTGCTTTCGGCTACGCCGATGACGCGGAGCTTGTGGGCGCCCACGTTGACGGTTTTGCCGACGGCGTTGTTAGGGCTGGGCTTGAAGAGCTTTGTGGCAATGCCATTGCCCAGCACGCAGACGTAGGAGCCGGATTGCAATTCATAAGGCGAGAAGGCGCGGCCAGCGGCGAGCTTAGTAGCGGAAATAGAGAAGTAAGACTCGTCCACGCCGGCAATGCCGATGTTGGGATTGGTCTTGCGGTCGGCGTAGGTGACGGTCTCAATGCCGCCGGTGCGCATGAGGATGCCCATCTGGGAGGCGAGGCCGTAGCGGGCTTTAAAGGCCTTGGCTTCTTCATAGCGGATGGTCTTGCCTTCGGTAACGGAGATGTGGACGCCCTTGCCCCCCTTATTGCGGGATTGCTTGATGATGTCGGAGGTTACCTGGAAGGTATTGGCGCCCATATCCGAAAAGTTGGAGGTCAGCGCCGTCTTGATTACCTCAATAGAGGTAAGGATGCCCACCAGCGCCATAATGCCCAGCCCGATAATGAGGATGGTAAGCACGCTCCTTAGCCCATTGGCACGTATAGCGCGAAAGGCAAGGCTGAGGTTAAAGAAGATGGACACGGCGCGGCACAGGTAAGGCAGTGCAAGTTTGGCACTTTATGCCACTAAAGCAAAATCCCGCCGGAAGGGCGGGATTTTGGAATGCGGAATGCGGATTTGGGAATTTAGCCCTGCAATGCCGCCGCCCCGCTCACGATTTCGGTAAGCTCGGTGGTGATGGCGGCCTGGCGGGCGCGGTTGTAGGAGATTTTGAGGTTGCGCAGGAGCTCGGCGGCGTTTTCGGAGGCCTTGTCCATGGCCGTCATGCGGGCGCCGTGCTCAGAGGCAGAGGCGTCCAAGACTGCCTTATAGACCTGTGTGTTCAGGATTTTAGGCATCAGCTCCAGCAGCAGGGTCTGGCGGTTAGGCTCGTAGATGAAGTCCGTTTCCTTGGCACCCTCACTCTTCGCAATGCGTGGGATGGGCAGGAAGGGCTCGGCCACAAATACCTGCGTAGCAGCGTTGCGGAACTGGCTGTACACAAGCTCCACGCGGTCGTACTCGCCATTCAGGAAGGCGTCCTGAGCATATTGCGCGGCCTCGCGCACGGTGTCAAAGGACATATTGGTGAAGAGCGTCCAGTACTTGTCCACCATCTTGAAGTTGTGGCGCTGGAAGGCTTCGTAGCCCTTCTTGCCGATAGGCATTACCGTCACATTGCCCTTCGCCATTTGCGCGGCGTAGCGCTCCCGGATGGTTTCACGCGTCAGCTTGACCACGTTGGCATTGTAAGCACCGGCCAGGCCGCGGTCTGAGGTAATAGGAATGAGGAGAACACGCTCGGGGGTACGCTCTGTAGCCAGCGGCAGGTTGGCGTCTGTGGAGAGGGAGGAGACGATGTTGGAAAGCATCTCCTGCAGCTTTTGAGAGTAGGGGCGCATCTGGGTGATGGCGTCCTGGGCGCGGCGCAGCTTGGCGGCGCTCACCATCTTCATGGCCTTGGTAATCTGCTGGGTGGAGGTAACGGATTTAATCCGGTTACGTACTTCTTTAAGCTGTCCTGACATCTTGCGAAATCTTTGGGATTGATAACGGGCGCGAAGGTACGGGATGGCGGCGGGAAAAGCAGCGTTTGTCGGCAGGGTTGCAAGATGCCTGTAAAGAAAAAAGGAAGAATGCATTGCATTCTTCCTTTCTCAAATAAAATAGAATGTTGCTTACCGCAGCGTCACCGCCTTCGTAACAGCAGCATCGCCTTCAGCCGCCACACGCAGGTAATACACGCCACGCGGCAGGCTGCCCACCGCTATGCGGCCTTCGCCTTTCAGTGTACCGTTCCATACTGCCTGACCCAGCGTATTCAGTAATCGGGCTTCAACGATGCCGGCAGCCGCAGGCAATGTCACGCGTAGTTCGCTCTCTGCCGGTACAGGCGATACCTGAACCGAGGCTTCATTGAGCGCCACGCCATTCACGCCCACTTTACCTAAATCCAGCGTAAAGTCATAAGGATTGATGCTGAAAAACACATTGCCATTCGCTTTTACCTTGATCCGGGCATTGCTCACAAACGAGGTTATGGTTGGCATCGTCACGTTCTCCGAGCCGTCATTCGCAGTTCCGGATTTCAGGGTAATCGGGAAGGTAGCGCCACCGTCCACAGACAGCAGGATATCCACCTTAGCACATGAAACGGGTGCAGCATTTGTATTAGCTACATCCCAGGTTACCGTCTGGTTGCTGCCACCCGCCCAGTTTTCGCCGCCGGCAGGCAGGGTTACGGTAAAAACGCTGGTAGCTCCGGTAGGGATAGAGGAATTGATCGTGACCAGGTCGGAAGGGATGTTGAATGTGCCCCAACCCTGATATACATCGCGCTCCACCATGCAGAACTTCAGGCTCCGCACCACATCCGGGAGCTTCTCGCCCGGAGTAGAAGCGCCGGGGCCAATCAGCAGGCGCCTTGGGTTAGGGAAGGAACGGGTGGTAGATGTGGTCGGAGGAAAGGAACGGAACAAGGGGCCGTCTGTTGTTGTGGCCGCCAGCGTCTTCTGGAAGTCCACGCCGCCGGTATTGCGCTGTTCCCAACAGTAAGTAATGGTATCAGCAGTGGCATCCGTTGCTGTAGGGCCGGTTACCTCAAAAGGCGTCTTGTAAGGAATATTATAAGTAGCAGTGAAGCCTGGCAGGATTGCATTCGTATTAGTAGAGATACTGGTTACCGCGCAGGCACCGCCGGAAGTAGTGATAAATGCCACAATCTCTTCCAGCGATGCGGAGTGGAAATAAGGATCGCTGTGCACCTGAAAGTCATTGCCGCCACCGCAAATGCCGGCATAAGCCATAATAGTAGAGCCGCTGCCTGGCTCATAAGAATAGTTCAGAACCCCGTTACCGTTGCAGGAGCCAGTATTGGCGTTGAACGTATGGCTGCCGCCAAATTGGTGGCCCATCTCATGGCACACATAGTCTACATCAAATGCATCGCCCATGGGGCTGGCACTGCCGGTCACGCCGCGCGCCTTATTATTATTGGAGCATACACAGCCCTGATACGCAATGCCACCGCCACCAGTGCTGAATACATGGCCGATGTCGTAGTTAGCGGAACCAATGACAGTGTTAACCGTGGACTGGTTCTGGCCGAGCATGGCGCTGCCGCTATTATTGGTATAAGGGTCGTTCGCGCCGGTGAAAATCAGGAGGGAGGTATTGGCAATCAACTCCATGGTCACGGCAAATTCGCGCTCATAAATGCCGTTTACCCGGTTCATAGTCACCACCATTTTAGCCAGCACCGCGGCCTTGGTAGGGCTAAGGCCGGCCACGGCTACACAGTACTCGCTATCGGCGGCCAGCGCCAGGCGGTACTTCCTGCGCACGGTACCATGAGTAAGTGCGCCCCCGGCTGTAACGGGTGCAATAGCCCCCGTCTTGAGGTTCGCCATTCTCGCAGTTCATCAGTGTGCCCACGGCCCGGCTGTAATCGCTTTTGTAATACGCGATATATATGCCGTCCGCCCGATTGCTGTAAGGGTCTATAAGATAGCTGCTGCTGCCATTATAGACCATGGCGTGCATACCAAAGTAGGGGCTATAGTCAATCTTGGCCGTAATGTTATGATTGTCCGTTGCCTCGGCAGTATAAGTCGTGATCTCCGGGTACTTTGCTGCCAAAGCCTCCGCCATCACCGGCGTAGCCCAGATGCGAAAAGTACGGTAGCCACCCTCAGGGCGCGGCAGCGCAATGCTGCCGGCAGCGTAGTAATCCTTTGCGCTGCTTTCTAAATAAGCCCGAAGGCCTGTTTCGCTTACCGTAAAGGCAGCAAAGTGTGCCGGCTGCAAGACCGGCTTGCCATGAGTTTCGGCATATGCAACCGGGGCTGCGTGCCACAGTCCGTTGATGTCCTGCGCAGCGAGCAGGGCGGGTGAGCCGGCTGTGCCCAGCGCCAGCAGCGCCATTACCACTTTCTTGTTCAGATTCAGCATAGATGTAAAATTACCCCCCTTTCTTCCCCCTACACGCTACATTAGTGTAAGAAATGCGGTTATGAAAGAGAAAGCCTCGGTTAAAAGCTATTATTGAGAGATCCCGAAAAGACGGTGTCGTTAGCAAGCCGCCTGTGACCATTACATTAATTATTTCTTGCTGCTTAAATGCTGCATTGATGCAAAACGCGCGGTTCTGCGGGTTAAAGTGGATTACCTTTCAGCCAGTTTTAGCTCGTCCTCATGCTTCCTGAATGGCAAACCGGCATCGTCCGCCGCATTGTACACGCCAATGATGCTACCCGCCGCTTTTTTATAGAATTGCAGGGTACGGCCCATTTCCAGTTCCGCCCCGGCCAGTTCGTCACCCTTGACTTGCCTATTCACGAGCAGCGCACCCGCCGCTGGCGCTCCTACAGCATCGCCTCCGCCCCCGATGGCGGCAACATAATTGAGCTAATTATCGTGCACGTAGAAGGCGGCGCCGGCAGCACTTATCTTTTCAAAGAAATCTGCGAAGGCAGTGAGCTTACCCTGCGCGGCCCGCACGGTGTATTTGTACTGCCGCAGCCCCTACTGCCCAACGAAAGCCTCTTCCTCATCTGCACCGGCACTGGCATAGCGCCTTTCCGCAGCATGGCGGCATGGCTTGCGGTCCATCCGCAGGAGCATGGGCCTATCCACCTGATCTTCGGCTGCCGCAATCAGAGCGAGCTGCTTTACCGGGAAGAACTGGAAAGCCTTGCGGCGAAGCTTCCTGGCTTCCATTATCACCCTACGCTCAGCCGCGAGGCCTGGAATGGCCGCACCGGCTATGTGCACCCCATCTATGAGGAGCTGTGCATCGCCCGCCCGCCGGCCCAATTCATGCTCTGCGGCTGGCGCGCTATGATTGACGAGGCAAAGGCACGAATCGTGGCGATGGGTTATGAGAAGAAGCGGGTGCACCTGGAGCTGTACGGCTGACAACGGTATTTATTGGCGAAGCTTTTTCTTTCCTATTAATAGCTTCGACTTCCCATGCTCACCACCTGCACCGTAGAAGGCATGACCTGCGGCAATTGCGCCCTTAGCATCACGCGGCTGCTACAGTCCAAAGGCGCCAGCACAGTAACTGCCAATGCCGCGACCGGCGAGGTATCCTTCACGCCTCCGGAAGGCACAGAACCGACCAAACTCTACGACGCCATAGACAGCCTCGGCTACCATGTAGTGCGCGATGAAGAAGCCTCGGACGCCCACGCTGGCCATCACCACGCGAAAGGCGCGAGTTGGGTCTTCCCGCTCTGCCTCATCCTCACGCTGCCCTTACTGGCGCATATGTGGCTGAACTGGCCGCTCCTGCATCAGCCGATTTTTCAGGCTGTGCTGGCCACGATCGTCTTTGGCTTAGGCTGCTGGCAGTTCGGAAAGAGTGCTGTTCGTTCGTTGCTGCACGGACTGCCCAATATGAATGTGCTCATCCTGCTCGGCGCGGCGGCAGCTTATGTCTATTCGCTGGCCGGCTGGCTCGGCACCATGCAGGGCGGGGCGCATCACTACCTCTTCTTTGAGACGGCGGCATCCATCATTACGCTGGTAATGGGGGGCAACTGGCTTGAAAGCCGCGTGGTGAAAACCACATCCGCCGCCATAGATGCCCTTGCCCGCCTGCAACCCGCCCAAGCCCGCCTCGTAATGACCGATAGTCTCGGCAAGGACACCGTGATGGAAGTAGAGCAGCGCCAAGTACGGAGCGGCGATGTCGTGCTCGTTCACACCGGCGAAGCCGTGCCTGTTGACGGTGAAATCCTGCGTGGTAATGCTGAGCTGGATGAAAGCATGATTACCGGCGAATCCTCGCCCGCATTTAAGCGTGAGGGCGATGCGGTGGTCGGCGGCACCATCGTGGCGAGCGGAAGCCTGCGGGTACGCGCTACCGCCGTAGGCAATGCCTCCGTACTCGCAGGCATCCTGCGCGCGGTGCGGGAAGCGCAAAGCGGCAAGGCGCCGCTGCAACTCCTTGCGGATAAGATTAGTGCTGTCTTTGTGCCTGCGGTGCTCGGCATTGCCATTCTTACGTTTCTCATTAACCATTACGCCTTCGGCATTGACGCGGCTGCGGCTATGATGCGGGCAGTTGCAGTGCTCGTTATTTCCTGCCCCTGCGCCCTGGGTCTGGCCACACCGGCCGCTGCCGCCGCCGGATTAGGTCGCGCAGCCCGCGCGGGCATTCTCATAAAAGGCAGCGACACGCTGCAAAGGCTGAATAGTGTGCGCCAACTCGTCTTTGACAAGACCGGCACACTCACCACGGGCCGCATGGCGATTGCTGGCTTTGACGTTTCCGCTTCTGATGAGGCCACTTTAAAAAGCATTGCGGCAACACTTGCTACGCATTCCGCGCATCCGGTTTCGGCTTCCATTGCCGCGGCATGGAGAGATGTTGATAAGATTGCGCTGACACAAATCACGGAAGAGCGCGGCGCGGGAATGGAAGGTATAGACACGCAAGGCGTCCACTGGCGCATGGGCGCTGCGCGTTGGCTGGCGGAAGGCGGTACAAACCTACCGGATGGCTGGGATGTTTATCTCACAAAAGACGGTCGCTATGTCGGCGCCTTGCGCCTGCAAGACGAGTTGCGGCCTGATGCTGCGACAACGATTTCGGAGCTGAAAAAACGCGGCTACACTACCATCCTACTCAGCGGCGACCGCCAGGAGAAGTGCGATGCAGTGGCTGCCGCTTTGGACATTAAAAAGGTCTTTGCGCAGCAAACGCCGCTGATGAAAGGCGAGGTCTTAAAAGGCCTGATGGCCAAAGCACCCACGGCTATGATAGGCGACGGCATCAACGATGCGCCCTCGCTGGCGGCAGCTACGGTGGGCATCTCGCTGAGTGATGCGGCGCACATTGCAGTGCAGAGCGCGCAGGTCATTCTTTCGGGTAATAAGCTGAGTGCCCTGCCGCACGCATTGCGCATTGGCGAGCTTACGGAACGCACCATTAAGACAAATCTCTTCTGGGCATTCCTCTACAATGTGCTCGCCATTCCGGTAGCAGCGGCGGGCGGCCTTTCGCCTACCTGGGGCGCGGGATTGATGGCGCTGAGCGATGTGGTGCTGCTGATTAACTCCGGCTGGCTGGCGGTGCGGCGGATTCGTTAGACAACCGCGATCTCATAAAAATCTTCCGGCTGGTAGTACTGCTGCGCCAGCGCCTGCAATTCTGCTGCGCTGATGCTTTTGTAGACAGCGACGTTGGTGTGGAAATGCGCCTCGTCAAGGCCGTTCAGAATGAGGGTGCGCCAACGTTGAAGAATCTGGAATGGGCCATCCAAATCGCCGAGCAGACCGCCGAGGAGGTAATTCTTCACCAGCAGCAGCTCATCCTCATCAGCCGGCGTTTCGCGCAGCGCTGCCATCTCCTTGTAGATTTCGGTAATGGCCTGCTCCGCTACGTCGCGGCCCACCTCTGTGTGGATGGTAAGGGAGCCGCCGCGCACGTTAGGCTGCAAGGATGAATAGATGCCGTAGGTATAACCCTTATCCTCCCGGATATTGGACATCAGGCGCGAGCCGAAGTAGCCGCCGAATAGCGTATTGAGCACTACCATCTTCGGGAAGTCCGGATGCAGCCGGTTAGGGAAAATCCGTCCGATGCGGATGGCGGATTGCACGCCGGTCGGGTCGTTTACCTCGCGGTGTTTTTGGTGTGACGGACCGGGTGCGGAGAAGGTTTCTTCGGTCATTTCGGCCGCAGGCACAATGGCGGCTTTGCCGAAAATAGAATTGACGAGCGCAGCGTCAGAATCGTCCACTTTGCCAGCCATGAAGATTTTCATTCCGCTCAGCGCATAGGCTTTTCTATAAAAGGCCAAAAGGTCTTCGCGGGTAATTGCCTCAATCTTTTCTACGCGGGAATAGCGGCCGTAGGGGTGCGCCTCGCCCCAGAGCAGCGCGTCAATGCGCTGATTGGCCACAAACTCACACTGCCGCAGGTTGACCAGCAGGCGCTGGATGGCGTTCTGCTTGTGGATGGCCACTTCTTCTTCCGGAAAAATGGCATCGGTGAGCACCTCGTGCACAATGGGCAGCAGGCGGAGCAGATCCTTCGTAAGGGAGTAGAGGGATACAATGCAATAGTCGTCGCCAGTGCTTACACGCAGGTTAGCACCAAAAAACTCCAGCGCCTCGTGCACTTCGTGCGCGCTGCGGCGGCTGGTGCCGTTCTTTAAGAGTCCGCCCACGGCCTGCGCTACGGCTGGCTTGTCTTCATACCAGACACCAGCGGGAAAGACGAAATCCACCTCCACCACGTCCTGCACGCCCGCTGACAGCCAGTAGAATGGGATACCGTTGTCCAGCGCCTGCTCTTTGATGGGTGGCAGATTGTAGTCAAATTCAATGGCGTCGTGAATGGGTGGAGGGGTCTTGCGGTCGGGGGCGGTAGTCATGGCGGCGAAGGTAGGATGGGCAATTGCAGTGCGTTGTGTCTTAGCGCTGCGAGAAAACAGATTCTTTCAGAATGGCAAAAGATTGGGATATCTATATCGGTCAGGCAAGCGAATTATAAGCGTCTGTTTCCTGTTTCGAATTATGCCCTGCCAACATAAACCGCCCCACCTTTGTCCTTTGCGGCCAATGTCGCGCACCGATTTTGGACTACACCCTCAAAAAAAGCCTCGGCCAGCACTTTCTGCACGACGAGGGCATGTGCCGCCGCATTGTGGACAGCGTCACGCATAAGCCAGGTATGAAGCTGCTGGAAGTAGGCCCCGGCGGCGGCGCCATTACCAAGTATTTATTGGGCTGGCCGGACGTAGACTACAAAGCCGTAGAAATAGACCGCGAGAAGGTGGCTTACCTGCTTCATAAATTACCGGCAATTGCCGGAAAGGTGATAGAAGCCGATGTGCTGCGCGTGGAAAAGCCCTTTGAGGGCCCCTTCAGTGTGGTGGGCAATTTTCCGTACAACATCTCTTCGCCCATCATGTTCCGCATTCTGGAATGGCAGGAGGATGTAGCGGAAGTGATCGGCATGTTTCAGAAAGAAGTGGCGCAGCGTATTGCCGCGGGGCCGGGTAGCAAGATGTATGGCATCCTATCGGTGCTGATGCAGGCCTTTTTTGAAGTAAAATACCTTTTTGACGTGCCGCCGGGCTGCTTTACGCCGCCGCCAAAGGTGATGAGCGGCGTGCTGCGCTGTTCGGCCATCGGCAATCCGCTGGGCATTGACGATAAGAAGAAGTTTATCCGCCTTGTAAAAGCTGCCTTCGGGCAGCGGCGTAAGACGCTGCGCAATGCGCTGCGCGGCACATTGCCGGAAAGCGCCTTGAGCGCCGATGAAGTGATGGCTAAGCGTGCCGAGCAGCTTCCGGTTGCAGAATTTGCGCGGCTGTATCATCAATACCTTATGGCATGAGTAAAAAAGGAAAAGTGCTGATTGCCGCGCCGGTACACGCGGTGCTGACAGACGCGCTGGAAGGCGCGGGCTACACGCCCGTGCAGGCTGTGGATATCAAGCAGGCAGACGCCCCGGCGCTGATAGCAGATTGCGTCGGCGTGGTGACGTCTACCAGATTGCTGTTAAACAAGGCATTGATTGATGCTGCGCCTTCGCTGCGCTGGATAGGCCGTATGGGCTCCGGGATGGAGGTGATGGATGTGCCGTATGCCGCTTCCAAAGGCATTTCCTGCCTTTCATCGCCGGAGGGAAATTGTAACGCTGTGGCCGAACATGCGCTGGGGCTGCTTTTAGGCATTACCAAACGCATTGCGCACAGCGCAGACGAGGTGAAGCGAGGCTTTTGGCTGCGGGAGGAAAACCGGGGCACGGAGCTGGAGGGCAAAACCATCGGGCTGATTGGTTTCGGGCATACGGGGCGGGCTTTTGCGCGGAAACTGTCTGCGATGGATATGCGGATACTTGCTTACGATAAGCATGTCATTCAGGAGGCGCCGGAATACGTTATTCCATGTGAAAACCTTGAAAGGATACGGGCGGAAGCAGAAATTTTAAGCTTCCATGTGCAAATGGCGCCGGATACGCATCATTACCTGAACAGGGACTTTGTTGCGCGTATGAACCGGCCATTCATTCTGCTTAACACATCCCGAGGCAGCGTGGTGGATGCGGCGGCGCTGGCGGAAGGATTGCGAAGCGGAAAAATTGCCGGGGCAGGCATTGATGTATGGGAAGAAGAGCCTTTGGGCGCTATGACAGAGCCACTAAAGGGTCTCCTGGAGGAAATAATGCTGCACCCGCAGGCGATTGTGACACCTCATATAGCCGGCTATACGAGGGAGGCATTGTATAAGATGAGCGAGATATTGAGCAACAAGATTTTAGCGTTGGGGGAAGAAGGTTAGTAAGTTTAAGGCCTTAATACATTCCGGTAAAAAAGGCAGCGTATTAGGGGAAAAGGCTGTTGAATGGCATAAGTTAAACAGAATGAATGCTTTAACACTATTGTAGGTAAATGAGGACATTCGTGCGACGAAATAATTTGAAGCCTTGACCGCCCCTTTAACAGACTTTTTTACCTTTACAGGCTTAAACGCTAAAAATTACATAACATACCATATGAATCGTGTACTACGTTCAGCGATATTGATGATGTTGGTTTTGTTGCCCGGAGTGCTCTTCGCGCAGAACTCCGGCATCAAGGGGAATTTAAAGGATGAGAGGGGAAACCCGATTATTAACGGCTATGTGCTGGTAACGCAAGGTGGCCAGCAGCAGGGCCAGGCGATTACGGACTTTGACGGTGATTTTTCGGTAAAACCGCTCAACGGCGGCCGTTATGATGTAAAGTTTTCTTATCAAGGCCGCGACCTCACCATTACTGGTGTAACAGTAGCTGCAGATCAGATTGTTACGGTGAACGGTAAGTTGACCACAACCGACCAGGTAACCCAGGGCGGTAAGAAGGTAGAAGCGGTAGTGCATGCAGTGCGCGGCTATCAGGCGCCTATCATTGACCCGGAAAATCCAGGCGGTCGTCAGGTGAAGACGGCTGAGCAGATTGAAAAGGCACCTACCCGTAATACTTCAGACATCGCCTCATTGAGTACGCAGGTACACCAGGCTAAATCGGGCGCCGGCCTTAGTATTGGTGGTGCGCGTACCAGTGGTACCAAGTACGTAATTGACGGTGTGCAGCTCCCTCCCGGCAGCACCGAGTTTACCAATCAGGCTCCTGGTTCGGTAGAAACGATCACAACCTTTTCATCAGGTATCCCGGCGCGCTATGGTGATGCTTCGGGTGGCCTTGTAACAATTACCACGAAGGGCGCTACGGCTCAGACAAAGGGTAATCTTCAGTTTGAGCATTCGTTTGAAGGTTTTAATAATAATGAGCTTACGCTCAACCTGTCCGGTCCGTTATTGCGCAAGAAGGATACTTTAGGCAACTATCGTCCGATTATTGGCTATAACATCACAGCTGATGGTATTTACTCTGAGGACCAGAATCCGAACTATTATACCAATTATTATCTGAACCCGGACAAGCTGGCCCAATACCAGGAACATCCGCTGACCCTTATCCAGCAAAACGGGCTTACGCGCAGCGACTATTCTACTAACTTCCTGAAACCAAGCGATTTTTACACAAGCAAAAAGCACCAGAACGCTGAATATCGCCGCGGTACGGTGGGCGGTAAGCTTGACTTTAGCCTTAGCGACAACCTAAGCCTGCGGGTAGGCGCTTCTTACTTTATGGTAGATTATCCGGAATACAACCGCGAGACATCGCTGTTTTCGCTGGATAATCTGGCGCGCACTACTTCACAAACAGGCCGTGGTTACATCCGCTTCACGCAAAAGTTTGGTAATAAAGTGAGTGCCGACCAGATGAAGGACAACGCCATCACCAACGCCTTCTACACCGTGCAGGCCGATTATCAGAAAGATTACAGCACTACGCAAGACAAAAATTTAAAGCACAACACATTTGACTACGGCTACGTAGGAAAGTTTGAAGAGCTCTACACTCCGGCTTATTCAGTAGGTACTGTTGACGACGCAAGCGGCATTACCGGCGTTCGCCTCCGCGGTTATATTCCTTCAGGCGTCATATTTACGCCAAGCGATAAAAATCCAATTCTGGCTAATTACACAAAGGATTTCTATGCACTGAATGCTGCTCCGTTTTCACAGACCAATATCCAGGCCGGTCGTGGCCTCCGCAATGGAGATGCACCCGCTGACATTTATAACCTGTTTGACAATGTAGGTGCATATAGCAACGGCCGCTCCGGCTGGCGCGAGACCAATAACGATCAGGTAGCTATTGGCATAGATGCCTCTTTTGATCTGAAACACAAGAAAACGACCCATTCAGTAGAATTTGGTCTGTATTACCAACAGCGTAATGAGCGTTTCTACAGCGTAAGCGGCGCCGGCATGTGGGGCCTGATGCGCCAGCTGACCAATCGGGTAGTAAATCAGGAAGTAGCCACCACGCCGACATTCATCAAGAATGGCGTACGCTATTCGTTGGCAGATGTGCAGGCAGGCAAGATCAATCCGCTGCCTACAGATACGATTGTCTATGAGCGGAAGGTGGATTCCAGCGCTATCAGCGCATTTGACAAGCACCTTCGTGAAAAGCTGTTCGCAGCTGGTATGATTACAGATTATAAAGACTATATCAATACCGACAAGTATGATCCGTCATTCTATTCGTTAGACATGTTTGGAGCCGATGACCTGCTGAACAGCGGTAGCTCATTGGTAGGCTATCGTGGTTATGACTATACAGGTAACCTGCTGACTGGCAATGTAAACTTCAACGACTTCTGGACCTCCAAGACTACAGAGACGGGCGGTGACGGCAGTAGATTTACCTATTATAACCGCCCGATTGGCGCATACCGTCCAAACTATATCGCCGGTTATCTTTCGGACTATATTCAGTATAAGGATTTTCGTATTACACTCGGTGTTCGTGTAGAACGCTTTGATAACAATACTAAGGTGCTGAAGGATCCATATTCTCTGTACCCTGTAGCGACAGTGGCCGATGCAACTTATATTCCAAGGGATAGCGTCCCCGCTAATATCGGCAGTGACTACGTAGTTTATGTAGGCGGCAACAGCAGCTCTAACAAGACCCCAACCGTAATTGGCTACCGTAGTGGTGACGTATGGTATGACAAGAATGGCCGTGAAGTACAGGACCCGATTGTTCTGAAAAATGGCACAAACAGCGCCTCCCTTCAGCCGTTGCTACAGGCTACACTTGCCGGCGAGTCGCAAATCAACATCAAAGACAGTGCATTCGGTTCTGTCGTGGACAACAGCTTTACTGACTACAAGCCACAGGTCAATGTGATGCCGCGTATCAATTTCTCCTTCCCGCTCAACGAGAATGCACTGTTTTACGCGCACTACGATGTGCTGTATCAGCGGCCACAGGGAAGCCTTTCTTATGGCGTTCAGACGGATTACCTGTTCCTGGATCAAAATCCAAGTAACATTTACGCCAATTCTAATTTGAAGCCAGAGCGTATGATTGATTATGAAGTAGGTTTCCAACAGCGCCTGAGCGACCGGTCGGGAATCACCTTCTCTGGTTTCTACAAAGAGCGTAAGGATCAAATCCAGATCCGCCCTTACCTGTATGCTTACCCGATTACCTACTACACCTATGGTAACCGCGACTACTCGACCTATAAGGGACTTTCACTTGCCTACGAGCTCCGCCGCCTGGGTAACCTCAGCCTGAACATCAACTACACGCTTTCATTTACAGAAGGCACAGGCTCCAGTGCAGCATCAGCCAACGGTGGTGACGGAAGCCGCGTGAGTGGCAACGGCGTTTTAGCACAGCTGGTGGCTTCAGGCCTGCCTAATCTGCGCACGCAATTCCCGCTCACTAATGATTCCCGCCACAATATCAACGCACAGATCGACTACCGTTTTGCCGGCGATCGCCGCGGCCCGGTGATCGGCGGTATTCATCCTTTTGAAAACTCAGGTATTCAGCTGATTGTCCGTGCACGTAGCGGCGAGCCATATACCAAGTATGCTTTTGCTCAAAATCAGCAAAGCGGCGCCTCTAACTCTCCGGTAATTGAAGGAACAATCAACGGCTCGCGCCTCTCCGGCCACTATGGGCTGGACGTGAATATTGACAAGCAGATTCCATTGAAGTTTCATAAGACCAAGGAAGGCGAAGCAGCCCGTCCGAGCCGCCTCGGTCTGAATATCTACGCTTATTCAAAGAATTTGCTCAATATCCGCGACGTAACGGGTGTGTACGGCTACACAGGCCGCGCTGATGACGACGGCTTTTTGACCTCTGCGATTGGCCTGCAAACCATCGGCAATCAGGTGGATCAGCAATCGTTTATGACATTGTATAACATCCACTCTCAGAACCCCGACTTTATCGGCGGCCCACGTACCATTTTCGTTGGTCTTCGCCTGAACTTCTAATAACAAACCTTCATTCAGTAACCGACGCGATTTATGAATATTATATCAAGAATGGTGGTAAGCGCGGTGGCAGTGGCCGGAATGGCCATCCCGGCGCGGGCGCTGCCTACTATAGGTCTGCCCCTTAATAATGGGCGAGGCCTAAAAACGACAGCAGCAGCCTGTAACCCCGCAACCGCAACAATTGACCTCGACATTAATAACGTGCGTGCGCGTATGATGACAGGCGGCGATATGTGGTGGGACCGCGGTACCGGTACAGCGCGCTACGAGGTGCCGAAGGGCAGCCTCAAAAACTCCCTATTTGCCGGCTCAGTATGGGTGGGCGGCTATGATGATCAGAATACACTTAAAGTGGCCGGCCAAACCTACCGTCAGAAAGGTAACGACTACTGGCCCGGCCCTACGCAGGTAGATGCGACAGGCGTCAACTCGCTCCAGACAAAACAATCTGCTCCGACTGGGACAAGTTCTGGAAAATTGACAAGGCAACCCTGATAGAATTTCAGGAAAAAATCCGCAATCACGAAGATGTATCCGATGAGCGATTCCTAACAATCCGGGAATGGCCTGCAACAGGGAACAAGTTTGCACTTGGTGCAAGCGGATTACCCTTAAGCCAACTTACTAACCCTGTTTACAGCAGCAACCAGCGCAATTATGCACCCTACATCGATGTAGACGGAGTTGCTGGATACAACTACCAAGCCGGTGACTACCCGGACATCGTAGGCGACCAGTACATATGGTGGGTATTTAACGATCAGGGCAACGTAAAGCTGCAGTCAGAATCTGTGGCGATAGGTATGGAAGTACAGACAAGCGCTTTCGCTTATTCTTCAAAAGACTTCCTCAACGACGCGACCTTCATCTTCTACAAGCTGATCAACCGCGGAACGCTTAACCTGAATGAAACCTATATGGCGACATGGACCGATGCCGACCTTGGCGATGGTTCTGATGACTATATCGGTTGTGACACAGCGCGATCGCTCGGTATCATGTATAATGGTAAAAGCGTTGATGGGACTGGCAAACCAACCGATTACGGCTCCGCAGTACCAATGATTGGCGTCGACTTCTTCATTGGCCCTAAACGCCGCACTTACGCAAATAGAGCCGACTCTTTCTATACCCATTCCACGTCCGACGGTCGTTTCTACCATGAAGATACCTTGGGCATGACGGTGTTCAATTACTTCAACAATGGTGGCGGTAATCTTGGCGACCCAAGCAACGCATTGGAAATGTACCGCGTTATGACCGGCTATAATCGGGCCGGCGGACACCTGAAAAATGACCAGGCATCTTCTTGCCCTAAAAACTCCACAGCCTATAACAGCGGCCCGGATATTAATTACGTATGGCCCGGCAACCCCGACAGGGCGGGCGACTGGTCGGAGTGCCAGTGCCAGAATACCGCAGGCGACCGCCGTTTTGTACACTCCTCCGGACCATTCCGACTGGAAGCTGGTGGCATTACAAACGATATTATCATAGGATCGTGCTGGGTGCCCAACGTAGGGGGCTGCCCAACGACCAGCTATACCCGCATTCGCGCAGCAGACGACCAGATTCAGGACCTTTTCGACAACCACTTCCGCACCATTGAGGGCCCTGAAGCGCCACGCCTTGTAATCCGTCCACTGGACCGGAAACTGGTATTTTACCTTATTAACGACACCTCTACGACGCCGTATAGCAATTACAACGAGCAATACGGTTCTGTAACACGCATTTCTACACCTCGTACCCGCCGCCTCGCTACCAACGGTGACTCAATTTATAAGTTTGAAGGGTACCGCGTATTCCAGTTGAAGAATGCTACGGTGAGCATCAACAACATTTTTGATGAAAGTGGCCAGGTGAATTCATCAGTAGCTCAGGAAGTATTTGAAACCGATATCGCTAATGGCATCCGCGGCAATGTGGTTAACCACGTAGCAGCACCAGACATCGCCCCGGGCGAATATGCCAGCCAGGTAAAGGTGACGCTGAAAGACAGCGGAATCCGCCACTCATTTGTACTCGCTAACGACGCATTTGCGAAAGGCTCTGACAAGCAGTTCGTGAACTATCGCACATACTACTTCGTAGCAATTGCTTTTGCTTATAACAATTTCAGAACATTCCGGTATGAAATCGCCGACTCAACGCAGATTACTCCTTACCTGGAAAGTGCCCACACAGCTAATGGCCGGAACATTCCTGTCGTAAGCGCTATGCCTAATCCAAACACCGGATTCACAGGCGAAATGCTTAGTTCTGATTATGGCGACGGCGTTATTATTAAGCGTATAGAAGGCATTGGCAATGGAGGCAACTACACGGCTTTTAACGATACTACCGAAAATGCCATCTTGCGAGCTCCGGATTACCAGTCTACACAGCCTACCTACGCCGCCGGCAGAGGACCCATTGATATAAAGGTTGTTGATCCGCAGCAGGTAAAGGCTATGGATTGGGAACTTTGGATAACGAGCAATGTCGCCAGCGACACACTGCCGAACCGAGGCATTACTGCTGCTTCCGGAGGATGGATTCTGAAAACCAGCACTGGCGAGGTAATAGCCCAGAACTCGTTTAAAGGCATTGCCACACCAAACGAGCAGATCATTGAAAAATACGGTCTGGCAATCAACATCAGCCAATCAGGCCGCGCCGGCGATACCTTGTCATCACAAAACGGTCTTATCTCTTCCGATATCACGTTTGCCGACCCAAATAATATCTGGATGGCCGGAGTTCAGGATGCCGAAGTGCAGACTTCTCCTTTAAACTGGATACGTTCCGGCACTCTCGAGCAGCCAAAGAACAACCCTCCATGTAATTATGCAGACGTCGGCGTAACCGCCGGTGGTCGGATCAATCCCGATCCGCAGCAGTTTTATGAAAGCCTGCTGCCAGGTAGTACTTTAAATAAGGGCAGTTGGGCACCAATCAAACTTGCGGTTGTTGAGCCGAGCGGTAATTGTGGCTTTGGCGTAGCTAATCAAAGGATGTACGCCTCTAACATGTCAACATTGCAGAGCGTTGATGTTGTCTTCACAAGCGACAAGTCAAAATGGACACGATGCGTGGTAATGGAATTGCAGGACGAGACATCTTTGTCCGATGGTCACACAGCTAAATTTGCCCTTCGCAGCCATCAATCGTGGAACGGCGATCTGGACGGTAGCGGTCGGCCGATATATAGCAAAGTCAGCGGCGACACAGGCTTCTCCTATTTCCCGGGATATGCAATTAATCAGGAAACAGGTCAACGCCTGAACATAGTCTTTGGCGAAGATTCTTATCTGAAAACAGATAACGGCGCAGATATGCTTTGGAATCCATCCAGTACGCTGCTCACTTCACAAAATGGCGTAGCTTTTGGTGGCAAGCATTATGTATATGTTTTGGGCACAAAATATGACCAGGACAGCGCATTTTATCAAAGCCTGAATCCTGAACTATCCTCCGGGCCCTGCATATAACACTTTCCGTTGGGTAGGCCTTCCGCTTTTAGCGCCCGGTCAACACCTTCGGAGTGCTCAGGATGGCTTGATCCCAACCGAAACACGTGTGAGCATCCGCGTGAATATGCCATATTCCCGCTTCATACCGGATCCAAACCAAACATTGCGCAACAACGGTTTTCCACTGTATGCTTTTAGCACGAAGGGTCTTGCACCTATTGCCCTGACGGATGCTGCCAATTACAGCGATGTAAATAACAGTCTGCTTGATCAAATAGTGGTTACACCTAACCCCTACTACGGATATGCTGGTTACGAAGGTGGTCGGCTTGACACCCGTGTACGCATTGTGAACCTGCCCCAGCGCGCAACCATCAGTATCTATTCTACGGATGGTTCGTTAATCCGTACACTGACAAAGGACGACAGCAATCCTTATGTTGACTGGGATACCCGCAACAGCAAGGGTCTCGCCATTTCCAGCGGTATGTACCTGTTCCACGTACAGGCCAAGACAGGTCAAAACGTTGTGATCGGGGAGAAAGTAATCCGTTGGTTCGGCGCTATGCGTCCTGTTGACCTGACTACCTATTAAACTAAATACCGGCCGCCCGCGATACAGTGGCGGCCGGTATTAACTTACTCTCATTTCATCGTACATCTATCCGAAGTCAAATGATCAAAGCATTAGTAACCGCCGGGATCACGGCAGCTGCCATAGCTGCGAGCACCATCGCCTTCGCCGGCAATAAAGACCGCACAGGTCAGGCTGGCGCGTCCGAGCTGCTCATCAACCCCTGGGCATCTTCTACTGGCATTTTTGGCGCTAACACAGCAAATGTTGCTGGTGCCGAAGCCATGAAATCCAATATTGCAGGACTGGCATTTGTAGAAAAAACCGACATCGGCATTTCTTACAACGCTTACCTCAAAAGCACAGGCATTAGTATTTACAACCTTGCATTTGCCCAACGTCTGGGAAACGCCGGTGTAGTAGGATTTAATATCATGTCGGTTGATTATGGTGAAATCATGGTCACCGACTACAACCACCCAACAGGCGGTGTAGGTAGCTACAAGCCAGCGTTTTACAATATCCAGCTTGGCTTTGCGAAAGAATTTTCGCATAGCATCCATGCCGGTGTTGCTGCAACAATCGTGAGCGAAAAGATCACTAATGCAGGAGCAATGGGCGCTGCTTTTGAGGCTGGCGTGCAATACGTTACCGGTATACAAGACAACTTTCACTTCGGGGTTACCTTACGCAACGTAGGCACCAATATGAAATTTACCGGTCCCGGATTTTCATTTGACTCCGAAACGCCTGAGCTCGGCTATGATCTAAGCCGTCAGACACCTTCCGAGCGGTTTGAGCTTCCAACATACCTGAACATAGCAGCCGCGTACGATTTTTACCTTGACGGCAAACACCTCGCTAAAGAAGATGACCAACCTAAGCACCGGTTGAGCGTAATGGCAGGATTCACTTCCAATTCATTTAATAACGACTTCATTCATGGCGGCCTTGAATACAGCTTCCGCGACATGTTTATGGTCCGTGGTGGCTATCGTTATGAGAAAGACATCGCCAACGATGCACTTGCAACAACTTTCTACACGGGTTTTGCAGCCGGAGCCACTGTCATGACGCGCCTGGGTGAAAACGGCCCACGCGTTGGTATTGATTACTCATTCCGCCCAACACGCCGCCCAGACAACGGAGTACATGCCGTCTCATTACGCTTCATGCTTCCTAAAAAGGGTAAGCCTGTCGCTACCGACGCAGAATAGCCGTTAAGAACGCTTTTACTACATTTGCTACAACGCTTCTGGACCGCCAGAAGCGTTGTATTTTTTTCATAACTCCCTAACCGCCAAAAGCGCCATTCCATATGTCGGGAATAAATTATGTAAGCCAGGAAACGCTGGATCATCTTAAAGAAGAGCTTTCGCAACTTAAAACGACAGGCCGTGCCGAGATAGCCCGTCAAATAGCCGACGCACGTGAGAAAGGTGACCTGAAAGAAAACGCCGAATACGATGCAGCAAAAGAGGCCCAGGGCTACCACGAAGCAAAAATTGCCCAATTAGAAACCTCAATCGCAAGCGCGCGGATTCTGGACGCAAAGGATATAGATACAAGCAGAGTGTCCATACTTTCCAAAGTAAAGCTTACCAACCTGAAAACGAAGAAAAGCGTTGAATATCAATTAGTGTCCGAAACGGAAGCCGACCTGAAAGCCGGAAAGATATCCGTGACCTCACCGATCGGGAAAGGGCTCCTCGGAAAAGTAAAAGGCGAAATTGCAGAAGTCCAGGCGCCGAGCGGTACTCTGAAATTTAAGATTGACAAAATATCAGCTTGACATCGTGGCGAGCATCTTCACTAAAATCATTCGGGGTGAAATTCCCTGTTACAAAATAGCTGAGGATGAACAATTCTTTGCTTTTCTGGATATAGCACCCCTGGCAAAAGGCCATACGTTAGTAATACCCAGGATGGAAGTGGACAGGGCATTTGACTTACCGTCCGATCTGCTTGGAGACTGGATGCGCTTCGCCCAGTCAATAGCAAAGGCTATAGAGCAAAGTTTTCCGTGCGATCGCTGTGGCGTAAGTATCATTGGCCTGGAAGTGCCGCATGCCCATATGCACCTTGTTCCAATTAACAGCGCGGACGATCTCAACTTTACCCGCCCTAAACTCAACCTTACTGCTGAAGATATGCAAGACGCACAGCAGCGCATTCTGCAAGCTTTTTATAGCATTGGCAGGTGAAAATGCAATAATTGGCCCTCAATTATCTTTGCTGCATCAGCCAACTTAGCTCAGCTGGTAGCGCACTTCATTCGTAATGAAGGGGTCGTCAGTTCGAATCCGATATTTGGCTCTGCTCCCGAATCCGCTCCAAAAGAGTGGATTTCTTATTACCTGGCGCAGATTTTAATGACAGGAAGGTATGAAGCAAGAACAAACAGCGCTCCGGAATAAAACTGTAGTAATTACCGGCGCGTCAAGCGGCGTAGGCCGGGCGGCCGCACTTTGCTTTGCGCAGGCCGGAGCCAAGGTAATAGTAGCTGCCCGCCGCCTTGAAGCGTTAAACGAATTAGTAACGGAAATTGAAGACACAGGTGGCAAAGCCCTTGCGGTACAGACAGATGTAACTTCTGCCGTAGCTCATGAGCAGCTTGCCACGGCAGCTGCCGACTTCGGCGGTGGCATGATAGACATATGGGTCAATAACGCAGGCGTCCTGGCTGTGGGCACGCTTGAAGAGACGCCTGCCGAGGTCAGTACTCGCGTCATACAGGTGAACTTGCTTGGCTACCTGTACGGCGCTACTGCTGTTCTGCCCTATTTTAAAAAGCAACAGTATGGCGTTCTTATCAACAATATTTCTGTAGGTGGATGGCTGCCGATACCATACGGTGCTGCATACTTAGCAAGTAAAACAGGACTTTGGGGCCTCACAGGTGCCCTCCAGGCAGAACTAAGTCCCTATCCCAACATCCATGTATGTGGCCTTTACCCGGCAATGCTAGACACGCCGGGCGTACAGCATGCAGCTAACTTCAGCGGCTCAGTGCTTACAGCGGCACCGCCTGTTTTTGACCCGGTCAACGTAGCAAGAGCGATGGTTAAAGTGGCAATCGCGCCGCGACGTAGCTACGCGCCCGACTACGCCGCCCCTTTTATGCGGCTCGGCTATACATTCGCGCCCCGCCTCACCGGCAGAATAGCCGAAGCTATCTTTTCAAATTACTTCCGGCGTGCCGCAAAAGAGTCTGCAGATACCGGCAATCTTTTTGACGATAATTCGCCACTCGGAAGCATTCATGGCGGATGGCGGACAAGGCAGATTTCGCAGAAAAAGCTAAACTTGCGGCTCGGCGTAGCTGCGGCAGGGCTTATCGGACTCTCGCTCCTTCTGCGCAAAGCCCTGCGATAAGGCCTGGTGTGCCATCCGGGCATGCAAGTCAAGCCTAAATCGTAACAAATTCAGGTCAAGTGTACTGTCTGGCGTCCGGCGATGCAGCAAGCGCAATTACCTTTGTGCTTCTTTGACTCTTGTGGCGAATGGCACTCCAGATAGCATCCTTAAACTTCAGGCTCCAACGGCAACTGCTACTACATTGGCAACGAAACGGAGGCCGTCTTCATAGACGCTGGCCTCTCGTGCCGGGAAACGGAGCGCCGCATGAGGTCTGCCGGACTGGACATGCGCCGCGTCAGGGCAATCTTCATCTCCCACGAGCATACGGATCATGTGTGCGGCCTGCCGGGCCTGCTCAAGAAGTGGATGATTCCTGTGTATATCACGCACGCCACACACGGCCGCTGCGCCAGCCTGCGGATGCCCGCCCATCAGGCAATTCCCTTCGAAGCGGGGCAGGAAATAGCAATTGGCAACCTGCGTGTTATGCCCTTCCGTAAGGCACACGACGGCTGCGACCCGCACTCCTTCACCATCTCCGGCGGTGGCGCGCGCGTGGGTGTGCTTACCGATATTGGCCGCGTTTGCGGTGAGGTAGCCAGCCATTTCAGCCGCTGCGATGCGGCTATCCTGGAAGCAAATTATGATGAAGTGATGCTGGAACAGGGCCGCTATCCATACCACCTTAAGAACCGCATTCGCGGTGGGAAGGGCCACCTTTCCAACCGGGAAGCGCTGGAGCTTTTCAAAGGGCATTGCCCGCAGGGTGGCATGAGCCATTTGCTGCTAGCCCACCTTTCCAAAGAAAATAACCATCCGCGGCTGGCGCTGGATTATTTCCGTCCCCATGCCGGCAATACGGAAGTAGTTGTCGCATCGCGCTACAAAGAATCTGAAGTTTATACCATTTATCCGCGCACGGCTGCGGGAGTGACGTTGCAACGGCCGTCAGTGCAGGAAGAAGTGCAGCTGGCTCTTTTTTGAGTGGCTTTTGCCTACGGAGCTTTGCCATTTTCCTGACAACTTACGATTTATGGTGCAGCAATTGTAGATAACAGACTGCACAACCCAACATAGTTATTCCGCATTGCCGGTATGATCAAACCGTATCGTCTGTAGTCCAGGCAGCGTTTAGCACCCAGGGTGCAATTACAGCCTTGTCCTCCACAAGGGCCTATTTAGTGTCATTGCTGCCAAATGTTGTACCTACATGGCATGAATCTTTGAACTTCAGCATTGAGCGCCTTTTGGCCCCTCAATTCCTACATCTGTTCATGACCAAACCCGCTATTCATAGCATCGGCACCGCCGTCCCGCCGCATCAGATTGCACAGGAGGCCCATTACGACATCCTCGCCTCCGCCAACGGCCTGAACCGCGCCGAAAAGTTGCTGCTGCGCACCATTTACGCCAAGTGCGGTATCCGCTACCGGCACAGCGTGCTGGCTGAGTTTGGCCAGCCAGATGCTCCGGATCACCTTATCTGGCACCCCGCCGGCGAACAGCCTGCCACCGCCGTAGCGGCCCGCATGACGGTATATGAGCAATATGCCGCCGCCCTGTGCGCTGAGGCGGTGGAAGATTGTCTGCACCGGATTCCAGGTACTTCTGCGGGCGATATAACGCACGTCATCACGTTTAGCTGCACCGGCATGTACGCGCCGGGGCTGGACATAGAGCTGGTGGAAAAATTCGGTATTCCGCGCAGTGCCGAGCGCACTTGTATCAACTTCATGGGCTGCTACGCGGCTATCAATGCACTGAAAAGCGCTTACCACATTGCCCGGTCGGAGCCGGATGCTGTAGTACTTATAGCTGGCGTGGAGCTGTGCTCCCTACATTACCAAAAAAGCAATGAGCCAAACCAGATGGTAGCCAATGCTCTTTTTTCTGACGGGGCTGCAGCTGCCATTATTTCAACTAAAGAACTAGCGCCGGAGCGTAACCATCCCGCGTTTTGCCTGCAAAGCTTCTACTCGGAGTTTGAGCCTGCCGCCTCAGAACATATGGTATGGCGCATAGGCAATGCTGGCTTTGACCTCCGCCTCACGCCCGATGTGCCAGAAGTAGTGCAGGGCAATATCCATGGGCTCATAGGCCGGCTGCTGACCCGCGCCGGGCTGCGGCAGAACGACATAGATTATTACGCCATACACCCCGGCGGCGTCAAGATACTGGAGGCCTGCGAGCAGGCGCTGGACATATCAAAGGAAGCCAACGCCACGTCTTATGAGGTGCTCCGCGATTACGGTAACATGAGTTCTGTAACCGTGCTGTTTGTACTAAAGAAATATATGGATAGCCTTTCTAAAGAAGCATCCGGTAAGCACCTGATGGCCTGCGCTTTCGGGCCGGGTATTACGATGGAAAGCGCCATCCTGACCACTTGCTGACACTGAAATCCCACGCTCCTACACTCCAACGCTTCATGCCTTCTTTTAAGCACCGCAGCACCCTGCCCGAAAAAATGGATGACCCTTCAGCCCCGGAGGGTGACGTGCGCCGTGCCCTGAAAGAAATAGAAATCATTAACCGATGGCTCGGTGGCTACCGCGTTGTAACTGATGCGCTGGATGAGATGGTTTGGCCGGAGGCAGACGGGCCCGTTTCGCTGCTGGATATTGGCTCAGGCGGCGGCGATACCCTCCGTGCTATAGCCCGGTGGGCGCAAAAAAGGGATATCAGATGAACCTTACAGGCGTAGATATCAATGGTGCTATGACCCGCTATGCTAGTAAGCGGTGCGGCCGCCACGAAAATTTGCGCTTTCGTACCGCTTCTGTTTTTGACGAAAGCCTGGATGCAGAAGCGCCGCACATTGTTACCTGCAATCTGCTGGCCCACCACTTTGACGGCACTGCGCTGATAGCGCTGCTGAAGCGCCTTACTTCCCTTGCCGGGCATGCGGTAATAATCAACGATCTGCATCGTCATCCTATAGCTTATCATTCTATCAAGGTACTCACACGACTCTTTTCCCGTACCTACCTCGTCAGGTATGATGCCCCGCTCTCCGTAGCCCGTGCCCTCACGCGCCTTGAATGGCAACTGGCACTGCGCGAAGCGGGCATCAGCCGATACAGCATCCGCTGGCGCTGGGCCTGGCGATGGGAAATAATCATTTATAAATAGTATACTTACCACCTACTACCCTATGCCCCCAAACACTGCTTCCCCGCCCATATGCGAGAAAGCACCGCCCTGGTACGATGTTATCATTGCGGGCGGTGGATTGGCGGGCCTTATTATGTGCTATAGAGCTGTCAAGGGCCGGCCACCGGGTATTGGTGCTGGAGAAGAAGCGTATCCTTTCCATAAAGTATGCGGCGAATATGTGAGCAATGAAGTGCTTGCCTACCTGCAGTCACTCGGTTTTGATCCTTTTGCGTATGGCGCCGCCCGCATCAGCAAGCTGCGCGTATCCGCTCCTTCGGGCAGAGAGCTGCGCGTGCCGCTGAAGATGGGTGGATTCGGCCTAAGCCGCTACGTAATGGACGATGCGCTGCAGCAACTGGCCGCTTATTACGGCGCAAAAGTCATCAGTGGTGAGCGCGTGACGGATGTGGCCCTCAAAGGCGGCATCTTCACCGTAGACACATCCGGCGGTGGGCGTTACGACAGCATGCTGGTGGTAGGCAGCTGGGGCAAGCGAGCCATGCTGGACAAAAAGCTGGACCGCGACTTCCTCGCCGCCACACCGGCTACATGGCCGTCAAGTACCACATCCGCACTGATTATCCTATTGACGAGGTGGGCCTGGACAACTTTCCCGGCGGCTACTGCGGCATCTCAAGGATAGAGGGAGATTGCTACAACCTCTGCTACCTCTATCAGCGCGACTACGCCGGACCCTTCAAAACCATCCCCGACCTCGAGCAGGCCGTCCTCTTCCGCAACCCCGTATTAAAGGGCATTTTCCAGAACAGCGACTTCGTCCTCCCGCAGCCCGAAGTGATCAACGAAATCTCCTTCGCCCCCAAGCGCCAGGTAGAAGGCCACGTAATGATGTGCGGCGATACTGCCGGCCTCATCACCCCGCTTTGCGGGAATGGCATGAGCATGGCCATCGGCGCTGCCCAGCTGCTCAGCCGCATCATCCTGGACTCCAAAGTGCTGCAATCCACCCACCTCTCCGCCTCCGGCCGCGCTGCCCTGGAAGCCCAATACACCGAGACCTGGCACACCATGTTTGGCCAGCGCCTCTCCTGGGGGCGCACCATACAGCGCTTCTTCGGGGCGCCGAGGCTCACCGAAATGGCCCTCCGCGGCATCGTCGCCCTCCCGTCCGCGCAGCGCTGGCTCATCCGTCGCACCCACGGCACGCCGTTGGCCGCCTCTACAATGAAGGTGAATAAGTACTGGGGTACCTGAGCGGGAGCGGGATTTTTGTTTGTCAGCGTTCCGCTCGCTATTTAGCTGCCGTTGCCGCCGAAGGCGTATTGCATGTTCTTTTGACAAAAAGAACATGCAATCACATTTCATGAGCTGTCAGTCTGTTGGGCTTTTTCCTTAACATGTAGGCGTAAAATCCGCTTACCGAGCTCGGTAAACCATTTACCGAGCTGACTTTTTCGTTTTTCCAGCTCGGTAAACCATTTTTCCAACTGACTTTTTCATTTACCGAGCTCGGTAAATGATTTTTCCAGCTGACTTTTTCATTTTTCCAGCTCGGTAAACCGTTTTTCCAGCTCGGTAAATGATTTACCGAGCTGACTTTTTCATTTACCGGGCTCGGTAAATCATTTTTCGTCACGGCGGGTGTCCTCACGCATCCGAGGAATGCTAAGGGAAAAGCTCCATAGACTGACGAACCCCTCAGTGTGATTGAATGTTCTTTTTGTCAAAAGAACATTCAATACGCCTTCGGCGGCAACGGCTGATTGGGAGCGTGATGCAGCTGGCAAACAAAAAGAATTAATGACTACACATGCGGCATGGCTTATTTTTGCCTCGTTTTTACTGTCTTTCGCATTTATGTTCAATTTAGTATTGTTTGGGCCTCCGGGCAGTGGTAAGGGTACGCAGTCGGCCAATATTGTTCATACCTACGGCCTGCGCCATATCTCTACGGGAGACTTGCTGCGCACGGAGGTGGCCGCGCAAACGCCGCTGGGCGTGGAGGCGCGCAAGTATATGGATCAGGGCCTGCTGGTGCCGGATGAGGTGGTGATCGGGATGATTTCGTCTATGATTGACGAGTTTCCGGATGCGCGGGGCTTCATTTTTGACGGATTTCCGCGCACGCGGGCGCAGGCGGAGGCGCTGGATGCGCTGCTGCAGTTTAAGAATACCCAGATTCACCTGGTATTGTCGCTGGAAGTGCCGGCGGAGGAGCTGAAGCGCCGGATGATGGGCCGGGGCGCTACATCTGGCCGCAGCGATGACAATGCGGATGTGATTGTGCGCCGGATTGAGGAATACAAGGAGAAGACGACGCCGGTAGCTCAATACTATGATATGCAAGGCAAGCTGGAGCCTGTCCGCGGCGACGATAGCATTGAACAGACCTTCCAGGCGCTGAGCCGCCAGATTGACAAGCACCTGTTACCTGTAGCCTGAACATAATAGCGGGTGGTCAGCAGTCGTTAGTGTTTGGCTAATGCCTTACCTGAACATCCGACTATTGACGAACGAGTACCGACTTTTACCGCCTCTCATGTCCCGCCGTGCTGCCTGCCTGCTGACGCTGCTACTCCTGTTGTGGCACATTGCGCCTGCGCAGCCGGGTGGCAGTGCCAGCGTTGGCACGCGTCAGCCACGTATCCTGCTGCTGGCAGATGCCTCATCATCAATGCTGCAGCCCTGGGGGGCATCGTCTACGCGCTTCAAGACTGCCGGAGCAATCATCAGCTCGCTGATGGATAGCATTTACGCTGTGAACGCAGGCGTGGAGTTTGGTCTGCGGGTGTATGGCCACCAGAGCCCGGCGCAGGCCAATGACTGCATGGATACAAAGCAGGAGGTGATGTTTTCGAAGAACAATGCCACACAGATGGGCCTGCGGATGGCATCCCTGCGGCCCTTCGGCGTATCGCCAATTGCGTTTTCACTACAAGAGGCGGCAGCCAACGACCTTACGGATGACGCGCGTAATGCTTATGCCATTATCCTGATTACAGACGGCGGAGAGAGCTGCGGCGGCAATATCTGTGATGTGGTGCAGCGGCTTATTGAACGGAAAATCTACTTCAAGCCCTATATCATATCGCTGGTGAACGACACGCCGTTGCGCAAGCAATATGCCTGCCTGGGCACCTATCTGCAGGCAGCGGCACCAGAAGACATCCCGGCGGCAATACATACCATTGTGGAGGCGTACCGCCCTCAGCTTTCTGCACCCATTATGGCCGTGAAGGTGGAGCCGCAAGCAAAGGTGGTAACGGTACCTGCCTGCAATCCCAGAGCGCACCACCTTACCGGATCTGAGCATTAGTATTCCTGCGCCTGCACGGTCAGAAACAACGGCAGTACGCCGCCCGCAGCCGCAGTCTGTTGGACTGCCCGCGCCAACGCCCATAAGCAGGTCCGTACCGGAGGCCATTTATATTGGTGCATTGCCCATGAATGCCCGGCAGCATCTTTTGACCGTACATTATTACCGCCCCTCGATGTATGCGGTGGCGCTGCCACGCCCTGTGCCCGTAAGCCGCTCCCAGCCGGAGCCAGTAGATATTGCAGCCTTATCCATTTCCCGCCAACGACTTTTCCAGACCGGTAATTACCGACCGCTGCTTTACATGATGGCCTTACCGCGCAACGCTCCTGTGACTAAACCGCCACCGGAGCCTGTCATAGTGCCCGAACGGCCAAAGCCGGAAAGCTTTGCATCGCTAAGGGCCGCGCCGCGCCATCAGTTGCGCGTGAGCAGCGCGCGTGTACCGGTAATATTACCTGGCTTGTCTGTACTTATAGATGCGCGTGTAAGCAAGCCACCGCCAGAGGCTATTGCCGCAGTACCACCGCCAAAGCGTGACACTATCATAGCCGTAAAGCCAATACTTCCCAAAAGAGACACGGCAACTAAGACAACTATCGCCATTCGAAAGCTTGACCCGCCTAAGCCGGTAGTGAAGCCAGTGGTAAAGCCATCCATAACTTCTACGAAGCCAAAGGAAACAGAATTTACCAAACAGACAGAGGATGCAAAGGAGACAACGCTTTCTATTCTGTTCACGGACGGGCGCGGCAAGTTTTACGCGTCCACGCCGCAGCTGCAGCTGCTGGATGCTGCCACCGGCAAGCTGGTAAAGCAGTTTTACCGCACTGTAGATGCCTCCGGCAATCCAGACCCGCAAACAGTGCCGCCAGGCAATTATAACCTGCTGATAGCCGGCCGCGCTAATATGCTGATGCGCCGGGTGCCGGTAGAGGTGAATAAGAATAATAAGGTAATCGTGCGGGTAAGCAATGGCTCGCTCATATTCCGATATGATGATGCGCCGGACCGGCCGGTTTCGGAATTTGAGGCGCTGGTCAATATCCGCTTTGAGCCAGGGCCTACCATCCGGCAGCGTTGCACGGCAGAGCTGGAGTACACGCCCGGCAATTATTATATAGAGGTCAATACAATGCCCATTTCCCGATTCAATGCGGATATTGACTTTGGCGCGGCGACGGTGATTTACATCCCGCAACCGGGCTACGTACAATTCATCAATTCAACGGCGAAGGGTAAAGTGACGCTGTTTGCACCGCTGGGCAATAAGTTCGTGCCCTTTCATACCATAAACGTAACCGGCAATCCGGATGCGCAGAAGCTGCAGCTTAAGCCCGGCGCTTACGAGGCACATTGGGTTAAGAACCCCTCCATGCCGTATGCGGCAGAGACGGTGGAGCATTTTAATGTGCAGAGCAATGCGGTAACGGAAGTAGAGCTGCGTTGATTGCACATATGGGCTGCTACCTTTGACCCGATGAAGGTCATTAAAAACATTATCCTCACCGACCGGCACACAAAGCCGATCGCTACCGATATTCATTTTGATGAGCGGGGCGGGAAGCGGCCTGCGATTATTTATGCCCACGGTTTCAACGGCTTTAAGGATTGGGGTGGTTTTGACCTCATTGCCAAGCAGTTCGTAGAAGCCGGCTTTACATTTATCAAGTTCAATTTCTCCTTCAACGGTACTACGCCGGAGCGGCCCGAAGAGTTCACAGATCTGACGCTTATAGTCAGAATAATTACACCAAAGAGCTGGGCAATCTTGCGGCGGTTATTGACTGGGCTACGCAGCCGGAGTGCAGGTTTGCACCATTTATAGATGAAAACAGGCTGGCGCTATGCGGCCACAGCCGGGGCGGCGGTATTGTATTGATCAAGGCTGCGGAAGCCCCACTTATCAAGGCGGTAGCTACCTGGGCCTCCGTGTCAGAGTGCAAGACGCCCTGGGGCAGCTGGCCTGCGGAACGTATGGCCGCCTGGAAAGAAAAGGGTGTTGATTATGTGGAGAACGCGCGTACCAAACAGCAGATGCCGCTGCGCTATCAGCTTTACGAAGATTACATTCAAAACAGTGAACGCCTGAGTATTGAAGCTGCGGTGAAGCGCCTGTGTATACCCCTGCTTATTGTGCATGGTACGGAGGACACCTCGGTACCTATGGCCGCCGCGCAGCGGCTTAAAGAATGGCAGCCTGCGGCGGAGTTGTTCACCCTGCCTACCGACCACGTATTCGGGCGCAGGCATCCATGGAACGATCAGCATCTGCGCCTGCCGATGCTTCAAGTACTGGACCGCACAATCGCTTTCTTCTCGCGGACATTGTCGGCATGAGCCTTTCATTCGGGAATACAGCATCGTAGCTTTATACACCTGCAAGTCTCGTGAAGTACGTCATCATTATTCCGCTCATGCTGTTGCTGGCCGCGCTGGCTACATTTGTGCCGCTACGGCCCGGCTTGAAGGAGCTGGCGCGGGAGATGATGCGGGAGCGCATCACGGAAGAAGGCATAGCTGATGAGGCGACGGAGCTTATCGCGGCGGCAGACATTCCGCAGGATGCCTGGGAAGGTGACGATGAGTTTCGTCTTAATGGCCACCTATTTGATGTGGCGTCGGTAGTATATATAAATGGCCAAAAGGCTTTTCATTGCTTTTCAGATGATGCAGAGTTAAATGCTGAGGTGGCTGCGGATGAATTAGTCGCGAGCCTTGCATCGCCAGCCCCGGCAACGCCGCGCGGCAGGTTAGCAAAAGAGCTGGCCGATTGGCTGCAGCACCTGTTTTACGAGCCGGCGGCTGCCGGCATATTAGTTCATCACGCTATTTGCAAGCGCGCTTTTGGTGCCGATGGCGCCGTAGCTATGCACGCTGCCTTTTTAGCGCGTGTTGGTAAGCCGCCCGAAGCTTAGCGCTTCCTTCAGCAACTCCCCTTTCCCTGCGGGGCCGCAAGGTCCCTGTCCTTAGAGCCGCATACGCAAAACTGCGTGCGCCTTCTCATTCTTTTTCAATAAACGTTTCTCTATTTCAAAGCATGAAAAAAACTTTTTTATTCATCACGACACTTTCCTTTACCGCCGCGGCCATGGCGCAAGCGCCGCAAAAGCTCTCCGGCGTGGAAGTAAAAGGCCGTAAGAAAACCGTCAAGGAGCGCGCAGAATTTCAGCATCACGCCCAGACTACGGAAGTACTTACGCAAGCGGAGCTCAACCGCAATAATCCCGCGCTTATTGAGCAAAGCCTGAACACCATTGCCGGCGTGCAGGTGGACAAGCGCACGCAATTTGGTGGACAACGCATTGTCATCCGTGGCTATGGCAATGACCAGAAGTTCAACAACTGGGGTATCAAAGCCTATTACAACAACATTCCGCTGACTACTGCCGAAGGCGTGACCGTACTGGATGATGTGGATTACACCATTGTGGACAATATTGAAGTGATCAAAGGGCCGACGGCTACGGAATACGGCGCTGGCGTAGGTGGCGTGGTGCGCTTCTATATCAAGCCATCCGACATAAAGGGTGTGACGCTGCAAAACGTCTTTACAACCGGCTCATTTGGATTGGTTCAAAATCAGACGCGTGTCGATGCGGTTGGCGAGCACAGTGCCATTGCCGCCAACTTTACACACATCCAGAGCGATGGCTACCGGCCGCACGGTGCGGGGAATAAAAATCTGCTTTCATCTTTCGGCGAATTTCAGTTAAGCGACCGGGAGCGGTTGTCGTACTTCATCAGCCACAATTTTTCCTTTGAGGAAGTCTCCGGCCAGATTTCTTACGAGCAGTATTACGGCGGTGTTGACAACGGAAATCCTGCGTACATCAAAAAGAATGCGCGGAATAATTTCCAGACTACGCGCGTGGGCATCTCCCACTGGTACAACATCTACAAAGGCCTGAGCAATTACACGACGCTTTTCTATTCCAACAGCGACTACCGCAGCATCTCTGCCGGTGCCGACGGCAACAGCATGAACCCGAATTACGGCATCCGCTCGGTATTTAACTGGAAGGCGGATGCGGGTAAGGGCTTCAAAAACACCTTTGAGGCCGGCATTGAATTGCAGGAAAGCCGTTCGCTTACGTCCAGCTATCGCTTTACCGGCACCAACGATACTATCCCCTTGCAGGTAACCAACATTAGCAGCGCGTCTTACTTCAAGTACCAGACCAACCAGTATTCGCTCTTCGCCATTGAGCGCCTGGCTTATCAACCCTGGGGTCTGACGCTTGTTGCCGGCATTGCATCCAACACTATCCGTTATCGTCGTGCCGACTTGCTTGCGGTGCCGGGCCTGATTACTAATTACAACAAGGATCTTTCGTTTGAGCGGAATTTTGAGCCCTCGGTTAACCCCCACGTAGCAGTGCAGAAGACATGGAAGAATCAAATATTCCAGCTTTCGTACAGTGAAGGCTATAATGCGCCCACGGCTACTTCATCGTTTATTAGCACCATCAACAAGACCAACGACAGCCTTAAGCCGGAAAAGGGCAGAATGTGGGAATTCAGCGCCCAGGGCCTACTGCTCAACACGCACCTGGATTATCAGTTCTCCATCTTCCGCCTGGATGTGGAGGACAAGCTGACGCAGCTTAGCGGGGTCAATCCGTTAGGCGGCGCGGCGTACACCTATTTTGCCAATACCGGGGTGCAGCGCAATCAGGGCCTGGAACTGAGCGTGGGTTATATCTACACACCGGGGAAGAATAAAGTGCTGGCGCGCTTAGAGCCATTTGTGAGCGGCTCGCTATATGACTTCAGTTATACGGAATTCAAAACCCGCCTTGGCGGCACGCTAAACGATTACAGCACGAAGCAGGTTGTTGGCGTGCCGCGGCACAAATACACCTTTGGACTGGACCTCGCATCGCCGCAGGGTATTTATGCGAATACCACCTTCTTCTACTTCGGCGACGTCTATACTGACTTTGCGAATACGAACAAGGTGGGCTCCTTCACCCAGCTCAATGCCAAGATTGGCTACAAGCACACTTTCGCTTTGGCGCGCTACATGCCAAAGCGTTTTGACCTGGACGTATTCGTAGCAGGTAACAACCTGGCGAATCAGATTAACTTCACCTTTCTCTTCCTTGGCAATAGCATCAACGACGCTGATGCCGGCTCCGGCTTCCCGGCTGGTGTGGCGACAGACGTGAATCCCGGCCCGTCGCTTGGCTATTTCTTCGGCGGTGTAGCGCTGAAATGCAGGCTTTAGACTGATGCTTACTTTTAACGCATGAACCAGATCATGCAAACCCTGCAGAAAACCCGCGCCTTTGCGCTGCAAATAACCACCGGGCTGACAGACGAGGAACTAAACACTATTCCTGAAGGCTTTAACAATAATATCATCTGGAACCTTGCGCACCTTGTGGCTGCAGAGCAAGGTGTGTGTTATCTGCGCAGCGGCGCTGAGCCGCGAATGCCCATGGAATTTTGCAAAGCGTACACTCGTGGCACAAAGCCCGATGCACAGGTAAGCGCCGGGGAGATCGCAGCTATTAAAGAGATGCTCACCGCTACGCCTTTGATGCTAATGCAAGACCTGGAGGCAGGCGTCTTTGCAAACTATGTAGCCTGGACAACGCCCTACGGACTGGAATTAAAAACGATTGAGGAAGCGCTGCAGTTCCTGCTGTTTCATGAAGGCATGCATTGTGGCTACATCATGGCTTTGAAGCGCACTTTATTAGCTTAAGCCTGCTTAGCGAGGATCTTTATTAAGCATAAACGCCGGCTCTGTCACAGAGCCGGCGTTTTATATAAGCATTAAATAAAAACTATCCTTTCCCGGCTTCGCGTGCGGCGTCTTCCTTCATTTGTGCGTTAGCAGTGATCTGGAATTCCACACGGCGGTTGCCGGCGCGGCCGCTTTCGGTATCGTTGGAATATTTGGGATATTTCTCACCCATACCAATGGTCTTCACACGATTGGGGTCAATGCCATGCGCCGTTAGATATTGGGCAACTGCCTGAGCACGTTTCTCAGAAAGGGCCTGGTTGTATTCGTCGGTGCCCTTGCTATCCGTGTGGCCGTCAATTTCCAGGTCCGTGTCGGAATAGCTTTCTAATACTTTCACCAGCTTATCCAGTGAGCGGGCAGATTGGTCGTTGAGGCTGCTCTGGTTGTAGCCGAAGAGCACGCTTTCCGAAAATTCTACAACGATGCCTTCGCCAACGCGTTCCACTTTCACGCCGGGGACATTCTTCTTGATTTCTTCTGCCTGCTTATCCATCCGGTGACCAATAACGCCGCCGGTTACACCACCAACGGCCGCGCCAATAATGGCCCCGAGCCCGGTGTTGCCGCTGACCCGGCCAATAACGCCACCTACAACGGCGCCGGAGCCAGCGCCAATAGCGACGCCTTTATCCTGATTGCTCATCTGGCGGGTGGAAGAACAGCTTGCGCCGAGCATGGCGATGACGGCAAGAGAAAGCACAATTCGTTTCATGTGTAATGATTTTTGGTTACACAAGAGCCTTTGCAAAGTCCTTGCCAGTCTCCAGGCAGAGCAGCTATTTTTAAGAAAATACCTAACCACTGCCGCTAACTAAACACCCATGCCGGGCGCCCAGGGCCGTGCTACTCCCGGCGCGCGGAAAGGCCATGGAATGGTGACTGCTATAATAAGCAATGCGATTAGCGTACACCAAAACAGTCTGCGAAATTTCGCGACGTGTGGGCGGTTACCCTTTGTACCTGCATATCCGATGTGTACCAGAATAATAGCAACGAGCATTCCTGTAGTGTGCTCCACGCTCCAGAATCGCATGGCCTGGTTCTTCATCACCTCGCCCATGGCGCCGCCGGAGAAGACCCGGTAATAGCCTTTCAAATAGTAAAGTGCAAGGCCAAGCAATAGCTGGACATCGCAGGCAATCAGGAAATACAAGGCAGTGCGCTTGTCGCCGTTAGTGAAGTCGCGCCTGCCATTGAGGCCGCGTAGGCCGCTAAGTAGCGTAAGTACGCCAAAGAGCAGCACAGCCCAGCGCATAACGTTGTGAATGTGGTTGAGGGCAGTTGTTTCCATTTGGGAGGTGTTGAAGGAAGATTGTGCTCTGCGAAAATAGTCCTTACTGCATCGCATTATGAATCAGTGCGTCCCGGTATTGCTGCACAAATGCTTTCAGACGCAGCAGTGCGCTATCAGCCGCAGGGGCCGGTAGCAGATTATGATGGCTTAGGCTGTCCGCGGGATAATCATAAAAACCGGTGGTGCTGGCGCCAGCCCATTGAAGCAGCCTGCCGCCTTCCAGCCACTGGTAGGCGCGGCTGAAGTGGGTAATGACAAACCGCGCGTCATTCTTAGAAAAAATGCTGTTGCCGAAGGCAAAAAAAGGCTGACGCCATCCTAAATAGTCCAGCACAGAAGGCAAGACATCCAACTGCTGCGTTGGCAAATTGTAGTAACCACGCAAGGCGGAACTATCGTCGGGAGCAAAGAAGATCAGCGGAATGGCATATTGGCCCAGGCCTTGTGAGTAAAAGCCGCCGCCGTTTTGCGGCGAGCAGTGGTCGGCGGTGATGACGAAAAGCGTGTTGTTGTACCAGGATTGCCGCGCAGCGGTATGGAAGAATTCGCGCAGCGCCATATCTGTGTAGGCAATGCACTGCTGCACCGGGAGCGGGCCCGATGGTAGCGTCTTCCGGAACTGCTCGGGCAGATTGTAAGGCGGATGTGCCGTGAGGGTAAATACCGAAGCGATAAAAGGCTGCTTCATCCGGGAAAGGCCGGCGCCAAAGTATTGCAGGAAGGGCTCGTCGCGAATGCCCCATGCGCCGTCATAATCTGCTTCGTGTGCATATTCGTTGCGGCCGAAGTAGTGCTGAAAGCCCGCTGCTGCCGAGAAGATGTCAAACGACATCGTTCCATTGGTGCCGCCATGATAGAAGGCGCTGCTGTACCCCTCCTGCGCCAGCATACCCGGCAGCGCATTGATGCGGTTGGTACCATAATTGGACGTAGTGAAAGCCTCGTCCATTAATGTGGGAATGCCGGCGAGGATCGCAGGAATGCCTTCGGCGGACGTCTGGCCGTTGGCAAAGGCCTGCGTACACGTCAGGCTGCAACCCATCAGGCTGTCCAGAAACGGGGTGAAGGACCGGCCCCCGCCAAGCGCCGTGAATTCTTTGGAATTGCTTTCCAGGATGATGATGACGACATTTTTTTTCTGAAATGGCGCACCGCTGTATTGGTGCCGGAATGGCATTAGCCGCGCCGCTTCGGCATCCGGCATGTAATGCAGCGCTTCCAGGCCGTTTGATGCCAACGTTGTAATAATGCTGAAGGGCGTATTCAGCACTATGGGTACGTAGCGGCTTTCTGTTACCTGCACCGCATTGCGTAGCCCAATGGGAATGTACTGCAAACCGCCGCGTATGCCGATAGCCGTTGCGCCGAGTGTGAGTATTAGCAGGCATGCCTGCATTAAAGGCGCAAGCCATCTGCGCGAAGCCGTTGAAGCGTCCATAAGCGGTGTAGCATGCCTGATACGCCTGTTCGCCCGGATCAGCAGCAGAATGAATAAGATATCCGCCAGCGGCACATACCAGTAGCTAAGCAGGTAAGAGGGCAGCACGCTCCAGAAGTCGCCCTGGCGAGCGACAATCCTTAATACATCGGCGGTAGAACGTTTGAAGTTGTAAGGGTAGTACGCCCAATCGCTGACCTCAAAGAGAAACGCGAAGCTGTTGGTAATGATGAAGATGATCTGCGTGATTCGTTCCCAAACCGGCCATCGCCCAATAGGCATGGGTAACAATAGCAGGAAGAAGTACAGCGCATTGACCGCGCAAACCGCAGAAAGGTCGTAACGCAGCGCATGGAAGCAAAGGCGGAAAAACGCTTTAGCGCCTAAGCCTTCAAAGTGGCTCCGGTTAAGCAGTGTGAAGATAATCCGGCTGATAAAAAACATCATCAGCAGCAGCAATACCTGGAGCAGGAGGCGGCGTAAAAGCGTTGCCGTTAGTTTCATCTTTAGCGAAAATAGCGAGCGATTGCCGGCTGCCTTAGCTATTGCGTAAGGTCTGCAGGCTACAGGGCACGCATGGCAGCAGGCTCTATACGCTGATTTCCGGCCGGAGTGTTTATTTTTAGGCGGTTAGAAAAACGGCATGGGCATACTTTCACCCGCACTCAAAGGCTTCATGAGGCTTCGCCAAAGCGCGATTGAAAACTTCGTCGGCTCACCCGTTGACTATCAGCTAAAGGAATTTCACGGTCTCATCGGCTCGGCCCGCTTTACAGAGTGGGGCAAGGCGCACGACTACGATGCGCTCAATTCGGTCTCTGATTTTCAGAAGGCCGTGCCTATCAATGATTATGATACGCTGAAGCCATATATCCAGCGTATCATGGAAGGCGAGCAAAATCTACTCTGGAATACCGATATCACGTGGTTCGCCAAAAGCAGCGGCACCACCAGCGATAAGAGCAAGTTTATACCTGTCAGCCGCGAAGCGCTTACCGACAATCATTACCTGGGTGGTCGCGACACACTTGCGCTTCATTTTCGCGAGTTCCCGGATAGCGGGCTCATGAATGGAAAATGCCTGGTAATCGGCGGCTCCCATCAGGTCAATCAGCTCAATGAGCATTCTTCTTACGGTGATCTGAGCGCCGTTATGCTCCAGAACATGCCGCTCTATACCCATTCTGTACGCACGCCTGGCCTGCACATTGCGCTGATGAATGAGTGGGAAGAAAAGATTGAAGCAATGGCCCGTGCCACCATGCAGGACGACGTCACCTTTATTGCAGGCGTGCCTACCTGGACTATTGTGCTCATCAAGCGCATCTTCGAGCTGGCCGGCACCCAAAACCTTCACGACGTCTGGCCCAACCTGGAGCTATACATACACGGCGGCGTTTCCTTTACACCTTATCGCCAGCAGTTCCAACAGTTTATTCCTGCTGGGCGGATGCATTACCGTGAGACCTATAATGCGTCGGAAGGCTTCTTTGCCGTTCAGGATTATACCGATGCAGAAGGTATGCTGCTCATGCTTTCCCACGGCATTTTTTACGAGTTCATGCCCATGGAAGAGTGGGGCAAGGAGCAACCGCAGACACTCACGCTGAAAGAAGTAGAGCTTGGCAGGAACTATGCCCTCGTCATCTCTACCAATGCAGGCCTGTGGCGCTATCTCGTGGGCGATACAATCCAATTTACTTCACTGGCCCCGCACCGCATCAAGGTAAGTGGCCGCCTCAAGCATTTTATGAATGCCTTTGGCGAGGAAGTAATCATAGACAATTCCGACGCCGCCATCGCTGCCGCCTGCAAGGATACCGGCGCGGCTGTGAATGATTATACCGCCGCGCCCGTATATATGACCGGCGAGAGCAACGGCGCCCACGAATGGCTCATAGAATTTGAGCATCTACCCGTACCGGCTGAAGTATTCGCCGCAGCAATGGACAAGCATCTCCAAAGCATCAACTCAGACTACGAGGCGAAGCGCTACAAAGACATCGCCCTGCGCGCGCCCATCGTTCACGTGATGCCTAAGGGCGGCTTTAACCGCTGGCTGAAGGATAATGGTAAGCTTGGGGGTCAGCACAAGGTGCCGCGCCTGAGCAATGAGCGAAAGTGGCTGGAGGAAATGCTGCCCTACACGCAGGCTTAGAAGTCAAAGCTGACCCCCACCTTTCCGCCAATATAGCTGTACGGGCTCGCACTGGTCAGCGCCTTTTGCGGCGAAGTAGCATTGCCCACGCCGGGGCCGTTCGTCACATCAAAATCAAATTCCGTTACCTGATCATGCCTTGAAAAGGAAGGCAACACGTTTATTCCGTTTTGCACTGCTGATGTGACTTCAAGCTTCTTTGCGTACGCATTGCGAAACAGCCCGTCGGCCTCCGCCCACACGCGCATATTCCTTCCGGCAGGATAGCTCAGCCCCGCTGCGCCCTGAAAGCCAATGGAAAAACGCTGGGTAAAGTCATACGCCAGCGCATATTGTCCGCCGGAACCGTTATCCGTCAGGTCAAGTTTGATCTTCATTTTGTCGGCCACCGGTATGGCCAGGCCTACACGCCCGTAAAGGTTCAGGCCCTTGCCGCCGGTGGTCATCATTACCGCAGGCATCAGGTACACCGGCAAATTCGCCTTGGTGGTGTATTTGATCGTAGCATCATTATTACCCGTCTCCACGGCAGAGAACTCATACTGCCGCGGCAGCACCGTCGCCTCCACACCCAGCTCAATCCCGATGTGTCGCATGATCATATAGCCACCCGCCACAACCAGCGCGCCGCCCGTGCCAAACGAGCCTCGCTTTGTATTGTAGCTCTCAAAAGTGCCTGCCACTCCGCTGACCGTTGCGGAGCTGCCATTGAAATAAAGGCCCGGGCCATCCGGCGAGTTGAGAATGCTCGTCTGCCCCGCATGTGTGAATCCGTACCCAGCGCCAATGCGCACGTACAGTTTGCTATCTGCTCTAGGCGCAACGCCCGTCTGGCCATAAACACTTGCAGCGGACAAGAGCACCGCGCCGAGAAAACCGGAAAAGATAATCTGCTTCATATGCCACGAAAATAGTGACTGACCCTCAACCATCCCCACGTGCCGCCATTTCCGCATTCAAACCCTCTATAAAAGCCAGTATCTCCCGCCGCCCCGTTCCCTTCACCGTGCTGGTGACAAAAGTGCGCGGAATAAACTCCCAATCCGCCTTCATCCGGTTTACAAACTGGCGCACATTCGCCGCCGTCTCCCGCTGCGTACTCTTATCCGCCTTCGTAAATACGAGGTTGAAAGGCACTTCCCACTTTCCCAGCTTATCTATAAACTCCAGGTCCGCCTTCTGCGGCTCGTGTCGGCTGTCTATCAGTACAAACGTCGTAATCAGATTCTCCCGCTCCTTCATATACGCCTCAATAAACTTTTCCCACACCGCCCGCTGCGTCTGCGAGCGCTTCGCGTAGCCATAGCCCGGCAGATCCACCAGATACCACCGCGTAGCCACCTCCTGCGCATCCGTGCTCGTAATGGCAAAATGGTTAATCGTAGTTGTCTTGCCCGGCGTACCGCTCACCTTCGCCAGGCCCTTCTGGCCCGTCAGCATATTGATCAGCGACGACTTCCCCACATTGCTGCGCCCGATAAACGCATACTCCGGACGGTCCGGCTTAGGGCAGCCCTCCGGTTTTACGGATGAGATAAGATATTGGGCAGAACGGATTTCCACGAGCGACTTAGCGTTGATTCAGCCGGAAAGGTACTCCATGGGATAATTATGGTGCCCGCTACCGAAATGCCAAAGGACAGCCGCAGCCGCATGTCCTGAACTTGATCAATCGTCGCATTTTCAGACTCCTTTCAGAGTACTTGCATTTCCTCCTGCCATAAACAGCCGCCATCCAGCCCGACAGCCTTTGCGGCGTGGCCATATTGAAAACAGGGATCAACTTTTGCTGCTATATCAGTGTTACATGAGACACATAGCAGTGGATAGGCGCTTTTTTAATGTGATGTTGAAATTCGCAGCCGAGTTGATCATTTTCCACATAGCCCAAAACCCAGGAACAATCCTATTACCCGACCTTCGCCCTTACATGAGCGCCCCACAACAACCGCGGCCCGTATTGCCTGATGCCTCCTCCCCCCTTAGCAAAAAAGCCCAGGTAGCCGGCATGTTTGACGGCATAGCCCCCCGTTACGACCTGCTGAACCACCTCCTTTCCCTCGGTATTGATAAAGGCTGGCGCAAAAAAGCCATCCGCGAGGTAGCCTCCGTAAGCCCCAAGACTATCCTGGACGTAGCCACCGGCACCGGCGACCTTGCCATCGCCGCGGCGAAGGCCATTCCCCAGGCCAGCATTACCGGTGTAGACATCTCAACCGGCATGCTGGACGTTGGCCGGCGCAAAGTGGCTGCGCAATCCCTCACGCAAACCATTTCCATGCAGGAGGGCGACAGCGAGGCCCTGCCCTTTGGCGATGCCGTCTTTGACGCAGTAATGTGCGCCTACGGCGTGCGCAACTTTGAGCATCTGGAGGCAGGCTTAACAGAAATGGCGCGTGTACTGCGGCCCGGCGGCAAACTGGCCATCCTGGAGTTTTCAAAGCCAAAGGGTGCGTTAATGGCGCCGCTCTTCGCCTTCTATTTCAAAGCCATACTGCCGCTCATCGGCAAGCTCGTGTCGCGCCACAGCCGCGCCTACACCTACCTGCCGGAGTCTGTGGCTGCCTTCCCCGAAGGGGATGCCTTTACGGCGATGCTCAGCCGCTGCGGCTTTGCGGCACCCAGGGCGCGGCCCCTTAGCTTCGGCATCACCACCCTTTATACAGCTACAAAATAAGGCGGTCAGTAAAAGCGTACTACCAGGCCAATGCCGCCGTACGTATAGCGCAGTCCCGGCCCGTCATCTGCATTAGGCGAGGGTAGAAACTGGAGCTTGCCCACCATGCCGAGCAGCAGGCCCTTTGCATTGGGCGGTCCGGCCCGGAACAGAAATCCGAATTCCGGCCCTATACCGAAGGCAAAACTGCGCGCATGGTCCAGCGCGGGCAGCTCGTGCAGGTAAATGCCAGGCAGCGCATCAATACCGGTAATGAAAGAAGCATGGTCATTACCCATCGTAAAGCCAATGCCGGACGGCAGGTATAGCAGTGCCCCATCACGTCGTGCGGATTCCTCGCCTATCGGCGCCCGCTCCTGGCTGTGCAGGTAGCTAAACCCGGCACCAGACGATACATAGATGGTGCCACTCAGTTGGTACATACCCTTCACCTCTCCCGATACAGACAATAGTGGCTTGTCGGCCTTTGCGAGCCGCCCCGTACCCGCGCTGAAGTAAAGCTGCATGGCCAGAATATGCCGCGGAATTTCGGTGCGAAAAACGGGAATGGCATTGGGCGCAGTCAGGTCCTGTGCTTGAGCACAGAGCGTCTGCAGCAGCACAAGAAATAGGATGAAAAAGCAACGCACGGCGGGCATCGCGGCCAAATCATCATGCCAGCCCGTACGCGGCGGCGTACATTTGCAGGCTATGGCAAAGTCAGAAAGGCCGGCAGGCAAACGGGGTGAAACGCATTACAACCGAAAGGAAGGGGCCGGCGGCAACAAGAGTTTTGGAAAAGGAGGCGGCGGCCGAAGCGAGCGCCCGGCCCGGCGTGACGATGATCGGCCCTCACGCGCGTCAGCGAATGGTGGTGAAAGAAAACCTTTCCGTAAAGATGGCGAAGGCGACCGCAAGCCATTCAGAAGAGATGGTGATGCGGAACGTAAGCCTTTCCGCAAGGCGGAAGGCGACCGGCCTTTCAAGCCGCGGCGGGAAGAGGGAGGTGAGGAGCGTAAGCCATTCAGAAAAGACGGAGAACGCAAACCATATCGCGCCGAAGGCGAGCGCAAGCCTTTTAAGCGGGACGAGGAGCGCTCACACTTTCGCAAAACAGACGGCGACAAGCCGGATCGCAAATCTTTTGGCAGCAGACGTGATGAAGGTGGACGTGAAGAGCGACCATACCGCAAACCTTCCGGCGACCGTCAGGAAGGCGGCGAGCGGCCATATAGAAAATCAGCAGGCAGTGAAGGTGACAGCCGCGGCGAGCGTAAGCCCTATGCACGCCGGTCTGAAGAAGGCGATAAGAAGCCATTTACCCGCCGTGACGATGGTGACAGGAAGCCTTATGCCCGTCGTGATGATGACGACAAGAAGCCATTTGCGCGCAAGCGCGAGGAAGACAACTTTGAAGACCGCAAAAAGAAGTTTGATGACCGCGGCGGCGATAAGCCATTCAAACGCCGCGAAGACGACCGCGGCGACCGCAAGCCATATGACCGTAAAGGTGGCGGTGACCGGCCTTATGCGAAAAAGCCGACCAAATTTGAAGGTCACGAGTTTGCCGAAGCCAGTAATCCGGCTAAGCCCGGCAAGTGGGATACGGACGCAAAGACCGGCCCGATGACGCTGAACAAATACCTGGCGCACGCAGGCGTAAGCAGCCGCCGGGATGCTGCAGTGATGATTAAAGAAGGCAAGGTGACCGTAAACGGAACTGTGCTCACAGAGCCGGGTTATCGCGTAAAGCCAAATGATAAGATTACGCTGGATGGCAAGGAAATGAAGCCGCAGCGTCACTTTGTCTATGTGCTGCTCAACAAGCCCAAGGACTTTATTACCACCACAGAAGACGACCGCGGCCGCCGTACGGTGATGGAGCTGGTAAGCGGCGCGACGGAAGACCGGCTTTATCCGGTTGGCCGCCTGGATAGAAATACAACGGGCGTGCTATTGCTCACCAATGATGGCGACCTTGCGCAGCGGCTTAGTCACCCCAAGTACGAAAGCAAGAAGATCTACCAGGTCACGCTTGATAAAGACGTCACGAAACGTGACTTTGACCAGATTCTGGAAGGCGTAAAGCTGGAAGACGGCATCGCTAAAGTTGACCGGCTTGCGTATTTGGAAACGAAGAACGAAATAGGACTGGAGATCCACAGCGGTCGCAACCGGATTGTACGTCGCATTTTTGAGAGCCTCGGCTATGATGTGGTGAAGCTGGATAGGGTGATGTATGCCGGCCTGACAAAGAAGAACGTGAGTCGCGGCAAGTGGCGTTTTCTTTCAGAGAAAGAAGTGATTCAACTCAAGCATTTCCGGACCTAACAATTCAATTTAAGAACGCGCCGATGCGCGTTCTTTGTTTAGAAGATGGCTCATCGTTTTCTTACCGCCGCACACATTCATGACGGCCGCAACTTTCTGCCGGCAGGCAGCTCATTGGAGGTTGCCGCCGATGGGCGCATCATTTCTATTCACGCCACAGCGCCTGAAAACGCCGAATATTTTGATGGTGTCCTTTGCCCCGGTTTTGTGAATGCACACTGCCATCTGGAGCTGTCGCACATGCAGGGTATCATTCCGCAAGGCACTGGGCTCATTCCATTCCTGCAGTCGGTCACAAGGCGGCGCGCCGGCTTCACAGATGAGCAGAAGAAAGCCGCACGACACGAAGCTTACGCAGCCTTGGTAAAAACTGGCGTAGTTGCTCTTGGTGACGTCGCCAATACAACGGATACGCTAGACTTACGCGCGCTTGGCCAGTTGCATACGCACACTTTTGTAGAAGCAATCGGTTTTACGGAAAGCGGCGCTGCCGCACGGCTCCAACAAGCGCAGGAAACGGTAAGTGCATTCGGCGCACAGGAAAGCGGCGACGTTGTGTTGCGGCAATCCATCGTGCCGCATGCGCCTTATTCGGTTTCGCCCGGATTGTTTCGCTTGATTCAGGCCGTGGAGCCTGGCAGCCTTATTTCCATTCACAATCAGGAAAGCGAGGCGGAGGACGAATACTACCGGAATAAAACCGGCGCCGTCCGTGATCTGCTGGAGGGTTTTGGCATCAACGATGATTTCTTTCAGGCCTCCGGCAAAAGCTCATTAGCTACCTACCTGCCGTTGCTTGCAGACAATCATCAGCTGCTCCTAGTGCATAACACCTGCACAAATAACGCCGACCTTTTATTTGCACAGCAAGGAGATAGCCCGCCGTTTTGGTGTTTTTGCCCTTCGGCCAATCTGTACATAGAAGGGCGCCTGGCTGATGTTCCGATGATCGCTGCTTCTACGGACAATATTTGCATCGGTACCGACAGCCTCGCTTCCAATAAACAGCTTTCTATTCTTGCAGAGTTGCAGGTGCTGCACAAAGCATTTGCACTTCAATGGGAGACGCTGCTGCGCTGGGGAACAAGTGGGGGCGCGGCTGCACTGAATCTGGAAAATGTAGTTGGCAGATTCGGGGAGGGAATGAAGCCCGGAGTACTTCATCTGCCTTCGCTGGGGGATGATATTGTAACGCGCGTAATTTAGTCCCACTATTATGCTGGAAACTTTCCTGCAGCGCCTGCGTGGCATTCATCCGGTATCGCCGGAGTTTGAAGAAGCCATTCAAAGCCTGGAAATTCTTGAAGTGCCGAAGGGTACTTTACTGCTTCGCGAAGGTCAGCGCGAAGACTATGCATGGATTGTGATTAAAGGCCTGCTGCGCTCTTTCTACATCAAAGACGGCGAGGAAATCTGCTCCCGCTTTAATAGCGAAAATCAGATAGTGCTGTCGGTTGCTTCCTTCTATAATCGGGTGCCCGGCTATGAATTTGTAGAAACGCTGGAAGACGCGACGCTGGCACGTGTCCACCACGACCGGCTGCAGGAATTCTACCGCTCCTATCCTGAGTTCAATTTTATTGGTCGTGTACTTACGGAATACTATTTCACACTCTCGGAACAGCGACTGTATCTCTTGCGCAAGCAAAGCGCAGAAGAACGCTACCGGTATTTCATGGAACACTATCCCGAATGGCTGCAACGGGTGCCGCTGAAGCATGTGGCTACTTTTCTGGGGATGAATCTGGAGACGCTGAGCAGGGTACGGAAGAAGATGAGCGTCAGATGAGAATTTGACTTTTGTCAAAGGAATCAGGATATGACAAGCGGATGTTTGCGGAAACAAAACCACGGACATGAAAAAGCTCCTTGTGACGGCCCTGTTACCTATCTTAATCTGTCCCTCTGCCTTTGCACAGGACTACAAACGGATCTCATTTGCATGTCGTAATGGTAGAACACAAAGCCTGATTGTTGGCGGCTATGAGGGCTTCATAGTAAAACAAAACGGAGCGCGGCATTGGTATGAAGTCGGCGAGCAAAAGATCATACGCATCACCAAAGACAGCATCTTCTTTACGCGTTCAGGAATTTCCAGTACTTATGAATCTGATGGCGCAGTAAAAGAAATCACTGACACAACTGCCGCTGCTATCAGCGACATTAAGACGATTACAGTTGCGAAGCCAGACCCCGAATTGACCGGAACTGTGGTTGGGGATATTTTGTTGTGTCTCATTTTTCCACCAGCATTACCGTATCAACTGACCCGACAGGCTTGGGTCAACACGTTTCCTGTAAAGCGATATCGCGTGCCGAGAAAGGCGGAATGGTCTCACGAATAAAGTCCCCCATTCACTGAAATCACCTGCCCGGTTATGTAGCCTGCTTCTCTAGAAGCCAGAAATCCGACAACAGCCGCCACTTCCTCTCCCGTCCCGAAGCGGCCCGCAGGTATCATCTTCGCCAGCTCTTTTTCGTTCAGCTCTTCCGTCATATCAGTTTTGATAAAGCCCGGCGCTATGGCATTGACGGTAATGTTGCGCTTCGCGATTTCCTGAGCCAATGCTTTTGTGGCGCCAATCATTCCCGCCTTAGCAGCGGAGTAATTGACTTGTCCCGGCATGCCTTTCAACCCGGAGAGCGAGACAATGTTGATGATGCGGCCATAGCGCGCGAGCAGCATTTGATTCAGCACCGCCTTCGTTACAGAATACATTCCGCCAAGCGAAGTATCCAACACAGAGTTCCATTGCTCACCCGTCATGCTCATTAGCAAGGTGTCCTGCCGGATGCCGGCGTTGTTGACGAGGACTTCAATCCTGTCTTCCTTATGCGCTTCCTGCCAGTCGCCGAGTATGCGTTGCACTTCTTCGGCATTAGCAACGTCAAAAGCGAGCGTTTCTGCCTGCATACCTTGCGCTTGCACCAGCGCGGCGGTTTCATCGGCGGCAGCTTTATTCCCTTTATAATTAATGAGGATGTTGTAACCCAGCCCGGCGAGCTTCACGCAGATAGCGCGGCCAATGCCGCGGGAGCCGCCGGTGACGAGTGCGTAGTTCATAGCTTAGATATGTAAATTGCAAGTATCAATACAAAGCGCGTAAACACAATTCAGGTTATGCTATTATCAATCAACTATGCTGCTAGTGCTGATGGCTGGTTAATGCTATTGATATTCGGTTTCGTTTTCTTGCTTTTTGTTGTGGGAATCGGCTTTGTAGTTGTTGCGGTTTTCAAAGGAATTGATAAGATAGGCAAGGAGAGTTAATACTCTATCATAAGTCAGGTCGCTGGCGCGTCCCGACTTACCACCCCAGCAACTTCTTCATCTTCTCCCCAACCTCCGTCTCCATCAGCCAATGTTTGATTGCCGTCAGCCGTTGCGTAGAAGGATAGTCCTCCGTAAACGGCGGGGCCAGTACGCTCAACTCATCCCACATCCAGCGCGTAGCCGGCGAGAGCTTTTCCTGAATATCCCGCATGCCGATGGCTTGTACAATGGCTAGGCCGTGCACCGCCAGCACCTCAAAGGTGTTTTCAATCACGCGGGCGCAGGCAGAGGCTGCGTTCGTGCCCATACTCACAATGTCCTGGTTATCGTTATTGTTGGGAATGCTATGAATGTAAAGCGGCGTACTCAGTGCTTGATTCTCCGCCACATTGCTCACGGCAGGATACTGCATGCCCTGCACGCCAAAGTTCAATCCAAGCCGGCCTGCATTGGCAAAGGCTGGCAGCTTTTTGTTCAATGCAGGATTCAGCAGGAAATTCAATTGCCGCTCAGCGAGCATAGAAAGCTTCGTTACCGCAATCTTGAGCTTATCCATCTCCAGCGCAATGTAGTCGCCGTGGAAATTGCCGCCGTGCAGAATGTTCTTGGTGCGATAATCAATCACCGGATTGTCGTTGACAGAGTTCAGCTCGCGCTCAATCACCTTTGCCGTGTTGTCAATCGTCTCATACACCGGGCCGAGGATTTGTGGCACACAGCGCAGGCTGTAGTATTCCTGCACCTTGTCTTCCAGCACGTCCTCGGTTACTTTCTTTTCATAAAGATGCTCGTGGCGCTTGCGCATTAAGCCGCTGTTCTTCGTGATGGCGCGCATAGACGCCGCCACAATCTGCTGACCGGGATGCAGCTTCGCATTGTTCAGGCCTTCGGAAAAATGGTCGTCGTAAGCCTCCATAATCTCATTCACCATGAGGGAAAAGAGGATGGCGCCGGTGAGCAGCTTGCGCGCATGAAGCACATTGATGGCGCCGATGCCGCTCATGCAGCTTGTGCCGTTCAGCAGGCCCAAACCTTCGCGCAGATGCATTTTCAATGGTTGGATGCCGAGCGTCACAAAGACCTCTTTCGCCTGCTTCACCTCGCCGCGATACCACATCTCGCCCTCGCCAATCAGGCCCAGCGCCAGATGCGCGAGCTGCACCAAATCGCCCGACGCGCCGACGCCGCCATGTGCATAGATGCATGGATACGCCTCGGCATTGATGAGCGCCACCATTACCTCCACCAACTGCGGATGCACACCGCTGTATCCCAGCAGCATCGTATTCAGCCGCGCCAGCATGGTAGCACGCATTTGCAGGGGAGTCAGTAGTGTGCCGATGCCGGAAGAGTGACTGCGAATGAGGTTATATTGCAGCGCCTCGCGGTCTTCGTCGGGGATGCGGTACTGCGCCATCGGGCCGAAGCCGGTGTTGATGCCGTAGATGAGCTTGTCCTGCGAAAATGCTTTCAGGAACTCATAGGAGCGGCTGACCTCGGCCATCGTCTCGCCGTCAATGGCGATGGGCTGGCGCTCTGTGACGATGCTGTTGAGGGTTTCCAGGCTGAGGGTGCCGTGGGTGATGGTGATGGTGGACAATGTATCGTGCTTGTGGCGCAAAAATACGGGGCGTGGTTTTGGGGAGTTTGTTGGGTTGAGCTTTGGTGGTGCTATTGGGCTGTGGTGGCGATGGCGTCGTTTAGACTAATTGCTGCTATTGAGCTATTGAATTGCCGAAAATAAAAAGGCGCCTTATTTAAAGCGCCTTATAGTTAGAATGCAATTTGCCTATCGTCCGTATGGATAGTTACTGTAGGTAGGAGTAGAATAAGACGGAGTGCTGTATGAAGGATAGTTAGTGGAAGGTGTGGAGTAAGACGGAGTACTGTAAGATGGAGTAGAGTAGGAAGGTGTACTATACGATGGTGTATTATACGAAGGCGTACTATACGATGGTGTTGAGTAGCTCGGCGTGTAAGAAGGTGTAGTATAGGAAGATTGAGGAGCAACTCTTCCTTGCTCACCAGTGTATGGATTTACGTTAGGGTAGGTAGAGTAGTTATCATTGATTGTATTGTTAGGCGTTGTACGGTGATAGGATTCTACATAGGTGCCATTTGAACGATAATATCCCTGCACCGTTGTTGAGTTCGGATTTACTTGGGCTTGCGACAGAGTCACAAATGCTAGCGTGCAGATTAGAAGTAGGATGTGTTTCATGTTGGGGTGAGTTGTTACAACAAAGGAAAGGAATATTGGTGATGTTTCAGTTTGGCGTTAGCAAGTCGGCGTTGTTATAACTTTATGAGTAAATACTACATCGTGGACAAATCAGAATTGAAGGAGCAGATGAATGCACTTATGAAGGAGGCAAAAGCTAAAATAAAGGAAGCAAAGCCACTTGTAAATTCTCTTAAAAAGAAAAATAGAGAAACAGAACAATACAAATCTGATTCCACTAAATCTGCCGAGCTAATCAAGGAGGCGCTCAAGTTGGGTGATGAATATTTGGCATTGTCAAAAAAGCTGCATAAAAAATAAGTCGGCGTTCTCCGCGATGTTAGCGAACCGCGTCGCGAAGGTGAATAACAGCCGTTCCCGTTCAGCATAGCTGTAGTTGCTAACACCACGTTCAGCGTAGCCTCTAACTCACAACAGTTCGGCGAAGGCTCCGGCCTTCGTCGTGCTATCTTGTAGCCTCAGGCTACAGCATAGTCAAACGAAGCCAGGAGAGTTTGCCCTAACTGGTTTAAGTCTTGCGAAGCAGACTTAAATCCACAATGTCAGCAAGTCTTTGACTTGCATAGGCTGTGCAAGGCGCAGTCTTGCGCTCATTCATCATTGAAGTCCGCTTCGCAAGACTTCAACGAGTGGTGCGTGGTGCAGGTTGCTTCCTCGCATAGCCTCCTCGCAATGACGTTCCTTGTGGTTTAGTGCAGAAAAATGATAGCCCCGGTCACAGCAGCGCAGATGGCAGAGAGGAGCACAGCCGCCGCCGCGATGTCTTTAATCCGTTTCACCTGCGGATGGTATTCACCCTTACACCAAAGGTCGCAGAGCATTTCAACGCAGGTATTCAGCGCCTCGGCCATCCAGACGAGTGTAATGACGACAATGAGCGTAATCCATTCCACCCGGCTGATATGGCGGACGAAGCCAAGCGCGATTGCGGCAGCCGTGGCGACTGCATGAATCATAGCATTGGGTTCCTGTCGGATAAGGCTGCCAATGCCGCGAATAGCGTAACCAAATGATGAAAGACGGGCGCGGGGATGGATGGATTTGTTGGGCTGCATGGCTGGAATTTGTTTCACGCAATGGACGCGGCGTTATCAGACCGCCGCGTCCATTGCGCGAAAGTTAGACCACGGCGTCCATTGAAACCGGCGCAGGCTTACCGGCCCCGTACCAATCAATCTTTCGCGAAGCATACATCAGGATAGCAAGGATTACAAAGAGGCCGATGGAACCAAACAGCAGCGCATAGTCTTCCAGTTGAATAAGGATGTAGATATAGCCATACAATCCACCCAAAGCCGCCGTAAAACCTATAGCCGTAAGTCCATTCCGAAACACACTCCACACATAGCTGCCAATGAGCGAGACTGTGGCAAGCGCTGCAATAAAGTAGGCCGTATTGAAGCCGGTATATTCAGAGATAGAAAGCAGTAGCGTATAGAAGACGCAAAGCGCAAAACCGACGAGCAGGTATTGCAGCGGGTGCACTTGGCGCTTTTGCAGAATTTCCAGAAAGAAAAAGACGATGAACGTAAGCGCAATAAAGAGAATCGCATACTTCACCGAGCGCTCCGTCTTTGCATAACCGTCGGCAGGCTGTATAAGGCGCACGCCAAAAGCAGAAGCTTCTATATCCACCTTGTTGTCTTTCCAGACTTGCGGGAAAGCACGGCTGGAGGAAAGGATTTTCCAATGCGCGGCAAATCCGTCCTTACCAATCTCCGCAGTCGTATCAGGAAGATACTTTCCATCAAAAGCCGGATGCCGCCAGGGGGAGCGTAGCGAAACTTCCGTGCTCTTCCCGGCAGGCGTAAAGAAAAGCTCCGCCGAGCCACGCAATTTCAGCGAGAGCGAAAAGACCGCGCCTGCAGCCGGGTCAAAAGCCACCGGGATGGAAAGACCATTTTGAAGCGCACCGTTTTCAGGCATGCCAGGTTCCAGCTTGCGTGCACCACCCGGCCATTGAAGCGAAACTTCTTCTTCCAGACCGCGCGCATCCGTGATGCCGAGCAGCAGCCTTGCTTCACTCCAAATGATGTTCTGCGAGTCAACACCAAGATTGGCAAGCTGTGCCGGCGCAAAGGCCCCATCCAGCTTCAGGGCACTCCGGTAAAGCATCACCTGGTAAAGGCTACGCTTGCGGATTTCGGGAGAGACATCGCCGGAGATACGCAGCGTTTCGGGCAGCAGGTGCAGCATCTTGCGTTGGGTGATGAGCTTTTCATCGGCACCCTTGTACGTGTAGTTATAGGGCACAATCAGCACCGGACCGGTGACGGTTTGAGCGGTAGCCCACTTACTGCTGACTTCTTCCACCACCTGTGCCTGGCGCTCCTGCCGCTCACGGACAAGGTTGCTAATAAGCGCCGCCGGAATGAGCATGAGCAAAATGAGGAAGCCGATAAGGAAGCCTTTGATGAGGAGGCGGTTTCGGTCAAGGAAGGAGGTGGTGTTTTCCATAGTTGTTCTATTTAAAAAGTGCTTTGAATTTCAAAGTATTTAGAGCAAAAAAATAGCGGCTTATCCGAGGCCTTTGATAATCTGCTCCAAGGCATCCAAGTGCGCGCGGAAAGCTTTTTCGCCGGCTTTCGTGATGGAGTAAAGTGTGTTCGTCTTGCGGCCGATAAAACCTTTGGAGACGTTGATGTAGCCGCTTTCTTCCAGTGTCTTCATATGGCTGGCAAGGTTGCCGTCGGTGACATCCAGCAATGTTTTAAGGTCGTTGAAGGAATGGCTCTCGGCAACCATCAACGCGCTCATGATGCCGATGCGGATTCGGCTATCAAAGACCTTATTAAGCTGCGCGATGGAGACGGACATTATTCGTTGTAGCGTTGAGATACTAAATGGTCAAGGTGATGGTTTAACCGTATTTATTCCACATTACAATGCCGTAAATAATGTGCAGTACACCAAAACCGGCAGCCATAAAAGTCAGTCCGTAGTACGGCATAAAAAGCGCAATGCAACTTAGCACAAGCTCACTGTATCCCAGCCATCGCACCTCTCCAAGCGTGTACTTACTGCCATTCACCAATGCAAGTCCGTAGAAGGCCAGGCATGCAGGCGCTATGAAGGCGTAAGCACCATTTACCAGAAAAGCGAGGCAGAACATGCCGCCAACCAATAGCGGAATGATAATCTGGACCATGAGCTGACGTGCCGGCCGCGTCCACATTTTCTTACCAGAAGCCTGTGCCTTTCGCCACGTAAAATAGTAAGCGCCACAAAACGCAACAAAGAAGGCAACGACTGCGAGAAATAGAAATGGAAATAAGGGCGCAACTGCGGGCCGCACTTCTCTGTACACATCGTAGCGCCCAATCATTCTCCATGCAACGCCTGCACTTCCCAAGGCAACAATACCAGCCCATATTCCGCTCCAGCCGCTAAGCGACAGGAAGCGCGTGGAGCGCTCCATGATAGAGCGTATGTCGCGGATGTCGGCGAGCGCATGCTGCGATTCTTCAGCCATCGTATTGTGCTCCATGAGGAAAGTGCTTTGTGAGGCAAAGTAAATGGCTCAAAGTCACAATTCGTCTTTCGGCGTGATGGAAATTATTGTTAAAGGAAGTTTCCCGCAGATTTCGCAGATAGACGCAGATGGTTCTTGCAGTGGAGAATCTGCGCTATCAGCGGAGAAAGATTACTTCTTACTCACAAGACTACTTGCCGGATTGCGCAGCTTATCATAGCCCATCAAATCCACCTTTACACTGCCAATCTGTATGGGCGAATCAATGCGTACCGGCAGGTGGTTGCCATCATCGCTCACCCACACAAACATCTTCTCGCCGCCCGTAAAAATGCTGCCCTGAATCAGCAACGGTGCAATCTTAATCGTCTTAAACGTGCCGTAGCGCGTCGTGATTTCTTCCTTGCCGATGTAGCGGATGTAGAGGTTGTAGACCTTGTCGTCTAAGAACATGTTGAAGGGAATCTTAGCGCCCGGCTTGTACGCATCATAGTTGATATTGCGCGCATAGTAGATCGCTGACAGCACATCCTGAATGCACTTAGGCACATTGAAAATCCCATCCGTGCTCACCGCCTGCCCGATGGCCTGGTTGAACACCACATTGTTGTAAATCTTAAAGCCGCCCTCATTCACATTGCGCACAAACTTCAGCGGCTGCATCGTAGACGCGTCCACCCAGCTTTCATACTTGTCGCGCACTTTATAGAACCATTCGTAGCTCTTCAGCGTCTTGCCGTCACCTACAATGTGATAAACTTTCTTCCCGTTCATTTGCTCCAGCGACACGTTAAAAGTCGCCTCGCCGGCGCCAATCCATATGCGCCCTGCATTGTACCAGACTTTGAAATAAAGCTGCTCGCCTTCGGCAAAAGCGGTGTTGCGCGTATTGCAGAATTCACTTTGCGCCCGCACGCCTGGCACAGCCGCCAGCACAAAAAGAATCAGCAGAAAAGCTTTCTTCATACAAGCCATAGTCATTCCAAATATCATTCCTTTCACAGAAACCGCCTTCCCTTTGAGGAATGATTAACGCGACCGCCGGAAGAACATTGCCGCGCCGATGAGCGAGGGCAGCATCAGATTCATACACCAAAGCACAAACGTGGCAGCCGCTATTCCCGCCACGTTTGGTGAAACCTCTTTAAAGAGAAAGAGGCTGACCGTCCCGCGTATACCCAACTCTGCCAATGCGATAGAGGGAATAATAGCCATGGCCCAGAAGAAGAGCGATGCACAGCAAAAAACCTTCAGCAACTGGCAAGTGGAATGCCTTGCCAGCGCAGCAGTAGCCAATACTGCGTAGTATAAACCGCGAAACGAAGCAAGGATATTCCAAGAATGACAATTTGCTCCTGGATAGAAAAGCGATAAAGCAATCTTCCCCACAAATGCAGCTTGCGCAGCCAGCGAATGCCTTCAATGCGTGGTGCCCATCGCTCAAAGTAAAAATAGAGGGCAGTAAGCGCCAGCGTGAAAAGCGTAGTGCCTATCAGTAAGATGAGATAAAGCGGCTTCGGGATGACTGAGGTAATAAAAGATTAATCCCGCGACTCCTGCAATCATCAGCGCCAGCATTTGCGAGCAGGCTCCCAGCACAGAAACGGAAAGCAGCCGCGTGCTGTTATGCTCTTTTAGCTGAATGATGCGTGCCGGATATTCGCCAATGCGATTCGGCGTAACAAGCGATGCTGCAATGCCAAACATCATGCTGCGCAACGCCTGCGCAAAAGATAGTGGCAGACGCCGTAGCTACAAGCCGCTGCCACTTCAGCGCTTCCAGGCCGAGATTGAGCGGCAACAACAGAACTGCGACGATAAAGTAAGCTTCTGTGCCTTCCGGCCAAAAGCTGAAACTCGCACCGGAAGCCAGCTGGGCCTGTATCTGCCGGTACAGATGCCACAATAGCAAGACCGTAACCACGATGCCTGCCGCCCATTTCCACTTCTTGGCTTTAGCTTTGTCCACGATGAAGCCCGCAACCGTGATGTCAGAGCAAGTAATTCTTGGGATAGACCCCGGCACCTTGTTCATGGGTTACGGGCTGATTGCGGTGCGTAAAAATAGCGTCCGCCTCATTGAAATGGGCGTTCTGCGCCTCGCGCGGCACAAAGACCATGCAGAAAGATTGCGGCTGATCTACACAACCATTGAAGGGCTCATTCAGACTTTTAAGCCAAGCTGTGCGGCTATTGAAGCGCCTTTTTTCGGCAAGAATGTGCAGTCCATGCTCAAGCTCGGGCGCGCACAAGGCGTAGCAATTGCTGCGGCTACGGTTAATGGCTTGGAGGCAATTGAGTACTCGCCAAACAAAGTGAAGCAAAGCATCACCGGCCGCGGCCACGCGACGAAGGAGCAGGTCTGGGAGATGCTGAAGACAACGCTGAATCTGAGTGACGGCATTCCTGATTCGCATGATGCTACGGATGCCGTAGCGGTTGCGCTTTGCCACCATTTTCAGTCACGGCTGCCGGTGGAGATGCACGCGACATTGACTACCGAAAAGAAGCGGCGCTCTAAGAAAGCAGACTGGTCACAGTTCGCTGCAGCCAATCCTGAACGGGTCGGGTAGGAAATTTTCTTCGCGCTGAAAGCCTTTGCTGGGCGCAGGTTTCCAGGCACTGCAGAACTTCGCATGGAAAATTTGTTTTGGTGAAGTGGAATTCCCGCTTATAGATTTGCACCAGTTCTTTTACACACATCGCTTATCCAGAAAGGCAGAGGGTTATGGCCCTGCGAAGCCTTAGCAACCGCTCAATCACTTCGGTGAAAGAGAATTGGTGCTAATTCCATCCTGCAAGCAATTGCGGGGAAGATGAGTAGAATGCAATCATGCTTTGAATGCCTGTTCTTGCACGGGCTCTTCATACAAGAGCGCTTCTGCCATCAGAAGCGCTTTTTTTATGCTCATACACGAGTATAGAAAGCGGTTCTGAAGGCTACACTTTTCGGATGAGTTGGTGCGTGGGAAAGTTCCCAAACAACGCAAACCAAAACCAACCAATAAAAACCGAAAAGTCATGAGCAATCTCGACACAACATCACCGCCCTAATCCACAGCATTCCCGCCGACCCGCACACCGGCGCCATCTCCGTCCCTATCTACCAGACGTCCACCTACGTGCAGGAAGCGCCGGGAGTAAACAAGGGCTATGACTATGCCCGCAGCGGCAACCCGACCCGCGCAGTGCTAGAAAATCTGATTGCCGAACTGGAAGGCGGCACAACAGGCAGCGCATTTGCATCCGGCCTTGCAGCGATTGACGCAGTCGTAAAGCTGCTGAAAAGCGGCGATGAAATACTTGCGGTAGATGACATCTATGGCGGCGCCTTCCGCCAGTTCACACACATCTGGGCCAAGTTTGGCATCACGGTGAACTATGTGGATACAACCGATGCAGGAAATGTACTGGACGCCATCACCGAAAAAACAAAGCTGGTCTGGATTGAAACGCCGACAAACCCAACGCTGAAGATTAGCGACATCGCGGCAATTGCGCGGATTGCGCACAACAACGGCAGCCTGCTTTGCGTGGATAACACTTTTGCATCGCCTGCGCTGCAGCAGCCGATTAAGCTCGGTGCAGACATAGTGCTTCACTCTGCTACCAAATACCTCGGCGGCCATAGCGACCTGATTGCTGGACTCGTCGTCACGGCCACAAAGGAGCTCGGCGAGCAAATTCGCTTTATCCAGAATGCCTGTGGGGCCATCCTCGCGCCACATGATAGCTGGCTGGTGATTCGCGGCATTGAGACGCTGCATTTGCGCGTAGCGCAACATAACCGGAACGCGGCGGATGTAGCACAATTCCTGCTGTACCCATCCTGCTATTGACAGCGTTTATCTATCCAGGACTTAGTATCGCATGGCAATCACGAAATAGCTGCCAGGCAGCAGAGTGGTTTCGGCGGAATCGTTTCATTCACGTTGAAGCATGACACAGAAGACTGCCGCTAAGGAAGTTGTCTGCAGCACGCAGCTTTTCAAGCTGGCGGAAAGCCTTGGTGGCATCAAGAGTCTTTGTTGTCATCCGGCCACCATGACCCATAAGAGCATTCCTGCAGAACGCCGTCGTGCCGGAGGCGTGCAGGATAGCCTCATTCGCCTGAGCGTAGGGCTTGAAGAGCTCGCGATTTGATTGCTGATTTGGAGCAGGCGTTGAACCAGGTGGCTGCGCAGGCCGCTGCAAAGTCCATCACAGTCCAATTCGCTTAAACCTCTCCAGTAACTGTCTAACAAAATACTCAGCCATGTCTAACAACAACATCAAACATCAATCGCATCGGCCTTTTCGGTTTGGGGACCGTCGGCGAAAGTCTTTACAAAGTGCTACAGGAAACGCCTTCACTGCGCACGGAAATCGTCAAGGGTGGCCATCCGTCATCCTGAAGAAAAAGCGCAATGCTCCTGCAAGCCTGTTTACAACAAATGCCGCCGAGCTTCTGGAAGACGACAGCCTTAACATCATCATTGAGCTGATTGACGATGCCGATGCAGCGTTCCAGATTGTGAGCGCCGCCTTGCGTGCCGGCAAAGCGGTAGTAAGCGCCAACAAGAAGATGATTGCTACCCACCTTGACGAGCTGCTGCGCATCCAGCGCGAAACGGGTACGCCGTTTCTTTATGAAGCTGCGGCCTGCGCGTCCATCCCCGTTATCCGAAATCTGGAAGAATATTACGACAATGACCTCTTGCAAGGCATTCAGGGAATTGTCAATGGTTCCACCAACTACATTCTTTCCAAGGTCTCCCGCGACGGACTTTCTTTCGGCGAGGCTTTAGAAGAAGCGCAGCTTGCCGGCTTCGCGGAAAGCGACCCGCCTTGATGTGAACGGCACGGACGCGGCAAATAAGCTTTCCATCCTTCTGGCACACGCTTACGGCATCATAGAGCATCCCGAAGCGCTGATTTATTCCGGCATTCAGGCATTGCATCCTTCCGATGTTATTGTGGCGAAGGAAAAGCGTTGGGAAATAAAGCTCGTCGCCGGAGCGCGCAAACTGCCGACCGGAAAAGTAGCTGCCTATGTGCTGCCGCAGTTTGTGCCGGCTAATCATTTGCTGCACACGGTGCGTGATGAATACAATGGGGTAGTAATTGAAAGCGGCTTTGCGGAGGAGCAATTCTTCTACGGTAAAGGCGCAGGTGGCGTGGCAACCGCGTCGGCGGTGTTGTCTGATTTATCGGCGCTACGCTATGGCTACAAGTATGAGTACAAGAAGCTGTATCACCAGAAGCCTGCGCAATTGAGCAACGATTTCTTTGTGCGTGTTTATGTCTCCTTTGATGGGCTATTTCAGGTGCCGCACGAGCTATTTGACCGCATTGAGGAATGGACGAGCAACGACAAGCGCTGCGCGGTAGTAGGCATTCTGCACTTCAGCAAACTGGTGAATAATGAATGGTGGAAACGCCCCGGCACATCGCTCATTCTGTACCCGGAGCCGATTGTGGCGCACGTGCCGCAAAAAACTGCTTCGCTAGAGCGAGAGTTGGCTTTTGCTTAGAAGCGCTCCTCTGCCCCCAACCCAAATAAAGCGAAGTCATAGACCGCAGGGTCATCAGGCCGCCAGCGACGTAGCGTTTCAGTGTAGCTCCGACGCACTACGCCAATCTGCATTCGGGCGTGTTGTTAGGCCGAGGCGATGGGCTACGCGTGCCACATGTACATCCAGCGGGCAGATGAGCTGTGCAGGCGAAGTTTTCTTCCAGATGCCAAAGTCAACGCCAACCTCATCCCTTCGGACCATCCAGCGGAGGAACATGCAGAGGCGCTTGCAGGCGGAGCCGCGGGCAGGTGTGCTTATGTGCTTGCGCGTGCGTTCAGGATGTTCGCCGGCGAAGAAATAGTTATGGAAATTGGTGAGCGCTTGTTCAACTACCTCACCCCCTGCCCCTCTCCCCGAGCGGAGAAGGGGGATGCTCGCTTCGCTCGTCTAGCTTACAGCTTTGCTGCGCTTCTCCTTTACTGCAGAGACGGGCGCGGCGATGTATTTTCTTATGGTAGCGAGAACAAGCGAAATGTTTGTCAGTACTTCTTCATTGCTGAAGCGCAGCTCTTCAAAGCCAAGTTCGCGCAGCTTTCCGGTGCGATACTTATCATATTCCTGCTGTTCGCTGGTAGCGTGGTAGCCACCATCTACTTCAACTATGAGCCGCTTTTCCAAACAGACAAAGTCAGTAACAAAACTATCTATTGGATGTTGCCTTCTGAACTTAAAGGCTTCCAGTTTATTTCCGCGAAGGTTCTGCCAAAGCAAATCTTCGGCATCGGTAGCGGCTTTGCGATTCATTCGTGCAAACTCAAACTGCTTCAGCTGAGCGACACTATACTTTGGTACATACTCTTGTCGCCATCTCCGTTCCGGCCCTTCTCCCCTCTCCGCTTGGGGAGAGGGGCCGGGGGTGAGGTTGAAAGCATCTTCCAGCGAATCATGCCGCCGGTAATGCCGCTGCAAGGTTTCAATGAAATACAGCAAGTCCGTAGCATTGAAAGTCCGGTGTGCAAAGTCAAGCATGGGCTTACGGTCTTCAGGCTGATGATTTAGGACAAACTCATGTGGCGAATTATTCATCCAGGCCAATAGCCGCGAGCAGTTGTTGATAATGGTCGTACGGTTACCCCACGCTAGCGTTGCAGCAAAGAAGCCTGCAATTTCTATATCCTGCTTTTTGGAAAAGCGATGCGGAATAGAAATAGGGTCTGCGGCAATAAAAGCAGGCGTGTTGTAGAGCAGGATGCGATTATCCAGAAATTGCTTCAGCGCGTATTCTTCAGTTGCTTGCATGCTCTGCCGGGCCTGCTTAATCCTCTACCGGCACCTTCACCCAATTGTCCATATTCAGGTGCGTCACTACCACGCCTACTTTGTACCGTCCCTGCAGGTACGCCGCCAGCTTGCCTGCGGCATAAACGCTGCGATGCTGCCCGCCCGTGCATCCAAAAGCCACGCTCAGATTCTCAAAACCCCGCGCAATGTAATCCTCCACATTCAGCGAAACGAGCGAGTAAACGTGCTCCAGAAATTCCGGCATCCGCGTTTCGCGTTCTAGGAAATGCCGTACCGGCTCATCCACTCCGCTCAGGTGCTTGTAAGCCGCATAACGACCGGGATTCAGCAGGCCGCGGCAGTCAAATACATAACCGCCACCATGCGGAACTGCGATCTTTCGGAATGCCGCGCTTGTACGAGAAGGAGCAAATGTTTACTACCAGCTTCTCGCCATCCTGAAGCTGAGGCGCAGCATAACGCTCCTGCATTTGCGCACTGCAGAGCTTTTCCAGCAATGAGCGCAACTCCGGATACGCAGGTAGCTGCGGATGGTCGGCAAGAAAAGACGAAAGATTTTTCAGCGCCGGCGCAATGGAGCTCACAAAGTGCGGCTTGCGCTCCAGCAACCCGCGGAAGCCATAGGCGCCCAGCACCTGCAGCAAGCGCAGCAGTACAATCTGCGCATAGCCCTTGCGGAAGTACACTTCTTCTACACGCGGCGTCGGCAGAGCGTTTACACTTGTGATATAGCTCGTCAGCAATTCTTCCTTCCAGGCTTCCGGCAGTTGCGCCTTTGCCTGCCAGAGCAGCGAGGCAACATCATACTGCGGCGGGCCTTGCATGGCACCCTGGTAGTCTATGAAGTAAGGCTTGCCTTCATGCACCATAATGTTGCGGCTCTGGAAGTCGCGGTACATCAGCGTAAGCGGCTGCATGCGGCCGATCTCGCGGCTCCAGCGCTGCATCTCGTCCATTAGCGCCGCGCGGTCGTAGTGAACCTTCTGCAGGTCGGCGAAGTAGTATTTGAAGTACAGCAGGTCGGCCATGATGGCTTCTTCATTGAACTGCTTTGTAGAAAAGCATTGATTGAAATCCGTCTCCCGCCCCGCTAGCCATTGCACCTTCGCCAATTGCTCTAGGCTGGCTTTATACAGCTTCTTAACGCCATCCGTCTGACCATCTTCAAGCAGCATGTCAAAGAGTGAGGTGTGTCCAACATCCTGTTGCAGGTACACGCGGCGGTCTTTAGACGTGCGCAGCACTTCCGGCACATGAATACCATGCTTGCGGAACAGCTCGGTAAAGTAGAAATAGGTATTGTTCTCCGCCACATTCTGATTAATGGTGGCAATAGTCGTCTTGTCATTATTACCCGTGATGCGGAAGTAGCGGCGGTCGGACCCGGACACGGGTAGCGCGCTCGTCTTCTTCGGCACTTCGCCAAAGTGTTCTTCGTACAGCCTTTCTACGATTTCTTCAGGGGTAGGTGTCGTCTTGCTCATTGGTCTCCTTTGGGCGTGTCGTAGAATGCCAGTTTCTTTTTAGCGAGCGAAAAATCCGACCAGCGCTCTGCCTCAATATCAAATCCGGCGGTGGCGCAGGTGGGCATAGAATGAATAGAATGCTTCTCATCCAGCTCCATCGCAAACTCTGAAATGCCAGGATTGTGCGCGACAATAAAAAGCGTTTGCACATCATCATCCACATCGCGAATTACTTCTTCAAAAACGGATGGAACGCAGTGATACAATTCTTCGCGCCATTCTATTTTCACTCCACTATAGCCCACGCCTGCTGCGACAAGTTTGGCTGTTTGGGCGGCACGCTTTGCGGTGGATGCAATGATAAGGTTAGGAATAACCGCGGCCAGCTTTAATCGGTCGCCCATCATTGGCGCATCGTGTTCGCCCCGGTCGTTGAGCGGTCGGTCAAAATCGCTTTGCAGCGGGTTGGCCCAGGAGCTTTTTGCATGGCGTACTAATACTAATCGTTTCACACTTTTTCGTTTTCTTCTTTGAAATATTGTAAGGTCGTTTGTTCGCCGTCAAAGACAGCATAGCTATCATAGCGAATCCAGTCGCCGAGGTTGATATAATGTGCTTTGCTGCCCGGCAACGGATAATCCAGCGCCAGGTGCCGGTGCCCAAAGATGAAGTAATCTACCGGCTCTTCTTTCAACACGCTTAAAGAATACTGCACCAGAAATTCTTTATCCGGCCCCTGAAAGGTTTCTTCTTTATGCTCGTCATGTTTTGGCCCAAGCCCGCTGAACCATCCCGCCATCCCCACACCGGTATCCGGGTGAATGCGTCGGTAAAGCCACTGCGAAAAGGGGCTTCGCAGCACCTTTTTCAGCAGCTTATAGCCATGGTCGCCGGGGCCGAGGCCATCGCCATGGGCAATAATGAATTTTTTGCCATTGTACTCCCGCCTGATCGGGCCGTGATGCACGGGAATCCCCAGTTCCTCTTCAAAATAACCGCGCATCCAGAGGTCATGGTTGCCCGTAAAGGCCTCTATAGCTAATCCGCTGTCTCTTAACTCCGCAAGCTTGCCCAGAAAACGCGTATGGCCTTTTGGGATGACATTTTTATACTCAAACCACACATCAAACAGGTCCCCGACGAGGTAAAGCATCGCGGCATCTTCACGAATCTGGTCCATCCAGCGGCATAGACGGCGCTCCCGCTCAAGGGAAGCTTCGCGCGTGGGAATACCGAGGTGGAAGTCGGAGGCGAAATAGATTTTTTGACCGGCAGGGAGCTGCATGGCGGAAGGGCGCAAGTTACTGCGGCCGGGCGGGACGCCTTTTTCTATTCTTTAAGAAATCTTCTTTGCGCCGGGCACGACTTTGTTTTTACTAAGCCTGCATTATCATTGCCACACAACATGATTTCTTCTGAAGAAGCCTGCCAATATGTGCAGCAAACACTCCCCGAAGTCGCCGAAACGCTGCCGCCGGAAGGTGGTATTTACGGTACGTTAAACGCAGTGCGTGAATATGCCTGTGAAAAGGCGAAAGAACACAATTACAAGTCCCTGCAACAGTGCTTCGCACTGGCGGCATTACTATATGAAAAGGGTAGTGGTTCCGTAAGATGCGCTGTGGAAAATGTCTTCGTTTACTCCATCAGCCGGATTTTCTCCCTTGCTCCGGAAGACCGGGCGCGCATCAAGGCCATGCTGCCGCAGTCGCTGCAATCGCTTTACAGCAGTCAAGTGCTTCATCACGGCTATTAATCTTCTGAAACGGCAAGGTCATAGCGCTGCACGGTATCCTTCTGGAGCGGGTAGGCAAACCCACCCTTTACGGCAGCCGGTGGCACAAAGAGACGGATCCCAGCCATAGCCGTATAAATAATAATTCCCCTTTTTTAAGCCGGAAAACGTAGCGACGGGAATGCCACCCGTAAGTATACATTTTGCCGAATCGTCGTACCGCCCATTGACCGGTGCATCCACTGCATTATACTTGACGTAAATGGTACAGCTGTCTATCTGGTTGCCATGATGGCGCGGCGTTATTTTCAGGATGGCATTGCCTCCTTTACCGGCCGTATCTGTCGCTGGTCCGTCGTCTCCTTTATTACAGGAAGCTGCAAAAAAGAGCAGTATTACGGAGCAAGGCAGGAGATGTTTAATGAGGTTCTTCATCTTGTTTAAGACAATCAAAGCTACCCAAAGGTGAAAATGCTATCATCAAATGATTGTTAGAAAATGAGAAAGCCCACAGACTGCGCTGTGGGCTACGGAAATGCCAAAATTTAGCCTTCTTACTTCTTCTCTTATTCTTTATCCTCACCTGCAGCCATTCTCATAAAGTACGCCAGGCTCATCTTGCCCCAATACGGCTTTTCTATGTCGTCGCGCTTCTCTGCCGCAAACAGCGTCTGGGCTTTTTCAAAATACGGCATAGCTGCCTTCTTGCCACCACTGAACATTTTGGGTGTGTAAAACTTGGAAATTCCTTTTTGCAGGTAGATGCGTGGATTGTCGGCATTCATCGTTTTCGCCTTTTCCAGGTGCTCCTCAAAAATCTTCCCGTACTTCTGGTAGCGGTTGCGTGGATCGGCGCCAATGCGGCTATTGGCGCTCGTAGCGGCCAGCACTTCCGTCTCTGAAGTTTCCTTTCCCAGCAGACGTACCGCCTCTGCGATATAGTTATCTGCCTCGTCCAGGATGGCATCCTTCTTAGCAGCCTCCTGCTCAAAGTAGGAAAGCTGAATGCGGCTGTAAGCGGCGTAAAACTGTGGTGCCCACTGATCAGGATACTTCTTGGCAATCAGCACCAGCTTATTTCCAAGCGCAGCCTTGCTGGTCATGTCGGCATAAGTGGTGTCAAAGGCGTCAAAAGTGGCCTTGAGGGGCGTTTTGTAGTCAGCCTGCGCCTGTGCGCCAAGCGTTGCCACCACAAAGGTGGCAAGGAGCATGAGTTTCTTCATAAAATTATTGTGTGTTTGATGGGGTGAGCGATGATGCTACAATTCGTCTTTATTAAACTCCGTAAGCGAGAAGTTAACGCCAACAAAGTATGAGCGGAACAGGGCAGGGTACTGCGGGTATTGGTGTGTGCCGTCGGCGCTGTAGCGGTAGCCAAAGATATTGTGCTGGTCGGTCAGGTTGTCTACACCGGCGTAGATGACTGTAAACCACTTCTTCACGTGCGTCAGGTAGTTCACAGCTAAGGAAAGGTTGTGAAAATCGGGCGTACGATCGCCCAGAAATTCAGGATTCTGAGGATTGTAATAGGGCCTGCCCGTGGCGTAGCTGTAAGTTACATTGAACTGTGTGTTCCATTTCTGGACGTAATACTTCGTCACGAGGCTGGCCGTATGCGAGGCTATGAAATCCGGCTGTGCTTCGGCCAGATAGTTGCGGAAGAGGCGGCGGGTGTCTATATAAGAGTATGAAATCCAATAGTCCACATTCTTAATCAGCTTTTTGTCGCGCCAGAACAGCTCAAAGCCCTTCGCATAACCATACCCGCTGTTGTCGGGCTTGCCATAAGCATTGCGATAGCTGTTGGCGTCAAAAGAATCAGTAGCCACGCGCTCGCGCACCAGGTTGCGGTAATCCTTGTAGTAAATCTCCGTGCGGAAAGTCCTGTCTCCCTTTATCCATTGATAATTAGCGATGTAATGGATGGCCTGCTGCATCTGCGGCCGGTAGCCGTATTGCAGATAAGGCACATCCGGAAGCTGGTAGAAAGAGCCGCCCGAAAGTCCCACCTGACCGTATTTCCCCGCACGGATGGCCAGCGCAAGGCGCGGCATAATCACATTCTGGTTCAGCAGGTTGCTATGCTCCGCGCGGATGCCCGGCTTAATGGCTATCCAGCGTTGCGGGCTCCATTCGCCTTCTACAAAACCGGCGGTGGACGTTTCCGTAAAGTCCAGATTGTAGGCAGCTGTATCTACCTCAATCTTCCTGCGGTAAGAGAAATGCTGTACTTCGGTGCCTACCAGCACATTCAGCTTCGCCGCGAGGTAGCGCTTCAGCTCCAGTCGGAACTGCGTGCGGTCGTTGCGGTTTGTTATGGGAATGGCGCCAGCCTTGATGTCATCCACATTGGCGGCATAGGCAGCGGCTGTGTAAAGCGCCCATTTTTCCTTAAAGCGCTGGCTATAAGAAAGATTCAGGTAGCCGTTGCTATTCTTAATGCCATAAGGAAAGACAGTGCCCGGAGAGTCGGGATTAGGCACTTCCACGCCTGACGCAAAATGGTTGAAGGAGCCCAGAATTTTCAATATCCCGTTCTTATTCGGCTTCCAGGCATAGCGCGCCGAGCCGGCTGCGCCCTTCGGCACGTCGTAATAATTCACGTTGGTGCTGGCAATGCCGTAGAAAGGGCTGAGGTTGAAGTAAGAGGCCGTCGCATCGCCGGAGGAATTCTTCCAGAGCTTAGAGCCGGAAGCATAGACGCCCGCCATATTGAGGCCCAGATTAACCGTGCTCTTATCCGGCATATCCAGCGTCTGCAAGTCCAGCACTGATGACATAGCCTGTCCGTACCGCGCCGAATACCCGCCGCTGGAAAACGAAATGCCCCGGAACTGGAAAGGCGAAAACCGGCTCCGCGCCGCTACGCCCGGAGCGCTCGTCGTAAAGGCATCCTGCGCTACCAGTCCATCTACGATAATCGCGGCCTCGCTCGCATCGCCGCCGCGTACGAAGAGGCCGCCCTGCGTGCCCTGCTGCTGCGTACCGGGTAGGGTCTGGATGGCCCGCACCACATCGGCCTGAGAGCCTGCCGTCGTTACAATGTCTAAAGAGGTGAGGATGGTCTTTCCTTTATCCGTGCCCGCCTCAAAAGCGCCGGCCGTTACCGTGACGCCCTCCAGATTCTGGGCGCTTGCCTTGAGCTGCACTTGAATATCGCTCACATCAGCGGCAATGTTGAGCGGCTGCCCGCCGGCATTATAGCCCACGGCTGATACGACAAGGGTCTGTGGGCCTTTCTCGGTAGTGAGGAAGATGAAATGGCCGGTACTGTCGGAGGTTCCGCCGTCCAGGGTATTATCCAGATAGACGCTGGCGCCGCGCAGGGGCTTGCCCTTGGTATCTGTTACAGTGCCGGAGATGCGGAAGCTTTGGGCGGAGGCTGTTGCGGCAGTTATTAGGAAAAGAAGCGTGTAAAGGATTTGTTTCATAGGCGGCAGCTTGCAGAAGCGGGGCAAAGCTACATGCGGGAATATTGATTGAAGCGTTGTTTGGGTAAGCGGGAGTCGGCAGTCGGTAGAGGGCAGAAGCGTGTCGGTGGACAAGGCCAATCAGGCTCCTTACTCAGTAGAATTGGCTTGGCCTATACTGATCTAGCCTCAGTCTTTATTTTCTTCAGATATGATAGTCGCGACATTTTAGACTTATAAAGGTTCATTTTCTCTTCGCCTCCTTTGTTTTTTAGATTGACTGCGGTGCCGGTCATACAAACCATAACCATCCCTTTTAAGCCCCCCATTTCATTGTAGTCAATATCAAGTGCAACAATGGCATTGGCGCCGCGTTGTATTGCTTCCTTTCTAATTTGGGCAAAACAATTACGTTCACCTACTCTTATTTTATCACCTAATGCAGAAGATTGGTTGCCTAACAAATCTGAGACGCCAGAACTCAGTTCAGTAAAGAAACCGGTTCCCATAACAGACTGCCCGGTCACAATACCAACTGTTTCATATTCCCAATCCATGGGAGATTGTGATGAAATTATCGGTATACTATCAACTAATCTAAGAATCTCGTTTTTTAGGTCGCTTTCTTCTAACTCGTAATCTTTCAGCGCTTTTTCGCGCTCTTTGAAATAACACTTTTCACAGTATCCATCTTTTTTGTCTGCACGGAATTCATTCAGCAACACCCATGAATTCTCCTGTACGAGTTCGTTCTTAGACATGATACCTTTCTTGAGAGTCGCGTTACAATTGGGACAGTTTTCCACTTTTAATTTTTTACGCAGTTCCGGATGCTAGGTGGGAACGAATATAGTCTTCGCATCCATTTTTTTCACCCTTTTCCGTCTTTCGTGGTCGTGTAGAGTCCATGATAGTTCTGCCAAGTTTCAAACTTAGCGTTCTCCTAGCAATTCGCGATTGCAGCAAAGAAGTACGCTTTGACGCAGTTATTCCACATGTTTTAAAATTAAGTAGATGTTCGTCGCGATGTTAACGTAGCGCATAGCAAAGGCGAACAATGCCGTTCTCCGAACGGCTCGCCGCAAGCCGAAATATAAATATGCGGAGCCCATAAGGACTTGTCGGATGCCTATTCCATACCGAGAGACCTCCATTCCGCACCGACAGATCAAGATTCCGACCCGCCACTTGCCCATTCCACACTGACGGACGTTCATTCGGTACTGACGGCTGTCAATGCGTCACCGCAACCTGTCAATTCTGTCGGGATACACGTCCATTCCGCACCGCGAGCGCCGCATTCTGTCCTGACGGTCGGAAATTCCGGCCCGCCAGTGCAGATTACCAAGCCGGCGATACTAAGCGCTAATACTTGGTTGAACTGTGATTTACCTTCGCCCCGCAATGACCCTTGAAGACCTGATGCCCCACATAGAGGCCCTCATCTTCGCCTCCGAGCGCCCGCTGACCCAGATAGAGCTGTCCGATTACCTCGGTGCAGCCCTGGAGGAGCCGCAGAACGGCGAGCAGATAGCTACCTGTATTGAAGCCATCCGCGAGAAGTACGATGCACCTTATTATCCCTTCGCGCTGCGCGAGATTGGCGGCGGCTACCAGTTCCTCACCAAGAAGGAATACCACAAGACCGTCCTCCAGCTCAACGGCGACAAGCATATCCGCAAGCTATCCGCTGCCGCCATGGAGACCCTAGCCATCATCGCCTACAAGCAGCCCGTCACTAAGGGCGAGATAGAATTTATCCGCGGTGTGTCCGCCGATTATTCCATCCAGAAGCTGCTCGAGAAGGAGCTCATCGTCATCACGGGCCGTAAGGAAGACGCCGTGGGCAAGCCCCTCATCTACGCCACTTCCAAAAGCTTCATGGACTACCTCGGCATCAACAGCCCCGCCGCCCTGCCGCAGCTCCGCGACATCGTAGGTCTGGATATGGTGATACCCACGGATGCCGCCGAAGCAACGCCGGAAGATATTTCCGCGCTGGCGGTGACAGAGGATGGGGAGCTGATTGGAGAATGAGGCCCGCTACGGCACACTGGCTTAATTTGCAAATCCTTCGCAGCAAATAGCGCCATCTTAGACAGCCCGCTCCGTTATTCCCCCATGACCCTCGCCCTCTGGCTTCTCGCTGCACTTACTACCCTCGCCGCCGGCTACCTTACCTACCATGCCGATGTGCGCAAGGCGGTTCCCTATCCCTGGCTCACAGCCGGGTTACGCGCGCTGGTGATAGCCTTAGTATGGGCGCTCCTTCTCTCCCCGTCCATCCACATCACGAAGACAGAAACGGAAAAACCCGTCATCGTCTTCCTGCAGGATGAATCAGCATCTATACCTGCCGCGCTGAAAGGCGATACGCCTACTTACCGCCGCGATGCACAGGCGCTCATCAATAAGCTTTCCGCGCGTTACCGCGTCATCACCTGGGGCTTTGGGTCGAATGTGCGCACCGACAGCCTCTTCCGCTTCCGCGAAGGCGCTACCGATATTGCCGCGCCGCTAAGCCGCGCTGCTACCTTCTTCGGCGGGCAGAATCTAGGCGCCGTCATTCTTGCTACCGACGGCCGCTTCAATCAGGGACTGCATCCACTCTATCAGTCACTCTCCATGCGCAGCCCGTTATATGCCGTCTCCATCGGCGATACGGCCTTACCCAAAGACCTGCGCATTCCGCAGGTATATGCGCCGCGCACAGTCGCTAAAGGCGCGCAGGTAGAAGTGCGTGCCGACGTGGTGGCAACCCGCTGTGCAGGCTATAATGGGAGCATTCAGATTTCAGAAGGAGGCGCTTCCCAGGGCAGCGCAACACTTTCCATTCCTGCCGATCGCTTTGATAAGTCTGTAGGCTTCAGCATTAAAGCTGGCTCGCCGGGACTGCATCACTACGTCATCAGCATCCCGCCCGCGGAGGGCGAGACCAATACCGCTAATAACCACCGTGACCTGTTCATAGAAGTTGTAGAAGCCAAAAAGCGCATCCTTATAGCTGCCGCGGCACCGCATCCGGATATTGCTGCCCTGCGCGAAGCCCTTTCAGGCACAGATGCATACACGGTAAGCACGCGCATCGGCGAAGGCGTTCCAACTGACCTGAGCGGCTATGAGGTAATCATCCTGCATGGATTGCCCTCCGGCGATGCGCCCGCTTTACGCGGGAAGGCTGTATGGTACATCGTAAGCACCACCACCGGAGCGTTTACGACGTCTGCCGCTACGCTCGCCCTCACGCCCGGTGCGCAGCATGACGCTTATGCGGCGGCGAATCCTTCCTTCTCTGCCTTTACGCAGCCGCAAGGCTTAAAAGCAGTATTAGACCGTCTGCCGCCTCTGAGTGCCCCCGCCGGTACCGCAACGCCCGGCCCCGGCACGCAGGTGCTGTTCAATGAACGCGGCGCGGCTCCGCTTTGGCTCGTGCAGCCCGGGGCAACGCCGCAGGCGCTCCTGCTGGGCGAGGGACTCTGGCGCTGGCGCTTGTATGAATACCGCTATTTCCGCAACCACGCAGTGGTGGATGAATGCATCCGCCAGACGGTAGCGCTGCTTGCCGCCAATGCGAGCGACAACCCCTTCCGTGTAAACCTCCCGAAGTACGAATGGAGCGACGGCGAGAACATCTCCTTTGACGCGTACCTGCTCAATGCCGCCGGCGAACAGATCAACACGCCCGATGCCTCGCTCACCATCACCGACAGCGCGGGCAGAAAGCAGACATTCTCTTTTGAACGCTCCGGTGCGGTTTACCGGCTGGCGATTGGGCAGCTTCCTGCAGGGTCTTATTCCTACAATGCGACTACAGCTTTCAACGGCAAGCGCTACGCGGCATCCGGCTCCTTCATAGTGGCATCGGTTCCGCTGGAAGCAATGGAAAGCGGCGCGGATTACAGCCTGCTGTACGCATTGAGCAAAAAGTACGGCGGCAGCGCCCTCCGCTCCCCGCAAATGGCCCAACTCTACGACAGCATTACGCGCAACGAGTCCATCAAACCAATTATTCAGAGCCGTGACACAACCGCGCCGCTCGTGGATTGGAAGTGGTATTTCTTGCTCATCCTCATCATTGCCACGACGGAGTGGTTGCTGCGGAAATATTGGCTGGCGCAATGACGTTGAGACGTTGAAGCGTTGAGGCGTTAAAAAGGTTGCTCGCCCAATCTTTGTCATTCCCGCAGGGAATCTTTGCTCGCAGCATTTGAGATTCCCTGCGGGAATGACAAAGTCGCTGTAAACTTCCAACCCTTCAATGACTCATCACTTCAACGCGCCTGGTACACTTTTTAGTTCGGATAGGGCGAAACACATTCTCACCATCCCAAACCATCTACATTATGGGCGTTCTATCATGGATACTCTTCGGCCTGATTGCCGGAGCCATCGCAAAGGCAATCCACCCCGGTAAAGACCCCGGCGGCTGGCTGGTCACCATCATCATCGGTATAGTCGGCGGTATTCTCGGTGGCTTTATCGGGCTGGCCCTTGGCTGGGGCGATGTGGACGGCTTCAACATACGCTCCTTTCTGCTGGCAGTGGTAGGCGCAGTAGTGCTGCTTTGGCTATACGCAATGATTACGCGCCGCAGGACTGTGGCGTAAAGGACTTGGAAAAACTGAAAAGGCCCCGGCAAGTACGGGGCCTTTTCTATTACAGCAAGTGTTTATATCCGAAAGGATCTCATCCCACCAGGTCAATGTCAAAATTGACAAGCTCCACGAACTCGTCCATCCGGCCGTCAATTTCCTTCTTCGTTAGTTCCTGCAGGCGGCCCGGACCAAATTTTTCTACACAGAAAGACGCCATGGCAGAGCCTACGATGATGGCCGTCTTCATGTTTTCAAAGGAAATGTCTTTTGTATGCGCCAGGTGGCCGATGAAGCCGCCGGCAAACGTGTCGCCGGCCCCGGTAGGGTCAAAAACCTCTTCCAGCGGCAGCGCTGGCGCAAAGAAGACATGCTTGCCATGAAAGAGCAGCGCACCGTGCTCACCTTTCTTAATGATGAGGTATTTAGGGCCCATTTCCTGAATTTTCAAAGCAGCCTTCGGCAAAGAATATTCGCCGCTTAACTGGCGCGCCTCGGCATCATTCACCAGCAGCACGTCCGTCATGGAAATGGCCTGCTTCAGGTCGTCCATTGCCGTCTCCATCCAGAAGTTCATGGTGTCCATTACAATCAGCTTTGGGCGCTTGCGCAATTGCTTAATTACACTCATCTGGATGGCTGGCACCAGATTGCCCAGCATCAGAAACTCGCAGTCCTGATAGCTTTCAGGTATCTGCGGGTTGAATTGCGCGAGCACGTTTAGGTCAGTTACCAGCGTGTCGCGCGTGTTCATGTCCATGTGGTAGCGGCCGCTCCAGAAAAAGCTCTTGCCGTCCGGCACCAGCTCCACGCCGTCAAAGACGACGCCACGCGCGGCGAGCCTGTCTATCTCCGCCCGCGGAAAGTCGCCGCCGATGATGGACACCTGCTTAATAGGCTTATAGAAGTTAGAGGCCGACCAAGCCACATAAGTTGCTGAGCCACCGATGATGCGGTCCACTTTGCCGAAGGGCGTTTCCAGGGCGTCAAAGGCCATGGTGCCGATTACTACGAGAGACATGTTTTATTGGAACGTTGGAGTGTTGGAATGTTTGAGTGTTGGAGGGTTCGCGAAGGTCAGGGGGTTTGTACTACTCGCTCAAACTTTGTCATTCCCGCAGGGAATCTTATCTCGCAGCTTTTGTGAGATTCCCTTGCGGGAATGACAAAGTCGCTGTGGCAGCTTGTTATTCCTAGAAGTCATTACCTCCCGCTAAATACCGGCTTCCGCTTTTCCAGAAACGCCGTCACACCCTCGCGGAAATCCGCACTTGCGCCGGCCTCTGCCTGCACTTCCTTTTCCGCTTCAAGCTGGGCTTCCAGCGTATTGGAGAAGGATTGATTGATGAGCCGCTTGGTCAATCCAAAAGCCTTTGTTGCGCCCTGCGCCAGCCCTTCGGCAACCGTCTGCCACGCATGCGGGAAGGCCTCATCGTCATACACGCGGTACACCATGCCCATCTGGGCCGCTTCGTCGGCAGTAATCTTATCGCCCGTGAGCGTGAGGGCAAGGGCGCGCTGCGTGCCTACCAAGCGGGGCAGGAAAAAGGTGCCGCCGCTGTCCGGGATCAGAGCGATTTTGGAGAATGCCTGGATAAACGTGGCGGTCTTAGCCGCCAGCACAATGTCTGCCGCCAGCGCAATGTTGGCGCCCGCGCCAGCTGCTACGCCATTTACCGCGGCAATAATTGGCTTCTTCATGCGCCGCATGCGCAGGATGGTGGCATTGTAATGCTCGTCAACCATCTTGCGGAAGTCCAGATTGTCCACGTCGGTGGCCTCACAAAGGTCCTGGCCGGCACAAAAGCCTTTACCCGCGCCCGTGATGACAATGCAGCGCACTGCATCATCCTCCGCGCAGGCATCAAGCGCACTTTGCAGCGCAAGGGCCATCTCGCGGTTAAAGGAATTGTACTTCTCCGGCCGGTTCAGGGAAAGGACGCGAACGCCGCCGATGTCGTTGACAAGGATGGTGGTAGACATAAGCGCGAAGGTCGGTGAATCTTTGGAGCGTTGGAATATTGGAGTGTACCTGAACATTCAAACATTCAAACGCTACAACGTTACAACATCAATAGCGGTCAGCTCCCGCTCCCATTCGCCGGTATGCTGTATGCGGATGCGGATGCGGGGAATGCCTTGCAACAGCTCGGGCGCTTGCTCCGGCCATTCTATGAAACAGATAGCCCCGGAATCGCGCAGTGCGGCTTCCATTCCGGCATCAACTGCTTCGTCAGCGCTGCGGAGGCGGTACCAATCCATATGAAGGATCTTGCGCTCACCGTCTTCTTCCCGGAACCGGTATTCATTAATCAGGGCAAAGGTGGGAGAAGAGACGGGGTCCGTTACGCCAAGCGTATCGCATAAGGCGTGGATAAAAGTGGTCTTGCTGGCGCCAAGGGAGCCGCTGAAGGTGAACACCCGGCTGCCGGCTGCCCAGGCCCAAAGCTGCTGTGCGGCATTGCCAACCTCATTCAATGTATAGGCTATACGGAGCGGTGAGCGGTCCATACCGCGAAGGTATCGAGCGGCGCCGAGGCCGGAACGCTATCTTCGTCCGGGCCATCCCATTAAATTACTTTGTACCAGGAGCAAAGCCCCGATTCCAAGTTCCGTCGCCCGGCGTGGCGATACCTGAATCTGTTACCAGTATTGGCGTGCGTTGGCGTTATTGGCGGTGCAGCGGCTTATTATTTAGCCACTTATGCACAGCTATGCGCCTGGTATCTCCGGCTTTATCCCTGCATTTATAAGGCCGGAGACTGGCAGCGGGAATATTTCACCCCACTTGTCAAGGCTGAGGGCAATACTCATGCAGTCATTGGCGTCTTTATAGCCGCCGCCTCGGCGGCTTACTTCATCCGCCGGATAATTCGGACCCCACCACCTCGCATGGCAAGGGCGCTAAGGCTGGGCCGGCAGGATGTGGTTGCGCTGTTACTGTTGTATGCCTTCGGCTTAGCTATCTGGCTATGGGGGGTGCGGAGCTATCCAAGCTACGACGAAGTGTTTTCGGTGATGGACTGCGCCCGGCTGCACCCGTTGCAGACGGTGTCCTACTACATGCGGCCAAACAACCACCTGCTCTTTAACCTGCTCAATGCTGCACCTGCCCATCTTTTCAGGGACGGCGTGCTTAGCGGGCGCATCATCTCCGGATTGGCCAGCGCGGTATTACCGGGCTTGGTCTATCTCTATTTGCGTCGGCTGACCGGTTCCCGGGCCATTGCGGCAATGGCTTGCGTGGTGCTGATGCTCCAGTTTGTGGTATGGGCATTCTCGGTGCAGGCGCGCGGTTACGCGCTGCTGCTGGCGGCCTGCTGGGGCGCTTTCATCTTTTTAGAAGATTATCTCCGGCATGATGACCGGCGCTCGCTGCTCCTGCACGGCCTCTGCATCGTCGTGGGCTGTTGGGCAGTGCCTTCTTTTCTGTTTTGGGAAGTAGCGTTGATAGGTTATGCCGCGCTGCATTTTATCCGTGAGCGACGCATCCGCTGGTCTTTGGTGCAAATGCACCTGCTGGCCGCTGCGATGGTGTATGTAGCATACCTCCCGGCGCTGCTGTTCACCGGGCGGCACTGGCTGAGCGATAATGGCTATGTAGCCCCTTTTACCGGCCCGATGCCGATTTTCCTGCTGGATGCCTGGCATCAGTGGCGGGGCCTGTTTCAATACGCCTACTCCTACTTTCCTACCGAGCAGAGCAATACGGATTTGCTGCTCGCCTTCCTGCCGGTGGCCGTTTATCCCTTCGTCTGGCGCAGGAAAGGAAGTGGTCTGTTGCTTTTTTATTGTCTTGCATGGGGCGCCTTCTGGCTTATAGAGCTGCGCATGAAGCACTTGCCGCCGTACCGGAATCTGATTGCGCAGCAAAGCCTGTCGCTGGCGGCGGTGGTGATGGCGGTCTGGATGCTGTTGAGCACTGTGTTTAAGAAGATCGTCTTACTGCGCAAAGGCGTGATGGCAGTTTCATGCGCGGCGCTAAGCATCTGCTTCATCCGCTACAACCGTGATAATCTGGATACGGCTATGTATGGCTATAGCCTGCGGGGTGCCTGGAATAGCTCAGCCGGTCTGATTGAGCGGCTGCCCCCCGGGACAAGACTGGCTACATCTGCCGAAAGCTTTTATCCCCGTTATGTGTGTTTGCTGCGCGGTATTCCGGCTTCGGATTGTATGGGTGATGAGGCTTCCATGTATCTGAAACGCAATGATGATGCGTTGCCGACGGAGTATGGCCAACTCGTGAAAGTGGATAGTAATGACGACTATGAGTTGTACCACATTCAGAAATAGCCTGTGTGTATAATATTGATAATATTCAGTTTGCTTAATATGGCTAACAATGGTAGAAATTTTTAGTATTTTGTTACCAATTTAATATTGCTTTGTATAAAAAAAACTGTTACGAGGAAAGACGGACTGAATGATAAATTTTATGTGGCTAATCTTCTCTCTATTTAAATACGGGTGTAAAATGAGATTAATAAAAATATAGCTTTGCCTCTTACTGCTTGGATCCTGCAAAAAGGTGGCACGCCTAATCAACATCCATTTGTAACCGGCGAATACTTCCATTGTAAAGTAGATGGTGTTGACTGGTATGCTTCAAAAGATGATGACCCTTTCGCAACGGCGGTTTCCGGCCAGTTAGAAGGAGATACAATCCTTTTTGTGGCAGCCTATCAGGGGACAGAAAGTATGGGTCTGTTGATGTATAAGAGCAACGGAATTGTTGGTAATATCTCTCATGAATTATCAACAAATGGCAAAGGCTCAAATGCCAATTATGATAATGATCTTTCTATAAATCGTTTTGAAACTGATTCGGTACATAAAGGGGCAGTCGTGCTTACCCTTCTTAACCGAAGTAAAATGCTTGCGGAAGGTAATTTTTCATTCACAGCATATCATCCGGCAAAGCATAAAACCGTCAATATCACCGAAGGTACTTTCAGCATCTATTACCAGCCTCACTAAGGTCCTGGCCGGCGCAAAAGCCTTTGCCTGCGCCTGTTATCACGATGCAGCGCACCGCATCATCCCCGGCGCAGGCGTCCAGCGCGCTTTGCAGCGCAAGGGCCATCTCGCGATTAAAGGAATTGTACTTCTCCGGCCGGTTGAGCGAGAGGATACGGACGCCGCCGATGTCGTTGACAAGGATGGTGGTGGACATGGGCGCGAAGGTAGGTGGAGCAGTTTGTCAACTTTTGGAAAGTTGACAAACTTAGCCGCTCACATCACCTCCTGCGCGGTAAGCTCCCGCTCCCACTCACCCGTATGCTGTATGCTGATGCGGACGTGCGGGATGCCATTCAGCAGCTCCGGCGCTTTTTCCGGCCATTCTATGAAGCAGATAGCGTCCGTGTTATTCAGCACGTCTTCCATCCCCGCATCCACGGCCTCATCGGCGTTGCGCAGGCGGTACCAGTCCATGTGATAGATGGTACGCTCGCCGCCGGCCTCCCCGAAGCGGTATTCATTGATCAGCGCAAAAGTGGGAGAAGACACGGCGTCTGTCACGCCCAGCATTTCGCAAAGGGCGTGGATGAAGGTGGTCTTGCCGGCTCCGAGGGAGCCGCTGAAGGTGAAGACCCGCGCATCCGCCGCCCAGCGCCATAGCTGCGCGGAGGCGGCAGTAACGTCGGTAAGACTGTAAGTAATGCGGAAGGGTGGGCGCTGCATGGCGCGAAGGTATCGGGAGGAGGATATATGCGGCGATGCAAAAAGAACGGCCGGCCCTTTGGAGGCTGGCCGTTATACTGTTTTTAAAAGCTGCTACCGGCGCTATTGCAATATAATACTGCGATAGGCCACCTCACCATCGGCTGCAATGCAGACCTTGTATACGCCGGGCGGCAAGCTGCTCATATCCAGCGCAGTATGAAACGCTGTGCCCTGCGGCCCATAGCTGCGGCGCAGTACCTCCGCTCCGTTAGCGGCATAAATAGCCACGTTTAGCTCTTTTACAGCCTGCCCAGTACCGAGTGATATATTGATCAGCCCTTTTGCAGGATTGGGCGACAGGTCTGCCTGTATAATGCTTAACGTACCTACTCCTGTTTTAGCAGCGAGGTCTATGCCGAGGTCAAGAAAAGGTCCAATGGTGGCACTTCCTTTACTGCGCAGAGAATCCCGATGGCCACTAAGTGTCCGAGGCTTCGTGCCGGTAACTGGTAAATTGGTAGCCATCAAATCAAAGCCAGTATTGTTAGGCTTTGGCCCCATGGCCACTTCTACTACCATAATTTTATTTGGATCATAATAGAAGGGTACGTCAACAGGAATCTTAATCCACTTACCAACTGTATCACTGCCTTGCACAGTAAAAGTTGCATTCAGAATCGTGGTCAGACCGGTTTTAAAGGTATCATATACTGTGCTGGAAAGATTCCAGAAACTATCAGTCGTATAGCCGATCTTGACACTCAGGTTATTGTATACAGCGGGTGCAGTGTATCCGTAAGTACGCCCCACTCGTAAGTATATGGCGGAAACATTCCCTCCGGATATACCCGGAAAGTTAGAAGAATAGTAGATCGACTGATATTTAACTTGGATCGTTGTAAATCCAGCAGATGTTGCCGCCCCTGTTCCAGAATATTTTGTGCACATGTATTGTGGGGTCTGTGCGAAGACTGGATTTAACAGGGATAAAATAACGAAACTTATTGCAATGAAACGTTTCATAAAATCGTCTATGGGTTAAAGTCTATTGTTTAGAAAACTTGGTTCTGTATTCAGCGTTGTTAGCTTCCTTAATGCTCAGCATATAAGTACCCGCTGCCAATTCCTGCATACTTAGAAAGCCGTCGGCTGGCAGCGCGCCGCGCAAGATTAGCTTGCCGCTCATATCACGGACAATGTAGGAGGCATTTACGCTGTTACCATTTATCTGTAGGTTATCACCGGCTACCTGCGCACTGATGTTGCCTTTCGTGCCGCCTTTCGTGATATTTCCCTTTGTAGGCGGGAAAGCCATTGTATTAGGCTGGCTGTATTTACATACTACGTCCGCTCCGTTATACCAGGCAGCCATAATATCGTCACCGCTGTTGCTGCAATTGGTGACTGCCATGTTTTTATTCAGGTCCCAATGGTAGCCTACCGTATCCGTATTCACCTCATACCACGATGAGGGACTAATTAAGTTACCGAAAACGGCATCCACATCACGTGCATATAGTGATGTTGTTGACCAAGGATACATACCTACTGTATATTGACCATTACCAATATGCGCAGCGGGTGCAGACTGCACGGTAATGCCTACCGCGACGCATGGACTCATTACATAGTCGGTAGTAGCTGGAAACTGCGGAGCGCTCAGATTAGAGCCGCCGGTTACATTGTTAAAGCCCCATACCTGCTCGTGATTAGTAGTGCCTTTGTCTTTAACTACAGCTATTTCATACTTTACATGCAGTGGCATAGTCTCATTATCATAGCGGCCAATCGCTTCTATCCGCGGATAGTAAAACTGTCCGGCTTGCAGTAAAGTATTAGTCAGAGCCGTGCTTGACAATACATCCCACTCCATATACATCAGACCACCCGTAGTGGTCACTGCACCGCTCCCCGCGCCACCTGCAAGACTGGTTGCCGATGCGTAAGCTATCTGCGCGCGATAATTGCCACTTGCGAAATCCATTTGACCAGCTATATCCGGCATGAACGCATCAGTGCCCATAGGAGTTGGAAGCGAACCGGGGGTATTAACATCCGCAAAGTAACCCATCAAATTAGCAGTACCATTTTCAGCCCATACTATGCCGAACTTTTCTACAGCTGCACAACTGGCACATCCGGACGGTATGCTGTTAATGTTGAGAACATATCTATGTGAGGGAAGCCGTCACAGGTAGTGCTCAGTATTGTAGAGAAAGATGGTGTGGTCGGTATATTAAACGTAGAAAGGCCAACATCCTGCAGATCGTAAATATCAAGAATGGCTCGTTGCCCTACGCAATAGACGATGAGCGCTTGATAGGGGTTGGAAATTCCTGCGCCATTATTATAAGAGAGTACTATATCGGGCTGAATGCCATTTGTTTGAAGAGGGATTGTAACGCTGGTTCCGTTAAAGTCTTCAACAAAGAAGCCTCCAAACTTGCTAGTGCTTGATTGTGAGCTCCAGGCCACAGCTTTAATCACACCACTCCCGCCGCTTGCATCTTTCAACATGTCGGCATTTATCACCACGTCGTGCGCTACGGTGCTGGTAAAAGAGGCAATTACTGTTTCCGGAAACATGCCCGTGATAGGCACAATAGTAGCGACGGCGCGTTGGATGCTGGCGATGAACAATGACATTGTCGCGAAGGCTATCAGCGTGAAAGGGAAAGCCTTAAGCTTGGCTTTTCCGCACGGGTAGCCCGGTGGTGCCAGGCGCGTTACTGTTACTGATGTGCCTGCCGCGGGGGGGGCAGGTGCTGCGTGCCGCGCAGCAAGGGGTTGGGTAGATGCTTGCTTCATAAACCTGGCAATAAATAGTTTGTAACTCAAATCTAATCCCTTTGAACAGGTAAAATCAACTTTGATTTTCGTTGATGCAGCTAAGCGGCGGTCCAAAAATCCGTTCAGCTAACAGTTCACAGCGACTTTTGTCATCCCGGAATGGGAACTTGCGCTAACCGACTGGATATATACTGTAATAAGTTCCCGTTCCGGAGCCTGCCCTGAAATCGTTTCAGAAACGACAAAAGATTGGTAAGAGCACGGAAATGGACATTTAGACACCCTCTAAGCATCAATATGGCACAATGCTGGTCTGGCACATAGCATTCCCGCTTCAGCAGCCATCCGCCATTTAATGATATAAAACGCTATCCAAGGGAAGGAAGCTGTCCCTGTACTGAAAAAGGTTTACAGTATGGTTAGAGCATACTTAGGGCATAGTTTAAGCATAGGAACAGCGTATATACTCCCACCTTAAAGGCTGGCACAGGCAGGTTCGGGCCCATTACCTTCCCCCCAAAGCCCCCACAAAATCCCGCAGCATCAATAGCACCTTATCCACATTCGTCAACGCCAGCGTATTCGGCTTGTCAAATACATCATGGTAAAACCCCGGCCCGCCATTGCTGTACAGAAAAAAGGCAAGCACGCCCGCCTCGCTAAACGGATAATGGTCGCTATTGGCCGCCTTGCCGCGGCTGCGGATTTGGGGCAGATAGCTGCCCTTTTTATTCAAGGCTTCCAGCAGGGAAAATTCCTGCGGATGCTCCGTAGCATTCACCACTGTCACGCCATCCTGCGCATTACCCATGATGTCAAGATTAATGAGAAAGCGCATCTTCTCCAGAGGCACCAGCGGGTGGGCTACGTAAAACTTACTCCCCTGCAGCCCCGCCTCCTCACCGCTAAAGGCAATGAATAACATGGAGTAACGCTGCGGGTGCGCGCCATAATAAGCCGCCAGCTGCAGCATAGCCGCCGTTCCGGAGGCATTGTCGCTGGCGCCGGGAAAGGTGGCATCCCAGCCCATACGGCCCAAGTGGTCATAATGCGCGGTGAAGACGATAAAGGAATCCGGTACTTCCGTGCCGCGCACCATTGCCATCACATTGGCGTTCTTCGCCGCCGGTAGCAGCTCGCTATGGAGGTCTATCGTCGCCTTACGCGGATGCTTCGGCAGCGCGCTGTCCTGAACGTAATAAACCGTTGCCGGGATGGTAGCAGTGGCCACCGTCCAGGTCATCTTCCCGCGCAGCGGAATGATGTAAGCGCCTTTCGGCAAGGTCCCGGCCAGCCGGGAAGGGCGGATGCCGAGCAGCCGCACCAGCGAGTCGGTGCCGCGCAGGAGATTGATGCGGTCCAGGCGGAGGCGGCTGCGCACTTTGAGCCATTCGGCAGAGTCGGCAAGCTGCCCCACATCAATGGTCGCAATCTTCCCTTTGCGAACGTGATAGCTTTCAGAGGCGGCATCCACGAGGTATTCCTCACCCGGCAGAAGCACCTTTTTACCCACCTGGAGGAATACCGTGTCCGGAAAGCTGACTACCGGAAAGGTGTAATACTGATAGAACGAGGAATCCGGCGTCACGGGTTTAAGTCCCGCATCGCGCATCTTGCGCATGATGTGCTGGGCGGCATGCTCGCGGCCCTTCTGTACGTAGCCGCGCCCTGCCATAGCCGGCGCACATAGTGTGGCAATCTCATGCTTCAGCGCGCGGAGGTCCTGCGCCCTTGCGGGCATTAGTAGTGATGTGGAAAGTAAAAAGAGTACACAGCAGAAGGATCGGGACATCATAGCACGTAAAATTAAGCGCGCCGCCCCACCTTTGCCCCGTGCCCGAGCTTCGTACCGTTCAAGTCACCCGATATGTCACGCCCCTGCGCGAGGGCGGCTCGCTGCCCGCTATCGCGGAAGCAGATGATGGTTTTCTGTATGTACTCAAATTCCGTGGCGCGGGACAAGGCACCAAGGCACTCATTGCCGACCTGCTGGGCGCGGAGCTGGCTCGCGCACTTGGGCTGAAGGTGCCAGAGACCGTCTTTGCCGAGTTGAATGAGGCCTTTGGCCGCACCGAGCCTGATGAGGAAATCCAGGACCTGCTCAAGGCATCCACCGGCCTCAACCTAGGGCTGCATTACCTGCAAGGCGCCATCACCTACGACCCGAATGTAACGAAGGTGGATGCCGCGCTTGCCTCCAGAATCGTGTGGCTGGACTGCCTGATTATGAACGTGGACCGCACCTTCCGCAATACCAATATGCTGATGTGGAAGGGCGAGCTATGGCTTATAGACCACGGCGCTTCCTTCTACTTTCATAATGACTGGACGGGCTGGGAGGGTAGGGCAGAAAAGCCATTCGCGCTGGTCAAAGACCATGTGCTGTTGCCGCAAGCAGCCGAGCTTGATGCCGCAGACGCGGAATGCCGGGCCTTGCTCAGCGATGAAGTGGTTGACGCCATTGTCGCCCTCATTCCGGAAAGCTGGATCGTGCCTGACCCGCTGTTTGCGGATGCCGCTGGGCAGCGGGCAGCTTATGGCACTTTCCTGAAAGCGCGGATCGCACATTCTTCCACCTTCTTAAACGCCGCGAAAGATGCCCGACAAGCACTTGTATGAGTACGCGGTCATCCGCGTGGTGCCGCGTGTGGAGCGGGAAGAGTTTGTCAATGCCGGCGTCATGCTCTATTGCCCGAAGCAGCGCTTTCTGCGCAGCCGCTGGGTAATGGATGAGGCACGTATCACTGCCCTTTGCGGCGAAGCATGCCTTGCTAAGATAGCCGATGCCCTCCAATCCATGCAGCGCATCGCCGAAGGCGGGAAAGGCTGCGGCCCGGTTGGGCTTATGGACATGCCCAGCCGCTTCCGCTGGCTGACTGCCTGGCGCAGCACGGTGGTGCAGACCAGCCGCGTGCATTCCGGCTTTTGCGATGATGCGGCGCAGCAACTGGAGCGCCTATTTGAAGCGCTGGTGGCATAATGGCGTGCAGCAATAACTCCGAGATAACTCAACGAAGCACACGCCGCTGCTACTTTAGCCTCCACTCCAAAAAAGCGAATGGCTATGCATCATTATTCCTACGACACACCGCCTTCCAACGGCGTCCGGCTGCTGCTCAGCGGCGTCATTTTCATATTGTTGATAGCAATGGTTGCTATCCTTGCGCACGCGTAGTACGCCTTACCAGCCGTCGCCGTCCAGCAGGTTGCCGAGGCCGCCGAGCATGCTGCCTTCTTCCTTCCGCTTGAAGGTGGCGTATTGCAGGATGCGGCTTGCCAGGCGACTAATCGGCAAGGTTTGAATCCATACGGTGCCCGGCCCACGCAGCGTGGCGAAGAACACGCCCTCGCCGCCGAAAAAGATATTCTTCACGCCGCCGATGAACTGGATGTCATAATCCACGCCACCCGTGAAGCCGACGATGCAGCCAGTGTCGATCTTGATCAGCTCACCCGGCTCCAAACGGCGCTCTACCACATGGCCGCCTGCGTGAAGAAAAGCCATCCCGTCGCCCTCCAGTTTTTCCATAATAAAGCCCTCGCCGCCGAAAAGGCCGGTGCCGAGGCGTTTCTGAAACTCAATGCCCACACTCACGCCTTTGGCGGCGCAGAGAAAGGCATCCTTTTGGCAAACGATGCGGCCGCCGAGCGCCTGCAAATCAAGGGGGACAATCTTGCCCGGATACGGTGATGCGAAGGAGACGCGCTTCTTGCCCTGCACGATATTGGTGTAGGCCGTCATGAAGAGGCTTTCGCCTACCAGCAGGCGCTTGCCGGCGCTAAAAAGCTTGCCCATCAGTCCGCCGCTGCCTTGCTGGCTGCCGTCGCCAAATATGGTCTGCATTTGGATACCGTCGTCCATCATCATAAAAGCGCCGGCTTCCGCGATGGCCGTCTCCTGCGGGTCCAGCTCTACCTCCACATACTGCATTTCCTCGCCGAAGATTTTATAGTCTATTTCATGGTTGCTGCGCATGGTATTATCGTTTTTTGAAGCCGTGAAAGTAGCGCGGCATTGGCACCATATTGATGGCATTGGTCGTTAAAATCTTTGTACCGCCATGCACGTGCCCGCCACGCCCGGCTTCACGCCCAATGCCACCCGCAAGCGCTTTCCACTGTGGCAGGCAGTTCTTTTTTATGCCGCCATTACTGTAGTGGGCTTTCTGACAAGCGGCTCGCAAAAGAAATCGCGACGCTTCTATGAAAAGCAGCTGAAGCAAGCGCCCTGGGCGCCGCCGGGATGGGTATTCGGCCCGGCGTGGAGCCTGATTAATGCCTTTCTGACGCGGGCCTTGTTTCTATTAATCCACGAACGAGACAAGACAAACCGCGACCGCGCACTACTAGCCTTGCAGGGTGGCATATGGGCCATCTTCTGCACGTTTGGCATTGTGTATTTCAGGAGGAAGAGCCCGGTGATGGCGGCGGTGTGGACGCTGGCAGATGCGGGCCTGGCCACTGCCAGCATTGCGCTGGCGCGGAAAAAAGGACCGGCGTTTGCCGCTCAATACCTGCCGTTACTGGTGTGGACGTACTTCGCAAGCACGGTAGCCGTTTATCAGGCATTGGAAAACAGGGACCCGGCACTTGATACACCCCAATTGCTGTAGCGAAATCAATCCGTCGGCAGCTGTCATTCCTTCTTCCCTATTCCCTACTTTTACGCGGCTATAAAAAAGCGATTAATACCATGCAGGTACCTGAAACACTGAAGTACACAAAGGAGCACGAATGGGTGCGCATAGAGGGCGATACAGCTACAATCGGCATCACAGATTTTGCGCAGCACGAGCTGGGCGACATTGTATATGTGGAGATCAGCGCCCTGAACAAGGAGCTGGCAGAAGGTGAAGTGTTTGGCACTGTAGAGGCTGTGAAAACAGTAAGTGACCTCTACCTGCCTGTAGCGGGCACGGTGACAGAGGTGAATCCGGACCTGGAAGCCAACCCCGAGTATGTAAATCAGGACCCTTTTGGCAAGGGCTGGATGGTGAAGATGAAGCTTAAGAATGCAGGCGATGCAGATGGCCTGATGGACGCTACGGCGTATAGCAGCCATATCGGTAACTGATGCCCTCAGGCATTTTTACTACCCTGTCACGCTACCGGAAGGCGGCGCGGGTGGCGGCTATCCTTTGGACGATCGGGATTTTTGCAGGCTGTCTTTGGCCGGGCAGCGAGCTGCCACATTCGGATATTCCGTTTATAGACAAATGGACGCATTTTGTGATGTTCGGGGGCTTTGCCTTTCTATGGCTCTGCGCGTATCCAGCTGCGCGGCTTTGGGTAATGGTGCTGATAAGCCTTGGACTGGGCATTTTTGTAGAAGTGTTGCAGATGGTGTTTGCATCCCTCGGGCGTAGCGGCGATGTGATGGATGCGCTGGCGGATGGGGTAGGCGGGTTGCTGGGAACGGCCTTGTTTTGGGTAGGTGGGCGTGCGGGGCGCCGCACAATTTCGGCCTGAGCGCTTTTATTCCTCAAAATCCCGGCTATTTTTGTCGGACTCTTTTTTAATCAAAATGATGCGTTACTTCTTTTACCTGTCTGCGCTGTGCCTGATGCTTGCGATTGTGTTTGCCCCTTCCTGCAAGAAGGCTGATGACGGCTACACCCGTGCGCTGGTAATTGCCACGAATGACCTGACGCCCACGGGCTGCGGCTATCTGCTGCGCCTGAATGCCAATCAAATGGTGAAGCCACAGTATCTGTCTTCTGCTTACCAGCATGACAGCCTGCCGGTGCTGGTGAAGTATACGAGCCTGAACACCCAAAGCAACTGCATGCCGCAGACGCCGCTGGATCTGGTGAGCATAGACGATATTAAGCGCGACTTATAGCCGCTGCGTTTCATTTAACACTCAGTAATGCCCGGCTCGCGCAATAAGCGGCCGGGCATTAACGTATTTTTGAAGTATGATGAAGCATTTTAAGCGCAGCGGCTTGGTGTGCCTGCTATGCCTGGCTATGTCTGTGGGCGTAATGGCGCAGGAGACATATAACAGTAGCGGCAATAAGGTTGGGCTGAATAAGCGGAAGCCTCAGCAGCCCAAGGGCTTTGATCCGCAGAAGCTGATAATAGGCGGTGGCCTGGGCCTGGGCTTTGGCGATGTGACTTCGGTAGCAGTGTCGCCGATAGTTGGTTATCGTATTACGGAAAATTTTATGGCCGGCATCGGGCTGGGGTATCAGTACTACCGGGTGAAGGATTATTTTGAAGTAGCTAACAATGTTTCCGGGCAGTATGAGTATTACCCGTTGAAGTCCAACTTCTTTTATCCAAGTATTTGGGGCCGGTATGTGATTTACCGCAACTTCTTTGTGCAGGCGGAAGCGGAATATGACTTTCAAAGCTTTACCGCATATCGCACGGACAGTGATCCAAACAGCAGCACTGCAGGAATGCCGATTCCTTACAAAGTCAAGTATAATTCTCCTGCGCTATTGCTGGGCGGCGGGCTACGTCAGCCGATCACCGACCGCTCATCGCTGGTGATTATAGCGCTGTATGACGTGATTCAGGATCAGTATAGTCCTTACCTGAACCGGATTGATTTGCGGATCGGATTCAATGTTGGGTTTTAAAAGCGTATTGCAGGCCGTTACTTTGCGCTAATGCATTCCGGCCTACTCCTCGCCATTATTCTTGCCTATTTCGCCTTGTTGCTGGGCATCGCGTTTTACACCTCGCGCAATTCCACTAACGAGAGCTTTTTCATTGGCAACCGCTCCTCCAAGTGGTGGGTGGTGGCCTTCGGGATGATCGGCACTTCGTTGAGCGGCATGACGTTCATCTCCGTGCCAGGTACGGTAGGGTTGCAGGGTGCGGCAGGGGGTGCTTTTGGCGGGTTTGGGTACTTTCAGGTCGTAATCGGGTACTTCATTGGCTACTTCGTGGTGGCGTATATGCTGCTGCCACTTTATTACCGGCTGAACCTGACAAGCATTTACACGTATCTGGAAGGGCGGCTCGGTAATACGAGCTATAAGACCGGAGCGCTGTTTTTCATTCTATCCCGGACGCTCGGTGCTACGCTGCGGCTTTATCTGGTGATAAAAGTGCTACAGCTTTTCGTTTTGGGAGAAATGGGGATTCCCTTTGAAGCAACGGCTATTGTCATTCTCGCGCTTATCCTGCTTTATACTTACCGCGGAGGTGTAAAGACGATTGTGTGGACGGATACGCTGCAGACCACCTTTATGCTATTGGCGCTCATTACCTGCGTGGTATATGTGCTACACTCGCTGGGTCTGAGCTTCGGCGCTGCGTGGGGGCGCATGAGTGAGAGCGGCCTTACGCACCTGATCAATACCGACCCGCTGAGCGGAAAATTCTTTCTAAAGGAAATCATCGGCGGCGCCTTTATCACCATTGCTATGACGGGTCTTGACCAGGAAATGATGCAGAAGAACATCTCTGTCCGCAATCTCGGCGACTCGCAGAAGAATATGATTGTGCTGAATTTCCTACAGGCTGGCGTGGTATTTCTGTTCCTGACGCTCGGCGGGCTCGTGTACCTATATGCTACGCAAAGCGGGGCGCATTATAGTGGCACCGGTGCTACTGACTGGCAGCTCATTTGGGACGGCGCGAAGGCGAAGGGCGATAACCTTTTCCCAACTTTCGCCGTGCATCATGCGCCATTCTTCATCACGGTTTGCTTTCTGATTGGTCTGGTGTCGGCGCTTTTCCCTTCGGCAGATGGCGCGCTTACAGCCCTGACTTCTTCGTTCTGCATTGACATCCTTGGCATGAAGCGGCGCGAGGACTGGGATGAGCGGAAAAAGAAGCGAGTGCGGCTGGCGGTGCATAATGCCTTTGCGCTCATTTTTCTGGCCTGTGTCTTCTTTTTTAAGCAAGTGGACAATGGGTCGCTGATTCAAACGCTGCTGGTGGTGGCTGGTTATACTTACGGGCCGCTGCTGGCGCTTTTTGCTTTTGGAATGCTAACGCGCAGGCAGCCGAACGACACCTCGGTGCCGGTTATCTGTATTGCCGCGCCCGTGCTCTGCTACTTGCTAAAGACGAATGAAAAGGCCTGGCTCGGTGGCTACACAATTGGCACCGAGCTGCTTATCATTAACGCAGCGCTGACTTTCGCCGGGTTACTTTTGGCATCAAGACGTCAGGAGCCGCTATTGATAAAATAAGGCGGCCTCCAACTTATCATTCTCATTTGAAAGAGCAACTCACTAAAATAAGCCTCCGCGACTGGACGGAGACGCGCGCGCACAGCAGCTGGCAGATTTTCAAAATCATGGCCGAGTTCGTGCAGGGTTTTGAGACGCTGGCGAAGGTCGGGCCCTGCGTGAGCATATTCGGCTCCGCACGCACGCAGGTGGGCCATAAGTATTATGAGCTGGCCGTAGAAATCGCCCGCCTCTTTGCCGAAGAGGGCTTTGGCATTATTACCGGGGGTGGGCCGGGCATCATGGAAGCCGGAAATAAGGGTGCAAATCTTGCGGGCGGTCGTAGCGTAGGTCTCAATATTGAGCTGCCTTTTGAGCAGAACAGCAATCCATTTATTGACCGCGTGAACAACCTGAATTTCGACTACTTCTTCATCCGCAAGGTGATGTTCACCAAGTATTCGCAGGGTTTCATTATGATGCCGGGCGGCTGGGGAACGATGGATGAGTTTTTTGAGGTGGCAACGCTCATTCAGACACGAAAATTCACGCAGACGCCGATGGTATGTGTGGGCTCCGCTTATTGGAACGGGTTATTCCAATGGATGCGCGAGGTGATGCTGGAAACGGAAGGCAATATCTCGCCCGGCGACCTGGAGATGATACGCATCTTTGATACTGCCGAAGAGGTAATCGCATACTTCCGCGAGTTTTACACGCACAATAAGCTGGGGCCAAATTTCTAAGCACTTGTAATGAGTCCCGTTGAGACTCACATCCGAATCCCGCATTTTCAACTTATGCAACATCATTTAACCTCAGAGGAAATCAACGCCTACGCCGAAAGCATGACCACGCCGGAGTCTGCCGCTCTTGCCGCGCTGAACCGGGAGACGAACGCGAAGGTGGAATTGCCCATCATGCTCAGCGGCCACCTACAGGGCGCAGCACTGGCCATGATGAGCCGGATGATTCGCCCGCGCAGAATTCTTGAGGTAGGCACCTACACCGGCTATTCGGCTATTTGCCTGGCACAAGGACTTACCGATGATGGTATCATGCATACCATAGACATCAATGAAGAGCTGGCCGATATGCAGCAGCGCTACTGGCATGAGGCCGGTGTTGCAGATAAAATCAGGGCGCATGTAGGCAATGCAGGCGACATTATTCCAAAGCTTGATGAGACTTTTGACCTCATTTTCATTGATGCAGATAAGGTGAGCTACGGGCGCTATTATGATTTGGTTATTGAAAAAGTACGGCCCGGCGGTTTTATCTTCGCCGACAACGTGCTGTATGATGCGGAGGTGATACTGCCCGAGAGCGAGCAGAGCAAAAACGCCAAAGCCATCCACGCGTTCAATCAGAAGATTAAAGACGACAGCCGGGTGACGCAGGTACTACTGCCCGTGCGGGATGGGATTTTAGTGATGCAGAAGAATTAAGCTGATTAAGATTGAAACAAGTAATCGCAGCGCGGGATATGCAATCCCGCACAACACGGTAGCGGATTTGTAATCCAAGCAAAGGAAAAGCTTAATAGACTGACAGCAGGTGAAATGTGCGACGCAACGGAAGATGGGGAGCGAACGAAAGCCGGCTAACAAAAAATTACACACAATGAAGCGACTCTTAATTCTGCTTGCAGCCTTGACTTCATTGGCTGCGGGCGCACAGCGCAGGCCTTACAGCGAGCGTGCGGCGGAGTATGTACGCCTGCATAAGGATTGGGCGATTGCCGAGCAAAAGCGCTCCGGCGTACCGGCGGCCATTACGCTTGCGCAGGGGCTGCACGAGACAGATGCCGGCGAGAGTGAGTTGGCAACAGTTGCGAACAATCACTTCGGCATCAAATGCAAGAAGGAATGGACGGGTGAGACATTTGACCATGACGATGATGCGCCCCAGGAATGCTTCCGCAAATACACATCCGCGCTGGAATCTTACAAAGACCACAGCAATTATCTGAAGACCGCGAAGCGCTATGCAAGCTGCTTTGCGCTGGATGCTACAGATTATGCTGGATGGGCCCGTGAACTGCGTAAATGCGGCTACGCAACTAATCCGATATATGCACAGAAACTGGTAAAGCTGATTGAGGACTATCATCTTCAGGATTATACTATTGCTGCCATAAGGCAGGCTGAAGCGCCACAAGTGTACATCGCATCAGCGGCAGCACCGGTGGCTGCGGCTATGATGGCGCACGAGAAGCGCCCAGGCGAGGTGGTGCCGGAGCACGACACGCCTGCCGAAGCGCGCGATTACGGGAAGGTGGTGAAGAAGGATGGCCTAAAGGGTTTTTGGGCGAAGGGCGGCGATGTGCTGCTGGAATACGCTATTCAATACAAGGTGCGCTACGCCAAACTGCTGGAGATAAACGGCCTTCCTGATGCGCCACTGGCTGCCGACCAGTTTATCTATTTGGAAAAGGGCAGCGCGGTAGAGCGTATGATGGCGAAAGATATGAGCACGCCGGCCCGGGATGCTTCTGTAGCAGAAACTCCTGCGGCCGTTGTAGTAAACACGGCAACGTCAACCGCTCCCGCACTGCAACCTGCGCCGGTAACGACTCCGCCTGAAGGTGGCAACTTCGGCAAATGATGCTACGGCTGCTACCGAGGCACGTCTGTTTGGCACGCCTAGTCCGACTCCATCTGCACCACCCGTTACTGCACCATCTGTAAGTGGCGAAAAGCCATTCAACATTGCGGATGAAAAGGCAGTGGAAGAGCAGAAACCGGCCGAGCCGCAGGATGAGTTTTCAAAGATGAAATCGCGCTTTGACAAGGTAGTTTACGCACCCGCGAAGCCCGCAGCCATAATAAGCCAGCCTTCTACGCCAGCACCTGCGCCGGAAAGAGTTTTGGCTGCCGCCAGTACGCCTTCCTTTCATATTGTGAAGGCGGGCGAGACTGCTTTCAGCATTGCAAAAGCAAATGGCATCACGATGCAGCAATTAATGGACATGAATAAAATGAGTTTTGGTACGGCCATTAAGGTGGGGCAGAAGTTGCGGGTGAAATAGGGTTTGATCAAACACAATTGTAGGAACGCGCCGCGGCGCGTTCTTTTATTTTTGCACCATGCAGTCCGTAAAAGTTGCCGTTCACGACAAGACATTTGAGCCATACATCAGCCGGGAGCGGATAAATGCGCGGGTCGCGGAATTAGGCTTGGAAATCAGTCGCGATTACGATGGCAAGCGGCCGCTGATTATCGCCATCCTGAATGGCTCATTCATCTTTGCGGCAGACCTTTTTCGCGCGCTGACGGTGGAGGCAGAAATTTCTTTTATCAAGCTCGCTTCCTACAAAGGCACCTCATCTACCGGGCATGTGGTGACGGCAATAGGTATGGAGGAAAAGCTGAGCGGGCGGCATGTCATCATCCTGGAAGACATTGTGGATACCGGCAAGACGCTGCATTCCTTCCTGCCGGAAATTCTTGGGCGCGGGCCTGCTTCGCTGAAGATTGCAACTTTTCTTTCCAAGCCTGAAGCCTTACAGCATGATGTGAACGCGGATTATGTGGGCTTTGAAATCCCGAACAATTTTGTGGTGGGATATGGGCTGGATTATGACGGGCTGGGGCGGAATCTGCCGGAGCTTTATACATTGCAAAACCCGTAGCCAGTCGCTAAGGCGCCGGGTAGAATATGTCTACAGTTGACCCATCTATCAACCCCGCCTCTGTTGCCTTTTGAAATAACACCTGAATTGCCCGCTCGCCTTCCGGGCCGAGGTCTTCCGTGTATTCGTTTACATAGAGGTTGATGTGCTGGCGCATGACGCCTTCATCCATTTCCTGCGCATTGCTTGTTACAAATTGTGGCAGCGAAGGGTAGTGCTTCCAGGCATATTGAACGCTTTTGCGGATAAGGCGATCCACCTCGGCTATTACGGAGACATCTAAATCTCTTCGTGCTACAATCCCGCCCAGTGGAATGGCTGCACCTGCAGTCTCCTCCCACCAATCGCCCATATCGCGGATGAGGTCAAGGCCCCGCTGGGCATAGGTAAACCGACTCTCATGGATGACGAGGCCCGCATCATATTCACCACGTAAAACAGCATCTTCTATTTGGGAGAAAAGGACTTCAGTTTTGTTTGTTGCTTCTGGGTGAGCGAGTGTCAGAAGCAGATTGGCGGTGGTTGCCTTTCCTGGTATAGCAATGCGCATTTTTTCAAAGTCATTCCGCATTCGGCCCTCCGCATTCCGAATTAATAACGGTCCTACGCCTTTCCCTAAAGCGCTGCCGCTGTGGAGCAGGGCATATTGATGCACGTTGTGCAGGAAAGAATTGTAGGAAAGCTTCGTAAGCTGCAAGCGGCCTTCATCCGCCCAGCTGTTGAGCGTTTCTACATCTTCCAGCACATAGTCAAAAGAGAAGTTTCCGGTATCTATTTTTTTATTGACAAGAGCGTCAAAAATAAAAGTGTCATTGGGACACGGCGAGAAACCAAGGCTGATGCGCATGGTTCAAAGTTCTACCAAAGGCTTGAGCCAATCCAGCAATTGCTCATTGAGCGCATTGATAGCGTCTTTAATTTTCCATGAATCGCGATTGCGGCGAGTGACATAGTTGGATATTGCACGGAGCTGCAGGAAGGGAGTACCGCGTTTGAGGCATACGTAATGAAGCGCCGCGCCTTCCATGCTTTCCACGTTCGCTCCATAATGTGCTGTGCGCCATGCGATGGTCGGCTCATGGCCAGACACTTTATTGACCGTAAGCCCTGCCACTTTTTTCAGGTGGTTAATGGGGAATGGTGGGGTGACTAATGCATTATGCATCAGCCGATGTACATAAGGCGATCGGTTTGCTTTCACGAGTTCCATGGAGAAAGCGTCCAGAAATTCCTCGCCGTCTTCGGCGCCGAAATCGGCCACCTGCTCCGTTTCCACGACTACACAATCGCAAAGCTCAAGTTCGCGTGAGAAAGCGCCTGCTATACCGGCACCGAGCACAAAATCCCAATTACTGCTGCAAAGCGCTGCTGTAAGCTCATAGGTTGCAGCCAGCATGCCTACGCCTGTGATGCAAGCGCCTATGGCGTTGCGGCTGCCCGCAGGTTGCGAGCGGCTTTGCAGCCAGTCACGCGTAGGCTTGAGCTCGGCTTCGGTAGCTGCGGCAAGCAATATCCTCATAGAGAGATGCAAGTTGGCAATTTCGCCTGAGAGGGGCTGTTAAAGCTAACTTTGTGGCGCAGCGTCCTCTTTGAAGGCGTTTCAATTAAGAGACTATGGTATATCTGACGCGCGTGGAGCACTTTAATGCCGCGCATAAGCTGAGTAATCCCGCTTGGGACGCGGACACACAACCGCGAAGTGTTTGGCAAATGTGCTAATGAAAACTGGCATGGACATAACTATGAGCTGCATGTAACGGTAAAAGGCGAGCCAAATGCGGAAACAGGTTTTGTATTTAATGCCAAGACCCTTGGCGATGTAATGAAGGATGTGGTAGTAGAAGCCGTAGACCACAAGAACCTGAACATAGACGTGCCGTGGATGACAGGGAAGTTTACGAGCGCGGAGAATTTTGCCATCGGCATCTGGGAGCAATTGACAGCCGCATGTTGAACAGGCGGGTGCACTCATGCATTGCGTGAAACTGTACGAGACGCCGCGCATTTATGTAGAATATTATGGCGGTGAACTGACGTACCCGACAACCAACATTCATAACACCTAACCTTAATCTAACCGATTTGTCTTACAAGCGCACCGAAGAATACTGCGACGATGCCATGCAATCTATGATGGATTGCTACCGTTCTATCATTCAGAATGTTGGAGAAGATCCAGAGCGTGAAGGCCTGCTAAAAACACCGGAGCGGGTAGCTAAAGCCATGCAGTTTATCACGCAGGGCTATAAGATGAGCGCTGCCGAAATACTGAAGAGCGCTAAATTTCATGAGAGCTACAGCGAGATGGTGATTGTAAAGGATATTGAGCTATACTCGCTTTGTGAGCACCATATGCTGCCTTTTTTTGGTAAGGCGCATGTCGCTTACATCCCGAACGGCTGGATTACCGGCCTTTCCAAGTTGGCACGCGTGGTGGATGTGTTTGCCCGCCGCCTGCAGGTACAGGAGCGCATGACGCACCAGATATTGGATGCCATTCAGGAATCGCTAAATCCCCTCGGCGTGGCGGTCGTCATAGAGGCGCAGCATCTTTGTATGATGATGCGTGGCGTACAGAAGCAGAATAGCGTAACGACGACTTCTGCATTTAGCGGCGAGTTTCAGAATCATGTAACGCGGAGTGAGTTTTTGACGACTTATTTCTGCAAGTCTGCGATAATAGTTTTCAGCCTATTTTCGCATTCCGAGTTCGGGACGTAGCGCAGCCCGGTAGCGCACTTGCATGGGGTGCAAGGGGTCGCTAGTTCGAATCTAGTCGTCCCGACACAATACCAGAGCGGCTTCCAGCGATTGGAAGCCGTTTTTGTTTTAGGGGCGGTTTAAACATGGTTTAAACAATTCAAGAAGCCCTTCCTCTTACTCGTCAAGCTTAATAACCCACTTATTTCAACTATTCTATTTCTGCAGTGCAACCTAAAATTAGATCCGCAGAGGTTGCGGGTTCGAAGTACCGTCCAGTCCACAGACCATGAAAACCGCGCTGGGCGCGGGTCTTATTTTTTAACCTGACGAGAATGTTGAACTCTTTGCTATTATTGATTGGTGAGGATGCCTATCGCCAATTTTAGAAAATTTCAGGAAAATATCTTACCTCATTTCTATATTTTTCCGTTATTTGCCTTTTTATTGCAAAATCGCAAAAAATGGTTCTTGAATTCTCGATGGGTAATTTCCGGTCGTTCAATCAAATCCAGAAGCTGGATTTTACTGCGACTAAACTCGTATCCGAGGACAAGGAAGTTGATGCTAGGAATATTGTCGAAGAATTGGGAACTAGAGTCCTAAAGACTATTGCTATTTATGGCCCAAACGGAAGTGGAAAATCAAATCTAATAAAGGGATTCTCGACTTTTAGAGACTTAGTTGATCGTTCGTTAGAATCGGAAGCAATAATGACTTTTGCGGCTGATCCATTCCGACTTTGTAGCGCCGAACCAGACAATGCCGGTTTTTACCAAATTCTTTTGTTGATTGAGACAAAAAAATACCGCTATGGATTTACGCTAACGCCGAGTGGCTCGTACAGCAAGAGTGGTTATTTGGTCCAGCTGAAAAAAATGAGACATGGTATTTCAAGCGTAATGGACAAGATGTAAGATCTAATGAGGAATGGTTTACCGAAGGGGTTAACTTGCCCATTTCCAAATTGCGTGATAATACTCTGTTTATAACCTTTGTATCGGCGTATGACGGTACTATCTCCAGTTCAATCAGAAGTTTTTTAGCTAACAAAATCACAATTGAACAAGTTGATTTCTTTAGAAGTTCATTGGATAGGAAGAAGAAGAGGTTGTCATATAATCCAAATAAGGTCACTAATGACCTTTATCGCTCACTAGGAAAAGAGGTCGTCTTAAAGTGGCTGGGGTATGGGGGACTGACATATAGTGGAGTTAGTATAGATGATAGTTCAGAAGATGAAGAACGGGTACTTTTAGAGAAAAATATTTATGATAAGGAGGGGCGCATAAATGGTAAAACGCTGATGTCCCTTAGAGAGAATGAGTCCGCAGGAACTAACAAATTCTATTCATACATAGGATGGATATACAAAAAATTTGAGGAGGGCGGGCTGTTCATTTCAGATGAAATAGATAATAATTTTCATCCTTCGCTTTTAAGACGACTGATAAATTTCTTTAACGATAAAGAGATTAATACTGCAAACGCGCAACTTCTTTTTACTAGCCATGACACAACATTGATGCAGCCCAATACCCTTCGACGTGATCAGATCTATTTCACGGAAAAATCTTCGAAGGAAGAATCGGTTCTTTATTCACTTTCGGATTTGAAAGGAATAAGAAACAATGCCGATTTTGCGCGTCAGTATTTAGCCGGGTTTTACGGAGCAATCCCCATTTTAGAGGGGTATAGAGAGATGAGCAATCCTGATCTTGAATTCAAATCTAAGCCAGAATAAATATGCAGGACGCTTGGGATTTGCAGCCTCCGGTTGTACGCGAAGTGGATGAAACTGAAACCTTTATTTTGTTTGGAGAGGACGAGGTAAATGAACCGTCATATTTTCTTGATCTGCAAGTAGAAAAAAAAGTAAAAATTAATTTCGTCGAAGACCAAAAAAGCGGTTTCCAGAATTATGTAAATGCGGTTGCCTACTGCTTGAACAATGGCCTCATGGAAACGGTTAACAACGTCACCGCCTTAAAGGCGGGGATTACCCAACATATTTGGTGTGTTTATGACAGAGATTGTGAAGAGGAAAATTTTCAGAACATTCCGGCTGCGAAAAATCACACATTTGATTTAGCAATCCAATCTGGGCTGGCATCAGGTTTGAAAGTTGCATGGAGCAATGACGTATTTGAACTTTGGATTTTACTACATTTTGAAGATGTAACTCCAGGAGTCTGGCGACATAGAACGTATGTCTATGACCGTTTGACCCAGATTTTTCGTGATTTGCCCAATCAGACAGAAGAAATGGCCCAAGAAACTTCTAAGCCACGCTTTAATTACAAAGGCTGGATGAAGCGCAAGAAGAATTTTATTCTCTTTGTGCGGCCATTACTTAAAGAAAGACGGGCAGATGCTATCCAGAGAGCCAATCAGTTAGAAGCAGCCTTTCCTGCCAATGCTGATTTTCACAAGCGTAATCCATGTACGCAAATTCATCATTTGGTTCAGAGTATAATGTCTTTCTACTAATAGATTCAGTCTAAATCCTTTTTCAAAAATTGTTGAACAACTTTTATTGCCTGAAAAAATTCAAGCAGCGAGTTGACATTTTGTCCGCTGGCTCCGCCACATTAACAAAACCTGCGTTTAGCGCAGGTTTTGTCGTTGAAATGTCCCCTCTGTTCCAATTGAAGTGAGACATCGTTATTGTTGGATATTATCCACGAAATACTTAATTTAGTCGGAAATATCCAACATGAAAAGCAAAAAGGCTATTGTCTTTCCTGCACACATGAAGCTGTTGCAGCAAATGGGGGAAAATATCAAGCTGGCAAGAAAGCGCCGCAAGCTAACCAGCGTGCAAGTTGCTGAAAGAGCGGCCATCAATCGCTCAACACTGGTAGAAATTGAAAAGGGAAATCCAAGTGTTTCTATGGGAGCCTATTTCAACACATTGCGCGTGTTTAGATTGCAAAACGATATTCTCAAACTGGCCGCTGACGATGAATACGGAAGGAAACTCCAGGACCTCGCTCTAATTGCTAAGTGATGGCGTCAAAGAAGACCGACATATTTGTCTATGCCGACTGGATAGGCTTGAGTGAGCCTACGCTTATTGGCATTCTTTCTGCTCAGCAAGCTAAAAGCAGAAAGGCATTCAGCTTTGCCTATGATAAAAGCTGGATTCAGTCAGATGCGCAACGATTGCTTGACCCGGATATCCAATGGTTCACCGGTGCGCAGCATCCGGCGGGAAAGGAGAATTTCGGTGTTTTCATGGATTCCATGCCGGATACATGGGGGCGGAAACTGATGCTGCGCAGAGCCGCACTGCAGGCGGCTGCCGAAAGTAAACCGGCTCTAAGCCTCTATGATATAGATTTTCTTCTCGGAGTCTTTGATGAAACCAGGATGGGCGCACTGCGCTTTAAGTTGAAGCCCGATGGGCCATTTTTGGATAACAACCCCTCACTCCCAACTCCGCCATGGTCTACCATCCGGGAATTGCAATATGCCGCGGCAGCCGTTGAATCTGATAAAGAGTCTGCGGAAATCGCGAAATACATGGCTATCCTGATTGCACCCGGCTCATCACTTGGCGGAGCACGACCGAAGGCCAATATCCTGGACGATGATGGAGCCTTCTGGATAGCCAAGTTTCCGGCAAGGGCCGACATTACCGATAAAGCAGCTTGGGAATACCTCGCATACAAGCTAGCAGTGCAAGTGGGCATCAATATGTCTGAGTGCCGTCTTCAGCAGATCAGCGGACCATATCAGACATTTTTTACCAAGCGCTTCGACAGGCAAGGAAGAGAGCGCATCCACTTTGCGTCCGCGATGACTATGACCGGGAATAATGAAGACCTGCTTAAGGATAATCCCGCGAGCTATCTGGACATTGCTTTGTTCATTCAAACTTATGGTTGCAAGATCACTGAAGACCTGCGACAGCTATGGCGCAGAATTGTGTTCAACATAGCCATTTCGAACACAGATGATCACCTAAGAAATCATGGCTTTATACTTACGGACAACGGCTGGCGTTTGTCCCCGGCTTATGATATCAATCCTTCTACATACAAATCAGGTCTGCAGATCAGCATTGATACAGATAACAATGCACTTGATTTTGAGTTGGCAAAATCCGTTGGTGCTTATTTTCAGCTTTCCAGCGATGAGATGAACGTAATTATCTCAGAAGTATTCGAAGCAGTAAAGAACTGGAAAAGCATCGCCGCAGAAATTGGTATTGCAAGAAATGAAATCGAACAGATGTCAGCGGCTTTTTACGTTGCTTAAGGAACAGGGCATTCGGTTTCGACAGTTGACCAGCTTCTGAAAAATCGTGGATTGATCGTGTGTTATTAAGTCATTTCCAGTTCACGTCCTTACCACTAATCTTCTCTACTGCCATCATCTGCCATACGTACAATCCTCGGGCGGAAACGGGCAATGATGTCAACAAGATCCTGCTGGGCATTCATTACCATATTGATATCCTTATAAGCCATCGGCGCTTCATCAAGTCCTGCACCAATCAGGCTTACGCCGCATTCCTTCAGGATGGCGTGCATCGCATCTTTGGTAATGTTCTTTATCGCCTGTGTGCGGCTCATCTGCCGTCCGGCACCGTGAGCTGCAGAATTGATTGAAGCTTCCTCACCACGGCCCCTCACCAGGAATCCTGGAGCGGTCATACTGCCGGGAATGATACCCATGACATCTTTACCCGCCGGTGTAGCGCCCTTTCGGTGCACCAGCACTTCTGCACCATTCCATACTTCCTTCCAGGCAAAGTTGTGGTGGTTCTCAACCCGCGCCAACACCTGTCCGCCTATGGCCTTCACAAGCTTGTTATGGATGATCTCATGGCAGGCAGATGCATAATCACCGGCAAGGTTCATAGCCAGCCAATACTCCTGTCCTGCTTCTGAATCCAGGCTCAGGTAGGCCAGATTGGCTGCTTCCTGCGGCAGTTTGCAGAGTTCCTTCGCGAGCTTCGTATAATGACCGGCAATAGTAGCACCAAAGCCCCGTGAGCCGGAGTGAGAAAGTAATGCCAGGTATTTGCCCGCATCTATATTCAACACCTCGTCGCGCTGTGCAAATTCTATGATGCCCCACTCTACGAAGTGATTGCCGCCACCGGAGCTCCCTAGTTGCGTCCATGCCTTATCATGCATAGCACTGATGAAAGGAGCGGTGTTGAACTCTCGCCGGTCAAGCACGGCATGCTCCGCCTTGTACTGGCCATGGAAGCCTGCGCCTGCTCCGAACTTTGTATGTGCGATCAGCTCGTGCTTGTACTTTGCCTCGTTCTCCAGGAGATGCGTATCGGGAATATCAAATACCGTCAGCGCCATACGGCAGCCAATGTCTACACCTACGCCGTACGGTATGATCGCATTACGGGTAGCTAGAACACCGCCAATAGGCAGCCCATACCCTTGGTGCGCGTCAGGCATTAGAGCTCCCGCTACAGTCACCGGCAGCTTCATCGCAACATCCATCTGGCGGCGTGCACCATCTTCGATATGCTCGGGCCCATATACGGCATAAGTATTAGGCTCAACATTCAGCGGAATTGTAGTATCTACAATCGTAGCCGCTTCTATCATAGCCGTTGCCACCGGCTGCAATGCTTCATCATCCAGGAAACTCTCCGGATAGTCTTTTAGCTTTTTCATCATCGCCATCACCTCCCCTTGGGATGCCTCGTTCATTTTTGCTACGGCTTCAAGGGCCATGCCGAGTATCTTATCTTCTTTGTAGCCGATGGCCAAGAGGTCACGGGCTTTTACGGATTCGTTCATTGTCTTAGTGTTTAGATAGGTTCTTAAATATCGCCGGACCTATGTTTCAGGGCCCGGCGACGTCTTTATTGCTTTACGAAAATCTGCTTAAGCTGGTCTACGATCTGTCCGCTGCCGGACAGACTGATGGTATTGATCTTTTCCGCGATCTTCTCCACATACTCCATTTCCTTCAGCTTATAGAGCATCGCGTTGTCTTCCATCAGCTTTGCCGTGTTCAGCAAACTACGGGTAGAGGCTGTTTCTTCCCGACGTGTAATGATATTGGCCTGAGCCCGCTTTTCAGCTACGAGCACCTGGTTCATAATCTCCTTTACATCGCCTGGCAGTATGATGTCTTTAACGCCGCAGTCTATTAAGCTTACGCCCATAGCGGCAGCATCTACAGTACAAAGGGCCAGTATCTCATCGGACAAGGATTCCTTACGCTCCATCAATTCATCAAAGTTCAACCGGCCTACCAGTGTGCGCAAAGCCAATTGCAGCAATACATAGAGTTGCTTCTCAAACTCCTTGTTCTCCAGCAAGGCCTTTACCACGTCTTCTACCTTGTACCTGGCTGTGAAGTTGATCCGCAGCTGTGCCTTATCCTTTGTTAGAATCTCTTGGCCAGCCATCTCCAAAGCTTGTTGGCGCATATCTGTCTTCAATACCTGAATGCTGATGTTGTTCTTCCACCATGCGTAGTTGCCGCCTTCCAGTATGCCACTGAACTTACCATCCACGAACAGGATTGCCCGCTCGCTTGCTTCTACCCTATAAGTCCGTACAAAGGCAGCCAGTGGTTGCTTGTCCAGCAGATTCTTGTCTATGGCAGGGTCTATATTATAGTCGTCCAATGACACGCGGACAAAGCTATAGAAACTCAATCCGTTCCAGAACGCATAGCGGCCAGCCGTCAGTACCTTTTGCAGGTTCTTGTTGGTGTACTGCAACACGATCTCATTGTCCGCTACATCTACGACAGTGACCAAAGCGGCAAAGTCCGGATGCTGCAACACGACATCTAGGGACAAGTTGGTTGGAACAGGCTTCGCCATATCACAGACTATTACCTCGGCTCCAAAGCCAATCCAATAGCTGCCAGCAGTCAATACCCGCTTTAATTCACCAGACCTGATGATCAGGGCTACCTGATTCGTGTTTACTGTTATCTTCTTCATGATCGTTCGTGTTTTGAACTTTTTTATCTTGGTTATTGGAGGGATAGCACTCGCTTTGGCTATCCCTCCGGGCATCTGTTTCTGTTTCTTAAAAGAGCATCAGAAGGATGCATTCATTTGCACACACGGACGCTGCGGTTATCGGAATTCTTTCGTGTTCGGGCCAAATCTTGGTATTCCGTCGCGATCTCTTGTGGAGATGCTGCTGCGGAAACCTTGATTGCCGTCCTTAGCCGAGCTTTCTTCTATAGGCCGCGTTCAAAGTGGGGTTCAAACTGCGCGTACCCTCTACTGAAGGCAGGCGCTGAATGCACACTTCCTTTGCCTTGTGGATGAGCTATTTTTAAAAGTTGCTCTTCTTTTCCTACCAATGGACCATTATTAAAATGGCGCAGGATTCGAACCTGCATTTGGGTTGTTGCTCTACCAGGTTGAGCTATCGCGTTTGGGCACGAACGGGATTTGAACCCGCAACACACAACTACTAAAGCAACGCTTCCATCCGGAGCACCAGAATATCCGTACTTAAGCAGCCGGACACTTTAGAGCTATTCAGAAACTCCCAACCGTGGGCACTCCTCCAGAACCGTTGCCGTCCCCTTCCGGGAACATCTTTATTGCACAAGTGCAAAGAATATCTTCAAAGAACTATTTGCTTTCCGTTTCTGAGTCAAAGGTGTCTATGCGCCTATGCAGCCAAACTGCGCAGTAAAAAATTATTTTGAGGACTCGCATACAAGGCATTGAATACGTGTTCTATAGCATTCAAAATTTCTTTTTGAAGAGCGGAGCAATGACGCAACTGCGCAAATACATTGCGCAGTACCTAACGACTGCACTTACATTTAGGCTCAGAAGCATACACCATGTCTGTAAACAAACTAGCCCTGATCCGCTACAAGACCATTGACGACTGTTTGACCAACCGCCGTCGTAAGTGGACGCTTGAGGATCTCATTGAAAAAGTATCCGCCGCACTCTATGAGACCGAAGGCATTGCCAGAGGCGTGAGCCGCCGTACTGTGCAGGCAGACATCCAGCTGATGCGCTCCGACAAGCTTGGCTACAAGGCCCCAATCATCATTAGAGACAAGAAGTACTACTGCTACGAAGAAGCGGACTACAGCATCACCAAGGCTCCGATCAATAGTGCCGATGTGGAGAAGATGAGAGACATAGTAGGCGTCCTGAAGCAGTTCAATGGCTTCTCCTATTTTGATGACATGAGCGAGATGATCGCCCGCCTGGAAAACAATCTTTACAAGTCTACCAATCAAAGCCGCAATTACATTCAGCTGGAAGGCAATCACCTGCTGAAGGGACTGGAGCATATCACACCATTGTACCAGGCCATTCTCCACCAACGGCCGCTACTCATCGAGTACAAATCGTTCAAGGCTCAGAAATCGGGGCAGGGTATCTACTATCCTTATCTGCTAAAGGAGCACCGCAACCGCTGGTTTCTTATAGCGAGGCCTAAGAAGGGCAAGACGCTAATGACGTTGGCGCTGGACAGGATGATCGAGTTTCAGGAGCTCACCAAAGAGCCTTTTGTACCGCATCAAGGCGTTGACTTCGACCGCTATTTCAGCGAAACGATTGGCGTAACAAAGAACGAAACCGACAGGGCGCACAGGGTGATCCTCCACATAAGTAAAGATCATGCGCCCTATGTGCTTACTAAACCGCTGCATCAGTCGCAGACGCTATTAAAGGAAGACGAGCTGGGTGTTATCATTAGGATAGATGTCGTGCTGAATTTTGAGTTGGAGCGGGAGATACTTGGGTTCGGGGAATGTGTTAAAGTGCTTGCCCCGCGCTTGCTTGCTTCGCGAATCAAAAAGAGGTTTGAAAAAAGTATTGCGCGTTACCAGGAAGCGGGAGTGAAATAACCTAACTGCTGCTGGAATACATGCATGGTTGAATCATTATTACGCAACTAAGGCAAGAGCGGTATGCTGGCACAAGGCACTTATTATCTGCTTTAAAAAGTGAGTACTAAGCCGAATATTGGTTTTACAAGCTTAGACAGACATTTGGATAACTTTACGTAAAAACATTTAATATGGAGTTTAATGCGTACCAGGAAAAAGCGAAACAGACCATTCAAAAAAATGTTTCAGAAGATAAATTATCGGGAATTGTTCCCTTTTTAGGCATCATTGGGGAGATCGGCTCGGTAGTAACCCAACTAAAAATTAAGTTTAGGGATGGAGATTCATATGTTGCATTCAAGGAAAAGCTCAGTGAAGAATTAGGCGATGTTCTTTGGTATGTTTCGACAATAGCTACTCAAAATGAATTGCTGCTTGAAGATATTGCCGGCCAGAACCTGCTCAAAATCCACGATCGCTTTCTAGTTGACGATGTTTCTAGAGTATAGAGATTTTGATGAATCTCACCCAAGAGCATCAAGGTTTCCGGAAGAATTTGAGATAGAGTTTGTGAGCTATGAAGAAGAAGGCAAAAACAAGATTAAAATCGTCGATAAGCGAAATAATCAATTAATCGGAGACCCCTTGACAGACAATACATATGAGGATGATGGCTATCGGTTTCACGATATTTTTCATTACGGATACTTGGCAGTCCTTGGGTGGTCGCCGGTTCTTCGTAAACTATTGAAGATAAAAAGAAAGAGCAATGCTAAGATAGACGAAAATGAGGATGGGGCTAGATCACAGATAACTGAAGAGTTGATTTCACTCTACATTTATCATCATGCAGTTGATCACGATTTGTTGAAGTATAGCACGAGTGTAGATTCCGGAATAATTAAAAAGGTCCAGAGTCTCGCGAAGAACACCGAGGTGAATAAATGCAGCGGTAAACAATGGGAGAAAGCGATTCTAAGTTCTTATGGGATTTTTAACCAGCTTAGGGAAAACAACGGTGGAAGAGTGCTAGTTAGCAAGAAGAATAGATCCCTTCTTTATTTAGGAAAGAAATGAGCTCTTGGATACTTATCTGTCTTCGAGATTAAGTCCTATTAGTCTCAATAAGACAATGGCTTCCACAGATTAGAAACATACAATCTTGAAGGGACTATAGGGATTCGGACAGCTAACAGATAACAAAGGATGTATTCCTTTTGACACAGAAATAAAATCAATCGATCGCAGAGATTACATCGGCAGAATGATATTTGAAAATAGCAACGTGACAATATTAACTAAGAAGTCGAAGCCTCATGCGAGTATAGTGCACGACACCTACTGGAAGTTCTCCGCGGAACGCCAAGAGATTTTTTTTAAGAAATTGGACGGCAAAGCGGCTCCTTGGACTGACGACATAATACTCCTTGAGAACAAGTTCACAAACGTATATCGTGCCGCAGATCGAGTTAGTCAGTTCCTCATTAAACATGTAATATATGAAGGGCCTCAGGAGTCGGCAGAAATACTATTCAGAATCCTTCTATTCAAAACCTTCAATAAGATTGAAACATGGAAATTGCTTCAGAGTAAACTGGGGTCGATCTCGTGGGCCGAATATTCATTTAATCGGTATGCCGATATATTAAAACAGGCAACGGCCTTCGGAGAGGCAATCTATTCAGGGGCTTATATCATGGCCTCCGGTAAGAGTTCGTTCGGATATGCTCGAAAATATGAAAATCACTTAAAGCTTATCGAACGAATTCTGAATGATGAGTTGGACAAGAGAATTATTGACTGCTCTTCGATGCAAAAAATCTACGAAACGCTAATCACCTATCCGACTATTGGAAAATTCCTTGGTTATCAGTATACCATTGACATCAACTATAGCATACTGACGAATTTTAGCGAGATGGATTTTGTAGTACCTGGGCCAGGTGCTACCGATGGCATTCGAAAATGCTTTCTTTCTTTAGGCGATTATAGCGAAGCCGACGTCGTGAAATTCATGGCCGACTCTCAAGAACTGGCATTTGAGAAACTCGGTTTGAAATTCAAAACTTTATGGGGCCGGCCGCTTCAATTAATCGACTGCCAGAATATATTTTGCGAGGTTGATAAGTATTCTCGTGTAGCCCACCCAAATATTGGGGGAGTATCTGGTCGAAAGAGAATAAAACAGAAATATCAAACAAATGGGAAGCTGCCTGTTCCATGGTATCCTCCTAAATGGGGAATAAACTCAAAAATTGAACATCATGCAGAAGGCATCGAACATCTTCATTAGTCATAATGGTCTTGACGACGCACATGTCCAATCATTAAAAGACCGGTTGAGGAACCAAGGGTTCAATGTGCGTAATTTCTCGGTTGACAGTACTAACCACAAAGATGGACGGCGACCTTCTGATGAAGTTATTCGTAGACTTTTGAGTATGAGAGTCAAATGGTCTAGTACGCTCATTTGCTTAATCGGTCCGGAAACGCACAAAAGCGGTTGGGTAAATTATGAAATCAGAAAAGCATACTTAGAGGGGAAGCCAATTGTTGGGATTTATACACATGGAAGTAAGAATTCCGTTGAACTACCAGAAGCATTTAAGAAGTACGGACAATCGCTCATTGGATGGAATTCTGTAGAGAAACTCGGCGAGATTGTCATTGGGAAAAATGTTCCTAATGAGAATCCCGACGGAACAATGGCAAAACCAATACATAAACTAAAGCGAGTTACTACCTGCTAGTATGCAATTCTATTCCTACCTTATAGATCACGATTACGGTTTAGCTCCGAATCCCTTCGGACAATATTGTACGCTTGCTGTTTGCAAGCCGCAGATAAGAAAAAGCGGATTGCTACGCATATCGGACTGGATATTTGGGACCGGCTCTAAAGCTTTGGAAGATGTTACGCATGGAAAATTTGTGCATCGTCTTGTTTATGCTATGCAGGTCAATGAGATTCTTCCTTTAGATAAGTATTGGGATGACCCTTGATTCCAGTACAAAAAGCCAGTAATTAATGGAACGCTAATTACCATGTACGGTGATAATTTTTACCATAAAAATGAAAATGGCGATTGGACACAAGAAAATTCGGCACACTCAAACCTAGACGGCTCCGTCAATCAAGACCATCTAAATACTGACGTAGGCGGGAAAAATGTACTCATCGGGCAGCGCTATTATTATTTTGGGGCAAGCGCTCCGCTACTACCAAACCAGCTATGGAACATCTGCTACGATAGGCAAGGCGTGAAGAAGATACAGGAAGAGCCCGGCAAGAGTTTAATAACTTGGCTAGAGGCCAAATATCGACAGGGCGGGATTTACGGAGAGCCTGCGAATTGGGTAGAGTACAACCAACAAACCCTTTTCTAACCGCAGGCAATCATCGCCTATATAGAGAAATCCCCTACTAATGGCAATATTTACGAAGTCTCAATTTGAGTCAATAGCAAAGTCAAGAACTGGTTTAGCCGACTTCAAAGCGGTCAACATGTTTGAAAGCCGCAAGTTTTCCAAGTCTAGTTCAACAACAAGCATTTTCCTTTCCCACTCTCACGTCGATCAAGTAGTAGTAGCACAAGCAAAGGGCTTTTTTGAGACCCTTGGGATTAGCATTTACATTGACTGGGCCGATGAAACTATGCCAGAAAAAACAAACGGGGTTACCGCGTCAAGAATAAAGTCAAAAATTCTTAGCAATGATAAGTTTATCCTGTTAGCAACAAATGCAGCCGTGTCTTCTAAGTGGTGTAACTGGGAGGTCGGCATTGGAGACGTATATAAATTAAATTCTGACAAAATCTGCATACTCCCGCTTGCGGATAACAATGCAACATGGCTCGGCAATGAGTACCTGCAAATCTATCCAAGAGTAGAGCCGGTTGAGAACTACAGCAACATTTTTAGGGTAATTTACCCAGATGGAAAAGTCGACTGGCTTCACGAATGGCTAAAAAAGTAATCATGGAATTCACCAGTCAACAAAAGACCTTTATAAATGTTTACGCGGCCGAAATCTTAAATGGCGATGCGGCAATTTTTGCCGGCGCTGGGCTGTCAGCTTCTTTAGGTTTCGTGAATTGGAAAGAACTATTAAAGGATTTAGCCGATGAGCTCAATTTGAAAATTGAGAAGGAGCACGATTTGATCTCTGTGGCCCAATATCATTTCAACAAGTTCAAAAGAGGCAAAATAAACACTAAGATCATCAATGAGTTTACCAGCCTTTCTGTGGGGAGCGAGAATCACAAAGTCCTTTCTCGAATTGGGATTGATACTTTTTGGACAACAAATTATGACCAGCTCATTGAAAGAACTTTAGAAGCAGAAGGTAAAACCGCAGAAAAGAAGGTCCGGAACGAAGATTTTTCAAGAAACATCAAAAAGAAAGATGCAGTTGTCTACAAGATGCATGGGGACAAAGATTCACCGGATGAAGCAATCCTAACTAAGGATGACTACGAAACCTACAACGACAAAAAAGAATTATTTTCTACAGCACTTAGGGGAGATTTGCTGTCAAAAACTTTTCTATTTATTGGGTTCAGCTTTGATGATCCGAACCTGGACTACATACTGGGTAGAATAAAGGTGCTATTGAAAGATAACACCCCAACACACTACTGTTTTTTCAGAGAAATTGCTGAGAAAGACTTCAGCGATCCTAAAAAGACAGCGGAAGAGAACAAAGAAGACTATCTCTATGCGAAAATTAAGCAGACGCTAAAAATAGATGATTTGGTCAGGTATGGAATTCATGCTATTATGGTGAAGGAGTATACTGAGATCACTGACATTCTTTTTGAAATAGAAAAGCGGGTGAAGAGAAAGAATATTTTCATTTCCGGTGCCGCCTGCACCTATGATCCATTTTCCGAAGAGCAAGCCAAAGACCTAATCCATTCATTGAGTTTTAAGCTAGCCGAAAAGGAGTATAAGATTGTATCAGGTTACGGCACTGGAATAGGCAGCATTGTTATTAACGGAGCCCTAGACTTTAAGTTGAACTCAAAATTTCGGAATCTAGATGATTTGCTAATCCTTAGACCGTTTCCCCAAATACAATCGGGAGGAGCAAGAATAAAAGATGTATGGACGCAATATCGAATTGAAATGATTTCAAAAGCAGGAATTGCAATTTTTGTCTTTGGAAATAAGAGACTAGAAGACGGAACGGTTGGCAATTCAGATGGTATGTTGGAGGAATTCTAGTTGTGCCTACAAAATAATGTTATCCCTGTGCCTATCGGCACTACTGGCTCTGTCTCAAAACAATTATGGAACAAAGTCGTTGAAAATTTGGGCACGTTTTATCCCCAAAGCGATGACTTACATGATGCTATTAAAGAGCTAGGAGTAGACGGGCTTGCAATAGATGACATTATCACTAACACGATAAAAGCAATCGGTATTTTGCAAAAATCATAGTCATGGTCGACGCTTAACCATGCCATCGTAAATAATCCTAGCATGTTTCACTTAGCGAGTTAGGCATTGAGACTTTCTACGTTCTTTGTTCAAGGAAACGTCGAGATTTAGGTAGATAGACAATTGGTTCAATGGTACTCACATGACGATATTTGGTGTCAATATTTGGGAAATAGCATTTTTCGTGCTACTTGTTGGAATAATGATCACCATCCTCCCAATCATTTTTGCGTTCAGGAAGAAGATAAACCTTGACACACCAAAGTATTGGTTTAAAGAAGCCGATTTCCTTGGGCAAGAAAAAAGAAAGACTTATCGCCAATGAAGGACGCATACATGGGACATTGCTATACTGGAAAAACCAAGCTGCAGCTCATAAAAAGCTACACGATGCAAATATTTTTTGGGGATTGCTGTCTTCAGTAAGCTTACCAGTGCTAGTTCAATTTTACGATAAGGACAATTTGTGGGCTACAGCTTTCATGACTGTATTGACGTTTTGGACAGGCCTAATTTTCGCAATTGCCTTTACGCTAAAATCTGAATCTAAATATCAAGGGTTCCGAGCATCAGAATCTGATTACTATGATATAACTCGCATCTTATTGGATACTCCGGAAAGAGAACCTATCAAGCTAAAAACTCTGGTGAACGATTACATTGAGACAGTAGAAAAGATTAGAAAAATGGCTAGACGAGTTGAGACAGGCATACCACCATCGATTAAATTATAGGCAATAGCAGCTGAACGCGTATATTCTCAGAAGAACAGTTAGACTCTTCAAGTAGCAATCTAAATCCTATAAGGAACAATCCTATGGCAAGACGAGTATTTTTTAGCTTCCACTATGAAAATGACGTGTGGAGGGTGAATGTTGTAAGAAATAGTTGGGTTACTCAACATGGAAATGAAGCAGCAGGCTTCATTGATGCTGCTGCATTTGAGGAAGTAAAGAAGAAGGGCGACACCAACATTAAGAATTGGATTGATAGTCAGCTTTCAGGGACGTCCGTCACTGTCGTTCTTATAGGATCACAGACAAATCAACGAGACTACGTAAAATACGAACTCTCAAAAAGCTATCAAAAGGGAAATGGAATTTTAGGCATCTACATTCATGGCATAAAGGATATAAACGGTAACATCTCTGTAAAGGGTTCAAACCACTTTGGTGAAATAGGGAAAGACGAGAAAGGGAATTCTGTCTACTTGAGCTCAAATTATCATTGCTATGATTGGATTGCGGACGATGGTTATAATAACTTGGGAGGTTGGATTGAGCAAGCGGCAAAAAGCGCTTCAAAATGAACAGCACGACAATTGCGGAATTACAAATAGAGTATAATAAAAAACTCCCTCTCTTCCATCGAGCATTAAAAAATACGGTCGATGCCCTTGAACTGTTCATGGAAGAGCATAACATTTTGCATTTGGTGATAACTGGAAGAATCAAATCGTTTGAATCATTCGCACAAAAGGTTGACAGAAAAAATTATAAAGACCCTTTTGTTGAAAATGAGGATTTCTGTGGAATCAGAATTATTGTCTTTTACCCGAGCGACATAAATGCTGTTCAGGAAATTATTGACACTGAATTTCAGATTGTTGAATCATTTGACAAAGTTGACTCACTAGAGGCGAATGAGTTTGGCTATCGATCGAAACACTCAATAGTTATGATTAAGGATGAGTGGCTGAGCAGCCCTAATTATCGGAGTTTACAAGGAGTAAAAATCGAAATTCAGGTAAGGACAATTCTGATGCATGCTTGGGCTGAAATAGAACATAAGCTTGCCTACAAAAATGCGAACCAAATTCGTAAGGATGTCAAAAGACAACTTGCTAGAATCAGTGCTCAACTCGAAACAACGGATGAACAGTTTCAGAATCTTAAAGACAGTATTCAGAGCTACCAAGACGACATTAAACTAAGCGTACAAATTAGTAAAGCAGTACCTGCCACCGCAGATTTAGACTATGACAGCGTAAACGCTCTTCTCGAATACTACTTGCCGGACCTTCCTAATAATCGTGGGAATTTAATAAGAGTAATGGAGAGGCTGGCTAATAATCACTACAGCCTGTCCAAAGTGGAAGAATTACTTAAGAAAATAAGGCCCTACATACTTGCCATTAATGAAGCGGTCTTTCCACGGAAGGAGTTATCCTTGACTCGCGCCACTATCCTCGGCTACGCGATGGACATTTTTGAGGGCTATGATTCAAGTCCAACTGTGGCTTATTCCGAAACTCGGCGAACTGTTGTCGAAGCATTCAGGAAAATAGTTTCGGAAGTAAATGACGGAAGCTAAGCATTTTTGAAAGCGAACCTCTTCAAAGTAGGTTTACTCTCTACTAGATACTAATTGCACACCGATGAGCTCCTTGTCTTGCAGAAGCATCAGAAAGGCTTCACGGGTACCGCACCTATCGTATCGCATCGAGCCGTAGCCAAAAGCAAACCGAAACTATCGGCTTCATCAATTTTAAGGTGGAGACTTTGCAATTTTCTGTTTGCCCCCTCACTAAGCATGTTATCGAAAAATGGGAACAAATAAGGACTGCGATATTCCTGCTGCGTCTTAGGAAGCGTAAGACTGACGGCCGGGAACCTTTTATCCCGGTAGAAACTATCATCATATCGAAATACATAACTATTGCGAGACTCCTCTGTTAGGATTCCAGCTACGACCCTATTTCTAAATACGATTGCTTTTCTCATTGATCATCTGCTGATTTTTACCTACAGACACAGTTCCAAAACAGGTAGAATTTTTGCGACGTTTGTCCGTGGTATTTCACACTACTATAATAAGGCGATCCGCCTTATCGACGACAACCAATTTCCAATCGGCCGTGCGTCTGTTCATGTTCAAGGCCTGTTCATATTTGTATGAACAGGGTATTTTTCTGAACACCCACGTCCAGCAAGAGTTTGCCGGAACGAGCCGTGATATAGTATGGAGCAAAGGCGAGCCTTAATTCCAACCTTAGTAAATTCATGGCAAGATGCAAAGTGAAAGCCTTTCTTTTTTTGAAGCATTCTATCGAGCTATTTCGAATCAAGACGTACCGCAAACCAATGATCTGTCACTTAAAGCTGATCTTGAAAAGCTGGACCCCGTCGAGGCAAGCGACCTGATTCAGAAACGGCTCATTGACATCCAGCCTAACGACGAATTGCTGGGCCTATATGATTCTATCAAGGCGTTTCAGCAAGAAAATATTGGAGAGTTTCATCAGTTCCATGAGGACCATACACTCGTTGAAGCGACTGCGCAGATGGCAGGCAAACTTAGCGGCAAGTCAGAACCTTCATTGGATATGATACCGAAAGTGATGGCAAAACTTGAAGAAGCATTAATAGCGAGGGCGCACGTCCAAACACTAAAACAGTACGAGCGGACTAACGCAGAAGCTTTGCGGGAGTATCGATTCAAGAAATTGGAAGAGCAAGCATCTGATAAGCTGCAGGTAAATGATGCGACAGGAGAAGTAAATACGCATAGCGAGTTTACCCACACTCAACAGGCTATCGCTATTCACTTTTTATTTCATGAAGCGCTTGGGATTTTAGGCGTAGACAACACGCGGCTAATGGAGTTTGCACATTTGCTTTCTGCCAAAAAGATTCCACTCAATAAAGAGACAGGTAAAGAGAATATTCGCAACAGCGGAATCAAAAGTGCGTTCAATAAAGCCTGGAAGAAAGAAGATGCCAACCATTTAGCAGATCTACGTTTCGTATTGCGCTTCTTCAAGGCACTTAATGTTGATAGTTCAATAGGGATACAGAACGCAGTTGCTGCCTTGGAGAAACGTATCGCCAGAATCAGCGAAAAACTTAACAGGGAGAAGGATTAGAAATTTGGGGTAGCCCCACCGCCTACCCCACCGCTTACCAATTTTGACTTTTACTGTCCGCTTCTTTCTAAACCCTGAAGCGTAAGTAAAAGCAATGGAGAAAATCATTCTCACAACACCAGAAGAACTTAAGGCAGCTCATCACAGATTCCGTGCGAATTGCATTGAAAAACCACGATACGTCACCGGAACAGGATGCAAAAGCACACGGTGGTACAAAGTACTTGACCGTTGCAGAGGCTGCACGTTACCTGAATCTCGCGAAGCAAACTGTTTATGGCTTCACGAGCAGTCGTACCATTCCATTTATCAAACGGGCAAAGCGGCTTCTATTCACAAAAAGTGATTTGGATGCCTGGCTCGCCCAAGGCAGAAAGCAATCTATCTCCCAAATGAGGATAGACCTCGCTGGTTCGACTCAGAAACGCGCATGACACCTACTATATCCGAGTAGCATGCTTTGAAAAATTCAGTTTTTGAACCCGTTTTCCAATTCAGCATACTAAAAGCCAGCGCGCCAGACGAATCTGACTGCGCTTTCGCGAACTTCTGATGGGAAAACCTCATTCTGAAACTAAAAGCACTCGGAAAAGCGCCGGTTTCTTAGTCGCCAATTTGCCAAGCATTTGCCGCTGTTTAGCCGAGCCCTAGCCGCCGATTTGCTTAAGTGCAAAAAACGGCAAGAATATTCGCGAAAAGTCACTTTTCGCAGTTGAAACTATACCCAAACCCACTAAAACCATAACAACCATGGCCATATTCAGTCCAAACCCTACTCCGGTCAGTGCCAGCAGTGCGCAGCCCACTCAGATTGCTGCCCTGACAGCGAAGTATCAGAAGCAGATAGAAGAGCTAAACGTAAAAATCAAAGACCTTGAAAGCCAACTCTTACACAGCGGAGTCAAAGAAGACGCCGGTTTCCTTCTTGCAGATAAAGTAAAAAACTACGCAGCTGGCATCGAAACGCGTAATCAGTGGCTGGAGGAAAGAAATGCTCGGCTTGAGAATCCCAAGGGCAGCCATTATCCCTCGTTAAGTTGGCCAGGTAAAATCATTTTTTGTATCAAAAAGATGAAACGTCCATTGCGCTTTCAGGAAATCATGCAGGAATTACTAGTCATGGAGCGGCTTCACAAGACAGAAGCATGGCTTACTGAGAAAACAATTTCAGTTACGCTATCTGGAATGGCTAGGGATAAAAGACTACACAGCGAAAAAATGAGAGGTACACGTGGCCAATTTCTATGCCCTTATTGAATGGTTGGAAGCAGATGGACACTTGAACGAGAAAATGAAGCGGATGATGTGGTAGGGAGGTTGCTTGGATAAATGAGAGATTGATATGCATAAAAAAGCACAATCAATATATGTTGTAGAGCCGAATGTGTCTTGCGCTGCTTATTTTGTGCCGAAATCACTATCCAGCAGGGCTATTAAGAATGGAGGGGGAGGCACACCAAAATATCGCAACCGTTAAGCTAGGGATTGTTGTAAATGTTCGCATGGATGTTGTACGCCCATTTGGATTTATAAGAACATTTCGCTCGCCTGAAGATTTTACTAGTAAAACTTCATTTGGTAATGGAGATACCTACTTCGGCACTGAATGGCAACAAAACTGTGATTTGTCCGTCGGTGACGTCGTTGTATTTGATGTTCAGACTAAAAATAGACGCCCGTACTGGTGAAGCTAAACAGTCTGCTCGATTTGTCTCTATTCGTGTACCAATATTCATACTTACAGAAAAAGAGGGCAGCCATGATGTCTTCATCCTTCACAAAGCTGCATTCGGTTATAAAATTAATGGCCCCAAAAACGAGCCCGTACAAACTGGCTTTTTTATAGCACGTGTGTTTCGGAAGGGTACCGAATATGGAACAACGTTGGAGGTTGAACATTTGGGGCCGTTGCCCGACGGCGCTGTTGTAAGACGATGGGCGGCCGCACTAGTTGAGCAGATAGCTAAGCACCGGTCTTTTGCTCAAACGCTGTCTATATTTTGTGAGTTAGTCAGGGACCGGTACCCAACCATAAGTAGCCTTTCTGTTGTTTACCACTTCTTGGGCCGCTGGCTTGAATCTGAGAATTGTTTTTTGCACTTCCTGAATGGTGTAGCCAACTTGAAAGTCCAGTCAATTGCCATGCGGACTGTTCTTCAGGCTGCCGAGGTACTACAGAGCATTCCCCTTAAGTATGCCCTCTGGTTGAACGGAGTCTTAAAAGCGCCACCAGAACTGATTACGCCGCATCACATTACTGGGTGGAAATGCGTGCTTACGACATCCGATTGGCAAACCTTATGGAGTTTTTTCAAAAAGTTGGCATCTGACTTTCCGAGGCGGCCTGAAACGCAGCATACACTACGATACATTTTAGAGCAGAGGATTCACATTAATACAGATGAAGACTGCAATGAAATCATTAGGGTACTGAAAAGAACAAGGCTTTTATATCCGCACATTCAGGTTCAAGAAGCCCACATAGCGGCGAATAAGACGCAATTCATAATCCGCCTTTGGCAAGAAGGCTTGCTATCCGATTTATCAGAAACTGTATTCAAAGCTCACCTTAAAGAAAGCAACGCTACGGAGCTTGCGACCGAACTTTCGGTATTAAGCTCCGCACAGCAGATTCAGTTGCTGTCGCATTCCGAGAATTACGCGAAGGAATTTCAATCCGCATCAGATAGTGCTTTCTACGACATTCTACCTCCTATTCTCTTTGTTGATATTGAAAGTGACGGAGACAAGGTTCGTGAACTGGCTTGGCATTACAAGGGTGAAACAACAGAATACACTAAGATTGAAGAGGGTATCTCTGCTCTGAATGCCATTATCGCCCGTGACAACCCAATCGTCGCAGGCCACAATATCATTCGGTTTGACCTTCCTATTCTTGAAAGTAAAGGTCTCGCAACTGAAAAGCTTGTGTTGCTGGATACGCTGCTGTTGGAAACAGTTTTGCAACCAACTCGCACCAGCCATGCGCTGCGCACCGGACACCGGGCGGCTGCTGACGTGAAGGTTACTGCTGCGCTTTTCAATTCGCAAATAGCACGCCTCTGTCTTGCCGATAATGAGCTTGTAACGGAGCTCATCAAGCTATTGCCTGCATCCATCGGCATAGGTGTTGCTGAACTCCGAAAGCAATCAATTCAGTCTTTTCTTGCCGCGCGCGACGATCTCTTCTCGGGAGATAATTTTTTCCATCGCGCATCCGAAAAAAATGCAGTGCCCGCCGAAATAGCATTTGCCATCAAAGCCAGCCGGCAGCGTTCGCAGATGGTAATTGTGCCCGAGATTTTCTGGTCGCAGCTGCTCCATTCCGGCATTTGTCTGTTTGCAAATGAAGGCCATTCATATGGTTACGTCATTTCTGCCAGAAAAGTTACCGAGCTGCAAAGTGAAATGCCGTGGCTTGCGCTTGCAGCAAAACATTACATCGGTCAATGTGCCGCAGAAGAGCGCATTCCACACCTGGCAATGCTTTCACCGTATCTACGGTTTGCACTTGAAGGGTTGGAGGCGCGCATTTGCTTCACGCTTTCAGAAGCACTCAGGCAATTTTCGGATGCCGCCATCTGTACCTCCCCTGATTTTTATTCAGCGACTCCTCTGCAACCGCTGCCCTACGCTGTGAATGCTGCGCTCATAGTAGCCCCGTTTCTTTCCCGCCAATCCGCCCACAGATTGTTGGCCGAGGTAACGATGTCTGACCTCCTTACCATCCTGCCGGGCAGCAAGGTCTGGATGCAATTTTCAGGAGGAACCAGCCTTGTTCCGCTGGATAATGAAGACGCGTTGAGGCTAAGTGGCAAGAACCTTGCACAAGTCGGAGACTGCTGGCTGCAGCGAATAGGTCGCAATGAGATTTAAGGCGTGGCAAAGCAGTAACCTGGATACCACACTCTCGGTGGCCGGTATCAACAGCGTAGTAGAAATAGACTGGCTTAAGCCAGCGCCATCAATTCGTCTCCGGGCACTATTGGGTCGTGATACGCCCGGCGATACGCAGCGAAGCGTTAACCCAGAATCATTCTATCGCAGCCTTTACTGGACGTACGCAGCTAAGCTCATCAGCCGCCTTAAAGAATTATTGCCAATTGTGCTGTTGATAGAAGCAGAGGAAGAGCTGGACAAAGTGGCGGGCCTCTTTAGAAGTCGCGGCTATTATGTGCCGGAGCGCAAAGCCGGGCTGCGCAGAAAGCTGGAATTGCTTGCCAGCGCAGGTAAGAAACAAGCGCTACTGCCATTGTCTTCGTCACAGCTAGCCGAAGTACTTCAATGCCACTTGGATACGCCTTTTCAATTTGTCAGAGAATCTCTCAGGCTTAGCGAGTCGGCGCTGCTCACGCCGCGTAAGAACGGAGAAGGGTATCGTGAAACGTCTGAACATTCCGGTGAAGACGCGCCAGCGCATCAGGATGAAGACGAAAAGAATGACGAAACCGAAATGCCAAAGCGTTCTTTAAAGGCGCAAAATGCCTTCGCGGGCTTACAGCGAGAGCTCTTACTTGTACAGCATCAGGCATCCGCCATTATAGCTTTGAACCAAGCCAACATCTATACGCTGCTTGACCCCCGCGTTGGCGACTATCCAGGGTTGAATGAGGAATATGGCATCGGTATTCAACGATGCGCAACATGGGAGCGAGAAGAAGATTACAAGCGCGATTTGGAGAAAGCACAGGTTTTCTTTGGAAGCGTTGGCGTTCCGGACGAAGCCACAAAGCTTAGCCCTGAAGAAGCTATTGAACGTCTGAGGCCTATCTTCCTAGAAGCGAAAGATTCTTTGGCGAGATGAGCAGCTAAGATACTTTGACATCATCCTTCCACAGGAGCAACATGTGCTGGTATCGCTGCCTACGGGTGGCGGAAAGAGCGTGCTGTTTCAGGGGCCGGCGCTCCTGCAAGGCGCACTAACCAGCCGGCTTTCCATTGTAATCGTGCCGCTGAAGTCGCTTATGGAAGACCAGGTGGACAGTCTGGCAAAGCGTGGGTTTTACACAAGCGTTGATTACTTGAGCGGCGACCGGCAGCAATACGAAAATCGGGAGGTGTTGCGCCGCCTGGCAGGTGGAGAGATTACGTTGCTGTACATTACGCCGGAACGATTTCGCTCCCGGGCGTTTGTGACGGCGCTGCAAACGCGCATGATGGTGGATTCGCGCCTGGCCTACTTTGTATTTGATGAGGCACATTGCATTTCGCAATGGGGTCAGGAGTTCCGTCCCGACTTCTTTCATGCATACACCATTGTAAAGGAATATCTCCGTGCTGTGCCGGATAGCCTCACGTTGCTATTATTTTCTGCCACTGTTTCAGAACAGGTTTTTTTAGACATCAGCCGCAACATGCCGCGCATTGAGCGCTTAGACCTTTTCCCTAGTGGATACAACCCAGTGCGCGACCATATCAGGATGAGCTTCTTCAAAGACTTTATGGAAGAGGACAGGTTATCGCCCATCATAGAGCGACTAAATGCCGATGGCTTTAATCCCGCCTCTAGCCGCGCTATCATCTTTACTACTAGCAGAAGCCAAGCAGAAGAAGGCGCGGCCGCGCTTTCTGACAAGCTTACTGAACTGGATTGTGCATCAGGCGATGCCAATGCATTTAGTGTTGCACATTATCACGCTGGCCTTAGTGGGGAGCAACGTGAAGAAGTTTATGCTTCTTATAAAAAAGATGATGGCGCGCTGCCAATCATTTTTGCTACCAAGGCTTTTGGAATGGGCGTCGATATCGGCAATATCCACCATGTATTTCACTTTTCACCACCATCGGCTTTTGAAGACTTCCTACAGGAAGTAGGTCGTGCCGGGCGCAATAAAGAAATGCTTGAAGATGCAGGTTTTGGGAAGGAGTCTCGGCCTATCGATGCGGTAACGCTACTAAGCCGGGGAGACTTTAGCGCAATTAAGCTGCGCATGAAAAAAACAAAGCTTGCATGGTCGGATATAGGTATGGCACAGACGGCAATTCATGCTCATCTTCAGCAGCTTTGGCGCCTTAAAGTCAGATGCCGATAAATCATGGCCAGTGCCGCTTAATCTGCTCTCCGACGGGCGTGCCTTTTTTAATAAAGAAGATATCGTTGCCAACAAATTCCGGCTTTCGCTTTATTGGCTGGAGCAGCTTGGGCGGATACTGTTAGGCTTTTATACACCGACGCATTACAAAGTGCTTCGTGCTTCACTGAAAGGCGCGCAATGCGCGAGCGAAGCATTAACGCCATGTCTGGAGCAAATAATCATTCAGGCGTCAGCTTAAGCCTGGAGAAGGGGATTCGGCGCTGATATCCATTAGTGGGCTCGCAGGCACTTTGCATTGCAGTACAATGGAAGTAGTTAATAAGATGGCAGCGCTGCATGGAGAACGTTGCATTGAAATTGCTCACTACATCTATCTCGTGCCATCTGTCAGTGTAGATGAAGAGTTTACAGCTTTTAAAAGGGTGGGCGATAACCGCCTTCTGGTGCGTTTACATTGGGCGGTCCTACTAGCAACGGCAATCCTGAAACGTTGTCCGCATCTTGATGAGTATCGAATGGGAAGCGCAGAACTGGATAAACTGGCAGAGGCCTGTTTGCATGAGGCAGTACTATACCTGCCAGAGCGCATTAGAATATCAGCTATTGCTCAGGAGCAGTTTGGCACTGACCTCAAGCGCCGGAGAAAACATGTGTTTACCCTGCTGCGCAAACTAATGGGCATACGGGTGAAGAGTGAGATCGCGGGTATCACACCGGGCGTTGGCAACAAGCAGCACGCTGAAGTTGTCCAGCTGATTTATAATGGTGGAAAATCACCAACGGCCTGGGTGGAAGAGCTTCAGAAATTCAGCAATGCGGCTGCCAAACTGTGTGGTTGGGCCTACGACAACTCGCGGCAGGATGTGACAGGCAAAACGTCGCCATTTGAGTATGTCCAGAAATACCTGCCCGCTGAAGGAATTGCCTATCTGGAAGACCTGCTACACATCACAGGTCTGTTTGGGTACATAAAAACGGCCGGCAGCATCATGCCTACCGGCATTGGCGTTACACTGCTGTCTGATGAAGCGATTAAGGAGCGGGACAGCCAGCACATTGACAGCAATGTGTTTGCATCGTATGAGGAGTGGGGCTGGAAGGGATGATGAAGTTGACCCACTAAGGATGAAGCAAACTGACCCACCTTCTGACTGGCGAAGATTTGGCGTTTTTGCTGGCGAAGAGGTGAGTGGATTTGATGTTTTGTTGAGTGTTTAAAAATGTGATTTCTGCATTTTTCTTCTGGATCGGTTCGTGACTAAAGGTCTATAGAAATTTGATTTGTTGATCCGGGGAGCATGCGGATAGCTTTGTCCACAAAAATTTTTAGGCTGGCCCCGCAGCCTTAGTGAAGGGCCAGCCGTATAGAAAATTTATGTGGATAAAGCGGGCAGGGTGCCGTCGTTCTGTACGCTCTCGGACATTTCTGGCTTTTTGCGACGCATCGATTCTCCGTGCAGATCCAAACGATGCGCGTTGTGAACGATTCTGTCCAGGATTGCGTCGGCGATCGTTTGCTCACCAATCAACTCATACCATTTGGCTACCGGTACCTGTGAGGTAATGATTAGCGAGGCCTTTCCATGCCGGTCTTCAATAAGCTCCATCAGGATAGCACGGCTTTGCGCATCGAAGGGCTGGATGCCAAAGTCATCGAGGATTAGTAGATGCTGCCGTTCAATGCGGGTCACTTCTTTGAGATAGGAGCCATCGGCCTTTGCCATTTTCAGACGGGCGAAAAGCTTGGGTACATTAAAGTAGGCTACCCGATAACCGCGGCTGCAGGCATGATGGCCAAGAGCAGATGCGATGTAGCTTTTGCCAATCCCGGTGCTGCCGGTGATCAGGATGTTTTCATTCCGGTCAATAAAGCTGCAGTCGGCAAAGCGCAGGATCTGGTTCTTGTCCGCATTGCGGTCTGTATGGTAGTACAGGTCCTCCAGCGCTGCTTTGTAGCGGAAGCGGGCGTTGCGGATCTTGAGGTCAATGCCCCGGTTCTGCCGCTCATCCCATTCTGCATCTACCAGATGTGCGACGATCTGGTCCGCCGTGAAGGTTTCTGCTTTGCCTGCTTCAAGGCTGGTTTTGAAGGCACGGAACATGCCGTGGAACTTCATCTTTTCTGAGCTTGTCAAGTGTTTCTGTGTTCATGGTTACATTGATTTTATTGGTTAAGACTTGTTGTAATACTGTTCTCCTCTGATGTTGTCGTGTGCCGGCATCGTGAGCTGCTGCAGCTCATCTTCATCCTGCTGCGTATCCAGTCCTTTTTGCAGAATGCGCTCTATGATCTTGTAGTTATAGATGCCATAGCCTAAAGCCCGCTGGCAGGCTTTGATCAGCCGCTCATTGCCGACCTTTTTGGCGAAGCTTAAGATGCCCAGACAGGATTTATACGCCTGTTCCGGATGCTGTTTGCGATCCAGAACTTTCTGGATGTAGACCACTACGTCCGGGTCTATATCAGCAGCCCAGCTCAGGAAGCGCTGTGGCGTCCATTCTGTAACGAAGCGATGGGCGGAGGCCAGATGATCCGGGTCTGTAGTATAATGAAACGAACTCTTCACCCGGTTGTGGAGGGCAATGCGCTCGTAGCCGCTGTAGATCTCCACCGTCTTGTTGCTATAAAGAAGCTTTACTTTTTTGCCGATGTACTTGTACGGAACGCTGTAGAAGTGGCGATCGGCTCCAAGGGTCACATGCCCGTTCTTCATCACGGTGGCAAAGCTGGATTGCTTGATCTCGAAGCGTGTCGCGGGTAGCGGCATGAGTGTGCTGCGCTCCACTTCTTCAAATTGCTGGCGGCGGCTGTAGCTGCGGCCTTTTAAGTGGGCGTTGTTGTGCACCTCAAGCGCTTGCAGAATGGCTACATTAAGTGCTTCCAGTGTTGTGAATCGCTGATCACGGAGCTTGCTGTAGATGCGCGCGTAAACGATTTTTACGGCATTCTCCACATGCGCCTTGTCTTTGGGGCGATAGGCTCTGGCCGGCAGGATGGTGGTGCCGTAATGCTCTGCAAACACAGCGTAGCTCTCATTCAAAACCGGCTCGTACTTACTGCTTTTGGTTACTGCGCTCTTCAGGTTGTCAGGAACAATAGCTGCCGGCACGCCGCCGATGAAGTGAAGGGCACCTTCGCAAGCGCCAATAAAATCTTCTTTCTGCTGACTCATTACAGCCTCTACGTAGGTGAGCTGGCTGGCGCCCAGAATGCCTACGAACACTTCTACCGGCTTTAGCTCTCCGCTTTCCGGGTCGGTAATGTGGAGCTTGTCGCCGGCGAAGTCAACATATAGCTTGTCGCCGGCCTTGTGGTCTATGCGCATCGATGGATTGACGCTTGCTTTCCACTGCCTGTAGTAAGTGTTGAACTGGCTTAGGCACAGGCCTTCCGGATTGTCCCGCCGATATTGTTCCCAGAGCACCTGACGGGTAGCGCCTTTGCGCTTCAGCGCTTTATCTATATCGGGAAACAGGCTGTGCAACTGTGCTACCCGTTCGCTGGAGGGTGCAACTTGTGGCTTGATGAACAGGTCCTCCAGGTCTTTATCGCTGAGGGTATCAAGCTCTTTGAAGCTCAATCCGCTGTCAGTGAAAGCCTGGAAGTACCGCTTTAATGTATTGCGGGAGGTGCCGGTTTGTTCGGCGATGAGGCGCTTGCTTCGTCCCTGGTCGAGCAGGCGTAAGGCGTGTCTGATCCTGGTCATGCTTATCGGATTATTGGCCATCAGGGCTAAGTTTTTAAGAAACTTAACCTAGACTGCCTCCGCCTAAAGCATCAGCTCAAATCTTACTTCCGGGTGGGTCAGTTTGCACCGGCGAGGGTGGGTCAGTTTGGACCGGCGCAGGTGGGTCAGTTTGAATCATCCTGGGTGGGTCAGCTTAAATCGGCGCGGGTGGGTCAGTTTGACCGTTCCCTCCAGTGGGGCAAGCTGCGTGAGCTAAAGATGATTGCTTTGCAGGCAATGTCAGAAATGCCTCTCGGCGAGCAGGACGGTTTTATCAAAGCATACTTTAAGGCAAGCAACTTTGAGGAAATACTTGCGCTTCTTCACGAGACTTTTGGCGAAATCCAGCGCATAAGATTTCCCAATCTACCTGAAGACAAAATTGAGCTCCATCCTGCCATGCAGGCGTTTGCCGAAGAAACCTTGAAGGCACAAGTCGCTGGTTTAAGCGAAGAGCAGAAAGCAGTTTATGATGCGCCGCTGGGCCAGCATATTTCTGTTATTGCCGGGCCAGGCTCTGGCAAGACGCATACACTTGCTTTACGCGTAGCTCGCCTCATCCAGCAAGAAGACGTGTCCGCGGCAGATATTCTGGTCGTTGCCTACAATCGCGCAGTAGTAACTGAGCTAAAAGCGCGGCTGCAACAAACCTTTCGTGCGTTAGGGTATCAGGATATTACAAAGCCGTTGCGCATCTGCACCTATGCGGAACTTGCGCTCAAGTTAAACCCAGATATAAGGAAGCAGCCCTTTAAGACAATTGAAGAACCGAATGTATGGGAGCGCGACCTCTGCAATAGACTGCAGGACAACCCCGCTCATGCGCTGATGCGGTTGGGCGCAGTGAAGTATTTATTGGTGGACGAGTTTCAGGACGCCACAGAGCTACGAATAGAAATTCTATCACGGCTTATAAAGCTGAGCGATGGCAAGCTGTTTGTAATCGGCGACCCTAATCAAAGCATTTATGGCTTTGAACGAACTGCTGCTGGTTCGGCGATTGACCCATTGCCTTATTACGAATTGCTAGAAAAAGTATTTAGCCCATTAGCGCACTATGCGCTGACGCAAAACTTTCGATCTATGCCGGCAATTGTAGCAGCCAGCAATGAGCTTATATCACATTGGATACCACGCTACCAGGGATTGAAGCCGCTGGTCACAAAGCGGGAGCCGTTCCCAAATATGCCACGGGAATATTGTACGATAAGGCATCATGCAGAAGGCCTGCGTTGGTGGGATGAACTTAAGAAATTGCTAGTTGAAACAGGTGACGAGTTGCAAAAAGGCGACAAACGTGAGCCTCAACGCTATCGGCAGATTGCTATTCTGTTCCGTAGCAACAATGAGGTTTTCAGGGCAAAGGCAAGACTTTCTGAGGCTGGAATTGCAGGCATCCGGATACGCGTGCAGGGGAATCAGCCCACCGAGTTTATGCGCTTTCGCGAATGCCACTTCTTCCTACATAAGTATGCGCAAGAGGCGGCCCGTGAAACGCCTATACCAAACGATTTCCGTGACCAAATCAATAAGCTGATAACGGAACAAAAGATAGCCTGCCCGGCATGGAACCAATTCTACTTATCAGTTGTTCATGCTCTCGTGCTGCAATATTTAGACGATGCGCCCGAGGATATACAGAATACTTACACGGCCCTATGCGACCACATCTGCGAAAGCACGCGGCGCGATGATGGGCAGCTTTGGAAGGTGTATGAAAAGTATAAGGACTTTGTTGACCCAGGCATGAATGAGACTGAAGTATTGCTAACAACAATGCACCGGGTTAAAGGTCTTGAGTTTGATGCCGTAATAGTGCCTCCGTCGTTCTCGGAGTTGCCGTTCATGCCCGGCACCGAAGATGAAGCAGTGATTCATGACCTTATAGACGAAGAGCGAAGGCTGATGTACGTTGCGTATTCGCGGGCAAAGTACCGGCTAGTAGTGATTCAGGGGGAACGCGAAGCCGCACTGCTAAGTCAGATACAGTACACGCCAGATGACAAGGTGGTAGGGCAAATTGGGCGGCCACTTAAGGATGGATTAAAAGATGTAAATATTAGTTGGGGCGCAAAGGCTTTTTGCTTTTCCGGAAACGCTGCTCACGGTATTCTTTCCAACAACGAAATAGGACTAAGGGTGGGTGCGGGAGAACGGGTTACGCTAATTAGAAGGGTCAACAATTTTGGTACATTTTACGAGGTAAAAAATAGCTCTGCGCAACATATTGCGACGCTGTCACAAAACGCCGTTGCCGCCCTCACGGAACCAAAATATGATGGCATTTATGTAAACGAAGTAATTGTCTGGACAGAAGAATCAGCTGCAACCGCGGGATTTGCAGACCAGTGGTGTGAAGAAGCCAGAACCCAGGGTTATATTTATGTTGTTGCCCTTGCAGGCTATAGCAAGCCTGTTGCCTGAGCTATATTCATGGTCCGAACCCAACTATTAAATAAATTCTCGTTTGAATGGCTGGCAAAAAAGAAAGCTACTGGATTCCGCTTGCCGACCTGATGACGGTCTTAATGGTGATATTCCTATTTATGGCTATCTCCTACATGATTGTGATTAAAAACAAGCAAAAGGATAAAGACACAATCATTAAAGACTTTCAGGCTGCGAAGGTGGAACTATTGAAGGAGCTGCAGGTGCAGTTCAACGAAGACTTTAAGACAACAAAGTGGAATGCTGTGCTGGACTCCAATAATCTGTCAATCCGCTTTGTAGACGAGCGTATTCTTTTTGACTACAACAAGAGTGAGCTAAAAGAGGATTTCAAAAAAATTCTTGCGGATTTCCTTCCTCGATATTTACAAATAATCCTCAAAGAAAAGTACGCGGATAAGATTGCTGAAGGTTCGAATTGAGGGTCATACTAGTTCTGAGGGTGATTACATCTATAATCTCCAGCTTTCACAAGACCGGACGCGGAATGTGATGCGCTTTCTACTTGCGCTTGACTATTTTCAAAAGCTAGGGCAAAAAGACAAAGACAGATTGCAATACTGGCTTACCGCAAATGGACTTTCTTTTGGCAGGCAATTGGACAAAACAGGTCGCGAGATTTACAGAACAGGCGCCCCAGCCGACCCTACTACTTGCCGGCGGGTGGAATTCAGAATTGTAACCGCAAGTGACGAGCTGATTAAAAAAGCTGTTCAGAAACTTTCAAACTAAGATACGACCCATGCAGACCGTGAAGTTCATTGTTGACTGGTTGCCCTATTTGTTTATGGCGGCCTATCTCACCTGGGCGTTTAGCTATGTACTAAGGGCAAAGCGAAATCCCGAACGAGTGAACAAGTATCTGCTGGACATGATACCCCAGATTTTTACCACAATCGGTATTCTGGGCACGTTCCTCGGTATTGCCGTCGGTCTATACTTCTTTGATGTAAAGGACATGGAGGGAAGCATTCCAATTCTCCTGGGAGGGTTAAAGACTGCGTTTTTCGCATCCATTGCAGGCATCGTCTGCTACTTCTTTTTTTCAAAATGGATAGCGCGGGTACAGAAGCAAAACGAGCACGGTAAGCTTAGTGATGAAGCAACTATTCTCAACAAGTTGGTTGATTCAATGAATGATTTCAAAGGGGAAATGCTACGGGTAATGACATCAAAAGATGAAGCAAATAATCAGGCTACTATTGGCAATTTGCTCCGTGAAATATGCGATGAATCAAAGAAACAGTCTGCGGCCTTACAGACTTTTTCTACAGATTTAGCCGTCACTATCACGGCGGGCTTTGAAGAAATCTTCAACAATCCAAAAGAAGGTGTCGTTTATGAATTGCAGGGCCTGCGAACCGAAATTGAGTCTTTAGGTAACAAGCTCAATGACCCGACAACAGAGATGACGCAAAACGTCGTGAAAGACTTAGAAGCGGCTTTGGAGCGAATGGTTGCTGAAGTTCAAAACCTCCGTCTCCGGTTCCGCAAAAGCCGAGATGGAGGGATTGGCGAAATTGCTCGGACAGGCTGGTGAAACACTTGTTTCGTTCCCTGCTACACTGCAAACAATGACCGATAATCTACAGGAAAATTTCAGAAGTCTGCAAGGCACGGTAGAGCAAATTGCTTCCCAGACCATCAGTCAATCGTCTGCTGCAAACGAAGCGATGACGGCACGCATGGAAGGCGCATCCACACAAATGCATCAGCTTATTCAGGGCTTGCAGGCTGGGCAGGGCGAGCTTGTAGAGCAGCACCAGAATAATCTGGCTTTGTCCGACAGGCTGGTTGCCGCGTTCAACAGCAGCATCACGAATATGGAGGCGCTTGCCAAGGGTGTAAATCAAACAATGAGCAAGTTTTCCGGGGTGGAAACGGAGCTTTCAAAAACCATTAGTCAGCTCACAAGCGTGGCATCAAATGTGAACAATGCTAGTCGTGAGTTTGGACAAGCGCAACAACAATTTGCCGGTCAGAATGCGCAATTTCTACAACAGAATAAAGCGAACCTGGAAGGCATACAGGAGGCACTTTCAAAAGCCAAGGAAGTATCCGCAGACTATGCGCAGAAGTTTGGAATTATTGAGCAGGGCCTAAAAGGCATCTTCGCAGAAATACAAAGCGGACTGGATGGCTACAGCACTACGATTAATAAGAACCTCGCGGGCTATTTAGACAAATACAGTGAGAGCATGTCCAGTGCAGTGCAGTCGTTGGCAGGAGCCACGGAGCAGCAGCGTGAAGTGTTGGAAGACCTGACTGACGAGTTGACAAAGTTTAGCACACGCCGCAATTAATCACCACTTCATTATGTCCGGCGCAAAAAGCCTTTTAGGAGTATCATTCTCTGCGCCCACATTCCGTAGCAGCGGGGAAAAATGCTTTTCAGCACAGGCAATACGCACGCTGGACATGAGGGTCAATACGCTGACGGAGTTGGCGGATAAGATAGGCGTGGCAGCTACAGACCTGCGTGATGAGTCCGGTATCCCGATTGTGTTCCGCAAGTTTAAGGCTGCAGTTGGCTCCCCGCAGGAATTACGATTGAAGAATCGGGAAGTCAGAACGCTTGCTCATGCCTTGGATTATTCAGAAAAGGGATTAACCGCCATCCTGGGAGCCACCCCAGAATTGGAACGGGCGCTGCGCATAATTACCCTTCAATGGAAAGACGGCTTCATTACAGCCTTGCTCGGCTGCTATCTCAAAAACTGGAACGCTTCCCCTGAAACATCACAACGGCTTTTGTATCAGACTATTTCCGGGCGACTTCGAGATTATGCCGGTAAGCGACCAGCCTATCTGGCTATGAAGGCTGGCTCCCGCTATTTTATGCCTTCTAATGGCGACCTCCTTTTAGGTTCTGACCTGGCGATAAAAAATGTCTCTATTGCAACCGCAGCAAAATGTATCGCGCTGCCGGAATCATGGATGATGTACCCTTACTTCCACGGCGTCATTCTCACTTTCTACGAAAAGAACTCAGGTAAGCTTACGCGAATATTACCAGACATTGAAGCTGCATTGAGACTTCATGCCGCCAATACAAAGGGCTCATGGACATCGCTCTTGCTGATAAGCAAGCTCATAGGGGAAGCCAATATGCCGGATAGGGCAGGGCTACAGGAGCAGGTGAAGCTGCTTGCCTTTTCTTTAGTCGGCGACCCTGCCGTTGTGGCAAACTGGACAGCACCCTCAGGCAAGGCAGCACATGAGACAAAGCTCATTGAACAAGCAAGACAGATTCTGAATGAGTGGATTACCCGCCAGTTCATTACCGTATTTTTTGAAACCTGCCTGGACGACACGCGCCGGAAGGCATTTTGGCTAAGTATGGCAAAACGGGTTTCGGCGTTTAAGGTGTTTGGCTCGCAATCCGTTCGTGCTGCATTAAAGCGTGATGAACGAGTAAAAGACTTTGTTGATAACAGGTATCAGGTGAGCGGCGGAAGCACTAATGTTGCGGCCATATTGATGCATGTCGGCGAGTATGCGCTTGTAGAATTTAGCGACACGGGCTGGGCGTTTTATGCCTACCGGATTGGCAGCAAATACTGTCCGCGCATGGACGAATATTATCACAACATAGGTGAGCTGCGCAATACCGGATTGCCCAGACTCTTATATCGTCAAGGCCGCCAAATGGGCAATCTCTCTGACGAAGGAAGTTTGAATCATCACCCTAAAGGAGAAATAAGCTGGGAAGAAGTGTTTAGATACTGGATAAGTCAAAAAATTGGCAACGCATGATACAATGGAAATTCGCCGACGGTCAGTTCACTTTCTTCATCCCAGATGGTGGCGGGTTAGCCATGCCTTTGTCAACTTGGAACAGAGAAGAGTTGCTTTCTCAGGCGGTGCTGTTGGAAGAGCTTGCTGACAATGGTTTTGCAACATCATCGGAAGTTGGTTATGAAGCCGATGCAGAAGCGGTGCTGCGTATGAGCGAATTAGACCAGCGCATTCTTGGCCTGCCCCAAACGTATCCATATGCTATCAGCATACTTTCTGACGGTCAGCTCAATCAATCTTCTTTCCGCTTCGTTTGCCGTTTCTCCGATTTTGTACCTGGTGGCAATCTGCTCCATATAATTCGTGATGGGCCTTTACTTACGGCGGATGATAAGACCTACTTGCTTTCCGCGGCACATTTCGCCGTTTGCGAAGCGTTGGATGGCTTTAATGCCATGCCGGATTCGGAGCACAGCTTTAAGGAACACCTGCTCCACTTCTCAAAAATCAAATCGCTTGCTGATGAAGCCGGCATTCATCTGGATAGCTATTTGCAAGGCCAGGAGCTTTTGGTACCTCAGAAAATCAAAGCAGATTTTCAGGTAGCGAGTGATGGCACGCTGGAAGTATTTCCGGTAGTTGATGTTGCTGATAACTCAAGCTTCGTCAGGGCCTACGATAAATTTCCTGCTGCGCGCGAAATCTATCCGATTGCAGACAATACGGGTACAACAACACGGGTGGTAATTGATGAGGCGCAACAGGCACAGCTTCAGCAGATGAAGCGTGTGCGTAGGGTGCGTGATAGAGCGCAGATTGCCGCGATTATAAAGAATCCAACAGAATACTTTTCTCCTGAAACGGATTTGTCAGAGTTCTACAGCGAGCGCGTTATTGAGCTTGGCATTTACAAGCCAAAATTTTATCCCTTCGTCTGCCCATACAAGTCGGAATGGATACCCGGCTTTGCGATACAAGCTGCAGGTAGCGCTGAACAGCGCGTAACATTTGAATCAGAAGAATCGCTAAATGAGTTTGAGACTGCAGTGAATGCGGCACAGGATTCCGGCGCAGAGACGTTTGTCTGGGAGGGCGCAGATGTACCGGTAGCTGGAGCTGCTGCGCTTATTCGCGTTGCACGCAAGCAATTTGCTCAGCCAGAAAAGCCGCTTCCCGACGACACGACAGACAGCGAGGGGCGAAAGGTGCTCATTGTGTATGAAAATGCCGACGCACTTGAATATGCGCCAGGGCACGCTGCGGACGTTTACGACTATCACGGCTTTACCCCTGTCCAAAACCTCGCTTCCGGCATTACGCTAAAGGAACACCAGGTTGCAGGTGTGGCTTGGCTTCAAACCCTTTGCAAGGCCCGCCATCCTGGATGCTTGCTGGCAGATGACATGGGCCTGGGAAAGACCCTGCAGCTTCTCTACTTTATCGAGTGGCACGCTCGGCATTTTAATCCAGAAGGAAAGCCTTATCTCGTTGTTGCCCCGGTGAGCCTTCTGGAAAACTGGGAAGCCGAGTACAAGCGGTTTTTCTCGCCTTGCACACTCAGGCTTAATCCGCTTCACGGCGGCGTGCAGGTCGGTAAATCGTTCAGTCCGGATACGGTCGCTGCCTTACAGCAGCCACAGATAATCCTTACCAACTACGAGACGATGCGCACATACCAGCTTAACCTCTGCGCTGTGAATTATGCGGTAGTTGTGTTGGATGAAGCCCAAAAGATAAAAACGCCCGGCACGCTCATTACTAATGTTGTCAAAGCCATCAAGGCTGACTTCAGGATAGCCATGACAGGCACACCGATTGAGAACACATTCGTAGACCTGTGGTGCATTATGGACTTCTCTGTACCGGGCCTGCTTGGCTTCGCAAAAGACTTTTCAAAGCAATATCAGCAACCACTGAAAGAAGAAGGAACCGATGTTGCGGCATTAGGGCAACAGTTACACGAACGTACAGGCATTTTCCTTAAAAGGAGGATGAAAAGGGACGTGCTTAAAGACCTTCCCGAAAAGGTGCCCCAAATTATAAGGCGTGCAATGCCGCCAGTTCAAATTCAGCGCTATCGGGAGGCGGTCGGGGCCATTAAAGAAGGTAATGATTCGAGCCCCGAGACAGGCGCGGATATGCTGCGTGTCCTTCATGCAATCCGCGATATATCGGACCATCCTTTCCTTGCAAACGGTGAGGCAGAAGGGAAAAACACAGCAGAGCTAATTGCAACCTCGGCTAAGTTGCAATTGACTGTAGAACTGTTGCACATTATTCGTGATGCAGGGGAAAAGGTCATTGTATTTGCCGACCGGAAAGGAACACAAAGGATTTTGCAACAGGCCATCCGAGATACATTTGGCATCACGCTCAGCATCATCAATGGCGACACACCGACCACCCGTAGGCCGCAAGGCGCTAATCATCAGAGTCGCCAGCAAACTATTGACCGGTTTAGCTCGCAAAAGGGATTTGGCGTAATAATCATGTCGCCACTTGCCGCAGGGGTGGGTCTCAACGTTACTGCCGCGAATCACGTGATTCATTATTCTCGTCATTGGAATCCGGCAAAAGAAGAGCAGGCTACTGACCGAGCGTACCGAATAGGCCAAACAAAGGCAGTGCATGTGTATTACCCGATGGCTGTATTTCCTGAACAGGTAACGGATGGACAGGTGACAATAGCCCGCGCGTTTGATGAGGTGCTGGATGCATTACTTTCCCGTAAAATGTCGCTTGCTACTTCTACATTGTACCCCACGGAGCAAACAGAAGTCAGGGCAGATGAGATGATGCAGGGCTTATTCGGTAAGGAAGTATTGCCTGTAAATGAGCTTGCTGCGTAAATCACATAGAGCTATTGCGCTTCTTTTGAAATAATCTACATTAGGCTAAGCGATTGCCTCAAGGCAACTAATCCCAATAACTGTGCAGGGGTACCTTAGCCAACCGCATAATCCATATCACGCGTTGGATCGTACTGAATTTCTAGGTCAGTGCCGTTCCATATTGCACGACAGCTTTCGAGCCTGTACGTATCTCCTCCGGGTCCAACTATGCCCACGTAGTCTTCTATTAAATCCAGTAGCAGCACTTCTTCGCCTTGTCCTATATCCTTAGGTATCAGATAGGCAGCGTAAGGCGATTTAAAGTAGTAGGGGTAGTACTTGTGTGCTAAGACCTTTTCCCAAGACGGGCTATGATACGTCTCATCGCGTGGGTCAACATTGTCAGCAATTTCTCCGGTGCGGGTATTGCGAACCAGATTGTAGTAGTGCCATATCTTTTTTGAGGGTACTACTTTCCGTAGCAAAGGGAAGAAACCTTGCCGAACACCAGAGTTGATACTTCTTATACTACGAGCCGTTCTTATTTTCCGCAGGCGGCGAGCAGCGTAGTCAACGGATACTTCTTCTGTGTTTTCCATGAATGATTTGGACATTGGGGTCGGTGAGACTAATCTTCAGGCAGGTGCCTGGTTCAACTGCAAGCATCTCTAGCAGGGATTCTGCGCTATAGCGACCCGCATCTATTATAGAATGGCTGCATTGGCTGCACTGCCGGCTGCCCGAATCGCCAAGATTTTTGTTTAGGGAATCCCAGTCAATCCTGTACGGACATTGCAGCTTTTTGATGAGCTGCCCATTGCCTGCGAATAGTTCGCTCGTACTAGGATTAAATTTCAACGTGTTTACAATCTGTAGACTCATAGGTCTGTGCTACACGGCAAGGATAGTGTTCTATGTTCAGAAGATTAATTTGACCCTAGTAAAGTCCAGAGACTTCGCTAAGCCGGTATCGGAATTACTTTTTGCTTGACCTGCCACTCTTAGGCCAAACTTGTTCTCCTATAGCAATAAATTCACGCACAGGCATATTTCTTCGTGGCTTACCATTTTTCGGTCTCGGCTTCTTAAAATGCGCTTCTATGGTTTTGTTGTCTGCCTTATATATGGCGGTTACCTCATAGTCAGAGCCAAGTAATACCAATAATACGTAGTGCCAGGTTTTGTCATCCTGGCTGGCTGCAATAGTTGGCACGCGCTGACTCTTGTTGTTGCGAATAACTCGCGTCTTAACCTGCACTTCGTTTCCATTGCAGTCAATGAGGTCATGTCCAGCATTCCTAGCGCCTTTAAACTTGCATTTCAACTTTATTGCAGCTTCGTATTCTCCGAGTTCACCGGTAATCCCTAGGGGCCTTTCCGTTAGTGCATAGTATGCAATTGCAGACGCTTTTGCCGTTTGAAATATCTCGCCTATCGAAGCTAATTGCTTACCCGAGTACATAAGATTTGGATATCAAAAGGCGGTTAGTCTTTACACTGAAGTTGGTACATCGTTATCGTGGCTGATTAAATCGTTCAAACTAATTGAAATTTTACTCGTCTTACTCTTGCTCGCCGACTTATCCCGATTCAGGTAGACGAAGATGAAGTGATAATGGCAGTTATTGAAAGCAATTCTGTTCGGCCATGCCTTATCCTCGCCTGCGTCAGTAAGTTCTATTTCTACATCGTCAAGCACGAATACGGCTAGGTAAGCGGTACTCTTGTTGTAATCGCGAGCATACTTTAAGGCTTGATTGAAGCCAGAGCGAATTCGCTCCTTTCCATAACTCTTCGCCTTGTCAAAGACTTTGATTTCAAGAATGAGAGGGTCTGATGTGTCCAGCCCGCTGGCAATGTCAACCCTGCCCGAAGCAGACTTTGGCGTTGAATATGGATGGTCTATACCCTGGTCAAACAGATAAAGGCGCAAGTCATCATCAAATACCTGTTCGTAAGTCTGATTGGTTACTGCTTCATATTTTGCAAGCAGTTTTTTGGCTAAGAAATTTTCTGTTCGGCGTTTGTATTTTTCAAGTAGATATAGTGCCGAGCTGCCTTCTTCTAATTGGTCTTCCAGGTAATTGGTAATGGGCCGGACGAATCCTTCTATCAAAGCTTCTTTCTGTTCATCAAATCCGTCACCACCTATGACTTGCTGCATGATGCCCATAATGTCCTGGTCATCGGTGGACGTTATCAGAAAATCCAATAGCCTAAAATGAAATGCTGCTTTTTCAGGCCGGCTCTTAAATGAGACAAGGCGAATATCCAGATGATAGTCGCTTTTAAATTCAGTAACTATATGCTCTACTTGAGAGGCGACATTAGCACTTGATTGCTCCGCTTCGGTGAGAATGGAAAGGAGAAGCGGGTGGGAGGATATGTTCTTAAAGAAAAAACTTATTTCCGACGGAAAGTGTTCCCAGCTTGTTTTATAAAGCCGGTTCACCCATCCCTGCAATTGTACCCGAAGGTTATGCGTGTAGTACATCAGAATTTAAAAGCGTTTAGAAGGTCGTCAAGAGCTTGGTCAATTGAAGAGATGCCGCGATGAGTGCTGGCATCCTCATCCATTAGTTGAATTGAGGTTTTGCAATTCAGGCAGTAGATGCGCGATTGCAGTTTTATGTCTATTAACTGCGTGTCGTTTTCGTAGCCGCAATTGGGGCAAGGAACATCTATCCACAAATTGGCAACCGACATGAGCTAGCAGTATTGACTACGGTTATTGTTGATAAAATGCACAATCTCGTTGGCCCATTCACCCATGCGCACATTATGACCAATGCTCGCTTTGCAATCAGCAATTTCAAGGCTTTTTAGGATACATAACGCAAGGAGATATTGCAGCGCGAAGAAAAGTTTGTCCATCTCCTTACCCTGATTTGTCTCTTTGATTTCTATTGAGCCATGCGATAGCAAGTTCCGGTACTTGCTTGCCTTTGATATGAATTTTTTCAAAGGTTCTGAATTGCCGAACCGTTGCAGCAGTTGAATTTGAAATTCTTCAAGAAGGTGTTCCAGCTTTTTCTTCAGAGTCGGGTAAACTTCCTCTGATGTCTGAAGCTTATCGTTTGCCCAATGCTTGAGCTCAGCATCAGCATCTGCTTGGCTTAATAGCTCATTGACCTCCTCCACCTTTGCATCAATTACCGACTTCGCTTGTTTAGGCCTTCCATAAAAGACCTCATGAAATCCCTCCAAACCATGAAGCATATTCAGGAAGCGATTATTGAACATCACGTTCGTCAGAAATTGCCAGTTGCCAATCGTCCAAACATGGGAGTCTATGAAGTAGTCATACAGGTAGGAATGGCTTCTGTTGGCAAACCACTTTCTGATGATTTCATTGAGACTTTCCTCGGAAAATTTCCACCTGCTGAACAACATGTAGTTTTGATGCAATGAGTCTTCTTCAATCTTGCGCTTGCTTGTGAGGGTATAATTCTGCACATAGCTTGACTTGCGGTGGCCCCTATACTCATTCTTCAAATGCGCGTAAGCTTCGTCCGTAAATTGTACAGTATGGATAGTAAATCCAACAGCTTTAAACATTGAGACGCCCAAAAGCCTGGAGAAGTAAGCCGCGTCTGATATTAGCTCATCAAAATGAACCGGCTGACTATATTCAATGGTCAGGTATTTCCTAAAATATTGCTCGCGTGAGTTGTTCCAGTCAGGTCGGGTGGTCTCGTATCTGTCTTCAAATACAAAAGCCATATTGTCTGTTATCTGGACCCGCTTGTCCTTATTCTCACGATTCTTCGGAACCTGCTTGCCGTCAATGTAAATGCCTGTCTCATCGCTAAACCGATTGATGCATTCATCGCCATCATACCAACTGGACAGGTTAGAAAAACTGAAACTGGCGGCCTTTACTAAAAGTGCCTTCTTGTCTTCTACCAGCGTGTTGTGAAACACGTAGCGTACATCATAACGCAGTCGGCTAACGCCTTCACCTATGCTCTTTGTACTGACCAGTCTGCAGCCGTAGAGCGTACATACTTCACCATAAATCAATCGGCATGTGCCAACGATTATTTCATAATTATTGTAGGTGACATTCACATCGCTCAATGGAATTTCCTGCCCCTCAAAAGTCCTGGAAGTGATAATGTCTAAGACATACCGGCCCTGCTTTTTTCGCAGGCGACCGGGCAACTTTTCTTTAGTATTTGGCGCATACCACAAGCCGGTGGGTTCCCATTTGGTCTTGCTCTTTTTCCACTTACGCATTGATGCTGCTTAATGAATGGGATGGCGCCTGCAAAGCCTCCTGCAACGCAGTTTGCAATAGTTGCTGTGCTTGCAGCCGGCTTTCTTTAATGCTTTGCTCCAGCGCATCGCAGGCCGCCATGAGGCTTTCTAACTTTTGGACGATGCGGTGTTGTTCGGTAAGAGGTGGAAGGGGAATAAGTGCAACATCAAATTGTGCTCTTGTAATGTTGTTCATTGAGGTGCTTTTCCCCGTACTTCAGCCTATTGTAGTAATCCTTAGAAAAGCTAGTTGTGTTCCAGTTTTGGATGTAGTCTCCGACAATAAATTGACTGAGATGATACCTAATCGTTTTATCGCTCAAGGATAAGTTTTGCCCTTGGCTGTTCTCTAACAATACATGATGTGCCTGCGAGACCTTTTGAACCACTTGCGCGACAGAAAAGCATGTCGTCTTTTTTGACAAGAATGTTCTCATATTGGCTACTCGTATTTTCAAATCTTTTGTTCTCACTTTCAATGAACTGTCCTGACGTAATAGCGCTTGTTTTAAGAACGCCCCATTTATTTTCTGTTGCAGGATGAGCATTTGCTTGAAGGCTTTTACCACCTTCTGATGATAAAGCTATTTCCCCTAACCTACACCAAACCCACCCCTCTGGAATGGCAAAAGAAATCTCCTCTTCTCTTATCGGAGGCAGTAGCTTATCCTTCTTCAGCTTCCTTGCGGCAATAAAGGCTTCCTTCTCCGCCTTTATCCTTTTGAGTAGAACTTCAGCAGGCTCATCACTTGCGTCCTGCGCTACCAGCTTTCCCTGTACTGCGTCCTGCAAGAGGCTTTGACGGAGCTTTTTGAGGAGAGCGAGTTGGTGGATATGTTCTTTTGAAAGAGAATGGCTATAGTTGTGAATAGAAACAATGCTATCAATTTCTTGAATAATCACTCCATCAAATGCACTTTTCCTGTTTTCAATAATCTCTCTTTGCTCTTCTATTGAGCACATTGGGACTAATAATTGGCCCATGAGTTTTGCATTGACATTTTGCAGCAATGCTCCTCTTTGCTTGAGGAGAATTTGGTGCCAAAAAGCATAGCTATTCAGAAACAAAAACAGGTACTCTGGTAAAAGTTTGGTTTGATTACAGACTATTCGGATTAGATAACTGGCGAATACTGAATTAGCCGGAACGTCATTGCTTACCAGATAGCTGATATTATTCCCGGTCCTAGCAATTAATATGTCCCCTGATTCAAGCAAGTATTTTGAGCTGACATCACAATTACAAAACGGTACGCTATTCCAGTTTACAAAACCATTATTAATGTCGGTAATTCTTAAGAGTTTGTGTTCTCCGTTCGCTTTCGCGGATGCTGTATATCCATACTGCGTCCTTTCAATCAAAGTAGACAGAGCAACTAATCTTTTAAATTTTTCATAAACGACTTTGAATACTGCACTATTTCTTAGCTGCGTTTCTACTGCCTCCTTTGATGAAATAAAGGTCAATGGAACAAACTTCATCTTAAAGCTCATCGTATAGAGTCTTGTAGCCGATTAAGTAAATCTTGACTTTTGGAAAGGCTAGCTCCTAATTGCCTAATAAGCTCCGCGCTTGTGTATTCATGCACCTCCTCCGCCTTATTCGGGTTCTTAATGTCCAAATCATAGCCGCGCTCCACAATCGTTTCAGCTGGCACCTTCCAGCATATCTCGCTTTCCTCACGCGCATTCCACCAATCCACTATAGGGTCAAACTCTGCACGGCGGATTGTCTTCGTTTTGCTATAAGACTTCTGTCCTTCGGGCAGGCGGTGCTCATAATACCATACCTCTTTAGTCTGAATCGCGTTATTGGTCGAGGCTTGCAGAGGCTTGTCAAAGAACAGCAAGTTGGTTGCCACGGTAGCATAAGGCTGAAACACCGAGTTGGGCAGGCGAATAATGGTATGCAGGTTGCACTCCGTAAGCAGGCGCTCGCGCACCCGCTGCTTTACGCCTTCGCCGGTCAGCGAGCCATCGGGCAGCACTATGCCGGCCCGCCCGCCGCGCTTCAGCAGATGAATAGTGAGAATAAGAAAAAGGTCGGCGCTTTCCTTCGTGCGATAGCTCTGCGGGAAGTTCTGCTCATTGCCGCCAGCCACAATGCCCCCAAAAGGCGGATTGGCAAGAATAGCATCCACACGGTGCCGTTCCGTAAATGAGCTCAGCGGCTGGTCCAACGCATCACCAAAGCGGATGTTGGGTACCTCAATGTCGTGTAGGATAAGGTTGGTCGTCGCCAGCAGGTACGGCAGCGGCTTGTATTCCCATCCGGCAATATTCTCCTCTACGCTGCGGCGCTCATCCACATTCTTCGCCTGCGCCATCAGCCGCTCAATAGCGCAGGTAAGAAAGCCGCCGGTGCCGCAGGCCGGGTCAAGAATCTTCTCACCCAGCTTAGGCGCAATCATATCGGTAATGAACTGTGTGACGGCACGTGGCGTATAGAATTCTCCGCTCTTACCAGCGCTCTGCAATTCTTTTAGTATGCTCTCATACAGCTCGCCGAATGCGTGCCGGTCTTTGGCAACATTGAAGTCAATCTCATTGAGCTTGTTCAGCACCTTCCGGATGTTGATGCCGCTCTTCATGTAGTTGTTGTTTCCCTCAAACACCTCGCGCACAATAAGCGCGCGACGGTTGCCGGTGCTCACATCTATATCTCGCAGCGCAGGAAACAGGTCGCGGTCTATGAATACCGCCAGCGCATCGCCGGTAAGACCTTCATCGTCGGCAGCCCAGGCATCCCAGTGAAGTCGGGCGGGGATGGGCGAAGTGTAGGATTCATCCATCAGCTCCAACTCCTTGTCTTTGTCAGAGAAGATTTTGAGGAAGAGCATCCAGCCAAGCTGCTCAATGCGCTGAGCATCGCCATTGAGGCCGGTGTCCTGCCACATTATCTGGCGGATGGAGGCTATTGTGGAGGAGATGTTTGACATGGACTATTGAAATACTGTCTGGACAAATTCATTCATCTTTTCTACTACAGTGTCAAACGGCGTATCAAAGGCCAATGGCGGAAGCCAAACATTCCATTCCGAACTGTCTTTGAAATAAGGAATAGCGTTTAATAGCTCGCTCGTTGACTCATCTTTACCGTCCCGCTCAACAAACGGATGAAAATGGTAGCCTTCAAGATTTACAACACAATCTGCCTTCAGCCATAAGCCGTTCGGAAAGGATTTTTGATTAACCAATACGGTTTTGTGCCAAACTAGTTTTTCTATATCCGGCCTTGTCAGTGTCTTCTCCAACAGTTTGTATGCCCTATTGCTTACTTCTTGGTCTAGGTTCGCCTTCTCCTTATTGAGTTCAGCTAAGATGTCACGATGCTCAATAAAGAAGTCGCGCATTTGTTCATTTATCATTGTTCTGGAGCGAAGATTTTTTAAGGTTTGAAAGAAGTCTTTAAGAAGAACCTGATACTCGCCAGCTGCCACGATTTGATGCAGCTCCATCTGCGAACTCAGCTCATTCAGAAAACGGGCGTAGGTAACATTTAAAAAAGGAGGCGAACAATGTTGAACATCCATAGAAAGCACTGCAAGGAAGGTTTCCTTGTTTTTGTAGTGCCGATTAGCATGGGCTGCATATTCAATCAAGTCGTTATGAAGCCAGTGATTGATTTTGTTTTCAACAATCAAAACGGCATCGTCAGATTCAATGATGAGGTCAATGCGCTTACCCTTTGCGGTCGTTATCTCGCGAAAAGTACCTATCGGTTCTTTAAAACTTGAAGTCTGGATGTCCATGCTAGCGAGAAAGCAATCAAGAAAGAGCCTGCCTAGTCCGTGGGAAGCTTCCGAGTCAAAGAAGAAAGCAAGGATGTTACTAACGACATCCTCTTTATGAGCTTTGCCGGCAATTTCTAAATAAGTTGGCTGCCTGGTCGTTTTCTCTGTACGAATTGCCTGGTAATTCTTCAACAACTCCTTGAAGAGTGTTGTTTCATGTGGAGTAGTGTCCATCAATTTTTTAAGCGGATTTATAGAGTTCCTGTTCTAATTCACGTACTGCTGCAACATAGTTTTCCTTACTGCCAAATCCTTTTACAATCTCCGTCGGCGAACCCAATTCATTCAGTGGCCGCACGCGGAGCACATCCATCCGCTCAATGTTCTCAATGCCTTCGTCTGCGTACTTCTCCAAAAGAGCTTCCAGCACTTTCCGGCTTTGCTCACCCCACTTCGTAAAGTAGTCGCGCTTCTTCACATTGTTTGCCCGCTCACGGCGGGTTAGCGGCGGCTTGTCAAAAGCGACATGGCATATCAGGTCAAAAAGGTCAAGCTGCTTGTCCACAGCATCGCCGAGTGCATCAACCAGTACACCTTGTTCTTGCAACTCCTTAATGATAGCTTCCTTGCGCTCGGCCTCGTTCCAGCGGGTTAGAAAATCATCCAGCGAGGCGAACGATTGTCGGATAATGTCTGCTGTGTGGTCTTTCAGTGATACCGTTATCGGCTTGCCATTCTGGTCAAAGTAGAGTTCACGCGAAATCAGCATCGCCACGTCCACGCCATTCACAATCACCTTTTCGCGTCGTTCGCGTACCTTATTCTTGTCGTCTCCACCCGGCGGATACCGGACTTTAGGCTTCTGTACCTCAACTTCCTGCCCCGTCTCATCATCTACCGGAAGCGGCTCAGTCTCTTCTTCATCAGTTACGACTCCAAGGTCGTCTTCCTCTTTCGCTTCCTTCACCCTTATAGGGTCACCATCAAAGGCTTTATCTGCAAAAAGGTCAGTAGCATTCCGGAAATCAAGTATCGTGAAGTAGAGCTTGCCAAACTCCTCGTTGATTCGCGTACCGCGCCCAATAATCTGCTTAAACTTCGTCATGGACTGAATCTCTGAATCAAGCACAATCACCTTGCAGGTCTGAGCATCTACCCCCGTTGTCATCAGCTCTGAAGTCGTTGCAATCACTGGGTACTTTTCTTCGGGATTAATGAAGTTGTCCAGCTCGCGTTTCCCTTCTTCATTGTCGCCGGTAATCTGCATCACATACTTATAGTTCTCTGCCACGAGGTCGGGGTTATGCTGTGCCAACGCAGTGCGCATCCGCTCTGCATGGTCAATGTCGTTGCAGAACACAATCGTCTTTGCAAAACGGTCGTAGCCTTTCAGGAACTCGGTTACTTTCTGCGCTACAAGTGGAGGGAACGGTCAAACTGACCCACCCGCGCCGATTTAAGCTGACCCACCCAGGATGATTCAAACTGACCCACCTGCGCCGGTCCAAACTGACCCACCCTCGCCGGTGCAAACTGACCCACCCGGAAGTAAGATTTGAGCTGATGCTTTAGGCGGAGGCAGTCTAGGTTAAGTTTCTTAAAAACTTAGCCCTGATGGCCAATAATCCGATAAGCATGACCAGGATCAGACACGCCTTACGCCTGCTCGACCAGGGACGAAGCAAGCGCCTCATCGCCGAACAAACCGGCACCTCCCGCAATACATTAAAGCGGTACTTCCAGGCTTTCACTGACAGCGGATTGAGCTTCAAAGAGCTTGATACCCTGAGCGATAAAGACCTGGAGGACCTGTTCATCAAGCCACAAGTTGCACCCTCCAGCGAACGGGTAGCACAGTTGCACAGCCTGTTTCCCGATATAGATAAAGCGCTGAAGCGCAAAGGCGCTACCCGTCAGGTGCTCTGGGAACAATATCGGCGGGACAATCCGGAAGGCCTGTGCCTCAGCCAGTTCAACACTTACTACCGGCAGTGGAAGGCAAGCGTCAACCCATCGATGCGCATAGACCACAAGGCCGGCGACAAGCTATATGTTGACTTCGCCGGCGACAAGCTCCACATTACCGATCCGGAAACCGGAGAGCTAAAGCCGGTAGAAGTGTTCGTAGCCATTCTGGGCGCCAGCCAGCTCACCTACGTAGAGGCTGTAATGAGCCAGCAGAAGGAAGATTTTATTGGCGCTTGCGAAGGTGCCCTTCACTTCATCGGCGGCGTGCCGGCAGCCATTGTGCCGGACAATCTGAAGAGCGCAGTAACCAAAAGCAGTAAGTACGAGCCGGAGCTGAATGAGAGCTTCGCTGTGTTTGCAGAGCATTACGGCACCGCCATCCTGCCGGCCAGAGCCTACCGCCCCAAAGACAAGGCGCATGTGGAGAATGCCGTAAAAATCGTTTACGCCCGCATCTACAGCAAGCTCCGTGATCAGCGATTCACAACACTGGAAGCACTTAATGTGGCCATTCTGCAAGCGCTTGAGGAGCACAACAACGCCCACTTAAAAGGCCGCAGCTACAGCCGCCGCCAGCAGTTTGAAGAAGTGGAGCGCAGCACACTGATGCCGCTGCCCGCCACACGCTTCGAGATCAAGCAATCCAGCTTTGCCACCGTGATGAAGAACGGGCATGTGACCCTGGGAGCCGACAGCACTACTACAGCGTTCCGTACAAGTACATCGGCAAAAAAGTAAAGCTGCTTTACAGCAGCAAGACGGTGGAGATCTACTGCGGCTACGAGCGCATTGCCCTCCACAACCGGGTAAAGAGTTCGTTTCATTATACTACAGACCCGGATCATCTGGCCTCCGCCCACCGCTTCGTTACCGAATGGACGCCGGAGCGCTTCCTGAGCTGGGCTGCTGATATCGACCCGGACGTAGTGGTCTACATCCAGAAAGTGCTGGATCGCAAACAGCATCCGGAGCAGGCGTATAAATCCTGCCTGGGCATCTTAAGCTTCGCCAAAAAGGTCGGCAATGAGCGGCTGATCAAAGCCTGCCAGCGGGCTTTAGGCTATGGCATCTACAACTACAAGATCATAGAGCGCATCCTGAAAAAAGGACTGGATACGCAGCAGGAGGAAGATGAGCTGCAGCAGCTCACGATGCCGGCACACGACAACATCCGGGGAGAACAGTATTACAACAAGTCTTAACCAATAAAACCAATGTAACCATGAACACAGAAACACTTGACAAGCTCAGAAAAGATGAAGTTCCACGGCATGTTCCGTGCCTTCAAAACCAGCCTTGAAGCAGGCAGAGCAGAAACCTTCACGGCGGACCAGCTGGTCGCCCATCTGGTAGATGCAGAATGGGATGAGCGGCAGAACCGGGGCATTGACCTCAAGATCCGCAACGCCCGCTTCCGCTACAAAGCAGCGCTGGAGGACCTGTACTACCATACAGACCGCAATGCGGACAAGAACCAGATCCTGCGCTTTGCCGACTGCAGCTTTATTGACCGGAATGAAAACATCCTGATCACCGGCAGCACCGGGATTGGCAAAAGCTACATCGCATCTGCTCTTGGCCATCATGCCTGCAGCCGCGGTTACCGGGTAGCCTACTTTAATGTACCCAAGCTTTTCGCCCGTCTGAAAATGGCAAAGGCCGATGGCTCCTATCTCAAAGAAGTGGCCCGCATTGAACGGCAGCATCTACTAATCCTCGATGACTTTGGCATCCAGCCCTTCGATGCGCAAAGCCGTGCTATCCTGATGGAGCTTATTGAAGACCGGCATGGAAAGGCCTCGCTAATCATCACCTCACAGGTACCGGTAGCCAAATGGTATGAGTTGATTGGTGAGCAAACGATCGCCGACGCAATCCTGGACAGAATCGTTCACAACGCGCATCGTTTGGATCTGCACGGAGAATCGATGCGTCGCAAAAAGCCAGAAATGTCCGAGAGCGTACAGAACGACGGCACCCTGCCCGCTTTATCCACATAAATTTTCTATACGGCTGGCCCTTCACTAAGGCTGCGGGGCCAGCCTAAAAATTTTTGTGGACAAAGCTATCCGCATGCTCCCCGGATCAACAAATCAAATTTCTATAGACCTTTAGTCACGAACCGATCCAGAAGAAAAATGCAGAAATCACATTTTTAAACACTCAACAAAACATCAAATCCACTCACCTCTTCGCCAGCAAAAACGCCAAATCTTCGCCAGTCAGAAGGTGGGTCAGTTTGCTTCATCCTTAGTGGGTCAACTTCATCATCCCTTCCATTAAACATACAGAATACAGACTCATTAACATACGATTGGTCTATCCCAGATAGCAATAAAAATATAATATATGATTTTTCTAATGAAGGGAAGCACGTTTTAGTAACATTTTGGTTACGTTCAGGTCCGCCATCCGGGCCACGGGGATTTTATACTAACAGTTCAGGCGAACCAACATTAAATCCCCCAAATGGGTCATCAACAACCAATGACAAAGAGTGTATTAATTATTATATGAATTATCAATTCCTATCTGGCGACACATTAGGAGTCTTTTACGGAGGGACTTGTTACGATATATTTTCACGCAGAGATACACTCATATTGTGGGGGCAGTATATGAACAAAAGAAATTTTACCACATCTTCATTCTGGATATTACCATCCCCACAATATCCTATATATAATGGATTTACGACTGGTACAGACATCACTATTTGGGGGTTAGATACTACGCTCATTTATCCCAATATCAGAAGATAGTTCCAAATCATGCATGCATACCTGTATTGCCTGCAATGAATTGAAAGATGCGTACAAGCTTTATCAAGTAGAAGTTGCAGATAAGTATGGTATAAAGGGCATAGGCCATCCTTTCTATGAGATATCACTGCGCAACTTTCTAAACTATTATTTCCGCAACCGGCATTATGCGGATGAATACTTGGATTTTATGAATGGATGCAACTTGTCCGACTCACTGCTATTACCGCGATATTATGGATATTTTAGCGCTAAGGCGTATGCGCCCAATGGGATCTTGGAAGGAGTACTAAATGCTATGCGCGGAACTGGTATAGCGAGCCCCGCATCAGCTCCATATGCTAATACAGATCCAATGTATAGTTACCACCCAAGCAAACTGAAGTTCTTTTACTACGTCGATGCCAATGATACGGCGCACCTCTTCGCTGACCTACGTTCCGCATTTACAGATGAACGTATGCGCCCTTATATTCAGAGTCTCAATGACTATATATGGAATGGAATTACAACAAATGGGTGGGGAAGTTCTTCCATTAAATGGTCATTCAACAGCCTTAATAGTGATTATGCGGGCGAGGCCCCATATTCCTATGATTTCTTTCTCCCTGGCAGCAATGCAACTTTTTCCACGGCATTGGCTAGTAGTGCTTTCAATGTTATCAGTGAGCAGGTAACGGTTAAAGACGGAGAATTTGGAAACTCCTCTGCACAGTTGTCGGTTCCATTTACGCATTATCGTGTTACACCAATCGGCGCTCTCAATTCTACATTGCTTGCCGCTGCGTGGGCACAATTGGATGCTGAAGTAGCAACTACCCTACAATCTACTTCCCTGGGAAGTTCCATAACTCTCTCCTAGCATGAGAGTTACCGCGGTACGCATAGCAACACACTAAGCGACAAGGTTTCGTACCTGAATTATGTGTATGGGTTGAGCACAGGTACATCCCATGATTATATTTTACAGGCACTTAGTGCCCCATGGGTACAAGCCAATGTATATACTAGCGGAAGCACAATACTAAAAGACGTATCATACCGTCATGGGCTAGAAGGCGGTACATATGCCCCGTCTGGCACAATTCAACTTATGAACCATGGTGGAACCTCCTCTACAACTACGGGCTTCACTTTCTTGGAGAATATTCTTGAAGCGTGCAAGCAAACGCATGCAAACACAGGATTTCCTTACGTACCAGTCGGATTGCCGAATCCATTTCCTTCCGTGGCTTCTGGCAATCCTTTCATGTACGCTGCACCGGGCTTGATGCCTGGGCCGCCTAACAGTTGGCTAACATCAATAGCCTACGGAAGTGCCAGTTTCAAGTTAAAAGGACAAAATAGAATAGACAACAACGGATACTCCTTTGTACTCACGCCCAACATGTCGGGTGAGCGTAGTTACCATATTATCCTGCGCCTGCCAGAATATGTTAGCCGAAACCAGTCACTCAAATACAATCTGGTACAGGTAGCGCCTATTACTTACGGCAATAGCAGGCGCTATTTCAAGGCTGCATTTGTATTGCCAACAAATACAACAGATACGCTCACTGGATTCGGCAAAACCGACTTTGATTTAGTGACCGCCGCACCAGATGCTTATGAGCACATCATGCTGTGCGATGAGCGGGAGGAGGATGCAGACTCAATAGACATCTGCTACGATGCGCTTGTAGCGCAGGCCTACACTAACGCCGCCAACCGCAATAGCCAGTACCAGGACTCGCTGTATAACGCATTGCGCATGAGCTACCGCGCATTTCTTACTGATACCTACTACGGCTTATGGGATTCCATGACGCTGGCGCAGCCGCAGATGAAGAATGCAGTGACGCTTTACGACTATGACCGGGCAGGTAACCTGATTACTACTACTCCGCCAATGGGCGTGATAATGCTTAACAATCAAGGGGCAATAGATAGCACGAATACATATCGCCGAGTGCCCACCGGCACTCCGCCTGTACCCGTTCATACCAAGCAAACCACCTACACCTATAGCGCCCAGAACCAAAAACTGACGGGAAACCACTCCCGACGGCGGCCTTACCAAGTTCATCTACGATGAGGCCGGCCGACTAATATTCTCCCAGAATAGTAAGCAGGCTCCGTTCGGCTTCTACACCTACACGTTATACGATGGACAAAACCGTGTAATTGAAACCGGCCAAATCAAAGACACCTTTCACATCACTAACACCGTCTATAATAATGGCTTAGCGCAAAAGAAGGCCAGCTATCCCATAGCTGATTATATCCAAGCCCTATTCACCCAACAGTATAAGACAAAATCCAATACCGGTACCCTCGCTTCTCTCATTAGCAACACACGTCGCGAGCAAGTGATCCGCACCACCTACGATACTGCGCTCTACACTTTTGACACAGCAACCACTACAGCCATCAACAATGGCATGAGCAGGCAGGAAAACCTGCGTAGCCGCGTAGCCGCCATTGCCTCTTACAGCGCCCTACCACCAAACTTTAGCGGCTATACCGGGTACGATATTGCCCTCCACTACAGCTATGACCTTAGTGGCAACCTCAAAACTCTTACCTATGACATGCCACGCTTGGCCGCTTATCGACAGCAATATAAGCGCATAGACTACGATTACGACCTGTACAGCGGCAAGGTGACCTTGGTTAGCTATGACCGCGGCTTCGCTGATCAGTACTATCAGCGCTACGCCTATGACGATGACAACCGCATTATTAAAACCGAGAGCAGCCGTGACGGCCTGCTCTGGGACAGAGATGCGGAGTATAGGTACTACCCCCACGGCCCGCTTGCCCGCATCTCCCTCGGCGACCAGCGGGTGCAGGGCATTGACTTTGCATACACCCTGCAGGGCTGGCTTAAGAGCATTAACGGCGACGCGCCGGACTCTGCCTCCGACATGGGCGGTGACGGGCTGGGTAACAACGCCCACATGCCAGACCTCTTCCGCACCAGGCTGGACTACTTTGCCGGGGACTACAAGCCCATAGACAGCACCAATGCCCTCAATACCGGGGGCAGCAGTCTTTTCAAACTGCCCGCGCCGCCTACGGGCCGCTCCCTGTATAATGGCAACATTGCTGCGGCCACCACGCTTCCTGGCTATTTTGAGCCGCTCTATTCCGGCTACCGTTACGACAAGCTTAACCGCATCAAGACGGCAGATTACATTAAGCCTGCCTACGCCTCCGCAACGCCGCTGGCCGGGGCAGCAAGCGGTCCGGGCAGCCTTTACCACAGCAACTATGCGTATGACCTGGACGGCAACTTAACGGCCCTGAACCGGTATGGTTACAACCATACAAGCCAGCAGGTGTATCTGATGGATTCGTTGTACTACCTCTATGCAGGCGGCACCCGGAATAATAACAAGCTTACGAACTATACCGATACAGCTAACCACAGCAGCGGTGCGGGCGCGGTCTTTACCAACGACATTGCTAAATACAGCCCGCCCGGCGCTGCCTCCGTGCTGCGTCTACAGTATGACCCCACCGGCAACCTAACCAAAGACCTCTCCAACGGCCTCACTTCCATAGACTGGACCCTCTACGGCAAGACCAGCAAAGTAAGCAAGGACGATGGCCACACGCTTTACTTTACCTACGACCCGCTCGGCAACCGTTTTTCCAAGACTGTTTATAGTGCCAATCCCGGCACCGACTCTTCCTCCAATACCGAATACTACATCCGGGAGGCGAGCGGCAATATCCTGGCCGTCTATCGCCAGCAGCAGCACTACTACTATTACGACCCGGCCGTGGCCATCGTCAACGGCGGAATTAACCAACTGGGTGTTTCCCCGGTGGGTGGCACCATCGGCGCAGTATTTGGCAACAATGGTCCCTTTGCGGCTGCTATTGTAAGCGGGGCAGGCCAGTCCATGCCCGCATCCTTCCTCAATGCGCAGGTTAGCAGCCGCACCGCTGGCTTCTATGCGCGCAGCAGTGCATTAGCGCGCAGTAGCCTTGCCGCCTCCACGCCAGACTTGAGCTGGCGTCTGGCCGTTTATGACACCAGCCTCGGGACGCGGATCTATCCCGCCTGGGCGGGTTATAATGGTGAGGCCTTCTCGGCCCTCGCAGACGGCATTACCGATACGGCGGAGCTGGCGCGCTGCGCCGCGCTCCTGTTCAGCGGGGAGGACAGCACAGCCATGCGTACCCGCTACGAGGCCTACCGGGGTGGGTTGGACAGCGGTGTTTATTACAGCCCGGCCCAGCTGGGCAGCCTGCTGGCTAGCAACATTCTGGACTGGCGCGGCGAGCCGGGCGGGGAAGGTGCGCGGTATGGCCTCAAAGGCTTATTGTGGCCACAGGACAGCGTCAGCTATAGCTTAGACAGTATCCGCAGCCTGTATGCGGCATCCATTAATCTGCTGCTGGCGGACAGCGCTTATATGCAGGCGCCCTTGCAGGCCGGTATAGACAGCACGACAGCGCGGCCACAGAGCCTGGACGGACTGCTCCGCCTGAGCCTGGCCGAAGGTGGGGCGGCTTATACAAACGACTCGGCGGCAACCGAAGGGCCGGCCATACTTGGGCGCATGCTAGCGGAGTACTTAGGCCATGCATATAGCAGCGGGGTGAGGAATGACTCGGCCATAGCCCGATTGCGGCGTACTGTTGGTGACGAGGTGCTGCTGGGTGCGGTCTATGCTGACAGTAGTACCGCCTTTATCAATGCCATGCTGAGCAATCCCGCCGGCTTGGAGAATGCACAGGCCATTGTAGCCAATGCGCTGAACCAGGCAAGCGGCGGCGGGCCCAATGCAGGCAGCTCTCCGGCGGGGATGATGGCGCAGTTGGCTAAAGGCAGCGCGGGTGGCTTCAGTTCCGGCTTCGGCACCTATCTGGGCAATGCATTGGCAACGGCCCTGGGCTACGACCGCTTTTACCTGGCGGAGCATCACCTGTACGGCAGCAGCCGGCTGGGCATCAAGAAATACTGGCCTTACCAGTACCGCTACGAGTGGGATAAGGCAAAAACCCTGGCTCAGAATGCGGCGGCTATGGACTCCAACGACATCTCTTACAGGATGCCATGGTATTATCAGAATTGGCAGAGTCTGGTGAGTGCGAATGAAACTGTAGCGGTGGGCCATCCGAATGCGCAGCCGGTATATAGCGCAAGGATTGTAGGGCAGAAGGGTTATGAGTTGACCGACCATTTGGGCAATGTAAAGGCTGTTGTCAGTGATAAGGTGACCGATGATACGCTTGGTACAGCCACCATTCTGCCTGCGCCTGCAATAAAAAGGGCAGGCCTTGCAGCGGCCTACGACCACTATCCTTTCGGGATGTACATGCCGGACAGGTATATAGAGGATAATACGGTGCAGTGCATTCCTGTGACGCGCACCCGGATGATCAACCAGATTGCCTATGTGGGTGACCTGCTTACGCCTCTTGGCGGCTCTATTACTAACCTGCGGCCAGGCACACCAACGCCGGGTAGCAGCCCTGTCACGGTAGGAACGCTGAGCGTGGGCGAGGAAGCTTACATCAGCGGCGGGCAGGATTTGGAAGTGTACCTTGACCTGCCGCAGTTACAGGGAAGTGAAACAGGGTTGAAGATAGAAGCTGAACTTGCTCCTGATGGGAGCGGGCTGACTAGACCGTATCGCTAAGAAGCAGGTAGATCCCAATGACCCTAACTCAGACTTTACGGAGCTGACCAGCGTTCAGGTAAATGACGCGGGTACGGCAGAGCTGATGATAACGACAGAGGACTATGATTTTGGTGCATCGGACAACATCAGGTTACTGTTTCACTACAGCGCGGCATCAATGGGTACTAGCACGCCTGGAATCAGTGCAAGGCTGACTATACCGCGTATTATTCATAGTGTGATTACCAAGATAGTACAGAGCTATGTTACCTTGAGTTGTGATACCGATGGAAATTATACTGGCGGATATAGATATGGGTTTAACGGACAACAGAAGGACAATGAGATTGCAGGAATAGGAAATTGGTACACCGCACAGTTTTGGGAGTACGACCCAAGAAATGCAACTCGGAAGAATTGAGACCCTAAGAAGAATGCTTGGGAAAGTGATTACGGTGTGTTTGGTAATAACCCAATTTGGAGCAGTGACCCATTAGGAGACACTTGGAGGGTTGGCACTGACGCAAACAGCAAAAAGGATGTTGCCAGTCTAACAAGGGATAAAAATCAGAAGTATGTGAAGATTGGTGAGAATGGAAATGTGACTTTAGATTTTGGAAAGATGAGTCAAAATAAAATTAACAAACTACTTAAAAAGGATGATGGTCTAAGTCTGATAAACACATTAGTGAATGCAAAAGATGCAAGTGGCAAAGACTTAAATTTTTTCTATTCTGTATCTCCTGAAGGTATGAGAATGTATAGTACAGGTTCGGCACTTTCACCTTCAGATTACGAACATGCAAATGGGGAAGCTGCAATAGGGAGTGGCGGAATATTAAGTCAATTTTACTACAACGCTTCAAACACTGAATTCGGACTTGATAGTAAGGGTAATGCGTCAGACTACCCTCTTCCAAAATCTGGTTACGACGGTCAGGTTGCAGTGCTTCCTGGCCAAGCAATTGGTAAATATTCCGAAATGCAGGAGCAGAGTCAGCCTTCAAGTGGCGTTGGTCTCCACAGCACTACAGTAATCCGTACCATAGTTGCTGTAGATGTTAGGGATAAATTAATTAAGCATGAGCTTTATGAAAACTATCTCAGAGCTACGGGGCAACAATACATTCCTGCACACAACGGAGCAAATAAGGCCGGATATAGTATACCTATGTTATCAAACTTCACATACAGGAAGTAAATTATGCAACGAGTCCTTTATGCTATTGTCCTACTTTCATTAGTTAGTGCACCGGCTTTAGCGCGTACATTTAAGTATGAGTGTGTTTCGGAGAGGTTTAAAGTAATCTTCTATTTACAGGAAGATGCCAAGAGTTATAAAATTCAATACACGATTTTAAACACCTCGCTTAAAGATTCACTATACTGCTCACCCTATTGTCTAATAGGCAGGCGTGGGGATTCAACAGCTGTCACTTTCGATATTGGAGTTCTAAAGTACTCAAATATTGTTCCTGATGGATTCGCTCAGATGCTCATTCTGGCCCCAAAAGACAGTGTATTTTTAGAGAGTGGTTATGTGGGGCGTTCGAACATCAAGAAATTAGATGTATCCTTTAATGCTTTAGCGTTGTCGGCCTTGTCCAAAACGCAGCGGAAGCATTTTTTTCGCACTACAAAATGGTCGGTAGGTAATGACGGGGTGCAGTATCGTTCGATCGACTTAGCGGACTATATGGGCATCTATACTGATTGGTTTAAAATGGGGATTCCGATTTGTGAAAAATAGCACCGCAAAGCTGACCGTTTAAACAGCTCAAAAGCTAGGCGGTGTAGTGATACGGATCATTACAAAGCGGTTGCATTTTACTTGGTAGATGGATATAAATGGAACAGGCTGCTACAGATTACTATCCTTTCGGGATGTACATGCCGGACAGGTATATAGAGGATAATACGGTGCAGTGCATACCGGTATCAAGAACAAGGCTCATCAACCAGATTACCTATGTAGGAGACCTGCTCACTCCTCTTGGTGGCTCCCTTACCAATTTAAAGCCGGGAGGCCCCATTCCCGGCAGCAGCGCTCCTTCTATATCAGTACTTACCACTGGTGGAGAGGAAGCCTATATAACAGCCGGACAGGACTTAGCGCTATATCTTGACCTGCCGCAGCTGCAAAGCACTGAGACGGGTTTAGCATCAGTGCAGACCTGGTTCCTGATGGCAGCAGTCTTACTACTATGTCTGTCAGTAAGCAGATAGATCCGAACGACCCTAATTCAGATTATGAGGAGCTGAGCAGTGTGCAGGTCAATAACTCCGGTACTGCGGAGCTAAGTGTGAGCAGTGATGAGTATGCGATAGGCAGCAGTGATCATCTGAGATTATTGTTTCACTACAGTGCTGCGTCTGCCGGTACGGGTACGCCAGGTATCAGTGCCAAGCTGCAAATCACAAGGATAATTCATAGTGTGATTACCAAGGTAGTGCAGAGCTATGTGACATTAAGCTGTGATACAGATGGTAACTACAGCAGTGGATATAGATTCGGATTTAATGGACAACTCAAAGACAATGAGATTGCGGGGGTTGGTAATTCATTGGACTTCGGAGCGAGAACATATGACAGCAGATTAGCGAGATTTTCAAGTATAGACCCACTAAACGCAAAATTCCCAGGAAACACATCGTATTCTTTTTCTGCTAATAATCCAATATTAATGATTGATAAAGAGGGGAGAGAGGGAGTAATATATTTAGTTGTACTTCCCGGCGCAGACAAAACAGCTGCTATCAAAATTCAGGATGCAGCTAATGTGTCGCTTAAAAATATGGGGCTAACAACGAGGGTAAAAATATTTCAGGGCAATTCAGCAGATTTTAGGCTACGTAATCTGGATCATACCGATGCAGTTGCCGCGCTAGGGAGTAACACCGCTGTTTCTGCATTTGCAGGCCAACTCATTGGTCCAGATAAAGCCAACGCAATCAGGAGTGACTTTGCCAACGGTCTCTCTGAATCAAGTGACTCATATGGGATAAGCGGAGGGAATCTAATAGCACTTAGTGTAAACAATATCAAGACTGACGCAGGAACATTAGGAGCAGACTTTGCAACTACCGGAGCGTTTGCATTATTACATGGTGCAGGACATACAGCTGATAAGGAAACTAAACTTACTAGACATAGCGAAGGAGCGGGATTCGCGTTGCGTTGGTCTGGGGGACATGTAAGGTCTGCCTTATCAGGTTCTTCATACTTTCCAGACTTTGGCAACCCGTCTACTTCAAGCGAGCGAGTTTCTAATCTTTCTGATTTAATGAATAATCAACCATTAGCAGGAACTCCTCGAAATCAAGGATATCTCGGTCTTATGCAAAAACGCTACGGTTCCCAACCTGCACAAGATAATTATGGTCGAAACGAAGCGGGCTGGAAAGCAGCGGAAAAAACGTACGGAAAGTCTGTAACCGACCAATCGCATAATATGCGTTTGCCAGCCAAAAATTAATTCAGGCTACATGAATATTGTTTGTAAAAATCAAATATCTAGAATAAAATTCTGCTTAAGCATTCTATGTTTAGGAGGTGTAATTGGCTGCAAGATGACTGATGACGCCAAGTCATATCGTAATACTACCCTTAAAGCAGATGCTTATCACGCTGCCATATATGTGCCGCCTTTATTTGAAAGCTTATTGGATACTACAGTTATGAACTACAGGTGGAATAGAGCCGTCAAAAAGAAGTCCTATAGCTTCGATGGTAGTATCTGGTTAGAAATTGAGTATGACCTAAAAAGGCTGACCTCTCAAGAATATGCCATAACTAATTTAGAGGACGAATATCGTGCTGAAAAAGAGCAATTTCAAGTAACCTCGGATTCTTCAAACGTCTATAAACAAAAGATTAATGCTTAGGATTGGCTTATTTCTTTTTATTATAAAAAGTTAGCCACGGACACAACTTTTGTATCAATTTCCACAAGAACTATATATAAAAATATGAATATTATGGTGAAAATGTATACTTATGCATGGGATAAAATTAGCCATGTTCAATTCAATCGCTGGAGCGATAGTATTAAAAATTCTATAATAATACGTGATGACAATGTGGCAGAAATAAGCAACATCACTCATTCCTATTAGTAAAGGCAGATGCTTGGTCAGAAGGACTATGAGCTGACAGACCATTTGGGCAATGTGAAGGCTGTTGTCAGTGATAAGGTGACCGATGATACGCTTGGTACAGCCACCATTCTGCCTGCGCCTGCAATAAAAAGAGCAGGGCTATCCGCCGCCTACGATCATTATCCTTTCGGGATGTACATGCCGGATAGATTCATAGAGGATAATACGGTACAGTGCATTCCGGTTACGCGCACCCGGATGATCAACCAGATTACCTATGTGGGTGACCTGCTCACCCAGAGCAGTAGTGGCCCCTTCCCAGCTTTTCTGCAGCCTGGCGGGCCGCAGCCGGGCAGCAGCCCTGTCACAATTGGAACGCTGAGCCAGGGAGAACAGGCTACAATCGGTTCGGGACAGGATTTGGAAGTGTATCTTAACCTGCCGCAGCTTCAAAGCGGGAGCTAGGCCTGAATATAGCAGCGGATATAGTGCCTGATGGGAGCGGGCTGACCACTGTGTCGCTAAGCAAACAGATAGACCCTAATGACCCTAACTCGGACTTTACGGAGCTGACCAGCGTTCAGGTAAATGATAATGGTACGGCAGAGCTGATGATAACGACAGAGGACTATGATTTTGGTGCATCGGACAACATCCGGCTGCTGTTTCACTACAGCGCAGCATCAATAGGTACGGGCACGCCTGGAATCAGTGCAAAGCTTACTATACCGCGT
>CAWAID010000009.1:0-141867 GCA_963782125.1 uncultured Bacteroidota bacterium
ACAAGTGCTTTGTGCTGAAAGGAATATTCAATTATCCTTTACGGCTGTCAAGGCATATACCAGCGGTAGCAAACCTTCCTTTCCTTTTATTGCCCAACGACCATCGCTTACGAGCACACTGCCGGCAAGTGCAGGATACGGACTGAAATCATACTCCTGAAGAAAGGTAATGTTCATGCCAGCAGCACGCAGCGCACCATAGACTTCACCGATGGAATGATTCCAGCCAACGGACGGAAGTGAAATTGGTGCGCCTGAGTCCGTATAGGTACCCTGCTCCATTTCTATGATTGGATCACCCATAAAGTAGCTATAGGCAACCTTTTCCAGATTGTTGTCAAACATCCAGACAACAGGATGAAACTCCGCTAAAATGAGCATGCCGCCTGGCTTCATGCAGGCGACAACCGTTTCGGCCCATCGCTGCATATCCGGCAGCCAGCCCAGCACGCCAAATGTGGTAAATACTACGTCTGCTTTATCAGCAATCAGTGTTGGCGCATCGTAAACATCGCACTGTATAAACGTTGCCTCGGCGTCTATTTGTTCGGCAAGCTCTGTTGCTTTCTTAATGGCTTCCGCAGAAAAGTCTATCCCGGTTACGCGGGCGCCCATCCGTGCCAGCGAAAGCGTGTCCAGGCCAAAGTGGCATTGCAGATGCACTATATGCTTCCCACGTACATCTCCGAGGAGCGGCCGTTCGATCTCTGTCAGGGTATTGGCGCCAGCTAAAAAGCCAGCGACATCATAGAAATCTGAGGAGACGTGGTGCGCTACACGCGCATTCCACAAAGCCTTATTAGTAGTGATATAATCCATTAAGATCAAAGTAAATAAAAAAGGGTAAGCCGTTTCTGCAGCTTACCCTTTCCACATAATGCTTGAAATGTTTTAATAACCCATAGCTTCGCCGGTTTCGCCACGGTCGTTGCCATCTGTCATTGCGCTGATGCCGCGGCCAGCACCGTCATTGTTGTCAGCTCCGGCCTCATTTCCGGACGTGCGGCTGCTGCTATCTTCACCCGCATCGCTGTCTTCGCTGCCTTTTCGGGAGAAGCCGCCCTTACCCCTTGATGAACCTTCACCTTCTACATTTTCCGTTTCATCTTCTGCCGTAAGATTTACAACGCTTTCTGCGATAGTTGTCAATAATTCATCCGTATCGCTTTCCTGCTCGCGGATTTCCTCAAAAATGCGTGCGGCTTCGGTATGGCCCAATGTTCGCGCAATGGAGCGCATGGAGCCGTAGGCCGCTATTTCATAATGCTCAACTTTTTGAGCGCCAACTATGAGCGCTGCATCCAGGCCAGCGCCCTTTTCGTATTCTTCAAGATGCTCATCGGCTTCTTCCAGAAGGCCATCCATTGCGGCGCATTTTTTTGCCTTCGCTTTCGCGCCAATCGCTTCAAAAGCCTGCTCCAGCTTGCTTACCTGCTCTTCCGTCTGTGACTGATGCGTTGTAAACGCTTCTTTCAGCTGTGGATTGGTTGCGTTCCTGGCCATTTTACCGAGCGCTTTTGACAGCTTTTTTTCGGCGTAGTAAATGTCCTTCATCAGATCTTCCAAAATTTTTGCAAGGTCATTGCGCGGATCTGCGCTTGCAGCCTTGCTCTTGCCGCGGGATGACGACGTGGCGCGCGATGATGCGTTGCGAGAAGCAGCTGTACCACGCCCGGCAGATGCCGTTGCGCGGCCGCGGCTTGATGCCGCTGCCCGACCATTGCCAGAGGCGCCGCCACGTGCTCCTGCTGTATTGCTGCCACGTGCGGAGACGCTCTTTTTAGAAGCTGTGCTCTTTACTGCGACCCCTTTTTTAGCTGCCGGGCCCTTCGCTGCAGCTGCACCTTTTGAAGGTGCGACGCTTTTTTTAGAAGCGGCGCTCTTACTGTTCGCAGCACTTTTTTTGGAAGCCGTCGCCTTGCTGGCTCCGTTTCCGCGCGACGAGGAAGCTGCGCTCTTAGCGCCTGTAGATTTTTTGGTTGACGCTTTACTGGCGGCGGATTTTGAAGCCGCTCCGCCGCGGCCTTTTGCAGTTGCCATGAGAATGTGTTGGGTATTTTTGGGTGAGAAGTGAATTCAATGAGAAGCAGCTATAAATGAACTGCGGCGGGACATCGCAGCTCAGAGTGTCCTGCCGAACACCATACCTTACGTGCTGCATCTGCCAGCTGGCGGTCAATGTATCGGTTTGCCGCTTCCGGATCTTCAGGCGCGGAACGAGCACTGCGTGGGTTTTCGTAAAGTTGCTGGTTGTTGTCTTGTTCAGCCAGATTTCCCTCGCCGGAAAGCCGGGCCGAGATAAGCTTAACGAGCTTATTGATTTTTTTCACGGTTCGGATATTTTTTCGGTTAGGAATTATTGTTTTCTGCTTCGGAGCTGTTGCTCCAGCTACCAGTTTGAGCACGCCGGCTACCAGTAGTATTGTCGGTATCCAAATGTGTATCTTTTTCAAGACCCGTCGCATCACGCCGGTCTCCTTCTTCAATATGCTCTTCACGTTCAACACCTGGTTGGCGGTTGTCAAAAGCAGCAGATTCATCACCACGACCTTGCGCGGTCCCGGTACTGGTTTGTCCTGTACCCTGACCAGATTGAGCTGCACCCGCCATTTCGGATGAGCGCCCCTCATTGCTTGTGCCGGTGCTGCTGGCCCCTAACCGGTCTGCTTCGTTGCTATAATTAGATCCGGCATTTGTGGTACTTCCTTGCTGATAGCTTTCTCCGCCAAGCTGGTGGGATCCCTGTCCAAAATTGGAGCCGGCTCCGGTCGTGCTGCCTGTTGTAAACGAAGCCCGGCCTTGTTCGTTTTGGCCAGCGCCCGTAGCGTTCGCTTCCTGCATCTTCTCTGCGTCATTCTCCGGCGTGTTGTTACGTGCGTCAGCGGACATACTTATAGTGTTTAAAACAGGCAAATGCTAAAAAGATTATGCCATACGGGTTGTATCAATTCAGCGAAAAATGCGGATGTTTTAATAGCACGCAATGTTGCAGCTATGTCCAACAATTTCCTGCCTGAATATCAACGCCGGGTAAAGAATGGATTAATAAAATAAGTTCGTCTCAAACCGTGTGAGTATTTGGAAATCTGTGTCCTATCTTTACGCACAGACCCGAGGAAAGAGCCTATGCAGGATGTTTTTATTCTCATTGCCGAAGACGACGCCGACGACCGGTTTCTGCTTCAGGCTGCATTCCAGGAAAATGGTTTTACGGACCAGCTTCACTTCGTTGATAATGGCGTGGAGCTCATGGAGTTCTTAATGGCACGTTCTGATCAGTCCCAGAATTCGCAACCATTATTATTGCCAAAGTTCATCCTGCTTGATTTAAACATGCCCAAGAAGGATGGTCGTGAGGTTTTAAAGGAGATCAAGCAGCATCCGGAGTTGAAAAAAATACCGGTAGTGATTTTCAGCACTACCAATAATGAGCAGGAGATGCGCAGGTGCTATGAACTTGGTGCCAATTCATATGTGACTAAGCCTAATAGCTTTGAACATCTGCTTAAAATCGTGGCGAACCTGCGGGGCTACTGGATGCATACAACCAGCCTGCCTGGCTAAACGTAGGGGCCGGCGGCATTGTATTTGTAACTTCCTGAAGACAATCTGTTGCAATACAGATAGTCAATTACATTTCCGACCATCCTGGTATTTATGAAGGTGCTGATTGTTGACGACGAAATAGACCTTTGCCTGCTGCTGAAGAGCTATTTCCAGCGCAAAGGTTACGAAGTTGCCATTGCTTACACATTGGCCTCGGGCCTGGATCGTTTGCAGGATTTTAGTCCGGATATTCTGTTTCTGGATAATAATCTGGCGGATGGCCTCGGGTGGTCCATGGTGCCTGCAATTATGCGAAGCGCTCCCAGTCTGCGCGTTTATTTAATCAGCGCTTATCATCCTCCTTTGCCAAAGCTTCCTGGTGGTGTGACCGTCAATGTGATTGAAAAGCCTATATCCTTCGCTGATCTGGATGCTAAATTAGAGCAGGTTATTTCCAATCATTAATTATAATTTTTCTAACTATGTCAATAAAAATTGCCTCCCTAAAGGAGGCAATTTTTATTTAGCAATAGGTTGAGAACGCTTAGATTAATCTACCCCGCCTCTGCGAATAACGCCAAGCAGCAATGATACCACTGCCAGCACAAGCAGAATATGAATGAGGTTACCTGCATGGCTTACGAAAAAGCCGAAGATCCAGCCTACAATAAGGATGACTGCGATCAGATAAAGAATGCTTCTCATGGCGTTATGAATTTTTAATGGTGAGTACACAAGTATTGTAAAGACTGTGCCAACCAAAAAGGCTTCGCCGGAAAAAAAATGTTGCTATTCTTACCGCACTGATCGTCAATTATTAGCCTAACGACTCGTGGCTTTCGCCACCAATAACGTGGCTTTCAAGCAGTCCGCCCGTATCCGACTCACGTGAGGTCTCGTCGTCAAAATTTGCAGATAGTGGGAAGGTTATTGTGAATGTTGTGCCGGTCGCTTCTCCGGATACAACATCAATAGTAGCCTTGTGCGCTTGCAATATATTGAGGGTAAATGCCAGCCCAAGCCCCATACCATTCCGTTTCTGCGTAAAGTAAGGCTCAAATAGCCTGGAAATATTCTCCTCAGGAATGCCGCAGCCATTATCTGCAATGCGCAGAACGGCCGTCTGGCGCAAGAGCTGAAGCGATATCTCAAGTAATCCCTTGCCTTCTTCCATTGCCTCAACAGCGTTGATGACAATATTGAGCAGAGCGAGCTTGAGCTTTTCGCTATCCGCCATGATCTGCACCGGCTCATCCGGGTAAAGAACGTTGAGCCTGATCTTTTTCAGCGTAATGCGATCGATGGAAGCTGCTACTACATCGTCCAGAATCGCTTGCAGAAGCTTCTCTTCCGGCACAACGTCCGATGGCTTGGAAGTATTCAGCAACTCGTTAATAAGGCCCGAAATGCGTTGCGCATTTCGCTGAATAATATTGAGATACAATTCACCGCCTTCGCTCACCGCACCGTCCTGCTGCAATTGTTCGGCAGACAGAGTAATATTGTTAAGCGGGTTTCGTACCTCATGGGCAAGCGTACGCACCAGGCGGCCTGTTGCAGCAAGCTTTTCGGCCTGCAGGGTGATGCGCTCTTCCTTGCGCAGCATGGTAATGTCGTGTATGATGCCCTGGATATAGTCTATCTCCCGGAACTCATCGTCTTTGGCAGCCGTGAGAATACAGATTTTCTTTTCTCCGCTTTTTGTAGTCAGCACTACCTCCCAGTCGTTGATCACTTTATTGGACTGTACGGCGGCAAGCAGATACTTCTTATGTTGCGACTGATCAATCAGGTCGCAAAGGTTCATCTGTAGCAACTCCTCTTTTGTGTAGCCGAGCAGGGTCTCGCCAGCGCTGTTTACATCCTGAAAGTCCAGCATGTCATCCGCAAGGAATACCAGATCCTTACTTTTCTCAAAAATGCTGCGATACTTACGTTCATTGGCCTTGAGTGCGCGTAAAGTTATCCAACCGCTCCAAGCGTATAACGAATGCAACGCTCCATCTTTTCTACCGTCAGCTCCGTTTTTACCAGATAGTCTACAGCGCCGAGCTGCATCGCTTCCATATCCACATCGCGGTTGCCTTTGCCCGTAAGCAGAATGATCGGCAGCATCGCATCCGCGCGAAAGAACCTCTTCAGCAGGTCTACACCGGACCGCGCTCCGAGGCGGTAATCGGTAAAGTATAGATCATGGCTCTTCTGGCAAATATGGTCCAGGGCCTGATCAAAATCCGGGCACCAGTCTATCTGAAAGGTGGCGCCCGGAATGTGCCGGATATACTCGCTCGTGATGAGAAAATCATCTTCATCATCATCAATAATCAGGATGCGGACCTGATTTTGCTGCGCACTCATAATAGATGATTAGTGAATTGCTTATAACCGTTATAAATCCAGTTTGAATGCCTGATATTGCTTCATCTTATTATACAGGGTCTTGCGGTCTATATTCAGCAGTTTAGCTGCTTTACTCTTGTTGTAATTTGCCTTTTTCAGCGCTCCGAGAATAACCTCATATTCGGCATCGATGTTGGCGCTTTTCAGCTTATTTTCATAAGAGTCCTGATCCTCGTCATAATCCTCGTCATCCTCTTCTTCCTCTGGAAGCATACCTGCCTTGTCAAACTGCAGCCTGTTGTAGTGCGCAATTTCAAAAGGCAAAGTCTTAGCGTCAATTAATTCACCGTCAGCAAGTAAGGTTGCTCGTTTGATTACGTTTTTCAGCTCCCGCAGATTACCATACCATGGATAGCTCTGTAATATTTGCTCTACTTCTTTTGAAAAACCTTTCACCTGTTTTTCCAGCTCAGCATTTGTGAGCTTAAGAAAATGATTGGCAAACAGCATGAGATCGCCTTTACGTTCGCGCAAAGGAGGCACTTCCATACTGAATTCGTTGAAGCGATGATAAAGGTCTTCCCGGAACTTGCCTTTGCGGGCGCTATCCCAGAGCTTTTCGTTAGACGCGACGATGATGCGTACATCCAGCTCAATGTCTTTATTGCCACCCACGCGTCTGATTTTCCGTTCCTGCACTACGCGCAGCAGCGATACCTGAATTTCGTAAGAAAGGTTGGCGATTTCATCAAGGAAGATGGTGCCGCCATTCGCGAATTCCATGCTACCTATTTTCTGGTTCAGCGCGCCTGTAAAAGCGCCTTTCTCGTGCCCGAACAGCTCACTGCCGGCCAGTTCCTTAGAAAGTGCTCCGCAATCAATTGCAATAAACGGCTTGCCGGCCCGCTTACTGTTTTTATGTATCTGCTGGGCGATCACCTCCTTGCCGCTACCGCTTTCGCCATAAATAATAACGCTGTAATTGGTTGGCGCAACGAGATTGATCTGCTTTACGATCGTGGCAAATTCCTCACTGTCGCCAAGAATGTACTGTTCGTTATTCCATGCCGTGGGCGCGCCACCTTTTTTGGTTTTGCCATTGGTCACAGGCTGCCTCATTGGCAGCGTTCACGGGCGCATTGACCTTCACCGTGGTAGCTGAAGTACCGGAAAGCGCCTTGCGGATCGTCACCAGTATTTCATCCGGAAACAGCGGCTTTGTAACGTAATCGATAGGCGCCCATCTTCATCACCTCCACAGCGTCCTTCACATCACTGTAACCGGTGATGATAATTACGGGAGCTGCCGGATGCCGTTCCTTGATTTTGACCAGCATTTCTGCTCCGGTCATATCGCCAAGACGGAAGTCGCAGAGCACAAGGAGTGGCTCCGACTTTTTCATCCATTCGTGCGCAGCGGCGCCGGTATCCTACGGTTGCTACTTCAAAGCCATGCCTCGTGAGGAAACGGCTGAGCAGCAGGCACATGTCATTGTCGTCGTCAATGACCAATATCTTATTGGGCATGAAAGTGTGTGTATCGGAGATTTATTAATGATTCTCAGACTGGTAAAAGTAACAAGTTAACGGGCAAATAGTTTACGCCCATACTGCACGAATTTGCGCAATCGGGATACGCATTTGCTCGCGGTATTTTGCAACGGTACGGCGGGCAATGTTATAGCCTTTATCAGAAAGAATATTTACAAGTTGCTGATCGGTGTAAGGATGACGTTTGTCTTCACAGGAAATGGCTTCCTCAATTACAGATTGAATCACCTTATTGGAAATCACCTCGCCCTTCTTATCGGCAATCCCTTCGCTAAAGAGGTCTTTGAGATATACCAGGCCGAAGTGGGTGTCCGCATATTTGTTGGACGTAATGCGCGAAACAGTGGAAATATCCAGGCCGGACTTCTCTGCCACAATGCGCAAGCACCATCGGTTTAAGCAGGCGGATATCGCCTTCAATGAAATAATCGTGCTGAATCTGGACAATACACTGCATGATGCGCATCATCGTGTCCTCACGTTGCTTAACAGCATTTACAAACCACTGAGCGCTTTGCAGCTTGCTCTTCACATACTGCGCGGCGCCGCGATCCCTGCCGGATGTCTGGGTTGAAAGCTGGTCGTAAAGTGATTGATTGACGAACACGTTATTGGACCGCACCGATTGCAAATGCACCTGAATATGATCGCCGATGCGGGAAATAATAAAATCAGGGATGATGGTGCTTTTGGGCTCGAAAGCAGACGCATGCTCCGTAACAGGATAAAATTTGAGGGTGCCGATGAAGGTCAGCACCTTTCGTAAGTTCTTCTTCATCAATATTAAGCGAGTGCTGAATCTTCTCAAACTGGCGGTGCATCAGATCATTGTAATGATTCTTTACCAGTCGTAACGCAGTTCCTGCTTCACGGAGCCTTATACTTGCCACGTGTCAGCTGCAGCAGCAGGCATTCCTGCACACTTTTGGCCCCAATGCCAATTGGCTCCAGTTCTTGAATCAGCTTTAAGAATTCGCTCAATGTCAGCTACATCTACAATAGTTTGAAGATGGAACGAAAGATCGTCCGCAACCTCGTCCAGATCTCGGTCCATGATGCCGTGATGGTCAAGCACATCAACAAGGTACTCAGCCAGCTGGAGATCACGCTCTGGCAGCTCCCGCATGCGCAGTTGTTGGCGTAAGTCGTCTTTAAAATGTCCGGCGCCGGCAATTGCCATTTGTGGCGCTACATCCGTGTCAAAGTAGTTTTGATATTCTTGCCTATAGTCAGGCACGTCGTTGTATACAAACTCATCCTAATCCTGGTAATCTTTTACGGCATCCTTATCTGCCTTTCTATCACCTTCATCGTATTGTTCCTCAGCAGTCATTTCCAGAAACGGATTCTCCTCCATCTCTGTCTTCATCCGCTGCTCCAGCTCCAGGGAATTCAGGAAATAAAGATTAAGCAGTTGTATTTGCTGCGGAAGAATCTTAAGATGCTGGCGTTGTGTTTGCTGTTGAGATATCATCGGTTCAGAATATTTGCAATTGAACCTTGTTAATGCAAGCGGGGCGCCAGATTTTTGACAAAATGGATTTTTCTGTAAAAATATTAAACCCCTTAATCATCAGATGATTGTATTGAAGAAGCTTTTACATTCTGATAAATGAGAAAAATAATTTTATTTCCGCGGCACGAAGTTGTGGCGCAGATTCCACGTATTGAGTACTTTGGCCTGCCTTAATGAGGTATCAACTACGCCTGCTGTTTTCAGCATTCTTCGTCAGCTTTCTCATAGTTATAGGACTTACTGCGCTTTCCTTTTCCCGCATCAATAAGCTGGATGCACGTATAGCGATTGTTGAGCACACATATCAGGTAATCAATACCATAAACTTACTGAGCGACGGCGTTCAGGAGCTTAATCGTACCAGCTTTCGCTATGTAACAACTGGTGATAGCGTATTCCGGGAATTATACCGGCAGAACGAATACCGCTGGGGCCAAATGAGCGATAGCCTTAAACGCCTTACAGTTGATAATCCTGCACAGCAGGCTGCAATCACTTTTTTAAATAGTGATATGGCGCTGTATCGTTCCTGGTCGGCAGCCGTCATGGATTCCGTGCCCTATCCGGCTACCGAGTTCGTGCGTTCGGCAGAATACACCAGCAGGCGGCAAAATGCTGATTCCATGACGGCGCGCCTTCAGCGGATGAAAAGCATGGAATACGCTTTACTGCATCAGCGTACCGCCGAGCGGGAGAATTATTTACAGCTCACCACGTCCCTTATACGAGCCCTCACACTGATATTTGGGCTGCTTGCCTCAGTTCTGTTTTTTTTACTGATGCGAGAATTCCGCAAACGCATCACCTTTCAGACGGAGCTTCAGCAAAAGATGGCGGAAATAGCCCGTTCCAAACGCGAGTTGGAACACATTGCCTATGCCACAAGCCATGACTTGCAGGAGCCGCTGCGCAAAATCCGTATTCTTACGGATCGGTGGCAGAGCCAGCATGTAGACACGACCAATGAAAGCCAGAAGGGCCTGATGAATCGCATAACTTCTTCCGCCGCACGCATGCAGGACCTTGTTAGTGAGCTGATGATACTCGCGTCGCTCAATGACGAAAAGCCGCGGACCGTCTGCGCGTTACGTGAATGTGCGGCAGCTGCTGCTGCCGCGCTTCAACCAGTCATTACAGAGAAGAAAGCGGAACTGTATATAGCACCCTTACCGGTATTGCACGGCTACCCGGACCAGCTCAGGCTACTCTTCCGCCACCTGCTCGATAACGCGCTAAAATTTGCAAAACCGGATAACCCGGTAAAGATCAATGTTACAGTGCGCGATGCTCATGGTTATGAGCTAAATGCGGGTAATGAGGCCATCTATAAGTGCGTTATTATTGAAGATGACGGCGTGGGATTTGACAATCGTCACGCCGATAAGATGTTTGGCATCTTCCGTCAGCTACACAGTACCGGTGAAGGCTACAAAGGCAAAGGCACGGGCCTGGCCATTTGCCAACGCATAATGCATAATCATGGCGGCGCAATTGTAGCGCATGGATTCCCTGGCGAAGGGGCTACATTCAAGCTCTATTTCCCGGTAACCTAGCAGGCTCAGCTTACCACTGCATCTCCGCCATTAATATGAATAAACTGCCCGGTGACATAGCTGCTGTCATCTGAGGCCAAATAGACATAGGCAGGTCCGAGCTCATGGGGATACCCTGCCCTGCCCAGCGGCGTATCTTTTCCGAATTTTTTCAGGTGCTCCGCATCAAAGGAAGAGACCACAAGCGGCGTCCAGATGGGCCCCGGCGCTATGCCATTCACACGAATTCCCTTGTGGGCCAGGTTCTTTGCCAGTGAACGTGTAAATGCTACAACGGCGCCCTTGGTAGCTGAATAGTCTAAAAGATGCTCACTGCCTCTGTAGGCAACCACAGAAGCAGTGTTTATAATGGTCGCGCCGCTTTGCAAGTGCGGCTCCGCCGCTTTGGTACAATAAAAGAAGGAGTAGATATTTGAAGCAAAGGTGCGCTCCAATTGTTTGCGGCTGATCCCTTTGATGTCCTTGTCTTCTTCATGGTTGCCTGCATTATTTACGAGCACGTCCAGGCGGCCAAAAGCTGCTAAAGTAGCCTCAATGAGGCGGATACAGGTTTGCTCTATACTCAGATCCCCCTTAAAAGTTTCGCAACGGCGGCCTTCCGATCTCACCAGACGAGCGGTTTCGGCAGCATCGTCGTCGGCTTCATTATACGCTATCATAACGTCTGCCCCTTCTCGTGCGAAATGGAGGGCAACGGAGCGCCCGATTCCGGAATCGCCACCAGTGATAATTGCTGCTTTGCCTTTTAATTTGCCGCTACCATAATATTCTTCCTTAATAGGTGGTTCAAGCAGCTCCTGCTTAAATTCATCCTTGTCGCCACCCTTGCTGTCTGGCGCGCCAATATTATTAGCCATGCTTAATAAATTAAATAGATTGAGTAAAAGGGAAACTGCGGATGCTTGTTTCGCTGCCTTTTAAATAGTCCGCACTAGCAAAAGTTGCGATTATCGTGACGCGCCATTTTACGCCGGATTTCTTCTGATTCTGCAACAAACCGACCAATACTTCCATCGGCATAGCTTCCATACGCGTCTATGAGGGTGCCTTTAATACCATCAGAGGTTTCAATCACATACATCACTGCATCATCGCGCGGATCTGCCTGCGCATCAAAGCGATAGGTATTCACGACCTGAACCTGTTCGGGACGGTAATATCTGCTTCGCGATGTGGCATATAGCCCTCGGGCTGTCACCTTAAAACATTCCCGGTAGCCTTCGTTCACCACTTGTTTTACACAATTAGTCAGGGCTCCGATTGTTGTCATTCTCTCTGCTCCGCTATTTCCTTGTTGAGGCCACATAAAAATCTTCTTTGCTTGGTCGCTAAGAAGAAAAGTCTTTGCCGTTCCTATATATTAAATGTTAAAGACAAAAACAGCGCACAATTTCTGTTGACTATCAACAGAATAGAGGCACATTAGGTGTCTAGCGACAGCATACAATGTGATTATTTAAAAGATATTGTAGATGTATTTCTACACAGAAGACTTGGAACAATCTACAAGTTCCATAATTAAAAAAATCCGGCTGTAACGACAGCCGGATTTTATATTTTAATAAAGTACTTGGTTACTTAGACATTTTAGCCTGAGCATCCTGTACCATTTTTAGGTGGTCGCGCAGTGTGGGCAGTGTCTTGTCTATAAGCGCTTTAAGGTCCGGGTCTTTTGCCGCTGCCGATCCTTTCTCAAACAGTGCAATGGCCTCGTTGTGGTCATTAACCTGTGCGTCCAGATAAGCCATATCCCATTCCTTACCTTTTTTGCTGGCATTCATGTCATCCAGCATTTGCTTTTTCGCTGCAGGCGGCTCATTAGATACCGTCATGTTCTTCTTAGCTGCCAGTGCCTTCATTTCATCGCCCATTTTAGTATGGTCGGTAAGCATATGCTTGGCGTGCATTTTTACATCAGCTGTCATAGCTTGATTAACAGCCGCCTTGTGCGCATTTATTTCGGCAATATTCATTGAGGATGCCTGGGTTACGAAATCCTGGTCGGTCATGCCATTCGCTGCCATATTACCTGCATCAGAAGCCATGTTTTGACCCGGGTCAGCAGACATAGTGGAATGCGTGTCCGCGTTGGTATCTGTAGTGGTGGTGGTGCTGGTCGTGTTGCTGTCTCCACATGAAGCAAGGCTGACAGCAAGGGCGAGTGTCGCCAGTTTGAAAGTGTGTTTCATGACTCAGTGTTTGTGTTTGAATTTATGTTTGGCATTAAATTACTTACTCCATAGCCGCGTGGGCATCACGATATTTCTTAATAAGATCGTGAGAGCTTTTTTCGCTGTTGTACTGCCCGGTAATCAGTTGGCGCACATCTGCGCTCATTTCGGCATCTGACGATAAGGCTGCTTCATAGGCACGGCGCCACGCATCCTCGCCAAATTCACAGTTTTCCAAAATGGCCTTCCGGGACGCGCCGGTAAAAGTGGCCTTGACATCCATCCAGGCGCGGTATACTTTACCAGAAAGGGTGGTATCAGTAGCAATTTCGCCGCCAAGCGTGCTGATCTGGGTGATTAGATCACTTTTATAGCCTTCGCTTTCGGTGATCATTCCCTCAAAAATGGTTTTGAGGTCTACATCAAGGTCCTGGGATTCAGAAATGGCTCTTTGGTAACCCGCGATTCGGTCATTGTTGATCTTCACGAGGTCGTTGAGCACTTCAATGAGTGCTTCAGCTTGTGCTTGCATAGTTGTAGGAAGGTTTGAGGGAAAAACTCGGTGAAGCCATCTTAAAATCTGTGCCACATCATTTTTCCTATGGCAAAAGGGATGCAGGTACATCAAATCAAATGGTTTAGGATGTCGTACGACATGGTCTGGGGGCAAAGAATGTAAATTGCGCGCCCAATGAATGCTGCATTAACGACCCTCCTGGAAATTCTCAAATACACACTACCTTCTGCTATAATGCTGGGCATCACCTACATGATCGTGCAAAAGTTTCTGGTGTCTGAACTGCAGCGTAAACAGCTCGCTTTACTTCGTGAGAGTCAAAACGTTACCATTCCACTACGGCTGCAGGCGTATGAGCGATTAACGCTTTTTACAGAACGCATCCAGACCCGGCAAATAATGCCGCGCGTCTATGTAACCGGAATGACTATAGGTGAGCTCAGGCAGGCGTTGGTGATTACCATCAATGCGGAATGGGAGCATAACCTTACGCAGCAGATATACGTGAGCCGCCAGGTTTGGGAAACGGTAAAGCATATGAAAGAGCAGGAACTCGCACTTATCCATGGCCTTGCGGCACAAATGCCCGCTGACGCTCCGGCAAAAGATCTGCAGGTACGCCTTGCAGATTATTTATCTGAGACAGGAGGGGGATTCGCCCGGTGCAATCGCCGTTGCCGTTATCAGCGAAGAAGCGAAGCGGGTACTTTCTTTCGGCGCCAGCCAATAATTGGAAGTTGGCAAGTTTTAAATGCCAACTGTTGATTTGAAGATGCAACTTTCTGAGGTCAATCCGCAATGCCTACATAACAAAATATGTCAATGACTACTGACTCCGGAATAGAAATAAAGCCGCTTTATACAGATGGACCGGCGCTGACGGAGCAGCCGGGGCAAGCCCCTTTTACCCGTGGCGTACATCCGTCCATGTACCGCGACAAGCTCTGGACGATGCGCCAATATGCGGGGTTTTCAACGGCAGAGGAAAGCAACCGCAGGTATCACTACCTGCTTTCGCAAGGAGTTGCAGGTCTTTCGGTAGCCTTTGACTTGCCTACACAAATCGGCTACGATTCTGACCACCCAATGGCCGACGGCGAAGTTGGTAAAGTAGGGGTTGCTATTGATTCGCTTGAAGACATGGAGATCCTGTTTTCCGGCATTAAGCTGGAAGAAATTTCCACGTCCATGACTATTAATGCGACCGGATTTATCCTGCTGGCATTTTATATAGCATTGGCTAAAAAACAGGGCGCTGACATCCGCAAGCTTGCCGGCACCATTCAAAACGATATTCTTAAAGAATACGCGGCCCGTGGTACCTATATCTACCCGCCGGGACCTTCCATGCGTATCATCACAGACATCTTCGCCTATTGCGCGCGAGCATGTTCCCCGCTGGAATACGATTTCCATTTCCGGTTACCACATACGCGAGGCCGGCTCCACAGCCGTACAGGAACTGGCGTTTACACTGGCCAACGGCAAAGCGTATTTGAAAGCAGCCCTTGAAGTAGGATTGGACATCAATGTGTTCGCTCAACGGCTTTCCTTCTTCTTTAATGCGCACAATAATCTCTTTGAGGAAGTAGCCAAATTCCGGGCGGCCCGCCGCATGTGGGCCCACATCACGCAGGAACTTGGCGCCACGGATCCAAAGGCACAAATGCTCCGGTTCCACACGCAGACCGGCGGTTCTACGCTGACGGCACAACAGCCTCAGAACAACATCGTTCGCGTAGCCATTCAGGCGCTGGCCGCGGTGCTCGGCGGCACACAAAGCCTGCACACCAACGGCTTTGATGAAGCGTTGTCGCTTGCCTACGGAGACCGCTGCCACGATTGCGCTGCGCACACAGCAGATCATTGCGCATGAAAGCGGGGTAACAGCGACACCTGACCCTTTGGGCGGATCTTTCTTCGTAGAAACCCTTACTGCAGAAATGGAAGCTGCTGCGGCTGCGCTCATTAAGAAAATAGACGCTTATGGGCGGCGCCGTTAAGGCGATTGAGGCAGGTTTTATGCAGGAAGAAATTGCACGCAGCGCTTACGCGTATAACCAGGCAATTGAAGACGGCAGCAAGGTGATTGTCGGTGTGAATAAATTCAGCTCAAAAGAAACGGCTGACACGCCGGTATTTAAAATTGACGACAGCATTCGTACTGTCCAATCCCAAAAGCTGGCAGCGTTGCGCGAGCGCAGGGATGCCACCAAAGCTGATGCGGCACTTCAGGCCATTGGCGCTGCCGCCAAAAGCGGGGCTAATCTGATGCCGGTGGTAATCGAAGCTGTTGAGGCGCTGTGTACCCTCGGCGAGATAGCGGATGTGCTGCGCGGCATTTGGGGCGAATTTGAAGGTTAAGGCGGCCGGCCTAATCTTTTCTACACTGTTCACATGGGCCTCATTTCCTTTACTCCTGAAGGGCTTTATTGCGCTGCCGGCGGCTTTTACATTGACCCCTGGAAGCCGGTTGACCGGGCAATTATTACGCACGCCCACAGCGACCACAGCCGTTGGGGCATGAAGCATTACCTGGCTCATACGGACAGCGAGTTTTTTATGCGCGCGCGCCTCGGAGCGGATATTGATCTGGAAACAATGCCTTACGGCGAAAGACGGAAAATTGGTGATGTAACAGTGTCATTTCACTCGGCTGCGCACATCATTGGCAGCGCGATGCTGCGGGTAGAGCATAAAGGGGAGGTATGGGTTGTCAGCGGGGATTATAAAACGGAAGACGATGGTGTGAGCGGGGCCTTTGAACCTGTGCGCTGCCAGACGTTTATTACGGAAAGCACCTTTGGACTGCCTATTTATCAGTGGAAGCCGCAGCCGGAAATAATGGAGGCCATTCATCAATGGGTGCAGCACAATCGCGCGCGCGGCCGGAATTCTGTGCTCGTTGCATATTCATTAGGCAAAAGCCAACGGCTGGTACACGGACTTGCCCAGTATGGCTACCCCATCTATGGTCATGGCGCCACTTACAATATGCATCAGGCATGCCTGAAAGTGCGGCCAAATATGCCCCAGATTACTTACCTCAATAAGGACACTCCAAAAGATGCCGTAAAAGACGGAGTCATCATCTGTCCGGGCTCTGCTGTTGACACGCCATGGATGCGCAGGTGGACGCCGTACGCTTTAGGCATTTGCAGCGGCTGGATGCAGGTCCGCGGAGCGCAACGTCGGAGAAACGCGGATGCAGGATTCGCGCTTTCCGATCATGCCGATTGGAATGGACTGCTCTCGGCTATTGAAGCATGCGGTGCCGAATGCGTTTACGCTACACATGGATTCTCAGCTACCCTTGCGCGGTATTTGCGCGAAGAGCGAGGCTTGAAGGCGGACGTGGTGAAGACGTCTTTCGGAGAAGATGAAGAGGAAAATTAGGCGGTGTTTCAAGCCCTTTCTGGAATTCAGAATGCTTTAACCGAATTACTGCGGGAAGGAAGCCGAAATTTGTATCGGCGCAATCTTCAATTCGCCATTTGTAAAATTGTAATGAAAAGCTTTGACGTACCCGTTCAGTACCGTAGTCCGCTCATCTCCCGTATCAAAGCACGACGCAAGGCGGCCGACAAGATGAAAAAGGATTTCTCACCCACGGTGCTGGATTTTGGTGCGCTGCAAATACACCTTGCACGTCACTTCGGCTTCTGCTACGGCGTAGAGAATGCGATAGAAATCGCGTTTCGCGCGGTGGCAGAAAATCCTGGCAAACGGATTTTCCTGCTCTCGGAAATGATTCATAACCCCGGTGTCAATCAGGATCTTCAAAGCTTGGGCGTGCGTTTCCTGATGGATACTTCCGGCAATAAATTGACCGACTGGACTGAGTTGAACTCGGAAGACGTAGTAATTGTTCCGGCCTTTGGCACCACGCTGGAATTAGAACGCACGCTGCGCGAAAAAGGCATTGAGCCGAGCACTTATGAAACTACATGCCCCTTCGTAGAAAAAGTGTGGAACAGGGCCGAGAAGATTGGCAATGAAGGATACACCGTTGTTGTGCATGGCAAACCGAAACATGAAGAGACGCGCGCTACGTTCAGTCATAGTGAAGCTCACACCCCGACAGTAGTCGTAAAGGATATCACACAGGCAGAGCGATTAGCAAAGTATATCACTGGCGAGGCAACAGCGGCATTTTTCTATGATGAATTCAGGGGTCAATACAGTAATGGATTTGAAGTTAGCAAGGACCTCCGGCGCATTGGCGTAGTAAACCAGACCACAATGCTTGCCAGCGAGACGCAGGCCATTGCGGATTATCTGAAAAGCGTGATGATCGCGCATTATAACCTGACCGTTGACACTATCACCCGGCATTTCGCGGATACGCGGGATACTTTATGCTATGCGACCGCAGACAACCAAGGTGCTGTCCTTGGCATGTTACAGTCAGATGCAGACCTGGCGCTTGTGATAGGCGGTTATAATTCTTCCAATACTTCGCATCTTGTAGAGCTTTGCGAAGAGCATCTGCCAACTTACTACATTGAAAACGAGGCCTGCCTCATTGATGCATATACCATCAGGCACTATGATATGCACCTGCTGGATGTAGTAGATACACCGGGTTGGGTGCCGGAAACCCGCCCGCTCAGGGTACTCATTACCAGTGGCGCAAGCTGTCCCGACGCTGTGGTAGAACGCGTGATGGAGCGCCTTGGCGCTTTGGTCGGAGTGCCGATTAGCACAGAACAAACGGCCACATAGACGTTCATTTAAGCCATTTCCAGCACCAGATCGCCGGTTCCAACAAGTACACCATCAGCCAGTTCTAAGCGTGCAATGATACCTTCCTCCAGTGCACTGACGGTACTTTCCATCTTCATCGCTTCTATAACAAATAGCGGTTGGTTTTTCTTTACAGCGTCGCCATTCTTAACCAGTATTTTGGATAGACGGCCCTGCAGCGGTGAGGCGACTTGCTTTTTATTGGCGGGTTCTGCCTTCCGGTTCTCGCGCGTTTCTACTTTGATGCTTCGGTCCAGGACGTCAATGTTGCGCGTCTGTCCGTTAAGCTTAAAGAAAACCGTACGATGCCCTTTTTCATCCGGCTCCGAGATGGACAGCAGCCGGATAAGTAATGTTTTGCCGCGTGCTATTTCAATCGTTACTTCCTCGCCCGGCTTCATGCCATAGAAAAAAAGCTCCGTCGGCACGACGCTCACGTCCCCAAACTCTTTCCAAAATGCAGCCCCTTCTTCAAAAACCTTTGGATAGAATTTGTAGGAGATAAAGTCTGTCAGGCCATATTCCTCTCCGAATTGCTCGCGAAAGTTCGCCAGCTCTGTATCAAAATCAACCGGAGCTAAACGTTCGCCCGGCCGGCCGGATATCGGCGATGCCCCTTTTAAAATGGCTTCCTGCACATCTTTAGGGAAGCCACCCTCCGGTTGGCCGAGGTCACCGCGCATCATGCCCACCACACTTTCCGGGAATGAAAGCGATGCGCCTTTCGCAACCACATCAGCCGTAGTCAAGCCGTTGGCTACAAGGAACTGCGCCATATCACCGACGACTTTTGAAGATGGCGTGACCTTCACGATATCGCCAAACAAATCATTGACATCCGCGAAGGTTTCTTTGATCCCCTCAAACTTGTCCGCAAGCCCGAGCGCGGCCGCCTGAGGTTTTAGATTAGAGTACTGACCACCTGGAATTTCATGCTCATAGACCTCGGCCTGTGGTGCCTTCAACCCGCTCTCAAACGGATAATATTTCTCACGAACGGCTTCCCAGTAATTTGAGAAGGCATTGAGGGACCTGATATCATAAGGCTGTTCTCGGCGGTGGAAGCGCATCATCTCCACAATAGAATTAAACGACGGCTGCGAGGTCATGCCGGAGAGCGCGCCAAGCGCACAATCCACCACATCTACCCCACCCTCAATCGCTTCCAGATAGGTAGCAGGTTGTAGACCACTTGTGTCGTGCGTGTGCAGATGTAGCGGAATTTTCACAGCATCGCGTAATGCCGGGATAAGTTCCCGCGCGGCAAGCGGCTTTAATAGCCCACTCATGTCTTTAATACCCAGGATGTGCGCGCCGGCGTTCTCCAGGTCTTTCGCAAGCCGGACATAATAATCCAGCGTATATTTCGTGCGTTTCGGGTTAAGGATGTCACCGGTATAGCAAAGCGTGCCTTCAGCCAAACCTCCCGTTCGCTTTCTTACCATCTCAATGCAAGGCGCGATATTCTGCATCCAGTTGAGCGAATCAAAAATGCGGAACACATCTACGCCGTTCTCCCAGCTTTGCTACAAACTTCTCAATGAGGTTATCCGGATATGCCGCGTAACCGACGCCATTCATCCCGCGAATGAGCATTTGCAGCAGTACGTTCGGGACAGCCTTGCGTAGCAGCCGCAGACGCTGCCATGGGTCTTCGCGCAAAAAGCGGATGCAGACATCAAACGTGGCTCCACCCCACACCTCCATCTGAGAACGTCTGGGGATGCGCCTTGGCAAATGCCTCAGCCACGCCCAGCATATCGCGGGTACGCATCCGCGTGGCAAGTAATGACTGATGACCATCCCGCAGTGTGGTATCGGTGTAATGGATCTTCTCCTCGCTGCGTAGCCAGGCGGCAAAGGCTTCGGGTCCAAGCTCAGTCAGCCTGTCTTTCGTGCCTTTTTAGCGACGTTTGGTCGTTTACGGTCGGGACGACCGGCTTTTCAAACCGGCGTCCGTCATATTTCGCTTTTACATCCGGGTTGCCATTTACGGTAACGTCGGCGAGGAATTTTAAGACCTTGGTGCCCCGGTCCTGCTTTTGAGAAAACTGAAATAGCTCGGCATGCTCGCCAATAAAATTGACCGTTGCGGTGCCGGAAATAAAGTCCGGTGCCGCAACGAGATTCTCAAGGAAGGGAATGTTGTTTTTAACGCCGCGGATGCGAAACTCTTTTAACGCGCGCAGCATCTTATGCGCTGCATCCGGCAAGTCTTTACCGTGCGTGCTCACTTTGGCCAGCATTGAGTCAAAGAAGGGCGAAATCTTCATCCCGGGATAAGTACTGCCTTCATCCAGCCGCACACCAAAGCCTGCTGCATTGCGATAGGTTGTCAGGGTGCCATAATCGGGCTTAAAATCTAACGCAGGATCTTCAGTAGTAATACGGCATTGGATAGCGACGCCGTTCTTTGGAATGGCATCTTGGGCGCCCAGACCTATTTCTTTGGAAGTAAGTGAATAGCCGCTGGCTATGTAGAGCTGGGTTTTAATAAGGTCAACTCCGGTAATCATTTCTGTCACCGTATGTTCAACCTGTATGCGTGGATTGACTTCAATAAAATAAATGTGCTCGTCAGCATCCACAAGAAACTCAACCGTTCCCAGATTGTTATAGTTAACAGCAGCCGCAATAGCTACTGCGTATTTGTAAAGCTGTTGTCGTGTTTCGTCCTCCAGCGAAATAGAAGGCGCCATTTCTACCACTTTCTGAAAGCGGCGCTGCACGCTACAATCCCGCTCATACAAATGAACAATGTTGCCCTGGCTGTCTGCAGCTATCTGAACTTCAATATGCTTGGGCCGGTCAACAAACTTTTCCAGAAATACGGTATCGTCGCCGAAGGCAGTCCTTGCTTCACTTCTTGCCTCGTTAAAGGATTTTTTCAATTCTTCATCGCTACGCACGACGCGCATGCCACGCCCACCGCCGCCGGCCGCCGCTTTTATCATTACCGGATAACCTATTCGTGCCGCTTCTGTCAGGGCAATACTTTCATCCGTCAGCTTTTCACGATTGCTTTCTATGATGGGTAGTCCTGCATTAATAGCGACTTCTTTGGCGCTCACCTTATCTCCCAGGGCGCGCATTGCTTGGGGCCTCGGGCCCACGAATATGAGACCGGCTTCAGCGCTTGCATCCGCAAACGCTGCGTTTTCACTTAGAAAACCGTAGCCGGGGTGAATGGCATTAGCGCCGCTGTCTTTTGCGATGCGGATAATCGCATCTATGTCCAGGTACGGCTTAAGGGGATCGCCGTCGGCACCTACCTGATAGGCTTCGTCAGCCTTGTAGCGGTGCAGCGAATAGCGGTCTTCGTACGTATATATTGCAACGGTGGGGATTTCAAGTTCTGTAGCGGCGCGGGATATGCGGATAGCAATCTCACCACGGTTCGCGATGAGGAGTTTAGTAATGTTCATGCGTAAATCAGGTGCAATAACGCGCAAAGAAAAAGGATGCCACCCAGCCGGGTGACATCCTTTTTAAAACGAATAATAATTACAATAAGGCGGTAACGCGCTCGTTCTACCACAATTTTACCCGTGCGCTATCCGGCAGATACATTTTGTCGCCAGGCTTGATACCAAATGCTTCATAGAACGCCGGGACATTTGGCAGCGGACCATTTACACGGAACTTGGCAGGCGCGTGGACGTCGGTCATTACCTGAGACGCCAACTGCTCTTCGCGAATCTGGTACATCCAGCCGAGGGCATAACCGAAGAAGAATCTCTGGAGCGGCGTAAGTCCTGAAATCTTTTCGCCCTTTTTGAAAACGTCTGTTTGCTTAAGGGCGTCTACGCCCAGCAAAACGCCGCCCAAATCTGCAAGGTTCTCACCAAGCGATGCCCGGCCATTGATGTGCATGGTATCAACTGCCACCATACCATTAAACTGGTTGACCAGCAATTGCGAACGCCTTGCAAACTGCGCTGAATCACCAGGACTCCACCAGTTCTTTAAGTTGCCTTTTTCATCAAACTGCCTGCCTTCGTCGTCAAAGCCGTGCGTTATTTCGTGACCAATGGTTGAGGCCGCAGCATAACCATACACCAGCGCATCATCCAGTTCTTCGTCGCGATAACCGGGAACGGTAAAGATGCCGGCCGGTAACACAATCTCGTTATTGGAAGGATTGTAATAGGCATTATACGTCTGAGGTGTCATGTCCCATTCTGTCCGGTCCACCGGCTTGCCCAGCTTGGCTATTTCATAGGCATTCCACCAGCGGTTAGATTCCATCATGTTTTCGGCAAATGAGCTGCGTCCGATCTTCATCGCCGAGAAATCTTTCCAGTTGTCGGGATAACCTACCTTCTTCTTCATTGTCTCCAGCTTATGCAGTGCTTTTTGCTTCGTGCTGTCGCTCATCCAGTCCAGCTTTTGAATCCGCGCCCGGTAAGCGTCCCGGATGCCTTCTACCATTTGGCTGTAACGCGCTTTTGCCTTTTCATTAAAATATTCCTTTGCAAAAAGCTGCCCTACTTCTTCCCCGATTGCATGCTCTTCTGCATCCAGCACCCGCTTCCAACGTGGGCGCTGCTGTTTGGCCCCGCGCAATGTAGCATAGTAGAAGTTAAAATGCGCATCTACAAAAGGCTTAGACAGGTAAGGCGCAAATGAGCTGATAAAGTGAAAAGCCAAGTAGTCTTTTAATACTTCAGGTTTTTCGCCGGTAATGACCTTGTCCAGCGCTTTATAAAACTCCGGCTGCCCTACAATGATGGTATCTACCTTTTGAACACCAATCGTGCTGAATGTAGCGTGCCAGTCCACTGTTGGCGAAAGCACCTGCAGGCCTTCAACTGACATTTTGTTGTAATTCTTCCACGGATCACGCAAGTCTTCCAGTTTGCGGGAAGCAGATGCCAGCTTTGTTTCAAGCGCAACAACGGCTTTTGCCCTTGAAGTCGCCTTCACAGTATCCGCCTCGCCAGCCAGCCGAAGCATTGTTGCGACATACTGCGGATAAGCGGTGCGAACCTTTACGGAGCGTGCGTCAGTCTTGAAATAATATTCCCGGTTCGGCATTCCGAGGCCGCCCTGCGAAAGATTATACGCCATTACATCACTGTTCTTTGCATCCTGGCCCACGCCCTCATCAAAGAAAGCACCTACACCGATGCTATGCAGATGTGCCGCTTCACTCATTATCTCGCTGAGTGTTTGTGTTGCGTATATTTTCACCAGCTCCGTCGTCAGCGGTTTGCTACCGGCGTTTTCAATCGTCGCACTGTCCATGCCGGTTGCCCAGAAGTCTGCTACCTGTTGCTCCACGCCACTGCGACTACTTTTTTTCAGGGCGTCTTCATTAATGCTGAGCTTACGCTTATATAGTTCCTCATTCACCAGCTGGCCAATGCCCCAGGATGTTTCATCGCCGGGAATCGGGTTGCGTTTTATCCAGCCGCCAACAGCAGCTTCAAAGAAGTCCTGCGCAGGGCTGACCGTGGTATCCATGTTAACGACAAGAATGTCGCCCTTGCTGGAAATTGCAGACTGATTGCTGTTTTGTGAACTGTTATTGCAGGCTGTCAATGTTGCGCCGGCAATCAATAAGGCGAGCAGGCCCGAATTTTTTTTCATAAGTATATGCGTGTAAGCGCGGACAAAATAATCGCATTTTGGGCCACCGAGTCATAAGGCTGCGGCGGAGCGTCAGAAACGCGCGCTAATAATAGTTTTACGTGCAAAACTTTCCTTCCAATGACCAAAAACGCATTAACCATCTTTGAAGAGCTCGCGGAAGCCATTCCGGGCGCTAAGCTGAGTAAAATGTTCGGTTGCCCCTGCATTAAATCGCCCAATGGCAAGGCCTCTTCGCTGATATGGCAGGATTGCCTTGTTGTGAAGCCGCCAAAAGACACGCTGGAAGATTTATTGCGCAGCGGCTTTCCCATGTTTGCCCCGATGGAAGGCGGCAGAGCCATGAACGGTTGGGTCGTAGTGCCGATAGAACAATCCGAAAAATGGAAAGCCTTGGCAGAAGATGCGTATGAATACGTCAATACCCTGCCGGCTAATAAGTAGGTTATGCGACCGCCGTCTTAAACTCGCTTGTAAAGTGAAACTCAATATCCGGGTTGTTCTGCCGCTCGGTATTCAGGAACCACTCGCTCTGCGCCAGGTAAACAAGGTTGCCGTCCTTGTCCTCCATAATGTTGGCCTGCTTAAAGCGCGCAAAGTCTTCAATCTTGTTTTTGTCGCCCGTTATCCAGCAGGCTTTATAGAAGGCAAGCGGCATGAAGGCACAGCTTGCCCCATATTCCTGTAGCAGCCGGTATTGAATCACCTCAAATTGAAGCTCGCCCACACAGCCAATCACCTTCCGGTTGCCGCCGTGCTGGGTGAAAAGCTGAGCAACACCTTCGTCAGTTAGCTGGCTGTATGCCCTTTTCCAGCTGCTTGGTCTTCATCGGGTCTTTGTTCACCAGCTCCTTAAAAATTTCCGGCGAGAAGGTCGGGATGCCGGTGAATTGCAGCACCTCGCCCTGCGTCAGCGTATCGCCGATTTTGAAGTTGCCGGTGTCAAAAAGCCCCACCACATCGCCGGGAAAAGCTTCTTCAATCACATCCTTCTCGCGGGCCAGAAAGGAATAAGGATTGGAGAAGCGCACGTCTTTCTCAAGCCGCGTATGCTTATAGTAGGTGTTGCGCTGCAAAACGCCCGGAGCACACGCGCAGAAAGGCAATGCGGTCGCGGTGGCGCGGGTCCAGGTTGGCGTGAATCTTAAAGATGAAGCCGGTAAATTTTTCCTCGTCTGGTGCGACAAAGCGCTTATCGGTATTGCGGCCAAGCGGATGCGGCGCGATCTGTATAAAGGTGTCCAGCAGCTCGCTTGCACGCCGAAATTATTCACGGCCGAGCCAAAGAAAACCGGCGCTATTTTACCCGCGCGATAGTCTTCCATATCCAGCTCGCCATACACGCCTTCGCAGCAGTTCTGCATCTTCCCGAAGCTGTGCCGCATCGCGCTCACCGATACGCTCGTTCAGCGAGGCATCCGCCAGGTCTTCTATGGGAATGGAATTGTCTTCGGTAGCCTTCTGACTGGCGGTAAAGAGCAGCAGACTGCTTTGATGCAGGTTGTAAACGCCTTTGAATTCCTTACCGCTGATTGATCGGCCAGCTCATGCGGGTGCAGTGAAATTTTCAGCTCCTTTTCAATCTCGTCCAGCAGGTCAAACGGCAGTTTGCCGTCGCGGTCCATCTTATTGATGAACACAATCACCGGCGTATCGCGCATCCGGCACACTTCCATCAGGCGGCGCGTCTGCTCCTCTACCCCATTCACAGAGTCAATTACCAGGATAACCGAATCTACAGCCGTAAGCGTGCGATAAGTGTCTTCCGCAAAGTCTTTGTGGCCAGGCGTATCCAGCAGGTTGATAAGCGTGTCGGCGTATTCAAAGATCATCACCGACGTGGCTACCGAGATACCACGCTGGCGCTCTATCTCCATAAAGTCGCTCGTAGCGTGCTTCTTAATCTTATTGCTTTTCACCGCGCCTGCCACCTGAATGGCGCCGCCGAACAGCAGCAGCTTCTCGGTGAGCGTCGTTTTACCCGCATCCGGGTGAGAGATGATGGCGAAGGTGCGGCGGCGGGCTATTTCTTTTTCGTACATTATTAATTCAAAATACAGAGGCAATCCGGTTTGAATTGGCCTGAGCATTTACCTTTTAAAATCCGGGAAAGCTGCAAAGGTCGGCTAAACAAAAATCTTTCTGATACAGTTGCAGATTTAATCCGCACATTGCCGACACTTTTCGCATTTTGCATTTTAAATGTCACGCTAGCTGATGACCGTCACACGACTGCAGAATGATCTGCTGTATGAATTCCAAGAAGAGAAGCGAATGATTCAATCTCTAGCTTAACGTGTTTGAACCGCTCGCATTTCAATTGCGCAAGCCTGCTGCACAACGGCTTACCAGAAAAGGGCTGCTCATTTTTGCAGAAATTCTGTGTTGGGTCCTTTTTCTGACTTCAGTCATAGCATGTGCATTACTTTACCAGCTTTACCCTTTTTCTCTGCTATTCCAAACGGGATTGTCACAACTGGTTAATACGGTAGCAGCAAAAGATATTCAAAGCCTCCAATGGAGCATTTACGCATTGATTGGATTTTGCGGATTGACTTTCCTATTAATGGCACGCAGCTTAGCAGGCATAAGGCAGAAAAACGACATAATTCACAATGCCGGCTCGCGAATAAAAACGTTGGTAGGACAGCATTTGCAGCGCAAGGTGGCTATTGATACTATTGAGCAGCGGCACTTTGGCGACTTGCCCATAAAGATGAACATGAACGTAAATGAGCTGCCGAATCCGGGTTATGAGGGCTAATAAGCGCAGATTTAAAATAACTTTTAATTTATAATGCCTATCAAAACATCACTGATTTTCGCATTGCTATTACTGTGTGCAAATGCGATGGCGGAACCGAAAGCAACAATTGTTGGCCGATTCAGAATTAAAAATCCTTCCGGACTATTCTACGGCAAATCAAAATCGCTGGAGTTCGTGCAAGAAAAAGGCGCCAGGCGTCAATGCCTCATCCGAAAAAAGGATAGCGGATACTTTTCCATGAAACTTATTCCCGGCATTAACGTTCTCAAACAAATTCACTACCTGGACGGTACGGATTATATAAAAAATCTCCCCGAATATTATGCTCGGATAGATATCAATACATCAGACAATATATACTATGTAGGAGATATTGTTGTGACATGGGATGTATTGCTTAAAGATGAAAGTTCTGTCTCAAAAATCGGAGGCGGTCTGGTCGGTGCCTTGGTGGGCATGTCTTTAGACAATAAAAGAGATTCCGAAGCAAAAACACTTGAAGTATCTATTGAACCTGCGACAATAGCGCGTTTTGCGCGGGAACTTGAGCTGGATTCCGCGAGCATTATCATAGCGCCCCTTCACATAGACAAATAGCCATTTTAATCAGTTCAACCGAAATACACCGTGGATCTTTACAACCGAATTCAGAAAACATCCGACTTTTTACGATCCAACACGGCACGTACGCCGGTAATAGGCATCATCCTCGGCTCCGGTCTCGGGGGGCTGACAGACGCAGTGGCTGTAGAAGCCGCCATTCCCTACAACCAGATTCCGCACTTCCCACAGAGCACCGTGGAAGGCCACGCCGGCAAGCTCATTTTTGGAACCCTTGGCGGCAAGCCGGTGGTAATGATGGCAGGCCGCTTTCATTATTATGAAGGCTACAGCATGGATGAAGTGACGTTTCCCGTGCGCGTTATGCGGGCGCTCGGCTGTGAGACGCTGATTGTCTCCAACGCCGCAGGAGGCATGAATCCGGCCTATCGAGTCGGCGATATTGTGTTGATAAAAGACCATATCAATCTGCATCCTGAGCATCCACTGCGGGGAAAGAATGACGAGCGCCTTGGCCCACGCTTCCCGGATATGAGCGAACCGTACAGCTATACGATGATTGACTTAGCCAAAAAGATTGCCCACGAGCAGGGCGTTGAGACAAAAGACGGCGTGTATGTCGGCCTGCAAGGGCCAACCTTTGAGACACGTGCGGAATACGAGTGGCTGCACCGCATTGGCGGCGATCTGGTGGGCATGAGCACGGTTCCGGAAGTGATCGTTGCCATTCATGCCGGCATGAAGGTCTTTGGCGCTAGTATTATTACAGATATCGGTATCCGCGAGGAACTGAATAAGATTACGCATGAGGAAGTGCTCGCCGCGGCTAATGCGGCAGCGCCTAAATTGGCAAGGCTCGTGGAGGCACTCGTTTCAAAGCTTTAGACCTAATTTTCGGACAAATAAATCGCCTATGAAGAAGCTTCTATTCGTTATCGTTTTTTCTGCAGGAATGGTGAGCACATCATTCGCGCAGCAAATGATTATTGTCAAAAACAACGAGCCGGTTGACCCAAACGCACCGCTCACCTACGCCGTCAAGAATAATGAGGTATGGACGGAAAGCGGCGGCGTTTCTTTTGAGCCGGGCACTGCCAACATTCTTCCGGCCAGCACGCGCACGCTGAATACCATCAAAAAGTTTCTGGACGACAAAAGCTATGTATCTACCCTGCGCATAGAAGGCCACACCGATTGCGGCAAAGGCGCGCAGGAACTAAGTGAGGCACGGGCAATGGCCGTTGCCAGTTGGCTGGCGGCGGCGGGCGTGGATTGCAAAAGATTAATGGTAGTTGGCTTTGGCTGCAACAAGCCTATTCTGGACGTCGGCTTTAATGACCGGATCACCTTCGTCAATGCAGCTTTGAAAGGCCACTCTATTGGCGGAATGCCGCTGGACGGCGGCGGCAAAGTGGCGGGAGATGCCTGTGCTCAATGATACCTTTTTACCACTAAGGCACTAGGTCACTAAGTAGCACTAAGGCGGATTTCTTAGTGTCTCTGTGTGCTCTTAGTGTCTTAGTGGCTAATTTCCCGCTTCAATCTGAAAACTATGCAATCCTGGAAAGAATACCAATCCCAAAACAGCAAGCGCTTCCTGGCTGAGCTTTTAGAGCTGCTCCGTATTCCCAGCGTCAGCGCTGATTCTAAATACAAAGGTGAAGTGGCGCGCTGCGCCGAAGCGGTAAAAGATTCGTTGTTAAAAGCTGGTGCAGATAAAGCCGAAATTATTCCTACTCCAGGTCATCCGATTGTCTATGGCGAGAAAATTACCGATGCTTCTAAACCAACGGTACTCGTTTACGGGCATTATGACGTGCAACCGCCTGACCCATTGGAGCTGTGGCATAGCGGCCCGTTTGAACCTGGCATAAAAGACGGGAAAATCTATGCCCGCGGTGCCTGCGATGATAAAGGCCAGATGTTCATGCACGTAAAGGCGCTGGAGGTGATGGTGAAGACCGGCGAGCTGCCGTGCAACATCAAGTTCATGATTGAAGGCGAGGAAGAAGTTGGCTCGTCCAACCTCGGCAAGTTCCTGGAAGACCACAAAGAGATGCTTGCGGCCGACATTGTGCTGGTAAGCGATACGAGCATGATAAGTATGGAGCATCCGTCCATTGAGAGCGGCCTGCGCGGCCTCGCCTACATGGAGGTGGAAGTGACGGGCCCGAACCGCGACCTACACAGCGGCGTTTACGGCGGCGCGGTGCAAAATCCCATCAACGCGCTCTGCAAGATGGTTGCAAGTCTGCACGATGAGCATAACCACATTACCATTCCGGGCTTTTACGACAAGGTCCAGGAGCTGCGCGATGAAGAAAAGGCGAAGCTCAATGCTGCTCCTTTCAACCAGAAGGAATACAACGAAGAGCTTGGCATTGGTGCAGAATGGGGCGAGCAGGGCTACAGCAATCTGGAGCGCACCGGCACCCGCCCAACGCTGGACTGCAACGGCATCTGGGGCGGATACACCGGTGAAGGCGCAAAGACAGTTTTGCCTTCAAAGGCTTTCGCAAAAATCTCCATGCGTCTTGTACCCAATCAGGTGAGCGATGAGATTTCCGACCCTGTTCGCGAAGCACTTTGAAAGCCTCGCGCCTGCTGGCGTGAAGGTGAAGGTAACGGCCCATCACGGAGGCGAGCCAGTGGTGACGCCTACAGATTCTCCCGCTTACAAGGCGGCAGAGCAGGCCTTAAAAACAACCTTCGGCAAAGACCCGATACCGACGCGCGGCGGCGGCTCTATTCCCATCATCGCGCTGTTTGAGCGCACGTTGGGATTGAAGACGGTGCTGCTGGGCTTTGGCTTGGACAACGACAACATCCACTCGCCAAACGAGAAGTTTGATGTCGCAAATTACGAGAAGGGGATTGAGACGATTCCTTACTTCCATAAGTATTTCGCGGAGATGATTGCCTGACCAAATTCATTCTTCAAGAAGCCGCCTTAGTGATACACTATGGCGGCTTATTTTATTATTTCTTCTGCATCCTAAGCGTTTATGCCATCTCCAAAAGAAATCCTTCTTCAATGGCTCGCTGCATTCAATAACGCGGACATCTCTGCCCTTGCCGACCTCTACGCCGACTTCGCTACAAATCATCAAGTGGCGGATGAGCCGGTCATCGGCAAGGCAGCTATTGTAAAAATGTTTGAGGAGGGCTTCGCTCAGACTGAAATGGTCTGCATACCCGACAACATTTTTGAAGATGGCGAATGGGCCATCTTAGAATGGTACGACCCGAAAGGGCTGCGCAGCTGCGGATTCTTCCACATCATTGATGGCAAAATTGTTTTTCAGCGTGGCTATTGGGATAAGCTTTCTTTACAGAGGTTGCACGGTCTCACTGCTTAGCGGCGACTAAACTATCGCGCTGCGCCTGACGCGCCAGAATTTTATCCAGCTGAGGCTGCAACAGTCCATTAAGCGTATCTGCGGGGATATTTAGCGCTGCAGGGTCTTCTACCAATTTCCACCACGGCTTGCCTTTGCCAAATGGATAGGAGCCGAAGATGAAAACAGGCGTTCCTTGCGCAGCAAGTTGACCATTGCGCAATATCCATTGATCGGCCCAATCATAGATATATCGGGCATCTTCCTCAAGCAACCTCATACAGGAATGTGACGCCGGATATCCAGGCAATTGATATTGGTGAAAACCAACGCCACCTTTGTTCCAAACATTGAAATTCCATTTCAGCTTCCAGTCCTCATCCACTGTGCTGGTGCTTTCCAGGGCCTTCCAGTTGCAGGAAAAAAGGCCGGTTGGTGTTGGCGAGGCCTTTTTACCCATGTTCGTCGGCCCCCATCGCGTCAGGCGTCCCGCTTCATAGAGCGCAAACGCCTCCGGATAGTAGGCGAAAAATATCATCTTTCGCACATCTTTCAGTAGCGGTAGCGATTGCGGAAAAACGGAATAAGCCATCCAGTTCGTATCAATTCTATCCGGAATAACCATGGTGTCAAGACGTTTCCACGAGGACGCATCCACGCGGTTTAGTTTCAGAACGATTGCCAGCTCCGCCGGCAATAGCGCTTTGACGAGGGCCTGAGCACTATCGCGAACAGCCTTATTTTTATTACGCATGGAAAGGAAGTGATAACGAAAAGCAGGTTGCGGCGCGTCAGGCTGCTTCGTAGCAATCGTATCTTCCTTCTTGTTCTGTTTTTCAATTTTTTTTACCGCTGGCGCGTCATTATTACAACTTGCTAACAGAAATAAAAAGTGCAATGCAGCAAAGTATGCATACACGGCGTTCTTATGAATACTCATATGCGAATAGACAAACTAAAATAATGCCGTGCCAAAATTCAAATTACGATATGCAAAGCCCGGAAATGAAAGTCAATTTTGCATCCATGAACCGACTCATAATATTGCTGGCCATCTTGTTTTGCTTACCTGCCGGCATGCAGGCGCAAGGCATTCCCGCATACTCTGCTGATAAGCTTATGGCACGAGCTTCCAACAAGGACACGACTTACATAATTAATTTTTGGGCAACATGGTGCGCGCCCTGCGTAGCCGAACTGCCGCAATTCACGGCGCTGCAAAAGCGGTATGAAGGCCAAAATGTAAAGGTGCTCCTTGTATCATTTGACTTTCCGGACGCCTATCCGCAGAAACTGCAGGCATATGTTGCCAAGAAGAAGCTGAGCCCGGAAGTGGTCTGGTTCAGTGAAACGAACGCCAACGAGTTCATTCCAAAGATTGACAATTCCTGGTCCGGCGCCCTGCCGGGTACGATGATTATTGCTGCCCGCAGCAAATACAGGTTATTTCTGGAACGTCCGGTAACAGCGGAGGAAATTCAGGTGCTTATAGACCAGGCCAGGAAATAAAATTTTAGAACTATCGCACTGTCACCGCCATATCGCAACAAGCTACGTGCCCTGCTGGACCGGGAAAGTATGGAACCATCCCTCTCTTGGGGGCTGCGTATGGCGGTGGCTACCGTGGTGCCTGTGGCGTGGGGAAACGCAACTGGTAATGCGCAAGCGGGTGAGTGGATAGCGTTGACCGCGGATTGCATCTGCTGGGTGGCGCTGAAAGGCACCTACGCACAGCGATTGCGTATTCTTTTAGGCGGTGCTGCGCTCACGATGATATCAGCCACGGTAGGAAGTGTTACCGGTGGCTCACCTGGCTGGAGCATTGGTTTGATGTTAATCGTTGCATTCCTGGCAGGCCTGTTTAGAAATCTTGGTGAGCGTGGCAGCGGCCTGTCGCTTTGCCTGTATGTAATGTTTCTCATTGCCAATGCATACCCCGTGACAGGCGTAGCACTTCACGAGCGATTGCTACTTACTTTGATTGGTGGAGCCTGGAATCTCGTTCTGGGTATTACCAGCACATTTTTCGTTGGCGAGCAACAGCCCTATCGCCGCACTATCTCGCACATATGGCGTAGCGCAGCATCATTAATGGTCAAAATCTATAGTGGCTGGGATGGCCGCAGCACCCGCGCCAGTCATCGCGACCTATACATAGCAGAGAAAGACGTACGTGCTGCGATAGATGTTTCTTTTGCTTTTCACGAACGGGCGGCACATCAGCACAACAATAAGGAGCGCGGCAGCGAATACCAATTGGCGCAGGTGCGCAAAGCTGCAGCCTTAGTTGCGGCACACATGATAGCGATAGCAGAAGAACTGGAAAGCGTAAGGTTGCAAAGCGTGGACGAGTCCCTGCGTATTCGCCTTTCAGAATTGCTGCGTGCGGTGCAATGTGCGGCGGCCCGTATGAGTGTATATGTGCTTACACGCCGCGAGGAGGAAGCGTTACTCTTGAAAGATGCCCTGGACGGCATACGTATAGCGCTTACTGCTTTAGAAGAGCACCAAGGCGTAAATTCATTGGCCATGGCACGCATCATACGTCGTGTGATGCAGCTGAGCGTGCGGTGCGGCCGCCTTGTTGAGCGCAGTATGGAGCGGTTGGAGAGCGTCTCGGAAAGCCGGATGTTCCGCGCCTACCCTGTGCTTAAGACAATTTACGTCCTGCACCCCAAGCATTGGTGGCGTTCGTTGCGTCTCCTCTTTTCCATTGACTCGCACACTGCTCGTTATGCAGTTCGCACCGCTTTGGCGGCAGGTCTGGCAATAGCCATCTACAAGGCGTTGCACATCAATCATGGATACTGGCTGCCTTTTACCGTTATTATCGTTACACAGCCCTATTTTGTGGCCACCATCAGGAAAGCTTTGGACCGGTTGATTGGCACTGTAGCCGGCGGCATTGCAGGTGGATTACTATTGCTGTTACCTGCGCATCTGCACTTAAAAGAGGCAATGCTTTTTTGCTCTGCTATTCTGATGATACATTTCTTCAAGGCGCAATACCGGATCAGCGCATTCTTCATAACCCTAAATCTTGTTGTATTGCTCTCCGTCTCGCAGGAACTGGATAAGAATATTATTCTGCTGCGTGCGACACTTACGTTGGTGGGCGCAGTCATCGGCGTCATTGCCGGATTTCTGCTTTTACCTGCGTGGGACAGGAAGTGGTTGCCTCGCTTTCTGGCAGCTGCTCTGGAGCGCAATTGGGCCTATTTTGTGTATACCTTTTCTGACCAGACTGCCGTAACATGGACGCGTTACAAGCGGATGGCGGAGGTAGCCAACAGCAACGCGTTTGACTCTTTTAACCGTGCCGTTCAGGAACCACGTGGCTTGCGTCGCGACTACTCTGCCTATTATCAGTTCATTACGCACAACGTGCGGATAACAAGAGAATTGAACAATTTTCATTTGGAAGAAGAAGGAAAGAGCGAACTACGAATTAGTATTACGGAAGACAAAGAGCAGGAACAGCTGATTGCAGATTGTGTAGCACTGTTTGGAGAGGCGCTGCACCATGTCACCATGCTCACCGGGCGCCCTTTGAAAAGTGACTTATCATTTCGTATGCCGCAATCAGTGCGCGCATTAAACGCTGCGCAAAAGCTATACCTTTCACGTCTTCACACTGAGCTGCGACTGTTGCTACAGAACCTCCATACGCTTGCACCTGAAAATGCGGTCCAATCGCCACGTCAGGTTTTTGTACCACAGCCTTTATTACCTAACACATGAATTACCTGGCCCACGCGTACCTGTCTTTTGGTGAGCCATTAACGCTAACAGGCAATATGATTGCCGATCATGTAAAAGGCCAAAAGGCACTTGAAGATCTACCGAAAGGCATCGCGGCAGGCATCCGTCTGCACAGAAAAATTGATGCATTTACGGATGAACATCCGTCTGTAGGTCGCGCTAAAGTATGGTTTCGTGAACCTTACCACCTATATGCCGGGCCGATTCTTGACGCGTTATGGGATCACTTTTTGGCAAATGATCCTGCCTGCTTTGAATCCGAAGAAGCCTTGGCGCGCTTTGCGCAAATCACTTACGCACAACTTTCTGATAGCGCTGAATGGCATCCGCCCCGCTTTGCGCAATACTTCCCATATATGAGGGAACAAAACTGGTTGTATAACTACCGTACGCTTCAAGGCATTCGTAGGTCGCTGGGCGGGCTGGAACGGCGTGCGCAGCACATTCCGCCCATTCAAGAAGCTTACAACATTTTTGTGGGCCGATATTATCAATTAGCGCAGTGCTATTATGAATTAATGGATTCGGTCAAGGGCTTCGTAAAAGCGGAGTTGGCGCGGTGACGGCTGCGGCCTTGACCTACCTTTGCCGACTCAAAAATTCAACAGTTTTGCTGCGCCGCGTCCTTCAAATTCTACTGTCATTTCCAGTGCTTTGCACATGCCTGGTGGCCTGTCATTCCGATAGAGGGCAGGTACAGGCCTCACCTCCGCCACGCTTTCACGAGCAGCCGCAATCACTTGGTGCAGTTGCTATTCCCGCTGCAGATACTACGACGGCGCAATGGCAGGCAATCAGGAAGCGGTTGGATTCGTTTTACAATGTTCAGGTGCGTGGTGGTTTTAACGGCAGTGTATTGGTCGGTTATAAGGGAAAGGTATTGTATGAGCGATACTTCGGCGTTGCCAATCGCGAAAAAGGCATAGCATGGGCGCCTAATACACCATCGCAACTGGCGTCTACATCCAAAACATTTACAGGCGCCGCGATTCTCTATCTCTACGAGAAAAAGTACCTGGACATTGACAAACCGGTGTCCGATTTCATCAAGGGCTGGCCTTACGATGGCATAACCGTGCGAATGATGCTTTGTCACCGCAGCGGTCTGCCAGACTATACGCATTGGGTAGAGACTTACCGCAAAGACCATAATACGCCCATCAACAACACGCAGCTGATGGAAATGATTGCGGCTTACAAGCCGAAGCTGGAATTCAAGCCCAATACACGCTTTCATTACAGCAATACGAATTATGCGACCCTCGCGCGCGTCATTGAAATTGTAACAGAGAAGCCATACGCCCAGTTCATGCAGGAATACGTTTTTGGCCCACTTGGGATGACCAACACGTTCATTTTTAACCCGGCTAAAGGGCTGCCAGAAAATGCGACCATCAGCTATAAGTACAACTGGCAGCGCGAGCCGGTCATGTTTGCAGATGGTATTTACGGCGATAAGGGAATCTACAGCACAGTAGAAGACATGTATCGCTGGGACCAGTCATTTTACCAGAACCGGCTCTTGAGTAACCAAACGCTGGAGCTAGCATATGGACCATGTTCCTTTGAGAAGGCAGGCGTCAAAAACTATGGCCTCGGCTGGCGGATGCTCTGCTACCCCGATGGCTACAAGATTATCTATCACAACGGCTGGTGGCACGGCAATAACACTTGCTTCTACCGTTTTATCGTCGATAATTTTACGGTGATCGTCTTAGGCAATAAATACAACAACGGCATCTACCGGCAGCCGCAGGCGGTGTACAATATTGTGAACGGAAGCGCTCCGGATAGTTCCCGAAATGCTGGTAGCGAAGGTGCTGAGTAAACTGATTACTACGATTGGTTACTCTCCCAGATTGCGCCGCCAATGCTGTCGCGCTTCGCGCCGGTTACCGACGAAAGCACATTTGGCTCTTTGCGCCAGCGTAAAACACCGATTAGCGCCATGATGAGCGCCTCTTTAAACTGAACCAGCCTGCGCTCCGGAACAACGACTTCAATCTGACAAGCCGCCAAAGACGCTCGCAAGCGTTCTAAGAGAAAGGTGTTGAAAACCCCGCCGCCTGTAGCAAGCAGTTTTCCGCTACTGCCATTTGTTACAAACGGCTGCACTTCTGATGAGATACGCGATACAATATGCGCCACGCAAGTTGCTAGTGCGTCACATGGCGAAATGCCTTTATTTTCTATTTCCGGAAGGATGAAATCGGTGGAAAACTCGTTGGCCAATGACTTCGGCGGCTTTAAGCCATAATATTCTTGAACTGCGAGGCGTGCTTGCAGCACATCATCCACATTGCCGCTGCGCGCGAAGTTGCCGCCTTCGTCGTATTCTTTTCCAAGCTTTGCTGCGTAATAATTCAGTAGCTGATTGCAAGGGCAAATGTCAAAGGCGATCGCCTTGCTTTGAATGGAAACATTTGCAATGCCGCCGAGGTTAAGCAGATACTCATATTCACCAAAAAGCAGCTTATCGCCAATTGGCACAATAGGTGCGCCCTGCCCGCCAAAAGCTACATCCACGCTGCGCAGGTCCGAAATAACCGGAATTCCGGTTTCCGCTGCGATAGATGCACCGTCACCAATTTGCCAGGTAGTGGCGTTGTGTGGTTCATGGAAGGCCGTATGGCCATGGGATGCAATAAAATCTACCGCTGCATTTGGCGCATGCCTGTGCAGAAATTCTTGAATCAGCTTCCCGGTGAGATGACCGTAAGCGGTGTGCAGCTTTAGAAATTCGGGTACGCTAAGCGAGCTTGCTGACCTCAACCGTGCCATCCAGTCGTCATCATAAGCGATGCAATCCGTAGCTATCCATTCGTAGCGCCATATGCCTGACCGCTCTTCCAGTTTTACGAAAGCGATGTCCAGCCCATCCAGAGACGAGCCTGACATCAAGCCAATTGCGTGGTACACCATGATAAAAAGAAAAGCCATCCCTTTCGGAATGGCTTCAAATATCTGACAGCAATTTTAAGCAGTAGCCATCTTCTTATTCAGCACTTCTGCCATCGTCTTACCAATGTCTGCCGGGCTATCCACGACATTAATGCCGCAGGATCGCATGATCTTCATCTTAGCCGCGGCCGTATCATCTTCACCACCTACGATTGCGCCCGCGTGGCCCATACGGCGGCCGGCAGGAGCGGTCTGGCCTGCAATGAAGCCTACAACAGGCTTGCGCATATTTTCCTTCAGCCAGTTGGCGGCCTCGGCTTCCATATTACCGCCGATTTCACCGATCATGATGATGCCGTCTGTTTCGTCGTCATTCATCAGCAGCTCAACCGCTTCACGCGTGGTCGTGCCGATGATCGGGTCGCCTCCGATGCCGATGGCGGTGGAGATGCCCAGACCAGCCTTAACGGCCTGGTCAGCAGCTTCGTAAGTGAGGGTACCGGATTTAGACACGATGCCGATGCGGCCCGGCTTGAACACGAAGCCCGGCATGATACCCACCTTCGCCTCGCCAGCAGTAATGACGCCGGGGCAGTTTGGGCCGATGAGGCGGCAATCTTTGCCACGCAATGTATTCTTTAGCGCCAACCATATCCTGTACCGGGATGCCTTCTGTGATGCAGATAATTACTTTAATGCCTGCATCAGCAGCTTCCATAATGGCATCCGCAGCGAATGCAGGTGGCACGAAGATGATGGACACATCAGCCCCGGTCTGATCAACGGCTTCCTTTACAGTATTAAAAACCGGGCGGTCCAGATGCGTAGTGCCACCCTTGGCAGGCGTAACACCGCCTACGACATTCGTGCCGTACTCTATCATCTGCGAGGCATGGAAGGTGCCTTCAGTGCCGGTGAAACCCTGGACGATTACTTTGGAAGACTTGTTGACGAGAACGGACATTTAATTGAATGGAGGAATTGAGAATGGAAAATAGAGAATGAACGGGCGCAAAAATAGCCGAAAAGGAGGGATGGGCAAGTTCTAACACAATACTTGACGACGCTGGCGTTATTTTTAATCCGTTTCAAGATTATGAGCAAGAAAACATTAGTCCTGGGCGCATCTGAAAATCCGGCACGTTACGGGAATAAAGCCATTCATGCCTTACGCCGGAAAGGGCATGAAGTTGTAGCAATCGGCAACCGAAAAGGGCAGGTCCTGGATGTGGATATTGAAACGGAGCAAAAGCCTCTGGACGGCATGGATACGGTAACGCTCTATCTGAATCCAACGAATCAGCAGCCTTACATTGACTATATCCTTTCGTTGAAGCCGAAGCGCATCATCTTTAACCCGGGAACAGAGAATATGCAATTAGAAGCCTTGGCAGAAGAAGCTGGTATTGAGCCGATGCAGGCTTGTACATTGGTGTTATTGAGCATTGGGCGATATTAAAGCAGCTTAACAAGCGTAGCAATAATAGCAATTGAACCGGCCATCATCGCACCCAATTTGAGCAGCAGCCGGTTTTCAAGCTCTTGCAGATCTCGCTTAGTGGCAAGATTGTCGTTAATCAGTTCTGCGATCGCCTCCGCCTGAATTTCTGCCTGCGCTTTTGTGAAGCCGGCATTCATCAGCTTATTTGCATAAGCAAGCGTGTCAAACGGTATGGCTTTCATACTGCTCATATTCTTACAAAAATACTACCGGCTATAATTCGGTGCTTCCTTTGTAATCACAATATCGTGCGGATGGCTCTCCGCCATACTTGCGGCCGTGATGCGAATGAATTGTGCGTCCGCCTGCAGGGTTGCAATATCCTTTGCACCGCAATAACCCATTCCTGCCCGCAGGCCGCCCACAAATTGCTGCACAATTTCATTCAGGGTTCCCTTGTAAGGCACACGACCGACGATCCCTTCCGGCACCAGCTTCTTGATATCGGTCTCTACGTCCTGAAAATAGCGGTCAGAAGAGCCTTCCTTCATCGCTTCTACGGAGCCCATGCCGCGGTAGCTTTTGAACTTCCTGCCTTCATAGATAATCGTCTCTCCCGGGCTTTCTTCAGTGCCAGCGAAGATGGAGCCTGCCATTACGCAGGATGCACCTGCTGCAATCGCTTTCACCATATCGCCAGTATAGCGGATGCCGCCATCGGCTATTATGGGAATGCCCTTTTTCTTTAAAGCCTCAGCAGCTTCAATCACTGCCGTAAGCTGCGGAGCGCCGGCGCCGGTAACTACCCGTGTCGTACAGATAGAGCCAGGGCCTACACCTACTTTAACTGCATCTGCACCGGCTTCAGCCAATGCTTTTGCCCCAGCAGCCGTTGCGATATTTCCCGCTATAATGCTCAGGGAGCTAAATGCCTTCTTCACCTTCGCAACCGTCTCAATTACCCCGCGGGAATGACCGTGAGCACTGTCCAGCGTAATGACATCCACGCCGGCCGCCCTAAGCGCTTCTACACGCTCCAACGTATCTGATGTGATGCCTACTGCAGCCCCCACGAGCAAGCGGCCCATGCCGTCTTTAGCCGCATTTGGATGGCTTTTTAGGTGCTGAATGTCCCGGAAGGTGATAAGGCCGGCCAGATTGCCGTGTTTGCCCGTAATCAGAAGCTTTTCAATCTTATACTCCTCAAGAATAGTTTCCGCATCCGCCATGCTAGTGCCTTCGGGAGCAGTGACGAGGTTTTCTTTCGTCATTATTTCCTTTACGGCCTTTGCAGTGCTTTTTTCAAAGCGCATGTCCCGGTTCGTGAGGATGCCTACAAGTCGGCCGTTCGCATCTACGATTGGAATACCGGAAATGCGGTTGTCGCGCATCAGGCGACGGGCTTCGGCCACGGAGGCTTCGGGAGAGAGTGTAATGGGGTCAGTGATGATGCCGCTCTCGGAACGCTTCACTTTGCGCACCTCATCGGCCTGGCGCTCAATGCTCATGTTTTTATGGAGCATCCCGATGCCGCCTTCGCGCGCCAGCGCAATGGCCAGCCGTGCCTCGGTGACGGTATCCATCGCGGCGGATACCATAGGCATCTGCAGGCGAATGTCTTTAGTAAGTTGGGTGGAAATGCTTACCTCGCGCGGGAGGACTTCGGAGTAAGCCGGCACGAGGAGCACATCGTCAAACGTGAGGCCCTCGCCGTAAAACTTGGAGTTTGCTGCCATGCGCGAAGATAAGTCCGCGCGATGAGACGTTGAAGCGTTGTAATGTTGAAGCGTCTATGAACTTATCAACTTTTCAACACCCTGCGTCTTATAAGAGATAATTACACAGCTTATAAAGAACCCGCGCCCCCACTATAGAATCAATGCCCTCGCTATGCTCGCCCGTAGAAACCTCGTTTAGGTCAAACCCAATGATCTCCCTGCCGCTCTTTTTTAATTGCTTGAATAGGTACATGATCTGTTCCACCTCAAAGCCCCCGGGTACGGGCGTACCGGTATTGGGGCACAACTTCGGGTCAAGGCCGTCTATGTCAAAGGAGATATAAACCTTCTGCGGGAGCGCTTCAATGATCGCCTCGCATTGCTGCTTCCAGTTGGCGCCTTCAAACTGCTGCTCTTTGATGTCCTTATCAAAAAACGTCACTACGCGCCCCTCGGAGCCGCGACTCAGCAGCAGCTCCTCATCACAATAATCGCGAACGCCTACCTGCACCAGCTTGCTCACCTGTGGCACCATCTGCAGCACGTTGTACATGATAGAGGCATGGCTGTAGGTGAAGCCCTCAAAGGAATTGCGCAGGTCGGCATGAGCATCTATCTGGAGCACGCCGAAGTCTGAATGCACATCCGCCAGCGCAGAGATGAAGCCGAGGGGCGTGCTATGGTCGCCGCCGATGAGGCCTACCTTTTTGCCATCTTTCAGCAAGCGGCAGGTCAGCTCTTTTACCCATTTAAACAGCATCTCGCCGCCAGCATTCACTTCGGCCAGCTTGCCCGCCAGCTGCACATTCTCCTCTACCCTGCCGCCTTCCATAAGGTGGCTGATAATCAGCTCCGCGCATTGGCGCAGATAATCGCTCTTCTTGCGGATGTTGCGGTCAATAGGCATCATATAGAAGCCCTGTTTCCAGCCGTCGCACACGTCCGGGTCATAGAGGTCTATCTGCATAGACGCGTCGTAGATATGTTCCGGGCCGCGCGCCGTGCCGGGCCGGTACGATACGGTTACTTCCCAGGGAACGGGCAGCAGCACCACCTTTGCCGCCTCTTCATTAAAGGGGAGCCCAAAGATGTTGTTGGTCTTCAGACCTACCGAATTGGGGTCAAAATCTGACAATATATCCGCCATATCAGCACAAGAGTTTTAGACGGGGGCGAAGGTAGGGAGCGAAATTTTTTGTTTGCCGGCATTAGCGTTGTATTAAGCTTCGGAAGAGCCGGCCCTGATTATTTCGGCTACGCTCAAGTGAAAACTCAAGCCGAAGGGTCGCACAAATCTTCGTTGATCGTTCTGGTTTGCTTATTACTTGGCGCGTGTTGCAAATCACTGCGATACAAAAGCCGGCTCCATCCAGCTATAGTTCCTGCCTTCAATAAAAACGCTGCGTAGACGTATTCAATTTTCAGCGACTTTGTCATTCCAGATGGGAATCTCACCTATTATTTGGCATAGAAGTCAATAAGATTCGTTTCAGAATGACAAAAGACATGGCGACCCAGCTATCACCACGGTCTTTTGTAAAGAATGATGCAAATCCCGCGCAACAGTCAGTTACGATGTTACGACGCGGCTTTCCGCGATATTTGACCATAGAAAACCATTGGTCACACATACATATCCATGAATAAAATCCTAAAGCGCAGCCTCGCCGGACTGGGCATCCTGCTGCTGCTATTGCTGGCCGCGGCGGTCATCGTTCCTTTCGCTTTTCATGATAAACTGATGGCGGAAGCGAAGCGGCAGATGAATAAAAACCTGAATGCCACCGCTGACTTCAGGGACGTCTCTATCTCCCTGTTCCGGCACTTTCCGGAGCTGTCAGTAGGCCTTGAAGGGCTTTCCATCGTCAACAAAGCCCCCTTTGCCGGGGATACGCTGATATCCGCAAGCACAATGGATATCTCGCTCGACCTAATGAAGGCCGTCAAAGGCAATTACGACATCCGCCGCATCAACATTGTAAAGCCGCGCATCCACGCTCTCGTGCATGCAGACGGCGCTGCCAACTGGAACATTACGCTCCCCGACACGGCGGCCAAAGCGGAACTGACGCAAACGGCGCCGCTGCACCTCAGCCTGAAGCAGTACAGCATTGAGGATGGCTACATCCTATATAATGACGACCTCGGCAAGATGCGCGCCGAGCTGGAAGGTCTGATCCATTCCGGCTCCGGAGATTTCACGGACGACCTCTTCACCCTGGCAACAAAGACGAGCGTGGAAGCGCTAAGCTTGGCCTACGGCAATATCGCGTACCTGAACAGGGCGAAGTTTTCCTTGAACACGGGCATCGGCATTGACAACCAGGCGCACAAATACAGCTTCAGCAGCGAGGGCGTTGCACTGAATGGTCTGAAGATGGAAGTGAAAGGCTTCGTGCAAATGCCGGACACAACGAACACGATTGTTGATGTTCAGTTCAACACACCGTCCAACGACTTCAAAGACATCCTCTCGCTTGTGCCGGGTATGTATTCGGCTGATTTCAAGAACATTCAGACGAGCGGCAAGGCCTCTTTCAACGGCTTCGTGAAAGGCACTTACAACGCCACGCAGATGCCCGCTTATGAGGTCAATCTCCAGGTGGATAATGCCTCCTTTAAATACCCATCATTGCCGCAGGCCGTCACCGGTATCAACATCAAGATGAAGGCCAGCAATCCCGACGGCGTGCCCGATCATACGGTCGTAGATATTCCAAAGGGGCATCTGGTTTTCGGGGCTGAGCCATTTGACTTTCACCTGCTGCTGAAGACACCGGTTTCCAGCCCATGGGTGGATGCCGGCGCAAAAGGACGGCTGGATCTGGCACAGGTGCAGCGGTTCACCAAGCTGGAAGCGGGCACGAAGCTGAGTGGCCTCATCAACGCGGATGTGGCGGTGAAGGGGGCGATTGCCGCCGCGCAAAAAGGCCAATATGAAGCGCTGGACGCCCGCGGCACCATCGCTGTGGCAAATATGTTTTACTTATCTAAAGGATATCCGGAAGGGATTCGCATCAGCAGTCTGCTGCTGGCTTTTAATCCTAAAAACGTGTCCGTTTCTAACCTAGCTGCGAACTACCTCGGCAGCAACATCACCGGCAGCGGCTCCATCAACAACCTTCTCGGCTATTACCTGCACAACGAGCCACTGGACGGCACACTCAATATTGCCGCGGACAAACTGGATGTAAACAAATTCATGGGCACAACGCCCGATAAGGCGACGGATGCGAGCGTTGCCAAGACGACGGCGACAAGCTCACAGCCTTTCATTGTACCGTCCAATCTCAGCATTTCGCTCAATACACAGGTAGGCCAGATTAGCTACGACAATCTGGTGTTGAATGGCGTGAAAGGCACTGTCGGACTGAAAGACGAAACCGCGTTCCTGCAAGGCGTGACTGGCAATGGACTGGAAGGAAAAATGCAGATTGACGGCTATTACAGCACGAAGACAGACAAGAAGAATCCCGACATTCAGCTTGCCTACAAGCTTATCGGCCTCGACATCCAGCAGACCTTCAACACCTTTGTCACCGCCCAAAAACTAATGCCGATCGGCAAATACCTTTCTGGCAAAGTGACGACCGACCTAACGCTCAAAGGCAAGCTCGGCGGCGATATGCGTCCGCAAATCAACACCCTTAGTGGCGCGGGGAGCCTGCTATTAATAGAAGGTATTCTAGCAAGTTTGCCCCGGTTGACCAGCTTGCATCAAAGCTTAACATCAGCCAGCTTCAAAACCTTTCGCTGCGCGATGTAAAAACCTGGTTCAAGCTGGACAATGGCCGCGTACTCATTGACCCATTCAAATTCAACTATAGGGAAATAGGCATGGAAGTCGGCGGCAGCCACGGCATTGATCAGACGATTGACTATGCGTTGAACCTCGCCGTGCCACGTGCGCTTGTCGGTTCCGGCGGCAATCAGCTTATTAATAATTTATCCGCACAGGCTGCAGCTAAAGGCTTGCCGATTAAAGTAGCCGAGGTTGTCAACTTTGCTGTAAAGCTTGGCGGCACAATTACGAAACCGACCGTCTCCGTAAACCTGAAAGAAGTGGCCGGCAATGCCGTAAAGGATTTGAAAACGCAGGTGGAAGCCGCCGCCAAGGCGCGCATTGACAGCGTAAAGGCTGCCGTCAAAGACACGGTAAAAGCCATTAAGCAAACTGCGATCAACGCAGGTAAGGATGCACTTAAAAATGTGCTTTCCGGAAACAAGGACAGCGCGGGCAACAACCTGCAAAAGACAGGCAACGATCTTAAGAACAAGGTTGAAGGAGGCTTACGGGATTTGTTTAAGCGGAAGTAGATTTCTTTGCCGCCGTGCCACAGCTTTTCCAGTCAAACCCACAACTTGCCTTTGCTCCGCTTGAGCAACAGGATTCTTTTGCATTGGAAGCATTGCGCCGTGTGCTGGATTACTCGCGGCAGCACTCGCCTTTCTATAAAGAGAAGCTTGGCAATCTTCATTATTCGCTGCAAAGCCTGAAAGACGTTCAGAGCCTTCCCTTTACTACTAAGGAAGATATGCAGGTCCGCAATATGGACTTCCTATGCGTGCCTAAAACCGCCGTCAGCGAATACACGGCTACGTCCGGTACGATGGGCAAACCCGTTACAATTGCACTTACAGAATCTGACCTTCAAAGGCTTGCCTACAATGAAGCCCAGTCTTTCCGCTGCGCGGATGGAAGTGCAGAAGACATTTATCAGCTCGCCCTGACGCTTGACCGACAATTCATGGCAGGTATAGCCTATTATTCCGGTATCCGTGCGATGGGAGCGGCAGCTGTGCGCACCGGGCCAGGCCTGCCGGCATTTCAATGGGAGACTGCGGAGCGCCTGCGCAGCACCGGAATTGTGGCCGTACCATCATTTCTGGCGGCGATGGCGGATTCGGCGGCGAAAGAGGGTGTTGACCTAAGTCAGTCTTCCATTACAAAAGCCATTTGCATTGGCGAGCCGCTGCGCAACGCTGATTTCTCGCTCAATGCGCTCGGTCGTAAGCTGGCTGATTTCTGGCCTATGTTGACCTGCTACGGCACCTACGCCGCCACTGAGCTTCAAACAGCTTTCACAGAATGCAGCGCCGGAATGGGCGGACATCATCAGCCAGACTTAATCGTAGTTGAGATTGTAGATGAAGGTGGCGCTCCCCTACCCGATGGCCAACCGGGTGAAGTCGTAATTACTACGCTTGGCATTGAAGGCATGCCGCTGCTGCGCTACAAAACTGGAGATGTTGCGGCGCTGCACGCGGCGCTTGTGCCTGCGGACGAAATTCCAAACGCCTCGGCCCCATTACCGGCCGGCGTGGACAGATGATAAAGTACAAGGGCACTACACTCTACCCGCCAGCCATCTTAGATTTGCTTGCTGAGACGCAACACATTCTCGGAAGTGTTGTGGAGGCCTACACGGGCGAGCTTGGCACGGATGAACTGCGCCTTCATGTTCATAGTACATTGCCTGCGGAAGAATGCGAAAGCTCATTGCGCGCTTTGCTGCAAGCGCGGTTGCGCGTGACGCCTACGCTGCAATTTCACACCGCGCAGTCATTGCAAGCGATACAAATGCCGCCCGGCGCGCGGAAGACAGTGCGGTTTTTGGATAGAAGGCCAATGCAGCATTAGTTGCGTGTGAGCGCTTTGGCAATAGCCTGGCGTAATTGCAGAATGAGCAATACGCCTACGGCAAGAAAACAAACCCATACCGGCCACCCCGGAAGGAGCGAAAGCTGCAAACCCGAATCAGTTCCCGCAAAATGCGCAGCCATTTGCCCGGCGAGCGCAATCAGCATGGCAATAGCTACAGCACTTCCGAACATCGGAATAAACTTAGCCGCCAGAAAGCTTCGAAGGGCCGCCGGGCTATAACCAATTTCTTTCAGCAGTTGCAAAGAATGCTGCGCGCGCGCGATAGTCAATTCTATAAAAAGCACAAAGACCAGCAGGCTAATGCCGAGCAACAGCAGCGCCAACACACCCATGATAAGCGCGACGGATTGTACGATAGCGCGCAGCCGGCTCCAACGCAGCATTTCAGAATTGGTGATGTAGCCTTTGCCGTCCAGAAACTTTGCAAAAGAAGCGTCTGACGGGTCTTTTACCTTCAGCACCAGCCGGGACGGAGCGGCGGGCGCGCTGCCATTGGCGGCCTGAACGAAACTTTCAGGCACAAGCACAGAAGTAATACGGTCGGAGAATCCGGTGATCTGAGCCACATATACGACCTCGTCTTCGCCTTCGCCAATGGAAAGCTTGAACGGCAGTGCCTTAATGCTTTCTTCTGAAAGCTGCGGCAGTCCCTGGCTGGGCGCAAAGGCATAGTTGTACAGGCTGAGAAATGAAGAAGAGAGAATAACCGGTACTCGCCGACTGCCCGGTTGCCAGCTCCATTCCGCAGGTCGTTTGTCCATAAAACGGTCTGGCACGGACTCCAGAATCATGACGGTGGAGAAGCCCGCGCCCAGACCTAGCTGCATGCTCATGTATGCGCGTGGCTTCAGCGATTGCACAATGCCGACATCTTCTACTTGCGGTGCGGTGCTCATTTCATTAATGTCCTTTTGAGAAAAAACGGTTAGCTCCGGGCGGCCCATTGCCTCGTTCGTTACGCGCCGGCTGACGGTGAGGAAGGTGCTGCCATGTTCGTCTTTGGATGCGCGGCCATGCAATAGTTCATTGAAATTCCACCAAAGTAATACTGCGCCGAGCAGCAGCGTTAGCCCGGTGGTCATTGCAGCCAGCGAGGCCCACGTCCGCTTTCCGGAGGTGCCGCGCAGGATGAGCGCATTCAAAATTTCAGCTCCGGCAATACGCTTCACAGCTTTAGCTTTTCGGTGTAAGAGAAATGAGCGTTATCATCTAAATCTGCCAGCAAAAAGGATGCGCCATTACGCCGGACAACCTCATCTATCAGTGCGGCAGCCCGGGCGGTATTTGCCTGGTCCAAATGGGAGAATGGCTCATCCATTAACAGCCACTTGAATGGCTGAAGCAGCGCACGGATAATAGCTACGCGCTGCTGCTCTCCATACGAGAGTGTAAGTGCCGGGCGTTCAGCGCGGTCGGCGATGCCAAGTGCTGCCATCATAGTGCGCACTTGTTCCGGCGTAATTGTGTTGGTGAGCACACGCTTTACTTCCAAATTTTCCCAAGCTGTAAGTGATGGGAATAGCCGCATATCCTGAAAGATGACGCTCACTTCCCGCTGCCGTAAAGCGCCTACCGCTTCATCATCCAGCTTTCTGATTTCGGACTTATTCCAAAACGCTTCTCCACTAAAATCCGTTCGCAGGCCATACAGCATATGGATAAGTGTTGTCTTGCCCGTGCCGGAGGGCGCCTGTATGAATAAACGCGTCCCGTCCATCCATGAATGTTCTTTGCCCCATACTTCTGAGTTTCGTGCCGCCAATCGGTCGCGCAATGGCGTTGGCATTAGCTGGCGGATGGAAAGATGCATCAGCTGGCAAATTAGGGATTGAAGCGGCAGCAAATTTGCATTTTCACGCGGCGCAGCATTACATTTATAAGCATGAGCACGCGACTGTTTGACTTTGTACACGAGCGCTACCTGAAAACGCCGGACGCTACTATGCTCGCCGCAAAAGAAGGCGGCACATGGCGCGAATATGCAACGCGCGAGGTCTGGGAAATGGCCTGCAGTATCTCCCGAGGATTGCTGGCGCTGGGCATTGACAATCGCGAGCTTACACCAGATGGACAGGAGAAAATTGCTATCATCTCGCCCAATCGTCCTGAGTGGATAATTACGGATCTGGCGGTGCAGATGACCGGCGCGGCCTTGACGCCTATTTACCCGACCATCTCGCCTGCCGATCTGAAATTTGTCCTGGAAGAAGCGGGTGTAAAGAAGCTCTTCATTGCTGATGGTGAACTGCAGCGCCGTTTTGCGGAAACACTGGAGACGGTAACAACGCTGGAGCACGTTTTTAGCTTTGAGCAGGCGGATGGCGCCAGGCATTGGCACATACTAAAAACGAGCGATACTTCGCCGGACGAGACGATCGTGAGTCGCATTGAAGGCGAAATGCTGGCGACCGTTATTTATACGTCTGGCACAACCGGCAATCCGAAAGGCGTGATGCTAAGCCATCGCAACATCGTAAGCAATGTTTACGACGCAATGCCGGCATTCACTTTTGCGGAAGAAGGCACGCGGGCATTGAGCTTCCTGCCGCTAAACCACATCTTTGAGCGGATGGTTACTTACATCTTTCTACATGCCGGGATTCAGATCTGGTACGCAGAAAGCATGGACACAATAGGTGACAACCTTCGCGAAGTGAAGCCGATGGTTTTTACGACGGTGCCGCGGCTTCTGGAAAAAGTTTATGAGCGCATTATGGGGAAAGCCCTGGAATTGAAGGGTATCAAGAAGTCGCTTTTCTTTTGGGCGTTAAACCTTGGCAAGCAGTATGATAATGTGCAAACTGGCTCATGGTGGTACCGATTTCAGCTCGGGCTTGCCAACAAGATCATCTTTTCAAAATGGCGCGATGCGCTGGGTGGCAATGTAAAGGCCATTGTCTCCGGCTCGGCGCCGTTACAAGAACGGCTGAACAGGATCTTTACATCGGCGGGCATTGTGATTATGGAAGGTTATGGGCTTACTGAAACCTCACCGGTGGTATCCGTCAATCGCTTTGAAAGTGAAGACAGACGGATTGGCACAGTCGGGCCGCTTATCCGGAATGTGCAGGTGAAGATTGCTGAAGATGGAGAGATTCTCTGCAAAGGCCCGAATGTGATGATGGGCTATTACAAGCATCCCGAAATGACGGCCGACGTAATGCGGGACGGCTGGTTTCATACTGGCGACATCGGCGAATGGCAGGAGGAGCGCTTCCTGAAAATCACCGACCGAAAAAAGGAAATGTTCAAGACCAGCGGCGGCAAATACGTGGCACCGGCGGTCGTTGAAAATGCAATGCGGCAAAGCCCTTACATTGAACAAATTATGGTAGTAGGCGCAGGGCGCAAATTCGTCTCGGCTCTGATAGTGCCTTCCCTTCCGCAACTAAGAAAATGGCTGGAAACGCATGGCAAGACGTTGCCAGCTTCTACAGAAGCAATTGTTGCGCTGCCTGAAGTCAAGACGCTCATCCGCGCCGAACTGGATAAGTACAATGCGCGCTTTGGGCATGTGGAGCAGGTAAAAAAGTTTACGCTGATGGCCTCTGAATGGACAACGGCATCAGGTGCACTTACACCAAAGCTCAGTATGCGCCGAAAGGTGATTGAACAGCAGGCAGCAAGGGAGATTGAGGAGATGTACGACTAATAAGCCCTTGCGAACAACACGCGCTGTTTACTCGGCATTCCAGAGAGGATACAAAAGCCGTCTTCCTGCGGATTGTCCAGCGGAATGCAGCGAATAGTTGCCTTACTCAGTTCCTTGATTTTCTCTTCCGTTTCTGGTGTACCGTCCCAGTGTGCCATGATAAAGCCTGGGGTTTCATCCAATGCCTTCATGAATTCTTCCCATGTGTCCACACTACGCATATTGGACTCGCGGAAATGCAGGGCTTTGTTATATATATTCTGCTGGATTTCCAGCAGCAGGCTCTGAATATGGTCAGTGATGCCATCTACCGGAATGGATGTCTTTTCACCAGTATCGCGCCGCGCAATTTCTACCACGCCGTTCTCTAAATCCCGCAATCCCATAGCCATGCGTACAGGCACACCCTTGAGCTCATACTCCGCAAACTTCCAGCCCGGGCGCGATGAGTCATCGTTGTCAAACTTCACACGAATGCCGGCTGCGCGCAACTCGGACATTATTTCATGAATGCGGCTGTCAATCTTCTCTTTTGAATCCGGGCCTTTATAAATAGGCACAATTACAACCTGAATGGAAGCCAGGCGGGGCGGCATCACGAGACCCTTGTCATCACTATGGGCCATTACCAAGGCACCAATGAGGCGCGTACTCACGCCCCAGCTTGTGGCCCAGACGTATTCCAGCTTGTTGTCCTTATCCGCAAACTTCACGTCAAAAGCTTTGGCGAAGTTCTGGCCGAGGAAATGCGATGTGCCGGCCTGCAGCGCCTTGCCATCCTGCATCATAGCCTCAATCGTATAAGTATCATCGGCGCCGGCAAAGCGCTCATTAGCTGTCTTTACGCCGCGGATGACGGGCATCGCCATCCATTCTTCCGCGAATCGGGCGTAGATGTCCAGCATTTGACGTGTCTCAGCAATTGCTTCTTCCTTTGTAGCGTGCGCGGTATGTCCTTCCTGCCACAGGAACTCCGCCGTCCTGAGGAAAAGGCGGGTACGCATTTCCCAGCGCACCACGTTCGCCCATTGGTTGATGAGCAGCGGCAGGTCACGATAGCTTTGAATCCAGTTTTTATAGGTATTCCAAATAATAGCTTCGGAAGTAGGGCGCACCACCAGTTCTTCTTCCAGCTTTAGCTTCCGGGTCAACGATGAGCTTGCCTTGGTTATCCGGGTCTGTCTTCAGGCGATAATGCGTTACTACGGCGCATTCCTTTGCAAAGCCCTCTGCATTCTTTTCTTCGGCTTCAAAAAGGCTTTTGGGCACGAAGAGTGGGAAATAGGCATTCTGATGTCCTGTGTCTTTAAACATCTTATCCAGCGCATCGCGCATGGCTTCCCAGAGCGCATAGCCGTAGGGCTTGATGACCATGCAGCCGCGAACGGCTGAATAATCAGCAAGGCCGCCTTTAAGGATCAGGTCATTGTACCATTCAGAATAATTCTCGGAACGGGGCGTTAAAACGTTGCTCATGTTAAACTTTGCCCGGTTTTTGCTGTCGTTAGCGCAAAGCGGGGAGGCGCAAAAGTATTAATTTCACTACCGCCAGTTCCAGCTTAAAATTAAGCACCATGAAACGCCTACTTATTACAACGCTGATGCTGCTTTCAATAAGCGGCCTTACTCCAGCCGGCGCACAGAAAAGCCGGCAGTACGATGATGATGTGTATGGAAGCAAACCTTCTTCCGCGCAGGATAAAGACGCGCCTTCGCAAAGCGATGCAAACAACAGCCGAAGCGACGAACAGACCTATTCGTCCAGCGGCAGCCAGCAGCGTTCTGACGGTCGTAACACCTCCGGCCAGTACAGTGATGAGTATTATGATTCAGACGATGATTATTATTACTCTTCGCGCATCAATCGGTTTAATTATCCATTCTACAACCGCCCGTATTGGAGCTCTTTCTACAATCCGTTTTGGTATGATCCATATTGGGTTGACCCATATTGGGGTTGGAGTCCTTGGGCCCGTTCCGGTTTTTCTATCTCTATAGGCGTAGGCGGACCTTACTGGTCGTCCTATTGGGGCTATAATTCCTGGTACGGATATCCCGGATTCGGATCTTATTACGGCTATCCTGCTTATAGCTATGGCTACGGCGGCTATTATAGCGGGTACTGGAATGGCTACTACGCAGGCGTTTATGGCGGCGATGGCTATTACGGCAGACACTATGGCAAGACCATTACTTACGGGCCACGCTATACCCTCCGGCCAAACGCAGCAAGCGGCGTCGGGCTTTCTAACAACGGATACAATGGCTTCCGCCGCGCACCCGTCAGTGCAGGTGCCGCCAATGCGGAAAATCCAGCGATACGCAATAATGGCTTCCGTTCAGAACAACCGGGTGGCTCGGTGAGCCCTTCTGGCATTCGCGAGGAACGCATTCGGGAAACGCGCGGCAATGTTTTCAATAATAATGAGGTACGTGCAAACGACAACCGTGCAGTGACAGAAGAGCGTCCGATGCGCAATGGATGGCGCGAGGATGAAAGCCGGGTGCGCAACAATGACGCAGCTGCTCCGGGCCAGGAAGCGGCTCCGCGCCGTGAGCGCAGCCCTTGGTTCGGTGGAGGAAGGCGGCAAGAGGAGAATACCGTAACGCCCGCTCCACAACGGGAACAACGCAGTTTTACGCAGCCTCGCTTTGAACAGCGCAGCGAGCCTGCCCCAACCCGCAGTTTTGGCGGAGGACGCACTGAAGGCGGTTTCGGCGGGGGACGTAGCAGTGGTGGTGGTAGCTTTGGTGGAGGCGGCGGTGGTCGCCGGCGATAGATATTAATGATAATTTAAAAAGGCCATCCGCGGATGGCCTTTTACTTTAGCGCGATGCTCATTCCTTCGGTAGGCTGCGCAACAGAAGCCGTCTAATAAATGTTCTGGTGTGGACAGAATTTCACCGACGCGGATTAGGAATAGTTTTTTGAAGCCTTTTTCAAGATTGGCGCGGGCTTTGATTAAGCACTTAGAGACGCAGTTTTTCTAAATCGCCATTTTTATATTTCTCACCTGACTTTTTTTATGAACACGCAAAAACTCCGAAGCATTTTAGCTGCCATAACATTGGCAACTGCATTCAGTATTCCCGCCGCGTTTGCGCAGGACGAGCGGGATGCCTTGCGTTATTCCTTTTTACAACCGCAGGGCACAGCCCGTTCTATTGGCATTGGCAGCGCGTTGGGATCTGTTGGCGGCGATTTTACTTCGCTGTCCGTCAATCCGGCAGGTATTGGCATTTACAGGCGGTCCGAAATCACTTTTACGCCTTCGCTGACTTTTAGCGGCACTGAGGGCGATTATGCAGGAAATCCTTCAGAGGCGAACGGCTCACACTTTGCTTTCAGCAATTTGGGTCTGGTTACCACTAAAACAGACTTTGCCCGTGGGCGCAACGCATCAGGTTGGACCGCTGTCTCATTTGGGCTAGGCCTGACGCGGCTGGCAGATTTTACGCGTGATTACAGCTATGGCGGCGTCAACACTACCTCTTCGGGCTCATTTGTTTTTGAAGCAGATGCCAATACTGATGATCCCAGGAACCATAGCGACAATGTTTCGCTCGGCGACTTAGGCTATCAGAGCTATCTGCTTGACGTGGACAGCCTGGGGTTCTATTCCGTTGCCAATCCAACCAGCACTAATCCAATTAGCCAACGAAAAACGGTAAAAGAGCGCGGTGGCATTTCGGAGCTGGGAATTTCTCTGGGCGGCGCTTATGAGGATAAGCTCATGATTGGCGGCACGCTCGGCTTTCCGATCGTCCGCTACACACGTGACCGGACTTATGCCGAACGTGATGTAAATGGCGCAAGCGGTACGGAATTTCAAAGCTTTACCTATAGTGATCAACTCAAGACGACAGGCGGAGGCATCAATCTGAAACTCGGTTTTATTTATAAGGCTACCGATGCCTTCCGCTTCGGCGCAGCCATCCATACGCCAACCTATTACTCTCTGACGGACGTCTACAATCAAAGCCTCGCAGCCACCACAAGATCTTATGGCGTGAATGTGGCAGACGCACTTGAAAACCAGTACGACTATAACCTGATTTCGCCTTGGCGCGGCATATTGTCTGCGACTGCGTTCCTGGGCAGTTATGGCTTTATTACAGCTGACTACGAGTACGTGGACTATGCTTCTGCCCGTTTTGACTTCAGCGACAAAGACTACCAGCAAGATGTGAATAACGTGATTAAGGCAACCTATCAGGGTGCTTCCAATGTGCGCACCGGGTTGGAAATACGGTTGGACAACGTCTCACTTCGTGGTGGCTTCGGTTACTATGGCAATCCGTTTAAGAGCGGCAATCCAAGCGCAGAGCGCCTGGACTTCTCCGGCGGGCTTGGCTTCCGGTTCCAGAATGCCTTTATTGATTTGGGCTTTGTGCATCGCCAATATAAGAGCAGCGAGCAGCCTTATACAATTGCCGGTACAGATAATCCTACCTCCATTTATTACGGCCTGATGGTTCCAAAAGCAGATTTGACTACTGGTGTGAACACTGCTGTATTGACCTTTGGCTTCAAACTATAGCTGTAACAGCATCAAATGAAACAGCCGCCCTGATGGAGCGGCTGTTTTTATTTTAATCAGCTTTGCTTAGAATTTAGCGCGCTTAAAACGCTCACTTACCACAAGCTCCTTTGAGCCGGCTGTGTACTTGTAAAATCCTTCTCCGCTCTTCACGCCCAGGTAGCCGGCCTGTACCATATTGGCCAGCAACGTGGCCGGTGCATACTTCTGGTTGCCGAAGCCCATGTGCAGCACATTCATAATGCTGTAGCAGGTATCCAGGCCAATAAAGTCGGCGAGCTGCAGCGGGCCCATCGGGTGCGCCATACCGAGCTTCATGATGGTGTCAATTTCTTCCACGCCGGCAACGCCTTCCTGCAGGGCAAGGATGGCCTCGTTGATCATCGGCAGCAGGATGCGGTTGGAGATAAAGCCGGGGTAATCATTCACCACGCAGGGCACTTTGCCCAGGAAGCTTGGAAAGATTCACCACCAGTTCGGTCACCTTTGAATCAGTAGCATAGCCGTTGATGATCTCCACAAGCTTCATCACCGGAACCGGATTCATGAAGTGCATGCCGATCACCTGCGCAGGCCGCTTTGTAAACGAGCCGATGCGCGTAAGGGAGATAGAAGAGGTGTTGGACGCAAGAATGCAGTTCGCCGGCGCCAGCTTATCCAGCTCCTGGAAGATTTTGATCTTCAGGTCAATGTTTTCTGTTGCCGCTTCTACCACGAGGTCCGCATCTTTTACAGCCTCTGCCATATCGGTGTAGGTGGTGATGCGGCCGAGGGATGCCGCCTTGTCTTCTTCGGTCAGCGAGCCCTTGCTCACCTGGCGGTCCATGTTCTTGCCAATGGTAGCAACCGCCTTGTCCAGCGCCTGCTGATTGATGTCCATCATGTGCACCGTAAATCCGCTTTGCGCGAATACGTGGCAGATGCCGTTGCCCATCGTGCCGGAGCCGATAACCGTTACCGTTTTGATCTGCTGAAGCATTTTTTGTGTTTTGTCGTCTGCGCCAGCTGCTTGTACGTCGGCGTTGACCATTGTTTCTTTGACCATTATCGTTTTAAATTTTTTTGAACGGAGCGAAGTTATGTGTTACCTCACACAGAGATAACGCAGCCCGTACATTAACGGTCGGCTTATAAAAAGCTTATTCCATGTGCGGAAAAGAAGGGTTAAATAAATCATGTAGCTTATCCGAAATCACCCGATTGGTTACATTTGAAAGCAGTGTAGTGGAAAAAATTCCGCACTGCCTTTTCTACCAAAACATTCATGAAAGTCCAACGCGCGGCGCCTGCCAATGAGCTTTTGGCGAAGCTGCTGTTCCTAATTCTGCCTACGGCTTTAATAGCCTATTTCCTGCTTTACAACCTGAATGAATATTTCTCCTTCCTGCAAAACAGCGGGCTCAGGTGGACAGTCATTTTTGGCGCAGGAATGGTGGGCAGCGCACTATTTCATGGCTTCCGCTTCCGGGCGCTGCTGCCCTTCATAGGGCTGATTGTGCTATTACGGCTTGGATATGCAGGACTGGATACGCTCGCGCTCGGCGAATTTGACCAGCCGAAAATTGAGGCGAGCTACAAAGTCCTTTCTGTGCTTTTCGTGCTCGGGTGGATAGTCGGCTGGGGATTTGTGCGGCTTCGTTATTGGGCCATTGGCATGAGCGCGGGTCTGCTCCTGGCTTGCATGTACATCATTGCCAAGTTCAATGCTGATACGGTGGCACACCTCCTGCAGGCGTTCGCGCCGGCGGTGTTATACTCGGTATATATCATTTTCACCGCAGAGCAGATATACAGCTATGGCGACAAGAGCGAGAAATTCTGGTGGTTTCTATCACGCAGGCTTATTGGATTCGCGATACTGGCGGCGCTGCTTCTGGTAGGCGTGTACATCGTGATGCGCACCGAAATCCGGGAGACAGTGGCGAATTATGGTGCCGGCGGCAAAGCAGGCAAAAATTCCATGCTGAAGCAGAATAAGGATGGAAATTTTGACCTGAAGAACTATTCGCAGCTCCGCTCACAGCTAGGCCGCTCCAATGAGCTGCTATTCTGCGCGCATATTGACAATTTCTTTGAAGGTACTGACGTGCCCAACCCGCTTTACCTGACGGCCTTCTACTACACAAAGTTTGACACGAGCACAGAAACTTTTGAGCGCGATAGCGCCATCCCGCGCAACGACCTTTTTGAGCCTGACCCTACCCGCCTTTCTCTTTTCGCAACAAAAACGGATTCTTCGGTAATCAAAAACAGCGGTACCGAGCGCGGCGGAAAGACGGTGGAGGTGCAGGTCTATAGCCGAAAGTTATCGCCGAGCACCTATCTGGCGCCACATACCGGATATTTCGTACAGCCCATTACGGTTGAAAAAGATTTCCGCGATTCGTTTAAATATGCCTTCCGCGCCAAAAGCTATGTAAGCGAGCTGAACAGCGCCTACTTCGTTTATAATGCCAAGGACAAGCAGATTAAGAAATTTCAGGAAGCGCGTTTCAAGATTCTGCGCGAAGCTCCTGATTATAGTGATGAATCGCCGGCCTTCATGAAGTATTACACGTACATGCCGGGCGATGAAAAGTTTGTGCGCATTGCGCAGTTGGCAAAACAGGTAACCGAAAAGGCTGTAACCCCGGTTGACAAAGTCATTGCCTTACGCGATTGGTTCCTGAGCAAGGACCCGGCGGGCCAGCCGCTTTTTAAGTACACGGACAATCCCGGCGTGCCGGATATTCCGAACGCGAGCAAGCTGATGTACTTCCTCTTTGAAAACCGCAAAGGCTATTGTGCCTATTACGCCGGCGCAACGCTGTTCATGCTGCGCTCACTGGGTATTCCTTCCCGCATAGCGGTCGGTTTCCTGACGGTGGACCGCAGCGGTGGAAAGAATAAAGGCTGGTATTGGTACTACGCCGATCAGGCCCACGCATGGGTGCAGGTTTATTTTCCCGGGCTATGGCTGGCTGGATTTTGACACAACTGTAGGCAATGACGAAGCCCAGCAGTCGCCGAAGCCGGATGGCACGCCGCCGATGCAGCCACCTGCCTCTTACCTGTCCGCTGACGGCGTGGTAATGAAAGTGGACACAAGCGCAAAAGACCATCAGCTACCGGGTACACCGGTTCACCCTGCACGATAACGAGTTCAAGGTAACGCCTACAGATGCGGTGATGGATGTACATGTCGCCGCCATCCGGCGAGACAGCGTGGATATTCCTCTCCATACGGTGAGGGCGGGCGATTCTGTAACGGCAGTTTCTTACGCCGATGCCTTTAAAAATTTGACCGCGCGATCGGGCGAAAATGGCCGCTCTATCCTGAACCGCTTCCCGAATCCGGAGCCGGTGGATGAAGTATACCTGAAGACGTAAACCTGACGAGCGAAAGGACGAGCCGCCAGTAAAACCCATGGTGGAAACGCCTACCGAATGGCGCCGGGTGCTGTACACTATCGCAGGTATCACTGCAGCGTTGCTAGCGCTCTTTTTTGGAATGCCGGCAATTGTAATGGCTTATTATAAGCGCCGCGCACGCGGCGCAAATACCAGCGAGCGCAAAGCTTACTGGACTTATCGTACAGCGTCATTTTACCTGCATCAGCTTGGCTGCACGCGCGGGCGGCTTACGCCGATGCAATATGCACGGGAAGTCATTGATCCAGCGCTGGGCACCAGTCTGACGTCTTTTATGAATGTCTATCTAAAAGTCAAGTATGCGAAGCAGCCATTGACCGCAATTGAAGCGGAGCGCATTTCAGGCTTTCTGCCGCCGTTCTTTGCGCAGGTGCGCTCACGTATCGGCGGCAAGAAACGCCTTGCGGCCTTTCTTAGTCCGATTCGCACCATTGCGTTTTTTGTGCAGCCCGGCGACGATGAGACGACCGTCTGAGCACGTCGGCAGACTTACTTTTGACCACTGATACACGACTGCCTTATGAAAAAATCCGTGCGCACCTTATGGACGGTGTTTCTGTCCGCCCTCGGGCTCTTCCTTATCCTTATCGCAGGCTTTTGGTGGAACTGGTGGGGTGGCATGCCATCGCTGGCTGAGCTGGAAAACCCGAGCAGTGCGCTTTCCTCGGAGATTCTTGCCAATGATGGAACCGTAATGGGTCGCTACTACGTCCAGGACCGCTCTAACAGCAAGTATTCACAAATCAGCCAGAACGTATTCAATGCACTCATCGCAACGGAAGACGAGCGTTTCAATGATCATTCGGGTATTGACGGCATTGCCGTAATGCGTGCAATTGTATTTATGGGCCGTGAGGGCGGCGGTTCAACCATTACACAGCAGCTGGCTTTCAATCTTTTTAATGGGGAACGGGCTCGCAACAAGATAGCACGTGCCTGGCAAAAGCTGAAAGAATGGGTGCTGGCTGTAAAGCTGGAGCGCAACCTGACGAAGAATGAAATCATTACGCTTTACCTCAATACCGTTCCATTCCCGGACAATGTATACGGCATTAAGAATGCGTCCATGACCTTCTTTAACAAGACGCCGGATAAGCTAAGCGTAGATGAAGCCGCAACCCTGATTGGAACTTTAAAGGGTAATACCATTTACAATCCACGTTCGCACGCGGAACGTTCTTTGAACCGCCGCAACACGGTTATTGAGCAGATGCTGAAGTACGAGAAGATCACCGCGGCAGATGCGGCGAAGTACAAAGCGAAGCCAATTGAGCTGGATTACCACAAGCTGGATTATCATGAAGGAACGGCGCCGTACTTCCGGCAGGTATTGGAAGCGCAGGTCAAGAAAGCTCTGAAGGATTCTAAGAATCCGACCACTGACCGGCCTTACGACATCTACAAAGACGGACTGAAAATCTACACGACTATTGACATGCGGATGCAGACCTACGCCGAGCAGGCTGTAGAACAGCATATGGCCGACCTGCAAAAGCAATTTATGGCGCAGCGTGGCTATGGCAACTATGCTGTGTGGAAGGAGCACATGGACATCATACGGTCCGCCATCAAGCAGAGCGATCGCTACCGGATGATGAAAGAAGACAACCCAAAGATTACAGACGCAGAAGTGATGAGCGCATTTTCAAAGCCCGTTAAGATGCGCGTCTTCGCCTGGAATCAGAACCATTACAAAGACACCGTAATGAGCCCGAAGGACAGCATTATGTATATCCGCTCGTTCCTGCAGGCCGGTTTTATGGCTATGGATCCGTATACGGGCGAGGTGAAAGCCTGGGTGGGCGGCATTGAGCACGACTATTTTCAGTTTGACCACGTGAACGAAGGCACGAAGCGGCAGGTAGGTTCTACAATTAAGCCTTTGCTTTATTGCCTGGCGGTAGATAATGGGATCTCGCCTTGCGGCTCCGTGAGTACTGCGGGCCAGAGCTTTAATGGCAAAATCTATAACGCTGGTGGCTCTAAGTATGGCGCAATGCCGATGAAGAAGGCGCTGGCATTGTCCGTGAATAATGCCGCCCTATATCTGATCAAGCAGGTAGGCATACCGTCATTCATTGACTTTGCGCGCAAATGCGGCATTAACAGTGATATTCCACCCTACCCTTCCACGGCGCTTGGCGTACCCAGCATCTCTCTATTTGAGATGCTGCACGCCTATACCATGTTCCCAACTGGTGGGATGAATACAGAGCCATATTTCATCTCCAGGATTGAAGACAAGAACGGCATCGTCATCAAAAGCTTCGCCCCGCAGCAAAAAGAAATTATCAGCGCCAGTACTGCATTTAAGATGGTCAAGATGATGCGGGGCGTAATTGATTTCGGCACCGGCAAGCGGATGCGGTATCGCTATAACATTAAGGCAGACATAGCTGGCAAAACCGGTACCACTAACCGCCAGGCGGATGCGTGGTTTATTGGCTATACCCCGCAGATTCTTGCGGGCGCGTGGGTGGGCGCCAATGATATGTTCCTGCACTTTCAAAGTGAATATCTTGGTCAGGGCGCGGCAGCCGCACTACCTATCTGGGCGCTTTTCTACAAGAAGGTTGCCGCAGACAGAACGCTGGATATCCGGCCGGATCTGAAGTTTGAGGAGCCAAAGGACTTTGACGATTGTGACGTGAGTGATCCCAACTCAGTTGACCGGGCTGGCCTGAATAGTGGAGGCATTGGCGGCAGCAATACGGACGACAATGAAAATGATGTGAATAATGACGCCACTAATGTGCCTGCTGAAGATTGGGGCGGCGGTCAGCCACAGGAAAGCACTGGCGGTGATGACACCAAAGACAACTAATAATCTGATATAAAATAAAAGCTCCGGCCATACGACCGGAGCTTTTTATTGGGATTGTGCCTACTGAACCATAAGATTTCGGAGCACGGCGCAAATATCGCCTCTTTGAAGGATAGGAAACACAAATTTTTGGCAAGCATTTGTCCTACAGTGGCATCCTTTTCTTGGGAATAGGCCAAAGAATCAGACAATAAGTCAGCCCAGCTAAAACAATTCAGACAAAACAGGTAAAAATTTCTCTGGAATACCATTTGCGTCTTATCGTGAAAAGGCACTAACAACAAACAAACTAAAAAAAATGATTACTATGTACAGTAAGAATCAAATCGTTCCCCGCGCCCTTGGCTGCCATGCTTGAGGACTTTTTCGCTAACGGTATCAATAAGGCGTTCGGAGAAGAAGGGATGGCAGGCACACCCAACGCGCCTGTAAACATACAGGAAACCGACAAGGCATATGAGCTGCATCTCGTAGCACCAGGGCTGAAAAAGGAAGCGTTCAAGATCAACGTTGACCGGAATATCCTCACCATTTCTTTTGACCACAAAGAAGCAGAAACAGAACAAGCCGCAAAGTGGCTTCGCAATGAGTACAAGCAAAAAAGCTTCAAACGCTCTTTTACGCTTAATGACAAGGTGGATACGTCCGGCATCTCTGCCCGCTACACAGATGGCATTCTCAACGTGAGCATTCCGAAAAAGGACCCGCAGGAAATAGCTACGCAGGAGATTTCCGTCAGCTAAGCTTTTAAAACCCTTCCACAAAAAAGCGACTCGATATGGGTCGCTTTTTTTATTAGCCGCATTTCAGGCACAATGCTTGTTCGGCTGGTCTTATTCTTATACAAGCCCAGCTATGCGCAATTATATGCTCCGTTTGCTGCTTTCACAAGCATTCCTGCTACTTCCAGCCTGTTTATATGCTCAAGGGTTCGCTATCAATGGAACGGTCAAAGACAGCAAAGACAATCAGCCGCTGCCAGGCGTGGTCATGGCACTCTCGCCGCAGGATGATTCAACACGTATTCAAAATGCTGTTACAGATGTTGATGGCATTTTCACCATTCCAAACGTCAGCGCGGGCAGTTATACCCTGAAGGCGCTTTACCTTGGCTACAGGCTGTACAGCCAGACGGTAAATGTTGTGACTACGGATGTCGCCGTAGGCAATATCCTGCTTATTCAGGGTACGAGCGAGCTGGGCGAAGTAACTGTTACCGCAGAGCAAATCCGCGCGCAGCAACTTGGCGACACCTCTCAGTTCAGTGCGAGCGCCTTTAAGACCAATCCTGATGCTAATGCTGAAGAATTGATCACCAAGATGCCGGGAGTGACGAGCGAGAATGGTACCGTGAAAGTGAATGGTGAACAAGTACAAAAAATACTGGTGGACGGTAAAGAATTTTTTGGTGACGATCCGAATGCAGCTATTAAAAATCTGCCTGCAGAAATCATTGATAAAATTCAGATTTTTGACCGCGCGTCAGATCAGGCACAGTTTACCGGCTTTGACGACGGAAACACACAAAAGACCATTAACATCGTCACGAAGCGGGGAAAAGCAAACGGATCTTTCGGAAAGCTCTCGGCCGGTTATGGTGTTGATGTTGATAACGGTGATGCCCGTTATACCATCGGGGGCAACATGAATTTTTTCAATGGCGATCAGCGCATTTCAATAGTGGCGCTTGCCAATAATGTAAATCAGCAAAACTTCTCTTCCGATGATTTGCTGGGCGTAACCAGTGCCTCGGGCGGTCGTAGTGGCGGCTTTGGTGGCGGGCGCAGTCGGGCGGGTGGTAGCGGAGGCAGATCCTCTTCCGGAGGCGGCGGCAGCTATAGCGGCGGCGACGGCGCTTCCAATTTTCTCGTTTCGCAGCAAGGCGGCATTACCCAAACGCAGTCAGCTGGCATCAATTACAGCGACCAATGGGGTAAGAAACTGAAGGTAACAGGCTCCTATTTTTTTAATCGAAGTGATAATGACAACAGCACATCGCTCACGCGCAATTACATTGTCAACAACCCTGACAGCGGGCTTGTATATCGCGAGAACGGTGAGAACAGCAGCATCAATTACAATCATCGCGTAAATGCTCGGCTGGAGTGGACGATTGACAGTCTGAATTCCGTTATTGTGCAGCCGCGCCTGTCTTATCAGGATAATAGTACGACGCGCAACCTCTTTGGTACTACTTCCCTCGGCGCGCTTTCTGACCAAAGCACGATTAATAATCGGTACAAGGCCTTAAACAATGGATATACGCTTAATAATCAATTGACGTACCGCCACAGATTTGCAAAGCAGGGGCGCACCATTTCGCTGAACGCCGGCACATCTTACAATGAAAAATCAGGTAATGGGCTGCTTTATTCTCAAAACCGGTATTCCGTCACAGATACTGAAACGAACGATCAGCATTATGATCTTGACGCGAGTGGCCTGACGCTGTCCGGCAGCCTGAACTACACAGAGCCCTTGACGAAAAACAGCCAGCTGCAGGCGAATTATTCGCCATCGTACAACCGTAATATCTCCGACCGGGAAACTTATAACCGCGCTGGCGCCGAGTATACGTCGTTAGACACTGGCCTTACCAATAAATACAACAACAATTACTATTACCATCGCGGCGGTTTCGGCTACCGCTATAATGACCAGAAGATTTCCTTCAACGCCACGCTAAATGCCCAGTACGCTACGCTCACCGGCGACCAGACGTTTCCATATGCCATTCAGGTGAACCGTAGCTTCCAGGACTTATTGCCGAATGCGATGCTGAACTACAAGTTTTCCAAAACGGAAAACCTGCGTTTTATGTACCGCACCAGCACCAATGCACCTAACATCTCGCAGCTACAGAACATAGTGGACAATAGCAATCCGCTATTGCTGCGCACCGGAAATCCCGACCTGCGTCAGGACTATAACCACAATGTCTCCCTGCGTTATGGTAAGACCAGTACAGCGAAAGGTCAGGGGCTGTTCATTTTTGCCAACGGTAGCTATGTGAATAATTACATCGGCAACAGTACCGTTATCGCGGTGAACGACACCACCGTCCGTGGCGTTCAGCTGGCGCGGGGCAGCCAGCTCAGCTTGCCGGTGAATCTGGATGGAAATTATTCCGCCCGAAGCTTCATCACCTACTCGCTGCCGGCAACCAGCATCAAGACAAACTTTAATCTGAATGCCGGGCTAAGCTATAACCGTATTCCGGCCATAATCAACAATCTGACGAATTACTCTGGCAATACGACCATCAATGGCGGTCTGGTAGCCGGATCTAACATAAGTGAGGACGTAGACTTTACACTTTCCACAAATGGCGCATACAATATTGTAAAGACCACGCTGCAATCACAGCGGAACTACAACTATTACTCACAGACATCCTCGCTGCGCTTTAACTGGATTATCCTGAAGAGCATCGTCTTCCGCACCGACCTGAATCATACGCTTTACTCCGGCCTCGGCGAAGGCTATGACCAGCAGTTCTTGCTTTGGAATGCTTCGCTGGGCTACAAATTCTTAAAGGATAAGTCGCTACAGGCAGACGTTTATGCCTTTGACATCCTGAAGCAAAACCGGGCAATTTCACGCACTATCACTGACACTTACGTCGAAGATGCTGTGACGCAGGTGCTGCAACGTTATGTGATGCTGCGGCTTACCTACACCCTAAGGTCGTTTAAAGGCGGTAGCGCACCAGAGCCCGAAATACCTGCAGGTAGCGAAGGCGGACCTAGGGGAAGGCGCGGTGCCGGCGATCGGCCCGGAGGAGGCCAATAAAGTGATTGCCTTTGAACAAGTTGCCCTGTTTATTGAAGCGGATTATTTGATATACCCCAGAATCTTCAGCATACTTTGTGCGCTCTGCTCCTTCGCATAAAGCCAGTCTTCCAGCTTTCCGTTCTTATCATACTCCACGATCACATGCTTTGGCGAAGGTATCATGCAGTGCTTGATACCGCCATAACCTGCTAGCTGATCCTGGTAAGCGCCGGTGTGGAAGAAGCCGATGTACAGCGGCTCTGCGCCGGGCGCGCGGTCGTTCTTGGGAAGGAAAACGGCATTGATATGCTCTTCAGACGTATAGAAATCGTGGCTGTCGCAGGTAAGGCCGCCAAGGTGCACCTCCTGGTATTCCCGCTCCCAGCCGTTGATGGGCAGTAGGAGAAATTTCTCGCCGATTCCCCAGGTATCCGGCAGCGTCGTGATGAACGACGAATCGATCATGTACCAGATTTCCCGGTCGTTCTGCTGCTTCTCATTCAGGATGCCGTAGATCACCGCGCCTGCCTCGCCCACCGTGAAGGAGCCAAACTCCGTGTAGATGTCCGGCACATCCACCTTATTGCGCTTGCAGACTTTCTTAATGGTGCTTACAATCTCATTGACCATGTAGGCATAGTCATACTCAAATGCCAGCGAGTGCTTAATGGGAAAGCCGCCGCCGATGTTCAGGCCGGTGAGCTCCGGGCAAATCTTCTTGAGCTGGCAGTACAGGTTGAGCACCTTATTCAGCTCGCTCCAGTAGTAGATATCATCCTTGATGCCCTTATTCATGAAGAAGTGGAGCATCTTCAGCTTGAAGCGTTTGTTGCCCTTAATCTTATCTACATAAAACTCCAGCACATCCCGGTTGCGGATGCCAAGGCGGGAGGTGTAGAAGTCAAACGTCGGCTCCTCTTCCGTCGCAATGCGGATGCCGATATTCACCGGGTCTTTGGTGCGGATGCTCTTCTTATAATCCTCAAACTCGGCAATGTTGTCCAGTACCGGAATCACATTCTTAAAGCCCGTGTTGATCAGGCTGCGCGATGTTGCGGGTGTACTGCCGCGTCTTAAAGCCATTGCAGATAATGGTGATGTCCTTGGTGATCTTCCGGCGCTTGTAAAGCGCCTTGATGATCTCAATATCATAGGCAAAGGAGGTCTCCAGATGCACGTTCTGCTTCAGCGTCTCCTCCACGATAAAGGAGAAGTGCGAGCTCTTGGTGCAATAGCAGTAGAAGTATTTGCCGTCGTAGCGATGCTTCTTAATCGCATCGGCAAACAGCTTCTTTGCCTTGGCCACCTGCTGACCAATTTTTGGCAGGAAAGTCAGCTTAAATGGCGTGCCGTATTTGTCGATCAGCTTCCGGATATCCAGCCCGTTGAAGAGCAAGTTGTTGTCTTCATTTACGTCAAAGCCTTCCTGCGGAAAGTCGAATGTCTGCTTGACGAGGTCGGTGTAGGTATTGTTCATTGTTGCGCGGCGGGCGGCGGTATGGTGCTGTGGGTATAAAAATGGTGCACACCAAAATTAAACGCGGATTTCGGATTTCAGATTGCCGATTACATACTTTGAAACCCATCAACTTCGCCTGCACCGAATAGCCAATGAAAAAGTCGCTCCTTGCCATGCATGCCGCCGTCCTGCTCTGGGGTTTTACGGGTGTCCTCGGGCGTGCCATATCGCTGGATTTCCCGGTGTTAGTCTGGTGGCGCATGTTGCTAACGGCCATTTTCATTGCTGTCATCATCACCTGGCGCAAAGGCTGGACGCCCATAGCCCGGAATGACTTAGGCCGGCTTTTTCTTGTCGGCGTCCTGATGGGGATTCATTGGGTTGCTTTTTACGGCGCCATCAAGTTTGCGAATGCATCCGTAGCGCTTATATGCCTCAGCACTTCACCCATTTTCACATCCCTTCTTGACCCGCTGGTCAACAAAAGCCGCTGGGACGCAGTGGAAATCCTGTTCGGTCTCATAGGCCTTGGCGGCGTGGCAGTAATCGCCTTCATTGACCGACAAAATGCGACAACTAATGAGCTGCGCGCCATCGGTATTGCTATGGGCGTTGTAGCAGCCATACTCGCTGCCGTTTTCACCGTCATCAATAAAAGCGTCGCCTCTAAATATCCTGCGCGTACGATGGTATTCTGGGAAATGTCCAGCGGTTGGCTGTTCATCAGCCTCACCATTGCTGTTGGTTTATTCGCTGGCGCGGAAAGCTTTATGCTGAATCCGGGCAGCTCAGGTCTTGAATGGTGGCCGCGCCAGGCCTCTTTAGGTGAATTCCTTAATCGCATGAGCGGTGCGGCAGTTCCACCGGCAGACTGGTTGTGGCTGATTATCCTCGCCCTTTGCTGCACTGTGTGGGCTCAAAGCCTGGCATTGACCGCACTGAAGCAGCTCAGCACCTTTACCGTAACGCTTAGTGTTAATCTGGAGCCTGTATACGGCGTCCTGCTCGCTTTTCTTTTTTACCAGGAAAACCGCGAGCTGGGCACCGGATTCTACATTGGCGTTGGAATGATTATCCTTTCCGTAGCCTTGCAAATGCTTCGCATGTTGCGCCAAAAGCAGGCAATTATCGGAAGGGGCGCTATAGATTAGTGGATCGTTGAAAGCAGAACCTGAAACAGGACGTGGCAGCTTTAGATGTAAATGCAGCTATTGTTTGCTACGGGATAATAGTCACATTGCAAAACGTCACAACATTCACTTATCCCGCCTGAAAGAAATTTATTTGTGTCGGCTTAAGTGACAATTTCCAAAGTATTCGCCAATGCAGTTGTACGCCTGGGAAAATGCTACGAAACATATCTTTTGACTCCGTCAGCGCGTTGCGCAGCCCATTCCCTGCTCTTTTGGGACAACACGGTCATTATTGAGATTGAAATGTAGAATAGCGCGCCCACCTTATGCGTTTCAATGAGCTCGGAGAAAAAATTGTCAATGAAGCCGGCCGCAAACATCATAGCGACGCCCATGGTAACAAGACGATAGAAGCGCTCGCCTTTAAACCGATGATACGTTCGCTGCGCCACGGAAAAGAAAACCATTAATAGCGTCGCGTAAAGCAGCATTGCGGGCCAGCCCTGCTCCACCAGCATGTAGAGAAAGTAATTGTGCGTAGTGCTCTGCTCCGTATTCCGGCTTACATAGGTTCGGAATGAAGAAACGGCGTAGGGCTTGTAATAATAGTAGAAAGCATTTGGTCCAACGCCGGTTATTGGCCGGTCGGTGCTCATGCGCACCGCTGCAATCCAACGGTACAGACGCTCCATAGAGCTCATGTCTTCGCCACGGAAGGTGGCAATCATATGGTCGGTGAACGTAAAGTGTGTATACGTGTGCTCATAGTCCGGCCGGAAGTCAATGTACTTGTTATGTCGCACCATGAATACCAACAGCAGCGCAATCATCCCGTAAAAAACGGGCAGCACTACCCTCGCCAGCTTTAACCGGATGGCTAATCCCATTATTACCGCGAAGAAGATGGCCAGCATCGCCCCGCGCGCAAATGTGAGGTACGTAGCCACAAGGAAGAAAAGAATAGTGGCCAGCAGTGCTACCCTCCACCACCAGCGCATCCCCTTTGACAAAGGCACCGCTACGAGTAGCAGCGGAAAGAACATGCTCATAAAGGATGAATACTCCACCCTGTTGTAATACAGTCGGCCAATGGCTTTATTGATGAGCATAAATGAAAAGCTCATTGTGTAATGCCAGTAGTTGACCACTAGCATCGTGGCCACCGTCGGGATGAGCATGATCAAAAACGCATTCGTAAAGTCGCTCTTCTTGCGAAAAATAAGAATCGGTAACACGAAGTATGACGCCAGGAACCAGCACTTCGCCGCCGCAAACTTGAGCGAGATGACGTGCTCAAGCGAACAAGCCACGGCTACTGACATCCAAACAAACTGAAGTACCACCACCAATGTCAATGGACTGCGCCACCACCACTGCGGCAGTATTCGCGGGCGCGAGACGATCATCGCTATCGTCAGCAGCAGGAAGAGCCACATCATCGGCTCATCCGGAATGGTGGTGGTCAGGCGGCCTTCTATCAGGTCCAGCTCCCGCGATAATGGAATCGTAAACAGGAACAGCCACCAGGCTGCCTTCCAGTTAATGACTATCAGCGCGGCGAAAAGAAGGGCAAATGGCACCGCCAATAGCGGCGCAAATGCAGTAGCCGCATATACACATACGATTAGAATGCCGAGTGCTGCCCCACTCCAGAGCAGCCTCGGTTCGGTAGGCGTATCAGCAGTGACAAGCAACATAACAGCTTATCGTTGAACGGTAGTGAGCTTGCGGAAATAAGTGGTGAACAGCACCCACAACGCGGCAAAGAAACCTGCAAAGGCGGCTGCAGCCAGTGCTGTCAGCACTAAACCAAGTCCTTTCGGCTTCGTGGGTGCAATAGCTGGCGAAATGACCTGTATCTGTGGCTGATCGCCGGCGTGCATACCGGTACCAAATTCACCAATAAGCGATACCGTACGCATCCGGTCCATAACCAGCTGGTCTTTGGTAGCTTCAAGACTCTGGATTTCTTCCATTGCCCGGCCGTAGCCAGGGCCACGGGCTCCGCCGCTCATCACAGCCGGGCCCATGCGGGCTGGTGATATCACATCATAAATGCTATATCGGTCACGCATAGCCGCAAGGCTATCGGTCAGCGAAGCGATAAGACTGTCGGTATAACTAAGCTGCGATTGCAGCGTCCGGCGGTTGGCCGTACGCAACGCGTTGTAGTAGCCCGAGTAAATCCGGTTAATGACTGCGACTGATTGATTGCATAAGTCTGCCGCCTGCGCCGCTCCCGTGTCGGTGTAGCTCGCTTCAACGGTCTGATATTCTGTACGCTTAACTTCAAAAGACTTGTCAAAGCGCTGCTCCGCTTTTTGCTTCCATTTTTTATCCTTCATAGTGTCTAGGGCGAAACGTTCCCACAACCGGCAGGCGAATATGATACTGTCGTGCGTACCGTCTGCTTTAGCCACTGCCAATACCTTGTCCACATCATCTTCCCGCCCGTAATAATCAACAAACGCAGTTTTGTCGTTGCGGAAAATGTTGTTCCGGTCCGTGTAAAGCGGATTGGATACGAAAAAAGCAGCCGACGCTTTGTACTTTTTCGGTGCAATCAAATAAGCTATTGCAGCACATATTGCAGCGATTGCAGCAACGATCAAAATAAAGCGTAGCCGCCGCTGCAATGCCTGGGCAATATCTATTAAATCAAAGCGTGGTGTGTCGGACACGATTCTAGAGTTAAGAATGAAACTTTGTGAATGATGAAATTAAGCGAGCCGGAATGGTGAACATACATTCATCATTCATTACTCACAATTTTTATACGCTCTCCCCTGCTTCCATCTTCTCGGCATTTTCTGCAAGTTGCAGCGCGTCCAGCATTTCCTGAATATCTCCGTTCATAAATGCGTCCAGGGAATAAATGGTCATATTAATCCGGTGGTCCGTCACCCTTCCTTGCGGGTAATTGTACGTACGGATTTTAGCGCTGCGGTCGCCGGTGCTGACAAGGCTTTTCCGACGGCGCGCTATTTCCTCTTCATGCTTGCGCACTTCTTCTTCGTAAAGCTTCGTCCGCATCATGGCTGTTGCCTTTTCCCGATTGCCGAGCTGGTTACGCTCGGTCTGACAGGTGATAACCGTGCCAGTCGGAATGTGAGTAAGAATAACCTTTGTTTCCACCTTATTGACATTCTGGCCTCCGGCGCCACCGCTGCGGGCGGTCTCCATCTTTAGGTCGCTCTCCTTCAGCTCAAAATCAATCTCTTCGGCTTCCGGCATGATAGCTATCGTGGCTGCGCTGGTATGCACGCGGCCTTGGGTCTCTGTAGCCGGCACGCGCTGTACACGATGCACACCGCTCTCAAACTTCAGCGTTCCGTACACGTCCTCACCGGTCACTTCAAGCTGCACTTCTTTATAGCCGCCCGCCGTTCCTTCTGTTTCGGTAAGCAGACTTACTTTGAAGCCCTTACGCTCGCAATAGCGCACATACATGCGCATCAGATCGCCTGCGAAGATGGCCGCTTCGTCGCCACCGGTGCCTGCGCGGACTTCTATAATGGCATTTTTTTCATCTTGCGGATCTTTGGGAATTAGCAACTTGCGGATCTCGCCTTCCAGTTCTTCTTTGCGCTTCTCCTGCATCTCAAGTTCTTCCTGCGCCATTTCGCGCAGCTCCGCATCGCTTTCAGAAGCAAGCACTTCTTTCCCGAAGGCGATAGAATCCAGCGTTGCATTGTAGCGCTTCCAGGCTTCTACAATGGGTTCCAGCTTGCGGTATTCGCGGCTTAGAGCGGTGAAGCGCTTATTATCGCTAACTACTTCGGGGTTGGAAAGGGTGATGCCTAATTCATCAAAACGGGCTTTGATGGCGGCAAGTTTATCTAATATCGGGGTCATTGCAGGCGGCGCGAAGATAGCAGGGAATAGCCTGAATGCTTAGCCCGTTACACAAAAGTGACGGCTAGTACTTAATTAAGCATTGGAACCTCATCATCTGCGTTCGCGGGATACTGCAATGAAAAAGGGCAGCTCCTTCCGGAACTGCCCTTAATTACCTTAGTATGAACTGTGTTCTGTCTTAGATAACTTTGACATTGATGGCGTTCAGACCCTTGCGGCCATCTTGCACATCAAATGATACGCGATCGTTCTCGCGCACTTGATCAATGAGGCCGGAAGCATGTACGAAGATGTCTTCGCCGGTTCCTGGCTTGATAAAACCAAAACCTTTGGTCTCATTGAAAAATTTTACTGTTCCTTCTTGCATTGTACTGGTTTAAAAAAATGAATCACGAAGGTAAGTGATCGTAATTCATTTTCAGGATTTCTTTCATAAAAGCTGGATCTTTAACTTAGGTATGGCAAGGCATGGTGACTGTCAATAGCTATCTTAGAGCCGTATAGCTACCGTACATTTTGATTCTCAGTGGTTTCCTCAACGGGGGTCAGCATTGCTAATAAATCGTTTCAGGTTGCGTATTCCTTAACCAGCCTAAAACGATTAATAATGGCTATTCTCCTGTTTTTCATCACGATATGGTACATGTCGCTGACTTTTCAGACGCTTTTTCATCACCGGTACGCCTCTCATGGAGCTTTTAAGATGAGCGCGGCGTGGGAGAAAGTATTCTTCATCGGCTCCTACATTACACAGGGCTCATCATACATGAGTCCCCGCGGTTATGCGATTATGCATCGCTGCCATCATGCATATACCGATACGGAGCTTGATCCACACTCTCCGTCGTTCTCGTCTAATATCTTTTCCATGATGTGGCGTACGCGCGGCTTTTACAGAGATATAATAGAAGGTAAAATGGCAGTTGAGCCGCGTTTTGAAAAAAATCTCCCGTTATGGCCCGCTTTTGACCACTGGGCCAACGGCACCCTTTCCCGGGTGTTGTGGATAGCCGGTTATGTAGCTTTTTTCTACCACTTCGCTACCAGCCCCTGGCAGTGGTTATTACTGCCTATCGTCGTAACAATGGGTGCATTCCACGGAGCGGTAATTAATTGGTTTGCGCATAAGTATGGCTATATCAATTTCAAGCTGAAAAACACTTCCATGAATCTATTTTCTATAGATATTTTTATGCTGGGAGAGTCTTATCACAATAATCATCATAAACATCCGTCTGCCATAAACTTTGGCCGCCGCTGGCATGAAATAGACCCTATGTACCCCGTGATCAAACTTTTAGCCTGGTTAAGAGTAATAAGGCTACCAAATCTGGCTCCAGCGCCACAGGATCATTGATTGAGATCTTCGTTTTTCACAAAAAATAGCTGCTGGAGCCACCTCGGTATGAAGTTGTTAGGAGCAAGCTTAGCCGGCGAGTATCCCGCCGCTTTCACTAAAAACTCCAACTCGATGAAAAAGATAATCATTGTGTGCGCTTTATTCGCCTTTGCCGCAGATGCTGTTTCAGCTCAGTCTAGGATGCGCAAATCTGCACCGGTCCGAACAACAATGAATACAAAAACAACTACTGTCACAAATGGTGCAACGCCCGATCAAGGCACCACCATACCCGCAGAACAGCGACGCGATGTGACCGCACCAACAGAAATGCAGCTGCAGTCCGGTAATAAAACGGTGCCGGTTAGCAGCGACATTATTGTTCCTGACCATGCCTATGAGCCCAAGGGCACCGAAAATGTCGGATTCTTTGGCAACGGAACCGGCGGCAGCACCATCGGCTCCACTAACACAACAAATGGTGGCACGGTGACTAGTCCCGTAGACAACAATCGTGTAGCACCAGATTCAAAAGGACCTAAAAAGACCACCAGATAAGAGAACCATCATAAAAGAAAAAGCGCAAGGCCTAACAGACTTTGCGCTTTTTTGCTTTCAGGAAATGATGATTGCATGCAAGTGTTTAATCCATTTCAACAGGCAACAATATCTGGAAACTTGCGCCCTGCCCCGGACTGCTGATGGCCTTAATGTAGCCCCCATGATTATGAACAACCTTTTGCACTATGGACAGGCCCATGCCGCTTCCGGGATACTCGGACCGGCCATGCAGGCGTTGAAATAAATGAAATATTTTGCCAGAGTATTCAGGTTCAAAGCCGATTCCATTATCCTTGATTTCAATTTTTTGAAACATTTGCTGCCTGGCACCATTCAATACGTCTATCCCGGAAGCTGCACCATTTACCAGCTCTGATGAAATATTTATTTCAGAAGGAATATGGGCCTTGCTGAATTTAAGCGCGTTGCCAATGACGTTTTGAAACAACTGTCGCAGGTGCATAGGCTGGCCCTTTACCGGGTGTAGCCTCCCAATACGAATCGTCGCCGACTTTTCCCTGATAGAAGTCTCCAGGTCTGCTAATACCTCATCTACAAGATGGGACAAGTTCACGTGTTCAAGTTCCTCTTTTTTAGTTGACACTCTTGAGAAAGATAAAAGGCTGTCAATAAGTGTCTTCATTCTGAGCGACGCTGATTGCATTCTGCGAATAATATCAGTAGCCTCTGAGCCTAGCTCTCCGGATGCGCGGGCGTGCAGCATATCGCCAAAAGCCTGAATTTTTCGGAGCGGTTCCTGCAAATCATGGCTTGCTACGAAGGCAAACTGTTCCAGCTCGGTATTAGAAAGTGCCAGTTTCTGATTGGCTTCCTTCAAATCTTTCGTGCGTTCGTACACCTTACGTTCCAACTCTTCCTTTGCCAGCTTATCGTCGGTGATGTCAAGCACGGTTCCAATGAACTTTTCAACGTTGCCGGCACTGTCAAAAAAGACTTTGCCCTGCGAGCGGATCCACCGGGTGAGCCGGTCGCTAAAACGCAGAATGCGGAATTGAATGTCATAATCGCCGCCGCTGCCGGATTCCATTGCACGCGTTATGGCAGATTGTGCATGCGGCGCATCATCTGGATGCAACAGCCTTGTAAATAACTTAAAGTCAATGGGCGCGTCTGCAGGTATTTGATAAATACTGCGGCATTCATCCGACCAGAATAAGCCTCCGGAAGCAGGCGTGTATTCCCACGTACCAAGTTTGGTGGCTGCTACAGCCATCCGGAAGCGCGCTTCGTTTTCGCGGATAATGCGCTCGGCCGCTTTTTGCGCCGTAATGTCGCGCGCTACTTTTGAGACGCCAATAATAACACCGGATGAGTCTTTAATGGGTGAAATAGTCAGCGAAATATCCAAGAGCCGGCCGTCCTTCGTAACCCGCTTTGTTTCAAAGTGGTCTACCCGCTCACCCTTTCGCAACCTGCCGAGAATCTTTGGCTCCTCCTCTTTCCGGTCCATCGGAATAAGCTTCAGGATATGCTCGCCTATCATTTCTTCAGCCGTGTAGCCAAAAATGCGCTGTGCCGAATAATTCCAGCTTGTTACAATTCCATTAAGAGTCTTACTAATAATTGCATCATCTGACGATGATACGATTCCAGTCATATATGCGGCCTTTTCCTCAAATTCACGGCGGTCGGTTACGTCCTGCAGCATATTAACAGCGCCGGCTATATTGCCTTCGGCGTCAACAAGCAGCTTCGGGTAAGCTGCTACCCTCCGCCTGCTGGAATCCGGGCGCTCTATGATTATCTCTTGACCGTTGCGTTGCTCACCATCCCCGAGCGTTAATGCCATTGGGCTGTCCTCCGGGCTCATAAGCTTTCCGTCCGTATAATACAACTTCCATGAGCCGCACCACCGGTGTTTCCCCAATTCCGGCCTGGCGCCCCAAAGATGCGCCGCAGCATCGTTATAATCTGTGATAATACCAGCAGTGTCGCAGGTGTATACTGCAACAGGTAAACTTTCAATTATCTGCTGGTAATGGTCTCCGACCATGCCCGTAACGTTATTCTGAGACAAAATAGGATCTGCGCCTGTTACAAGCTTAGTTTAGATAGATGTTCAAGCATATCTGGCATTTAACGAAAAGGCGCTAAACACTATTTAACACCAAAATTATGCCGGCGTTCATTACGACGGTCGCTTAGAGTATTGTAAACTATTGATCGTCTGTCCAGTAAATCTGGCGTTTACCCTTTTTGACGCCTTTTGTGACAGAATGCCGATGAATTTAATTAATATTTATTGAGGCTTTTCAGAAAAGCCATTGCTACCTAGTTATTAAGCATTCCATTTTTCAGTGAAGTCTGTCTAAGTAATGCCAGATTGTTGCATTACTTTCATCAAAATTTTTTAATCTCCAAAATAAGAACGTCATGCCTCTTGGACCAGACTACCACAAAAAATGGATGCAGGATACCTATTCTTTAACCAAGGCTCGGAGCGAAGAGCTGAAAAAGATTGACAAATTTATTCTTGCAGGGAACAAATTTGAAACACATAAAGCACTAACCGCCTGGATTGACGGCCAAATTAAGAAAGGGCAGGATTGGCACAGAAGCGTACGCAATTTAAAGAACAAAGCCGTAGAACGTCTGGCGACGGAAGTCGGTTACATGGAGAAGGCGGCTAAAGACTTGTCACCAGTTGAAAAGCAAGCGGATGCGCAGGCAAAAGCCGTTGTAATGGGCCAGATACGCCGTGCATCGCAGCAGATGTTTGCTGGGCGCCGGGTAGTATTTTCAAATGTATTTTATCAAGCCATTAATGAGCGGAGGATAAAAGGCAATCAGAAGCTCAAAAACAGCGGTGGCAAAATCGGGAAAGCAACTGCCTTCGGTACGGATTTAGGCGGTGCTGTAGGGGGCATATCGCAACTTGAGATCAATCGCTTCACAGCTTCAGGCTGGTATAGAGAGCATTCTTAACGGAATTCCCGAGGCTTAGCGGAATAACCTGTTGGAACTTGCGGTGGGCACGGGCCTGGCCAACTTCGCTATGGATTGCGCACCGGTCGTTGGCACCATTAGTTCCGGCGGCAAAGCGATCGTCAATATCGTCAACATGATCATCAATCAGTATGACCTTAGCGAGATGGAAAGTCGTCGGGGCGATGTCCGTCCGGGCGATGCAGCTGCGGCGCTGTCAGCCATCACCACTATCATTGATAGTGAGATTACGCGGAATGGCAAGGAAGCGGCGATTCACGGTGCTGCATTCGTAGCCAAAGCTGCAGTATTGTGTGCGGGGGCGCCCGGTGAAGGTATTATAGGCGCTGCGGAAGGCCTCCTTATGCTCATTCACAACATTTATGAGCTCGCGAAGCAGTATAAACAAATGAATGCTGCCAATGCACAGATTGAGGTAGGCAACATCAATGTAGACATCTTTAATACCTGCCCTATACTCGGCTGCTATTATGTATGCGTTCAGGGCGACTTCACTATTATGAATTTTGACGTGCATAATATGGGTAAGCAGAACTGGACACAGGAAATTCTGCGGCTTAAGCTTGCCCTTGAACCGGTGAAGAAAAAAGCGCGATCCCTGATCAGCAGCTCTTCTATTATTGTTGAAGGCATGGAGAACATGCAAGGCATTTACGAAGAGTCAATGTGGCACAAAGTGTCGCAGCCGTTTAAAAACAAATTCGGCAACCATGCATCCAAACCCGGTACTGCGATGGGCGGTTTTGTGAAGGAAGACTACAAACTGCCAGGCATTGATAGTGGCAAATACAGTGAAAAAGAACTAATGTTTCTGAAGATGTTTGAACCTTCATAGACGATAAGAAAATGATTTGGCGCAAAAAAAGCGGCCCGGCAATTGCCGGGCCGCTTTTTTTGAAAGGGCTGGTCTATCTGTTATGTGCACCCTCGCCTATTTCTTCAATCATCTTTTTGCAAAAAGCGGGCAGGTCGGCCGGCTTACGGCTGGTTACCAAGCCATTATCGGTAACTACCTCCTCGTCTACCCAGGTACCGCCGGCATTTTCAATGTCCGTTTTCAGCGAAGGCCACGAAGTTACTTTCCGGCCTTTCAGCGCACCGGCTTCCACCAGCGTCCATGGGCCATGGCAGATAGCCGCGACGGGCTTCTTAGCCGTCATGAAATCGCCGACGAAAGAGACAGCGTCTTTGTTGGTGCGCAGCGTATCCGGGTTCATTACGCCGCCGGGAAGTACAAGCGCGTCGTAATCTGACGCTTTTACGCTGTCAACTGTTTTATCAACGCTTATCTCATCGCCCCAGTCTTTTTCATCCCAGCCTTTGATAGAGCCGCTTTTCAAGGATATGATTTCTACTGTTGCGCCGGCTTCTTTCAGGGCCTCAACGGGTTTTTGGAGTTCGGATTGTTCAAAGCCATCTGTTGCTAAGACTGCTACTTTTTTGTTTTGAATGTTTGGCATTTGGAAGGTTTATTTTCAAAGAAGGATAGGTGAAAATAATTGTGCCTGATGGCAGGCGCGTAGCCAAAAGTTACAAAATAGGGCTATAAAGCCAAGGCTCCGCCGCACTGTATGCACAGTTATAGAACCACTTCGCAAGGCCTAGACCTATGTGGTTTTTGGGGGAATGAAATACTTGCGCCGATCAGGGCCAATTATATCGGCTCTGCTATATTTGAAGGACAATAATAATATCGCTATGATTAACTATTACAAACTGTTTTGTGCTCCTATTTTGCTAAGCGCTGTAATGTCGTTGATAGTAACGTCTGGTTCAGCACAAACAGGCTCACGACTCCGCGCTACCTCGTCTTATAGAGAGTCGACACCAGGCATATTAGCCCCAAGTGATTCTGCTGAGTATAAGTATCCGTCTATAAGTTCCGGGCTGACGAATGAGGCACTCGGATATGGCTTTACGTCAGGCGTGCCTTATCTGGGTAGTAGAGGCCTGTTTATCTATAATGGACAGGGCAAAAAGACACAGTGGGATACGGAGCTTTGGAATACCACGACCACTAGCTTTGATAAGTACTCAAGAGAAACCTACGTACTAGATGCGGCCGGCAACGACACGCTGGACCTCACGCAGCAGTGGAATACTGCCGGAACGGCTTTGACTAATGTTTCGCGCATTATGCGCGCTTATAATGCCGCCAATTATCAGATGTTCCGTCGTTCGCAAACCTGGAAATCTGCAACTTCAACCTGGCTGACAACAAGCGACCTCACCTATTACCGCGACGGGCTGAACCGGCTTACGACATCCGTAAGCAAGACCTGGAGCAGCTCCACCGGCAATCTTACCTCGCAAGACAGTAACCTGTTCGTTTATAACAGCACCAATGCCGTCACAAGCGGCACCACTTATAAATGGAACATACCTGCCGCCACTTACCAGCCTTACTCCCGCGATACTTTTTATTTTAACGCAGCAGGGCAGGATAGCAGCAGTCTGAATTACAAATACGACCTGCCAAGTGCTACCTGGAAACTGAACTCTAGAAATACCACCACTCGGTCGGCCATTGGCACAGGTACACAAGTAATTACCACTACCGAAAGCTGGAATGCAGGCACCGCAAGCTTTATCAATTCGGAGCGGAATGTAACCAGCTACTACAGTTTTGGTCAGCAGACAGCTTGGGCAATCCAATACTGGAGCAGTGGTACTTGGTATGCTTATTCGCTGAACAACAGCTATTATGAAGCTTACAGTCCTTTAGCAATTACCGGAACGGCTATTGGACGAAATATCGCATTCACGTTTGCTCCTAACCCGGCGTCCATCATAGCTACAGCAACCATTCATTGGGAAACGCCGGAGCCTGCTACTGCCCTGGTCACTGATATGCAAGGTCGCATTTTAAGGCACTATTCTACCAAATCATCAAAGGAGATTAAGCTGGAAATTGACGTAGCCGACCTACCGGCCGGCAACTATTTGCTGACGCTTAAAGGCACGTCCGGCGCCGTTGCGACGAAGGTATTCGCGGTGCATCACTGACAATATTGTGTTTTTTATCGCGCTGTGCTGCGGCTGCGCCGAAAGCCGGTGACGATTCATAAAAAAAGCCCTGCTAGCAGGGCTTTTTCAATAAAGAAGCAAGCAGGTTACTTGTGCTCCGTCATCATATGCATGTTCGGCTGACCTTTCACCCCGGCGTTTTGCATTGCGGCCTGAAAGTCAGGGTCGGCCATCATGCGGTCATAGTTGTCCTTGCTTTCTGCTTCTGAAATAACAGTTACGTGATTAGGATTTTCATGGCCGCGATAGACGCCCCGGATGCTTATGCCGTGCTTTTGGCGATTAGCCTGCGCCGGCTCTGAGTTGAAACCCTGATGCCAGGAGTCAAAGTTTTCTACTTCGTGCTGAAACATGTTTTGCACCATGGATGTCTGTATTGCTTTTAATTAATGAAGTGGCAAAATACGTCGTGGCTCATGAAAGGGATAATATTTGTTACTTATCTATTTGGGTAGCTGCACCTACAATGCGCTACAGTACAATCGCTCGCCCCCAGCCGCTCTAGCCTTTGCCGAAGCGGAGCTGGCTCGTCCATTATGCATTATTTTTTATGATGCTCTCATTAACTACCAAACTGTAGCATTCTTAGATAGAGAGTTTAACACAACAGCACATTCTATAGTAGAAGTCTGAACAGAACTGGGAAACTCTCCAAGTCTCAGATAATCAGGTTACTTTCAACAAAATTCCCTCAACGCTATGCCGCTGATAATGACCTATGACCAATGGATGAAAGACACTTATTCATTGACTAAAGCAAGAAGTGAAGAACTTAAGAAGATTGACCACTTCATCAAGGCGCGCAACCAGCCCGAGACGCTGAAGGCGCTGACCGTTTGGATAGATACTCAGAATAAAAAAGGGCAGGACTGGCACCGCAGCGTGCGCAATACGAAGAACAAAGCCGTGGAGCGCCTGGCCAAAGAAGTTGGCTACATGGCAACTGCAGCCACGACAATGACGGCAGCCGATAAGCTGGCTGACTCGCAGGCGAAATATGCCCTCAGAAAGCAGATTGCCGCTGCCTCGCAGCAAATGTTTCAGGGAAAGACGGTGATCCTATCCAACATTTTTTTACAGGCTATCCGCAACCAGTCATCCTCAGCCAAAATGAGGCTGAACGACAAAGCGCTTGCCTGTGAATCGGAAGCCGATAAATTGATCGCAGGAAAAGGAATGGGGTCGCTCAGCAGGGTTGGAAATACTGCCGGAGCGGCCAGCGCTATGAATAGCATTCGTAAAATTTCCAACCAGCTTGAGGAGTGCATTGAAAGTCTCCTGAATACAATCCCCGACGATCAAAAACGCGAAATAATAAAATTCGTACTCGGAACAAGCGTCGCCGAATTTGCAAAGACCTGCGCTCCGTTCATTGGCACCATCACCTCTGGTGGTAAGACCGTTGCTAACATCATCCAGATACTGATCCATGAATATGATTTCAGCGAGATTAACCAGCGCAAGGGCGATGTTCGCCCCGGCGATGCCTCTGCCGCGCTCGCAAGCATACTAAAGGTTATAGACAGCGAGGTTGCTGCGAAGCAAAAGTCAGCCGCAATCCATGGGTCTGCTTTTGCGGCAAAGGCAGCCATGCTCTGTGTCGGCGTGCCCGGCGACAGCATCGCGGGCGCGGCAGAATGCCTGATGATGCTGCTGCATAACCTAAACGAGATGGGGAAGCAATACCGTCAGATGAATGAGGCCAATAAGCGTATTGCTGCCGGCGACATTGATGTGACTATATTCAACACCTGCCCGATACTCGGCTGCTACTATGTGCTGGTCGGGGGCGATTTTACGCTCATGAACTTTGACGTTGCCAATATGGGCAAGCAAAACTGGGCGCAGGAGATTCTGCGGCTGAAGCTGGCGCTGGAGCCGGTGAAGAAAAAGGCAGTAGAGCTGATAAATAACTCCTCTATCGTTATTGAAGGATGGGCGAATGTCCAGGGCCTTCATCAGGAGAAGATGTGGCGCAAGATTACCCAACCGATGAAAGACAGGTTCGGGAGCCATGCCTCCAAGCCGGGAATGGCGCAGGGCGGGTTTGTAAAGGAAGACTACAAGCTGCCGGGCGTTGACAGCGGCAAGTACAGCGAACAGGAACTGATGTTCCTGAAGATGTTTGAACCCGCGTAGGTGGCTAATTGCCGAATGGCAAGACGCATAAATTATAAAAAAGCCTGGCTGTTTGTTGGGCTTTTTTTAAACTTAACTGGTTCTAGTGTTACGAAGCAGACTTCAACGAAGAATGGCGGCAAGACTCTGTCCTGCATAGATTTTGCAAGTCGGAGACTTGCTTCTATTGTGGATTTAAGTCTGCTTCGCAAGACTTAAACCAGTGGGTACGAGCGGGGTGCTACGCGCCAGGCACAAGATGCTTTCGCACAAGGCCGCGCCTCAATCTTGCGCCAGCTTTTGCTTCTCTGGAAGGACATACTTGCGCTAGCGGGGGGGGTAAGTAGCCAGAGGCTACAAAATAGTACGACGTAGGCGCTGCGCACTCAGGCCACGCCTCAGCCTACGCCGAACTAGGGGGACATACTTGCGCTAGCGGGGGCTGTTATGAATTATCGGCTACGCTGAACGGGCACTGGCTTATCTTGCCCTATTATGGAATCAACATCACAAGACAAGGCAAAAGCGTGTGCTGTTCAAACATATCGTGCGGCGATGGCGTTAAGCGGTTTTACTTACGAGCGTTTAAACGAAAAGCTTATTGCTACCGGTGAAACACTAACAATTGAGTCACTAAAGAATAAGATAAATAGGGGTGACTTTTCCGCAAAATTTCTTTTTCTTAGCCTTGAAATTATGCAAGTGGATTTGGGAATCCACAAAAAGTAGTTACATTTGTAATCACATTTGGCTACTAAAACCATACTCATGTATCGTCCTTCTAAGCTTTCCCCAAAATCAACATATTTAAGTCAAAACGGTGTTCTGTTTGAAGCTGACTGTATGGACTTTCTATCAGTTGTCCGTACTGATAGCGTAGATACCGTCTTTGTGGATCCTCCTTTTAATCTAGGTAAGGTCTATGAATCAACCGATTTCAACGACAACTTGGACATTGAATCTTACAGAAAGTGGTGTAGAGGCTGGTTAATAGAATTAGTCCGAGTTTTACGACCTGGCGGTTCTTTGTTTATCTACCATTGGCCTTTATGGTTAATGGATTTAGGTTCATGGCTAAATACATTGCCAACGCTTACTTATAGAAGCTGGATTGCCTTAAATATGAAAACTGGCTTTCCTATCAAGAATAGAGTCCACCCAGCCCACTATGGCATTTTATACTACACGAAAAATGGTGACAAGCCAACTTTCAATGTTGTTCGTTATAAAACTCCTACTTGTCGGCATTGTGGTAAGGAACAACGCGATTACGGAGGTTATCGCGACAAGTTCGTTAAGTATGAAGATGAAAGCGGAGTTCCATGGATTCAAATAAGTGACTTTTGGGATGATACACGTCCAGCGCGTCAGGATAAGTCCAGGCAACTGCAAATCAATGAATTACCAGTTCATATTCCCGAACGAGTAATACTTATGTCTACTAATCCAGGGGATATTGTATTAGACTGCTTTGCTGGCGGTGGTAGCACAATTCATGCTGCGGATATGCATGATAGATTATGGCTGGCTAGTGATTTAGGAAGTACAAGCGCAATTTTAGAGCGCTTAGCATCGCTAAAGGGCCGGCAAGAAAATTTCAATCTTGACCAAAGGTTGCAAGATTCATTCTACAATGGCTTTATTGGCAACGTCATTGAAAACGCTCAAAAAGATAAAAAACGGCCTATTATGAATACTCAATCCGATGAGTTAGACTTTCCAAGGGATTCAACAGTAAGTAAAAGTAAAACGTTAGGGTTTTGATGTGATGGTACTGAAATCCTCCATCCTGACGGGCGGTATTTGAACCCCAGCCTTTTCGTCAAAAATTGGCGATTGCAAGAAGAACTTTCCTTCGGTATCATCAACAAAACCATCGTGTTCTACACCAATAAGTATGTAATGAGGTATTACAGCAACACCAGATGCAGATAATATTTTTAAGTATCTGTCAAGTTTTTGCTTTTCTTGGGTAAAGTAAGCACCGCGGTCAGACTTATATTTTGCCAATTCATCTGACGCCACTATGCTAATACCAGCAACGATTAAATTGTCTAATATACCTTCATGCAATCTTTTTAAATCTGCATCAAACTGATAATTATTACCAAATTGAATCTCCAGCCCTAAACCGATTTCTCTAGGCCCATATGATATACCGCTTTGAATACTTTTATACCAGTCTATTTTAGCTGCGATTCCTAATGCGCCAGGAGCGGTTTTAGGCCCCCAGCCTAAGCTTTTCAAAGAAGCTTGTAGAGCTTTATTCATTTTACCGGCCAAGTCTAAATTTCCCGTACTTCCAAGATTGTCTGCACCCGTCTTACTTGTGGTTTTCTTAGGAGATATAAGTAATTTATTTTGAAGGATAGATTGGCGAATCTCGTCAAAGAGGCCACCAAGCCCGCGTTTGAACAGAAATGCCTCGCCGGAATTTTCTCCTGCCACAGCTGGAGAATAGAAATGCTTGATTACCACGTTATCTTATTTAATTGTGAGCAAAGTAAAAGCGCCGAGCGGAATTATCAGCTTTCCTTTTTAAATCCTTTATTATGTCAAAGGGTAATTAGACACTTTAAGCCTTTATCCCAAAAACTATTTTCCCAAAATTTCCCCGTTTGGAATAATATTTGCTCCAAGCCGCGGCTTCTCTTTATATTTGCAGCCCCGCGCGTGCACCAATCACTTATCGTAACAAGCTGCTAACACAATCTAATGACCTGTAAGGACAAGGCTATGCCTTCCCTTCAGGCTTTTTGGCGTCTGTGTTAGTCAGCCACAATATCTGCAAGAAAAAGGACTCAATATACTATGGCTAACATAACCAAGAAAACGGCTTCCGGCCGCATCAACTTCGGCAAGATAGGAGATGTAGCGGATACGCCGGACCTGCTGGCCATTCAGCTCCAGTCGTTCAAGGAATTCTTCCAGCTGGAGACGACGCCTGACAAGCGTAACAATGAGGGCTTGTTCAACGTGTTCAACGAGAACTTTCCCATCACTGACACGCGCAACATCTTCGTGCTGGAGTTTCTGGATTACTTCGTTGACCCGCCACGCTACTCCATCGAAGAGTGTATGGAGCGCGGCCTTACGTACAGCGTTCCGCTGAAAGCCAAGCTGAAGCTGAGCTGTAATGATGAGGAGCACGTTGACTTTGAAACCATCGTTCAGGATGTGTTTCTGGGTAACATCCCGTACATGACGCCGCGCGGCACCTTCGTGGTGAACGGCGCTGAGCGCGTTGTTGTAAGCCAGCTGCACCGCTCTCCGGGCGTATTCTTCGGACAGAGCGTGCACCCGAACGGTACCAAGATCTACTCTGCCCGCGTAATCCCTTTCAAGGGTGCGTGGATGGAGTTTGCTACGGACATCAACAACGTGATGTATGCCTACATCGACCGTAAGAAGAAGTTCCCTGTAACTACGCTGCTGCGTTCTATCGGCTTTGAAACAGATAAGGACATCCTGCAGCTCTTCGGCATGGCCGATGAGGTGAAGACGGACAAGAAGACACTCTCCGGCCACATTGGCCGTCGCCTGGCTGCCCGCGTACTGCGCAGCTGGACAGAAGACTTCGTAGATGAGGACACCGGTGAAGTGGTAGCTATTGAGCGTAATGAAGTGGTGCTGGACCGCGACAGCGTTCTGGACGAGGACAACGCGGCGATGATTCAGGACATGAACATCCCGACCGTCTTCCTGCAGAAGGAAGAGGTGAGCGGCGATTACAGCATCATCTACAACACGCTGAATAAGGATACTTCCAACTCTGAGCTGGAAGCGGTGCAGCACATCTACCGTCAGCTCCGTGGCTCTGATGCACCGGATGATGAAACAGCGCGTGGTATCATCGAGAAGCTGTTCTTCTCCGACAAGCGTTATGACCTCGGTGAAGTAGGCCGCTACAAGATCAACCGCAAGCTCGGTCTGGATATCAACCTCGAGAAGAAGGTGCTTACCAAAGAAGACATCATCTCCATCATCAAGTATCTCGTTCGCCTGACCAACGGTAAGGCGGAAATCGATGATATCGACCACCTGACCAACCGTCGTGTACGTACGGTAGGCGAGCAGCTGTTTGCGCAGTTCGGCGTAGGTCTGGCCCGTATGGCCCGTACCATCCGCGAGCGTATGAACGTTCGTGACAATGAGGTGTTCACGCCGATTGACCTGATCAATGCGCGTACGCTTTCTTCCGTTATCAACTCCTTCTTCGGTACATCGCCAGCTGTCGCAGTTCCTCGACCAGACCAACCCGCTTTCTGAAATCACCCACAAGCGCCGTATCTCGGCACTCGGCCCAGGTGGTCTGAGCCGTGAGCGCGCAGGCTTTGAGGTTCGTGACGTACACTATAGCCACTATGGCCGTCTGTGTACGATCGAGACGCCGGAAGGTCCGAACATCGGTCTGATCTCTACGCTTTGCGTACACGCCAAGATCAATGAAATGGGCTTTATCGAAACCCCATACCGTAAGGTGAAGGGCGGTAAGGTGGACCTGAAGAATCAACATTATCTCTCTGCCGAAGAAGAAGACGAAGCCAAGATCGCCCAGGCCAACGTGCCTATGGATGACAAGGGCAACTTCACAGGCGCAACAGTAACGAGCCGCCAGACAGGCGACTTCCCGCTGCTGGCGCCGGAAGAAGTAGAATACATGGACGTGGCGCCGAACCAGATCGTAGGTCTGTCCGCATCCCTGATTCCGTTCCTGGAGCATGATGATGCCAACCGTGCGCTGATGGGATCGAACATGCAACGTCAGGCTGTTCCGCTGATCCGTCCGCAGGTGCCTATCGTAGGTACAGGCCTGGAAGGTCGCGCTGCCCGCGATGCGCGTATTCAGATCCACGCAGAAGGCGATGGTGTGATAGAGTACGTAGATGCAAACGAAATCCATGTTCGCTACAACCGTAACGATAACGACCGCCTGGTATCTTTTGAAGATGACCTGAAAGTGTACACGCTTACCAAGTATAAGAAGACCAACCAGAGCACCTCCATCACCCTGCGCCCATGCGTTCGCAAGGGCCAGAAGGTGAAGAACGGACGACTTCCTTACAGAAGGTTATGCAACGCAAGGATGGTGAGCTGGCACTGGGCCGTAACCTGAAAGTGGCGTTCATGCCATGGAAGGGTTACAACTTCGAGGATGCCATCGTGATCAATGAAAAGGTGGTCCGCGAAGACTGGTTCACATCTGTACACATCGATGAGTATGAGCTGGAAGTGCGTGACACCAAGCTGGGTGAAGAAGAGCTGACCTCCGACATCCCGAACGTATCTGAAGAAGCAACCAAGGACCTGGACGAGAACGGTCTCATCCGCATCGGTGCACACATCGGCGAAGGCGATATCCTGATCGGTAAGATCACTCCTAAGGGTGAGACTGATCCTACTCCGGAAGAAAAACTGCTCCGTGCCATCTTCGGTGACAAGGCCGGTGATGCAAAGGATGCTTCCCTGAAGGCTCCGTCCGGTACAGAAGGTATCGTTATCGAAAAGCAGCTGTTCCAGCGCGCCAAGAAGGACAAGAACTCCAAGGTGCGTGAGAAGGCTGCGCTGGAGAAGATCGAAGAAGTACACAGCAAGAACACTGAAGGCATCAAGGACCTGCTGATGGAGAAGCTGATGACCATTGCTGAAGCGACAAGACTTCTGCAGGTGTCACCAACAACTTCGGTGAGCCGGTTATCACCAAGGGTGGCAAGTTCAACACGAAGACGCTGGGCTCTATCGACTACTCAACTGTAAACCCGCTGGGCTGGACAGGCGAGGAGGAGACAGATGAGATGATCAACCAGCTGCTGCACAACTACAACATTAAGTACAACGAAGAGCTGGGCCGCTACAAGCGTGAGAAGTTCAACCTCTCCATTGGTGATGAACTGCCTGCAGGCGTGCTGAAGCTGGCTAAGGTTTACCTCGCATCCAAGCGTAAGCTGAAGGTGGGTGATAAGATGGCGGGCCGTCACGGTAACAAGGGTATCGTAGCACGTATCGTTCGTGCAGAGGACATGCCGTTCCTGGAAGACGGAACTCCGGTTGACATCGTTCTGAACCCGCTCGGCGTACCAAGCCGTATGAACCTTGGCCAGATTTATGAAACTGTTCTTGGCTGGGCCGGTGAGAAGCTGGGCGTGAAGTTTGCAACGCCAATCTTTGACGGTGCTTCCGTAGAAGAGATCGGCGACCTGATCGAGGAAGCTGGCCTGCCTGAGTTCGGCCACACTTACCTGTACGATGGTGAAACCGGCGAGCGCTTCCACCAGAAGGCTACCGTGGGTATCATCTACATGATCAAGCTGCACCACATGGTGGACGATAAGATGCACGCGCGTTCTATCGGCCCATACTCCCTCATCACACAGCAGCCGCTGGGTGGTAAGGCGCAGTTCGGTGGTCAGCGTTTCGGTGAAATGGAGGTTTGGGCACTGGAGGCATACGGTGCATCCAACATCCTGCAGGAATTGCTGACGCTGAAGTCGGATGATATCGTTGGCCGTGCGAAGACTTATGAGGCCATCGTGAAGGGCGACAACGTGCCGAAGCCAGGTACACCGGAATCGTTCAACGTATTGGTGAATGAGCTTCGTGGTCTGGGTCTTGAATTGAAGTTTGACTAATAGTGAAGATTCAGCTAGAGACGCATTCACATTGCGTCTCTACATTCTAATCACTTTTCCAAGCTCAAAAAACAACAACTAAAAAAAACTAATGGCTATAAAGAAAGACCTGAAACCCAAAAGCTGGTTTCAACAAAATCACCATCTCGCTGGCTTCTCCGGATAATATCCTGGACCGTTCTTACGGTGAGGTGCTGAAGCCGGAAACCATCAACTACCGTACTTACAAGCCGGAGCGTGATGGCCTGTTCTGCGAGAAGATATTCGGTCCTGTAAAGGATTATGAATGCTATTGCGGCAAGTACAAGCGTATCCGTTACAAGGGTATCGTTTGCGACCGTTGCGGTGTGGAAGTAACGGAGAAGAAAGTACGTCGTGAGCGCATGGGCCACATCAAGCTGGTGGTGCCTATCGTGCACATCTGGTACTTCAAATGCCTGCCTAATAAAATCGGTTACCTGCTCGGTACTTCTTCCAAGAAGATGGAAAGCATCGTGTACTACGAGCGTTATGTAGTAGTGCAGGGCGGTGCAGCGGACGAAATGATCCGCACGAAGCTGAACCTGAAGGAAAAGGAAGGCACTACGCTTCAGCTGATTACTGAAGATGAGTACCTGGAAATTCTGGATGCTCTGCCGCGAGAGAACCAGATGCTGCCTGACGAAGATCCGAACAAGTTCATCGCCAAGATGGGTGCAGAAGCCGTTCAGGCGCTGCTTTCCCGCATCGACCTTGACTCAGCTTTCTTACGACCTGCGTAATGCCGCTGCTAACGAAACTTCTCAGCAGCGTAAGCAGGAAGCCCTGAAGCGCCTGAGCGTGGTAGAAGCTTTCCGCGATGCGAACACCCGCGTAGAGAACAAGCTGGAGTGGATGATGATGCAGTACATCCCGGTTATTCCACCGGAACTGCGCCCGCTCGTTCCACTGGATGGTGGCCGTTTTGCGTCTTCTGACCTGAATGACCTTTATCGCCGCGTAATTATCCGTAACAACCGTCTGAAGCGCCTGATCGAAATCAAGGCTCCTGAAGTGATCCTGCGTAATGAAAAGCGGATGCTGCAGGAAGCGGTTGACTCCCTGTTCGATAACTCCCGTAAGTCCAACGCCGTGAAGGCAGAAGGCGGACGTGCGCTGAAGTCTCTTTCCGACGTGCTGAAGGGTAAGCAAGGCCGTTTCCGTCAGAACCTTCTTGGTAAGCGTGTTGACTATTCCGGTCGTTCGGTAATCGTGGTAGGTCCTGAAATGAAGCTGCATGAGTGCGGTCTTCCTAAGGACATGGCTGCCGAGCTTTTCAAACCATTCATTATCCGTAAGCTCATCGAGCGCGGCATCGTGAAGACGGTGAAGAGCGCCAAGAAAATGGTAGAGCGCAAGGAAAGCGTGATCTGGGACATCCTGGAAAACGTACTGAAGGGCCACCCGGTTCTGCTGAACCGTGCCCCAACGCTTCACCGTCTTTCCATCCAGGCCTTCCAGCCAAAGATGATTGAGGGTAAGGCGATCCAGCTTCACCCGCTGGTGTGTTCTGCGTTCAACGCCGACTTTGACGGTGACCAGATGGCCGTTCACGTGCCGCTTTCCAATGCTGCAATTCTGGAAGCACAGCTCCTGATGCTGGCTTCTCACAATATCCTGAACCCGCAGAACGGTACGCCAATCACCCTTCCTTCTCAGGACATGGTGCTTGGTCTGTACTACATCTCTAAGGGCAAGAAGAGCATCAATGGCGAAGTGATGAAGGGCGAAGGCATGACCTTCTACGGCCCTGAAGAAGTGATCATGGCGCACAACGAAGGCCGTGTTGACCTGCACGCCTGGATCAAGGTGAAAGTGAACGTGCGTAACAAGGAAGGCCAGCTTGAAAACAAGCTGATCGAAACGACTGTTGGCCGCGTACTCTTCAACCAGTTCGTACCAAAGCGCAGAATGGTTACGTAAATGCGCTTCTTACCAAGAAGATCCTTCGTGAAATCATCGGCGACATCCTGAAGAATACGACCATTCCTGAAACCGTTGCAGTTCCTGGATGATATCAAGACACTTGGTTTCCGTACGGCCTTCCGCGGTGGACTGTCCTTCAACATCAACGACCTTACCATTCCTGCCGTAAAGGAAGAACTGGTAGCGGCTGCACAGGTAGAAGTGGACGAGGTGATGGAGAACTACAACAATGGGTCTCATCACGAACAACGAGCGTTACAACCAGATCATTGATATCTGGAGCCGCGTAGATACGCGCGTAACAGAAACGCTGATCGCGAAATGGCAGACCGACAAGCAGGGCTTCAACTCTGTGTACATGATGCTTGATTCCGGTGCCCGTGGTTCCAAGCAGCAGGTTAAGCAGCTCGCAGGCCTTCGGGGTCTGATGGCTAAGCCGCGCCGCTCTGGCTCTTCCGGTTCTGAAATCATTGAGAACCCGATCCTTTCCAACTTCAAGACCGGTCTTTCGGTACTTGGAATACTTCATCTCTACCCACGGTGCCCGTAAGGGTCTTGCGGATACCGCCCTTAAAACGGCGGATGCCGGTTACCTTACGCGTCGTCTTGTTGACGTTGCGCAGGACGTGGTAATCAATGAAGAAGATTGCGGTACGCTTCGTGGTATTGCAACAACTGCACTGAAGGACAACGAGGACATCGTAGAGCCACTCTACGACCGTATCCTTGGCCGTACTTCCCTGCACGATGTTTACGATCCGCTGACCGATAAGCTGATCGTCAATGCCGGCGAAGAAATCACGGAAGATGTTGCCCGCACCATTGAGGAAAGCGCCGTTGAAATGGTGGAAATCCGCTCTGTACTTACTTGCGAAAGCCAGCGCGGTGTGTGCGCGAAGTGCTATGGCAAGAACCTCGCAACAGGCTACATGGCGCAGAAGGGTGATGCCGTTGGTATCATCGCTGCACAGTCCATCGGTGAGCCGGGTACACAGCTTACACTCCGTACCTTCCACGTGGGTGGTGTGGCCGGTGCATGCGCTATTGAAAGCCAACTTGTTGCGAAGTTTGACGGTACCGTCCAGTTCGATGGCGTTCGTACAACTACGTATACCAATGCGGAAGGCGAGAAGGAAACGGTGGTTATCGGCCGTACCGGTGAGGTGCGGATCATTGATGTAGAAGCCGACCGCCTGCTGATCACTAACAACATTCCTTACGGTTCTATCCTGAAGGTGAAGGACGGCCAGAAGGTGAGCGAAGGGCGATGTGATCTGCACATGGGATCCGTTCAACGCCGTTATCATCTCCGAAGTAAGCGGTTCTGTTCGCTTCGACAATGTCATCGAAGGTGTAACCTTCCGTGAAGAGGCCGACGAGCAAACAGGTCACCGCGAGAAGGTGGTGATCGAAACAAAAGACAAGACGAAGATTCCTGCTATCATCATTGATGGCAAGGAAAGCAAGATCATACAACCTGCCGGTTGGCTCACACATCGTGGTGGAAGACGGGCGAGACGGTGCACAACGGCCAGGTAATCGTGAAGATTGCCACGTGTCATGGGTCGTAGCCGCGATATCACCGGTGGTCTGCCACGTGTAACGGAGCTGTTTGAAGCACGTAACCCAAGCAATCCTGCCGTAGTTGCGGAGATTGATGGTGTGGTAAGCTTCGGCAGTGTGAAGCGCGGTAACCGCGAGATCATCTGTAGAAAGCCGCGAAGGCCTGGTCAAGAAATACCTCGTTCCGCTTACGCGCCACATCATGGTGCAGGACGGCGACTTCGTAAAGGCCGGCACGCCGCTTTCTGATGGTGCTACAACGCCGAGCGATATCCTCGCTATCAAGGGTCCGTTTGCGGTGCAGGAATACCTCGTGAATGAAATTCAGGAAGTATATCGCCTGCAGGGTGTGAAGATCAACGACAAGCACATTGAGGTGATCGTTCGCCAGATGATGCGTAAGGTGACGATCGTTGATCCGGGAGATACTAAGTTCCTTGAAGACGATACCGAAGACAAGTTCGACTTCCAGGCAGAAAACGACTGGATATTTGACAAGAAGGTGGTTACCGAAGCAGGCGACAGCGAAACGCTGAAGGCCGGCCAGATCGTAACCATCCGCGAGATCCGCGAAGAAAACTCTGCCCTTAAGCGCGCTGACAAGAAGCTCGTTGAATTCCGCGATGCGCAGTCTGCTACATCGGCACCGCTGCTGCTTGGTATCACCAAGGCCTCACTCGGTACGCGCTCATGGATATCCGCAGCCTCCTTCCAGGAAACTACGAAGGTGCTTTCGCAGGCAGCTATCAACGGCAAGACCGATCACCTGCAGGGCCTGAAGGAAAACGTTATTACCGGTAACCTCATCCCTGCAGGTACAGGTATGCGCGATTTTAACGACCTCGTCGTAGGCTCTAAGGAAGAAATGGAACTGCTCATGAGCTCCCGCGCTGTGCTGGAGTTTGATGAGGACGAATAAGCAAAAGTCAAAAGCTAAAAATCAAAAGACCGCTCAGCAATGAGCGGTCTTTTATATTCGCTCAGTCTACTGATAGACCGTAGCCAATGCGACCAATGGGGTTACCCGCAAAAAAGATCAGCCTCCCGCTAATACTGTTGCTTAGCTTATGCTTCGCCACGGCAGCAGCGCAAAGCGTGGATGAGAGGCGTCCGGTTTATGACCGAAACAATGCAATTGGGATCGCTATTGGCATCCCGCCTGTCCGCAGCTATAATCGTGTAGCAAATACCGCGGCTTTTGTGTTGAACTATGAGCATACCACCATGAATACTATTGGCCCGGGCGTGCTCAGCATCGGTGCAGAATTCGCTATTTACAGAGCCTCATACGAAAATGCATCTGGCACCGCTTGGTACAAAACAGCATTCGCCGCCCGCGCAATTTACCACCTCACCATTCTGAAAGACAAAAGCGAACGCCTGGACCCATACGGCGGCGTGGCCGCAGGACTTTATTCATCAAGTATGCAAGACCGCAGCTTTGATGATTCGCAACGCTACACGTCAGATTTATTTTTTGCGCCCTTTTTAGGACTGAAATATAACTTCAATCCCGGCTTTGGCCTCTGGGCAGAGGCTGGTTACGACATAACAATTGCTAAGCTCGGCGCCAACTTCAATTTTTAGCAAGCAAAGAAAGCCTCAGCGCCCCTTTTCTGACTGCTTCACCGCCCGAGTTGCAGCCTTTGCGTCGCGGCCAATGGAGCGTCCCGCGTCGCGAAAGCCATGCCCTATGGCGCGGAAGCTCTCTTTCAGGTTAGCACTACTGCTGCTGGCCTTTGGTTTTGCCTTGGCTTTCGCCTTCTCGCGGCCGGAGGCGTCATGCTGTAAAGAAAGCAGCAGAATGCTGAAAAGTGCCGTCATGAAAGATTTGTTCATAATAATTGATAATCAGCGCCACAAGATAAAGCGCGTTCGCATTTCTGCTGCGCAATCAATGAGCTCCTTTAGCGACCTGCCACAAAAAGACCGTCCAATGTTGGACGGTCTTAATTATGTACCAACGTTCTGTTATTGCTAACCTTCGCCAAGGGCGTTTTGATGCATCGTAGGCGTGTCATGCGGGCCATCGTCCGGGGCACCATCCTGGCCGTAACCGCCGGTCTCCTCATCAAATGGTTTGCCAGTCACAGGATCGTAGGCAATATAGCCATCGCCTCCATTTACGTTGCGCATCTGCTGCTCAGTGAGCTGCTCGGTTTTCGTTTTCATAAAGTATTGCTTTTGAGGTGGTCAATTAGGCATTAAGTTTAAAAATGGGGCCAGCATACCTTAAAAAAGACGGTTGCGTGTGCGTTCGCGCCTTTGCGGTTACTTTGCCGCCATGCCCGCCCGCCCCAAAGCCGCCCTGCTGGAGGTATATGATGCGCACGATGTAAACCTTTATAGTCAGCTGCGTTTTCTGCAGGAAGGCGGATATGACGTGACGCTCATCGTATCTGAGCGGCACCGGGAAGCTGTCGCACATTATGGGGGCGGCTTTGCCGTGGAATGGGTGCGCGTGACAGCTACAAAAGGCATTGCCCAGTGGCGGGAACTGTGGTGGATCAGGCAAATGATCGTACAGCGCGGCATCCGGACGGTTATTTTCAATACCGCCCACACCAACCCCGTGCGAAATTTCTGCCTGCTACCCTTCCCGAAGGGCATACAATTTTTCGGAACGCTGCACGGCGTCAATAAGCTGGCAGGCAGTGTCACGCAAAAGATCATCTCCCGTCGCATACCGAATTACTTCCTGCTGGCAGATTATATGCTTGAAAAAGCATTGAAAATGCCACACGCCGGACTGCGATTTTCTGTCTTCTATCCCATCTTCCAACCGCAGTTTAAAGCGTCCATAGTGCCTAAAGCCCCGGGCGAGCTGTGGATCGCCATTCCCGGCAGTGTAGAGTACAAGCGTCGCGACTACACTACCCTTCTCGAGGCATTTGCCAAGCTGAAAAATAAGCCGCCCCTGTGTTTTCTGCTATTGGGCAATGGCAATCATGCGCACGGGAACGGCCCCGAGCTACGGGCACGTGTTGCGGAACTCTGCCTGGAAAGGCACTTCCTGTTCTTCAGCAGCTATGTGGACGATTCAGTGCTGCACAGCTATCTGCGCGAAAGCGATGCCATTATGCCGCTCATCCACCCTATTAATGCGGATATGGAGAAGTACCTGGAAAACCAGATCAGCGGCTCCTTTCATCGCGCATTTGAATATCGCAAGCCACTGCTCATGCACCGATACTTCAGCCGCTATCAGGACTTCCGGGAAACTGCGCTGTTTTACGAGCTAGACGGGCTGGAAAGCTTTTTAGAAAGCCTGCCCGATCAATTAGCAGCCTACGAAGCGGCAGCGCATTACAGCAATCCGAAGTGGACATTTGCCTTTCAGGCGGCGCATTATTGCAGCTTCCTGCAGGCGCCTGCTTCGTAGGCGCGCAGCGCAATGACCGTTAAATTTGCGCCCATGTCAGGCTATTCTACTGAGGAGGAAGATTGGGAAGATGAAGAAGGCGAAGGTTCCGGAACGCCCCAACAGCGCGCAGAGCGGATGCGCATCATTACGGACAAGCGGCAGGAGCCGCTACGCATAGACAAGTTCCTGATGACGCGTGTGGAGGGCGCGACGCGCAACAAAATTCAGCAGGCGCTTGACGATGGGAACATTACCGTTAACGGAGCGGTTGTAAAGTCCAACTACAAGATTCGTCCGGCGGATGAAATCATTGTCTATGACACGCGCAGACCCGACGTCACGGAGATCATACCCGAAGAGCTACCTCTGGACATTGTCTTTGAAGATGATGCGCTGATGATTATCAATAAGCCCTCCGGCATGGTGGTTCATCCCGGTTGCGGCAATTACAGCGGCACACTCATCAACGGCCTGAGCTGGTACCTGCAGCAAAAAACCGGGAACCTGAGTGAGCTGCCCCGTGTGGGCCTGGTGCACCGCATTGATAAAGATACGACCGGACTTGTAGTCATTGCCAAAACGGAACACGCAATGACCAAGCTGGCTGCGCAGTTCAAAGCGCACACCGTCCACCGCAGGTATGTAGCCCTGGTTTGGGGCGATATGGATGCTAATGAAGGGACGGTGGTTGCACACGTTGGCCGCCACCAACGCTTCCGTAAACTTTTCGCCGCCTATCCAGATGGAGAGCATGGAAAAGAAGCGATCACGCACTATAAGGTGCTGGAGCGATTCGGATACGTCACGCTGGTAGAACTGCAACTTGAAACCGGCCGCACACACCAGATACGCGTGCACATGCAGCACATAGGCCACCCCCTCTTTGGTGATACAACCTACGGCGGTGACCGGATCGTAAAGGGGACCATATTCGCTAAGTACAAGCAGTTTGTAGAAAATACGATGGCCATTATTCCCCGACAGGCGCTGCACGCCAAAGAGCTGGGCTTCATACATCCTGACAGCGGTGATCAGATGATGTTTACGTCGGAGCTACCTGCAGATATAGCCATGGCCATTGAACGCTGGCGTACGTACATCAAAGGAAAGACGGGTAACGGAACTGTGTAATTTTCAGAATGTTTTGCGGTAAAATAGGGCTGCCCTGCGGTGTTAAACTGTGGTTTAATATGTCTGCTGGTGGGCGGCGGCGGCCTTCCAAGCCTTATCTTTGTCTTCCAACGTTTCTGAAAAATACTGTCTCATGGCGCTACTTAACATCGTTCCTCAAATGCTCATCCACCTTCCAGGTGGCGACCAAATGATTTGGCTTCTGCTGGCTGTCGTAATATTCTTCGGCGGCCGCAAGATCCCTGAATTGGCTCGTGGCCTCGGCAAGGGCATTCGTGAGTTCAACGATGCGAAGGAAGGCGTGAAGAAAGAGATAGAGAACGGCGCTACTGTACAAGAAAAGCCAACGACTACTACGACGACTACCAATTAGTAGATTCCCATTTTCGCTCCCTCAAGGCTCTGCATTATGAGCCTCCGTTAGTAAAGCGGCCGCTTCCAGTTGTCAGGAAGGGTTGCATGAATTGACCGCCGTTGCGCGTGCATCAAAAAGCGCGTGCAACATTTAAAACGACGACCAAAAAACATGCAATTGAAGGGAATTTTTGTGTTTGCTATTCTGCTGTCCGGCGGCACTGCCCTGGCACAGAGCGGGAAGCCGGTTACAATGCAGGCACCGCCGAAGGTGATTAAAACTGATAGCCTCATTCCATCGCCAAAGCCTGCTGCGAAGCTAATTGCAGGCAATTTGCCGGCCGCTACGCCGGTTGCGCCGTTTAAAGGAGTTCCTTTAGCAGGTCAGAAGGCTTATTTCGGAGCAATGACCGATTATGTGAACGGCTTTGTGCGGCAGTACCTCGGCTCACATAATAAAACCCTCGGTACAGTAGAAGGCCGCGCTACCAAAAAGTTTTCGCTGTTAGAAAATGTGCTGAAGCGCCACGACATCCCCGCTGAGCTTAAATATCTTGCTGTTATAGAATCGGCCCTCAACAATAATGCAGTATCGCCGGTTGGGGCTGTAGGACCATGGCAGTTAATGGAAAGTACCGCCCGGTTGATGGGCCTCACTGTGAATGGCAAGCGCGATGACCGCACCGACTGGTTTAAGTCAACCAATGCAGCCGCAAAATACCTTTCGTTCCTTCATAATCAGCTGAAAGACTGGCTTTTGGTGGTTGCAGCTTACAACAGCGGCCCCACTCCGGTACTGCGCGCCATTGCGCGCACAGGCAGCAATAACTTTTGGGATATTAAGAAATATCTCCCCCGCGAAACACAGGGCCACGTGCTGGCATTCGTAGCTACAGCTTCCATCTTTGAGAAGATGAAGCAATACATCGGCCCCGGCCAACTGCCTGACGACTTTAAATTTGGCAATGAGGAACCTGCTATAGCTGCAAAGGCGAGTTGAACCACCTAAGCCACTGTTTACCAAGGAAGAACTGGAGCGCATGGCTATTGTGCGCATTAGTGAGCCCGATGCATCCCGAAGCTGCTTGATAGCGAGCTGGGTATGGACAAGAAGCAGTTTGAAAAGTGGAATCCCGACTACGAGCTGTTTACTATGCGGCCTATGCAGAAGATTTTTATCGGCTGCGCATTCCTAAGGACAAGCTGGACGGCTTTGTAGAGAAAAAAGACTTCCTAACCAAGAAGTAGCAAGCAGATCTTTGCAGCGGAAATCATGTAATCGTTTGCCGACATCTACTGCGATCTAACGAGAAAAATTTGCTGAAAAAGCGCGTAAATCTTTAATCCGAAATTACTTTTGCGCTCCATTTTAGAAAACAGAACCGATTTTAATTAGCAATGGCTAACCATAAAGCAACCAAGAAAGACGCCCGCCAGGCCCTGAAGCGCCGTGACCGCAACCGTTATTACGGCAAAACGACCCGTAACGCCATCCGCAAGCTGCTGGCTACCGAAGATGCTGCAGCCGCAAGCCAGGAACTGCCGAACGTTATTTCCATGATTGACAAGCTGGCTAAGCGCAATGTAATTCACAAGAACAAGGCAGGCAACCTGAAGAGCGCCTTGATGAAGAAGCTGAACGCTGCAAAGGCAAGCGCTTAACGGCTTGTTTAAGTAATATTTGAAAAGAGGCTGTCCTGCGGGCAGCCTTTTTTCGTCGGTAAAGCGTTAGCGCAGGGCTTACTTTTGCGGCCAACAATTCTTGACTATGCCTATTGCAGGGATACACCCACACCGTTGCAGAGCGATTTATGCGCTACGCGATGATTGATACACAAAGTGATCCTGCCTCTGCGTCGCAGCCTTCCACGGAAAAGCAAAAAGACCTTAGCCGGATGTTGGTGGAAGAGTTAAAAGCGATTGGGATTGCAGATGCTGAGCTAGACGAGCATGGCTATGTATATGCCACCATTCCGGCTACAATGGATGAAGCCACGCCGGTGCTTTGCTTTTGCGCACATGTAGATACTTCGCCTGACAGCAGTGGAACAGGCGTTATACCCATTCTGCACCGGCACTACGACGGCAAAGACATCGTCCTGCCCGATGATCCGGCAGTAGTTATTTCTACGCATCATCACCCTTACCTGAAGGAGCGTATCGGGGACGATATTATCACGGCTTCTGGCACTACGCTGCTCGGCGCTGATGATAAGGCAGGTGTGGCTATTATTATGGACTTGGCCGCTTATTTAATTCAGCATCCGGAAATAAAGCACGGCAAAATCCGCATACTCTTTACACCAGACGAAGAAATAGGCCGCGGCGTGGATGCAGTGGACATGGAAAAGCTGGGTGCCGATTTCGGCTACACCCTGGACGGCGGCGAACGCGGACATCTGGAGGGTGAGTCGTTCTCGGCAGACGCTGTGGTGGTCACGTTCCATGGTATCAGCGCTCATCCGGGCTATGCGAAAGGGAAGCTCGTCAGTGCCATAAAAGCAGCATCGCATTTTGTAAGCATTCTGCCGGCAGATAGCTGGGCACCTGAGCATACAGGCGACCGCGAAGGCTTTGTCCATCCCACGTCCATTCAGGGTACAATTGAACAAGCTACGGTACAGTTCATTATCCGGGATTTTGACACGCCTATGCTTGCCACGCATGAGGAGCGGCTGCGCAAGCTAGTGAATGACACATTGCTCCATTTTAAAGGAGTAACTGCCGACTTTGAGATTAAAGAGCAGTATCGCAATATGCGCGAAGTGCTGGACGGCGTGCCGCATGTAATGGCAAATGCAGAAGAGGCTTACCGACGCGCCGGCATTGAGGCGCAACGCATATCCATCCGCGGCGGCACAGACGGCTCCCGGCTTTCGTTCATGGGACTGCCCTGCCCAAACATCTTCACAGGTGAAATGGGCATTCACTCCAAGCAGGAATATGTGAGCGTGCAGGATATGGAAAAGGCCGTAGAAATACTGGTGGAATTGGCGCAGGTTTGGGCCGAACGAAAAAATGACACAAATGGCGGTCCGATAAATAGTAACAAATGAAGGAGCAATTAAAAACAATTCTGCTGACGGTGCTGACGCTGTCTATGTTTACCATTGCGTTGGTAGAGTTGACTGGCATAAGCAGCACGGCGCTTTTTAATAAATATCATATAGGGCAGGGCGGCTCAACCGATCAGGGCGCTGGTTTAAGCATGAAAGAGTCAGACGCCCGTGTAAATGCGGCTTCAGGCATGGCAAAAACGGAACTGCAATTCATTGATACAAAGTTTTCCTTCGGAAAGATTAAAGAAGGCGACGTAGTGAAGCATGCCTATCATTTCAAGAATGCTGGCAAGGAGCCGCTGCTGATTAGTCGCGCAGAAGCATCCTGTGGCTGCACCGTTCCATCATTTCCGAAAGAGCCCATTCCGCCGGGTGGTGAGGGAGACATTGTGGTACAGTTTGACAGCCATAATAAGAAAGGGCATCAACAAAAAAACGTGCTCGTTTGGAGTAATAGCCGTCTTGAAAAAATGAGTATTGGATTTGACGCTGACGTTGAATAGCACGATTATTATGAACGACTCAAGGACTCAACGACTCAACGGCTCTACGGGATTCATTACCCGCATCAGTCATTATCTCTCGCTGATCAAGTTCAGCCATACGGTATTCGCGCTGCCGTTTGCGCTCATTGGATTCACCTTAGCCATCCTGACGGCTGAAACGCCCTGGAACTGGATGCTTTTTGCGAAAATGCTGCTCTGTATGGTCTTCGCGCGCAGCGCAGCCATGGCATTTAATCGCTGGCTGGACCGGAAATTTGATGCGCTGAATCCACGGACATCAAAGCGGGAAATTCCTGCGGGCACTGTGCAGCCAAGGGGTGCGTTGTTCTTTACCATCATTTGCTGTGTCTGCTTCATTGCGGTAACTGCTACGATCAATACCACAGTGCTTTGGTTGTCGCCGATTGCACTTTTTGTAATTCTCTTTTATAGCTATACAAAGCGCATTACAGCGCTTTGCCACTTAGTATTGGGTATTGGACTGTCGTTAGCACCGATCGGTGCCTACCTGTGTGTGCAGCCCCATTTTAAGCTGACACCGGTACTATTTTCCGGAATGGTGTTTACATGGGTGGCTGGCTTTGATATCATTTATGCATTACAGGACATAGATTTTGACCGCAGCCATAAACTGCGTTCCATTCCGGCAATGCTAGGCCTCAAAGGCGCGCTGATCGCCTCTACCCTGCTCCACTTCTTGACAGCCGCATTGGTCATTATTGCAGGCTTATACGGCCATTTCAGCGTCTGGTATTGGATAGGCGCCGTGATTTTTACGGGTTTACTCCTTTACCAGCATCTCATTGTAAAACCCTCCGACCTGAGCCGTGTGAACATGGCATTTGCCAATACCAATGGTGCAGCGTCTATTCTTTTTGCATTCTTCACAATCGCGGCGCTCCTGCTCCAATATCACCCGCTATGAACATTGCCCTGATAGGTTATGGCAGGATGGGCCACGCCATTGAGCGTATTGCTCAGGCGCGCGGACATATAATCGTACTAAGAATCACTTCCGCCAACCGGGAAGACTTTACGCGCGAAAACCTGTCAGGTGCCGATGTGGCCATCGAATTTACCCTGCCGGAAGCAGCGCCTGAAAATGTGGCTCGGTGCCTTAACGCGGGTATTGCCACGGTGTGCGGGACAACCGGCTGGAATGACAAATTAAGCGACATAACAGCGCTGGCCGAGCAAGCAGGCGCCGCATTTCTGCACGCGTCCAACTTCAGCGTGGGGGTTAATATCTTCTTTGAAGTAAACAAACTACTCGGGCAGCTTATGGCCACGCGCGAGGAGTATCATGCGGCCATTGAAGAAGTACATCATCTTCAAAAAAAGGATGCGCCGAGCGGCACTGCCATAACGCTTGCCGAGCAGATTTTGGAAAGATCCGCCAATATGAAACAATGGATACTTTCCGATAGGCTTAATAAGGAGAAAAAGGCCTTGCCGATTACCGCTTTGCGGGAAGATGGTGTGCCTGGTACCCATACCGTATCCTGGACTTCTGCCGTAGACACAATAGAACTGCGGCACACTGCGCATAATCGCGATGGCTTCGCGCTGGGCGCTGTTTTAGCAGCGGAGAAAATTTGTGGAAAACGCGGGATTTACACGATGAATGACGTCATTTTCGGCCCATCGCTTTAGCTTTTTTTTAGCCCTGAACGGGATATTCGGGCACAAAATTTTCCTTGTACTGTTTGAGGAAACGGCGCTGACGATGGTAATGTCAAAAAACGCCGTGCCGATTTGGTTATGGAAGAGAAAGCAAAAGTGTTTTGGGACTGGTTCATGGAGCATTGCAAGCCCTACCTGTTTCTCAATGAAATGGAAGAATCTGATAAGTCGGCCCGCTTAGGTGACTTGCTAACACATTTGCAGGAGTACTGCGCGCACCTTGGCTTTGAAATAGGTGGTACACCGGGCGAAAAGCTGGAACTGATCATTACAGCGGAAGGGGACACTTCTTATTTTAAAGAAGTAAATACTTTAATATCAGCAGCCCCAAAACTTGATGATTGGGAGTTTATCGCATTCGTGCCTCCACGCGGAGACACTTTTGAATTTGGCTTTGAAGATGTAGTACTGAAGGCAAGTGATATCTGGTTTGTACCCATACAAGACAGGGCCCATCCTGAAATAGTGGCCATAAAAGTGTGTACACCTTACTACGATCGCCTAAAGGAGCAGGAATGGCTGCGGCCTGTGATGTACAAGATACTGGAGAGCATACTTGGCGAAAAGTCTTTTGCCCTTGATCTACAATATGTTGACATCGGCGAGTTGCCTGCGCTGCCTTCCGAAGAAGGCATGCTCCAGATCGGCCAGCTCCCGAAGTATATAGACTGGAAGAAGGCAGTGCATCTGGCGATGATTTACCTGAATTAGGTAGTTACGGCCGCAAGATGCTGCTGAATCAATGTGGCAAGTAATGCAGCATCAGCTCCTTCTAATGGGTGCGGCGTCTTAGGCAAGATCGCCATAGATGCGGCCGGAAGTGCTCTGTAAGCTTGAATGGTTTCATCCAGTGATACCATCTTATCACGGTCACCTACCATAAGACGGATCGGTTGTTGCATGCTAGCCAGCGTCTGCTCATCCAGACGATATTTATGCATTCCTCCGATCATTTGCTGCGTTTGCTGTACCAACTTACGCCAACCACTGACCGGATGTGCTGCCGCCAGTGCCGCAACGAATTTCGGCGCTTTAGCTTCTAATACGACAGCATCTAACATAGCAGCTTCTTTCGCGCATGTCTCTGCAGTCCAGTTCAGCTTTGTTGCCAATGTGGTGACGGATAAAACACGGTCCGGAGCATTCAAAGCTATTCGTAATGCCACAAAGCCACCCATGCTGTAGCCAAATAAATGTGCAGCTTGGATATTGCGTGCGTCCATAAAGCGACAGACATCAGTCTCAAAGGTGTCTATGGAAAAGCCAGCATCCTCCGGCCATGAAGCATCACCGTGACCGCTGAACTCCATAACATATATGTGAGCGTGCGCGCCGAGCGCATTATGGAGCAGGTCCAGGGACCCGGCAGTTCCCAGAGCGCCGTGGAGAAGAATCAGAGGCTGCATTTGGCTAATATAATGCTGGCATTTATAAAATACAAAAGCCACTGCATTTCGCAGTGGCTTCCAAGAGTTACAAATAGCTTACTTATTATTTGCCAGGAAATCCTTCACCTTATCCTTGTGCACGATGCCTTCTTTGAAAGAGTAAGCGCCGGTCTTAGGGCTGCGCACAGCCTTAATCACCTTTGTATAGTTCTTTGCCTCAGCGGCGAGCTTAGGGTCTTTCTTAATCGCCGTTTTTGCTGCTTTTGCCATGAGTTATAATGTTTTAGAGGAGGCACATTCAGAATTCTAAATTACGCCTTCCGAATTGGTTTACTTGATTTCTTTGTGCGTCGTCACCTTCTTCATAGTGGCATTGTACTTCTTCAGCTCAATGCGCTCCGGTGTATTCTTCTTATTCTTAGTGGTGATATAGCGGCTCGTGCCTGGGAGGCCGGAGTTCTTATGCTCAGTGCATTCCAGAATTACCTGAACGCGATTGCCTTTCTTAGCCATTGTAGTAATTTAATAATTTGATAGTGTGATTATGTGATGATGAAGAAGCAGACGGTCAGCTAATTATCACATCATCACATCAGCTAATTAGATTTTGGTTCCCTCTTCGCGCAGTTGCTTAACGACGCTCATAAGACCATTCTTGTTAATGGTGCGGATGGCATCAGAAGACACCTTAAGCACTACCCAACGGTCTTCTTCGGCAAGGAAAAAGCGCTTAGTCTGCAGATTAGGCAGGAAGCGGCGGAGGGCCTTCTTATTAGAAAACGATACTTTGTGACCTTTAATGGGCTTCTTACCCGTCACCTGACATACGCGAGCCATGCTTACAGAATTTTGGACGGCAAAAGTATGGATTTAGCGCGAATAAAATTGCTTCTTCCAATAAAAGTGGCGGAAATTATTGGGCAATAATTGTTTCCGGCCCGCTCACTTTGCTGATGTGGCAACAGTCGGCGCTCACCAGAAAATCTGCGTGTGCTACGACAGCACCATTGCGCAAGGCATAAAACTGCACTTTCTCCGTCTTATTCTTCAATACAGACTGATAATGGTCATCTACAACGGTGTACCGGCCGTCGGTTCCAAAGCCGAGATCTATGTTCGCTATTTTTTGTCCGCTCTGCCCTATTGTGGATGTACTATCAATTAGTACCCGTTGTCCGTTTGCATCAGTAACCGCGACCATAATGCTACGATACTCCATCGTGCATATCACGCCATCACATGGATCTTGCGAAATGTCTTTGCATTCCCGCTTGCAGGTAGAACCCATGAAGAGCAGCATTGCAACCGGTGCAAAAAGAATTTTGTAGCGCATCCAAGGATTTTTTGATTAAAATGTTATCAATTCAAATTTATGCGACTTCCGGTAAAATCAAGCCATTCAAATCCGCCAGGCCGGGCAAATTCTCGCTGACCAGCCCTTCCCCATACTTCGTCCCGATACGTTTGCCTAAAAGCGCATCGCGGTATTTAATCTGTTCCAGAAAATTTTGGGAGGAGATATAAGTCTCCGGCTCATTAGAATCCGGATTATGAAACTGACTTTTATAGCATTGAATCGCTGCCAGCTTCTGCTTGTGCACCTCCGTTACATCCACAATGAACGTTGGCGTTAGCTGACGGTCTTGTATCATGTGAAAAACACGTTTAGGCCGCCAGGTTTCCTGCGGCTGGCCCTGATATGTTGTCGGGATCATCCGTAAGCCCGCCAGGAAGCAGGCATCGGCCACCAGCCGCCCCGCACGTCCATGATCCGGATGACGGTCTTCCAGGGCATTGGTAATCACTATTTCCGGCCGCCAGCGGCGGATGTACGGAATGAGCCGCATCTGGTGTTCTTCATCATTCCGAAAAAAACCATCCCTCATGCCTGCATCTTCCCGTACGCTTACGCCCATGGCTTTTGCAGCATTCGCCGCCTCCTGCGTGCGGATTTCAGGCGTCCCGCGCGTCCCCAACTCGCCGCGGGTGAGGTCAAGAATGCCCGTGAACTGTCCTGCGGCGGCGTGTTTTATCAGAATGCCGGCGCAGCCTAGCTCAATATCATCGGGATGAACGGCAATAGCCAGGATGTGTAGTTTCAGGTCTTCAAACACCATTTGAGATTTTGGGGGATTTACTTGGCAAAGGTTATTATTCGCCGCTTTAAATGGGGCAATGCACCTATTACCGGAGCTGCCGTTTCAGTTCGTCCGCTGCATAGCAGCGCGGTAACGGTAATAATTGCTTGCCTCCAGATCGCGCACAATGTTCTCAATATCCCGGTCTGCACCGTAAGCATCGTACGCACGCTTCAGGTTATTATTGAACAGGAGCCCGACGCCTTGCCACAAGGTTGCGGTAAAGCCGCCTTTCATCTCTTTGATTATTGAAAAACAGTTTTTCCCGGTTTGCCGGTCAATAAGCTTTACCAACACCTGGCCTTGCGTGATTGTAAGATCACTGAGCTCACCTTTCCAACGCTTATTCAGCTCTTTCTCAATGCTTTTCAAGTATGCCTTCCGCGCACTTTTATCATCTCCGAAACGCTCCAGATTGACATCCACGTCCTTTAAAACCTCGGCTGCCGTTACTGCATATGGATATACTTTGGTCACATTGTACTTGAGGCGGGTCCATAGCTCCCGCTGGCGCGCAAGGTGGCGTGGCAACCGGTCGTGGACTTCGTGCTCTTCCAGAAAAACGACCGGCAGCGTGTCTTTACCGAGAATAATACCGCCGAGGCGAATTGTATCATTAACCCCAGGTTGCGCCTGGGCGCGACAAAATACGCCCCAGAAAAGCGTCAACACACATAGCAAAGTCAAAGGCTTCATGTCTTTCTAAACGAGCCGGATATGCGGGCTTATGCATTTATCCGGCATAGCTTTTAAAAGTAACCTATTCATACAAGGTATCTTTGCAAGGATTATGCTAAACATAAAAAAGTTGCTCCCTCTTGCTGCTTTCGCCCTGGTTGCCTGCAATCAGAATCCGGAACACACCGATTCGTTTGTAGATGCGAAGGTTGACTCCATTGTCGGCTCCCGCATGGAAGAAATCAATAAAAGGGCTATGGAAGACCTGGACCAACGCATGACCATTGAGGTAAAGCAAAAAGCAGACTCTATAATAGCTGCCCGAAAGGCAACTATAGATTCTGCCAGCCGCGGCACCACGCCCATGGGCGCTCCCCGGCCATGACAGAGGGCCCAATCCTTTTCTTTGACGGCATCTGCAACCTGTGCAACAGTGCTGTTCAGTTCGTTATAAGCCATGATAAGCGCGGAACGATTCGTTTCGCATCGCTGCAATCTGCGGCAGGACAGGCGGCGAAGGCGGCCGTGCTGGCCAAAATGGGGCGCATTCCGGACGCGCTTATTTTATTGGAGCATGGGCAGTATTATACCGAATCTGACGCTGCGCTCAGAGTAGCTGCGCATCTCGATGGCGCCTGGAAAAGCCTAAGCCATTTACAAGTATTCCCGCGTTTGCTTCGCAACTCCATTTACCGATTAGTTGCCCGATATCGCTATAGCCTTTTTGGGAAGCGGGATGCCTGTATGCTGCCTTCCGCAGCATTACGCCAACGCTTTCTGGATTAGCCCGTCCACTTCACATTAATAGTGCGCCCTGTAAAATGGCAGATAGCTGCCAATGCTGCCATCAGCAATAAGTTTTCGGTAGTTGGTAGCAGATATCACAACGGTTTGATACTCGTTCGCGTTGTATTCCCGTACAAGCGTCTTCGCATCATTAAAAGTGGCTAGATATGTTCGTGCAGCCCCGGCATTCTTAAAGGTTTTAACCACTATAATCCCCTTGTTCGCCTTCATGGGCAGCATAGTCACTTCCAGATTGGAGGTATTAAACTTGAACGTATTTAAGTCATTAATGCCGGCCTTTACGCCCATTGCCTTCGGCTCCACCTTGTTGATGGCAAAGACGAAATAATGCGGTTCGGCAGGCTTATAAGCATATTCAGCCGGCACAGGGAGCGAACTGGTGTCTAACGGCTTTAATCCGGTAGTTGCCGCAGCCGGAGCGCCGCCGGCAGCCACTGGATTAGTCAGATTTGCAGGTAAAGCGGCATTGGCAGATGGGGCGCCTGTCACGGAAGCCCCTGACTGTAAAGTATCTGCTTTTCGGCGCTCACTTACATAGCTTAAAACGCGCTCGGCCCACGGCTTTAGCGGATCATCTGCATGCGTGCGAATGAAATCGGACAGAATTGTGTCTGCTTCTCTGTATTGTGCTGTGCCGGCGTATGCCATCGCCTCCACTATGCGGAAACGGCTGCTGTATGCCTCGTCAGTATACTGACGGCGGGCTGAACGGGTGCGGCTAAGGACTTCTCCATACTGCCGCTGCTGCAGCAAGTCATATGTGGCGTCATAATAATCACCGACTGACGCCAGCGCGGGGCCGCTCTCGGTATTTTCTCCAGGCGCGGGCGCAACAAAATTGGCCCATTGCGTACCCGAAAAATCCTTCTGCAACTTGTCGCTCCAACGTTGCGCATCTTTTAAATTATTGCTGCGCAGGGCAATGAGGTAGCGTAAATAAGTGGCTTCAGCTGTGTATGGGTTGAGCGGCCAGCGTTTGTCAAAGGAGTCCAGCGTAGCAGCTGCGCGTTTATAGTCTTCAAACTGTCGCAGATACGCGGTGGCCATATCTACCATAGCGCGTTGTGTGCGGCCGTTGGCAACTGTCTGCGCTTCCGGCGTTGTAGGAATTACCGCAAGTAGCGCTTCTTCAGTTGGAAGACCATTTTCATCTATCGTTGCACCCGCTGCTCCAACACTGTTACCGACTGGATTGTCAACCGCGGCAGTGTTGCTCACTGAATTACCGGCGCTTCCGGCGGCTGCTAATGCTGCTGCCCGGCGCCAGTTATCGGCCAGGATACGGTTACCCCATTTCCGCTTGAAGTCGGCTATGCCTTGCTGCATCTGCGCCGGATTAGCAAAGTACCAGGAAGATGCAGCAGCGTCCCCACCCTTTGCGTCACTATTGTCCTGAATGGCAGCTGCGGCAATGCCTCCGTTTTCTGCGCGGAAAGTGCTGTCAGACCGGCGTGTCTCCAGCATATGCAGGTAACGCCGAACCACAGCCCGCTGCTCCCTGGGGCTCAGGCTCCAAGGGCCAGCAGGCTGTCCTGCTGCCGGATTGTTGCAGCCGGTACAGCTATTTTATCGACAAGGGTCGCGCGCCGCATAGCGATGCTCACCTCACTGTCATCGGGCGCAGCGGACAGGTATCTGGCGGTGCTGTCGTATGCGCTTTTGGCGCTGGTATAGGCCCCTGTGTTGAAGTATACATTACCGAGCGTGGCAAATGACATGGCCTTTTGCCTGCGTGTCGTTTTTGGTGTATTGATGCCACTGAGCAGGTAAGTGACTGCAGCATCACTATTGCCGGCATTGGCCGACAGGCGGCCCAGCATGTAATAAATCTGCTCATAGTACGGCGAGAACTTACCGTCGTTCAGCATGCTTTTAAGTGAAGCTGTCGCATCTTTTTGTACGCCACCCGCCTGAATCAGCGCATTGGTACGGTTGCGACGGGCGGCAAAGTCCATGTCAATCTTCGGATGGAGATCAGTGACCTGCGCATATTGCTTTGCAGCCTCGTTATAAGCACCGCGCTCCTGCAGCAGCTGACCTGCTATAAATGCCGCACGGCGTCGTGTGTATACAGAAATGTCTTTATCTGCAGCAGCCAGCATCAGGTTGGCAGCCGCATCCTTGTCATTATGCTGGCAAAGAGCAAGAAATCCCTTTTGCAGCGCCAGCTCTCCCCGCAGGCCTTCGGGAAATTTAGGATCGGAGCCAATAAGGTCCAGCACTGATTCTGCTTCGCCATAGCGACCGTAAGTAATGAATGTACGAGCCAGCCAAAGGAGCCCTTCGTTATTGGCGGGCTCGCGCTTTAGAACCGCAGCCACACCTGTCTGCTCCGGCGTAACGAAGCTGGGCCCTTCCTTCCGCGTGCTCTTCCCTTTATCCGCCGCCTTTTTAGCTGCTTCTGCCTTAGCGCGCTCGTTCAGCGCTACGATGTATTTGAAAGAGGAAGCTGCATTTTCCATGTCACCTTTATAGAAATAAGCCTTTCCAAGTAACAGATAGAGGTCATCGCCCCATTTTGTGCGCGGATCATGGATCTGGATGCCGAGTGAGGCTTTCTGGATCACGCTGTCCATATCCGCTGCGAAGGTGGTAGAATCCGTCACCGGATTGAAGCTGTATAAGGGGATACGCTCATCCCATTTATCCCTGGCGGTACGCTGCATGTTAACTTCTGCCTCCGCCATCTTGCGCTCCGCGTTAAAGTAATAATTGTAATGCGTAAAGGTGTTTTGCACTGCACGGCGCGGCGGCGACCACTTCTTCTTCAGCATATTTTCATTGCTGTAGACGGAACGCTTCTTCTTGATTTTCAGTTCAAAGGCGAGCTGGGCCTTGTTTTCTGCCTGCTTTTCCTTGATCTTTTTATCGCGGAGCTGATTGTCTTTATTCTTTGCCAATGCTGCCGCACGCTCCTTTCGCTTAGCGGCCAGTGAGTCGCTATGGACTTTGCGGATGGCGGCCAGGCTATCAGTTGTGATTTTCCGGGCAGCCTTGAGCTTGTCCATATTCAACTTCCGTACGCCTGTAAGGCTGTCTGTGAATGCCTTCCGCTTCGCGGCGATTTCCTGCGTACGGGCTTTCTGAGCAATGGCAACGCTGTCCGCATAGCGTTTGCTGGACTTGTATTTTTTAATAGCGGTAAGGCTATCCATCCGCCGCTGCTGCGCTTTCCGGATCGGTGCCATGGCTGCTTCCCGCGCGGCAATAGCGCTGTCGGTGCTCCGCTGCCGGGCCTCCTTGAGACTATCCATGCGCGCATGCTGCACTTCGCGCACGGTGGCAATCCGCTCTTCGCGGGCAGCGGTTACGCTATCGCGGAAATGCCGGCTCTCGCGGTATTTGCGGATGGCGGTAAGGCTATCCATCCGTTGCTGCCGGAAGGCTTTCAGGCTGTCCAGTATATGTTGACGAGCGGCTTTGGCAGAGTCCAGCGATCGTTTTTGAGCGGCGCGGGTAACTTCCAGCGCCTGCCTGCGTGCCTGGGCCGCGCTGTCGGCATTGACTCGGGTCTGGGTATAACCGGGCGTACCTGCGGCGGTCAGCAACAGGGCGCAAAGGAGCAAAAAAGGAATAAGCCTTTGCCGTAAGGCGGAAAATGACATTTGAAGCACGCTACTTAATAACTCAAAGGTCGGGGAAGATAGTATGTTTTGGGGGTCAAGTAGGCGTTAAAGGAGCAAGGCTGCCATATGTGTCTGCATATAAATAAAAGCCCTTTCCATTGAGAAAAGGGCTTTCAAGCAAAATATTCCTTTTTAACGCCGGCGTCCAAACAGACGCAGCAGCATGAGAAACAGGTTCACAAAGTCAAGGTACAAGGTTAGCGCGCCCAGGATGGACAGCTTACGTACGGTGGCCGTCCCAACACCGTCATATTCCAGTCCGAGGGAAATCCGCTTTAGCTTCTGAACGTCATAAGCCGTAAGGCCGGTGAAAACCGCTACACCGACAAGGGAAATAACGTAGTCCAGCACCGCACTATTAAGCATAAAATTGACCAGCATAGCGATGATAATACCGATCAGGCCCATCGTAAGAATGCGTCCAAATGAAGTCAGATCTTTATTCGTGGTATAGCCCATGACCGCCATGACACCGAACATCGCCGCGGCGGATCCAAAACAGGTGATAATAGCGCGGGGCGTATAGGCAAGCAGAATAAACGAGAAGGAAATTCCGTTCACAGCCGCATATGTTATGAACAGCGCCGCCATCAGCGGTGCGGAAAGTCGCTGAAAGCCCAGTGACATAGCCATCACAAAGCCGATAGGTGCCAGCAAAACCGCCCAGCCAAGCGTACTCAGCTTACCCATTGGCATGATTAGATAAGAAATCAAGTTCAGATTGTTGGCAAAAAGCCACGCGAAAGCAGTTGAAATAGCCAGCGCGCCGAACATCCACAGAAATACGTTGGCAAAGAAGCCTTTTGAGACACTGTGCGTCTGCGATTGCTCCAAGACATAATCCGAAAAAATGCCGTTTTGATGTTGATTGTCCATGATGAAAAGACTGAAAAAATTTGGTAGCCTAAATGTAGGAAACAGGCGCCGCACCGTTTGCTAAAGCAGCGTTGGATTTTACGCCTGACCGGTCATATTCTTCGCTGCAATCCAGCCACTGCTCCACGCATGCTGAAAGTTGTAGCCGCCGGTAATGCCATCTACATCCATTGCTTCACCAGCAAAGTAGTGGCCGGTCGCCAGGCGGCTTTCCATCGTTTGAGCGTTTATTTCAGTGATGGTCACACCTCCGCAGGTTACAAATTCTTCTTTAAACGTCGTTTTTCCTTTCATTTGGTAGGCATCGGCAATAAGGGCCGTCATGAGCTTTTGCTGTGCCGATGATGGCAGCTCGCCCCAACGTACGTTTTCGGCAATGCCGGCTCTTTGTACAAAAAACTCCCATAATCTTTTCGGCAAGCCAAAGGGGTTTCTGCTGCTCACCGCTACCCTGCCCTGCGATTGGCGCAGCTCAGCAAAACGTTCGCGCAGCATTGCGTCCGTAACGTCGTACAGCCAGTTGATAAGTACGGTGCACTCGTACCTGCGCTCCTGCAAAGCTCTTGCTGCCCATGCCGAGGTCTTCAGGACTGCGGGACCGCTCATCCCCCAGTGCGTGATGAGCAAGGGGCCGCTTTGCGCTCCTTTTATGCCAGCGAGCTTTATGCTGACTTCCGGTACTGCAACGCCCATAAGCTGTGTAATGGGGTTTCCAGGAAGATTAAAAGTGAACAGAGAAGGCACAGGCGGCTGTATGGAGTGGCCGAGCCGTGTAAGCCAGGCAAATTGTTCCGGCTTTTGCAGGCTGCCGCACGACAGCAATACCTTATCACAATCAAAAGACGAACCGTCGTCAAAAATCAGGCGCCAGCCAGCTTCAGTGCTGAGCACATCTTTTACTCCTTTGCCAAAGCGCACCTGCACGCCGCGCTGCCGCATGGCATTCCAAATGCAGTCTATGATACTCTGCGAATCATCGGTGACCGGGAACATCCGTCCGTCAGCTTCTTCCTTGATCAGCACTCCGCGCGTGGCAAACCATTCCACCGTATCCTTAGGGCCAAATTGATACAGCGAGCGTTTAAGCAGGCTTTGGCCGCGCGGATAGCGTTTCAGGAGCTCCGGTATGTCGTAGCAAGCATGTGTGACATTGCAGCGGCCCCCGCCCGAAACCCTGACCTTCTGCATCGGCTTCGGACCTTTCTCAAAAACCACTACTTCGTGGCCGGCAGGCACATTTGCCGCGGCAAAACAACCTGCGGCACCAGCTCCGATAATGGCAATACAAGACAAGGCGCTAAAGAAGATTTCAGGAAGAAAATGGCAGTTCGGGCCGCGAAGTAGCTGACTTTAGTTGTGCATCCACAACGGCTATCGCCACCATATTTACGATCTGCCGCACCGATGAGCCAAGCTGGAGCACATGAACCGGCTTGCGCAACCCAAGTAAGATCGGGCCGATGGCTTCCGAGCCGCCTACTTCCTGCAGGAGGTGATAAGCAATATTTCCCGATGCGAGATTTGGAAAGATGATGGTATTGGGCGATTCGTTGGCAAGTACGGAAAACGGATAATTCTCGCGCAGCAAGTCCTGGTTAAAGGCTACGCCCGCCTGCATCTCGCCGTCTACAATCATATCTGGATAGCGCTCTCGCAGCTTTGTCACTGCATTGCGCACGGTGATGGCTTCAGGCGAATCCGAGGAGCCGAAGTTTGAGTACGAAAGCAGGGCAATGCGCGGCTTGATATTGAAGCTCTCCACTTCACGCGCCGTCATGCGGGTAATTTCCACGAGGTCTTCCTCGGTTGGATTGAAATTGACCGTCGTATCGGCCAGGAACAGCGGGCCACGCTTGGTGAGCATCAGGTACATGCCGGCTACTTTTTTCACTCCGTGCTCCAGCCCTATGATCTGAAGCGCAGGCCGCATAGTGTCTGGGTAATTACGCGTGAGGCCGGAGATAAGTGCGTCCGCCTCGCCCTCATCCACCATCATACATCCGAAGTGAACGCGGTCGCGCATAGCCTTTCGGCTTTCGTATAGATTATAGCCACGACGCTGGCGCTTTGCGAAGAATTTGTCGCCATACAGATCGCGCTTTTCGGCCGCAGCCTCACTGCGTGGATCTATAATTGCAACATTGTCTAACTGCAGTCCGTTATCCCTGATGAGCTTTTGAATTGCGGCGACGTTGCCCAAAAGAATGGGTGTGGCAATGCCCTCGTCCCAGGCTATCTGCGCGGCCTTCAGCACCTTCAGATTCTCCGCTTCTGCAAAGACTACCCGGCGCGGCGATTGCTTTGCTTTGTTGATGATGTAGCGCAGCACATTGTCGTCGCCGCCAAGGCGGTGGTGCAATTCATTCTCGTAGGCATCCCAGTCTGTAATCGGATAGCGGGCTACCCCGCTGTCAATAGCCGCCCTTGCTACGGCAGGTGCAACTGTAGTAAGCAAACGCGGGTCAATCGGCTTTGGAATGATGTAGGACGGGCCGAAATGGAGGCTGCGCTCGTTATAAGCAACGTTGACGATATCCGGCACCGGCTCCTTGGCAAGGGCTGCCAGCGCCTTCACTGCGGCGAGCTTCATAGCCTCATTAATGGCTTTGGAACGCACATCCAGCGCACCGCGGAAAATGTAAGGGAAGCCCAGTACATTGTTCACCTGATTGGGATAATCAGAGCGGCCTGTGGCCATAATAACGTCCGGACGGGCGGCTACGGCCTCATCATACGCAATCTCCGGTGTCGGATTGGCTAAGGCGAAGACAATAGGTTTGTCTGCCATGCTACGCACCATCGCGCTGTTTACGACACCACCTTTTGAAAGGCCGATAAACACATCTGCGCCATTCATAGCGTCTGCCAGTGACTGTTCCGGCGCGGCCTGCGCAAATTGCTGCTTGTGCTCGTCCAGATCTGAACGGTCTCTGGTAATAAGGCCCTTGCTGTCAAACATAAACATGTTGCTCACGCTTGCGCCGAGGGCGAGGTAAATTTTGCAGCAGGAAATGGCCGAGGCGCCGGCACCGGAGATGACGAACTTAACCTTGTCAATGTCTTTTCCAACCAGTTCCAGCGCGTTAAGCAAGGCCGCGCCGGAAATAATGGCGGTGCCATGCTGGTCGTCGTGCATGATCGGAATAGATAGCTCTTCCTTTAGCCGCGTTTCTATGGCAAAGCATTCCGGGGCCTTGATATCCTCCAGATTCACGCCGCCAAAGGTTGGCTCAAGCGCTTTTACCACGCGGACAAATTCATCTACATCACGCACCGCCAGCTCTATGTCAAAGACGTCTATGTCTGCGAAGATTTTGAAAAGAAGCCCCTTTCCTTCCATCACCGGCTTGCTGGCTTCAGGCCCGATGTCACCGAGTCCGAGTACGGCCGTACCATTTGATATTACAGCTACGAGATTGCCTTTAGCAGTGTATTGATAAACGTCTTCCGGGTTCTTCGCTATTTCCAGACAAGGCTCCGCCACGCCAGGCGAATACGCCAGCGCGAGGTCGCGCTGGGTTTTAGTTTCCTTTGTGGGAATGACCTCTATCTTGCCGGGCCGACCTTTGCGGTGGTATTCAAGCGCGTCTTCTTTCCGAATGAGCTGTGCCATGCCGTAAAGATACTCCGCCCATTTAGGGGCTACGTAATTATGTAGCTTATCTTGCGTTATAAGCGCAGGTTTCACAACATCCTGCTCTGTCACACACATTTTTTTATGAAGCGCATTCTTACGCTCCTTCTTTTTCCAGCCATCCTTTGCGCATGCAAAAAAAGTGACAGTGTCAGCAGCACCGAGCAAAGCGGAAATTTTACGATCACCGGCGTACGCGACGTTGACCTGAGCGTTACCTCCGACGGCAGCTATTCATTTCCTGTTACTGTGACGCCAACATCAGGCACCCGGGATACGGTGACCCTTTCCGGAGAATTGCCCGGCGGCATTTATGCAAGCTTCAAACCACAAACCGGCATTACACCATTCAATGCGGTTGTAACCATATCTACCGATTTTACGCCGGCAGGCGGCACTTATCTGGGCCGTATTAAGGGCGTGGGGCATTCCGGCACGCGCAGCTACGAGCTTAATGTAACGGTACCGGCCTTCCGCGGCTGGAAGCTGGGCCCTGTTATTTATCAGAAAGTGTCGTTACAGAAAGATGGAGACACAACGAAGCAATACCCAAACATCAAGGTCTATGGGCCAGGCAGCCAGGTGCTGGTGCTCACCTTTGCGAAGAATGCGAAGCTGCCCACGCAGACCGGCACCTATAAAATAGGCGCGGACGGAAATACCACGGACAATATCCAGATAGCCATGACCGACAGCGCCCATTTCTACCGGGCTACCGGATATAACATTGACGGCACGAAGGGCGTAACCGGCACGTTTACGTTTGACACGCTGCGCCGCTTTACCTTCCGCTGCGCGAATGTAGAGATGACGGACGGGCAGAATAAGCTGCCGCTGGAGTGCAACTTTAGCGAGTAGGCTATCCGGAAAATGCTTATTGCTTTACAAGCCTGCCGCTGGTTCTGAGGGAACCATCCTGCGTTATTATCCGATAGGAGTATATGCCGCTCGGAAAGGGGCTGATGTCTAATGTTGCTGTTCTGGATTGCCCGCTCAGCAACATCTCTGCTACCTTTCTTCCGGTGATGTCAAAAAGGGAAAATACCTCATCGGCATTGCTTGCTTTACTATAGCTGATTTGTAGCTGCTCTGTAGCAGGATTCGGATAGACCCGGTAGCTGCCCACCACAAGCTTAGGCTCATTCGGTACGCCTACCGGCCAGCATTGGGGGTCGTTATCGGAAGCACAGCCATTGCTATCCACCTTGAGCAGCCATGCCCTTAATGTTGGGTAGCCGATTTTATTGAAATTGTCATTCGCGTAGCCCGCCAGCACATAGCCGCCATCTTCCGTACGTTTCATGTCCTGAACCACACAAATCATGGTATCGGACTGGTAATCGTATTTGCGTTTCCATTTTATAGTACCGTCCCGACGGAAGCGTATGAGTATGCCATAAAATGTATAGTCATTGGAGTCCGCCGCGTCAAAGCCGGATTCTATGCTGCCTGCACCTATAAAATCGCCGTCAGGCAATTGCATAACGCGGTACAGGCCACTATAGCCGTAGCTAAGTGCTTGAGACAAATGTATAGTCCATAAAGTGGTTCCCGAAGAATCAATCTTTACAAGCGTTGGAATGTAATACAGGCTTACTGTCTGGCCGTTTGCAGAACGCTTATCCATTCCGTCCAGTGCCGCATACGCATATCCTCCATCGTCAGTACGAATGACATCGCCCATCCCGGTCATACCAGGCAGTTTGCTTTGCCAATGCCAAGTCTGATTACCGGCAGTATCTGTTTTAAATAACTCACCCCGGTATATAGTTGAAATTCTTGAAGCCACACTCCTATTATTATAAGTACATCCAATTGTGTAGCCATCCTTATCTATCAGCAAACCGTTCGGCTGGCTGTCTAACATGTCATCTCCAAATACTTTATTCCATATCATGCTAAAGCCGGAATCAAACTTTGTCAATAACGTCTTGATAGTAAAAGCTCCACCTGCCAAGTCACATTTGATGCTTGTCAGCATCAACCAATTGCCTTGGCCGTCCGGCTTTAGGGCTCTGACACCTATATGAGTGTCAATGTTCAGGCCGGCACAGAGTGGCTTATCGTATTCTCTTATCCAGAGCGGCTTTGCTGTGCTGTCAAAGCAGACAATGAACATCTTCAGATGGCCTGAGGTATCCCCGCCTCCGGCAGCCACCAGAAAGGTATTGCCAGGCAGCTCAAGTAAGGTGTTGTTTTCGCAAATCATTCCTCCCTTGTCCGCCCTTTGTACTGTGGTATCATGCAGGATATTACCCTGCTTATCCCAAACTGTAAACTTTATTCCGGGAACGCCGAGGAACAACCCGCCACCCAAGTGATTGATGCTATCTACACCCCAGCCTGACGTATAATATTTGCCTTTTGACTCGACAACTGAATAAAGTTGGGACTGAAATGAATGCAGCGTTTCCCGCTTGTTGAAATAATTCTGGGCACTGACTGCATCACACAGCCAGATGCCCAGAAGTATTGTCGCTAATAACCTTTTCATAAGCCTTTGTAAGCTACACAGTTATTCCGCCGTTATTGGTGTTCCCTCCCGCCGTTGCCGCGTCTTTTGACCGGCAACGAACCTGCAGCACCGCTGCCAAAGTATGCATTGCTGTAATACGGTACACAAGATAATGGATATGTGCGTGCTGTTCCTGCATCCGGCAGCATTGCCGGCCATAAGGCGCGGCAACGGCGGACGTAGCCTGACTTAGCAACACTAACAATGGCTAAAGACCCCGGAGACTCAAGAGTTAAAGTAAAACGCACCTGCATATTCTATTCTTTTCTATTTTAGCATCAACCATAAAACATCTATATCATGGCAAGCACATCCGAAACCGGCCACGCTAAGAATGTGGCGAACCTTTATGCCCTTAAGTCGCAGACGGCCGCTATGGGCGCCGATTATAATCCCGTAAATACTGCGCTTGGCACCGCCGCGCTGGAAACGATGCACGCCGACTGCGACCAAAAGGTGAACGCCTGCGCCGGCGCGCTTATAGCGGCTAACGGCAAGAAGGGCGAGCGCAAGACCGCTTTCAGCGCCGTGGAGCCGCTGCTGCCGCGTATCCTGAGCGTACTGAAGACTTCTGAAGCGCCGGACGAGAAAATTAAGGACGCCGCGGGCCTCATAGCTAAAATACGCGGCGCGCGCCGGGCGAAGACAGCGGAACCGGGCGGCAATACCCCGGCGCCGGATGCGCCAAAAACCATCTCCGTCTCGCAGCAAAGCTTTGATATGCAGGCGCAGCACTTTGCCGACCTCGTGGCGCTGATAAAAAACACTCCGGAATATGCCACAAATGATGACGACCTGAAGTACGACACCCTGAAAACGATGGGCGAAGACCTGAAGGCCCGCAATAAGGCGGCTGTGGATGCGGAAAACGATTACGACCAGGCACTTAGCAAGCGGAATGCTGCCCTCTACGGGGCCAAAACGGGACTTTATGACGTGGCGGATAAGGTAAAAGAGTACATGCGCAGCCTGCCGGGCGGCGTAAAGAACGAGCATTACAAGCAGGCGGTGAAGCTGAAATTTACGAAGCCGGCGAAGTAATGCCGGCTGCAAGACGGCAAACAGCGTTTTATTTTATGATGCGTCAGGTTGCACAGGCATCCCGAACGGTTGCACAGGCGTCCGGAAGGATTGTTATGGCGTGCGGGATGGTTGCACGAGCATTCTAAACGGTTGCAGGAGCATTCCAAACGGTTGCACGAGCATTCTAAACGGTTGCATAGACGTGCGGAACGTTTGTTCAGGCATCCGGAAGGCTTGTTGAAGCGCCCGGAAGGTTTGTTTTGCAGGCCGGAGCATTTCCGGGGCCGTCCGGCTGCATTATTTTTAATGCAGCGAGAAGCGCAGCCCGACGCTGCCACCTATCACCAGCACGCCGTAATTATCGCGTGAGAGCGCGCCCTCACTGCTCATATTGCGGCTCAGGCCATCGGAGATGTTCAGGCCTATCAGGATGGCGGAGCCGTAATCCATAGGGATGTCTAAGCCGCCTTCGGCAAAGAGGCGCACCCAGAAGGGGTTGAAATCTTCGGGGCGCACTACGTTCTGGCCGGCATCGGCGCCATCGGTCGTGTGGTAGTCGTGCCGGACATCGTTCAGAAAACACAGGCGCAGGCCGGCCGCGCCATAGAAGCGGGTGCGGAAGCTGCGGTAACCGTGATAAGTGGAGAAGCGAACACCAAGCGGCACCTCCAGGCAATCCTGAAACTCATTGCGGATGGTATCCGGCCCGCTCACCGCCGCGCGCCCTACGATGCGGTAGCGGTAGGCGCAGAAGCCGAAGCCGGTGAAGAGGCTGAGGCGCTCGTCCAGCTTATAGCCACCGCGCAGCTCTATGCGCAGGGCGCGGTTGGCATTGCCAAAGTCCAGGCCGTTATCGTAGCCGGATGCCACGCCGAGGGCTATTTCGGGGTTGAGGTAAATTTTATCCAGCAATTGTGCATGGGCAGCAGGCGCGGATAAGATGATCAACAGCAGTAAGGCGCAAGCGTGTGTGTGAAGCCTGCCGAAAAAATTCATGGGCGCGAACATAGTCAAATAAAAATCCCCGTCCTGACTGACGGGGATTCGTGATTATTGAATGTGGATTACTTCTTGGTGACGCGGATATCTATGCGGCGGTTGAGGGCATTGCACATCTTGGGGTCGCCGGAGCACTGCGGGTCGCCGGGCTTGCAGGCGGGGTGCTGGCTTCCGTAGCCTTCCGCGTCAATGCGGCGGCCGTCCACGCCCTGCTTTACAATAGCAGCCTTTGCTGCTTCGGCGCGTTCCTGAGAGAGCTTCATATTAGCCGCTTCATTGCCTACGCTGTCTGTGTAGCCGCCGATTTTGACGGTAGCATCGGGATAGCTTTTGAGGATGCCGGCGATGTTCTTAATCTGCTCTTCAGATTCGGGCTTGATGGTTGCGCTGCCGCTTTCAAAGCGCAGGCGGTCCATCGTTATCCAGCCTTTCGTTTTGTCGTCAGAGACGGAGCCGTTGTTGAGAAAGTCAACGAGCTTCCTTTCAGAAGACATCGCTCGCCTACGGACATCTTCATGCCCTTCACGTCCAGCTCGCTTACCTCGCCTGTTTCATAGACGAAATCGCCTGCTTCGTTTACAGCTCCTTTTACTGGAGAAGACGGGATTGGCGCAGGGCCTGCGTTGTGAACGGTGTCCATCGGCGCAGCCTGCGCTTGCTACAACTCCGTTCAGCTCCATCAGCGTCTTCAGCTTATCGCCGCGGCGCTGCATTGATGCTGTCGTGGTGCATGTTGGCAAGTGTCGGCGCAATCACCAGGCTCACGATGCTCATCAGCTTGATGAGGATGTTCATGGAGGGGCCGGAAGTATCCTTGAACGGGTCGCCAACAGTATCGCCGGTTACGGAAGCCTTGTGCGGCTCGCTCTTCTTGTAGTACATCTGGCCGTTGATATCAACACCTTTCTCAAAAGATTTCTTTGCATTGTCCCATGCGCCGCCGGCGTTGTTCTGGAACATACCCATCAGTACGCCGCTAACTGTAGCGCCTGCCAGGAAGCCACCCAGCACTTCGGGGCCAAACACGAAGCCGATGATGAGCGGAGAAACGATGGCGATCGCGCCCGGCAGCATCATCTTTTTGATGGAAGCCTCGGTAGAGATGGCTACGCACTTATCATATTCCGGCTTGCCGGTGCCTTCCATAATGCCCGGAATCTCGCGGAACTGGCGGCGCACTTCCTGCACCATGGCCATCGCCGCTTCACCTACCGCACGGATGGCGAGTGAGGAGAAGATGAATGGAATCATGGCGCCTACAAAGAGGCCGGCAAGCACATCCGCGCGATAAATATCAATGCCGTCAATCTTGGCAATGCCTACAAAGGCGGCAAAGAGCGCCAGGGCCGTAAGTGCAGCGGAAGCGATGGCAAAGCCTTTACCGGTAGCGGCGGTGGTATTACCTACCGCATCCAGAATGTCGGTCTTTTCACGCACATCGGCAGGCAGCTCGCTCATTTCGGCAATGCCGCCGGCGTTGTCCGCAATCGGGCCGAAGGCATCAATGGCCAGCTGCATGGCGGTAGTCGCCATCATGCCCGCGGCGGCAATGGCTACACCATACAGACCTGCAAAGTAGAACGAGCCGTAGATGCCGCCTGCCAGCACCAGGATCGGCAGGAAGGTAGATTCCATGCCCACCGCCAGACCGCCGATGACGTTGGTAGCGTGGCCGGTGGAAGACTGGCGAATGATGGACATCACCGGGCGCTTGCCCATGGCCGTGTAGTATTCGGTAATGATGCTCATCAGCGTGCCAACGACGAGGCCAACCATGATAGCGCCGAACACGCCGTCCTTCGTAAACTCATGGCCGCGCAGCGTCATGGTGTCCGGCATCAGGTATTGTACAAGGAAGAAAGAGACAATGGCCGTCAGAATCATGGAGCCATAGTTGCCCATGTTCAGCGCGCGTTGTACACGGCGGTGCGTCAGATGCCAGCCTTATCGGAAATGCGCACAAAGAAGGTGCCGATGATAGAAAGGATAATACCAATGCCCGCAATAAGCATCGGCAGCAGGATCGGCGACAATACCGCTGAAATGCGTCATGCAGCGCATCGGTTTCAGAGCCGAGCACCATGGTGGCCAGTACCGTAGCTACATAAGAGCCGAAAAGGTCGGCGCCCATGCCGGCTACGTCGCCCACGTTATCGCCTACGTTGTCGGCGATGGTGGCGGGGTTGCGCGGGTCATCTTCGGGGATGCCGGCTTCTACTTTACCTACAAGGTCGGCGCCTACGTCGGCAGCTTTGGTATAGATACCGCCGCCTACGCGGGCAAAAAGCGCAATGCTTTCTGCGCCGAGCGAGAAGCCGGTGAGCACTTCAATGGCCTTCTTCATCTCCAGCAGCATCAAAGCCGTTGCCGGCCAGCGAAGGCACAAATACCTTCAAGAGAATGATGAAGATGGAGCCGAGGCCCAGCACCGCCAGACCGGCAACGCCAAGGCCCATCACAGAGCCGCCGGTAAAGGAAACGTGCCAGCGCTTTGCTCAAGGAGGTACGTGCCGCCTGCGCCGTGCGCACATTCGCCTTCGTGGCGATGTTCATGCCGATATAGCCGGCCGTCGCAGAGAAAACAGCGCCTACAATAAAGGCAACGGCGATGCTCCAGTGGCTTTCCGGATTAGTAGCGCCCATGACGCCGAGCAACAACGCCGCGATGACGGCGAAGTAGGTCAGGATTTTCCACTCTGCCTTCAGAAAGGCCATGGCGCCTTCGGCGATGTAGCTTGGCGATTTCCTTCATCCGGTCATTGCCGGCGTCTTGCTTGCTTACCCAGGCGCCGCGGACGGCTGTAAACAGCAAGCCTATTACGCCGCAAAGGCGGCACGAGGTACAGAAGTACTTCTTTATTCATCTAATCAGTGATTTTTAAAAGTCGGCAAAGATAATGGTTGAGCGGTAGGACCGTTGGAATGTTAGAATGTTCCTTCATCTTGCAGCCAAGTTTTTTGGCCATGCCTATTGCTCCATCGGAACTCATCATCAACGCGCGCGGCGCGATCTATCATCTTAACCTGCTGCCGGAAGAGCTGGCTGACACCGTGATCACAGTCGGGGACCCGGGGCGGGTGGAAAACGTAAGCCGATATTTTGACGCTGTAGATGTGCGTGTAGCTCATCGTGAGTTTATTACCCACACCGGCCGCATCGGCAACAAGCGTATTTCTGTAGTGAGTACAGGCATTGGACCAGATAATATTGACATTGTACTTACTGAGCTAGATGCGCTGGCTAACATTGACTTTGCGTCGCGCGAGATAAAAGCAGTCAAAAAATCGCTCAACATTATCCGGCTCGGCACAAGCGGCTCATTACAACGGGATGTGCCGGTAGACAGCTGCGTGGCCACGTCATTTGCCATTGGACTCGACAACCTCATGCATTACTATCTGCAGGAAGCTAATCCAGACGAGACATATATGCTGCGCGAGTTTGCAACACATACCCGGCTTGAAGATGCTGCCATCAAACCCTACATCGCTGAAGGGAGCATCAGGCTAAGGGCTGCTTTTGCCGGCAAGATGGCAAGCGGAATTACGATTACCTGTCCCGGCTTTTACGGCCCACAAGGCCGTGTACTACGTGCTCCCATTGCTTTTCCAAATCTGATTGATGCGCTGGGCACCTTCAGCAGCCGCGGGCACCGGGTGACGAATTTTGAGATGGAAACATCGGCTATTTACGGCTTGGGAAAGCTGCTTGGTCATCACTGCCTGTCTGTTTCAGCGATTGTAGCGAATAGAGTGAGCGCTAGCTTCTCCGCAGACGGGGTTAAGGCGGTTGAGCGGATGATAGAAGCTTGCCTGCCGGTTATAGCCGGTTTGTAAACGCTGTATAAGGGGCTACGACGTTTATACCCTCGGCTTTAGCATGCGGAGAGCCTACATTTGCCGCGCTTTATGTTCCCCGACTTTCGCTACCTCGTATATGGCCTTACAGGCTATTTCCCGCCTGACTGGGTGGGCCTATTTAAGACGTTTGGCGCAATGGTGGCCCTGGCTTTTCTGGCTGCTACCTGGGTAATGATCCGCGAGCTGCGGCGCAAAGAAGGCGAAAGTTTGATTCAACCGATAACTGATAAAAAGACGGGCACGAAGGTGTGGCCGCATGAGCGGATTTCGGAGATAGTAATGATTGCCGCAATCGGCGGGCTGGTGGGCGCTAAGGTTTTTAATGCGTTAGAAACGTGGCAGGATTTCCTGAATGATCCCATTGGTTCACTTTTCTCGCGTAGCGGCCTTACGTTTTACGGCGGGCTCATTGTCGCAACAGCTATTTTCTACTATTATGCGAAAAAGCAGCGGATACGGTTCGCGCACTTATGCGACGCGGCTGCGCCGGCTATTATGGTTGCGTATGGTATTGGAAGGCTCGGCTGCCAGCTGGCAGGTGATGGCGATTGGGGTATATATAATAGTGCATATGTCAGCCAGAGTATGCAGGCTCGGAGTGGCGAAATACTTTCCAACGGTGATTTAAAGCTAGTTTCCTCCGCCGAAGGCGCTGCTACGGTCGCTTTCTATACTGAAAAAGCCCATGGCGACAGCAATCAGCTTTATGCACCCGCCCCATCGTGGATGCCACGCTGGCTGTGGGCGCAGAATTTTGCCCGAAATGTAGGTAACGAGGGAATCAGATTAGAAAACCCACCCAATGAAGAAGAATATTTCCGTGTACTGCCGGTAGGTGTCTTCCCTACCCCGATCTATGAAGCAATTGTGTGCGTCGGGTTGTTTTTCTTCCTATGGAGTATTCGTCGGAAATTGAAGCGGCCCTGGCAAATGTTTGGCGTGTACCTGATTCTGACCGGAGCAGAGCGTTTTATGGTGGAGTTGATCCGGGTTAACTACAAGTACGATTGGGGACTTATTCACCCGACGCAGGCAGAGATTATTTCAACATTGTTAGTGCTGATTGGCATTACTCTTCTGGCCAATAGAAGCAAAACGCAGGCTGTGCAGCTGCAGTGACGAGTACACACTGGTTGAACAAGTCTCAGTGTCGCTTAACGCTCCTTCAATTGATTACATACACTCGTCCATGGCCAAACTCTTCCTGAAAGGTATTTGGCAGGCATCAATATCTTGTTACGCAAGTGCCGCAACTTGTTCTAAATGACCGGTATTTAATTCCGGGTTAACGCGCTCTGCTGCCTCAATCGGAGTAAAGCTGGAAAGAGCTTCACCGCCATTGCGCCGCACCACCGTTGTATGTTCATAGTGACACGAGGGCTTACCATCCGCGGTTACGATCGTCCAACCATCGTCTAGCGTATAAACCTCTTTTACGCCTAGATTGATCATGGGCTCTATTGCAATTACTGATTTCTCCTTGAGTTTCTTACCATCGCCCTTCCGGCCAAAATTCGGAACCTGCGGGTCCTCGTGAAGATCCTTGCCTACACCGTGGCCTACCAGCTCACGTACTACGCCATACCTATGTTCTTTGTAGGTAAGCGACTCTATCGCCCACGAAATATCTCCGACTCTGTTATTGGCACGCGCCTGAAGGATGCCTTTCGCAAGTGACTCTTTGGTAATACGCATCATTTGCAAGACCTCGGGAGCTACATTTCCGATGGCGAACGTGTAAGCATGGTCGCCGTGATACCCATTACGATAAAATCCACAATCAACGGAGATGATATCGCCGTCCTTCAACTCATATTCGGAAGGGAAACCGTGTACCACAACTTCATTCACGGAGATACAAAGGGCAGCAGGAAAACCGCCATAGCCCTTAAAGGAAGGGGTTCCGCCATTATCCCGGATGAATGTCTCCGCCATCTGATCTATAGATACGGTGGTAATGCCCGGACGCAGCATTTTGGCAACCTCCGTGAGTGTGGCCGTTACCATCAGCGCGTTTTCCCGGATAATATCTATTTCGTCTTCTGTTCTTATATGAACCATGGTATTATCATTAAAAAAGAATTTCGGTCATCCTCCGCCATAGCGGATTCCGACCGAAATTCAAAACCCGACCGGGTGTTATTTAAACTGTTGCTGCCGGCTGACGGCCCGCGATGCGACCTGTCTTCATCAGGCCATCGTACTGACGCATCAGCAGGTGACTTTCAATCTGCTGGAGCGTATCAAGAACTACACCTACGCCGATAAGCATAGATGTACCACCATAGAAAGATGCAAAACCGCTCGTTACGCCCATAATACGCGCAACACCGGGGAGCACACCTGCAACTGCAAGGAACAAAGCACCGGGCAGCGTAATGCGGTCCATAATAGTGGAGATGTAATTGGCCGTCGGCTCGCCAGGCTTTACACCGGGGATAAAGCGAGTTGTTGCGCTTTAGATTATCGGCCATATCCGTTGGGTTAAACGTGATGGCAGTGTAGAAGTAAGTGAAAGCGATCACCAATATGGCATAAATCAGGTAATAAGGCCAATTGCGCGTCATCGCTCAGCGAGCGCAAGAAACCACCAGTACCCTTCGGGTCAGCGAAGCCTGACAATGTCGCAGGGATGAACATCAGCGCTTGAGCGAAGATGATGGGCATTACACCTACCATGTTCACTTTCAAAGGAATAAAGTCACGGGCACCGGTAACTTCTTTAGCGGCATTAGTAGAGCCGATGATACGACGTGCGTAGTTCAGCGGCACACGGCGAACGCCTTGCGTGAGCAGGATGAGCCCAACGATGATAGCCACAAAGAATGCCATTTCAATAAGGAATATCAACAGACCGCTCGCACCACCCTGACCATTACGGGCATCAAACTCCTGCGCGAGAGAGTGTGGCAGACGAGCCATAATACCTACCATGATGATCAGTGAAGTACCATTGCCAATGCCTTTATCGGTGATCTTCTCACCGAGCCACATAACGAAAAGCGTACCCAGCTACGAGAACTACGACCGTGGTAAGCGTGAACAGGAACGGCGTGAAATGCGTCAGATCAAGCGCAGCCTGATATTGTGGCGAACGCAGAAAGGTCGTTGCGTAAGCGATGCTCTGGAAGGCTGTAACCAAAACAGTCAGGTAACGAGTGTATTGGTTGATTTTCTTCCGTCCGCTCTCTTCCTTCTGCATCTTAGCTACCTGAGGCACGATGATGCCTGCAAGCTGCATGAAGATGGAAGCAGTGATATACGGCATTACTCCCAACGCAAAAATGGAGGCACGCAAAAATGCACCGCCGGAAAATGAGTTGATAAGTCCCAGAATACCGCCGCCGCCCGCCGTTTCCGCCTGCTTTAGCATATTCGGGTTGAGGCCCGGAATGGTAATATAGCAACCAACGCGGTAAACAAGTACGAGCAACAGCGTATAAAGAATCTTTTTACGGAGCTCTTCAATGCTCCAGATATTCTTCAGCGTATCAATAAGCTTCTTCACGAAATAAGTGTAGTGTGTGGGACGAAAAAAGGAAAGCGAAGAAACGGAAAAGGGTGGAATGTAGAAAGGTTGATAAGTTGATACGTGGTTAAGCAAGCTCACCAACTTATCAACTCACCAACCAATCACCTTAGGTCCTTAGATAAGCTCAACAGTGCTGCCGGCAGCTTCCAGAGCTTCCTTAGCCTTGCCTGACATTGCGGAAATTTTGAAAGGCAGCTTTGCCTTTAACTCACCGTTGCCAAGAATTTTTACTTTCTCAGTACGTGAAATGAGGCCGTTCATATACAGCGTCTCTTCAGAGAATTCCTTCAGCTCATACTTTTCAATGAGGAAGTCCAGGTCGCCGAGGTTGAATACTTTATAGTCGACACGGAACGGATTCTTGAAACCGCGCTTAGGCATACGGCGCTGGATTGGCATCTGCCCGCCTTCTGATGCCCGCTTGCGCTTAGAACCTGTACGGGCCTGCTGACCCTTGTTACCCTTTGTAGCGGTACCGCCGTGGCCGGAACCTTCACCGCGCGCGATGCGCTTTGTCTTATGTACTGCGCCTTCTGCAGGCTTAATGTTGTTGAGAGCCATTTTGTTCAGTTGTTTACTTGCGCGGCGAACGGGCCGCTCGCAATTGATTATTAAATTAGGAAGCCATCTCCTCCACCTTTACCAGGTGGGCAACTTTTGCTACCATGCCTTGAATCTGCGGAGTGGCTTCTACCTCTACGGTAGCCAGCATCTTGCGCAGGCCAAGGGCGATGAGGGTGCGCTTTTGGCGCTCCGGGCGGTCAATGCCGCTCTTTACCTGGGTAATCTTAATCTTAGCCATTTTATTTCGTTGAAGCGTTAACACGTTAAACCATTGAAGCGTTAAGCATTGGAAAACCAACGAATTAACGTCTCAACGACTCAACGATTTAACCGTTAAATACTTTCTTGAGATTGACGTTGCGATCGCGGGCAACTTTGACTGGCTCGCGGAGCATGGAAAGAGCATTGAAAGTTGCCTTTACCACGTTATGCGGGTTAGCAGAACCAAGGCTCTTGCAAAGCACGTCGGTGATACCCGCGCTTTCCAGCACGGCACGCATTGAGCCTCCTGCGATAACGCCAGTACCATGTGCGGCCGGGCGGATCATCACCTTGGCAGCGCCTTCCTTGGCGAACTGCTCGTGAGGAATAGTACCCTTCATTACCGGTACGCGGATAAGGTTCTTCTTAGCATCGTCAATACCCTTAGTGATGGCTTCCTGTACTTCCTTAGCCTTACCCAGGCCATGACCCACAACACCAGCGCCATCGCCTACTACTACCAGAGCAGAGAAGGAAAATGCGCGGCCACCCTTCGTTGTCTTCACAACGCGGTTGATAGAAACCACCTTGTCAGTAAGCTCCAGCTCGCTGCCCTTTACTTTATTTGATTCTTGAAATGCCATTTGTTATTTGCAGTTTCTGATTCGCGAACCGTATTGCTACAGCCGCTAGTCAATCTTTTTTAGAATTTCAGACCTCCTTCACGTGCACCGTCTGCGAGGCTCTTTACACGACCATGGTAGAGATAACCGCCGCGGTCAAATACGCAGGTTTCAATGCCTGCTGCCTTTGCACGCTCGGCGAGGAGCTTACCAACTGATGCGCTTTTCTCAATCTTAGCGCCATCGGCCTTAAAGATGTCAGCCTCACGGGAAGATGCAGCTGCAAGGGTGTGACCAGCACTGTCGTCAATAAGCTGTGCGTAGATGTCCTTATTAGAACGGAATACAGACAGGCGCGGCTTTTGAGCAGTGCCGGATACGGTAGTCCGGATGCGCCAGCGGAGTTTCTGCCGGCGGAGTTGTTTTTGAGCGATTGGCATTTTCTTTTCTGTTTTTACGGGCTCACCCACTTGGGATGGCTACCGGAGTTTTATCTATTCGTTTGGATGTTGATTACTCCACATCCAAACGCTTTACCCTTACTTACCAGCTGCCTTACCAGCCTTACGACGAACGATTTCACCCTTGTAACGAACACCCTTACCCTTGTACGGCTCAGGCTTACGGAGCGAGCGAATCTTAGCAGCAATCTGACCTACAAGCTGCTTGTCAATGCCTTCAAGGATAAGGCGTGGATTCTGACCTTTTTCAGCAATGGCAGAAGCCTTGATTTCCTTAGGAAGTTCAAAGATGATATTGTGAGAGAAGCCGAGGGCCATGTCCACTTGCTGACCGGTTACAGCAGCACGATAACCTACACCTACCAGCTCCAGCTCACGCTTAAAGCCTTCTGTTACGCCCTGTACCATATTGGCAATGAGGGAGCGGTACAGACCATGAAGCGCGCGGTGACGGATCTGGTCGGTAGGGCGGCTAACGTTTATGGCGTCGTCGTTTACCTCAACAATCATGTCGCGGTCAATCTGCTGAGTCAGCGTACCCTTTGGGCCCTTAACTGTAATTTCATTTGAAGGAGAAACCGTGAGCGTTACGCCTTGTGCCAGTGTTATTGGCTTCTTACCTATACGAGACATTTCAAGTAGTTTTTGAAAAGTATGATTGACTTAACCGGCTTTCAGCGAGGTATAGTTTTACGCTTAGATTCTCGGCTTATTTGATTCTTAGTAAATGTAGGCCATTACTTCGCCGCCAACATTCTGAGCGCGAGCTTCCTTATCTGTCATCACGCCCTTGGAAGTAGAGATGATAGCAACACCAAGACCGTTCTGAACACGACGGATTTCAGCAGGCTTAGCGTACTGACGCAGACCCGGACGGCTTACGCGCTCAAGGCTGCGGATAGCTGGCTCCTTGGTTTCAGCATTATACTTCAAGGCAATCTTGATAAGGCCTTGCTTGTTGTCGTCTTCAAACTTGTACTTCAGGATATAACCCTTGTCGTACAGGATTTCGGTCATACGCTTCTTCACATTGCTCGCAGGAATTTCCACGATGCGGTGCTTCGCCATCTGGGCATTGCGGATGCGGGTGAGGAAGTCTGCTATTGGATCTGTTACCATCTGTTATGCGAGTTATTGTTGAGTTTGTTACTGGTTTCGGCTTTTATCCTGACCTTGAAACGGTTAGATGATATTGTTGCAATTAAGCCTCTGCGAGCGAGCGATTACCAGGACGCTTTCTTAACGCCGGGAATCTTGCCATCAAGCGCCATGTCGCGGAAGACGTACGCGGCAGATACCGAAGTGGCGCATATAGCCCTTCGGACGACCTGTAATCTGGCAACGGTTGTGCAGACGTACAGGCGAGCTGTTCGAGGCAGCTTATCCAGACCTGCACAATCACCGGCAGCTTTAAGGGCTGCACGGCGCTCAGCATACTGGGCTACCAACTTGCGCGCTTGCGTTCGCGGGCTTTTACTGATTCTTTTGCCATTGTTTATTAGTAATGATTGTTGTGCTGTAGTGCTACTGATTCAATTAATTTTCTAGCTGCTTCTTCCTTCTTTACCAGTTCTTGAAAGGCATGCCCAGTTCCTTCAGAAGCTCATAAGCTTCTTCATTTGTCTTGGCAGTAGTCACAAAAGTGATGTCCATACCAGAAATGCGGTTAATCTTGTCGATGTTGATTTCCGGGAAGATAATCTGCTCGGTAACACCCATTGTATAGTTGCCACGGCCATCAAAGCTCTTGTCGTTGATACCCTTGAAGTCACGTACACGTGGCAGGGAGATAGAGAACAAGACGGTCCATGAAGTCAAACATGTTAGCGCCACGCAGCGTAACGCGGGCACCGATTGGCATGTTCTTACGAAGCTTAAAGTTGGAGATGTCCTTCTTTGACATTGTAGGTACAGCCTTCTGACCTGAGATAGTGCTCATTTCAGTTACAGCGTCATCAATGAGCTTCTTGTCGCTCACAGAGCCCTTCACGCCCTGGTTCAGGCAAATCTTCTCCAGACGCGGACATTGCATCACGGTCTTGTAGCCGAACTTCTTCATCAGAGCAGGTACAACTTCATCGTTGTACTTCTTCTGAAGGCGGGTGGTATATGTTGCAGTTGCGTTAGCCATTGCTATTTTGGTTGTCGGTTCAGCAAGTCAGTATTGTCGCTTGTTTCGCCGGTTTAAAATTTCTTACTTAATTGCTTCGCCGCTCTTCTTGGATACACGGCTAAAGCCTGTTTCCGTACGCTCGCGCTTGATGCGTACAGGCGCTTTAGCCTTAGCATCCCACAGCATAACGTTAGAGATGTGGATTGGCGCTTCTTCCTGGATGATACCACCCTGTGGATTTTGTGCGCTTGGCTTCTTATGCTTTGATACGGTATTTACACCTTCTACAAGAACGCTTTTCCTTGCTTGGGTAAACTGCCATCACACGCTTAGGCGTAGCACGGTCTTTACCAGCACCGGTAATTACCACTACTGAATCGCCTTTGCGAATATTGAACTTTGGTTGAAAACGCTTTTTCACTTGATTTTGTTCCTTTTAGCCATCCATTTCTAACGGGCGGCGAAGTTAAGGGATAATTACAATACTTCCGGTGCGAGGGATACAATTTTCATATATCCCTTATCGCGCAGTTCACGGGCAACTGGGCCGAAGATGCGGGTACCGCGCGGCTCGTCGGAGTTGTTGAGCAGTACTACGGCGTTATCGTCAAAGGTGATGTAAGAACCATCTTTGCGGCGGAGCTTGAACTTAGTGCGAACAATAACTGCCTTAGATACAGTACCTTTCTTGATACCGCCGGCTGGAATAGCATCTTTTACGCTCACTACAATCTTATCGCCAATACCGGCAAGTCCTGGCCTGAATTGCCCAGTACACGGATGCAAAGCACTTCTTTAGCGCCGCTGTTGTCGGCTACAGAAAGCCGGGATTCTTGTTGTATCATTTTTCTGAACTGATTTTTATCTTAAAGACGCGCTTAGCGGCTCTATGACAATGAATTACTTAGCTTTTTCAATAACCTCTACCAGGCGCCAGCGCTTTGTCTTGCTCAGCGGACGAGTCTCCATGATGCGGACCGTATCGCCGATGCCGGCTGTGTTCTCCTCGTCATGCGCGTGGAATGATGTAGTCTTCTTAAGGAATTTTCCGTAAATCGGGTGCTTTACCTTACGCTCTACCTTCACGGTAATGGTCTTGGTCATCTTGTTAGATGTCACAACACCGATACGTACTTTACGGTTAGCACGCTGAACGCCATGCTGGCCTTGCGTTGCTCCTGCTGTCTCGGCTATATTCTGATTTTCCATTGGTCTGGATATTATTTAGCAAGCGAACGTTTAGTTTGCTCGGTCTTCAGCTGGGCAATGCGGCGACGCAGGCTGCGGATGGAGAGCGGATTCTCAATCGGATTCACCGCATGGCTGAACTGCAGCTTCTTCATGCGCATTTCTTCGTCGGCGATGTTGTTGTCAAGCGCAGCATCGTCCCAGTGACGATATTCATGCTGGTCTGCCTTTTTGTTCTTTGCCATTGTTATTATTTGATTTCGGATTTTAGAAGTTGCTTACCTGCTACCCTATTAATGTCTTCTTTCTACTTAAAGCTTATGCACCTGCGTAGTCAGCACGAACTACAAACTTGGTCTTGATTGGAAGCTTTTGCGCAGCAAGCTCAAAGGCGTGCTTTGCAACTTCCATCGGAACGCCTTCTGCTTCAAACAGGATAAGTCCCGGCTTGACAACTGCTGCATAGTACTCCAGGTTACCCTTACCCTTACCCATCCGCACTTCTGCTGGCTTCTTGGTGATTGGCTTGTCAGGGAAAATGCGAATCCATACATTACCCTCACGCTTCATATCGCGGGTCATTGCTTGACGGGCAGATTCAATCTGGCGGTTAGTGAGCCAGATGGGCTCCAGTGCCTTCAGGCCAAATGAGCCAAAGGCTACAGTAGCGCCACGCTGTGCGTTACCCTTGATGCGGCCTTTATGTGCTTTCCGGTGTTTGGTTTTCTTCGGCTGTAACATGGTTACTATCTTTTGAATTTGCTATTCCGGCTATGAAGCTGTTCCGGTGAATGTTCTTACTAATAAACGTTTCAACTAATCAACTGCTTAACGACGGCCTCCGCCACCACCGCGGTTACCACCACCGCCTGCACCTTCGCGGCGACGGTCACCACCTCCACCGCCTTCGCGGCGCTCACCACCTCCACCACGACGGTCTCCACGGTCACCGCCACGGAAGCCTTCGCTACGGCCGCCTGCTTCACCGCCACGGCGGTCAGCAGCGCCTGATGAGAAGTTCGGGTTCAGGTCGCGCTTGCCGAGCACTTCGCCCTTACAAATCCAGACCTTGATGCCGATCTTACCGTAAACGGTCATGGCATAAGTGTTGAAGCATAGTCGATGTCCATACGGAAGCGTGTGCAGCGGCGTACGGCCTTGCTTGAACTCTTCAGTACGGGCAATTTCCGCACCACCCAGACGACCACCGACCTTAATCTTGATACCCTCGGCACCCATCCGCATTGCGGTCTGGATGGCCATCTTCAGTGGCACGCTTGTAGCTAACACGGCCTTCCAGCTGGCGGGCGATTGTTTCACCTACAATCATGGCATCCAGTTCCGGACGGCGGATTTCCATGATGTTGATTTGAACGTCGTCTTTCTTAGTGAGCTTCTTCAGCTCTTCCTTAATCCGGTCAACTTCTGTACCGCCCTTACCGATGATGATACCTGGCTTGGAAGTGTGGATGGTAACGATGAGCTTGCCCAGCGTGCGCTCAATCACGATGCGGGCAATGCCGCCTTTGTTGATACGCGCATTGAGGTAAGTGCGGATCTTATGGTCTTCTACCAGCTTGGCACCGAAGTCTTTCTTCTCGCCATACCACATAGAGTCCCAGCCGCGCACGATGCCCAGACGGTTACCAATCGGATTTGTTTTCTGACCCATATTCTGTTAGTAGTTAGGAGTTAAGGATTGCTACTTATGCTTCAGTTTCGTTTTGATGTTGCGTAGTAGTCTTCTGTTACCGTGGCCGGCAGCAGCTTTGCTGTCAACAATCAGTGTTACGTGATTGCTGCGCTTGCGAAGGCGATAAGCGCGGCCTTGTGGAGCCGGGTTCATCCGCTTCAGCGTGCGGCCACCATCTACGAAGATGGTCTTTACGATAAGGTTGGCAGCAGCCACATCCTGACCTTCGTTCTTCACGCGCCAGTTGGCGATAGCAGAAAGCAGGAGCTTCTCCAGCGGCAGCTGAAGGATGCTTGGTGCTGAACTTAAGGATATTCAGAGCGTCTTCTACTTCCTTGCCACGGATAAGGTCGGCCAGGAGGCGCATTTTGCGCGGAGAGGTAGGTTGGTTACGTAAGCGAGCTACAGCTTCCATGATTATTATTCTTTTTGCGGTGACCTGAATTACCCTACTTTATACTAATTAATTATTACTTACCGCCGTGGCCCTTGAAGTTGCGGGTTGGAGCAAATTCGCCGAGCTTGTGGCCTACCATGTATTCTGTTACATACACAGGGATGAACTTGTTGCCGTTGTGTACAGCGAAAGTCTGACCTACGAAATCCGGAGTAGATCGTAGAGCGACGGCTCCATGTCTTGATAACACCTTTCTTGGCCTTGCCTTCTGCGATAGCCATTACTTTGTCGTTAAGGTTGGCATCTACGTAAGGGCCTTTTTTAATTGAACGAGCCATTTCTTATATTGATGATGTGCGATTGTTGATTTGCGGAATTGCTATTTTAACGAGCCACGGTTAATTACTTCTTATACTTGACCTGCCGAAGCTTCTTGCCATCCTTGCGCTGAATAATCAGCTTGTTGCTTGGCCTTTGTAGTGCTGCGTGTCTTTTCGCCCTTTGCATACTTACCAGTACGGCTGCGTGGGTGACCGCCTGAGCTGCGGCCTTCACCACCACCCATCGGGTGATCTACCGGGTTCATCGCTACACCACGGTACGCGTGGACGGATACCCTTCCAGCGGTTGCGGCCTGCTTTACCCATGCTCTGGAGCTGGTGGTCGCTGTTGGAAACAGTACCTACAGTAGCCATGCAAGTGATAAGCACTTTACGAAGCTCACCGGAAGGCATCTTCAGAACAGCGTAACGCTCTTCCTTATTCGCCAGCTGAGCATAAGTACCTGCTGAGCGGGCGATTGCGCCACCGCGGCCTGGCTGCAGCTCAATGTTGTGAACAACAGTACCAAGTGGCATGTTCTTCAGCGGAAGCGCATTGCCTACTTCAGGCGCTGCACCTTCACCGCTCATTACTGTGCCGCCTACTTCCAGGCCTTGTGGGGCAAGGATGTAACGCTTTTCACCATCTGCATAATTCAGCAGCGCGATGAAGGCAGTACGGTTCGGATCGTACTCAATGGTCGCAACAGTAGCAGGAATATTATGCTTGTTGCGCTTGAAGTCGATGATGCGGTACTTAGTCTTGTTACCACCACCGCATGTAGCGCATTGCGCGACGGCCCTGGCTGTTACGGCCACCGGTGTTATGCTGAGCTTCAAGAAGGCTCTTTTCCGGAACGTTGGTCGTGATTTCGGCGTAAGCGTTACCAATCCTCCAGCGGGTGCCGGCAGTGGTCGGTTTGTATTTGCGAAGTGCCATTTCTTATTAAGTTGAAAAGTTGATTAGTGGATAGGTTTAGACAGTCTATGCTAATCTTCTTTATTGAAACAGGTCTATTGAATCGCCCTCTGCAAGGGTAACGATGGCTTTCTTGTAACCGCTCTTGCGGCCGCGAAGAACACCGGCTTTGGTAAAACGGCTCTTATTCTTGGCAGGAACAACGATGGTATTCACATCCTGCAACCTTTACGCCGTAGAATTCTTCTACAGCCTTCTTTACTTCCAGCTTGTTGGCAGCTTTAGACACTTCGAAAGTGTAGCGGCTTGACTTTTCCATCTGGCGATTCACCTTCTCGGTAAGTATCGGGCGAACTAAAACGTCAGCAGGTTTCATTGTTTATTCTTTTATTAAAGACGGCGAATGCTCGTTCTCGTACTATGTTTTCATTAAGCTTCAGCAGGTGCTGCTTCTTCGGTGAACATCTTAGCTGCGCCTTCAGTGAAAACCAGGGTGCTGGCATTCATCAGGTCGTAGGTATTCATATCGCTCAGGACAACCGTCTTGTTGTTCTGAAGGTTACGGCCGAGAGGTAAACGTTAGCGTTGTACTCAGGAACAATCACCATTGTACGGCGGGCGTTCGCAGAAAGTGTACCGATGCATGCAGCGAAATCCTTAGTCTTAGGAGTTTCCAAGCTGCAAGTCTTCAACTACTACGATCTTGCCTTCTTTAGCCTTCAGAGCAAGAGCGCTCATTTTAGCAAGGTCTTTCACCTTACGGTTCAGCTTGAAGTCGTAACGGTGTGGCAGCGGACCGTTTACGGTACCACCACCCTTATACAGAGGGTTGCGGATGTTACCCTTACGAGCACCGCCGGTACCTTTTTGCTTGTGCAGCTTCTTGGAAGAACCGTGCACTTCGGCGCGGGTCTTAGTCTTGTGCGTACCCTGACGCTGCGCAGCGAGGTATTGCTTTACCGCGAGGTAAATACAATGCTCGTTCGGCTCAATGCCGAAAATCTCTTCAGGAAGCTCACCGAGCGGCCTGTCTTTTCGCCTTTATTATTCAAAACATCAACTTGCATGGCAATGATATTTTGCAGGGCCTTGCGCCCTCGTCAAAAACTTATTTTTGAATGAGAACGGTAGCGCCGTTGTGACCCGGAACTGAACCAGAAATGAGAATGAGTTTTGCTCAGGATAAACCTTTACAACGCGCAGTTCCTTCACCTTCACGCGGTCGCCACCCATACGGCCGGCCATGCGCATGCCTTTAAATACGCGGCTTGGGTAAGATGAGCCACCGATAGAGCCCGGGGCGCGCTGACGGTCATGCTGACCGTGAGAAGCTTCGCCCACGCCGTGGAAGCCGTGGCGCTTAACTACGCCCTGGAAACCCTTACCCTTAGAGGTACCGATAACGGAAACTTTTTCGCCTTCTGCGAAGATGTCGCAGGTGATGCTCTCGCCTACTTCCTTTATCAATGGAAGAATTGCGGAGTTCTTTTACAATGCTCTTAGGCGTAGTGTTTGCCTTAGCGAAGTGCTGAATCATCGCCTTAGGCGTGTTCTTCTCCTTCTTTTCGCCATAAGCGATCTGGAGCGCAGTTGTAGCCGTCTGTTTCGACGGTCTTCTTTTGTGTTACCACACATGGGCCAGCTTCAATGATGGTGCAGGCTGTCTGCTTGCCATTCGGCTCAAAGACGCTGGTCATGCCGATTTTCTTACCAATAATACCTTTCATAGTATTCTTATGTTTTTAGCCAGCGCCCGGGTTGCTGTATAGCGTGTGGACCGGGATAGCCTTTTGTTCAATCTATTTTTAAGAGCTGCCTCCCTTTTGCTTGTTAAGCAGTGGTTGAGACACTTACTAACTAATCTATCAACTAATCAGGCTCGTTAGGCCTTGATTTCTACTTCTACGCCGCTCGGCAGATCGAGCTTAGAAAGCGCATCTACCGTACGGGAAGAAGAAGTGTAGATGTCCAGCAGACGCTTGTGTGTAGCGAGCTGGAACTGCTCCCGGCTCTTCTTGTTCACGTGCGGCGAGCGCAGCACGGTAAAGATTTTCTTTTCCGTAGGCAGAGGAATAGGACCAGTAACTACGGCGCCTGTATTGCGAACCGTTTTTACAATCTTCTCTGCGGATTTATCAACCAGGTTATGGTCGTAAGACTTCAGTTTGATCCGGATACGCTGTGACATACTGTAAAGAGCTTCAATCCCGTTTTTGGGACGGCAAAGGTAGGGGGTTGGATTTTCTCTGCAAAAAGTTTTTGAGACTTTTTTGCGACAAAAAGGCCGGCATCTTTCGCGGAAATGCCGGACTGATTGCATCGGATTGATGTTTGCCGTGGCGCACTACATATAATTCATCCCCGGCAGACCCAAAAGCCGCCGCCACAGCGCAATCTGCCCAATCATATTCGCCTCGCGGTAGGTGCTGAAATTAATCAGCTCCATATTGCTCGCTTCCCAGCCGCCCATGTCCTTCCGCGTATCCAGCCAAGCTGTGTCCACCTCTAGGGTCTTCTCCCGCACAATTGGACTTATCCTATCCCAATCTGCGAGGAATTGCGCCATCGGCGGGTATTTTACATCATCCTGAATGCCCTTAAAATCCTTAAACAGCTCATCCGCCCGCTGATGCATGTCCACGCCGAGATTGCGTGCCGCTACAAAACGCATTTCTACTGTACTTCCAGCAATCCAGGCAACGTGATTTGCCTTCGTGTCCAGCCGGTTATGTGCATCCTCATCGGAAATGCCTTCTATCGCCTTGCGGAAATAGTCGGTGTGCAGGTCATAAAGCGCGAAAATGGCATAAAGCCGCATGTCTTTAGGCGTTGAAGCATCCATAGTGATATAATTTTAATGGTTCCGACAAACGTACGCTTCCATTATTTCCTGTGCGGGTGCATTGAAGCCAAAGATGCGGGGCATTTGTGACAGCGCTTTACCCTAATTTGCCGCAATGGAATCCCAAACAGAAACCGTAAGCGCAGGCGTAGGCTCCCGCGTCTCCCACAACCTCTTCGGCCGCGGCGTCATCGTTGACCAGACCTCCGAAACCTACACCGTCTGGTTCAAAAGCCAGCAAGCCACCCGCAATGTTGCTAAGGACTTTTCAGGAATGAAAGTCACGGAAGCAGTATCAGATGGCAGCACGCCGGGGCAGATTTCCTTGTCCGATATAGAGGAAGCGCTGGATACGGTGCTGGAGCGTCGCCTCCACGAGGTGCAAATTGTTCCGCTTGGCACCCGCTGGGATGGAGGTACGCTTATCCTTCAGCCAAAAGACCCCAGCCTTCAGACCAAGGAAGTGCCTATTGACACCTTTTTCCACAAAATCACCATGGTGCGCGACCGCCTGCGGCTGATTGAGCAGAAAATCAATTCCAACAAAACGCTTAGCGAAAGCGATAAGATAGACCTGCAGCAGTACATCACCGCGTCTTACGGCTCGCTGACTACTTTCAATGTACTCTTCCGCGAGCAGCATCATCAGTTTAAAGGGGCATCTAAGGATTAACTCCCCGCTCCCGTCATGCCGAACTTGTTTCGGCATCTATCGGGGACTGCATAATAGAACCGGAAACAAGTTCGGGTTGACGGCACTGCCAAACAATGATAAAAGATCTTTTCCTCACTATGCGCTGGTACGCGGCTATGGGCGCGTGCTCGGGGCTGTTTGTGCTGGCTTTTTTCTTTCCTTTTCTATTTACGCCGGCGGCGTTGGTTACGCTGGGTGTAGTAGGGCTTACGATTATTGACTATATCCAGCTGTTTGTAGGCAAGGGCCGCATCTCCGCCGCCCGCATCATACCGCCGCGCTTTTCCCTCGGCGATGAAAACACCGTCCGCGTCTCGCTGGCTAACGGCTACAACTTTCAGGCTTCCATTCTGCTGATTGATGAGTTGCCCATCCAGTTCCAGGAACGGGCTTGGCGGAAGCGCTTCACTATTTCTCCACGCATCCGGCGCGAGATTACTTATCCGCTACGCCCTACCTCGCGCGGCGAATACGCGTTTGGGAATGTGCTGGCGTATGTCTCTTCCCCACTCGGCCTTGCCCGGCGGCGCTTCAAACCTGCGGAGCCGGTGACGATAAAGGTTTATCCCTCTTTCCTGCATCTGCGCCGCTATCAGCTAATGGCTATGGCCGATACTTCCGCTATCGGCGCGAAAAAAGTCCGACGTCTTGGACATAGCATGGAATTTGAGAAAATCAAGAGCTATGTGCAGGGCGACGACATGCGCTCCATCAACTGGAAGGCCTCCGCCCGCTCCGGCGACCTGATGGTAAACACCTACACAGACGCCCGCCAGCAGCAGATTTATTGCTTTTTAGACAAAGGCAGGGCTATGAAAGCCCCGTTTGACGGCCTAACACTGCTTGACCATTCCATCAATGCCGCTCTTGCGCTCCTCAACGTTGCCCTGCTGCGGCAGGATAAAGCCGGCCTCATCACCTTTTCTCAAAAAATCAACGATGTTGTAGCTGCTGATCGCCTGCAGCGGCCAGCTCAATCATCTTCTGGAAGCTCTGTATAAACAGGAAACCGATTTCAAGGAAAGCGATTACGAATCCCTGTGGGCCGGCATTCACCGTCGGGTTACGCAGCGCTCCTTCATTCTGCTCTTCACCAATTTTGAGACGATGTCTTCGTTGGAGCGGCAGTTACCCTACCTACGGCATATGGCGCGTCAGCATCTGCTCTGCGTCGTCTTCTTTCAAAATACGCTGTTGAAGAAGCTCCAGGATGATCAGCCTGATACTGTGGAGGGCATTTATATCAAAACAATTGCGGACCGCTTTGACTTTGAGAAGCGGCAGATTGTAAAGGAACTACGCCGCCATGGTATCCTATCCATTCTCACGACGCCCCAGACGCTGAGCGTGGACGTCATCAACCGTTACGTGGAGCTGAAGGCACGGCAGAGGATTTAGCGATCATTCACAGTTTCATCACATCGCCGATTACCTATTTGTGTAAGCAAAGACTACATTTAGCCCGCGGCGGCTTAACACCGTCGCGTATACATATGGTAACTGTGGACGACATCTTCCACCGTATCGCGCAGAATATGCGCGGATACAGTGAGCATGACCGCATGGCAGCCGTTGAGGAATTCATCCTCGGCTGCGTCTTTGATCTCCACATCGCCATCACTACAGATGTAGAAGCAACCGAGCTTGACTTTCTGGAGCGATATGGCCACGGTCATACGTTCTACTTCCGCCTTGCGGACTATGATCACGGAAAACTTTTAGCCGGGCAGATGTACTGGATCCTCCTTGGTACGCGCCCGGATATGGATGCACACAAAGGCGACCGCTTCACAGAAGACGATCGCCTTTATCTTGTAGTTCATGTACGCGACATTACGCCGCCCATGGTAAGTTCAAGTCCAAGTCTAAGCTGAATGCTTAGAGTGCCTGCCGCTTAATGCTGCAACCAATACTTTTCGTTTCGGCAACGCGAACCTGCTTGCCGTCAACTACTGCGTGCATCGCGTTCAGCAGGTACATATCCTTGCTTTGTTCCGGGGCTGCGGGATTGTCTTCAATTGCACCTTTGTATACCAACTGGCCTTTCCCATTAAACAAAAACACTTCCGGAGTGCGCGTTGCGCCGAATGCGTCAGCCAACTCAGAACGTTCATCTACGAGGTAGGGCACGGAATAGCGCTGACCATCCGCATACTCCTTCATGCGCGGTGGGGAGTCCTCACCATTGCGCAGCGCCTCATTACTATTCAGCACTACCATACCAATGTTCAGTGCCTTCGCCTGATTCATCAGGTCCTGCGTGTGCTGCTGCGCCTTAATTACGTACGGGCAGGTATTGCATGAAAACATTACCAGCAGGCCATGCTCCTGCACTTGCTGCTCAAGGTTGGCATTTCTGCCGTCCGGCGAGTTCAGCATACGGTCGGCCATGGGAATCTTAGCGCCCAGGGCCAGGCTTTTACGCGTTCCAGGCGCCGCAGGCGCTCCATCGCGGGCAGCCATTGGCTTCTTTTGGGCGATGCCAGGTAATGAAACTGCCGCCATCAGCGACAGTAAAATGATTTTTTTCATTTGGGGTATTGATTGTTAGCGCTAAACTACGCTCTTTGGACGCTCGCCACTGTCAGTGAAGCATAAAAATTCACACTTCCTCCTCCACAGCCTTACCTTCCCGCTTCAGGCGTAGCAGCAGAATGCTCACATTCAGTTCATAGCCCAGCAGTATCACCTGCGTATTCAGGAATAGCCACACCATGAACGCCATCAGCGTGCCTATGGAGCCATACACCTTGTTATAGTGAATCACATTCTTCACCAGGAAGAAAAACACCCCACTCAGCACCACACACATACATGTAGCCAGCACAGCCCCCGGCGAGAAAAACGGAAACCGGCTGCTCAGCGAAGGCCCGTACGTGTACACCATGCACACCACAAAAAAGATCATCGCCACAATTATCAGCAGCGTCAGCACCCGTATCAGCAGCGCGTGGCCTATAAGGCGCTCCAGCAGCCCATTTACATACGAGGTCTGCGCTACTAGGGCCCCAATCGTGCATATCGTCACCACCAGCACCATAAAAGTCAGCTTAATAGCCGTCCACCGACGCCGGATGCCGCTCCGCTTCACATACATCGGCAGCGCCCGGTCAAACGACCGCATCAGCCCCATAATGCCATTCGACGAAAAGAAAAATGTACTCAGGATACCAAACGACAGCACATCCCGCCGCTCATTATTCAAAAAATCCACCACAATGCCCTGCAGGCTATTATAAGACGTCTCATTCGGCGTCACCACCCGCAGTATTGTCAAAATGCTATCCTGCACCCCATGCAGCGGCAGATACGGCACCAGCGAGCAGAAAAACAGCAGCGACGGCGGGATGGCCATAAAGAAATTATACGTCACCGCCGCCCCCCGGATGTTCAGCCGGTTCGCCCTGATCTCCCGCAGCAACACCTTCCCCACGACATAAAGGCTCGCCCCGCCAAAGCCCCGCGGCACTACATTATCCAGCAGGCGCACGGCATGCCGCATCGGGCGGCTACGGACTATCATCTGGGAAGGGCGCAACATCTTTCTTACAGGCCGCAAGGTGGCGGAAAATTTTTTGTTCGTCAGCTTCCGGTTCGCTCCCCGCCTTCCGTTGCGTCGCACGTTTCAGGGTTCGGTTCGCTGACCGGGCTATTCACTCAATTGAGATTCTTTCTATCACAGTCGGGATAACGTTTATCACGCCCGTGATAAGCCTTTCCTGAGCCGTGATAACATTTATCACGGGTGTGATAGCGGTTATCTCTAGTCGGGACAGCCATTATCCCGGTCGGGATAACGGTTATCACAGGTGTGATAAAGATTATCACGGGTGTGACAGCTATTATCACGCACGGTCGGGATGCTAAGGGAAAAGCCGAACAGACTAACGAACCCTGAAATGTGCGACGCAAGGGACAGTTGGGAGCGAACCGGAAGCTGGCAACATAATCGCCGCATTAAAGATTATCCAGCACAAAAGCCGTCATCCGCTTATAAAGATGCAGCCGCGTGTTGCCGCCGGAGATGCCATGCGCACGGTTGGGATAATATTCGGAATCATAGGTCTTGCCCTCCTTAATCAGATTATTGACCAGGGAGACAGAGTTCTGGAAATGCACATTATCATCGCCCGTGCCGTGAATGAGTAAGAATGGACCGCGCAGTCGGGCGGCCATCTTTTCGGGGGCATTGG
>CAWAID010000010.1:0-18731 GCA_963782125.1 uncultured Bacteroidota bacterium
AAGGCCCACCATGATCTGATGGGCGCCTCGCCGGCTTACGCGCAGCGGGTACAGCAGCTGGACAGCGATCTGGCGGCTTATATCAGTGCAAACGCGAGCTCCCTCATTGTAAACGGGCCAAACGGGCCGGTTTATGAGATTCCGGTTGTTATTCACGTAATGCACACGGGTGGCGCACTGGGTACTGCTTACAATCCCACCGATGCCCAGCTGACGTCCATGATAACTTACCTGAATACTACGTATGCGGCAGGCACTAATACTTATGGCTACCCAGTAGCGGGATCGGGCGGCACTTATTTCCCGGTGCAGTTTGCGCTGGCCAAGCGCGATATCTACTGCAATACCACTACGGGTATAGAGCATGTGCCTGTACAATCATTGCTCACTGCCTATTATGGGGCCACTGTCGGCGCCGCGGTATTTGCCCGTTACAATAGCTACGGCATACGCGATATCTATAGCAGCTATGTACAGGCGGTGCGGGAAGACACTATTAAATCATTGGCCACCTACAATCCGAATGATTATTACAATATCTGGATTGTAAACCGGATTGAGGGTAAAGACGGTACGTCCGGTACTTATACCGCCGGATATGCATACTTTCCGGGCGCATATGTCCCTACCAGTGCCGGCGGCCTGGTGTTCCAGCCCCTGGATGGGACGGTGATGCTTGCACACAATTCTCTGGCAGGCGAGCAGACTTTACCACACGAAATTGGCCATGCCTTCGCCCTGTACCACGTGTTTGAAGGCGATGATCCTGGTAATACCGGCTCTGCCACTACCTGCCCTTCTAACACCAACTGTACCGTTGACGGTGATAAAGTGTGTGATACGGAACCTACAAAGCGTAATCTTGGTGCCTGCCCTGACGACCAATTCCTGCACAGGCCTGCCATATACTAATGCCACGCAGCATAATTTCATGGATTATTCCAACTGCCAGGACCGCTTCACACCCGGACAGCAAACGCGCTTCCTGGCTACGCTCAATGCTAACCGTTACTCGCTGATTACCTCACTTGGTACTACCGGAAGCAGTGTAGCGCTTACCGGCGGCTGCACCCCTTCCATTGCCAGCGTAACGGCGTTTAACAACTTTGACGCCGGTCCGCGGGAAGTAATCGTATCTAACACCACGGGCATATTGATGGACGGCCTTTCAACAGGCGGCTATAATCTGGATGGAAATCAGGCTTATGTGGACCGCTCCTGCCAGCAGCGCGCGAATCTCACAGCAGGCCAGACGTACACGATTACGGTAAAGACCGGCATCAATCCGGAAAAGGTGCGCGCTTATATTGACTATGACAATAACGGCAGCTTTTCCACATCCGAGCAGGTATTTTTAAGCAATGGTACCACGAGCTATCAGACGCATACCGGCACCTTTACGGTGCCTACATTGCCAACCACCTGCACTCCGCTTCGTATGCGTGTGGTGAGCGACCTGGCTACTTCCGCTGCTCCCGGCCCCTGCACCATTCTTGATTATGGCCAGGGCGAAGATTATAGCGTGTTTATTAAGTCTGCTCCTCCTTCCACAGTCAGCGTTACTTCAGCAGCGGCTCTAATCCTTCCTGCACCGGATCCACAATTGGCTTTACAGGTAACTATACTGGCACACCTACCAGCCCTGTCGTGCACATCTACGTAAATGGCGTAATTAAGTCGCTCACTAATACCTATTCCAGCAGCTCCTTCAACAATGGTGACATTGTCACTGCCGTACTGATTTATACCAGTGCTTGTGGCGTTGACAGTATTACTTCTGCCGGCTTTACTGTAAACCGCACCAATACGGTTACGCCTACCGTAAGTCTTGCTGTTACTACTGGCAATAATCCAGGCTGCGCGGGTCAGGGCATTACGCTTACCGCTACTCCTACAAATGGCGGCACATCACCCTCTTATAAGTATTTTGTGAACAGCCTGCAGGTAGCCGGACCTACTACCAGCACTACTTATTCATTTACGCCTAACTGCGGCGACAATATTCAGGTCCAGCTTACTTCTAACTCTACCTGCGCTTCTACAGCAGTTGTAAATTCCAATATTGTTACCTATACCTGCGGTCCGCAGGCCATTAGCGTAAACACGGCCATTACCGCGGGCAGCAACCCCACATGCTCCGGACGCAGCGTCACTTTTGCGGCTACACCTACTAACGGCGGTACTGCACCTACCTACCAGTGGTATGTAAACGGTGCCCCGGTAACCGGCGCCACTGCCGCAACCTTTAGCAGCAACACGCTGAACAATGGTGACTCTGTGACCGTAAAGATGACCAGCAGCTCTGCCTGCGCTGCAACGCCTTTTGTGTTCTCACCTGCCATCTACATGATTGTAGTGCCTTCTGTCACGCCAAGCGTGAAGCTGTCTGTTACAGTAGGCACAAATCCCGGCTGTATCGGCGACGCGCTTCAGCTTACCGGCGTCACCGCCAATGCCGGCGCTACGCCTACGTACCGTTGGTATCTGAACGGGGTATTCATTCCTGCCATATCCGGCGGCACTGTCAATCCTTATACTTTGCCTACAGGCGGAACGACCGGCGATAAGCTATATCTGCGCATCATCGGTGCAAATCCTGCTTCTTCCTGCTATACGCGCGATACAGCTTACTCCGATACTATTACTTTGGACCGCCGCCCGGTGCCTTCACTGCCGGTTATATCTTACATAGGCAGGCAGCTGGTAAGCGACAGCGCCAATGTACAATGGTATGGCCCTGCAGGCCTGCTTCCGGCGCCACTGGTTCCACCTATACACCGACTGTGCAGGGCGACTACTACGCGCTTATCCCAGGCCCGCTGTGCGGCACGGGTAAGAGTAATGTGCTGACGATTTCCCCGCTCACTGTTGGCAATTACAACATGAAGGGTGTAAGCCTCTTCCCGAACCCTACTACCGGCGTGCTGACCATTACCTGGAGCGCCCCGGTCAATGCACGCATCACGGTATACTCGGCTACTGGCAAGGCACTATTGCACGACGAGGCTAATGCTTCCAATCGTAAGATGCTTGACCTTGCTACCCTTCCTTCCGGCATTTACTTCGTGCAATTGCAGGATGAAAAGGGCAACAGCGGTGCGGTGCGGGTAACACTGGCGCACTAAGCTGAATTTTCTTTCTAAAAAGAAACGGCTGCCTGAAAGGGCGGCCGTTTTTGTTTCATGCTGATGTGGATGCTCGTGGCAAATCGTGCTACCACGCCGAAAATCGGTAGGCAACGGCCATAATGGGAACTAATCTTATGCAGTGTCTTAAAATAATAGAAGCCATATGGTGGGATGACTCCTTACGATTCTGATTTTGGCTTCGCGATGCGCTGAGCTAATATCATGAAGAACATTGTGCGAGCTTCGGCAGCACGCGGGAATGCCGTGGTTGTGCGCGGGAGTGGGGTGGTAAGCCTCGGGAACGCTTTGGTAAGGCTGGGGAACGCCCTGGTAAGGCGCGGGAACCGTTTGGCAGGCGCGGAAATGAGCTGGCAGGCCGCGGGTATGCCGTGGTAAGCTGCGGGAACGCCTTGGTTGGCCTCGGGTATTGGCTGGTTATAATATGATGGGCCCGGTAGTGTTGGGGTATAAGTTGGTTATAATATGAAGTGGATTAGCTATCTGCCGATGAAAGCTTGAGCGAGGCAGGCAAGGCCTTATCCAAATTAGTGAGGAAGGCTTAATTAATAGTGAGCGTTTTGAATACGGCGGGGCCGTTTTCTGGTTGCCAGCTGATGATGTAATTGCCTCTGGGCCAGTTGGCTGCTGATATTTCTACTGCAGGAACGCCTGCGGCTACCTTTTGGCGGTAGATGGTCTGACCTACATAATTGGTGCAGGTTAAGGTTCCGGAGCGGTGTGCTTTATCCAGGCTTATGCGGAAGCCGTTATGGGCGGGATTTGGGGCAATTATAAATGTTGGGCTTTGCTCCGGCGCAGCTATTATGCCGGTTTTCCAAAGCTGGAAACGGCTTAGCATCATTGCTCCGCTGCCAATGGTATCGTAGCGGCAATTGCTACCGTTGCCTTCGCTGAATTTATAAGTAGAAGTAAAGCCTAACGCCGAATAGCCGCCCTGCGAGGGGAAGATATTATTGTAGCTCAGCCCGCCCCTATCACTTCCGGTAATTATTTTTTGGTCTAACAGTTTACCGGTGTTGTCCACGTTAACTAACTGCCCATGGAAGATCGGCGGCGTCCCATAACCATACCCAGCCAAGAGATATCCGTTATTCGGCCCCTTACAAATTCCAAGCGCGTTATCAATATAAGCACCGCCGTATAGTTTACCCCATTTGAGGTTAGCAGCAGTGTCTAGCTTCATCAGCATCATATCATCATAGCCATAGCCACCGCCAAAAAGGCTTGCTTTACAGCCGCAATAACCTGCGATAAGAATGCTGTTGTCCCGATTATCAAACATCACACGATTAATTACCATTCCGGGATTAGCTCTGCTCCAAAGCACATTGCCTGAGTAATCAAGTTTGATGGTATAAACTGAAAGCATAGGCCCGGGATAATGAACAGTATCTGCGCAATCATGGTCTTTAGAAATAGTTTGCCCTAATAGGTAATAATAATTTCCGTCGGTGATTATGGCGGCCGAATGTCCCTCGTCACCTGATGTGCCAAGCGTTCTTACCCACTGCTTCTTGCCAAGGCTATCTAATTTTATTAGTACCCAGTCGTCTGGCTGAAATGTTGTTGGCGGCAAGTGATAATTGACAAGTATATCGCTATCTACGTTTCCAGCGTATCCAAGCATAAGAAAGCCGCTGTCAGGGGTTGTGATAATCTGCGAGGTGACAGAATTGGCATTTCTACCATAGTTCTTTTCCCATAAAAGATTGCCATTCTTATCGTACCGGAAGATGAGCATGCCCAAGGGAGAAGCAGTGGGCGCTCCGCCATTTATGGCAAAGCCTCCATCGGGTGTCTCGCAGATGGATTTGGGGAAAATGCCTGCGTTGCACATGTTGTTTATCCAGAGGATATTGCCATTGCTGTCCAGCTTACCCATTATACCCCGGCGGTACAGGTTGGTGCAGTAAGGCAGAAAGCCGCCACCGGAGTCTATGGTATTGCCCACAAAGGCGAAGCCGCCATCCTTAGTTTGAATGACGTCGTAGATATCGCCGAAAGTTTCTTTGTGGCCATTGCAGTAAAACTTTGTGTCTGTGAGCTGCAGATGCTGGGCATGGACTATAACAAAAGACCACAGGATACTAAGTAAGAGACAAGGGACGATTTTCATAAACAGACTACTCTTGAACAGTAAACAGTAATAAATATCATTCTGGTGACATTGCTGATAAAGGTTAAAAACGTTTTTGAGGATACATAACAACCAGGAATAACAAAGCCTGCACAAAGTGCAGGTCCCCAAAATTGTTGTTTTAAAAATCAGTTTACTCTGTTGCCCCGCTCTCCAGGTGATTCGGGCAGCCATACTGCTTCTGCGGCGTGCAGGAGGCGGCAGCGAGGGCAAGGCCGAGGGCCGCAATCACGGGAAGCAGGCGGCGCAGAATTCTTACTGGTTTCATAAGGCGGCGGACAGTTGAAAAGCGATGGGTTAGATTTGCACGAAGATAGGAAATCCACACATGCAACGCATCCATTTCATAGCCATCGGCGGGGCCATCATGCACCAGTTAGCCATCGCTTTACAGGGAAAAGGCAATACCGTGACCGGCTCCGACGACGAAATAGCCGACCCGGCAAAGAGCAATCTTGCCGCCACCCGCCTGCTGCCCGAAGCCTTTGGCTGGCACCCGGAAAAGATTACGACAGAGCTGGATGCCGTAGTATTGGGCATGCACGCCCGCCGTGACAACCCGGAACTGCTGCGTGCCGAGGAACTGGGCATTCCTGTCTATTCCTTTCCACAATACGTATATGAGATAAGTCGGGATAAGCAGCGAGTGGTGATAGCCGGCTCACACGGCAAGACCACGATTACCAGCATGATTATGCATGTGCTCAAGGCCTGCGGTAAGGATTTTGACTATCTCGTAGGTGCAAAGGTGGCCGGCTTTGAAAGCTCGGTGAAGTTGAGCGACGCGCCGCTCATCATTCTGGAGGGCGACGAGTATCCGGCAAGCGCCGTAGAGCCGCGGCCCAAGATTTTCTTCTATCACCCGCACATCTCGGTGCTCAGCGGCATTGCCTGGGATCATATCAATGTCTTCCCTACGTTTCAGAACTACATCAGCCAGTTTGAGACGTACCTGAAGGCGATGGAACCGGGCGCGAAGCTGTTTTACAACGGCGAGGATAGTGAGGTTGTGCAGGTAGCCAAAGCTGCCGGTGGCCATCTCCAGGCGCAGGAATACTGCACGCCGAAGTTTCATCATGAAGGCGGCACGGCAGTGCTGGATACCTCTGAAGGGCCGGTGCAGGTGTCCGTATTTGGCTGGCACAACCTGCTGAATCTGGAGGCGGCCCGCGCCGTGTGCAGCGAGTTGGGCATTGCCGACAAGGATTTTTATGAAGCTATTGCCGACTTCCGCGGTGCGGCAAGGCGACTGGAGCGGCTTTTTGAGAAAAGCGGTGTCATTGCTTTCCGCGATTTTGCGCATGCGCCCAGCAAGCTGAAGGCGACCATAAGTGCGGTGAAGCAGGCGCTGCCGCAGCATTATGTCATCGGCGTTTTTGAGCTGCACACCTTCTCATCACTGAATAATGAGTTCCTTTCACAGTACGAAGGCGCAATGCACTCAGCCGATGAGGCAATTGTATTCTACTCGCACCACGCGCTGCAATTGAAGGGTCTTCCGGCACTGGAACCCGCTGAGGTTCAGCGGCATTTCAGCCAGGAAGGGTTGTGCGCCGTGGATAGTAAAGAAGCGCTGACTGCGGCTGTAAAAGAGCATTTGGGGAAGAGCGGTGGAAAACCTGTTTGCCTGCTCCTGATGAGTTCCGGTAATTTTGAGGGTGTTGATTGGGAGGCAGTTGTGACGAATGATGAATTATGAGTGATGAATTAAGAATGGATAACAGCGCAACGTCTCAATCAATCAAAGTCTCAACCTTAAAACCATGGCACAGCTTAACCTCCGCCGCCCGATTGTCTTTTTTGACCTGGAGACGACCGGCGTCAACCACTGCACCGACCGCATAGTGGAAATAGCCCTCGTGAAGCTGCTGCCCGGCGGCCGCCGCGATACCTGGGCGCAGCGCCTCAATCCCGGCGTGCCCATCCCGGCAGAGTGCACCGCCATTCATGGCATCAGCGACGAGGATGTACGCGACTGCCAGACTTTCCGGCAGATTGCGAAGGAACTATGGGCGTGGCTGAAAGGCTGCGACCTTGGCGGCTATAACTGTCTCCGTTTTGACATTCCACTGCTGGTAGAAGAGTTTTTGCGCGCCGGTGTAATGGCCGATTTTTCAGAGAGCAAGATGGTGGACGTGCAGAAGATCTTCTTCAAGATGGAACAGCGGACGCTCAGCGCAGCGTTCCGCTTTTACTGCGGCAAGACGCTGGAGAATGCCCATAGCGCGGAAGCTGACACGAACGCCACGATTGAAATTCTGGAAGCACAGATAGACCATTATCAGGAACTGACGGCCGATGTGCACGCGCTACACGACTTCATCTGCGACGAAGAGCCGCCTGTGGACTATGCCCGCACAATGATTCGTAAGGGTGGCCATATCGTATTCAATATTGGCAAGTATAAAGGCCAGCGGGTGGAAGACGTGCTCGGCAAAGACCCAAGCTATTACGACTGGATGATGAAGGCTGAATTCAGCCTGCACACCAAGCAAAAGATTTCTGAGATCCTCAATAATATGAAGCTGGCAAAGATGAAGGCGTAAATAGCCGGAACCACTGGCGTGCTGGCGGCTTAACTGCGCTTCAACGCCAGACATTGCAACGCGCTAACATTCCAACGCCAACGTTCCCCCCTATATTCGCGTCTCCCTTCCTATCCCCTCCCATTCTACATCGCCCCGTGGACAAGCTGGTCATTATTCCTACTTACAACGAGAAGGAAAACATTAGCCCCATGGTGAGCGCCGTAATGAGCCTGCCAGGGGCCTTTCACCTCCTGATTGTGGACGACGGCTCGCCCGACGGCACGGCAGACATTGTAAAAAGCCTCCAGCTGCAATATCCGGATGCCCTCCATCTGCAGCAGCGTAGCGGCAAGCTGGGCTTAGGTACCGCTTATATTCATGGCTTTAAGTGGGCACTGCAGCGCGATTACCAGTACATCTTTGAGATGGACGCCGATTTTCGCCACGACCCTAAGGACCTGCTGCGCTTACACGATGCCTGTGCTACAGGTGGCGCAGACGTAGCCATCGGATCCCGGTATGTAAAAGGGGGAAAGGTGCAGAACTGGCCTAAGGACCGGATTTTCATTTCTAAAGGCGGCGCGCTCTACACCCGCCTCATTACCTGGATGCCGGTCAAAGACCCTACCGCCGGCTTTGTGTGTTATGCCCGCCACGTGTTGGCCGCTCTTCCGCTGGACGACGTGCGCTTTGTAGGCTACGCCTTCCAGATAGAGATGAAGTACCGCGCCTGGCGCAAGGGCTTTAAGCTCAAGGAGGTGCCTATCCGCTTTACCGACCGGATTGCCGGCGCGTCCAAAATGAGCTCGGGCATCGTAAATGAGGCAATGAAAGGTGTGTGGAAGATGCGTGGCTTTCTCAAGTAAATGAGCTTTTCCATAGCCCCTTCTTGCGCAGCATTCTGTCAGCAGTGCGTTTTAAACGCGAACGTAAGTGCAGCGTGGCGGACATAAACATTATGAAAGCAGGAATTGTGCTCCATAAGGCCCTTCATTCATCAGCAAGTCAATCGCGGAAAGATTAGGAAAAAAGCCCAGGCGCGCTTCAAAAACCTGATGATATTCCGGTAGAATGGGAACCGGCGTTTCACATTCCAAAGGCGTCGCTGAAGAGCTTTCTTCAAAAGAAAGCGGCAGTCGCAGTTCCGTAGCCAGCCAATCAATGCTCATCCGGCATAATACTTCCAGCGTTTCTGCACCGGCGTAAAGCATACTTCGCAAGGCCTCGCTATAATGCTCAAAGTATGGTGCGCGACCATAAGCAGAATAAAGCGCTCCCCAATGCTGCCGCTGCCAGTTGTGCATATAGTCAATATGCTGCCCGGCCAGCGGAATTCGCTGTCGGCGTCCGCCCTTTACAGGAATGGAAAGAATCTGCGCACCACTAGCGGTCACTATAGTATAGCGGTTTGGCAAAATGCCGCTTCTTGGCGGCCCTGCATCTATGCTAAGCAGGCTATGCTCCGCCGCTCCAAGCGCTGCACGCCACCACATTACGGACGGAAAGAGCATACAGGGAATGCTAAACTGCTGGCGGCGGGCAGGGCTGGCGGGCAAGAGGGGTTACTTTTGGGGAGAAAGGTAAACCTGATGCGCCGCACCACCATTCTGCCACTTTTTTTCGTTGCTCTTTTCACCACTTCCTTTGCAGTTCACGGCAGTCCGGGCCCGGGGCAGATAGACGCTACGGCAGGTTGCGCGGCATTCCGCAAGGCAGGCGATGGACAGCCGTATGTGATGCTGTATTATGCGGTCAATCCCGGCACACTGCACTATCAAAAAGATTCCGCGGGGAGGCTGGTGGCTACGGTACATGTCCAATACCGGATATCGGCAGATACGGGGGTCGTACGCAAAGAATCCTTTTACCTGAAAACAAAACCTTACCTGCCTCGCGAAGAAGCGGTACCGAAGTTTCTGGAACAGGAGCAAGTCTCTGTTCCGGAGGGCCATTACACTGCTGAACTGCAATTGTCAGAAGATGCATGGCCTGCCGCGAGATTTTATTACCGCGATACCGTAGTTGTTGCGGGCGGCTGTCCGCAATATAGCAGTCTGCTGCTGCTCGATACGGCTATTGCGTCTGTGAAGCCAAGCCCCTTCCTCAGACACGGCTGGCAGCTATTGCCGCGCCCGCTGGCGTTTTATGACGAAGGGCAGCAAACGGTTCAAACCTATTTTGAGCTTTACGGTCAGCCTTGCCTCAAAACGGCCGGATTTCCGATGCGGCAGACGCTTTTTATCTCCAAAGAACGAGGCGTGGCGGACATGCCTCAGCACTTGCTGACCGACACTATAACAGCACTGGCTGATGAGCAATATTTTTTGCGCAATCTCTCCACAGCGACGCTACCGTCCGGCAATTACTGGCTGAATGTGAGTCTGAGCGCAGCATCCGGAGCGGAAATAGCAAAATCTGCCCTTTTCTTCCAAACCATCAACAAGAATCCGCTTCCGGAAGCACCGATAGCGGGCTCTATTGCCGATACAAGCGCGCTCACACAGCTCTCCAAAGGTCAATTGCTGGATTTAGGCAAGACGTTTGTGGCCAGGTTTGACATGGCGCAGATGCGGGCCATCCTGAAAATGCTGCGGCCCGCTGCCGATGCAGCAGATGAGGCGGCCATTCACGGATTCCTCAACCGGCCCGATGAGTTTTACATGCGCTTCTTTATTTACAATCACTTTGCGCAGCGGAATCGTGCCGATCCCGGTAAGGCCTGGAAGGACTTTGCCGACGTCGTACGTGAGGTGAACCGACGTTTCAGCTCGGGGGCACTATGGGTTATGAAACGGAGCGCGGGACTATTTACCTGCGTTATGGCAAGCCGGACGAGGAAGTGAGGGTGCCAAACGAAGCCGGTGCGCTGCCCTATGAAATCTGGCGTTACAACCCGAACACGCGGATGCGCGGGCCGGGCGCATTTCTCTTTTATTCACCCGGTTCTGCTGCTTCCGGCTACCGCCTGCTGCATAGCACCGTGACTGGCGAAACCCAGAACCCGGACTGGCGCAGCCTGCTGTACGTAGGCGGTCAAAGCAGTGGCAATGCAAACGCTCGCGCCGAGGAATACTTCGGCCGGTAATTTTGCCGTATGCTGCTACAGTTCTTCAAATACCAGGGCACGGGCAACGATTTTATACTCCTGGATAATCGGCAAGCGGATATCCACCTGAGTAATGAATCTATTGCCCGGCTATGCGATCGTCGTTTCGGCGTTGGCGCTGATGGACTGATGCTGCTGGAAAGCTGCGCCGATGCCGATTTCCGGATGGTGTATTACAATGCCGATGGCGGCGAAAGCACCATGTGCGGCAACGGCGGGCGCTGCATCGCAGCCTTTGCGAAGCGGCTGGGCATTATTGATAAAAAAGCGTCGTTCCTGGCTATTGACGGACGGCATGATGCTGACATTGCTGATGGCGATTATGATGGCCTAACGGTGCGGCTGAATATGAACGACGTGTTAGGCATAGATCAAAATGCTGAGCGGGCAGTGCTTGATACCGGCTCGCCACATTATGTGCGCTGGATGGATGATATAGCTAAAGTGCAGGTGGTTGAAGAAGGCCGCCGCATCCGCAACAGCACGCCTTTTGCGGCAAAAGGCATCAACGTAAATTTCGCGAAGCAATTGGAGGGGAATTTTCTTGAGGTACGCACATACGAACGCGGCGTGGAAGATGAGACCTTAAGCTGTGGCACGGGCGTTACTGCAGCAGCGGTCGCGGCAAGTGGCGTAGGCACCGGCGCATTCCAATACACCGTTCACACGCCAGGCGGCATGCTGGAAGTATCGTTTTTCAAAACCGCCCCTAATGCTGCCACAGATGTAGTGCTTGCCGGCCCTGCTGCTTTTGTCTTTTCGGGTCAGATTCAACTGACTTAAGGCTCAGATCTCTGCGCCTCACTTCGCCATGCTTACATAATTGTCAATGGGCAGGCGCTTGGCAATGGAGCGGGCCAGCGTCATCTCATCGGCATATTCCAGCTCACCGCCAAAAGCGATTCCTCGGGCAATGGTGGTCATTGTTATCGGCGTATCCTTAAGCTGGCGGGCAATGTAATAGGCCGTTGTGTCGCCTTCAATGGTGGGGCTGAGGGCCATAATAAGCTCTTCAATACCCTGCTCCTTTACGCGGTCTACAAGTGAGGTAATGTTGAGCTGTTCCGGCCCGATGCCATCCAGGGGCGATAGGATGCCACCGAGTACATGGTAAAGTCCGCTGTACTGCTGCGTACTTTCAATAGCTATGACGTCACGCAGGTTTTCCACGACGCAAACCTGCTGCCTGTTACGGCCGGGATTAGCACAAATGGCGCAGACTTCCGTGTCCGATACGTTGTGGCATTGCGTACAGAAGCGGATATCCTGCCGCATGTGGCTGATAGCGCGGGTAAAATCGAATACTTTATCCTTTTCCTGCTTGAGCAGGTGGAGCACCATGCGGAGGGCCGTCTTACGGCCAATGCCGGGGAGCGTAGAGAATGCCGAGACGGCGTCTTCAATGAGTTTAGAGGAGAAAATCATTCTTTTTACAGAAACAGTCAGGCCAAAATGCCTTCCTTATAAAGATACGAAAACGAGGCCAGCGGCGGCTCAGGCATCACCTGTGAAATACCTCTGAAAGGCCTAAATTTTTTGGAGGCGGGATAACAGTTTGTTAGCTTCGCAATCAACAATTCAATCAGCAATCTCCTTCTTATGAAAAAACTCCTACTTCTCAGCGCTGCGCTATTAAGCATCAGCGCCGCTCAGGCACAGGTTCAAAAGCATACTGAACTCTTTTCCGATGCATTTAACCGCCCCGTAATGGTGGATAATAACGTTATAGGGCTGAAAGGCGCTAAGAACAATGACACAATTAAGGGTAAAATAAACTTCCCAAGCAGCCAGCTTAATGATGATTCGCTCATAGCCTACCGCGCTGATTCAGCCCCCTTTGACAGCGGTTATGCATTTGGCACTAATGCTTACGGCGACAAGGGCTTTGCAGAGCGTTTTGATTACAACGGCAAGGACAGCGGGCTGATCGTGTTAGGTACCTACTCCATCTTTGATGGCCGCTACACAGCTAACACTACAAAGCAGGTCAATTTTAAAGTATGGACGCAGGGCGCTGTAACAAACGCGGGCAGAACGCACCTGTTCATGAATGGTCTGCCAACCACCGTGCTTACCACTCAATCTGTTTCTATTAAGAACCTCGGCATTAATATGACGGGTAAGACTGACTCCCTGGTTTATACCAAGTTTGGCACAGCTACAGCCATCCTTAAGGATTCGTTCTTTGTAGGCTACGATATCACTTATGCATTCAATTCACTGGCTGGTGATACAATTGGTATCAAGACAACCCGCGACGGCTATCGGTATGCTAACTACTACTTCGTTACAGGCGCAGATACAACCATCAACGTAAAGAACGCAGCTCAATACAGCGACAATTCATGGCACGACAATGCCTTCAGCAACTATCAGCTGGGCCTGCACTATTGCATCTTCCCTGTGCTCGTGGTTAAGTACAACTCTACCGGCGTAGGCGGCGTAACGCACAACAACCTGACCTTCTTTGGCCATTCACCAAATCCTGCTGCTACATCCAGCACGGTGCATTTCAGCCTCAAGAAGAATGCAGACGTTACAATTACCCTTAACGATATGACCGGCCGTACCATCCGGACCGTTAATTATCCAAACCAATCTGTAGGTAACCACGACGCGCCACTGGATCTTTCCGCGCTGCCCGCTGGCGACTACATGTACGTACTCCGCACTTCAGACGGCGACGGTATGGCTTCTCAGCTGACTGTTACCAAGTAAGCTCCTTTCCTTTTAGTAAAAAAGACCGCCTCTTTCAGGCGGTCTTTTTTATTGCAGCTTTTCATTACCCAAATGCCGTGTTGCATCCCGCTTTGATTTCTTCTCCAGATTGCTTTGAAATGCGTCCGTCAGGTTTACGCCAGTCTGGTTGGCAATGCACAGCAACACCCACATTACATCCGCCAACTCATCCGAAAGCTCGCGGCCGGTATCGCTTTCCTTAAAAGACTGCTCGCCATACTGGCGCACCATTATGCGCGACAGCTCCCCTACTTCCTCCATCAGGATGCCTAGGTTGGTAAGCTCAGAAAAAGTAACGCACACCCACCGTGCGGATCCATTCATCTACCTGCTGCTGTGCGCCGTTGAGCGTGAGTTCGTTGTTCATAGGTCAAAATCTTGTTAGCCTTTCACAAAATAAAGCTCCCTGCCGCGATGTTTGACGTTTGGCGTCAGGGCTGTTTGTAGCTTACACGCTCAACACCGTCTCAACGACTCAACTTCTCAACGATACACAGTGCCTTATCAAAACGACATTGCCGCCTCCAAAGCCCTGACTGAAAAGATGAACGCTATCCGCCAGGCGGTAGCACAGGTTATTGTAGGGCAGGACGAGGTGGTCAATCAGCTAATCGTTTCCATTCTCTGCAATGGCCACAGCCTGCTGGTAGGCGTGCCGGGCCTTGCCAAGACGCTGCTGGTAAAAACGCTGGCCGATGTCCTTGACCTCTCCTTCAAGCGCATTCAGTTTACGCCCGACCTGATGCCAAGCGACATTACCGGCGCGGAAATCCTCAACGAACAGCGCCAGTTTCAGTTCCTGAAAGGCCCCATCTTCGCCAACATCGTGCTGGCCGATGAAATCAACCGGACGCCGCCCAAAACACAGGCCGCCCTGCTGGAAGCTATGCAGGAGCGCAACATTACCGCCGGCGGAACGCTGTACCATCTGCCCTCGCCCTTCTTCGTCCTTGCCACGCAAAACCCTATTGAGCAGGAAGGCACCTACCCGCTGCCGGAAGCGCAGCTGGACCGCTTCATGTTCCTCATTACGCTGGACTACCCTTCCTTCCGCGAGGAGGTGGACATCGTACGCAATACCACCGGCGCACGCACGGTAGCCCTGCCGAAGGTGCTGGACGGCCCAGGCATTCAGGAGTTCCAGGAGCTCATCCGTCGCGTGCCGGTGCCCGACAATGTGCTGGAATATGCGGTGGGCCTCGTACAGAAGACACGCCCCGGCGCATCGGCGCCGCAGGCTACCAATCAATACATTTCTTATGGCGCCGGGCCGCGGGCTTCGCAATACCTTATTCTTGGCGCAAAATGCGGCGCACTGCTGGCGGGCAAGTACTCGCCCGATATTGAGGATGTAAAGGCGGTAGCTATGCCCGTGCTGCGCCACCGCGTGGTGCGCAACTATAAGGCGGAAGCCGAGGGCATTACGCAGGATGCGCTGATAAAGGGGCTCTTGTAAGCCGCAGCTATTCTTTTTTATTGAAAAACGGCCAGTTCGGCTGTATTAAGCGCTTTCGCTAATGCGGAAAGGCTCAGTACTGCTGCACTAAGCCACAATCCGCGCCCGCGGAAAGGCTTAGTACAGCTGCAGGAAGGTCATCCGCATCCGCGGAAAGGTTTAGTACAGCTGTATGGAGCACATCCGCATGCGCGGAAGGGCTTAGTGCAGCTGTATGAAGGGCATCCGCAGTTGCGGCTGGGCTTCATACAGCTGGCAAGTGCCCGTTACTCAGCGGAATTAGATTCACCACCGCCGGGCTGCTGCGGCTTGTCGCCGCGGTTGCGGGGCGGGCGGCGGCGCTCGCGCTTCTGCTGATTTCCACCCCCGCCTTCGCCCTGCGGCTTAGGCTGCTCGCCTTCAGCGGGGGCTGGTTTGGGCTGCTGCTGCCCTTGCTGTGCCCTTTGCGGCTTGGGGCCTTCCCTGCGCTGCTGCTGGCTGCCTCCGCCGCCTTTCTGTGGCTGGCTGCCACCGGATGGCTTTGCATCAGCATTCCGTTGCGGGCGGTGAGGACGGCTAAGGTTGTCGGTCGGCTGCTGATTGCCGCCTTCAGCCTTCTTTTTGCCTTCGGCGCCGGCTTTGCGCTTGCGGTTTTTGGAGTTGCGCTCCAATGCTTTGAGGCTTATTTGCCCTACATCATTAACAAAGCCCTGATCTACCTCACCGCCAAGGTGACGGCTGCCGGGGCGGCGCTCATTGCTAACGTCAATGCTGCCCAGTTCTTCCGGCTTCTGGCCTTCCAGATTCTGTGCTTTGACTTCCAGAACGCGTTCAATTGTTACGGGATACTGCTTGTTGCTGCCGGCAAAGCTGTACCACATGATGCTGCGGAAGATGTCGCGCTTCTGAAGCGTGGCGCGGCCGGTTGCAATTTCCAGGTGCTCCGCATCCGTGGGGAACTGGCGCAGTGCGTCCATGTAGGTGTCAAGCTCGTAGTTGAGGCAGCATTTGAGGCGACCGCACTGGCCGGAGAGCTTGGTCTGGTTGATGCTCAGATTCTGGTAGCGGGCGGCGGCTGTATTGACGCTTTTGAAGTCTGTGAGCCAGGTAGAGCAACATAGCTCGCGGCCGCAGGAGCCGATGCCGCCTACTTTACCGCTTTCCTGGCGGGCGCCGATCTGGCGCATTTCCACGCGCATCTGGAAATCTGTGGCGTAGCGCTTGATGAGCTCGCGGAAGTCTACGCGCTGGTCGGCGGTGTAATAGAAGGTGCCCTTCTTGCCGTCGGCCTGGAGTTCAACCTCGGCTATTTTCATGTCCAGCTTCATGCTGCGGGCCATGGCGCGGCTGCGCACCATCACTTCCTGTTCGCGCTCTTTCTGGACGCGGTGGCTTTCCAGCTCAGCTTCGGTAGCAGAGGTGCAGCACGCGCTTGATGTCGGGCGCATCCGCTACGTTGTGCTTCTTCATCTGGAGCTTCACCAGCTCGCCCTGAAGGCTTACCTGGCCTACATCGTAGCCGGAGGAGCCTTCTACGGTTACCCAGTCGCCTTTTGTCAAAGAGTGGTGATGTGCCGGTATTGCGGAAGAATTCTTTGCGGCTGCCGAGCTTAAAGGAGACTTCTATAATAGGGAAAGGCTTTGCGAGTATCTGAAAGGGGGATACCGCCCAGCCAATCAAAAACATTCATGCGGTTGCAACCGCCGGAGGAGCAGCCGCCGTTGCTATGGCAGCCCGAAGGCTTGCCGGAAGCACCGGAGCCGCAATTGCCACAGGCCATAGAGTGTATCGTTTATATAGACGGCGGGTGGCAACAGAGGGTTTCGCGGCGAGATGGGCCTTTGGTTCGGGCCATCTTGCGGGTAAAGCTGCTTATGAAGAAAATGTCCGGAATGGAGCATTGGTAATATAGCTGGGAGCGAATATTCGGTGGAACGGGTTTTCTGAGGCCTTCACCCGCCGGGGTGAAAGAATTGGTGTGTATGCGAAAATACAACTCTGGCGGGGTTTTTAGATCATGGCGGGTTTTGTGCCGAAAACGTTTGAAGGAGCTATGTTTCTTAGGTAAACGTCATTTTTTAGCCAATAAAGTTTGTTGTAATAACATCAGTGATTGTTTCAAGGAAAAGTCAGTCTTGAGATGACTATAAGTTTGTAGTTTAGTAGCGGTTTTTGAATCTTCACAATAACGCAACAATTTTTATCCGACTTATACAATTATAAACTCAGCGCATGGTCAACAAAAATTTACCCCTATTATTTCGCCGGTCTTTTGCAGCAGTAAGCGTTTTATTTTGCCTGTTTTGCTCTGGGATGGTAAAGGCGCAAACGCCCACGTATGCCTTTAGCGGCACAAGTGGCGGCGCCAATGTCTTCCCCCTGGGGAACTCAACCAATATGGTGCAGTGGATTTACTATCCCAGCCACTTTAGCCCAACATTGCCGGGCGCAGGCATTATCACCACAATTTACCTTAGCCCTGCAAGCACCGGGAGCACTACATACCCGAATCTTACGATTAAGATGGGGAATACAACGCTCACTGCGCTAACGGGTTCTGCCTGGATTACGGGGCTTACAACCGCGTATACCGCCACCAGCACTTCTCTTACGTATACCTCCGGCAGCTGGCTTCCAATCACCCTTCAGACGCCGTTCTTTTATACTGGCGGCAACCTTATTCTTGAAATTTCCCAGACGGGTTCTTCAGGCATGAGCATTAATCAGAATTATACGGTTACCGGTGGCCGTCAGTGGGGAACAGTGACCTCGGGCGCCCCGACAGGCTCCGGCACCGGGCAGTTTATTATCGGATTTGACATGGCCCCCGCCACGTGCTCCGGTACGCCAATTGCTCCAGTTATTACAACTACGGCTATGAATGCGGCCAACTCTGTGCCCTGCGGTGGAACCTATAACATCAGCGGCACTGACCCTAATGCCCCCATTACCAACATTACTTATAGTTGGGAAAGCTCCCTTACTTCTACGGGGCCCTTTACGCCGGTGACCGGTGGCAGTGGATCCACTACACTTAACTACACTACTGGCCCCTTGAATATTAGCACTTATTTCCGCCTCGTGGCAAAGTGCACTGGTAGCGGCATCTCTTCTTATTCCACGCCTTATCTGGTGCTGGTGGGCGCACCGCAGCCCGGTGCCATCAGCGGCCGGCCGACATTTTGCCCCGGCGATACCGCTACGTATTCAGTGCCCGCGGGCCCTGCAGGCACTACATATGCCTGGACGCTGCCGACAGGTTGGAGCGGCTCCTCAACAACCAATAGCATTCTTACAACGATGGGTGGGGGAACGTCAGGCGTGAGTATATCTGTGAAAGCTACCGCACTGTGCGGACCGCAATCGGTTGCGCAGACACGTACCGTCCTGCCAGGCTTAGTGCCGGCAACGCCTGCTACGATCAACGGATTTAATGCAGTGTGCGCCTACTCTACGCAGACATACAGCGTGGCACCAGTAGCCGCAGCAACCTCCTATATCTGGACGCTGCCGAACGGCTGGACGGGAACTTCTACAGGGCCTTCCATCACTGTGACTACAGATACTACAGCAGGAAACATAACGGTGAAGGCCGTGAATGGCTGCGGTTCTTCTATAGCGGCAACAATGGCGGTA